>NZ_JAVZPN010000022.1:0-5157 GCF_038881575.1 Desulfurococcus sp. | reverse complement strand
CCAACCCGTAGTTTCGCAGGTTGAGGGCCGCGTTGAGATCCCGATCCACCTCCAGCCCGCACGCTCATCTTTCCTGTCATCGAACCTAAGTACCGGCACGATCACTATCTTGTCGTCCACGTGTATGTCGTTGTCCCGTGGATCTATACCCGCCCAGTCCACGTCCAGTTCCTCTGTTAGTTGTTCGAGTTCGGGGGAGTTTGCGAGGGCATCGAATATCTCTTCTCTTATCTTATCAACGTCGACTGGACATTCCTCATCTTCGAAGATAACGTCGCACGTGTCCCTGAAGACGAGGTCTATGAGTCTACCGGGCCACGATCCTATCAACCTCTGGTACTCGGTTACGGTCATGAACCTCTTCGGAGTGAGGTAGAGGTCGATGAATTTGTATAGTTCAGGCGCGTTTTCCCTTTTAACTTCTATCTTTATCGGGATTTGGACCTGGGACATGTATTTACCACCCACGCCTATGACGTAGCGGAGAAAAAAAGATCTACTGGACTCTCTCGAAGACTAAGAGCTCAACACTATGCGAAGAAGGCGGCGAGGGTATGTCGACGATCGCGTAGAGCTTACCAGAGCCTTCGTACATAGCAAGTAGTGTTGTGCCCTCGAAGAACCCGATGAAATCGGTTTCTCCTCCGTGCTCGTCGATGAAGATGAACTCGCTTGGATTGACGTCGACGTCGTTGTCGTATGGTATCCCGTGGACTTTGCACAATTCTCTCATATCGACCAACTTATATTTCTTCGTAGTTTGGGTTTGGGTTTGAACCTGGGTTTGGGATTGGGACATGTGTGTTTCACCCATGTTTATGATATGTCAAAAGCCCCTTATAAACTTTTCGCCCCTAGAACAAGCAAGTAAGATATGTAGTATACTAAATATTATATAATATGTAATATACACAAGTAGATGGGGGAGGAGGAAAAAGTTACAACTTCGAAAGCCTCGTCCTTTAGGGCGGGGAGGAGGTCAGCTACGGAAAACCCGAAGCAGTTGCGTGAGGCGCTGGCGGTGAACGCTGTGGAAGAAGAGCCTGCTTCCATAGGCGAACTCAGGAGGAGGATCAGGGAGCTTGAAAAGGCGTTGTCTGCTTATGGTTTTGACTGCAGGAGAGGTATAGAGACGTACAAGGTGAGCGAGATAAAGAGGATACTCCGCGAAGCGGGTCCCCGTGAAGGGGAGGCAAGGGTGATCCTGAGAGAGCTCGTCGAAGCCCAGCTGGCACTTTACCGCGAGCTTTACTCCATGGTGGGCGCCAGGGAGATAGTGGTCGACAGCGATACCCCGGAGAGGAGAGTGAAAGAAATAAAGGAGTGGCTGGAGGGACGCGGGCTGACCTCCTCCCCGCCCTAAAGGACGAGGCTTTCGAAGTTGTAAATGCCAAAGACACCATATTTATCATAGATATATGGGCCAACGCCTCCACCAGTAGCACTTTGACCTGCTTTTCCAGCAACAGTAAATCCATCATTATTGCTTGAGGGATTTACAGGATCGACAATATCTCTCAAATACACTGCATACCATTCATGATATCCAGCCTGTGTATATCCAGCGAATTTATATACTTCATAGTAATAATATATGTTACCATAAGAACTACTTTGATAGCCATAACCAACCAATATCAAATTCCAATTTTGTTGTGTCACACCAGCATTTACATCAGGCAAGCATAGTATTGCTAACAGGCCTAAAAGAGCTAGCAGAACCGACAGATGCGCTCTGCCTATCGCCCTCATCATACTCACCCCTTCACCTCCCAGGTACTAAATCATTTTCTGCTTTTACAACTAACATTAGGGTATTAAGCAATGCCTTTTGGATTGCATCATCTATGTTGTTGAAGTCGTCGATATGCACTGTGCCTGTAAAATCGATTGGAACTAGCCGCCCATCTATGTTCCTATATGTCCTGCCTACAACGATTAACAAATTCTGTGATATGGTTTCGGCTCTTCCATCTTTATACTGTTTTGTGATTGTAACTCTAGATTCGCTAATGTAGCTGAGTGGTGGGTCAAATAATTTACTAATACTCTGAATTACTCTTGAATCATTTGCTACAAAAAGTATGTAGTTGCTGCCTCGTGCAAGTCCACGAAGAACATCGATGTTTCTAGCAGAAGAATTTATCTCTTTCAACACCTCCTCGTCTAACAGATTCAATATGACTATAGACGGCTTCCAAAGTTCGCTACCAGCAAGCGTGGATACACTACCACATCTTGTTGTCGAAGCGTTAATGTTCTTATAAGTCAAGATTTTCTGCAGGTTTTTGTACAGCACACTGCTATTGTGTTCTACAACTATGAAGCTCCATTTATTAAGGAGTTGCAAATCAATACCAGCTTCAACGTCGCTTTTCGGGATTACACTATTTTCCTTGCTTGCAATTGCAGATGAATATATCAAACCACCAATTATTGACAAGCCTATGACAATCAACACTATGCTAACCTTATTATTTAGCCTAATCATAGAGAACAACTTTACACCCCAAGTTATAAAGTTAAGATAAGAAAGTTAAAAAACTTTTATGACAGTATTTGTTTTCCCTCTATAGCAATGCTTTTTACTACAGGCCTTCGTATGCCTATTATATTTACTTCCCTCTCCACTCCTCATAGCCTACACCACTGGTTTCCACAGATTTGAATGTTGGAGTGTTGCTTGAAATGAATATTTATACGATATAGCTATGGGTGTGATGGTCTTGTGTTTTTCCGCTGAGAGAATAGCTCTCGGGGTTTACCGCTGGTACTTGAAGTAGGTGTTGTCGTTCTTCTTGTTCACGTGTTCTTCGGGCACAACGAGGTGTTTGGTAATTGCACGTGCTTGTGCGGGGTTGTAGTTTACCTCTGCTACTAACTCTCCATAGATGGTTTCTAGCCTAAATCCCCCGGTGTTATCGGGGTAGACAGCTATATATAGTATTAGTGGCGATCCCTAAGCTAGCCGTCCCATGGTTTTAAGTATGTAGTGTATTTTCCTCGCTTCTCTGTAACTGTCATGGAAGCACGCCTTTATTAGGCCGCCTACTGGCTGCACGTGTACGAACTCCTGCCTGAAGCCCATATCCCGAAGTATTTCCGCTAGCCTTTCGGAGCGGAAGTAGTGGTAGTTGGGTTTAGCCTTCTTCTCCCAGTAGATGAATATGTCGTCAATCCACAGTACCCATCTTCCATTCTCCCGCGTGCCTACGAGGGTGTGCTGTATTAGCCCCAGCGCTCTTCGTGTCTGACCCTGCTCTACTAGCCTTTCAGCAATGCGAAGCACCCTCTTGACAGCTAGTGGAATGGTCTTCTCCCTTGCGGTGCCTCTGCCTTCTGCTTCCGAATCCGTGGCAAGTGTCTCTAGCAATTGTTTGGCACCCTTCCGGCCGCTTCTAACCCGTTTAGCATCTATTAGCTCTAGGATTAGCTCCTCATCGTCTACAGCGGTGTAGTACCTGCCCTGCCTCTTCACGATTATTCCCTTGTTCGCCATCATCTCGATGAGGTCTCCGACCGTGCCGTTGCTCACCTCCCTGCGTTTGAAGAACTCGTAGATGGCCTTTATGTCGATGAAGCTCATTCCTCTATCTCGTAGAAAGCTGCTTAGGAGGAACCAGATGACGTACTGTATCCCATTGATGAAAGTCTAAATATATTATAGTAGCTTAGCAGTATGTGCAGGTAATTCACTACCTCTACTGGGAGGCTATGCGGCATTATGACGAGCACTAGGTTTATGGTGCCGAGAACCTCGTTGAACGTACTCCTAGCGATAACTTGGAATGGGTACATCCCTAGTTTGTTTTGTTTTCTAGGAACCCCCTATACGGGGGTTATGTTCCTCTCTTGCCGGGGGTTGATACGGCATAAGCATCAACAGCATAATAATTATCATCAACAACGGTATCAATAATGCTTGGTAATGTTTTAGAGCTAATAACCTATAACCCTTCTAGAGTGAAGAGGAGGTTAGATTCCGCAGTTTTAGATGAAGACAGAGCCTTGGCGATTGCCTCGATGAACTCCCGGTTTTCACCGGTCTTCACTAGCTCAAGTAGGTGATCCGATAGATCTTCAGCGCCGAGGACTTTCTCGAGAGGTTTCAGGAACACGAGCGTGAAAGCTATGACTGCGCTCTCCTTATCTCCACCGTATAGAGATACAAGAGACGCCAGCACCTCGGTAGGACGCGTGAGCAGAAGGTCGGCGCACCTCGACCCGCTGTTCCTCACGCAAACTAGGTCGTAGATGTGGACTGCCTATATGTTGTTTAGTTTTTGGTTTTTCTGGTTATTTGAGTTTTTTCCATGAGTTCGACGTAAAGGCATATAAGCATCCACGTGTTTTAGTTGCTGGGAGCCTGTGAGCTGATGAGCCGTTGGCGAGGGACGAGGCTCTGTGAACCGCTCTTCGCCGATGGCTCCGGGGAGCATAGCGACCCCCTGGAGCCGCAGGCGGGGAGAAAGGGGATAAACAGGTGGGATGAACCCATGTCCAGAAAAACCAAAACAACCAAAACAACTAAAACAGCCTAGCTAATGGACACGGGCAACCACCATAGCTTACCTCTAGTAGCATCGGTTTTCAGCTCCGGGAACCTCTGCAGTATCCTCCTAGCACTCTTACCTTTGAGGTAGTTCACCACATATGCGGGGGATAGCCGTGGAGGGCATGAGCAGAACACGTGAACATGGTCCGGTAGCACCTCGATAGCTATAGGTTCACAACCAAGCTCAAGAAGTATCTGCTTCAGCACCTCTCTAGTGTATTCAGCAACATTACCTACCAGTATATCTCTGCGGTACTTAGGAATCCACACGAAGTGATAGCCACACCAGTACTTAGCATGCCTAGTGCTCCTAAACTCAAACAATGTCCGAGAGCCACCCTCCACGGCTACCCTAAGAACACATTAGAGAATACAGAGCTTATAAACCATACCACACCATCCCCGCCCTAAAGGGCGAGGCTTTCGAAATTGTAATCGCATGTATAAACCTATTTCATAGATACTTAAGATGTGGGGGTTTAGGGGTGCCCCTGAACGCCCCCAAGGGTGATGCAATCCCAAGACCGATGCAGCAAAACTTATTGATGCTGTAGGAAAACTAAAAGATTACAACATCGTCTCGGGTTTTGCTGGTAGTGTTT
>NZ_JAVZPN010000021.1:0-5189 GCF_038881575.1 Desulfurococcus sp. | reverse complement strand
ACCTTCGGGAAGGACGACTTCTAGTTTATGTCTACCCTCGCCTAAGCCAAGGTCTTTAACACCCCATGGACCCTGCAGAATAATCCTCGCCTTATCACACTCCTCCACAGTTACAACATTAAACTCTATATAGTCTCTCTGACCGGCAACTACATCAGTCTTGAGAAATTCTATTGATGGCTTCAATACCTCATCCTCTACCTCACTTTCCTCCGGAGCCTCCTCAGCCTTTAAGATTGCCAACAGCCCCCTGATGTCCTGCAATGCGTCCTCGGGCATGCCATAGAGCTCTGCAACCAACCTATCTATCTCCTCCTCAACTTTCGCGAGCTCTTCTTCAGGGTTCCTGAGTTTACCGCAATAGTCGGGTTTAACTTTAGCGTAAATACACTTGGCAAGCTCATGAGCTCTCATGGAGAGCTCAGCTAGCTTTACATGCACAGAATTATTTTGGTTGAACTTAGGAATAGCTAGGTTCTCTAAGCCCTTAACAGGCATGTAGGTTCCAACAAATGCTATTATGCTGGAGTTCAGCACGGCACTGAGGTAGTGCGCTTCAGTCTCATTATTCATTGGCACTATTACAACCGTGTGGTTTGGCACTACTACTCTACTTCCCAGGTATTTATCGTTAAGAGACCCTACAACTGCTACATGGAATCCTCCAGCCCCCATTCTTGCGGACACCTCTTTCCAGGCGACCTTGTATGGAGCGAAGGTGTATGAACCTATGTTGTCGACTATGTAGAAAATCTCTTCAAGCCTACTTGATGCCCATTGCTTCTCCGCCTCGCTTTTCGCCTTCCTGATCGCATCTCTTAGAGAGAGGAAGGGCTTTATAGACCTAGACTTAAGGTCCTCTTTGAACTGGTAGAGGTATCCATATACACCTGGATATTTTTGCTGTAGCTCGATCCTAGTTAGTGGTTGCCTGGTTCCAGGGTTGTGTGTTAGAATGATGTCTCCGTCCCTATAATCCACGTACTACCTCTTTACATCCCGTCCCCTGATCAGCGGGTAAATGTGGTCTGGCTCGACTACGACTTCTACTTGCTTAACCTTCTTCTTCTGCCCGGGTTCAGGCGGATTGGTTATCACTAGCTTTCCGCCAGGTAGTCTCTCCTTGATTTTCACATAGTAAACACGGTTTAACGCGGCTAATACATTCACATATGCTTCTTATGGTGATTCACCAACTAGCTTCCTGATGTACATCAACACTTTTTTCCTATAACTTGCATCCAGGGACTTGAGGGATCTTTCTTGATTATTGGTGTCATCACCGCTTTGTACCTCTTAAAGGTTTCCAGGACCTCTTCCAGCTGCATATCAGTTGGCACAGCTTTCTCGCTAACCCATATCACATACTTTATCATTCTATTCTCCTCTACTAGCTTAGCTGAGTCGAGGCATCTTTACGAGTTACTGATATCCCTTATCTCGCAGATCTTCTCAACAACTATAGCTGAAGTTCTGTTCACTGCTCCTTCAAACGGGTATGTAGTCACCAAGTCGCGTACAGTGTGTAATCCTAGTAGTGTGTAAACAGCCTCTGAATAGTACGTGAACACCTTAATGTTCATTTTTATCGTTATCACAAAACACCCCCATAAGATGTCATAGATAAAAACATAGTTTAGTTAGTAGGGAACCCTATCAAGTATACACTTTTCACTTTTCTCTCGAGAAAGCTGATGGTGAAAACGCCCGTCATTTTTGATTATTCAGAAGACTAGTGAATTTTTGTGAATTGCAAATTGTATTTTAAAAATATTTGATGTAGCACTTCTGCCCATTACACTCCTCAGACTTGAGGCTCACAATTACTTCTGGCGAGATTCTTATCGTTCTCCAGGATGAATCTGACTTTACGGAGACCTTATGACCAATGTATTTCTTGTTGAAGTAGACTCTGACTCTATAAGTGCAAGTCAGCTCTGGAATCGACTGTAAACAAATATAGCATGGCTTTTCGGAGTAGTAATATCTGTAATTAGCGGGTCTTACTCTCTGTTTATTCTTCGTTATATAACTTTTAGGATACTTTACGATGTCTTCGCCATAAACGTCATATAGATTGCCATTGGGCAACGAGATCAGAACCAATGCCACTGGACCAGGATCAAGATTTTTGCTGATGATTTCCTCTGGCTTTTCGTAGATAATCTGTATAAAGTAGGTTAAAGAATATTTTACCCGGTTATCAATGATGTAAGTAGGCTGAATCTTCGGCATGAACTCTTGTTGAGCCCCCCATTTGTTTTTCATGGGATAACTTGTTTGCGCGTCTCCAACCTCTACTAATCCTTCGTAATCGCGCAGGTTATCTACATACACAGATTTAATATCAATATGTACAAACGCGTCATCGATTTCGAAGAACAGATTTGAGCCAATGAGTAATGGCACTGGGCTCCAGGTTGGAAATGAGTTCGCAATTATTTTCCAGAAAACTCTCTCCGCACCTATCCCGAGATCAGTGAGCCTCTTTGACCCAGTACTGAGAAAGTTTTTCCAATAGTTGTATAGTTTAAATCTTCTGGCGAACAATGAAACTATTTCTTGTATATTTGAATATATTAGATCGTCTAGTCGGGTAAGATAGTAGTACTCGAGTTTTTCAATAGATATTTGTGTGTTATTGCAAGACACATGAGGCATCGACAGTATATCGCTAATCAATAAACCTCCCTCGGATACAAATCAATCATATTACAACGATTCTTTATAAGCTCTACATACTCTTTCTTTAACTCGATGAGCATAGCCTTTCTCCTTAACTTGAATGCGACTTCGCCAACCGTTCCGGAACCTGCAAAAGGGTCCAAGACTACGCCGTTGATCGGGCATCCTATCTTGATGCTTTTTTCGACAAGCTCCCTCGGAAATATCGCAAAGTGAGCTCCAGGATACTGCTCAAGTTTAATGCTCCACACATCTCCAGGGTTTTTCAACTCGCGGGATTTCACAGTTGAAAACCCTAGGATCACTTCTTTAAGAAGACTATCGTATGTATCGTCGAAACGAAGTAATTCTTTGAGTCTAGTCCAATCACTTGGTCTAGGCAGAGAACCTCCTTTTCCCCATTCACCGAAGTCGTATCTAAACCAATGTCCCGCTGTATCCTTGTAGTTGAAAAAGTTGTCTATCTCCTTAATTGATACTCCACGTAGCTCCCTCCAGTATTTTAAGTAGAAGGAGATTAATGGTTGAGGAACCCTCCACCTCCTCTTAACGACCAGGTACTCACCAGTTAAAGCCAACCTTCCCGCGGGAGACGCAGATATTACTCTCTCGACAATCATGTATTTACTGGATTTAGGTGCTTTAGTCAGATATTTCTTTTCTTCGACCTCTTGAACTACAAGCTCTTTTGACACAACCAATTCTCTGTTATTATTCGTAATGTTTGGATATGGAAAGACTCCGCTAGGGTAGTATTTTCCACAATGAGGGCAAATAATCTTTTCATAGTTCGCAATGGAGAGAACCACGTCCCAGTTGCTAAGGCTCTTTCCGCAGTATGGGCACGTGTACGTCGTTTCTTCGGGGTAGTCCTTCGTTAAATCCCCCATCGGTAGATACTCAAGCTCTCCGTCAGTCCATTTAACAAGAACCTCGTAGACCTTTCTTCCATGATATCTCACACCCACGACTCTGCCTTCTCTCGTTTGTCGTTGCCTTAGTGAGTCCACTACTCTGAGTCCCAGGTAGTCTTCGGGCTTTACTGACGTAATTCTCGAGAGGAAATCTTGAAGTGTTTTCGGTTTTTCTCCGACCTCCTCCAGGTTGAAGTAGTAAAATTCTTTCGACTCTTTTTTAATGAATACTAGGACTGGCTCGTACATGTTGTTGAGCCTGTTTCGAGAAGGGGTTGGCATCGCGTTCGGCTTGTACCATATTATTTTGTTCTTAAGCATGTATCCTGTTTTACGCATCTCTAACGCTATCATCTCGGGAATCAAGAGCAACTCTTCATTGTAGTATTTGTAGCCCACGTTTAGAAATACTGTGGCAGTCTTCTTTAATTTAGGCTTAAGCATTTCGAACACTTTCACGATCTCGCGCGTATACTCCTCGGGAGAGCTCTCTCTCCCAATTTGCTGAGGATGTTCATAGTCTCTCTGCATCCAGTAAGGGGGAGATGTCACAACGCAGTCTACGTAATTATCAGGCAATAATGGTATCACTTTTCGCACGTCTCCAATAATAACTTTCGGCACCCACGAGTCATTGTGTGACTTCCATTCAGTAAACCAATTAAACGTATCAACTTCTCGATGGCTCATAATTATCCCTCCTAGCCCTCGGTCTCATTTTAATCGTGAACGAGGAACACTTATCTCTCGGTGAAACACCCTCGTAGTATAGTAGTAGTTGAACACACCTTTACACTTAGGACACTCGAGCCTTCTAACCTCATAGAAGCTGTAGCTCCAGGGCTCTCGCAGCTCCTTGAACTCGTTTAAACCGGATTCGAAGCCGCAGAAGGGACATTTGATTACCTTGCTCACCTGTGCTTTTTTCTTCGACCCCAGCCTAATCACATAACTCTTCTTCTTGCCCTCAGGGTCTACCTGGTACCTGAACCTTCCCTTGCACTGTGGGCACTCGTAGAGGTACACGTTCCACCAGCTGTATCTCCAGGTCTTGAGAAGACTGTGCTCTCCATCGAACCCGCAGTAGGGGCATCTAACCACTTTGCTCACCTCGTGCTTTTCTAATGTAGACTGTTCCGTTCTCGAAAACCCACTCTATCTCGTCGTTCTCTCTCAGCTTCTCTTGCCAGTCACTAGGGTACATCTGGGAGAACTCAGCCATCAAGTATTCTGCTACAAAGCCTGGAAGCCTGGATATCTCAGCTACCTGAAGCAGGCTCTTGTCGACAGCGTATTCTCCGAAAACCCTTCTAATCTTCGCGAACAAGTCACTCATAGGGCTACCCGAGCTTCAGTGTGTTAGGCCTCTTAGGACCTGTTGGTAGAGATTTAGAGGATGCAACCTTGAATGAGTCCTCATAACTGTGCTCTCCGCAGATAAACGTGTACTTAACCTCGTAGACACCTTCGGGAAGGACGACTTCTAGTTTATGTCTACCCTCGCCTAAGCCAAGGTCTTTAACACCCCATGGACCCTGCAGAATAATCCTCGCCTTATCACACTCCTCCACAGTTACAACATTAAACTCT
>NZ_JAVZPN010000020.1:3007-5394 GCF_038881575.1 Desulfurococcus sp. | reverse complement strand
ATGCCGCTTAAATAAGCCTCTAGGAGCCAAGATGCAAAAGCTAGAATTAGGGAGACTAGGCACACCTCAAGTAGAGCTTTATACCAGTTACCCAAGGGGGTAACCCCAGCTATATCCTAATATATGCAGTTATAAATCTTAACAGCCACCTTTTTCCTGCTAAGCATTATCTATGAGCACTGTCTTAATGTCTTGTGCTTCAGCTTTTCCTCGGTTCTTGTAGCTTTTAACTTCTCCACAACTTCTCAACTTCGCTTTTAGGATAGCGGAGCTTGCTAGCAGGGGCTGCACTTCTAATAATGCCCTCCTTAGCCAACCTGGAGAGTCTTGAACTGAGATGTTAAATGTCTTTTGCAATGTACTTTTGTCCAAGCTATACAGAAATAATTAAGAAAAGGGCAATCAAACTCATTTAGCTATATCTTTCTGAAAAGCTGACTAGGCGCCGGGGGCGGGATTTGAACCCGCGCGGGATTTTTTCCACGACTTAGCAGAGCAGGGATCATTAGCTGCCTTCTTAAAATTTAAAATAGATTGGGTGAATATAACAAAGAAGCGCATTTTATCATATATGAAGGGCATTTATTAAAGTTACCATCATTTTAGATATTGTTGCAGCGCTTTTGTGTGTGATTAGAGGTTTGTCTCTTGTGTTTCCAAGATATTCTGAGAGGTCTAGCGCTATCTCAGTCATGTTTGTTAGATGCCTTGCTAGCGGCATGCTGCCAGTCAGCATTTTGTCTAGAACATGTGCGTAAGCTAATGGTTTACGCTTAGAGTATATTGCTAGTAGAAATATGGTTATTGCAAGTCCGGTTGCCCATGGCACCCTTAAGACTTCATGAAGACTTTCCTTTTCAGTAGAGTAAGGTATCCCAAGGTTGTCAAGCGTTAAAATTATGTGCTTGTATAAATTTCTCGCTCTCTCTCCTCCCAACTTTATGTATAGAGGTGACTTTAAGCTTGGAAATTTGACACCGAGCACAGACCTCTTTGGGTTTCTTGACCCGTAATAGATTACATAGTATTCTCCCTTATGCCTTTCCAACCCCTTTCACCCTAATATAAGCGCCGGTGCAATTATGCTTAAACTTGGTTCCCTGCTCCACTTGTGGTATGGGTAAATCCTCCCGTTTTTCAACATGACATCATATCCATGATCTGTTAATAAGAGTACCGTGTAGCTCGTTGAAAGAGCTTTTATCCTTGCTACAAGTCTGGAAATGCTCTCATAAAATGTCTCAACCATGCTTCGTATACTTGTGAAACCAACTTTCTCGAACTTGTGAATCAATCTATCCATATCTCTGAATAACATTTGCTCTGAGCAGTTAAGTTTTCTAGCTAATCCATTAGCAATATCTTCTAAAGAAGGTTCCTTAGAATAATCCACGTTCAAATAGTTCTCGGCCAGAAACTCGAAGGTTTTCGTCTTCCCCCCAGGATTAATCATGAAGAACATATCTCTGAAAGATACCTTATCGGCAAACTCCGTGAAAATAAGTGTGTATTCTGGGAGTGAAAGGCAGTCACAGAGTATTAGGAAAGTCTTTTTCTTTGAGATTTTCGTGAAGTTCTCTATTCTTTTAATGGAATATAGTATTGTTTGACCCGACATTGATTGAGCAGTGCTGGATAGTCTATTGGCAGCGCCTATGAAGCGACCGCAGGCATTTATGGCTCCCTCAAGAAGGGGATTTGATAAAACTTTGCGGTAGGCTCCCTCTTTATATGCTGAGTAAAAGCAGGTTAAAGCACTTTGCTCGTAGATCTCCAACGGCTCCAAACTCGCAGAGGTTCTGAAGGCTCTGTCGAACTCCTGTATGAAATTATTCATGTAGTTTAGGGAGTCGAGCCAATCAATGCTCATTGTGATGCTCCACTCCGCCTAAACTCAACTATTCTTTCATCCATGCCAACCATTCTAAGCATGCCAATAATATCTTCCTTCTTCATCTTCTCCTTTAAGAATACTGTGAGGTATGATTCAGCAATATCATTTCTGTATGTGTTCAGTAACTTATTTACTTCAAGGTTGATAAAAGCTTCTCTTACACACTGGCGGATATCAATTAAACCCTTCTTTTTCAAATCTACTCTAAGACTTACAGCTGAAATCCTATCCGAGTACTGCGGGTTAGTAACTAATGTAAGCCCTATCATAACGTTGTTTATTCCCTTTACTTCCACCACGTCATATAATTCTGGTGACTGTGGAGGTGGAGGAGGCATAGTTGCAGGCTCAAGTATGATTTTTAGGTCTTCAACTGAAACCTTAATCGAGTTTATCTCAGGATCCGGTACAGCATAGGATCCGCCTAAACTTTTAATTACTGTTTCAACAATGCTTATTGACTTCGGTTTTAATGGTATTTCAGGCCACCCTC
>NZ_JAVZPN010000020.1:1616-2909 GCF_038881575.1 Desulfurococcus sp. | reverse complement strand
GGTCTTCAACTGAAACCTTAATCGAGTTTATCTCAGGATCCGGTACAGCATAGGATCCGCCTAAACTTTTAATTACTGTTTCAACAATGCTTATTGACTTCGGTTTTAATGGTATTTCAGGCCACCCTCCACCTAAAGCAAATTTTATTACTTTCCCATCTATTTCGAGCCTTTTCCAACTCAATAGATCGGCCTTGTATTTTGCGGCGTAGTTTTTCACGTAATCCAATAGAGAGGCTCTCAAGTCATCAACGCCCTTTACTCCGCACTTTGTACTAACAGCGCTGGCAATCCAGGACGGGATCTCTCCGTATAAATCCCTTAGATCTTTAATTGTTTCTAAACTTATTGAAAGCCTGTCCTTCTTTATGGATTTGCTTCCTGGATCGTAGTATATGATCGTGTTAAATAAGCTTATCATCTTTGCCGTGTAATTTTGGATTGCAGCAATTGCAGTTCTAGAGGCGTAGTTGTCTATTTTTTGAAGCATTGCGTCCATAACCTCAATCATTATATCCTCGAAAGATTTTTCATCCTCATAGAGCGTTCTAAGCAAATCATATGTTGGAGTCCTTTTAGCTACATCCAGCCGCCTGCGCCTAACTTCCTTAATGTCTTTCGGCTTAATGTACTCTGTCAGGTTTGCAGAAGCATTAACTTGCGCTATATATTCACACAGTTCTTTTTGATCCTCTAAACGGAATTCCGGAACCACTATGGCGAAAAGGTTAAGGCGGGATGATATATTATTCCTAAATTTTTCGACGATAGATTTAGCTTCTTCACCTAGTTCTTGGGGTTTAGTCCCCTCAAGCAATTTTTTAGCGATGCTCCATGGTGAAGCTACGAGAATGGTAAAGGCGTCATGGTCGAGGTAATCTATAAACCTTGGCTTCTCAGTTTCCCCTGAAATATAGTCCCAGTCAACTAAAATTACTTTTGGTGGCGCCTTTTTTTCCGAGAAGCTTTGAAAGTAGCCAGAGAGCGAATACTGTCTAGTCATGTGCTCTTCGAGGTAAAATGTTATAGCTCTGTAGTCTTCAGCCTCAAGACCAGCTTTTCTCCTCTCCTCCTTTAAGAAGGAATCTAGCAGCTCCACTGGACCCGGAATAAGCGACATAATGTAGTAGTTGATGCCCTCATAGACTGTTGAGTTCACATAGGGCATTTTCTCCAGGTATCCTATAGCGTCGCTAATGCGCTTCAGAAGTGAGTCAGGGACTCCTCCGGCAAGCATCATCACTAAATCTTGAACCGTGCTACCCCTAAACTCTATTTCTTCCCTAGAGAGGA
>NZ_JAVZPN010000020.1:0-1518 GCF_038881575.1 Desulfurococcus sp. | reverse complement strand
ATCTTTGGCGATCTGAGCATATCTATAAGTTTAGTGATGTTCGTTGTCACAGACTTAGTGTAGATAGATGTGAGAATTAAGAGTAGGAGTTTCTTTAATTCAGCTTCATCAACCCTTTCGGCCACTATCTTACATGAGTGGTAAGCTCTCATCCACTCGCTTGTAATCTTTGACTCTCCAAGGACGCTGGCAATGTCCTCCGGTGGTATGTGCGCTGGAATTATGAGAGAACACCCTCTCCACTCACCATCATTTTTAAGCTTGGATATTGCTGATGCTGTGATCTTCAATAGATCTCTAATATGCTGTGATCTAGGAATGTCTCCACCGAATGTTGGGTAAAGGAACTTCCTTATAATGTGTTCTAAACTAGGCGAAAACGGATAATACCTCTCGATTTTTGATATAAAATCATTTAAAGATTTTTTGTCTAGAAGATCTGCTAGTGCATTCTTAAGGGCCCCTTCAATTCTTAAAGCTGCCTCTCTCCTCTCGACCTTAAATTTAAAGAGCCTCTTAACAAGTATGTTTATTATATCCTCGACTTCAATCCGTCCAAGCTTTATTGGCCTAAGTCTACCAAGCCTGTCCCTCAAGTCATTTACCGCCTCAACGAAGCGTAATAAACCCTGCTTTTGGAGTATTGCCGAAACCTTATCCCATCTTTCAGCATCCTCTCTAGCCGATGAAATTATAATGACCAGCTTGGCTCTACCTCTCGACGCATCTATGACCTCCTTGAGGAATGATATTAAGCTTAACAGGCCTTCGATGATTTTTTCACTTCCTCCCTCAATGGCTTTATATAGACCCCCATAGAACTCATCAATCATTATTAATAATGGCGTATCATTGAGGTGTGAGATTAGCCTTCTCGCAGCTTCTATGGGTTTAAGGCCCTTTAAACTCCTCAGAAATCCCGGGTCAGGTCCAGTGGGTGCTCTCTTAAGTTCCATAAGTTTTGCGGCGCTTTCAAAGATGGTCTCGTATGGATCTAAGTCAAACGGGTAGCTAATTAAATCTAATGCTAGAACTAATGTTCGCTCAGCTACAGCCCTCTTATATCCGCTTTCTTTCACCTCGCTTAAGATGGCATGTGAGTTTATAAGCGTCTCCTCACTCCACTTATATGTTTGAGCATATAGGTGCCAGAGAAGAGTGAGAAAATGCGTTTTCCCAAAGCCCATTTCTTGGTCAAGTGAAACAACCAGCGGAACCTCGTGAAGGGTGTTTAAGCCGTCGTTAACTGTTTTCAGCATATCAGCCATGGGCTTAAGATATGTTATAAATAGAAAAGTGTCCGTGTCAAGAAATTCATTGTTTATCTGGATCCCTTGATCATAGAGCTCATGTTCTATTATCATGCCGAGGGATGGCGCTAGCCTCCCAACATATTCTCCTGGGGGAAGCGTGCTATACGTTTCTACGAGGGGCGAGGGCTCGACAACATCACTTAACTTCGGGGCGCTCAAACCTTTTTCACCTTTCATATGCAGCTTTTAGAATGTTTAAAACGAA
>NZ_JAVZPN010000019.1:0-5555 GCF_038881575.1 Desulfurococcus sp. | reverse complement strand
GTCCGGGGCTGGGATCCAAGCCCCCCCGGCCTTACAGCAATGGGTATGAATTATTTAACAATTACTTCAGACTGCATTCATATGTTATAAAACGATCAAATAATCAGTAGGAAACAACTTTAGGGGTAGATTGCGGATCTTTGGTACAATGAATTTGAACCTCGGGGTTTGAGCAAAGAGGATAAAGTATGACTGCTATTTTTGTATTAAGTTTTTTAAAATCTCTGAATAATATCTGAACTAGCCTGGGAAGCTGTTTGGAAAGCCAAGAGATTATTTTGCTGGAAAAATTTCCATGACTTTCATGAGAGTGTAGAAGAAAGCATAACATAACTTAACAAAACCTACAGAAATTTATAGAGAAATGGTTAAGGTCCTTTAGTAGGTAATGGATAAGCATTGTAGTGATAAGGGGCATGTAATTTTTAAAGTGAGTAAAACCACAATGTTGAGACTTCTAAAAAGAAAAATCCTAGATGGAATACGAAAGGTTGAAGTTATTGCTTAGCCTGATCACTATGGAGGTGTTCGGAATTATCTGGAAGCGGCTAGACAAGTTAATGAGACGCGGATATGAAGACTACCCCAGAGACCGTAAAGTATCATAGAAGCCTCTTCAAGAGATACTGTAGAAAAAAGAATTTTCGGAAGAAATCATGGGTCTAGGTCTGGTGAGCAGAGGATCCCAGAGCGAGGTAGGAAAAGCTCCACCGAGGTAGATGAAGGCTACCTCAAATACCTAAACACCATCTTATCCTTAACAGATTTAAAGAGAGTTTTCGCGTTTTTGAGGAACTAGGTACGAGCACAAATATAAAAAGCAGAGTTCTAGAGGATGAGACTTTTGAATGGATCTTCAAAATGAAGAGTGATAAAGAGTTCACCCAATGAATATACAAACAAAAAGCGAAAAACTTTAATCTCTTCCCAGCGTTTCCGCTAGTTTAAATTCATATGCCCACAGTGTTTTTTCCAATTCCTCGTAGTTAGGAATAAATCTCTCAACACATGACCAGAACCTATTATTATGCTTTCTCTCCAGGAAGTGGCATATTTCATGGTATACAATGTATTTTATTAAAGGATCAGGAAGGAAACGAGCTTGTTTATTTATGGTTAAAACACCCTTACTGCTGAGACTTGCCCATTTTCTAGTCATTTTTTTCATTATAATTTTACAAGGATTGGAGATACCAAGTACCTCCATCATAGCTTGGTCAGCGAGGGTCTTAATCATTTGTCTCAGCTCTTCTATGTTTCTGTCGATTATTTCTAGCTGTTTAGAGATTTCTATTAGTTCTGAGAGTTCTTGCATTCTTCTCTCTATCCACATTTTGTGTTTATTAACAATCTCCATAGCTTTCGATTCATCAAAGCCCTCCGGAAATCGCACTTCGATTCCTTGAGGTGTGACAATTATCCTTATACCTGAGTTTTTCAAGTACTTTATAGCTATAGTTCGAACTCTACTCTTGTTTTGACTCAAGATTCTTCACCCTTTCAATCAACCTAGTTATGAGATCCTTTCGCTTTTCCTCTCTCATTTTCGTTGATTTGGCACCTTTTAGAATAATAGTAAATGCTAGGTCTCTCTCAACATCCTTGAATAGCTTGGGATTGCGTGTCCAGCCTGGTACGTTCACCTTAGGCTCTATTTTCTCGACTACTTCTCTAGTTAAACTTTTTGCGATAGTCTCGCTGAATCCTGCCTCTACCAATGTCCTATATATTGTGAACTCAAGAGGCGTTAATCCTAGTTTGTTGAACTCTTCGTTCAAGTAGAAAATTTCTCTCCATAACTGCACGGCATCTTCGTATAATTCTAGACTGGTCTTAAGCTTACTTCTCCACTTTTTCAGGAGCTCTTCGATTTTATCAACTACGTAAATATATGCTGGCTCGCTTCTCGCGTACAGCTTGAACCGCAGTAAACCCATCATTAACGTGGCAACCTTCTCATCCTTTTCAATAGTTTGATCTTGAATGAACTTCTCGAAGAACTCGCTATCCACATTCAATGGTACAAACTCAGCTTGTCTCTCTATGACTTCTAACGATTGGCTAATTGCATGAAGTGTCCTAGCGTAGTAGTTTTCAGCTTGCCTCTCCTCCGAACTTTCACCTGTAAAATTCTTCACGTAGAATGTGTATATCTCTGAGAGCCATTTGTAGTTTGATATATCTTCTTTTTCAAGTTCTGTGTATATGAGCTCATAGAGCCTACGCAAGACCTTGTATTTATCGATGAATTTTCTCTCCAATTCTTTGTCCTTTATTAGGAGCATAGCTTTTTTCCTAGTCTGTTTATATTCAACGTCGTTCTCTCCAGCTACAGCTTTTGGCCTAGGACCGATGAGTTTTAGCAGTTCATCCAGAGTCTGCTTAAAATTTGAGATTACAGTATTCACATCGAATACCGCACCTTTTAAGTCCTCTTCTTCATACATGGCGAACGCCTTCGCTAGCTCATCGAATACTCCCACAAAATCTATCACTAGTCCGCACTCCTTGAAGTTTCGATATGGCCTGTTAATCCTTGCTATTGCCTGGAGGAGTCTATGCCCTTTAAGAGGCTTATCAAAGTACATTGTCTGAAGCCTAGGTTCATCAAAACCTGTTAAAAGCATGTCTGTTACAATCAGTATTTTTGGATTATCCTCAGTTTTAAACAGATCAATAATCTTTTTAATGGCGTCCTTCGGGTCGGTGAAACGGTACCTCTGTAGCAGTTTTTTCCTATACTCTTCTACTTTTTCGTCCTTTTCCTGGCGCTGGAAAGTCATTACAACCTCACTGTACTCCGGAGGCAGGTATCTGTCCAACGCCTCCTTATATAGAACACAAGCCTTTCTACTAGCGGCCACTACCATAGCCTTGAACCTTCCATCGATTTTTTCTTTGAAGTGACCAGCTATATATCTAGCCACGCGGTCTATTCTCACTTCATTCTCCAAGAACACTTTAAACTTCTTGATGTCTAGCTCCTTACCTATTCTTTTTTCTATTCCAGTGCGCATTTCATCTGGGAGCTCGTCGAACTCTGACTCGAAAAATTCTTCGAGTAGTTTGCGGTCCAACTTGTAGTCGAAGGGACCTGGTTGATAAGCAATTTTAACAGTATATCCGTCTGAGATTGAGTCTAAGATGAAGTACTTATCAAGGTACAGTTCGTCCGGTGGACTGAACTTAGCAAAAGTGTTCTTGAGGGGGTTTTTCCTTGGGACAGGTGTCCCGGTGAAAGCGAAGTAGTTAGCCCTTTTCAACAAACTCATCATTTGCTCCGCGAGAACACCATACTGAGTTCTATGAGCCTCATCTACGAAAACCACGACATCTTCTCTATTCACTATTGTCTCTGGTCGGCTATCTGCGACAGCTTTTAGAAGTCTCTCAAGCTCTTCGAACTCGCTCGGCTGGAACTTCTGTACTGTTACAACAAACAACCCGGGCTCACCTCTGTAGTCTCCGAAGCTTAAAACCTCTCGCAACCTCTCAATGCTATCCACGAGCTTAGGCTTTACCTCTGGTCCAAGGTCTAGCTTTGTTAAGTTCTCGAAGTATAGCTGATCCTGTAGATCCACTCTATCTATTACGAAGAATATGGAAGGATTTTCCAGCTTCCAGTACAGCTTCATCGCTGCGAAGATCATTATAAGAGTTTTACCACTACCCTGCCAGTGCCATATAAGCCCCCTATCCTTAGCATCTCTTCCTTCAAGCCTGCCGAGAACTCTATCGACTATCTTATTCGCAGCTCTATACTGCATGTATCGAGCTATAACCTTAGTCTCTCTTCCCTCCTCCATTCTAAAGTACAGAAAGTACTTGAGTATATCTAGTAGCTTCTCCGGTCTTAACATATCTATAGTGGAGTCTAGTGAGTCCAGGTTCTCTTCTTTCCACTCGTAGACCGGTATCGATTCTGGCTTAGCCCATGGAACTATTGGAAAGTACTTTGCAACAGCCTCAACAGCTACACCTATTTGAACATACTTATATAGCTCTGGAACAGCCTCCTCGTACCGCTTAATTTGGTGAAAAGCGTCCTTCCATGAGACACTGGGGTCTGTTGGATTCTTTACTTCTATGTTCACTAGCGGAATACCGTTCACGTACAGCACTATATCGTTTCTAATCTCCCTCACACCTATGTGAATTACCTGGGTAGACACGATAAAGTCGTTTCCACTGGGGTTATTGTAATTTATGAGCTTCAATCTAGCAGAAGTCCTGGTCTTACTCAGCTTAACTGGAACTCCGAACTTAAGATACTCTAAGATCTCTCGAGCCCCCTTAGGTTCAGTACTACGGGTCTCAAGTAGTAAAATAGCCTCTGTAACATCCTTCTCTGAAACGTTAGGGTTAAACTCCTTTATCTTAATCCTCAGGATGCTCGTTAACAAGGGTTTATTCGGTTCATCCCTAGGAAGCCTTGAAGACTCAACGAACCTCCAACCACGGTTAATCAGCTCATTTACAATGTAGTCCTCAAGGCCCTTCTCCCTAACCACTAAGAACACCCTAAGAGGGCTCAACTATTACTCTAACCTTACCAGTCAGCAAAACATCCATTAACCACTTCTTAACGTGCTCTAAACGCTCAAGCTTTACTCTAAGCACCCTTATGTACTCGTCGACGGTAGAGAGAATTTCAGCAATTTTTTCTCTTTCGCTAGAAGGCGGATATGGTAAGAGTGTGTTTTCCACTATCTCTTTAGTTAGATTTGGTTGTGTAGTTGGTTTTGCGTATTTTTTCCAATTTGGCTTGTAGTATAAGAACCAATAGTACAGATATTCTACATCTTTAGGGTTTCGAGGAATGATAGCTAATATTGCTTGGTTTGTTGTCACCTTAATCTTATTTATAACAACTTCTCCAAGGCTTCCATATATAGCTAATAACAATGAGTTCTCTGGAACGAGCCATGCGTTGGAGTTTTCGAGACCTTCTTTTGTTATTGTTTCTGAGATTGTTAGTAAGTATTTGAACGAATTAGTCATGTCTTCTATCTTTACAAATGGAATATCACCATTCCAATATTCTCTCCTAGAACGAAGAGGAGTTCCACCTGCTTTAATTTCACTGCTTATGTTTGAAAGTCTCTCTAATCTCCAATCCTTAGGCATTTTCCCTATTGGTGTTTCCTTGTATTCCTTATGTCCTATTCCCTTTGTAAAGAGCTCCTGCATCAAGCCCTTCTTAATCTTATCAGCCCTTTCAACAAGCCTCCTAACCCTATCAATAGCAGAATCAACAGTAGAAAGAATTTCAGCGATGACTTTTTGTTCTGATAATGGTGGAAGCGGAATAGGAATCCTTAGCATGTCTTTTTGTGTTATTTTTGGTCGAGTAGAACCTGTGAGAAAAGGTCTTAAATCCATAAAATTCAAATAAAACATTAAGAATTCATTAGTAGCTCTTCCTTCTATAGCTTTTAGAACATGCACGTGATTGTTTGCCCAGATTTTACCCCGCATTATGTAGGCACTTTTTTCATATGGTCCGAAGAAACCTCCGTCCTCAGCAAGAAGAACAAATTCTCCATCATGAGTAT
>NZ_JAVZPN010000018.1:0-5951 GCF_038881575.1 Desulfurococcus sp. | reverse complement strand
AGAGAGCTTCCCCCGATCTCTATCCCTACCTATACATGGCCTTATCATGCTCTAGAATCACTTGATCTGGTGGGCTTGATAATATCTATAATAGCGTTTCTAGTACTAGCATGGATAGTGATGATTATCTCAACATACTTCCTCAGAAAAAGCTACTCTCTTGTAGCAGACCGCCTAGGAGTAGAACTTTTCCGTACTGTAGGACTTCTATACTTCATAGGAGCAATCCTACTAATAGTACTCGTAGGAGGGATCCTGATCCTTGTAGCATTAATACTCCAGATAATAGCCTTCATATCATTACCAGAATCACCACCATTCAAACCTCAACCTGCGTAATTTTTCTCTAGCTCTGAAAAGAATCCTTTAAAACAAGAAGAAAGCCTATTCTTTTACAAGGAAAAATTCGCAGAGACGTGCTTCCTTCCTTCGCTGAGCACTGTGTTTGCAGTTTTAAGAGTGTTAGTTGCCTATTAATAGTAGGTCTTCTTAGACCCTGACACTCCATATGGGAGTTCTAACATCTTTTGGAAGAAACTTTCTTCCTATGTATATAGTTGCTGCAGCTGTCAATGCTAGCACTATATTTGAAATGTTTCTCTCTATGCATTAGTGCTACGCTGTCTTTCTCCTCTATTTATTTCTAGAAATTCTTGCCTCTCCTTATACTTAATATACTCGCCATTCATGAATCCTCCTAGATATTCTCCAAGCCGGTAATACTCTATATTCTACTTCTAAGCTCTCTTCTTAATCCACAGTACCATCTTACTTGTAGGAAACTTTCCTACTATTATGTGTACAGGTTTTTCTCACACCATGTGCACCCTCTTATAAGAGGAGGCTTCAACTCCTAGGTATTGATTAGATACTAGATTAAGTGGTTAGAGCTGTTGGCTGGATGGGGTTGATATCACTCCTCTCCTCACCAGCTCTTGTATCTGCTGTTCTGTGTATCCTAATTCCTTCATTATCTCTATCGTATGTTCTCCTAGCACTGGTGGAGCTCTTCGGGGTTTAGGTCTTTCGCCATCTATTAATGCTGGGTATAGTAGTTGTTTTATTTGACCTAGTCTGCTATGCTCTACTACTCCTACTATGCCTGATGATCTTATATGGGGGTCCTCGAATACTTCATCAACTTCATAAACCGGGCCTGCAGGTACGTCGTGTTCTTCTAGTATTTTTAGCCAGTAATCTCTAGGTTTCCTGCTAAAGATTTCTTCTAGTATTTTAATGAGTTCTTCTCTATTTCTAACCCTGTCAGGATTGCTCTTAAACCTAGGATCTGAACATATATCGCTCAGGTTTAGAGCTTTACAGAGGTTATTCCAGAACCTATCATTAGTCACAGCAACAGCTATCCACTTATTATCGGAGCATTGAAAAGCTTGATAGGGTACTATCGATGGATGGGCGTGACCATATCTCTTAGGTTTCACTCCTCCTAGTAAATATATCATAGCAATATAACTCATAGCAAAAACTGCTGATTCGTATAGTGAAACCTCTATATAACTACCCCTACCACTCTTCTGCCTCTCTAATAGAGCTGATAATATAGAGTTTGCAGCTATAAGACCAGCAACCATATCGAAGAGTGCGAAAGCAATCCTAACCGGAGGTCTGCCCTCTTCACCGGTTGAAGTCATTATACCGCTCATAGCTTGAACTATAAGATCATAAGCCGGCTTATTCTCGTAAGGACTGCCACTTCCAAACCCTCTAATAGAACAGTACACTATACGATCATTTATACCTCTAATAGTCTTGTAATCTATACCTAGCTTCTCGGCAACCCCAGGTCTAAAGTTCTCGATAAAGATATCACTAACGCTAGCAAGCTTATACAATATATCTCTACCCTCAGAAGTTCTCAGATCTATAACAATACTCTTCTTATTCCTATTGATAGATAGAAAGTATACACTCTCACCATCAATAAACGGAGCCCAAAGTCTAGTCTCATCGCCTCCAGGAGGCTCAACCTTAATAACCTCGGCACCTAGATCGCCTAGAATCATCGTAGCAAAAGGACCGGCGAGAGATCTAGTCAAATCTAGAACCCTAAAACCATCTAGCCTCAAAATAAACACCATAAATATCTTCCTATATGTATAAGGTTAAATATGCTCTACATTCTAAAAAATATAAATCCTGTAAGAACTATATAATTTCGAACATGTGGTGGGAGTTATATGACGAGCGGTATACCACGCTACATTATATATGTTGCCGCGATTATCATCATATCAATAATTCTACTAGCAGTACTCTATATCTCTAGACCTGAGATCCCAGCATCTATGCCTACACCAACATCTCCCATAGGTGTAACCACGACTCCAACATCTCCAGTTGAGGTTAAAGTCCCAGACAAGATATTAATAGGTTTTACATTACCATTATCTGGAACTTTCTCAAAGGAAGGTCAGCTAGCCCTAAAAGGCGCTTTAACTGCTGTTAAGTGGATTAATGAGATTTATGGTGGTGTTAGAATTGGTGGTAAGCATGTTCCAATAGAGATTAAGTATTATGATGATGAGAGTAGTAGAGATCTAGTAGTTAGCCTATATGAAAGACTAATAACAGTAGATAAAGTAAACTTCCTACTCAGTACTTATTCTTCGACACTTGTAATGGCAGCTGCTCCTGTTGCTGAGAGGTATAAGATGGTTTTCGTAAACTGGGGTGGAGCATCCGATATGATAAATAGGCAAGGTTTTAAATATGTTGTCACAACGTGGACCCAAGCCTCGAGGTATATGGTCCCTGTACTAGATATGCTAGTTAAGTATGATCCTGAAGCTAAGAAAGTAGCTTTAGTATGGAAAGAAGACGAGCTTAACAGGCTAGTAGCGGAGGGCGTTAGAGTTAAAGCCCGAGAACTAGGCTTAACTATAGTTTATGATAGATCTTTCCCGATAGGAACTTTAGATTTCACATCTATTCTAATAGAGCTTCAAGCTATTAAACCCGACGTAATAATAATTGGTACACACTTTAGCGACGGTCTCGCGATTACTAAACAGATGGCTGATCTAAAGGTTAATGCTAAATTAATAGCTATTAATGTAGCTCCAAGCGTTCCAGATTACTATACAAGTCTAGGGATATTAGCTGAGGGTATAGTGTTCCCATCAGAATGGGAGCCTGGAGTATGGTGGGGTCCGGAACAAGCTAGAAAGCTCGGACTAGAATTCTTTGGACCTCTACCTCAAGAGTTCCACACACTATTTCTAAATATGCATAACGAGGAGCCTACAGAATACTCTGCATCATTAGCAAACGCTATAATATTACTTGTTAAGGCTATCGAGTCAGCTCAAAGCCTAGATCAAGATGCTGTAAGAGAAGCATTTAATAGAATGGATATAATGACATTCTTCGGTAGATTCAAGATAGATCCAGCAACAGGATATCAGATAGGTCATGTGAGTATTATTGGGCAGTGGCAGAATGGTAAGAAGGTTATCGTATGGCCTCAAGAGGTAGCTACTAGTAAGCTATACTACCCTGTACCTACATGGGAGGAGAAAAGTGCTGGTAAAAAAGCTATTCCTTAAATTTTTTAATTTTCCAATACTCCAATTACTATGAGGTGAAGTTTTATGGCTGGGTTTAGTGTTGTAGAGAGGTATAGGGGTAGACCTATTAGTAGGCTTATTGAGGAGGGTTATTATAGGCCTGATGAGAGTCCACGTGTATCCTATATTAAGGGTTGGGATCTCCATGTTAAGAGTAAGAGCTGGCAGATTGAGGGAATTTTAAGGATGTTATTCCATGTTCTAGATCCAGAGGTTGCTAAGGATCCAGAGAGGCTTATCGTTTATGGGGGTACTGGTAAGGCTGCTCGTAGCTGGGATGCTTTTGAGACTATAGTTGATTCTTTAATGGAGATGGATGAGGATGAGACGCTAGTTGTTCAGAGTGGTAAGCCTGTTGCGATATTTAAGACTCATAGGATGGCGCCCAGAGTGGTTATCAGTAATGCTATGCTAGTTCCTAAGTGGGCTGACTGGGATATATTCTGGGAGCTTGAGCGTAGAGGATTGACAATGTTTGGTCAAATGACTGCTGGCTGCTGGTCTTATATTGGGACTCAAGGTATACTTCAGGGGACTTATGAGACATTTGCTTTCGCTGCAGAACAACATTTCCCAGAGGGTACTCTTGAAGGGAGGCTTGTGTTAACAGCTGGCTTAGGGGAAATGGGCGGAGCCCAACCTCTAGCAGTTAAGATGAATGGTGGTGTGGCTATAGTTATTGAAGTTGATAAGAGGATGATTGAGAGAAGAATAAGGCATGGGTATCTAGATACGTGGACTGATAGCCTAGATAAAGCCCTAGATATAGCTCTTACAGCTAAAGAGAGGAGAGAACCTTTAAGTATAGGTCTCCTAGGTAATGCTGCAGAGGCTTATAATGAGATACTAAAGCAAGGAATAATACCAGATGTTGTTACAGACCAAACACCAGCCCATGACCCCCTAAGCTATGTACCATTAGGCTTAAGCGTTGAGGAAGCAGAGAAACTTAGAGTTGAGGATCCTGAGAAGTATAAGAGGATGGCTCTCGAGAGTATGAAGATACATGTTAAGGCTATGGTAGAATTTAAGAGGAGAGGCTCAGTTGTATTCGAGTATGGTAATAATATTAGGAAGATGGCTTATGAAGCAGGATATAAGGATGCATTTGAATTCCCAGGGTTTGTACAAGCATATATAAGGCCGATGTTTGAGGAAGGGAGAGGACCGTTTAGGTACGCGAGCCTCACAGGAAACCCGAAAGATATATATAGGCTAGATGATGAGATAATAGCTACATTTAAAGATAACAAGAGGCTTGTAAGATGGATTGAGAAAGCAAGACAATACGTTAAATTCCAAGGCTTACCAGCACGTGTAGTATGGCTAGGCTACGGAGAGAGAGCTAGATTCGGTAAACTAATGAATAGCCTAATAAGACTAGGAGAAATAGGGCCAATGTGGATTGGTAGAGACCACCTAGACTCAGGAAGCGTTGCAAGTCCATTTAGAGAAACAGAGGGGATGAAGGATGGTAGTGATGCCATCGGAGACTGGCCAATACTAAATGCTCTACTAAACGCCTCAGCAGGGGCAACATGGGTATGCTTCCACCACGGCGGAGGAGTAGGTATAGGCTACTCTATACACGCAGGTTTCGGCCTAGTACTAGACGGTACAAAAGAATCAGAAGAGAGAGCTGAGAGAGTATTAACAGCTGATCCAGGACTAGGAGTCGTAAGACATGCGGATGCAGGCTATGAGAAATCGAAGAAGATAGTATGTGAGAAAGGAATAAAAGCCCCCATGATAAAATGCTCATAGCACTGCTTAGCGTATCCATGTTTCCCTTCTCCTATACAATCTATTTATAGCTAACTATTGTGATATTTTAATATGTGAAGAAAGAGGTTGTTAGGGATAGTATAGTTTATATGCCTAGATACGCCTTAACTACATCAATCTTCTTAGATACTATCTCATCTCTCGAGCCTTCAGCAACTATTCTACCTTGCTCCAAGATATATATGTATTCGGCTTTATCTAGGCATATTTAATCTGCTGATATCGGAAATAGCTCCAACCCTTGCTCCTATATTACTTATTTCAGCGCTGTCTATAACGTAAGGAGTTTTCATCAATCCGCTTAAAGTATTAGCTCTTTGAGATAACAAACTACCTAATCTATTAGCTTTCTCAAAATTTAAATTAGATATTATGTCCGATTGCGTTCTTTGTAGGGCAGGAGTGTTAATTAGCCCGCCAAGAGCTAAAGCTGTGTTTGTCTGGTTCAGTTTGTTATTTACTATCTGGTCTATGTTTCTTACATTTTGAAGAGCTTTATTAAAACCTGATATAGCCCTTCTTTAGAAGATATTGCTAATGGATTAGCTAGAAAACTTAACTGCTCAGAGCAAATGTTAT
>NZ_JAVZPN010000017.1:0-7870 GCF_038881575.1 Desulfurococcus sp. | reverse complement strand
GGACTCATTTACGCAACAATCCTCAACCTCCAACCAACCCCTCTCTACATAATGTCATCAATGGCTGCAGTAATGGCTGCAACAAACAAGACTCTCTTAACAAGCATAGCTCTAGTCTCCGAAACCATGGGTCCCAGCTATATAATCCCCACCGTCATATCCGCTTCAGTCAGCTATTTTCTAACAGGAAACAGATCTTTCTATAGAAGCCAGCTTGAGAGTAAATCAAACAAACATGAGAAGTAAAACCCATGATGAAACCTAAATAGACTGGTAATGTAAGGCTTTTAGCAACAGATGAATCGCTAAGACAAATCGGTATGATAACGTAGGATTATTGAGGATATAGAGAATCCAAAGGCGCAGAAGGAGATAGTTGACTGGGTTATGGGTTTATGACCAGATGAATTAGGTAAGAGTCGTATGCTTTCGGCGCCAAGAACTTTATGAACGCGTGCAACTGCGCAGGTGTCCGGCAGTGGTCTAGGATCCCGTCTCAGTGCACTGGCTACAACCTCTACATTCTCAACTCCTTGAACCTACTTCAACCTCTCCCTCATAAAAACTAGGGCTTCATCGATGATCACTAGTTCGAGAGGTTTAAACGAATGCTCTTCAGCTTCCTCGATCTTCTCCTCCTTCTGCTTCAAGCTTTGCTACTCTCTCCGCTACTCCTGCTACTCTCTGAACCACCTCTTCCACGCACTTCACTAACGGTAGTTATGAAGTTGCTCCATACTTCCTGGCGATCCTCCTGTAGCTCAAACCCTCCTGTAGCCCTCTCATCTCTCAGTCGGGTTCTCACTCACGATACTGCACCCTTTCAGCTTTGTAGCGCTGCAGTAGTAGTGTGGCGTAGGGAAGCTGGAAGAAGGATGAGGGAAGTAACAGGAAGCAGAAAACAAGTAGCAAACTTCGGTAGTTTTAAGTTAGAGCAGTTTATTCTCCCTGCAGGAGTACTGGGAGAAAAAGCATGCATACACAGAGTAGGCTTCTACTCGAGGTACTTCTTCATTAGTAGGTAGTAAATCTTGACCATCTTCTCGAATTCCTCGATCGGTAGGTACTCGTCTGCTATATGCGCTAAACCTAGAAGGCCGGGACCGTATGTAATTGTTTGAATACCCTCCTGTGTGTAGTACCGCATGTCTAATCCACCTAGGCAAACAGTTGTTCGAGGCTCAAAGCCAAGCACTTCCTTGGCTACTTCTCTAGCTGTTCTCACAAAGTCCGAGCTCGGGTCCGTTAATGCTGGTGGTAGCCTGTTAGTTACCTTCACTTCTATCTTGACCTCCTTGAACTCCTTAGATACTCTCTCTATTAAATCCCTAATTTCCCCCTCTACTTCTTCAACTCTCTCTTCTGGCGTTATTCTGCGGTCTATGGAGAAAGAGTAGAAACCTGGTACTACATTAACCTTCGCACCTCCTCTAACCTCTCCACCTATCATAGCAGTAGGTCTAGCCCCTCTCGGGTCATCGTACTCGTAAGCGCTTCTCCTAGACTCTAGCTGAGGTATGTACTCATCTATTAATCTACTTGCTACCTTAACCATATACTCGAAAGCGTTCACCCCTAACCACGGGGTTGAGCCATGAGCCTGTCTACCGTATACCTCAACTAATACCCAGAGAGCCCCCTTATGTCCTATCCATATAGTCCCAGAGCTGCTGGGTTCAGCTATTACAACGTAGTCAGGTCTGGAGCCTATTTCTCTTACTAAGTACCCAGTACCGGTCTCCCCACCGATCTCCTCATCTGGTACTAGAGCTAACTCTAAGGTGCCCCTAACCTTACCTACAGACTCGACTAAGGTCTTAGCAGCAGCAATAAATGCTGCAATACCGCCCTTCATATCTGAAGAACCCCTACCGTAAAGTCTTCCTCCCTCGATGATAAGCTCAAAGGGATTCTTACTCCAGCCACTCCCAGGAGGAACTACATCGTAATGTCCGTTGAACTGTAGAACTGGTTTACCGGTACCGTACTTTGCTAGCACAATATACCTGGGGTACTGAGAGTAGTCTGGGTAGTATCTTTCAACGTAATCTCGAGGAACCTCGAAAACGGAGACCTCGAAGCCGAGATATTCAAGCACTTCCTTCGACAACTTAGCAAAGTCGCCGTACTTCTCACCCGGTGGGTTGACTGTCGGTATAGACACCATATCCTTTAGAACTTTCAGACCCCATTCAGAGTTTTTTGCTATACGATCTGCTTCGCTCAATCTAACCACCTCTGTATGTAAGTTTAGATACTAACAGGGTGATAGGTAGGTTGAAGAGTAGACCCCAGATTATTGAGTGTATCCCTAAGTAGTCTGGCCAAACAAAGCTTGTTAAAACACCTACCACTAGACCAACTATGAGACCAGCTAAAACACCCTCTCGCGTAATCCATTTCCATATGCTTCCCAGAACCCATCCGGGGAACATCTGAGTTATTCCAGTGTATCCGACCAGTAGCAAGTAGACAAGGTACGCTGGCGCCGTGTAGGCTAGAATGACACTTATAATAGTGAACACAACTATCCCTAACCTGCTAACTAGCACCACTTCATTCTCGCTAGCTCCGGGCTTTATCCACCCCTGGTATATGTTTCTGGATAACAGGCTCGCTTGAGTTAATATTATGCCTGCAGCTGTAGACAATGCAGCAGACATCCCAGCAGCACCTATGAAGCCTAAAGCTATTGGACCGAAGGTGTCTCTTATTAGAGCTAGGAAGGCTTGATCGGCTACACTCAGCTTTACACCCAAGCCGAGAGCTACAAGTCCTGTTAGAGATGCCCAGATGATCCCTAAGACATGATACCAAGAGGTCATAACTATACTCCTTCTCAGAATCTTAGCGTCTTTTGCGGGGAACACTATTTGCGCTAGCTGTGGCCAAACCCAGAACCCTAGCCCGGAGCCCACAGCAGCTGTTATAACCCACTGAACAGAGTTTCTGCCTACCGCTGCCCAAAGATACGTATGATTGGGGGATGTTGCTTCTACTGCAGCAAATAACCCAGGCAATCCACCGAAGTAGTAGAAAATTAGTGAGAGCCCTCCACCTAGCATTGCCGCAAGCATTATTGCACCTAGAAAAACGTTAGTTATTGCTACACTAACCATGCCACCGAGGAAGACGTATATCATCACTACCACAAATGATATCACGGCGACGTGCAGAGTAGGTAGGGCACCGTAGGTGGAGAGATCTAGTACATACTTAGTAGTTAGGATCTGAAGCTGACCGTAAGGTATGTTAAAGATTATCCCTACTAGTGCTGTGAGAACCATTAGTAGTTTACTGCCATATCTCCACATAAAGAAATCTGCTTGTGTAAGAAGTCCTCGACCCTTAGCTGTCTCCCAAATCCTCGGTGCGAAGAAGAAGGCTAAAGTATATGCTAGAGCTCCGTAGATCCATGTGTAGAGAACTGGTGCGCCGAAGGCATAAGCCCAGCCTGCAGCTCCTAGAAAGGCGAAACCACTGTAGATGACCGCTGCCATGTTCAGAAAGGTTACTACGAAGCCTAGTGTTCTACCAGCAACCATATACGTATCAACAGTGAGGGCTTTAATTCTCAATTTATACGCTAAGATACCTATAATGAAGGTTATCGCTAGGATAATGGCAATTATTGAAGTAGCTATTACTGCTTCTATCACTGTCTCACCTCAAGCACGTAATAAGCTATACTCAACAGTACGGGGACCGTAAAAACCCACAGCAGCACCCAGAACCACAGCAGTGGTATGCCGAGAACATGAACATCAGGTCTGTTGACTACTGGTAGCATAGCTGATAGCATAAACCAGATGACTGCGGTAGCGATCATAAATCTTTTTTCAGTAGCGGTTTTCCTAGACATAACCTACCACCGACCCTTATCAAGTATCTCTCGTATGATATATTATTTTGATTATAGATTAATAAATATTATAACAAAGGAATTGAAAAGTTGAAGGTTGAGTTGTTTGGTTTGAGACTTCCTGAACTTCGTCCGGGTGATGATCTAGTTGAAGTAGTTTTAAAGGTTGCCAGTGTTGATGGTATTGAACTTCAAGACTATGATATATTGGTGATAACTAGTAAGATTTTATAAGAATTTTATCTAAAGCTCTCGGCCTTCTAGTTAACGTTGAAGATGTTAAGCCCTCTAAGAAAGCATGTAGGATTGCACGTAGAGCTGGCTTAGATCCGAGATTCGTTGAACTTCTTCTTCGCGAAAGCGATAGAATTGTTGTAGCAGTATCTTTCAAGAAACTTGTTGAGAAGAGAATTATAGATGTACATTTTCTCTCTAAAGAGCCATCTAAAGCAATAAAGACTTTAGAGTCTTATCCGACAGTATTTTTGACCATTAGAGATGGGATGCTGTGGAGCGATTCTGGTATAGATACATCAAATCATCCTCACGGAGTATACTCATCTAATATAAACTTATAAGAGCTGAACTCATACTCTAACCTCTTTATCCAGTAGGCCTTGTACTTATTCTAAAAACATTTGACTCCTTTAATGTTACAATTAACTCAATTAACTCCACTCTACTAGGTAGAACGATGAACAGCTTAAAAAAGCCTCTTTACAGCGAAAAACGACTCTGTATAAACACCGCCTAGAGCTCGCCTTATTTAAACCCTTCTACAACCTCCTCGACAGCTTAGAATTTTACATTTTCCCCTGATGTCGTAGAAGAATAGCTTTTCTACTCCTTTGTAGATAGGGTCTCGAGAGATCGTGCAAATAGTATGCGTTATGAAAAACTTCATTTATAGTTAAAAGCTTTGAATACAGCGATTTTAGCTACATCTGTAACTAGAAATGCAGATACAACATAGATTAACGCTAATGCCATGATATTTAAAGGTAACGCCGGTATTATTATCCCTTCCCATACGAGGATCGTTGCTACTACGCTGTCTACTATTATAGCTAACAACATGTACTTGCCTGGTCTTGAACTCCAAAACGGCCCAGTCTCTCTAAAGTTCACTACGTTCAAAAGCCCTGTGAGAAGGAGTATGTAGAAGATGAAGCTCTGCATTTGCGGATATGGTAAATCTACGAGTTTTGCTATGTATAGTGCTATAAATAGCTCCGCAAGATTTACGCCGCCAAGAATAGTTGACATCATTGTCAGTTTTCTCACGTTCCATTTCTCTGGTTTTTTACTTGGTCTTATTACATCAATACTTATAGATAGCGTTGGAAAGTCGTAGAGAAGCAACATTAGTATCATATGAGTAGGTGTCAGTATTGGAAGCCCGAGAATCAGTGTTGATAATGCTACGAAATACACTATGCCGAAAGTCTTAACAACTTTATTTATAGTCCAAACAACTATCTTCCTATAAGCACTTCTCCCGAGGCTTATGATATCGACGATTACTCTCAATCCAGGATATAAAAGCACTGCTGAAGCCACTGATTTAGCTACATCGGTGGCACCGCTAACAGCTATACCAAGTTCAGCTTTCTTAAGCGCAGGCGCATCATTAACACCATCTCCCGTCATGCCAACTACATGCCCTTTCCTCTGCAAAGCTTCTACAATATCGTACTTGTCTTCAGGAGTGACTTCTGCGAAAACATCGATATCTTCGATAATCCCACTCAGCTGATCTTTCGAGACCTCTCTTAAGCTTACAGCTTTATCACCAATACCAACCTTTCTCGCTATAGCCTTAGCTACGTGTATGTTATCCCCTGTAATCATCTTTGGATTTACACCTAGACCCTTCATGATTTTTATAAAGTGCTGAGAGTCTTCACGAGGTTTATCGTAGAGTCCCAGTAAACCAATAATCTTAACATCATTTTGTTGAGTCTCTAGTGCAACTGCTAATGGCCTAAGACCTTCATCACCAAGCGCTTCTACCACTTTTTCAATACTTTCCTTATTACTGTTACTTGCTAGTTGAAGAAGCACTTGTGGCGCTCCTTTCATAACCCTTAGTTTTCTATTCCCTAGCTGAATAATTGCTTCACTTCTCTTTGTTTCCGGCGTAAATGGCTTAAACTCCAGGATTTTAGCTATACTTACATCAATATTCATCTCCCTGGCTTTCTGTCTTATAGCGTTATCTATGGGGTCTTTTGTTACTTCTTCGGATACTAGAGCGGCGTATAGAACAACATCTTTCTCGCCATACTCACTACTTAGTGGTATTACTTTATCTACCACTATTCTGTTCTCAGTTATTGTACCTGTTTTATCTAAGCATATAATATCCATCATGGAAGCTGCTTCTACTGCCTCAAGTCTTCTAATAATTATGCCGTTCTTAGCGAGCTCAACGCTTCCAAGAGCAAGGGTTATCGTGGTCATAGCTGGTAAAGCTATGGGTATTGAGGCCAGTAGTAGTGTTAGAGTGAAGGGCAGAATATCTAGTATACTAAGCCCTACTAGGATAAGTTTCACTACAACTAGTATTATGAAGAAAGAGTCTATGAATAGAAGCCACTTGGTTATGCTATTAGTAATCTCCTCTATTAGAAGCCTGGGCTTCGCTATTTGAATTAATTCTACTGTTCTGCCGAAACGGGTTCTCACACCAGTTGCAATTATTTTAATCACGGCTTCGCCTCTGACAACAGTGGTTCCAGCGTAAACTGCGTCGTTAACATTTTTCTCGACCGGTATAGATTCCCCGGTTAACGCTGACTCATCGACAACTACGGAGCCCTCCACAATAACGCCATCAGCGGGTACTATATCCCCCATGGAGATCTTCACGATATCATCTGGAACAATGTCTTCAGCGATAACGTCGATCCATTTACCATCTCTCAAAGCCTTCACAACTACCTTCAACTTCGATTTAAGCATCTCAACGGCTTTACTAGCTCTATACTCATGGAAAACACCTATAACGGAGTTTACGAGAAGCAGTGAAACCATAATAGCGAAGTCGACGTATTTCCCCAGGATAAGGGAGATCAATGCTGCTATTTCTATAGCATATGGCGTTAACCCCGTAAATTTCTTTAAGAAAATCACCACTATGTTCTCTTTCCTCTCAGGTACCTTGTTAGGACCGTAGGTCTTAAGCCTTGCAAGGACCTCTTCACTAGTTAAACCTTTGTACATGCTTTTCACTACCTTTTCATTGCCTATATCCGGACGTATTATTAGTATGTGATTTTAATATGCGTATTTAAGTATTGCATCGATCACCTAGCATGCAATAATATGGGATAACCATTGTGAGTACGGAGAGATGGAATAAAGGAATTAGCTTGTAAATAAGGAGCCTCGAGATTCTTGAAGATGCTCTTCTCCTAAATCAAGTTATTGATATGAATAGAGAATCATGGACTTGATCTTAACCTAGAGAGATATCACTATGCATTAGAAAATCTTGAGAGGCTTCGTAACTAGTAAAATAGCTACCGAGGGAAACAAGAGCACGCCCTTACTAGAGCTACCGGCTTTGATCTACGCCTTGACAGTGCTCATATAGGTGAATGATAATTCAGGTGCGTTGAATCACGTTGAGGGAGCTCCACGAGTGAGTTTCCGGGGTTCCGCGGATCCGGGAACGCTGGAGGGATCTTTAAACAATTAAATAAATGATCACGGGCCCGCCGGGATTTGAACCCGGGTCCTCCGGCTCCGGAGGCCGGCGCCCTATCCTGGCTGGGCGACGGGCCCTCTATCTATTCTGTTTCTATCCATTTTCTTATTCTTTCTGCTACCTCACTTGGGTATATTGAGAAGTTTTCTAGATCTTCTAGGTATTCTCTTAGGCTTTCTAGAGGGATTATCTCTCCTCCATCTTCTCTGAGTTCTGCTAGTACTCTCTCTATTTTTGCAAACATTATCTCTCTATCATCATGCTTATAGTACATTGCTTCGAATCCTTTCTCTTCT
>NZ_JAVZPN010000016.1:0-8313 GCF_038881575.1 Desulfurococcus sp. | reverse complement strand
AACTCTAAGGATGGTTTATATTGTAGCAAAATTCCCCCAAATTGTAACTTTTTGTTTTAAACCCGAAACAACCTGATTTTTGAACTAAGTGTCTGAAACTTGTTTTGAAACTTTTCTTTCAATCGCAACACACATGGCGGGTAGCACAGTTTCTGATCCCATCTTCCCCTTCTTAAAGAAAGAAGGTTCTGGAGAGGTTTAGGGCTACATTCCTATAGAAGCTGAATTTAAGCCTTGAGCCTTGTCTTGAGAGCAATTACCTCTATAAAGGTGAGGACTAAGAAGATATGCTAAATTTTCATAAAATTTGCCACGATATAGTCTCCGATATGAGAACAAAATTAAATAATAAAAATAAAATATCATAATTCGCCCAAATTCTTCTCGGTGGCTATATTGAGGCTTAAGACTTCATGCCACTTTCATGCTTATAAACTTCTCAACGCTATAACCGGCGTAGTAGCTGAGAAAAAATGCGACTGCATCTCCTTAAGCGGTGGCATTGACACCTCTGTAGTAGCGGTCGCAGCTGCAACTGCCGGTCTTAGACCAAGAGCCTATGTTGTTGCCTATGAGAGCGGGTTGCCTAAGGATCTATACTATGCTGAACACGTCTCTAGATTTCTCGGGCTAGAGCTCAAGTACGTCATAGTAGACAGAGACAAAGCTATGAACTTAGCTAGAAAGGTCACTGATTGCTTTGGCAAAGAGAACCTAGACTCACATGGCGATGGAGGATGCATTGAGATGAGAAATGATGTAGTGTTCTATGCTGTACTCGAAGAAACACTCAAGGACGGCTGTTCGTGTGTCTTCCTTGGCTCTGGGGGTGACGAGCTATTTGCTGGGTACAGCTTCATGCTTGAGCTCACTAGCTCAGAGTTGGAAGAAGCTATATGCAAAATGATAAGAGGGAGATTCCCCGAACTCCAAATAGCTGATTGTATTGGTGCGAAGGCTGTAGCCCCATTGCTTGACGAAAGGGTTGTAAATGTCGCCACCACTATACCGATGGAGTGCTTGAGGGGCATACCTCCTCGGGGTAAGGAAGTCCTTAGGTATATATTAGAGGAGAAGGGACTCTGGGAGATAGCAGAGAGGCATAAGGCTCCAGCAGAAGAGGGCTCTGGGACTAAATCCTTGTGTGTTTCTATATATGATAGATAGCTGATGATCCTCGTTGAACCTCATCGGGGGATCTGGATATGAGGGTAGCGTTCGTTTCTGGCGGCAAGGACTCCTACTATGCTGTCTACAAGTATGGCGGAGTAGACCTTGGAGTAATGTTGGTGTATGACTTTCCGAGACCTAGTCCACACACAGTGAACATCGGTAAGAGTCTAGAGTCTCTACTAGCATGCAGTATTCCAGTGTTGGTTGCTAAGCTGAGCAAGGGCCGAGAGTTTGAGGAGACAGCAGATCTCCTGAAGAGGATCTCCCCGACCATAATAGTGGCTGGTGATGTATACGTAGAGGATCACTTGAAGTATATGGAGAGATTGGCTAAGGCTATAGGTTCAGATCTTGCTGAACCCCTGTGGAGCTACGATCCAGTGGAGCTACTCTATAGAGAGATAAGGGATGGTATTAGACCTGTGATCATAGGAGCCGTAGATAGCCTGAAAGGATATTTAGGGAAAACTCTTACACCAGATATGTTGGAGGAGTTCGTCCGCTACTCGAGGACTGTGAATGTTGACCCCTTAGGGGAGCATGGGGAATATCACACACTGGTATCTGATGGACCGCTCCACAAGCAAGGAATTTCTTTTAGGCCAGTAGGAGTAGAAGATTTTGACTCATACAGCATCTTGAGGCTCATCTAAGTTACATTGATAAAGAAAAGAATAATAATTATCTTAAATGCTATTGTGCGTGGAAATAGTTCTACAATGGTTGAGAACCTTTTAGATCAGCTCCCTCCAATTTACTCGAGACTTAGAGATCTAGGCGGTGCTCTCGAGCGTCCTTAAGGACATCGCAGTTCCAAAAATAATGCTGGGGATGAAGCAGATAAAGTCAACTAAATATGGAACATATATGGAAAGTCGAAACAGTTTTCAAAGCATGCTCATACCAATGCTCTCTACATTCTCATTCTTGAAAGCCGGCCTTAGCTGAACCTTTATATGAGCCAAGTCCAAATATTTTTCGTTTTTTATATAATTTGATATTCTATCATTATCTTTGGGTCTTAAGTATGGCAGAGCAAAGCATAGTCAAGGTATTAAATGGTAGAGAGGTTTGGGATGAAATCACCTCCCGAGGATTCAGTAATGTGCTTTCCGTTTACTTCATCGCTTCAACTAAGATTTCCACGATTCCTGGAATAAGCCTAGCTGGAGTCAACTCGGAGCTTACTCTCTACACTCCAGCCCTTGATGTTGAGTACTTGACCCTAGGAAAGCCGAAGTCACTGCCCATTGTCCCGACGACACCAGATGGAGTGCCTACTCCAGCTCTATTAACAAGAGTTGCCATACAGCTTTCAGGGATCCCTTACCTAGTTGTAAACTGTGGAAGCTATATAGATCCCCAGATACCGCATGTGGACATACCAGGCAAAGCTGTTGGAGGAAGGATCGATGTTGAGGACTCTCTCACTCCAGAGGCTGTATCTAAACTTTTCGATGGTTCGAGAACTCTGGGAAAGATGCTTGGGTCGGAGAGCTCTCTTCTGGTTGTAGGTGAATCTATGCCTGGAGGGACAACTTCGGCTATGGCCATTATGGAGGCGCTAGGCTATAGAGCCGTTGGAAGGGTGAGCAGTGCGAGTCCATCAAACCCACATGACCTGAAGAGAGAAATCTTTGAGAGCGCTGTTAAAAGAGTTGGAAAAAGGCTTCCGCTAGTTGAACCACTAGAGGTAGTTAGCCACTTCGGAGACCCCCTCCATATATCGATTACAGGTTTTCTCGCTGGAGCGCTTGAGAGAGGCGCCAGAGTTATATTGGCAGGTGGCACCCAGATGTCTGCTGTACTCGCCCTGGCTAGAGCTCTCGGTATTCGCTTTGGCGGTAGAGTAGCCATAGGCACCACCCGCTGGATTGTCGAGGACAGGAGCTCAAACCTTTTGGGGCTTGTTAAAGATATATATCCAGATGTTCCTGTAGCCTATGCTGATGTGAACTTCTTGAGCGTTAGGCATCGGGGTCTCAGAGCTTACGAGGAGGGGTATGTTAAGGAGGGGGTTGGAGCTGGTGGCACTCTGATAGTTAGTGCTCTCCTCAGGAATATTAACATGGAAGAGTTGTTGAAAGCGGTGCAGGAAGAGTATGAGAGGGTCGTTAGTCTTGCACAAGAGAGCTAGACGCTTAGATGCAGACACTATACTGAGAGGTTTCGACAGCCCTATGGAGGTAGTCTCAACACCCCCACTAATCACCCCAGACAGGCCTATAAGAGGGGAAGTGGAGGTCCTAGTATTTAAGAGGGTAAGGACCGAGGAAGTGGAGAACCCCATAAAATACTATACGCGAGTTGCTAGAACGCTAGGCCTGAAAAGAGCCCTGATGGTCACAACCTCGGTGTCTTTAGACGATAAATTCAGTTACATAAGGGTTGAGAAAGCTGTTGCCTTTCTTTACATGACTGCGAGCCCAAAGCCCCCGGTATGCTCAGATTCTGTTACATGCCTTCTCCTTCTCTTTGGCACAATCAATGCAGTTGCTGTAGATTACCAGCCGCTGAGCTATAATGCTCTAGTAGATCTATTGAGAACCTCAGCTGAAGCGAAGGTTTTAGCTTCAATCGACCCTCTGCTGCGATGTAGAACCTGGTCGCCAGAGACGGTGTCTGATTCTATATTGATCCTCGAGCCGTCGGAAGTGAATGAGAGAATCGCTTTTGCAGGTATATCCACTAACATTGGGAGGCTGCTAGACGTGTTCTCTGAAGTTTCTTCCGGCTGCCTCATACCCGAGGTAAACATATCCAAAGCTAAATCTCTTGCCTTGAAGCCGCTAAAGAGAGCTCAGCAAGATCCTAATGTTTGGGCCCTTTTAGTTGCAGCCAGAGAGCTAGACCTTCTTGGACTAGCCGGAAGCATACCAGAGATAGCCAAGGAAGAGCTCGAGGAGGACGGCAAAAAATTAGTTGCTGATGAGGTCATCGACACAGCTTTACTCACATACCCAGCTGGACTCAGTGGCTTGTTCATAATATACCGGGTCGATAGGCAGAAAGACTACGGCATTGTTGACCATGAAGAGCTCGGCGTTTTCATGGACTATGTGCTTTCAGCATTACTAGTATGCATGATAGTAGATCTCCTTGCTAGGGTAGATAGAGATGAGGAATAGGGTCATTTGTGTAGTGATGGCTGGTGGTGAGGGAAGAAGATTTGGCAACCCAGAGAAGTTCATGGAGAAGGTATGTGGGGAGCCGATACTTTCCAGACTCGTGAAGCAGCTAGAGAGGCTCTGCGTGCATATAGTATTAGCACTCTCTCATAGGACTGAGGAGGTCTGCTCTGCCTTCGGAGACGAGCTTGCCATTAGCTGTGTCGAGCTCCCGGGTAGGGATTACGTCGAAGACCTGGGCATGGTTGTTAGAGCTCTTCCTAAGCCCCTCCTAGTGGCAGCGGCCGACTTGGTCATTAGCTACGAATCCCTTCTAGGTTTCGTCGAGATAGCTCTTGAGCTTCGAACAAATATAGTAACAGCTGAAGCGGTTGGTGATGGTTCGCCCTCGTTGCTGGGCCTCTCCTTGTTTCATGAGGAAAGAGGAGAATGGGTAAATGTCTTGTTAGATGGTCGGAGCGCAGTAGATGTAGACGAGCGTGATGACCTTGAGAGAGCTGAAAGAGTATGTAGGCAATTGTAGAGGGCACGGGGGCAGAGCACCTGAGGGCTATCTAGACTTTTCTGCCCCTCTCAACCCACTGGGCACTCCTGAAGTAATCAAGAAGCTCATTCTTGAGGCAGTAACAAAAGGTGCTTACAGTAAATACCCTGACTACGAGTATGACCGACTTAGGGGGGCTATCGCAGGCTTCTACGGCATTGAGGCAGAGGGAGTGGTGCCGCTAAATGGGGCTAGCGAGGCTCTGTATCTGCTCTTACTCACTTTGAGACCGGATACCTTAGTTGTATTTGAGCCAACTTTCGGAGACCATGGGTGTTTGTCTAAGACTGTAGGATTGAAGATAGTCCCCCTCCAGTACATAGAGTCCGGACTCAGCTACGAGCTGCCCATGCAGGCCCTCAGAAACATAAGTGCTCTCAGAGGGAGTAAAGCTCTGGTGATGTTATCCAACCCTAATAATCCTACTGGGGCTGTGCTCTCAATAGACCAGGTTAAGGAAGTTCTTGAAGTCTTCACAGACTCGGTAGTGGTAGTTGATGAAGCATATTTGGAGCTATGCTACTCATGCGATAGTGCAGGTTCTCTTAGGCTGACAAAAAGCTATGATAACTTAGTTGTCCTCAGGAGTCTAACTAAGATATATGTAGTTCCGGGCCTGAGGGTAGGGTTCCTTTATACGTCAAATGCTAAACTAGCAAACGTGGTTGAAAACTCAAGACCCCCGTGGAACGTTAACTCTATAGCTGAGGAAGTATTTTCGACTGCACTTAGCGAGCATGCAGGAGAATTGAAGTCGTTCATATCGCTGTCTAGAGATGTAGTCAGGTTGGAGGGAGAGCACCTATCTAGGGGCTTGAAGTCGCTTGGGTTAACTGTATACAGGTCCTCAGTTCCCTATTTTCTCGTTAAGCATGATCGAGTCACGACCAGCGAAGTAGTGAAAGCCTTATCTCAAAGAGGAATATACATTAAAGACGCGTCTGTCTACTTAGGCTTGTCCCAATACCACGCTAGAGTGGCAGTTAGACTAAGGCATGAAAATGAGGTACTATTATCAGCATATAGAGAGGTGCTCCAGTCTGTCTGCAAGCAAGAGGATTAAGGCACTCCTATCTCTGATGACAAGGATACCTCTCGGAGAGCAGCCTATAGAGGAGGCTGCTAAAGCATTCTACCTTGTGCCCCTTATTGGGACTCTTGAGGGTCTAATTGTGGGCTCCATAGTTGCTCTTTTGGTCTGGCTAGGTGTTATTCCAGTAATCATATCTATCCTTTACTTCTTTCTCCACATAGTACTAACAGGCGGTATTCATCTAGACGGTTTTGCTGATTATTTAGATGTGATTGGGTCACATAAGTGCGGAGACCAGGCCTTAAGGGTATTGAAGGACCCTAGGAAGGGGTCCTATGCTGTGGTAGTTACTTCACTGAGGGTAGTTGCAGGAGTAGCGAGCCTATCTGTGCTGGTAGAATACCTTGGAATGATGATTGTTTTTCCATTAGTAGCATCGTATATAGCATCTGCCGAGGCGATGTTTGTAAGCTGCCTTTTTGGAATCGAGGAACCGTACGAAGGTATGGCTAGAAGCTTCTGCAGGTATTCCAAGAACCGCATGCATGTTCTCAAGAACATTCTATTCTACTTAATGCTCTCCATAACATTAGTAGCCCTGGGAGGCCTAAGCAGAGCAGGACCTAGTACTGTTGTAGTTCTCGCACTGCCGGCTATAGTAGGCACTTTAGTTTCTCATGATGCAAACAAGAGACTAGGGTTTGTTAATGGAGATGTTATGGGGTTCTCCTATGAGCTCACCCAAACGATCTCTCTAATACTGGTTGCAACACTGATCTCGACTAGAAGCTTAGCAAGGTGAAGTTATGCTCTATACCTTGTTTGACCTATTGCTAGTTCTCTTTCTTGCTCACCTCATGGACTTCATCTACCCATACCATACTGGACCCCTCTTTCTTATACATCCAGTTCACACGTCTTATGTGATGGCTGTGAAGCTGGGGAAGCCATTCTCTTCAAAGGCTAAAGGAGCTATAGTGTGGATTCTAGTCATCTCTGCACATATACTTGCCTACTTCTTCCTCATTTACTTCTCTTCTCTTATTCACAGAGCCCTCTTAATAGTGATCTCGGCCTATATTTTGAAGACCTCTTTCTCCCTTAGACTACTTTTCGACATAGTTGGGAAGACCTCTGTCTGTTTAAAAAATGGGGATTTGGAATGTGCCAGGTTCTTGGTACAGCAGATAGTTAGGAGAGATGTTAAAAAGCTCCAGGAACAACATTTAGCTTCTGCGGCTATAGAGTCCTTAGCTGAGAGTCTAGTTGATGGTTACATCTCACCTCTCTTCCTCTTCATTTTTCTTGGTCCCCTAGGAGCCCTATTCCAGAGAGTTGCAAACACTCTCGATAGTGCACTAGGATATAAGGACCCCCCATTCAGAGATGTTGGATGGTTTTCAGCGAGAGCAGACACGGCAGTAAATTATGTTCCAGCAAGACTTGCGAGCCTCTTCATAGCTCTCGCGTCTCCGGCTGCTGGAGGAAGTATTGGGGTTGCTTTCAAGACAATTAAGAAAGAGCACGGTAGAACTGAGAGTTTCAATGCAGGATACCCTATGTCCGCCATGGCTGGAGCTCTTGGCGTGAGGCTGGAGAAGATCGGGTGCTATACTATAAACAACAGTGCCAGATGGCCTGGATGGCAGGACATAGTGAGAGCCCTTAAAGTTGCTAAGCTCGCTGTGTTCTTATGGTTAGCTGTGTCTCTGGGAGCTATACTCGTAATCAAGAGCATTTAGTTCAAGCTACTAGAGCACCGCTGTTCATAAATAGAGGACTTCTTTGGGCTCGACAGCCACCCATGAGTCCGCGCGGATACCTAGATTCGCGTGGGAAGGTAGAAGTTCCTGATATGAAAGAACATAAAAATGAATATCCAAGACAAGCAGTTTACGAGGCTGGCATCTTTCCTCATAATATCAAACTCTAGTAATTTAAAAGCCTCCCAAAGTGATGGTAGATTCACAACACTCTCCAATGTTTTCTCTTTATGTAGAAAGAGCAGTGATTAACAGGTCGGGCAAATTTTTATGACTTAGTAAGTTTTGTTTTTAAAAGGATGACGCTTATTAAAAATAAATTTTCTATTGATCTCTAATCCAGCCTTCTCTTGTTTTCTTTAACAGTTTCTCCTTTCTTTCCACTTTATTCTATCATATTTACAAAGAGCAGATCAGGAATAATCAAAACAGGATAAATCATGCTGAAGATTTCCAATTAAGATTGACATCCTCATAGTTCCGAAGAGCTAGGATGCAACTTTCAGAAAAAAATTAACGGAACTTCTTGATAGTTATTTTGTAAAGTGAAGCTATACAGCAGCAAGACATTGTGAGCGCTCTTGAGGGCTAGGAAAGCGCCGGGGTTTATCATGTAGTATTACTCGATGATGATGGTTAAAAGCGTGTAGCCGCTTTGGCGATGACATACAC
>NZ_JAVZPN010000015.1:6962-10070 GCF_038881575.1 Desulfurococcus sp. | reverse complement strand
ATCCATTATATCATCGTGTATAAGGAGATAGCTTTGAAGTAGCTCAATACCAGTCATCACATTTGTTATAGTTGCTAGATCGCCGCTTCCCCATTCCCTGCTCCAGTAGCCCCCACATCCGGAGGACAAAAATGCCGTTAGCTATACCGGTAGAGCTATATGAGAAACTTGCAGAGAAGTTAGGTAAAGAGACTGCTTTAGAGGTAGTTAAAGTCTTTGAAGAAACACAAAAACAGCTTGAAGACAAAGTAGTAGAAGAAACCAAAAAGAGAAAAATCGAACTCAGAGATGAACTTAGAAAAGAGTTAGCTACCAAAGAAGATATATTACTAACCAGACAAGAGATTGAAATAGTCAGACAAGAAATTGAGACCCTAGGAACTACTGGAGGCTGAGGAACCTTGGAGCAAGGGTAAGCTTCCTGCACTATATTATTGGGATGCTCATTATCTCAAGGAAGAATCCCATAGCAGCTATTCCAGCAGCTATTTTAGCTATGATAAAATAGAATTTCTTTCAATCCATTCCAGCTGCTTCGCACTAAATACTTAGGCTTTCAGTCTTTTCTAATTGCTTTTCTTCTGTTTCCTTCTCAAGTATCTCTATTATTTTCTTTAGTGATTCTATAAGATAGAATTAAAAGTATTCTCTTATCTGGCGTGCTGTCCTCCAGTTTCTTCAGAGTCTACACAATAGAATTGAGAAAAGAAAAAGTAATTAGGAGTTGTTACGCATGAAGTCATTATTGCAACAGAACTTCTAATGGCAAGTTTAATAATTATACAAAAGAAAATAATATAGAAGAAGAAACAACCCACGAAAACCGCACAAAACCCCTGTATCAATAAAGAATTAATTGAAGGGGTGTTATGTTTTAATACGTGAGTTGTGTAGTTTTTAGCAGAGTTTAGAGATGTTTGTGTTTCTTGGTTAATTTTGGTGATATTTCTGGTTGTTTTAGTCTTCTTAGTCTAGCTTTGTAGAATGACGTGGTGCTTGTGGGTCTTGCTAGGGAAGTTTTACTGACTTGTTTTTTGATCGATCTGAAATTTAGAAGAGAGGTTGACTATGAAGCTGATTGCCTTGCTCCAGAGGCCCGAGTATCTCTGCCGTTATTTCAAACCCTTTACTCAAGATTAGGTAGCTTGAAGCAATCTTCACGAATTCTTCATGAGTAGCGGGGAGAGATTTCCAAGCCAGGCCTTTAAGCCAGCCTAAAGCAAGCAGGGACCCCCAACTGGAGACCTGCTCAAGCAGGTGAAGAGCCTCACTCACCCACAACACTTAACCCAAAAATCCACATAATCACCCAACCTAAGAACCTCAAACACGTCACAGCAAGTAAAACTAGGAGTAAGATACCAAACCAAGTGAACCAGCAAAGAAAACCTCAACAAATCAAGCAACCTTTAACAAACTACCTCACAGTAACATCACAGGCTCCACACTCAAGCAAATACCCAGCCCCCCCACATAACGAACATTCAAACACCCAACAGCTCTCACACCAATCCAAAACCCACAAAGTAAATAATTTGAAAATAACGCTTAATCCTGAAAAAACTTTAACTCCTGAAGCATCTCTCAACACAGAACTACTCACTAAGCCAAACACTCCTAATCGAGAATCAAACACTCCTAGCACCAAATCCTCAAACAAGAGAATTGAAATAAGATATTTAAATTCAGAATGCAATCAATAGTTCGGTGACATATTGATTAATAGTCAATTCTCCACAATAAACATCCGAGAAGTACTCTCTGATGACAAAGAACTATCAAAGGTTGTTAGGCAATTACTTGATCTAAAAAAAGACTCTGCTGAAAATCTATTAAGACGGACAACTTCAACTGCCTACAGAAGAATTTACGAACACTTAACATCAGTCCTCGATAGAGCCACAGTAATACTATCAAAACCCGAGCCAAATGACATTAGTGAAATAATTATAGGCCTTTCTAAAGGCTTAATTCTTATCGAATACCAGTTTGAAAGAAATGAGATAAATCAAGCCTTAAGCATTGAGCTGAAAAAAATCTTAACGAATCTGCTAGACTCAGTAGAAGAGACTAACGCAATTAAGAAGTTTGAGAGAGCCAGAACACTACTTGACGCCCTAACAGTTTTGGTATACAAGTATGCCAGGTGAGCAACGTGAGCGCCAGAAATAAAGTATTCGAGAGGCAATTAACTGGATACGCGACCTTCAACCTACAATTCGAAACTAAGATAGGATTACTAATTCAAGCACCCATTCAAGCACAAGCATACAGAATAGGAGGTGCCGACAAATACCATATTACCACAAAGATAAGATATAGTGACACAGAACTTGAGGTACCCTACATCCCCGGTAGCAGCATTAAGGGGAGACTCAGAGCCCTACTAGAAATAGCAACAAATCAGAATCTATACACAACAGACAAAAAAATATGGCAGTACACTAGGAGTCTCAGAGCCATGAGCATTGATGAATTCATTAAAGACATACGCGAAAGAAACCCAATAAGCGAGCTCTTCGGTTGGGCCGCAGCAAACTTCAAGCAAATAGTAGATGAGCTGAAGAAAGAGAAGTCTATGGGAGACCAGCAAGCCGAAGAAGAGGTTTATAAGGCGTTTCAGCTCTTATCAATTACTAGACTCCTCTTCTCAGACTTCTACCCAACACCAGACTATGTTAAGAAGAATAGAATAACTTCAGTAGACGACTTCCTTGAACGTAAGCCAGAAAACAGAATAGATAGATACACAGCTGCGGCAGACCCGCGTGAAATCGTTAGAGTAAGGCCGGGCGTAGAATTCGAGGGTGTAGTAAACATGCTACTATTCGACCACGATAAAAACATGATAAGCAAGTACTTAGAGATCTTCGTGACAGGACTTGAGCTACTTGAAGCAACATACCTAGGAAGCAGCGGTTCCAGAGGCTATGGGAGAATAAGATTTACCGGAAAAAGCGTCAAAGTACTCAAAATAAACCCCAGGAATATTGAGTCAGGCAGAATGATCTCTGAAGTTTCTACAATAGAATTCAAGAACCTCCAGGACCTAAGAACACAACTCGAGAAGCTAAAAGAAGCCCTACAAAACCTCTACACTTAATTTGG
>NZ_JAVZPN010000015.1:5269-6864 GCF_038881575.1 Desulfurococcus sp. | reverse complement strand
CCCCAGGAATATTGAGTCAGGCAGAATGATCTCTGAAGTTTCTACAATAGAATTCAAGAACCTCCAGGACCTAAGAACACAACTCGAGAAGCTAAAAGAAGCCCTACAAAACCTCTACACTTAATTTGGTGTCTGTAATTGCTGGTTAAGGCTCTTCAAATAGAGTTTACGTCGCCCTACCATGTTGGGTGGCGTAGAGCCGAGTCAATAATAGATGGTCTAACTCTACATAGGGCACTAATAGCTTTACATAACTTAGTACTAAGGCAAAGTCCGATAGACCCTATCCTGAATGAGTTAAGAGTATCAGCAGTCCTCCCAGCAGTTATGAAAGAAGGATATTACGAGCCGGTCTTGCCACTACCTCCACTACCATCTCGAATCAGGCCTAAGAAGGCTGGCTTCGAGTGGGTAACGTTGAGTGCAGCAATCAGCTTAGTAGAAGACCTTACAAAGCACAGACGCCTACTCATAACTAGTGTAAAAGATAACAAAGCGACTATAAAGCTAGACAGCACTACTAGAGAACTCTGTATAGTAGGTAGAATCCTGAAACTATGCGAAGAGAACATAGAAGTACCGCAATCAGGACCCATTGAAAGATTCGAGGCAGTTCTCAACAGGATTGACAGATTAACAAACTCAGCCGACCTCTTCAAAATTTCCGGGTATAAAGCCAGGAGCAGTATGATAGTAATGCTTCAGAGCAACAATGACAACGTGTTAAGAACAGCTGAAGAACTCCTAAAACTTTCGGGTGATATCGGATTAGGAGGTCTAAAGAGCAGAGGTCTAGGCAGGTTCGTGATTAAAGGCGAAGCAAAAATCAACACAAAATATTTTGAGAGGAAAGCATGTGCTGGATATAACTTACTGCTAGGGTCTTACGTTCTTGAAGACCCGCCAGTAGACTTAATGAACAGCTTCGTGAATACCAGATTACTAGCTGGTTATTCAGGACCCCCTCAAGACCTCCACATACTACCGTACTTAAGCTATGCCGGGGCAGGAAGCATAATATACGTTAATAAACCACCACACCCTGTAATCAGGCCTATTAAGACTTCAATTATTGGCTCACTCCTAGTCTTTAACCCATTGATTATCGGGTGTTGCGCTTGAGTAGGGAGTCACTATTTAGAGAGGTATTCACCATAGTTCTAGAGCCCGTGACCCCCGTGCATGTATGGGGCGGTAGAGAAGCTGTCATAGGTATTGATGCGTTAGTTCGTGGAGATGAGCTAACCTTGATTAATTTTGAGGAGATCCTCGAGAAAGCTCCTGAAGACGTCTTAAGAAGATTTACTATACTCTTGAAGAGTGCCAGACCCAAAGAAGCAATAGCAAGCTTTCTCAAAGAACTCGAGTCAAGAGAACTCTTAAGTGGATTAAGAGTCCCGATAAAAACTAAGCCCAGTATAGAACTAAACTCTAGAGTCAAGGTACTGCATGAATACATTATCCCAGGAAGTGAGTTAAAAGGTTACATAAGAACAGGGATTATTAAAGGATTACTGAGGGAGATTCCCAATGCTGATAAGATCATCGCAGACGGTATTAACCTAGAAAAAAAAGCTAAGAATGCAGGATTAGGC
>NZ_JAVZPN010000015.1:1832-5172 GCF_038881575.1 Desulfurococcus sp. | reverse complement strand
GCATCGAAGCAAAACTTCTGAGATTCAATAGACCAAAAAAACAAGGGGGTTTTGTAGACGCTTTATCAATTATCAGTGTGTCAGACCCTCTAGCTTACGAGCAAGTAGAGAAGTCCTTAAGAAGGTTGAGAGTAGTTCACACGTCTGGACTAGTTGACGTAGCATCACTCCTTGCAATCACTTTCAGTGGAGGAAGACTCAAATATGAAGTCGCTATCCGCAAGGTCGGGAAACCAAGACTCATTAGTAAAACATATGAGAAAAACGTGACAGAGGAAGTCGAGAACATACTAGAAAAAATAAATAATTTAGCTAATAAAATAGGTAGTAAGAACTGGCTACTCGAAGCCTTACGAAAATTCGGTTGCGACTTAATCAAGATAGAATTAAGCAAAATAAAAGGCAGCACTAAATTAAGGAATTACGAAGACTTGTTGAGTAAGCTCGAAAAAGACTTATGCAATGAAAACACTACCTGCGTCCCAGCCAGGATAGGCTTCATGACAGGGCACGAGTCCAAGACCATAATACCTGAAATTAAGAATTACAACCCGAGAATTTACGATGAGGTTAAGAGACGCATGCAGCAAGAACTCCATAGGGTTTGGGATGCGCGAACACTAAAGTTAGTAGAGGTTGACAAAGACTTATTCGGTGTTGGGTGGTGCAAGATATGCGTAGAGTAGACTATAATGCGGTACTATACGGACTCCTCCATGACATAGGCAAACCGATGTTAAGGTATAGGATGAGAGCTGAAAAAGGATTAGAAGAGTATAGCGAGGAAATAATGGAGTACTTAAAAAATGCTAAGGACCACGAGGAAATTAGTGATACTATTCTTAAAGAAGTTCTAGGACTCAGCCCCGAATCTTACACACGCCACAAAAAAAAGATTTTAGAAGCTGATGAAATAACGTCAGCAGAAAGAGGTCTGGAAGCCGAGTATTTTAAACTTCGTAACATCTGGGATGGAGTTGAGTTAGACCTTAGCAGGAGATTAGGAGTTGCTTATAGCCATCACGAATCACCCATGCTCTCACCATTATGGCTTTTACTGAAGACTAATTACAAAAACTTGTTAGGACCTTGTGCCAAGTCATCATTTAACGCTGATGATGTTTGGGGTAACATATCTGATAGCCTTAAGTCATTAATGAAGTCAATAAGTAGTGGTGATACCGAGAGAATCTCTGAGGAGCTAGCCGAAATCCTCAAAGTACTAATAAGTGAGCCTGTGTGGTATCCTGCAGTCTTATTAAATGAAAAAACTCTCACAGAAATTAAAGCATCAAACTACTTGGATGCATCAAAAGAGATTTCCTATTACTCGATCGTAAAGTACTTGATAGATACGTTAAAGACTCTTAGGGAAGCTTACGACTTAAATCACGGAGTCTTAAATCACAGAGTCAGGGGCTTAATCAACACACTACTTGAAGCCCTAAAGTATTCTTTACTGACTGTCCCGTCGGCAGTATACTTAGCCCTAGCACCCGACATAAGCCTCTACTCACACTCAAAGCTTGTTTCAGCTTACATAGCAGCACTAACTTCAGACTCTAAGGCCTTCAGACTGATGATTCTTGACGCTAGAGGAATCCAGGACTTCGTATCAGCCCCAGTTAAGGCTAAAGCAGCTTCTAGAGTTATTAGGGGGCGTAGCCTAATAACAGAACTCGTGACTAACTCACTAGCGAATTACGTGCTGGAACTGTATGGTGGACTACCTAACACCAACATAATATCTTCTGAGGGAGGTTCTCTAGTGCTCGTGGTTCCACAAACTAGCGAAGAAGATAAGTTAGTTAAGGCTCTTGAGGAGGTTATAAGGAGCACTTACGAGAGGCTGAAGGGATTGTGGTTCACTATAGCTTACTCAAGACCCTTCACAATACGTGATGCTAGGTACTTCAGCGCGCTCATAAGCGACAAAGGCGGCGCAGGCTTCATGAGTGTGTTAGAGAGCCTGGAAAACGAGCTAGCCACAAAGAAGAGCCAAGACAATGCTAGGATGAGATTCGAGATAGAGGAAGACAGGATCTTAGGCTTTGACGCAATAACTCAGGAACCAGTGACAGCAGGCGAGGTCAGTACAGGTTTCTATGGGCTCAAGATAAGCGAGGATAACCTAGACTACGCCAACAAAATAGTTGGACCCAATAAGCTAGAGCCCGGTGAAGTTATCAGCGAGGCAACACACCTAAGCTTAGTTGCTGGCACCTGCAGTCGCAACATGATCTACTTAGTCTCTACACACATTTACGAAGTCGAGGAGAATGTATTGAGACCAAGTCCCACGCTAGTCAATAAACTAACCGAAGAACTCATTACTGAATTAAGTCACGAGAGCAAGACCTCGAGGGAATTACAGAAGTACAGATTAATCTACGATCTAGAGGAGACCATCAACGATTCAAACTATAAATTGACTGTTGGATTGTTACCCATGCCATCACTCGGTTCATTACATGTAGTAGTGTCTGTTAGAGACGCTATAAGTGGGGACTACGTGAGCATCTCAAGCAAGCTAATCAAAAAGGTCCTAATGAAGATTCATGAAACTCTCACTAAGGTGAGGTCAGGCATCGAAGACAGAGTGCTAGTTAAAGTAGACCTCAAGGTAGTCAACGCCGGTTCAGAATTCATAAAAGCACTCACCCCAGAAAACCTGCAAGATTACGTGAGTAACTTCCTTAAGAAGGACATTGATGTTAGCTTAGGTGTTTTCCATACTGGCGCATATCACCCTTACCACCTAGTTATCAGCAAAGAAAGACCCGAGGGAGAGGAGATCCCTGGTTTGATCTTAGCAGATCTTGATGAGTACCCACTAATAGGGCTTGCTAAGATTGACGCAGACGAGCTCGGCGAGATTAAGAAGTTAATGAGCTTCTCGCCATCTAGGCTAGTCACCTTCTCAGACTTACTCACCGTCTTATTAAGTATTAAAACACATATACTTAGTTTAAGGCATTCTGAAGAATATATGAAGTCTGGATTAACGGGCAGGGGACCCATAATGCTCTACGTCGGCGGTGATGACGTAGCTTTCTACGGACACTGGGTAGATGTCATTCGTATCCTCTACGAGGTTTACGACAAGGTCCTCAAGACTATGTACCCACTCTCGTTCTCTTCTGCAGTAGTCGTGGAGGCAAGCAATTACCCACTCCTAGAGCTCTACAGCAGAGTTGCTGACCTCCTGAGGAGAGTTAAGACAGAAGGAAAAGGCGGGTTAGTAATAGAGCCTTTCACGAGCCCCAGAGTTGTCAAGTGTGGCGAGGTCTGCAAAGTAGTTAATTCAATGAATATCTGGAGCAACCAAACAGGCTGGCCT
>NZ_JAVZPN010000015.1:0-1735 GCF_038881575.1 Desulfurococcus sp. | reverse complement strand
GAGAGTTAAGACAGAAGGAAAAGGCGGGTTAGTAATAGAGCCTTTCACGAGCCCCAGAGTTGTCAAGTGTGGCGAGGTCTGCAAAGTAGTTAATTCAATGAATATCTGGAGCAACCAAACAGGCTGGTCTCAACCGCTCACGAAGCTAGCCACACTAGAGGCCATTGTGTCCGCACTACAAGATACCAACATAAGTAAGTTGAGCGAATACAGAAGAGATATTCAGTTACTATCTACTTTAGGTGCCTTAAGCGATGAGGAACTGAGAGCCTTGTGGGGGTGCAATGATCGAGCGAGCAGTCTCTACCAGTTAGTTAGGCGTGAAGTTTCGTACTCCTACATCTCTACATTGCGTGAAGATAGGTTAACAAACCTGAGTAGATTACTAGGAGAAATAACTGGTTCTGCTGAGAGGCTACACCATGCGTCAGGCGAGGATATAGGGTCGTGCCTGAAGAGGCTAGTTAGCGCTAAGACTCTACTTGACCTAGTACTGATCCGCTTAAGACATGGAGAAAGTTAAGAATAACGTCATGCTTCATGAGGTGTTCCAACTTGAGTGTAAGGTGGGTTCATGTAATTTCCGTAGGTACCTCAATCCTGAGGAACTTCAGTAGGGATCAAAAGAACTTATGTGAAAAGCTAGATATTTGCAATTGGGGAACTATGAGGTTTGACGACCCAGACCAACAGAGAGCTCTCACTGCTGCTAGGCGCGGCGATCCCATCTTTGATACACTCTACGAATATGTTTCAAAAAACCATTTCAAAGCTTCCGCCGAATTAAACGCTTTCTTGAGAGCTGTCAGTCGCTTTAAACACTCACCTCCTAAGGACGTCAGCGTCTACTTGTTTAGTAGCAATTCCGGCACAGGATATTTATGCGCCTCACTAATTCATGAGTTTCTGCGCAGCTTAAACTACACTATGCTAAGAAAAGACCCCATAAGGATTGAATACTTAGGAAAGAACTTACAAAGCTTTGAAGACTCCCTAGTCGATTTAGTCGAGAAAGTCGTTAATAAGATTCTTGAGTGGAACTCAAAAGGAATCAAAGTATACCTGAACCTCACAGGAGGCTTCAAGCCCGAGAGTACCTTCCTAGCATTAGCTGGAGCCCTCGCCGGCGCTCAGAAAGCATACTACATACACGAAACATTCGATGAACTAGTCACTGTGCCGCTACTCAAGCTAGCTATAGACCACAGACTAACTAACCTGATAAAGAGGCTAGAAGATCCCTATAAGACCTTCAGCGAGCCGGAATTAGAGGACCTCCTGAGAGGCGAGGGACTAAACCTGGAAGACCTAAGAGAAAGAGGATTCATAGAGGAGGAAAAACCTGCCTTCAGAAAATACTTAATAAAACTAGCAATGAAGCTATAGCACGAGAGGTAGCAGCATTCCTGGAAGAATCTAAGATGCAACCCAGATCTAAGGTTCCCAGTTGGGATCAGGCAGCAGACATTGTATATTGATTCGGTGAGATAGCATGAAGAAAGCGCTTGTAACAGGTGGAGCTGGCTTTATAGGTAGTCACTTAGTAGATAGGCTTGTCTCGAATGGCTGGTATGTTAAGGTTGTTGATAACTTCAGCAGTGGTAGACCTGAGAACATTGAGCACCATAGAAGTAGCTTGAAAGTCGAGGTGTTGAAAGGAGATCTGAAGGACCCTCAGGTAGCTGAAGACTCTGTTAAAGGTGCTGATGTAGTCTTCCACTATGCTGCTAACCCT
>NZ_JAVZPN010000014.1:5537-11638 GCF_038881575.1 Desulfurococcus sp. | reverse complement strand
TAAGATCATATTGTGTAGGATATTTTTGCTCCTCCAGATTATTTAAATGTTGTACCCTAATGAATGGAAACTTACCACCTTCAAAATACTTCTTTTCTTGTGGCGCTGTATTGCCTGATGAAATCAGAGCTATATCCTTAAGTGTGGCAATCTTCCAGTCTTTCGGTATTTTTCCTATTGGTGTTTCCTGTAATTCTGTTTCTTTCTTGAACAGTATTCGTGCTTGGGCAGGTTTTGGTTGTTCTTCTTTTTTAGTACCCTGCACGGATATAGACTGTTTTATGTAGTCTGATAGCTTCTTAGTGGTCATGGTTTTTCAGCTCTGTAGGGTTTTGATTATCTCGGTTATCCATGTGTCTATCTTTGCTAGTAGTTCACGTGTTTCTTCCTCTAGTTTCTTGAGTTCTCTCCACTCCTCTTCAATGTTTACTTTCTCTCCCTCCTCTATTGGTGTTACGTAGAGTGTTACGTTGAGGTTGTAATCGTTGTTTTTAACCTCTTCGAGAGATACTATGCGTGATAATCCTTGCTCTTCTCTGTAGGTTCTGTAGATTTCAACTATTTTCGCGATGTGCTGGTCTCCGAGTTTGTTTAATTTCCTCACCTCGGGGTGTTTCTCGTATAGCTGGGATGCGTTTATGAATAGTATTTTTCTTTTTCTTTCCTGTGGCTTACTCTTGTTGAAAATGATTATTACTCCTGGAGCACTAGTGTTGTAGAAGAGCTTCTCAGGTAGCAGTATGACAGCTTCCACCAGGTCGTTATCGATTATTTTGCTTCTAATTGCTTTTTCGCTTCCACCCCTGAATAGTGCTCCCTGGTCTATTACCACGCCTACTCGGCCATCAGGCTTTGTAGCAGCTAACATCAGTTGTATCCATGCCCAGTCAGCAGTCTGTGATGGGGTATAGCCGTATTTGTATACGAACCTGTATTTCTCGTTTTTCTTGAGAACCTCTTCATTGTAGCCGTCTTGGTTCCATGGGGGATTAGCAAGCACTAGGTCCCAGGCTTCGAGCTCGAACTTAGGGTATAGGAGGCTGTCTCCAATCTCGATCTTGTGGTTGTGTATGTCGTGTATGTACATGTTCATCTTAGCTAGGGCGGCTATCTTAGCGTTTGCCTCCTGTCCGTAGAGGAACAGCTTATCTGCTTCTTCTTTTCCGAACCTGTTCTCAACGTACTTGTAGGTAGTTATGAGCATACCACCGCTTCCAGCTGCAGGATCTAGAACTCTATCACCTGGCTTAGGGTCTAGGATGCCTACCAAAAGCTTAATGACTTCCCTCGGTGTGAAAATCTCTCCTTCCTTGGCCTTCTCTGGGGCAAACATCATCAGGAGCCACTCGTAGGCGTCTCCAAGGATGTCGGGCGATACATCAATCAGGGGTACTGAATCGAACAACTCTACCAGTTGTCTGAGTATCTCCGTGTTCTCTCTGCTGGAGGCGAACTGGTGGAAGTCGAAGTTGTCGAATACTGCTCTCAGCTCTGGGTTTAGTTCTCCCAGCTTCTTGAGAGCTTCAGAAAAGAATACGTGTAGCTCTCCCTTATGCTTAACTACGTTATCCCACAGGTAGTCCTCCGATATTATGAACTGGTGGAAGAACTTTTCTTTTGCTAGGCTTCCAGCCTCCTGGGTTGAATAGCCTTCTTCAACAAGCTCCTTAACAGTAGACTCGTACTCAAGCTTCCACTGATCGCTAATCCGCTTATAGAAGAGTAGAACGAGTATGAAGGAGTAGTCTACACGCGTTCTTATCAAGTCTGCCGCCTTCTTTAGAATGTCTTCAAGGTCCCCCCTAGTAACTGGTATTGGGCGAAGAGCGTAGATCTTCCTCTTAGGGTTCTCCGGGTCTACCGCTACTACGTTCACTAAGTTACCTTTACTAAGATTGCTGAGAAGAACCATTACCGTATCCGAAGGCTTCTCTAAGACCTTAGAAGCATCATCAACGGTGAAAGGCTTCTCACCAAAATAAGCTCTAAGCTTTATATAATCATTGAGAACCCACTGTGGAACGGAATTAGGCACCTAACTCACCAAATATTTTAGTAAGACATCTAAGTATAAAAATTTGCTGGTTAGACAAAACAAATGCGACTTAACGGTATATTAGTATTTTAGTGTATATAGTAGAGTGTGTTACAGGTCATGAAGCCTCCTCACACTCCACTTGAAAGGTGGGACGGTTCTGGGCCAAAACAAAGACTGGGTTGGAACGGACGTCCCAACAATCTTCATTGATAGGAGTCAAAAATAATATAAACTATTTTCGACCACAACACTTTTAGATTATGGAAGCAGACGGGCTTTGAGAACCGGTGGGCTAACTGCCCACGCGGGTTCAAATCCCGCCCCCGGCGCTGAATCCACGAAAAATTTTATACCTTGTTCATTGTCCTAAAGTATAGGATGCGAGAGTTCCTCCCATGCTCTCGAGGAGTGGCAAGCTCGAGCTCTTCTCGATGCAATTCTGAGAAACAATGTATTGAAAGAAGAGTTTTAAACTACGTTCTCAAGTACTACAAGGCTGAGCTTACTGAGAGACTTGGAGAAGCTATTCCATGAATAGAACTGAAGTAGACACCCGAGTTCGAGAAATGACTATTCAAGCAGGATGGAAAACCCCGATAAACCCGTGTCCTATCGTACTCTATTGGATTACAAGAGAATATGGAGTAACTGCTTGGAAGGTAAAGTTCTCGGATGGCATCTCATCAAGCAACTTAGTGGTAAGCAAATGGATTGTAGAGATGGTAGGTATCATCCTACAGGTACTACCTGGGTTTAGAGAGTAGTACCTGTAGAACCCGTGTTCCATGAAGCATGCGATTCTTTTGATATCTATATCTAGGTACACTATGTATAGTTCTTCATTGGGATTCCAGAAGTTGAGAGCATTAATAACATGCTCGAATCGTACACCAGAGTAAAGCGTGAGAGTGTATACTAAGTAGATCTTCTCGTTGTTCTGCTTCAGGTAATCGAAAGCTTTAACAACTTTATCTGCTGGTACAGGTTTTTGACCTACTTTTTTACCGTATCCACGTCCAGGAATAGCTAGCATTAACCTAGCGTAAGTATCCCAGTCAAGACCGCTAACACCTTTGGAGTAGAGGTATATAATGTAGTGTCTTACAACTTGCCTAGCCCTAGGAAACCCGAAGCTTTCATGCACTTTCCAGTTCATCTCCTAGAGCTGGTAGAGAAGTACAAGGGTAGTATACCTAGACGTGGCACTATTACCAAGATCCCGGGTTTCAATATACCTCCTCCTCTTCCATCTCTTCCTCCGCTTCTCCCTCTACTTTCGCTTCTCCTAGCTCGTTGAGTCATGTTCCGTACTCAACGATAACCTTATACTCGTCATCCGTGATACCCAGGATTCTCTTCAGCTCGTCCTCCAGCTCATCCTCCTGCTTTCTAGAGATATCCTTCGGCAACAGCGTTCAGGTCTCCATCGTAGTGAGAAGCGAATACCTCCACTATCCCCCACGCACTACATTCTAGTAGTGCTCGCGGTATGGGCAGATGAGCAACGCTTGCCGACTGATGCCTGTAGTAGCCTCCTCGAACACTCCAAGCCCTGAGCTTCAGAAGGCTACGAGCGAACCCGCTGTTCAAGTAGAGAAGTAGCTTCAGCACCATAGTCTTGTCGGGCTCAACTATGAAATAAACCTTAACGCTTGGAACTAGGATAATATTTCTGTCAACACCGCAAATAGAAACTCTGGTTTCCACAGGTAGAATACATGCTTCAAAGTGCTTAGCTAAACTTATCATTGTGTTAATTCATAATTTAATTTTACTTTAAGGTTTAAATACCCTAAAGTTCATAATACTGATACGGTGTGAGTTTGTCGGCTAACAAGGAGAGAATAGAGTCCCTTCTTAGAAAATCCGAGGAGTTAATTGAAGAATCAAAGAAAACGGATTATAGAATGCCGGTTATTCTACCTTTTATACCCCCTATTCTTATTCTGAGCGGAGCTGGTTTAATGGTGATTGTGTTCATTGGATTATCCAGCATGGATACACACCCGGGTTACCTGGCTCTAACTGCGATGGGATTTGTAATATACATTCTCGCAATACTTATCGCAATACTTCTTAATTTCTACATTGTATACAAGTGGATTAAAAGAAGAAACGACCACTTCGCTAGAACGCTCATGTTCTTCGAGAACCTAGTGGAAATAGCTGATCTTTTGAAATTCAGGCGAAGTCATGAAATGAAATCTAGACTTAATGAACTCAGAGAAATTAATTCTCACGTGAAGAGTGCTTTAGCTAATACAATATTGACTATCATTCCTCTATACATATTCTATGTATACCACTTCTTAAACAAAGATTTCGCAGAACACTCTGAAAAGGAAAAACTATTACTCGCAGAATTCTTCGATGAAGTTAGAGAGAAAATACCTTCATTTACAAGAAGAATTGAGGAATTCAATATAGTGCCTGATAGAAGCACTCTACTGTATCTGATATTAACAATTATTTTCCCCGTTTTCTCAATCTACTGGGTTTATACACTAACAAAGGATCCAAACAAACACTTCGAAAGCCATTCAGTACTAGAACGTGAACTAGTCACAGCGCTTAAACAACTATTGCTTCAACCATAGTTTTTCAACATAAATTCGGGAGTTGAACGAATTAAGAGCATGTATTAAGCTAGGATACTTCAGTAAGTAGTAGATAAGCATGGTAGGGAGAGGGGTTCGCAACTGTTTTAGTGTGCTAGGTTTTGTAGGTCTCTCTAGGATGCTTAGAGCTCTTGGTGACCCTGTGCTTCCGAGACCCATGGTAGACCATGGGGAGGGGCTCAGAGGAACCGTGATGACCCGCCCTAGGAAAACCTACAAAACTAAGACAGGAAACAGTGCTAGAGGCTAGAAAGGTTCTGGAAATAGCTGGACTAGTTAGAGACGGCTACATAGACTACACACTAGCACTAGAAGTAGTGCGTCTACCCTCTTTCTACTGAATTCCTGCATGTTCACCGTATTGCTGAAATCTACTGTAGCTTCTTGCGGCAGAGAACTCTTCGTCTAGAAAGCCTAAACTTGAGGTGACTGTAGGCTGGTGGCCGCGTGCTTTACGGTTTTATCTCTACCCAGTACTTTGATACGTCTCTGAAGAACGCCTTGCTCGATCTGCTCTTGAACTCCTCCGGTGTTAAGGCTACTATGTCGAACCCGATGTCGGGTGGTAGTCTTGTTCTTATGAATGCAACTCTATCCGGGTAGCTCATGCTCTTGAAACACTCGCATACAACTACTATGTCAACATCGCTTTCAAGCGTGTGATCACCTCTAGCATAGCTTCCAAACAGGTAAATCATGGCGTTGATCTCTCTAGCCAGCCTCCCGAGGATCTCTACGATGTCACTACGGGTCTTGAATAGCTTTTGAGACCTCATCCAGCACCCCCTTAGCAATCGAGATAGCCTCCTCAGCATGTTCTCTCAAGATCTCCTCTGACGGTCTCTCTAAACCGGCGTTGGGGTATCTAGCTAGAGTGTAGTATGCGGATAGCTTAGCAAGTGCAACCTCACTAAGTGAAACAGCCGTGGAGTCTTTAACTCTACGGTAGAGCTTGACAAGGTCGTGGCCTCGCGGATACTCACCTAGAACGTGGAGCATTAGGGCTTTCAAAGCTTTCTCAGCAGCTTGCTGAGCTATGAAACAAGCCCAGTTATATCTACCTGTGCTAATACTCATTTCAGCATATCTGAGATCAGCTTGAGCTTCTGCTAGCCAGTTGAGTACTTCGTCTCTCACCGGCATACTATCACTTCAATAATATCCATGTATACCACGGTTTTAACCCTACACTGATAACCCGAGAACAACGATCTCGGGGTTGAATCCTAGTTGAACAAGTTTTCTTAGTCAACACGTCATGTTTTAATATGATGAAACTAAGCATTAAACCACTCCAAGCTACTCAACCTGGTTTTTCCCAATTCTATCTCCAAGGATTCTCGAGAAACAATCAATTACCTTCATAGCACTACGTCCTAAGGTAAACTCAATCTACAGTAGTTAAGTAGTGTAGGTCTCCAGCCTTGGAACTTTACGATGATTTA
>NZ_JAVZPN010000014.1:2600-5439 GCF_038881575.1 Desulfurococcus sp. | reverse complement strand
CCCCAATTCTATCTCCAAGGATTCTCGAGAAACAATCAATTACCTTCATAGCACTACGTCCTAAGGTAAACTCAATCTACAGTAGTTAAGTAGTGTAGGTCTCCAGCCTTGGAACTTTACGATGATTTAAACGATCTTAACGGTAGCTACGATCTCTTTAGCAGGTATTTTAATGGTCGTAGTAGTAAATCAAGTACTCGGTATGTATTCAGCGTTAAATTCATTTATAACTTTCGTGATATCAGCTATAACTACTATTATTCGTTAATAAGAAGGTATTTAACGTAAGCGTCGTTGAGATCTTCCAAACACCAGTATCAACTAAGTTTAACTTAATCATTAAGGATTCAGACGTAAAGTGTGGTGTATTTGAAGGATTTCTACACGCTTCCTATAGGTTTAAGGGTTCATGGGGTATAGGAGTGGACTTAGACATATTTGCCGGGAGGTATGGTAATGAAGGTGTGGAATTTTCTTTCAACATATCTGTGTGAAGTATTGAAGAACTCTCCGAGAGACAGCTTGAAAGCTTGTTGAAAGCTTCATGCGGAAGAAGAGTATTATTATTTCTTAGGTTTATTCCTTATCGTTGATTGGAGTGTTTTAACTAGTCTAGTGCTTATTACTACCTCGTTGTTCTGCTGCTTTTCCTCGTAGTACTAATTAGCCTCATTATCTGCTGGCATTCAATATCTTAACTCATTGTACGCGTGATCCCTTGGACTAGTCAAACAATCGACTGGTTTTCATGCGGAGAATCTGTAGCGTAAAAATGCTAACAACTGATCTCTTATGCGGAGTGGCTTCCAGCGGTGGTGGCATATACTTTGACTACGCGTTTAATTAGAAATCGATTTTATAGTCTGGAACCTAGTTCTTCAAGTCTTGAAAAGAGTCAGATCATCAACGTACATTAGATTCCATTGATCATTGCATGCTTCTTGCGAAGGTAGATTTATGTGAAATCTGCATTGTGTTGAGCTGAGCATTGCTTGTTCCCGGGGGTGGGGGTGTGTTGTTGTTAAACTAATCTAGAGGTGGTTTAATGTGAATGGTTTGATAAGTAGCTGGGTAGGTTGGTATAGAGGTTGTAACATCTAGACTTATATACCAATGCTGGTATATCTAGGTGTGGGAGTTGGAGTAGGTAAGATTAAGACTAGTATTTACGTTGATGAGGATCTCTGGAAGAAGTTCAAAAATATTGCTTCTTCAAGAGATCAAGAGCTTAGTGAAGCTCTAGAAGAGCTTCTTAGAGAAGAGCTCATGGTGGATCTAGAGGCTGTAGTCAGAGAGCTTGTTGATGAATTAGATACGGAGTTGAATTTCAAACCTGTTAAGGCTATACCCAGTGTTTTCGAGATAATGCCGGATTTCTCGATCATATCTGTATCTAGTGTAACAAACTTTCTACATTCAGCCAGTAAGCTTGCTACCAAGTGTAGTAAGTCCAGTGTTCTAAGCCTCAATATAGGTGCATACTTCACTGCTTGATTCAAAACCTCGTTGAAGTCCACCTGAACCATATCTGCTTTAATGCTTCTTACAGAGTAAAGTGCTAGAGCTACGGGTTCTTCTAATCCAGCTCTTGAGAAAATGGATACTAGCTCCACAAGTGTTAACCTAGATACAACTCTCCTATCTCCTAGTGTTTTAATTAGTTCAACAGCTTTCTCGTGATATGGGTCGGCTTCATCGATGTAGGATAGAATTAGATTAGTATCTACGTAGATCACTTGATCAACCCAGCTTAACACTAGATTTACCTTGTTCTCTCCTCCTGCAGGATCTGGTTTAAACCACCATGTCTTAGCTTACATCTCTGTTTCTTCTGCTCTTCTGTAGATATTATCCCAATACTCGACCTCCTTGGCAACTTCGGCTAAACCCTTCTCTATCATTATGTTGAAAGCGTGTGATCTACTTCTAGCAATACCGTATTTAACCATTTTTATCAGCTAGTTCAACAAGCTCTCTACGAACCATTAATAGACACGGCAACACTCATATGGTATACCAGGTATACCAAGTAAGTTAATACTTAAAACTTTTTCACCAAGCTTCTTCAATTCGCTGAGCATAAACTTGAACCTACAGATACACTTGTACTCTAAAGCATCTCTAGCGCTTTTAAAGACAAAGCCGGATCTTAATTGAAGAACACGAGAGTCTTCAACTAGCATTACTCCACCATTAGAAATATTGATTACAGGAATGAGTAAGACTTCACGACCACAGGCATTTTCGTATATTCTCCGAGGATTTTTAAAGCTGAAATAAGATAAAGGATAACGAGAGCTTTTAAAGAGTCAAAGGAAAGAAGCTTAGACTACATGATCGTGCAAGATCGTCAAAGTTTAATGCTTACCAGCCCTCGAAAATACTTATCTTAGCCACCATTGAGTTATCCGATTGATTACGCTCATTGACCTTCATCTAGGTTAAAGAATTTTCGGAACTGTTCCGTTCTTCAACGTAAACCATGAGGCAGGAAATAGCATTTCACCAGCCTGCTAAGCCGGTGGGGGAAACCTCGCGCGGGTTCAAATCCCGCCCCCGGCGCTGAATCCACGAAAAATTTTATACCTTGTTCATTGTCCTAAAGTATAGGATGCGAGAGTTCCTCCCATGCTCTCGAGGAGTGGCAAGCTCGAGAGCTCTTCATGAGGTTGAACAAGACCCTGTTCTACTAGGAAGATCGCTTGGAAACTAGGTATTGGTAAATCAACTATTCACTGCTAGTTGAAAGGCAGAAGAATAACATCAGAGTACTTGATAAGAATGCACGAGATATTTCCAAGAGAGTTGCTCGCTGTTCTTAGAGCTGATCAGATCGTGT
>NZ_JAVZPN010000014.1:0-2505 GCF_038881575.1 Desulfurococcus sp. | reverse complement strand
AACTAGGTATTGGTAAATCAACTATTCACTGCTAGTTGAAAGGCAGAAGAATAACATCAGAGTACTTGATAAGAATGCACGAGATATTTCCAAGAGAGTTGCTCGCTGTTCTTAGAGCTGATCAGATCGTGCTCTTTAGATTCTCCTTAGGGATCTTTTCCCTGCTCTTCCTCTTCGTCTAAGCATAAGGTGTTTTCTATGCTAGCTTGTCTTAGGTAAGTATTCATTAAAATGCTAACTATACTAGCAATATCTCTTCTACCTACTACAAACATTGAGATAACGCGACGAGGCTCTAGTGTGGTTATCAGCCTTGGTTCTCTTTTTTCTCCTACTTGCCTTATTCTATAGTACTTTGCACAGCCTTTCCATGCTCTCATTCCTATTACAGCAACCAGTCTACAGGGTTTACTCTCGTTGTTTTTGCTTGTACCGGGCTTAGACTCCTTGTTCTCGCTTGTGCTTGTTCTTCTGGCTTCACATTCTCGTATTAGTATCTTGGTGGCGTATTTTCCTTCCTTCTTGTTATCTATTCCTACTAGCATTAGTTCTCTGTAAACATCAGCTGGGGATTTCTTATCGTGTAGTATAATAAACTTACTTAGAGTCCTGATCTTATCACATTCTACCCCGATCCTATTTGTTTCGCCTTTGATTTCGACGTTATAGCCGTGTTTTCTGAGTTTTTCAACTTCATTGATTATCGTAGAGAGTGCTGGGTTGCACTCGTATAGGTTGAAGACTACTAGTGGAGTCTCTGGCTTAAACTTTAGGTGATTGGGTATTGCGTTGAAAAAGAGTAGTGCTAGCTTCAGGATTATTCTTTCTAGTCGGTTTCTAGGTGTTACTGTTAGTAGTCTTCGGTATAGCATTTCTGCTGGAATTAAGGGTGGTAACACACTAGAGCCCTGCTCATTTCTCACCTCGCTTGACTCTGCAGTGAACTTAGTGCTGTACGATAGTATAATTCCGAGGATTACGATGATAAATCCCATCGCGTAGAGAGGGGTTTTAAAAGCTAGCTTAGCTGATTCAACAACACCTAGTGGTAGTAGTAAAGCTGAGAGTAGAAGCGAAAGAGATAGGAGTGTTGATAGATGGTATATTAATATAGTGAAGAATAAGAGTAGTATTTGCTTTGTGGACAGTTTACGACTTCTAATGTTTCTCAGTACTTTCTCCAATGGAGTAAGTTCTCCTCTTAAGAGCCCTAAAGCTGTGTTTAATGTTATTTCAACAGGATCGCTCGGTTTATCTACTAGTTCTTCGCATTCTTCCCCGGTGTAAACGCATAGATAGACTCTTAGTAGAACTTCGTTGATTAAATCGCTGAATTTCCCCACTGCGTAAATACCAGCGTAGAATATTAAGAGAGCTACGAGCACTAGTGCGGTTATAGTAGCATAAAGATTAAAATTAGCTGAAATCACGTGTGCAGTATGCAATAAAACCAGCGTTAATCCAGCTAGAAAAAAGCCCCTAGCAACTCTAACTCTACCAGAGTCCTCCTCAAGCGATGAAACAGAAGCCGAGAGTAGAATCAACAAGAAGTCTTCCAAAATCACGAAAAAACCCTCGCTAACCAATTAAACCAGACAACCTTATAGACAGCCACACAGACAACCATAAAACCCAAATGTGTTCAGCACTACACCTTTATCTACCACTCTAGCTAGAAAAGACTCCATTATACCTCTTCTGCTCACGCATGCTCTCCTCCTCAAGTTCTCTCAGAGTTACTCTCGCGACTTTCTTCCCCTTAAGCGAGAGAGTTATAGCATCTGGCAACGGTATGACCTCCAGCTTATTACCGCTTATAACAAGCATAACTCGACTCCCCTCCTCAATGCCCAGCATATCCGCAATCTTCTTCGGTATAACTATAGTCCTTTTCCGACCAACACGTACCGTCAGACCTTCAGCCGTTTCAGACTACCAACAAATTCTAACCTACACTACCTAATAAATACAGCGAGCAATAATATCTGCAGACACTAACTCTAGATCCTGGTGATCTCCTCTATCGAAACCCTTTCACAAGTTATCTTCTCAGCTAGCTCATTAGCCATGACGTTTACCCTATGCTCCTACTCTGCTTGAGAAGCCTCCAACAACAAACACCAGTGCAACTAACATTCTTTGATCCTGGACCGAAAGAATCTCAGAAACAGTATTGAGCTAGGTTCTTCATAACGTTATGTGTAGGTATTGAGTGTAGTGGTAAAGCTTAGGAACTCAGGTTTCTGACTGGTTGTAAAAAGCTTTATGTAAAGAGGATGATTTAATAGAATGAAGATCTAATGAAGAATTGAAATCTCTGAGACAAGTAGCGGTCTAGAGGTTTCTGTCGGAGAGCTTTTTAAGGAGTTAGATGCAGAATTAGATTTAAGCCTGTTAAGACGAAAGCCTCTGTGAGTGAACTTATCAGAGGGTGCGAGACGTGAGAGAAGAATATCTTACTTAAGGTGGTAGCATTATTATTATGAAGTATATTGAAGAACCTGG
>NZ_JAVZPN010000013.1:0-13291 GCF_038881575.1 Desulfurococcus sp. | reverse complement strand
GGGGGGGCGGACTTTTAGTTCTTTGTTATTTTGTGGGAATAGTATATGTCTACCACGACAGGAGCACCATCACTTTTAGTTCTTTGTTATTTTGTGTCTAATTAACTTGGAGAAGTGGATCGCGATCTCATGCCTTTTAGTTCTTTGTTATTTTGTGAGCAGTGGGGATATACAGTGTCTGTGTTAACAACCTCTTTTAGTTCTTTGTTATTTTGTGTCTCTAGCTTTTCTCTTCCTTTACTAACTCTTATTATCTTTTAGTTCTTTGTTATTTTGTGATAAGAAGATAGGGAGGTGGTGATGGAATCCGTCCTAAGCTTTTAGTTCTTTGTTATTTTGTGCCTAGATAGAGAGAAAGATCTATAGGATTGAAAGGATCTGAGAGAGGTGGCTTTTAGTTCTTTGTTATTTTGTGATGGACTCGGGTTTTTCCGCTGCCGACTTCCGTCTCTTTTAGTTCTTTGTTATTTTGTGTGTAATCAAGAACCTTGGCGCTCCAGTGGATCCGAACTTTTAGTTCTTTGTTATTTTGTGATGAATCCCTACTACCAGCCTAAATCAAAAACCTAGCTTTTAGTTCTTTGTTATTTTGTGGTAACCACTCCATCGGATGGATACGTCTTATTATCTTTTAGTTCTTTGTTATTTTGTGAGAGGTTTCGCGATCGTTCTCGGCTGGATCTCGATCCCTTTTAGTTCTTTGTTATTTTGTGTTGTAAGAATAAAAAATAATTGGAGTGTGAGAAAAAAACTTTTAGTTCTTTGTTATTTTGTGATTTTTTTTATTTTTCTATTTACCTAGATTACCTAGACTTTTAGTTCTTTGTTATTTTGTGACGATGCAGGGATCGAGGCGATGTGTAAAGCTAATGGGATAGCGTACTTTTAGTTCTTTGTTATTTTGTGCAGAGCCCCCGCTTACATAGATCTAGAAAACCCTAGCTTTTAGTTCTTTGTTATTTTGTGTCGGATCAAGTTAACACAAATAACACGATCCTCAGCTTTTAGTTCTTTGTTATTTTGTGCTTGCCCACCCCCCTCAACTGACTCTCAAGCTCCGTCTTTTAGTTCTTTGTTATTTTGTGATAATAATATAAAATATGATATTATGATAATAGAAAGAGAGAAAGCTTTTAGTTCTTTGTTATTTTGTGCCTCAGCAATGAACCTGCTCAGTTCTCCTTTCCTCAGACTTTTAGTTCTTTGTTATTTTGTGAGGTATCCTCCTTATGTTTATTCCATCAGGAGAATACTTTTAGTTCTTTGTTATTTTGTGCGAGTTCAAGGGAGAAATAGAGATAACATTTCAAGACTTTTAGTTCTTTGTTATTTTGTGGCGCTAGGCGGTTCACTCTTGCGCTGAGGATTTCAGCTTTTAGTTCTTTGTTATTTTGTGTCAGGGATATCCAGAGGAAGAATAGAGAGAACATGGTTCTCGTCTTTTAGTTCTTTGTTATTTTGTGAGATCTCGTAGTACTTAAGTTTCAGAAAGGTGATTACTCTTTTAGTTCTTTGTTATTTTGTGAGGTAGACAACATAATTCGATACACCACCATACCTCTCCTTTTAGTTCTTTGTTATTTTGTGTGGTTGCGGGTTGGGTTTTTTCTTCTGTTTTTATATTCTCACCTCAAGACTTATAAGTGTTTAGGTGAGAAAACAAAACCTCCACAAGAAAACCAGAGAATCTTCTCACCACTGTTTATTTTGTTTCTTTGTTGTTTTGTGTTATGGTTATTGTTCCGAAGCCGTTTGTTCTGCTTGCTCCTATTCCGTAGATTCTTGCTGTTTGTAGTGTTTTCTTGATTGTTTCTTTGCATTTTTTCTCGTTTGTTAGGATTATGTATTTTGCTTTTGCTGTTAGTGCTGGTTCTCGGTTGTTGTCGTAGTTTATGAACACTGTTTTTTGTTTGGTTGAGTAGTGTTCTGCTAGGCATGATTCTAGTTCTACTATGGCTTGGGATGCTTTGTGGAGGTCGTGTGTGAGCATTCCCTGGGTGATCATGTATGGGATCCAGAAGAACACGCCTGGGCTGGTGGTGAATCTTCTGACATGCTGTGTTGGTGTTAGTGGGTGTGTGAGTAGTGCTGGGCTGAGGGTTTTCACGGTTATTGTTTTCAGCGTTTCTCCTAGTTCTCCGCTATCCTGCGGAGTATATATGTCAACACTCTCGATAGTGTAGCTCACAATCGCGTTCTCAAACTTCAGTCTGGTCCTAACCCCTCTCACCTGATCAAATCTATTATAAAGCGATCTTATGATACCACCATCCGCTCCCACCTCAACAAAATACTCACCTCTTAAAAACACCGGCTTTAGAACCCAGCTCCCGCTCTCCATCTCGTAGAAGGGTATGACAGAACTACCTCCACTCATAGGAGGACTCACTCTCAAAAGCTTGAAAAACCCCTTCGAAGGTCTGAAGAAAGGCTCAAGCTCTGGAGCCTCTGTAAGCACCAACGCCTTAGACAGCTTACCCGTGTAGTTGTAGATGTAGCCATTACTCTCCATATAGAGCCTGAGCACGAGCACCGCACCACTAGAGACGCTCAACCCTCACCACCACAGAACACACGGCTCAAAGCCTCTCCAAGCGGTGTAAGCACTACAACATCATCTCTCAACTGCACCAGCCCTCTCTTAACCATTCTATGCAGAAGCATATATATCGTAGACGGCGACTTCTCCATCCTGTCGCACGCCTCCTTAACCACTAGATCTCTCTTAACTCCATCCCCAACCAAGCATAAAATCCTCAGCTCACTCCTACCAACACTAAGCCTCATAGTATCAAGATTCAGAGTAACATCATAAAACCCATCCTCTCTCGCCACATGAACCACAAGCTCTACACCCTTCACCAACTCTCTATAGATGAGAGATGCATAGACAGCGACAAGACCTAGATACCTCATCCCGCTACCGAGCGATACCACCAACCTCTCAGGCTTCAACTCCTTCAACACGCTCACAAGAGACGAGACATCTCTACCAAAGTTATTAGCGTTCACCACAAGCTCCTTAACAGCTACACCAGCAGACGAGAAGATATTCTTAACAAGATTAACAGCGTTTGAGACCTTCTGCCTATCATAATCGCCTCCGCTAAGGCTGTAGACTAAGAGAGCAGCATCTCCCGGCTGCAACCCGATCCTAAATCCAGCCCTGATCACAAGCTTCTCATCAAATCCTACTATGAAAATTGCAAGCTTCAAACCCACCTATCTACCCCAAGATATGCATATTACATAGAAAAATTTAAAAATCTCATAAGCAAATATATATTCGGTAGCCTACCGTGAAACTCAGACAACTAACCGAAATCGCATACAACCTCTTCCCCCCATTCATAGGTCTTGTCAGCTGGAAGTACAAGATCCCATCCTCCGCTCTATACCATTCACTCAGCGTCGCCTCAATCGCTGGAAGCATTGCCGAACTACTCACCAATGACGCTGACGAAATTGAACTGGCCACATACGCTGGTCTAGTCCATGACTACTATCAGAAGGGAGATAGTGTTGGACTTACAACCAGCATCGGAGAGAAGATATTAAAAAAGGTTTTCGACAAATACGGGCTCGATAAAAGGATCATTGACACCATAGTCTGCGAGGCAACCAGATATAATATCGCCGAGAACCCGGGCATATGGGCTGGCAAGCACCCTATCGCCAGTCTAAGCATCTGGCTTGCAGACACAATCGCCGGAACCCCCTCAGCTCTCCTACTCGAGCAAGCGATTAGAGAGCGATCGAGCAGACTAGATGAGACGCAACGAAAACTACTACAATCTCTCAGAATAACCATCTTCTCAGCATTACTTCCACAGGTAGCACTAAGGTCTGGGATATACTCTGAGGTGGTTAAAACCCTTAGCAAGACACATGCCATCCCCATACTCGCTAGAGATGGATTGATAGCTATATCCAACACCGATATGCCGCAGGTGCAGATAGATATCGATACCTTTAGATTCGATCCGAATATCTACCACATTATCTACGATGAAGCCAGAAAAAAATCGCGCAGCAATACATTAAAGAGAGAGACCTTCGATAAGAGGATGCGACAAGATCTTTTCCTCCGCAACTCCAACCACAAGATACCCCTCGATGAGTCTGTACGAAAGCTCTTCCTCAACATAGATCTGAGCAACATATTGTGGGGTAGCGGGAGCTATAGATGCATGTTCTGTGGTCTACCAGTAGTAGATCCTATTCATCCATCCGCTGTTGGCTACATCTTGTACGCCTCAAGCAGTGTGGAAAGATGGAGTGTGAGAGTGCCAGCCGTCGGGATCAACCTAAACAGTCTCTTCCAAAAGAAATGGCTTGGAGCTGGGATCGTTTCCTGCCCCCTCTGCGTTCTAGATGCTTACGAAGTCTACCTTATGATGAGAACCAACAATATCAACTCTGCCGATTACTTCGCAGTACTATACTTCCCCCTACCCACGCACTACATGGTGGCAGAGATGCTATCAGCTGTAGCCCACAGGGTGTTGTCCACAGCTATTTCACAAAGAGGCGGGATAGATTTTGCCAGCGTGATCAAGGAATCCTTCGAAAAAGCCGAGAAATACGTTGAGCATGCTATGGAGTACATCAAGGATACAGGTGCAGCAATACTAGTAGACTCAACATGGGCTCTATACTTCGAGGTAATGCAGATGGTAGGCGGAGAGCTCGAGACCTTGGCCACCTACCTATCCAGCCTCGCAAGAGTTATCTTGTTCACTGGTGTATACCCGGTTAAGTTCTCGAGCAAGATAGATCCTTTGACAGAGAGAAGACTGCTCAGCCCAGCCTATTCCCTATACGATGTAGATCCTGCCGACGAGAGGTTGAGAGATCAAACACCTCTCTTGGTTGCTCTACTATCGATTATCAACATTCTTGACGACGAGCTGAGCACGCGCAGAGGTGTAAGACTAACGGATAAGGATAGAGCTAGACATGTGATGGATTACCTGAGATACCCGTACTCTATGCATAGAGATCTCCTGCTGAAGCATAGCGCGGGTAGAGCTGTGCTGTCAGCCTACCATAGGTTCAGGGAGGATCCGCTTAGTATATTTTAGTTTATTTCTATCTAGACCTAAACCCCTCGCCCACCATGCAGCCCGGATCGGGCGCGTGGGGGTAGGGAGGGGGTGGTGTGGTATAAGTGAACCTCCTCCAGATATAGATAGAGAGGTTAAAACAGTGTTAGATATTCTGGGAGTGAAAGATATATCCACGACCACGAGAGAGCAAATTATACTGGCTTTAGGCAGATTGCTATCGGTTAAAGCGTCTAGAGAGGCATCGGTGCATGAGGTAACTAAGGAGGTTAGGAGAGCGCTGGAGCTAGCACTAAGATCACCACTGATTAAGGGAGTTAACGAGGCTCTAGTTAGCGTGGTGTACACCAACCCACCCTTTAGAATAGAAGCGTTGAATAGAGTATACAGAGAGCTACTGAGGAAACTATTGGTTGAAACTGTAGAATCGGCTAAAGATCTGTCGCCTATGTGGAGAAGACAGCTAGTGAATCTAACTGTTGAGAACCTCTATAACATAGCTACTGCCAGCGAGACATCTGAATATAAGAAGAAGATATTCGGAGTCTTCGGAAAGAGTGAGGAAGGGGAGATATAATGAGTCAGCAGCCTATGAGCCTGTCTAGACTCCTAGTAGAGAAAAGTAGCTATCTGAGAAACCCGAATGAGCGGGATAGAATATTTGCCAAGGGCAAGAAGATAGAGGTAGTGTATGTTATAGTGAGCAAGGGCATCCCCCTCTTCAGAACAGAAGGTGCTGGTGATGTGACAACCATCGATATAATCCCGAGAGGAGTGGCTAGGGAGGGAAGCACGGCATATGTGTCAGTACCAGCTATACTGCCGGAGAAGATACAGGCTAAGCTTAGGAGGAGGATGTTAGAGGTGTTGAGAAGCAGATTCAACAATGAAGTCAGAGAGCATGTGAAGAAGTATAAGAAGCTAGGATTTAGTAGGCTGGGAGAAGACGGATCCTGGAACTGCTTCATCATGCCTCCTAGCGGTGAGGGAGAGACAGACCTAGGGATGTGTGGTTTCTGCCCCTCGTGCAACATCCTCGGAGCTGTAATAACGAAGAGCGAAAACAACTACGCGAAAACGTCGTACGGAATCAAGAGCAGGGTGGTGCACGACATAGCGTTCGCCACGGTTCCCTACGAGAAGTGCGTGGTCGAGTTAACACATAACAAGGTCAGCGAGGGGATAAGCTACACAGGGAGAAGCTTGTATGAAGAGCCTCACATAATGCCGGGAGTAGTCTTCATAGGCAAGCTCGCAATGTACGACGTCACGGAGAGAGAAGCGAAGCTAGTTCTACACTCGCTAGCTACGATTAGTAGGATGGGAGGTGGTGAGACTAAGTATGGCTCCGTTCAGGTGATAATAGTCGGGCTGAGAGCAGGCGATAGAGAGACGGTCAGTAGTTATGACATAGCTAGACACGTGATAGAGAAGACAGGAGGTGCTCTGGTCGAGCCGGAAACAGTGGTTAAGGAGATTGTTAACTACATAAGAGGGAAAGGATTTGATGTAGTGATCGACGAACAAAAAGGGATCGACAGCCTAGACACAGTAGTAGCAATCTCTGACGAGGAGCTAGCCAAGCTGTGGGGGGAGGACAACTACTTCTACTCTGAGAATGTAGTAGCACATATTGCCAGAGCAGAGAAGAAGACTGTGGGAGGCGAAGAGGAAGAGAAGAAAGAGAAGAAGTCTAAGGGAAGAGGTAAAGAGGAGGTCCAATGACCACCGACGAGAGGTATAGCGTTGATGAGCTGAGGTTCTATCTGGTAGAGCTAGAGCTACATAGCATTATGTGGTTCTCAACCATAGCTCAGCCGCATCTTAGCACCTTCATCCAGACACCTCTACCGCTGGTACACAACTACCCTCTGATACTAGCTTTACAAGGACATATAGTTGAGGGATCCTACATCTCCAGATACAACGAGTATAAGAGGGTTGAACCGCCGGCTGCAATGTTCTCGGAGGCATTGGTCTACGCCTATCCAATGCTACTTGATAGGGTGTTCTACAAGAAGCTTCTGCTTAGCATGTCTGAATCTGATTATCTGGTCTACAAACCGCAGACGAGACTATCCATACCGCTCATGGCTACTTATAATGCCTTCGCACCGGGCACGAGAGGTAGGACTGTGATCGTGGTTACAAGAGATAGAAAGCTACCTGAAGAGTTTTACCTAAGGCTTGGAGCTAAGAGATATGGTGTGTGGAAGGCGGTTTATGTTCGTGAGGCGCATGTGGAGGTGGTGAACCGCTCTGTAGAAGTGTCCTCACCTTTCAATGTAGCTGATGTCTCTCCTGAGACCTTGAAGAGCAGTCTCGTCGTACTCAGACACTACGCCGGAGACATAGCCTTGTCCGGGGTTTTCACCAGAGCTCTCGATATACGCGTCAACGGGGAGAGAATCCTCAAACCCATACCTTTTTTCATCTCTGTTTAATCGTGAGGGTTTTTCATGTACGAGTACGAGGTCACACTCGCTCCTGTCTACATTGAGTCATCCAGCGAAGAGCTTGGCAATACGAGAATTAGAAGATTTCAGAAAGAAGTAGCCGACGTCACGGAGGGGTTCGTGGTTCTATCCGCTCCCACAGGCTCTGGTAAAACCGTGACGCTCCTGACAGACAGAGAACATGGTGTGTCAGTAGGGTTGTATCCCAGCAATGAGTTGCTGCGTAGCCAGGTGGCGGGGCTGCACAATTTCATAGTGAACCACATTGGAATGCGACCAGAGAAAACCATGCTCTACGACTACTGTAGAACCGGAGTTGTTCCCGAAGACTATATCCCGCTTAATATTTACGTGTCTGACAGAAAGGTTGACCTATTTGGCAGAAGGGTTGGCAAGATATATATAGTTGGGATGAGTGGAGACGTGGTTAAGGCAGTAGCTGATCGAGGTAAGCTTGATATGTTGGTAAAGGTTTCGGACATGCTGGCAAGCATAGATGAGGACGAGTACGCTGTCACCCTAGCCACTCCTGATACTTTCTTTCTACTTACACTCTACGCTTATCGTAACATCGATCTTGTGGGCAGGCTTACACATTATATCCTACTCCTACTTAGAGGTAGGCTGCTGAGTGGCTACGAAGAATTTGACAAGTTAATGAGGATGCTGGGCATGAGTAGAGCCGAGCTTGAGAAGATAGCGAGAGCCTTCCTCCCCTACAGAAGATCTTCATTGTTCATTGATGAATATCATTTGTATGGCTACTACGAGCTTTCATCCTTTAAGGCTTTACTTTACACGCTAGCTACAGTCCACGGCTGGAGCGGGAGGATAATTCTATCGTCAGCCACGCCTAACACAACTTTTCAGGAGGAGTTAGCAGATGAAGCTGGTATGACTCCTCTTCATATAGATGGGCTTAGCCATATTAAGGAGAGAGGAGATGTGGATGAGCTGGTTAGAGGACCTGTTAGGCTGATCTTCACAGAGGTGAGCGAAGATGGAAGAAGCGAGATAGCCAGGCTCTATGGAGCGAGTAGGCGAGCTTATGAACTGATATCCACACCAAGGTTTAGAGAGTTCATAGAGAAGTTTAGAGAAGGTCGTGGTAGGGGAGCGGTCATACTTGAAAAGGTATCTCATGCAGAGATCTTCGCGGAGGCTCTCTACAGAGAGACAGGGGTTAAGCCGGTGTGCATGTACTCGATGCCGCGCGAAGATGTGTGCGAGGAGACGCCTGCATACGAGGTTGGCGGAAGTCTACTCGTGGTCGGAACCGGTGCTAAGATTGGGCAGGGTGTTGAGTTTCCGAGACTCTCTTTCGGTGTAGTAGCTAGAGTCACAGCTGTGGACTTCCTTCAGTCGATCAGTAGGATAGGCAGGAGGCTTGAGGAGGAGAGTATTGTTCTTGTGCCAATGGCGGAGAGAGAGCTCAAGAGTTTAGCGGAGAACAGCGTCTTTGCAAAGAAGAATGTAAGCTATTATGAGCTGGCTGAGTGGGCTGAGAAGATAGGAAAACCACTTATGAGGAAGATACCCTCAGGCTATGAAACAGTCTACCGTGGGATAATATCTATGAGAGAGAGTATGCTGAAGATCGTAGGGCTAGCCCTTCACTTCAGGCTTTCAGGAGCGGGATACGGAGATATGGCGAGCCACATTGAGAGAGTGCGTATTTCGCTACAGAATCTGAGAATCATTGCATCTCCAGATTATATGGGTACTCTGCTGATGTTCAGATCCTCTGGTCCGAGCGTGAGTTACTGCCGCGAGATCCAAGGCGTGGTTAAATGTTATGATGAGGGTGAGGATCTCGGAACTTTGGTGAGAAACTACGAGATCGCATCCTGCAATGGGTATCCGCTTATCAAGAGTGTTGGCAGAGGCGAGATAAAGATCGAATGCAAGAAGATCGCAGATCTGGAGAGCTTTATTAGGAGGGGAGAGGAGAGAGATAGATCGAAGACTTTAATAATAATCGACTGGCACACTCTCAGAGACCTGTTTCAGTGTCGTATAGTGGTTTATAAGAATTCAGAAGAACCCGAAGAACTGAAGCATCTCGACAGAGAGCTGGAGGATCAGCTGTTTCTCATTCCAAACATTATGAATGAAGACCTCAGCGAATATATTTACAGATCTGGGAAAGGGCTGAGAATTAAACTGGGAAAAGGCTCTATAACCCTGCTCTACCTGTAGAACAGGTGATGAGATGTATGTCATTGTTGCCTTCGACATCTCAGACGAACGCGTGCGGGGACGTCTACGCAGATTCCTCAGGTCTCTCGGTCTATCGATGGTCAATAGGAGCGTCTACGCCGGTGTCGGGGGACAGAGCGTCGTGGAGAAAATTCGAGAGAGAGTTGATGAAATCATTGGAGAGCGCGATAGCGTGTTTATCATCCTTGTGCAGGAGCAGGAGTACATGCGGGCTGTTCTTTGTACCAGAGTGGATTGTAAGAGAGTTGAGGATGTCTTCTTCGAGATCTTCTAGCCCGATGCATCTCTCAGCTACAACTCTCTCGTGGATGGCTAAATGCTATCTTGCTAGGAATATAGTGCTCTCATCAGCTGGCTCGCTCTCGTATACGACGCCTCATACTGTTGAGAAGATGAAAAGTGATCATGATGAGCTGGTGAAGATTGTGAGAAATGCTCTTATAGAGATCTTCTCGAAACATGTAAAAGGTTTAGAGCTAGAGAAGATGAAGCTATGTCTCACTCTAATGCTGAAGGATTCTAGCTACATGGTTTGCGGAGTCCCGGATCTAGCGTATCTTCTCTATGGCGTGGAGCTAGATGATCTAATTCTACTTGTAGAGGTGACACTATCTCCCAGCATCCGGCATCTAGTCTATGGAGAGATGCTATTCTACTCTATAGCTGCGCACGCCTACTATGGTTGCAAGGTGGCGGGGCTGATCGTTAATCTCAGCCATGTCTATCTTATTCTATTCAGAGAAAACACTGCCAAGCTTCTCCGAAAAACTTTTTCAAGAAAGGAGTACGAGAAAGCGGTAGAGCTTTCTGAAAGTATGAGGGCGAAGCATCCTTGGATCTGTAGTCTCTGTGATCTAAAGCATATATGCCCTCTGGGGAGCGAGTTTTGAGAACGATCTTCGTGAAGAATGCTGAGCTCGTGACGAGAAAGAGTCGTAGCAGCTTGATCATACATAGGAGGGATGGTAGCTATAGAGAGGTTAATATTAGAGATATAGAGGCGGTTGTAATCCTAGGAGCTGCTACCAAGATAGAATGTGGAGTGATCTCTCTGCTCTCCAGGTATAACATTCCTCTATCAATAGTCAACAGATTGGGTGTCTCTATTCTGGCAGTTCCTGTAGTGACGCTCTATAATGAAACTAGACGTGCCCAGTATCTCTTGAGCGATGCTGAGAAGACTGAGATCATGCTAGAGATCCTGAAGGCAAAGTTCAGAGGCTTCTCAAACATACTCAAGTATCATGAGAAAGAGGTTCCAGAAGCGGTTCTCGAGGAAGCAGTAGCAGAGAGAGACCTACTCCACTGGGAGGCGGCTACAAGTCGTAGGTATTGGCAGCTGATGATAGATCTTATACCGGGCAGCATACTTAGAGAGCTTAAAGACAGATATGAGTTTCAAGGTAGAAGACCACGCGCGAAAGACCCATTCAACCAGTCTATATCAGCTCTATACGCGATCCTCTACTCTCTAAGCACCAGAGCACTCCTCGCCAGCGGGCTAGACCCCACCTACGGACTACACCACAGGACAAGATACTCTCTCCCACTAGTCTACGACTACACCGAGATGTATAAACCAATAGCAATACACACCCTGATCAAAGTCCTCAGAAAAACAGAGAAACTCCCACAACTAGACGAAGACGGCTACCTAACAAAAGAATCCATGAGCACAATGATGAAAGAACTATTCAACACACTAAACGCAAGAATACGAAGAACAAGGATCACACCACACAGAGCAATCTACATCAACGCAATCAAACTCGCAACAAGAATAAGAACAAGAAACAAACAAATACACTACACATACACATACAACCCAAAGAAACTACAACACACAAAAACAACAGATAAACAGTGGTGAGAAGATTCTCTGGTTTTCTTGTGGAGGTTTTGTTTTCTCACCTAAACACTTATAAGTCTTGAGGTGAGAATATAAAAACAGAAGAAAAAACCCAACCCACAACCACACAAAATAACAAAGAACTAAAAGTTAGTAATGTGCTTGAGGATGCTGTTAGGCATCACACACAAAATAACAAAGAACTAAAAGATGTAGACGAACAATCCTACCGCGGATGAGGCGACAAACACTATGAGAGCAACACAAAATAACAAAGAACTAAAAGTCGTGTTGAAGAATGAGAAGAGAGCGGTTCGCTTTGCCACAAAATAACAAAGAACTAAAAGGATATTTCCATAAATGTGGTATAAAGATCCACTGTTATTTCTATCTCATCTCACAAAATAACAAAGAACTAAAAGATTCGCAAGGATAGATCTGCTGAGGAAATAGTGGAATACACAAAATAACAAAGAACTAAAAGTGAGGAGGTACTCCATGAACTTTCTATACTCGTTCAACTCCACAAAATAACAAAGAACTAAAAGCAACATCAGAGTATTTCAGTGGCACTGGTATGTTCACACAAAATAACAAAGAACTAAAAGACAACAATCCCTGAATCCTCATCAACCAGAAAACCCGCACAAAATAACAAAGAACTAAAAGATACATCCAGGGTATAATTCCATTAATCCTCTCACAACACAAAATAACAAAGAACTAAAAGCTGGGATCTATTCTCAGAATTATTCTGAGAATATGACACAAAATAACAAAGAACTAAAAGTCCGGTGTTTTAATAAAGTCCTCCGGGTACATTTTACACAAAATAACAAAGAACTAAAAGATAGGGATCGGGATATACATATTCTTCAGAGCAATCCCCACAAAATAACAAAGAACTAAAAGCGGATTTGAATGGTAATCCTCTGTACTACTGGGTTGCACAAAATAACAAAGAACTAAAAGGAGGGAGGATCCGTGAGTCTGCTATCGGGATGATCTCACAAAATAACAAAGAACTAAAAGGATTGTATGTGTGGAGATCCCCGATGTGAGTGGGAGATGCTTGTAACACAAAATAACAAAGAACTAAAAGTTCTCACTCGAATCAGTTGGCGGCAATGGCATCTTACACAAAATAACAAAGAACTAAAAGCTAGCGTGAGAGATGTTGATTGTTTCTCGATAGTGGCACAAAATAACAAAGAACTAAAAGGTTAATTCTCTCAATACCTGAGTCTTAGGAGATTCTCCACAAAATAACAAAGAACTAAAAGATCCTGGAGAAAAATTTGATATGGATCAGGCTCGCGTCACAAAATAACAAAGAACTAAAAGACCGTAGGAGGATCAACGTTAATAATAGTTAGTCTCACAAAAATAACAAAGAACTAGAAGCTCTCATAAGGGTAAGCCGTGGTAGAGAAAAACTAGCACAAAATAACAAAGAACTAGAAGCCCGGGTTGTGGTGTGGTGTGTGGTGCGGCGGCCGGGATTTGAACCCGGGATCGCCGGCTTGGGAGCCGCCCGCAGAGGAGGCAAAAAAGGGAGCCTACGCCCTCCTTGACTGCGAGGGACTGCCCGAGCTTATCATCCTTGCCAGCGGTTCAGAGGTGCATCCAGCCTTGGCTCTGATACCACCTCTCTGAACAGCTTACTGGTTTTATCCATATAGGTGTAATCAATTACTATA
>NZ_JAVZPN010000012.1:0-14131 GCF_038881575.1 Desulfurococcus sp. | reverse complement strand
GGCTCATTCACGGATGATTTTTAAAGAAAATCTAAAACATTTATAAATTTCCCAACTGATCATTTGTGGATGAGCCGGGGTCGCCTAGCCTGGTAGGGCGCCGGCCTGCTAAGCCGGTGGGGGAAACCCCGCGCGGGTTCAAATCCCGCCCCCGGCGCCACTCCCGTGCGTAGTGATAGTTCATAAATCGTTTTTTCAGACCCTACGCATACACCATGAAACGATTAACTAATATTGCTGTATGATAATACGGAGATAATTCTAAGTGTGGCTGTGAAGGATTAGTACGATGGGTACGTACTGGAGATAATAAGGACGTGGAGACATGATGAAGCGCACAGAATTGGTAAGAGGGGGAACATTGAATCTCAAAGGTTTATGGTCGTAAGTCAACTAATCAGCAAACCTAACGTGCACGTTATAATGTTAACTGCAACTCCTCATAGGGGGAAGGCTGAGGACTACGTTGAGCGCCTAAAGCTAGTAGACCCTTTTATCAAGGTAGATTCGCAAGAGCTGGATGATGAGAAGTTCTATAGGTTATGCATGGGCTCAATAATTTTCAGGAGAACGAAGCTGGACGTGAACGAAGTTTACGAAGGAGCTAGGATATTTACGGACTGTAAGTTTAAGGCTAGAGTCGTAAAGGCGTCAGAGGAAGAAGAAAGTTTTCATAGAGAGCTAATAGAGTTCCTACGAGCAAAGCTCCTCCAGTACTACGACAGGGTTGGTGAAGAACCTAAGGCCCTGCCATTGCTATTGGCCCTTATTGCTAAGAGAGCTTCATCGAGCCCGAGAGCCGCGATAATAATACTTGACAGGATAATTCAGCGTAGGGCTGAGCGAATTAATGCCCTAGAGTCTAGGGACCTTCATGCAGTAGAGGTGGACCTGGACGATGAGGCGAGTCTCGTAGCTGATGTGCTCTTAGGCTACTCATTTGAGGAAGGCGGTTTGTACGAGGATGAAAGAGAAGAGAGAATTGATGCTGATGAACTGCTAAAAAGATTCACGGAGAGAAGCAGCATCTTACTTGAGGACGAGGACATCAAGAAGCTTAAGAGGCTCCACAATTTAGCTGGAAAAATCCTTGGCGGAAGTGACTTCAGACTAGCTTCCTTAGTAAACGTCGTTAACAACCACCTGAAAAATGGCGAGAAAGTAGTAATCTTCACAGAGTTCAAGGACACCGCCGAGTATGTATTCAATGAGCTGAAGAAGAGGTTGCATGAGTCCTTCGCCGACAAGATCGCCATGATAACCTCAGAGGAGATAAAGCCTCCCGCTAAGCTTGGTCTACATTCAAAGAAGTACGATATAGAAGACGTTAAGAAGTGGTTGAAGAACGGTGACGTCCTCCTCTTAGTATCAACTGATGTTGCTTCTGAGGGCTTAAATCTTCAAGTAGCTAACGTAGTCGTTCACTACGAGCCAACGTGGAGTCCAGTCAAGATAGTTCAGAGGTTAGGCCGCGTCTGGAGGTTAGGCCAGAAGAAGAACGTAACTAGTTACAGCTTACTATTGTCCGTTGAAAGCGACGTGGCCGCTTTAGAGATACTATATGCAAAGCTTCTTTCATGGATGGTCTCGGGAATTGAGAGGAAAGTCCTGATAGGCGAAGAGCTAGAGATGGACATGTTACCGAGGGATAAGGCAGTATGTGACCTCCTTCAAATACCCTTAACTACTGAAAAGGGAAGGCCACAGTATAGTGAGTTTAAAGCTTGGATCGAGTTCATAGCTGGTGGAAAGGATAGGTTAAGGAGTTACGTGAAGGAGATAGTGACAGCACTGATGAGATTAAGAGAGCAAGTGGAACGTCTAGGCTTGAAAGGTATAGAGGAGGTAAAGGTGGAGAAATTTCTTAGTGAGGGGCTCGGAGGTCTCTATGGAGATGAAGCTAAGAGATTGCTTACTCACCTGCTTAAGCTAGTAGCCAGGTTTTCCGGCTATGAAGTTGAGGAAAGGAGTACAGGGATATTCGTCAAGGGAGCCCACATGACTGGGCTTAAGGACTTGCTAGACTTTTGGAAAGCTACTGAGTCTCTACTAAGAGATGTTGAGGAAAGAGCTCCAATAGTGTTGGTGGCCAACATGCCCGACCATGAGGACTTCCGAAACTTAAAGGAACTCCATCTCTATGAAGTGACGGTACATTTAGATAAGAAACCAACTTTCTCAGAAACCGCGGGCTTAGCCGTCAAAGAGGATGGAAGCACGGAAATCCTTAGGGGCCTATCTTTGTTCAAGCTCTTCCTCAAACTTATGGATAACGTTGTCGGTGTTGGCGATGTTTTCTGGAGTAAAGATGAATACATAGATATGGCGAGAACAGCCCTTCTGTATGTCTACTATGATAGAATCGTGAACGAATATGTTGGGTACATCAAAGAAATTGAGAGACTCTTCGGTCATATACATTCAGGTTGGTTACCAGGAGGAAGAGATTCTGTTACGCAGTACGTTTCAGCTTCGCAGAGACTGTTGGGAGTAATAGTATCTGCTGGAGAAGTTGGTCAAGCTGCACCTCCGGATGTCGTGGAGGAAGTTGAGAAGAAGGCTATGGAGTACGCAATGGAGTTTGAGCGAAGGAATCAAAGGGTCCCTGAGGATGTAAGTAAGAAGGAGCACTATGACATTAGAAGCGTGGACCCTAGGACTGGCGAGATAAGGTTTATCGAAGTTAAGGGCCGCTCGCCTATAGATGTTGCTGTTGAGCTGACAGAGACAGAGTATGAGTACGGAAAGAGGATTGGCAATAACTATTGGCTCTATGTAGTCTACTGCTTCTCAACTGGTAGTCCAAGGCTACTAGCGATAAGAGATCCGGTAAACAAGGCTAAGTGGAGAACAGTAGAGGTCAAAAAGTATCGGCTTGTAGGAGTATGAGCCTATGCCCCTACAGAAAGAGTTCGAAATCGATAGAGTTAGATAAAGGTTTATGGAGGCCTAAACGAGATAGGCGGGAACTGTATTGTTTTCGAAGAAGGAAGTAGAAAAGTAATTTTCGATAATGGAGTGGGGTTCTAGCTCTTAAGAAGGTTTTATGGCGGTAAGATAGAACCAAGGACCTAAAGAATTATGCTCTCTCAGTATAGTTCCGCCAGTAGATGCTTTCCAAGAGGCACAAGCCCTCTACATTTCCTACTTACACTTAGATCATATTTGGGCTTTTAAGCTTGATTCCGCCCACATTGAGAGTTAAAGTTCCTAGCATGAGGGTCTTATCGGTGCCCAAAGCCATGAGAACATCGAGAAGCTCGGGGATACTGCGATCAAAGATATAGATATGCAAGTTACAAGAATATTTGGATTACCGAGGGAAATAGCTGATGCCTCTAAAGCCCTCTCTAAAACCATGATGGAGGGAAGATTTGCAGGAGCTCGTGAAGCTAAACCAGAAGCTATTAGAGGAAACAACAAGGGTTGAGTTACTTAGGAAAACAACGAAGCAGAGGAATGAAGCATCTGGGCAAAAACGCGTAACGCTAGATAGGTTCACTTGGAAGTAGGATTGCGAGAGCGAGAGACTGCTCCCGACGTCTCGGCTCCGCTTTACTTCTTGAAAGACGCATCTAGCTGACGCCGGCTTCGCATTCGAGTCGACCTCGGGGTAAGCTATATGTATTTTAACCAAAAAGCCCTACTCGTAGGGCTAAGCTTCATGCGTATCCAGGAGGTTGCTTCCCGACGATCCCTTCTCTCCTCTGTAGTTTACCCACCACGGAGTGGCATAGCACCGCGTTGTTGTACTGCTGATAATGGAGATAAATGGTCTTAAAGTTATTACCGTAAATGAGTCGTACATTATTCACTATATTCGACGTAGTTTCCCCGCTCGAAGAATACTCGCTCGAAAGCTATATCAAATGGTTTGAAGTTAGAAGAAATCTTTTGTGGTACCTCGCTGATCTTCTCATACCTCATGTGCTTTTCTGGTTTTCTTTCAAGTAATAGAGCCTAACTCGAGAAGGAGGATAGTAGAGCTTTTATCTCGTTCGGGAGCACTTAATCTAATTTTTACCACAGGGTGCTCCCCCGGGTCTATATCTATCCCATTCTTAGAGCAATAGTATTCGTAGAGGTTTAATACGCCTCCGTTAGTCTCAAATGTTCTCGCTCACCTTCTTCCAGATGAAGCCGCTTTCTCCGTAGGGGACTAACACAGTTGAGTCTATTAGTTCCTGTAGGTTAACTATAGCTATTTCCATTGTTATTTAGAGAACTGATAATAAATTAATCTTGAAAAGATCAAGAACGCGGTTAAAATTATTAAAACAATAACCTATTAATGTACTAGCTATGGTTGTGATTACTCAATTCGAGGTTAAGAAGGTAAAACAGAATTTCGATTAAAAGGGTTTAATAATTTTATATTTATCGTAATAAAAAACTATAGTATGTTTATCTAAATTTTACTCTTATTTTTTGAAACATTCTTTTATTAGAACTACTTTAGCGTTTAAAAGTTCTTCTAGGCACCGTTTTCGCTACTTCTCTTCCTATAGCGTCTACAACTCTAAATGCTTTAGCGAGAACCTCGGGTTGTATGCTGTAGTACTTATTATGTATTGTTTCTCCAGGTGCTAATGCTTTTTGAGCTACATGCAAAAGCTCTTCTTCGGTTACATCTTCGAGCCCTATTTCGCTAAGATTTATCGGTAACCCTATCCTATGCCCGAACTTCATCATCTCTATTATTTCGCTGTGCGTGTATCCATCTAAAAGCATTTCCGTAAGCATCCCAAAGAATACTAGTTCTCCGTGATATGCACGGATTTTCTCTTCTAAAACTGTAAAACCGTTATATATAGAGTGTGCAGCTGCTAAGCCTCCACATTCAAAAGCTATTTGGCTTAACAACGTTGTTGCTTCTACAACTGCTTCTAAAGCTGGCGTAACTACCTTCTTTTCTACGCTTTCTATGGCTTCTTCGCTGTAGTTAAAAATAGTTTCAACCATAAGCTTTTGAACAGCTACAGCTAGCATTGGGGCTTTTCCATGCAAAGGTTTAATAAGGAGATTGGGTTTACCTACTCTGAGCACCGAAGGTACCTCAGTATACTTTCCTAACGCATCGCCTATCCCGCAAGCTAGGAACCTTGGCGGTGTTTCAGCTATGACCTTTGTATCAACAACAACAGCATCCGCTGCTCTAGGGTAAAACCTATATTCCTTAAACTTATGATCGCATGTGTAGATAACGCTTACAGAGCTGCAAGGGGCATCTGTAGAAGCTATGGTAGGCACTATGAATAGCTTTGAGCTTAGTTTATAAGCAACGTCCTTAGCAGTATCTATTGCTTTACCGCCCCCAACTCCAACAACTCCATTACACCCACTTTCTTTAGCAATAGCGGTAAGCCTACTTATCTCCTCATCACATGTCTCAGGACCGCAAGGTGTTACACCAAACAACTCCTTAACATACTCAACACCCGCATCATTAAGAGAATTAAAAAGCCCGTGCCTCTCAATAACATCCATAACAATTTTATCAGCAAATACAAGAACTTTGCTAACCCCATAGTTTTTGACCATATCACCGAAATACTTCAAAACTCCTGGACCTTGAATATACCTTGAAGGACCACCATAGACCTTGATATCGGGTTGAACATATAGGTATTTATGCTCACTAATATACATAAATCCCCCTAAATACAATGAATATAAAATAAGGTATATAAGGTAATCGTTGTACAAAAGTTTTAAAATTATTATTATTTTAAAAAAAATATTACTAGAAGTATATAATTCCGATATATTTACTACTAACAAAGTATTACTTTATGTAAGAACTTTTTGATATAAATGCAACATTTCCTTTACCTTTATATTACAATACACAGAGATTCTCTACAGTTAATAAACGTAGTTCTTTGAATATAAATTCATCAAGCATTACACTTTTGTTTTTTTCATGCAGTAAATGTCTATACTGATCTACTGTTACCAAATTCTATATATGTAATTAGCTAGACTTCCAATAGCTATTCCATCGCAGAGTGATTCGCTTGAGTATGTTCTAGTGTTAGCGCTAATGTAGCCTGCTAGCTCCTATACGTCTACATCTACGTCAACTATGTAGAGATGTCGCTCATCAGTGCCTTTGCTCCACAGCATTCTTCTACCAACACATTTAGGGCGTATCCATTGCTTCGGAGGTAGTTCCTTAACGCGAGTCTTATATAGGGCTCAAGTATAGTTTGCTTACGTCTTTCCACGAATTTTTCTCGCCTCACTAGACGACAATGTTGTCTCTCCTACTCGAATGCCCTGTTTTTGAAGAACTCCTACAAAGTAGTCAACAGGCTCTCTATTAGAGAACACCAGAAATACACTGACCTCTCTTTCAAATCCCTCGACAACGAAGAAACGAAGTGCTTCGACGCGAATTTATCTAAGGAATACGCGAGTCTGCGAACCCATTCCCTCGCAGGTGATCAGTTCATTTGGAATGGTCAACCTAGTGCATCTCAGGTCGATTGTTCTACTCAGTATCACAGAGATGGGGCTGTTCGATTTCAACGCGTTAAGCTCAAGCAATGTCCTCACGCATCAGGAGCACCTTGCTACTTACCCGCTGGAATCTGCTGATCCTATAAAGCGTAAGTAGAGCGAAGAGGATTTCTATGAGCACCATTCTCATACCCTCCGCAAGCACAGCTACCACCTCATCTTTTTTCTGCTCTTAGAGAGACCTCAGCACAACTATCGCTTCATCATAAAATCTGGTCTCAGAAACCTCTTCATCGACGATCCTGGCACCTATACTCCGAACGATTTCCTTGAGCACCTTCACAGCATTCTTAACCTTCCTGACCTCGAACCCCTTACCTGTCTCGAGTAGACAAGCATAACAACGTCCAATATCTACACCGACTTCAATATTCTTCTATTGGAAGTTATTCGTCGAATTCTGCTATAATTATTACTAATTTCATTATTCATTTCCAATGTTACCACCAATAGTAAAAATTATATATTTCCTCTTCTAATAATTTCTAGTAGTGTTAGATTAAAGGAGAAGAAAACAGGAAAAATGGTGTCTTGGCTTGAGCCTGGGTGCTGTACTCTATGGTGTCCCTGTGTACAGGGAGAGCAGCAATACGCATTCGGTTAAGGTACCGCTGGTAAAAATCCACCTCTATAACGACATTGTTGCAAATGCGTACAATTACCTAGTCTATAAGTTCTCCCAGTATGCGTACCTCCGGAGAGGCTTTATTGTCAGGAACTACGACCCTTCCTCGGGGACTATAGATGTAGAGGTTCCGGAGGAAACTCACCAAGAGGGTAAAAGCGTTGAGGACGATGTGCAAAGCCTTTTCAGGGAGTTCCTTCAGCAGTACTTCTTGCCAAGGCTTACCGATAGAATTCGCAGGGCTAAGCTCGACGACCTGCTATCAGTGTTCTACCTGAGATGGAAACCACGTGGAAAACAGACAGGGCTTGCCTCTTTGATTCTACCTCTGAAGTATGTGGAGCCGTACGTTAAGATCGTTGAAGCTCTCCAACCAAAGAAAGAAAAGAAGAGCGTTGAAGCCTCATCAAAAAATAAGGAGAAGAACACCTCGAGCAAGTGGGCTATACAGAGGGGAAGCGTTGAATCCTTCTTACTCAAGAAGAAGGATATACTTGAAAGGGTCCAGGCGCTTAGGAGCAAGGGGTTGGGAGACGACGACTTAGTCGTTGTAGAGAAGGATGGAGGCGTGAGGCATCTCAAGATAATTGAACTCCAGGAACAGCTTGAGAGCCCCCCGAACTTCGGGGAGGATTTGAAGTTTGTAAGTAGAGCTATGAAATGTTGCTACTGCGGATCGAAGATAGAAGGATTGAGCTTTTCGGCTACTGGCAGACTCGGAGTCGGTAGGTACAGGCTTCCGCAGGAAGGCAGGACAGATCTATCAAATGAAGCGAGGATATGTCCTAGATGTGTTCTCGTGTCGATGTACTACATCCTCGAGGGCGGTGAGAAGACACTGACGTATACGCTCAACGGTTTGCTGAGCGTGATCATGGTTGGAGACATGATTTCCAGAGGCACAACTGTGGATCTCGCAATCGGTTTGGGAAAACACATGGAGGAAAGACCTACTGAGTGGACTGCTTCGATGGTTATGAACAGCGCCTTCGGAGAAGAGAGAGCGAAAGTCTATGTGGAGAGCTTAGACGAAGTAGCAATCGAGAGGCTCGCTCTCCTTGTATACGCATTCCCCCGGGCTCTGAAAAACAAGAACGTGCAACGGATACTCATCAACTACTTGCGCTCGGACTTCTCTAGCTTCATTTCTTACTTAGTCTACATCTTGAAGCAATCAAAAAAGGGGGGAATGGTATGAGCTACGTATCTAAAGAAATATCCAAGTATATAACCCCACAACTCTATAAGGAGACGGAGCTAAGGGTAGCGTACACTATAGCGTTGATAGCTGAAGGTTTGGTTTATCAACTAAATCAGGCCGGGGCAGATAGATATACGCTCAGAAAGTTCGCTGATACCCTCAGTACAGGTGGGCTGTCGACTGCGTTGGTCTATGCTCTCCAGAGGCTCCCAAGCTCTTTTTCCGCCGTCGCATTGTCTAAATTCATCGACAGGTCAGTGGTTAAGGGAGTACTCGACGAGTACGGCTTTAATTACAAAGAGGAGGAAGGCATTATATATGTCTACTTAAGCGGCATCATACCTGCTGAAATAAGGATCCTTGAAGACCGCGGAAAAAGGATCTTTGCTAAGGCATCTGAGCTACTAATGATATTGTCATCGGATATCGCCTTCAAGGAAGAGGGCGAAGAAAAGCAGTCGGAAGGTGAGACCGTTGCCCAGAGCTAACGAGAAGAAAGAAAGCAGACAGGCAAAAAAAAGCAGTGAAAAGAAGATAAATCTGTTTGTTAGCCATGTTGACGATAGCATATTCGCCAGCAGTAAGCTAGTCAACATGGCCATATACGCCGTGCTGGAGGCTCCACAGGAGCTGTACTTCGGCAGCCACAGCGAGAGGAACCTGAATGTATTAGAGAAGGTCTTACTACGGGTAGAGGGCGGTGAGGGAGAAAATAGGAGGTACATTGACGTAGAGAAGCCTTACTACAGTCCAACCAAGCAAAGAGGTGTAGAGAGGAGGGCTATAGCCTACTCTATTGTGAAGACGAACAGCGGGGAGCTCAAACCTTACTACAAGTACTTCAACCTGAGCATAGATGTTACAAAGACCTACAAAAATGGGCAACCGGATCCAAGGGATGTGTTAACCTACGTGTGGGGAGCCACATGGACTGAACCTACAATGTACCTGCGGGGCAGAGTAGGTTACGGAGGGGGAGTAGCTATACAGCCGAGACAAGTGCTCTCCAAGCTGAGGAATAGAGTCGAGTACAGACTGTACGATCAGGTAACGAAGCAGGAAAGCGAGGAATCGGAGGAGACAGCTCAGATGATATGGAGCAAGGAGTATGTTGAACCGCACATACTCATACCGGTTTACCGTAGCTACATGCTGCTCGGCGTTGATAACATGGAGCCACATGCGGTAGCTTACGCATTCCTGGAGGGGCTTAGATTAGCCGGAGCGGGAACCCCTAAGGGGATGAGCATTCTGGAATCCTACTGGTTGGGAGACAATGCTAAGGAGAAAACCGTCGTAGTTGATGTAGGTACATCGCTGCTTCCAGAGCCAGTGGTGATCTCGCCAGCGATTCCATCCATTCAAGAGGCTTTAGATGAGATAAGAAGGAAGGCTCTCAGCGTCCATGACAAGATTCTACACGACTACAGCGACCCAGGCCAAGTATTCGACAAAGCCGTAAACAACAGGTACTACAGACTCATTGGCAACACAGCATACAACTTCCTGAGGGATCTGGCAGAGAAGTTCATTGAAGACTACTTGATGAAGATAGAGGAGCTAGAGATACCGAGAGTCAAGAAGATGAGAGAGAAGATGGCGGAAGAGGAGCAGGAAGAGGGGCAAGGATAGAGGTAGGGGGTTTTGAAGCTCTATAAGCTAAAGGTTCTTTTTCTATCTCAATCTTTTCTTCCGGTATCCTCAATCCGTGAGCATTGGACTGTCACTCACACACACATACCACCCTCAACGTTCTCTGGCCTTCTCCTGAGAGCTGTGCTGTTCGCGGTTGACCCTAAGAACATATACGGAGACTACATACCCTGCAGAATTGGGAAAGGACTGCTTCTAAGGCTTAGGGATATGCATGCTGAATGGTTCCTCGCCGAAAGAGGTGAAGAAGGTGAAGAAGGAGCTAGACCGCCGTACCTTGAGTACCACTTCAGAGCTGCATCCCTCGGAGCCTACGACGAAACAACCCTGTCGGGTAACCTTTCCCAGTGGGGATATATAGAGAAGTACTGGAACACATTAAAATACATAGATAATAGACCGGAGAACCTCCAAGCACCGTTCTTCGTTGGGATAAAGACCTGGTTCTTCGCAGCAGCTGACGGTACTAAAATACCTCTATCCGATAATGAGAGCAGGAACTTCATGACCTACGATGTGGTCAAAGTCAGGTTCGATTTCCCTATATCGCACATCTATGGATTTGTCCTTGTTGACGACGCCAGGTTCGAGTCAGCAATGGAGAAGCTTTTCGATGGGTGGTTTGTGGATAAATCGAGGCTTAAGACTCTAGTAGCCGTGAAGCTTGATGACGTGCTTGTACCAACAACTGAATGGAGCAGAGAGCTATTCGTTATACCGTTTATTAGAAGACCACGCAAACCGGCTGGGGCGATGGTCTCGAGCCTCATCTCCAGGGAAGCATTAATTGGGAGGAAGCGGGATGGTTCCGTTGAAAAAAAGGTTCTACATATAGAAAAGCCTGAAGACGTAGACCCAGACGATAAGCTTCTATTCAAAGGAAGGGACGGCTTTCTATACGCTGTCGACAAGTCTTGGCTTGAGTACATGGAGCTCGCTGGGAGAGGCGGATAAACTTGAGATCGATTGCTAGAGCCGTGGTTAGGAGCAAGATAGCAGACGAGAGCTATGAAGCTGTTGCCGTCGAGTTAGGCAGTCACCAGAAAGCCGTAGCCAAAATAGTAGAGGTTCTCTTCGCAGAATCCGAGCTGGTTAAAAGCGTAGCCCTAAGGCATGACAAGTACAAACCGGCTACAATGAGGGCTGAAGGATCTAAAGAAGAACTAACAGTTGGATTCAGAGGTCACCCGTACATGCTCTCATTCTCTGACTTCGAGGACGTGGAGGTTAGCAACGACAGACGTCCCAGCGTAGTAGATGTAGCGGTTGCAACGGCTATCGGAAGGCTACACCACTTCATCAACATCAGAGACGTTGACAGCTTCGTATATACCATGGCTTTAGTGAAGTCCTACCTAGGATCGCGAGGGGCATACGTGAAGCTGAGCGAGCTGAAGAATAAAGTGCTTCGGGGTCTGCTCATTCTACACATCGGAGATATGATTGCCGGGTTCGTAGAGCAAGCTCTGCTAAAAAACACCGGTGATGTGGATATCTACGACATGGAGTCGCTGGAGACCATTGAGCCCCACATACCACTCGCGACGGCTATTACCTTTGCTGGTGATAGGGTTGAGCTACGGATAACACTACACGGTCTAAGCGATGTCCTCCGCAGGGAGGTACTCGAGAACGGTACATCGTTCGAGCTCGAGTACCCGGTCTACAAAGGCACTCTTCGCATTCTAGGCGAGAGCGGAAGAGCGGATTTCAAGGATGAGTCCAGCACACTAAGGGTTGTCCACACTAAAGTCATTCATAAGCGTAGAGTAATCATGGATAAAATTGGGGGGAGGTGAAGTAAGTTTGCTTAAGTCCAACAAAGATGAATATAAAGAGTTCTTCAAGCTTTTGACCGGGTTTGAACCACGTGACTGGCAGGTAGAGGCAGCGGAAAAACTGTTCGGGCTAGAGAAAACAGGGGGTGTTCTGATCCTCAGAGCTGGGACGGGTAGCGGTAAGACTGAGGCCTCGGTCCTTCCTGGCTTATTCCTCAGCAAGCAGGTCATCATTGTAGAGCCCTACAGAGCGCTGATCGAGGACATGGTGGTGAGATTCGAAAAATATCTCGCGAAGCTATCGAAAATCCTCGACGTGGGATATACCCTTGGGGTGGACTTCGGCGGTAGGCACTACATCTACGAATGCGCCAAGAATGAATGCAGGGAGAGAAATACTAAGAAGCCCTTCGGAGCAGACGTGCTGATAACAACAATCGATGAAATGGTCTATAGGATCCTCTCTATAGGGACCCCCAGGAAGGCGAGCCTATACACCTCTGTAGTTAGGAGCAGTAGACCTGTGGTCTTCTTCGATGAAGCGCACTCCTATACGAACGAAGCCTTCAACCCGATGGTAACCCTAGTGCACCTAACTGCATCCCTCTCTATGTACGCTCCAGTCGTCATCGCCACCGCAACCCTACCCAAGAGCGTTGAGGAGCACCTGCAGCTAGTGGCTAAGAGGAACGGTATTAGCTTAATCAAGGTTGATGCTCCCGAGCCGGAGAAGAAGCCTCCGAAGGCACGCGTCGAGCTGGACCTCAGAGAGTCCATAGCTGAGGAAGAGCTTATCAGCTTTTTAGCCGCGCACGTCGATAAGTACGTAAGTAAAGGATTCCGCAAGATCCTAGTGAGGGTAGTCAAACCGGAGACAGCCTACTCAGTGTACACTGAGCTGTTAAAACACACAATTCAAGATTATAGTGTTGGAGTGCTCCATGGTAGGATGCCTATATATGATAGAGAGAAGGTATACAGAACGGTTAGAAATGACGTAATTAAAGACAAGAAAGTGATACTGGTGTCGACTTCAGTTATAGAGGCTGGTGTAGACCTAGACTTCGATGCAGGGGTCCTCGAGCTAACGCCATATAGAAGCCTGGAACAGACCATGGGGAGGGTGAACAGAAGATATGCGAAGAATAACTCCGAGGTGACGATAGTGAACACTCTAGACAGTACGTGGATGATAATGGAGGAGTTGAAATACCTCGGAGAGCTTAGAAAACTGCTCGGAGAGCTGGGGAGCTGGGTCGAGTGGGATAGAGATCTATCGCCGAAGCTGAAGGAGGTAGATGAGAGGTACACAAAGGATAAACTGTCAATAGCCAACCTTGTTGATGCCTACAGCAGCCCTTACTCCAGGATTCTAGCAGTCTCGCTTTACTCACTTTTCCACTTAGAAGGAACTTTTTTCGAACACCTGCTAGCCCTATCCAAGACGGAATACGAGACAAGAGGCACGCTAGACATAGAGGTAGAGGTTGAAGGAGAGCCAGGTAACGTGCTAAGGATACCGTACTCGACAGCAAAGGAATTCGGCTTAGACTCAACGAAGACGGTTCCCAAGAAGCTCTTAGTAGACCACAGCTACGTGAGGAGTGAGGGAAAGATAGAAGCCAGAGGTTTTATATCCGCATGAATTTTTAAGGAAATCTAAAATGTGAGGATACACTTAGGACCCAACACCCGACTCTCAAACTTGAAATTTATTTTCTGAGAGGTGGACAAAAACCTTTAAATCTTTCACTAGAGCCCAATTATGGGAAGCAATAAAAAAGACTGAAGGCAAAGATGTAAAAGTCAACAACATAGGTAATCAATTTACTGAATTACAGCTTCGCTCCGTCGGGGCAGGTATGTGCATGGGTTTGGGAGTTTTTTGTTATATGTGTTTTTCTTGGAATATGAGGAGGCTTTCTTCTAGGTTTTTGGAGAAGGTATTGTGATCATAGTTTCTGTCTATTTCCTTGTTTAGTCTGAATGGTTGGGAGGTGCTGCTCCTAACCGCTTTAGGATCAAGCCAGCTGGAAGCTATTCATGAACCATTGAGAATGAGGAGGCCGCATGAAAGAAGCAGAACAACCTTGATCTTGAACGGGAACCCTAGAGCGTTGGAACTGGACGCCATGAGCATTTAGAGAATAATCATAGATAATGCTTAGCAGGAAAAAGGTAGCTGTTAAGATTTATAACTGCATATATTAGGATATAGCTGGGGTTACCCCTTGGGTAACTGGTATAAAGCTCTACTTGAGGTGTGCCTAGTCTCCCTAATTCTAGCTTTTGCATCTTGGCTCCTAGAGGCTTATTTAAGCGGCATATTCCTTGGTTTCAGCTTCAAGGCAT
>NZ_JAVZPN010000011.1:0-15230 GCF_038881575.1 Desulfurococcus sp. | reverse complement strand
AGCCAACTACTGGAACCCGCTTACATCGAGGTGGGAGCCAACTTTGTATATGCCAGCGCACATCCTAGGGAGCTTCGCCTTTGGATGCTTAGCTGGGGCTGTAAGGGAGGCCTCAGACATTTATGCTTCGGCTTCGCTGCATGGAGGCATAATGACTGCCTACACGTTCCTATGCTATTATGCAAACGAATTGATCCTGAACATAAGCTTATTCACCAGCTGGTTCATCTTCTTCTTCCTCCTGTCCTTCTTCTTTCAAGAATCCGAGAGCATAAAGCTCAGAGCCGTGGAGCTGTGAACAGGAGGCAAAGGTGCAGAGCTACACAGTGAATCTGGACTGTTTCAATTTTTTCAGCCAAGACTTACAATACTACGTAGTGATTTCACCGGTTGTTACTACATTAACGTATTTTTCCTGTCACACTCATGAGTTTTCTATCATCGGTTACTAGTGTTAGCTTATTTCTCATCGCCACATACATGTAGGAAGCATCGCAGAAGGTTACTCCTTCTTTTACAGCTATATCCATAACATCCTTCTCGAAGCCCTTTACTGAGTGAAGGTTTAGTATATCGAAGATCCTGGAGACCAGCTCGATTCCTTTGTAGGTTGTTTCGATCTTTATCTTTCCCAGCAGATAACACTTCTTCTAAACAGCATTAGCAACCTCGTAAGCATCAAGATCTAGGATATACCCTTCCAGAAAAAACCTTAATTCACTTTTTTTTAACAAGATAAGTATTGCACTTGCATCGTAGAAATACAATATTGTTTTTTCCCTATCCTCTCTTATTAACTTGCCTACTTCTTCATCTGATACATAGATAGCTCCTTGGAGAGCCTCTAGACACATTCTCGAGTTCTTCAAGCATTCGTTTCTTAACTTCTTCCTCAAGAGCTCTCCTTATGATAGGACTTGGCTTTATACTGTATCTATTTAGAAGCTCCATCGGTTTCCTGGGGATCTTTGCGGATACTGTAACACAGTTCACCTAGAACACACCCACAGGTAGGCATAATAGTAAACCTAATATAAGTTCACTTTAAAAGAAAACCTTATCTTCTGCAGGTGTAATCTGGTGAGAGTACATTAATGGAATACACTAATGCTTAACTCTTCTCTTCGACATTTCCTAATTCAGCAGTGAACCGAGGCTTGTCATGGAGCTTTGAATTGAGTTAACTAAAGTAATTGATTAACTTGTAAATTTATCTATTGATGAGGTTGACTGCTGTAAACGACTATGATGCAGTGCGTAGTATACTGTTGTTTGACCTAATTTAAGTGTCTTCAGCTAATCTAAAAAACGATTTACTCGCTTCTCTCTCACTTTTTACGGAGTTAAGAATGCCACGATAAATCCAAGGTCGAGTAATTATCCACCCTCAAGAGACTGCGTCTAGGAATACAGCACGAAAATAAAGCTATGAAGCCCCCCGCATTTTGAAATATGGATATTCTCAGCTTTCGCAAGCCTTCACGTTGAGTATGCTTGCGCTTTTTTTCTTACGTAATCAAATAATTTGTTCAACGGGAACTCTGAACATCTTGGATTGTTTTCATTGCAGTACACTTTACCTGTTTTCCAGAAGATTAAGTCAATGGTGGTTGGCATGTCTGGAAAAGCAAGTATTGAGAAAGCTTGTCTAAGTACCTTAGAGGAATTCTTGAAAGCATTCCTTAAGACTCTTATCGAATCCAAGCGCATGAAGGAGAATTTTGTAGTCAGGCAGTTTATTGCGTGGCTCTGTGAAAAGAACGCTCCTATGAGCAAAACTAGCGTTGACGAGTTCGTTGAGCAGTACAAGTCGGAGAAAATTCTTAAACATTTAACGATATCTTCGTACAAAAATATCCTACGAAAATTCGTGGAATTCCACGAGAAAAGAGTGAAACAGGGCACTATTTAACCATAAGTAGAACCAGCAGTGCTAGAGGTCATTTGTGACTTATCGTGTAAAGGAGAGCGTTTTTCTAGGTCTATTCCTTTTGTTTATTGGAGCATTTTTAGCTAGCGCTTATCGCCCTCGAGACCCGATGCTTCTTCCCTAAAGTGCTTATCTATGTGGAGACTTCCCCTCGTTCTTCGCTTGCTTCCTCTCTATCTACGCCTTCACTCCATCTCTAGCATAATCCCTTTGGTGATCAGTCTCTCGAGCGCTGTTTCCTATAATTAGCAGATGAAACCTCGGAAACCCGTTTCACCTACGATAGCGTTTTAAACAGCAGTGCTGGATTCATGTTGTTAAACATGAGAGCATTCAAACAACAGTACTCCACTAGGGTATTGATTAACGGACCGAATAGGCGTAGAATAGCTAGCAGTCACCGCGAACCACAGAGCAAGATGCGCAGCCTTCCTAGAAAAACCTGTAGAGACCTAGAAAGGGAAACTGTTCTCGTAACCCGCTGTTCTCGGAAAACCCTACAAGAACTTGTTGAGCTTTATTGGTCTAAAGCTATCATGTAAGCCGCGATGTGTGTGCATACTGTTAGGGCTCGAAGAGTGTGTTCCAAGAGAAAAAATGAAGTACCAGCGGGGACCACGAAGCTTACTGAGTGTAGACTTTATCACTGCTTCAAGCAATATCCTAAATAGTCAGCCAACGATCCATGCTTTGGAAACCTTAGCTAGTATCCTATTGAACCCTAGTTTCAGGAAATAATCAATGGTGACCAGCGGCTTGAACACATAGTGTCTGGTCTTCGCGTAGAATCTGAGAAGAGGCCACAGCCTTTCATCCCTTGCGAGACTACTACCAACCAGGTAGTCGATCTCGTGGAGAACCGTGGTGATGCTGGGTGGAATGACGTAGGGGTACTTGGAACCTCTTTTGGTGATCACCTTCACCGCCTTCTTGAGTAGTGTAGTGTACTGAACTGCGTAGAGCTCTGGTATCTCCTCAAACTCAAGGTACCCTGATTCAACAGCCCTCATAAGGATCTCAAGCCCTAGCTTCGTGCGGATAACAACAAGAGTCTTACCAGCACTGATACCCCTCTGATAAGTCCAGGGATCAGCGAGCGAGATATCTGCGAGCTCAGCAGTGTGATCAGAACATATCAAGCAAGACTTCCCGTAGAAGTACTGACCAAGCCCGGAGTCCCAAAAGACTGGAGACGAGACTTTAAGCGTTCTATAGTCATCAGTAGCAATTATTGCGTACCCGGGCCACCCATGCCCCCTGAAGCTCAAGTAAGAGACCTTCTCCGGCTTTACCTTCAGTAGTGTCTTAACTGCATATTCTGTGGCCTTAGAGCTGGGTGTATTATTGCAATAGAGACCTAGAACAAGCTTTATATTATCCTTGAGGTGTGGCAGGTATTGGAAGGACCTACGTAGTCCTCTGATCTGGCATGGTAGCCCCACTAAGGCGATATGCAGCCTCTCCTTGAGGGCTTCCTTAAGCGCCTTAGTGATATCTACTGGAGCATAGATGGAGCCCGCGTAGTTTACTACCTCCTTCGGATCGTAAACTACTTCGTATCTGCCGAAGACTATACCTCGTTTTACCCAAATCCTCGGGGCGAGAACCGCATCAACTATTCTCTCCTCAAGTAAGTACTTAAGAATAGAAGTAGCAGCACCACCACTAGCCGATTTGAACCTGACTCTCTCATCGGTAGACCAAGCTAATCCCACCTTCACATACTTGCCGATCAAGCCAGTTGTAAAACCACTCACAACTACTTCTCCCTCGTCATGTACATCCACGAAAGGACATACTCTCACGCAGAGACCGCAGTCAACACAGAGATTCTTATTTAGAGCTGGCCTCAAGTGTCCCTGAGCTGAGAAGCTCATCTTCAACGCATCGCGTGGGCATACAACTACGCATATACCACAACCAGAGCAAGAAACGCTTGGAACATCCATTCTCAAGATCTAAGAGCCTCTTTCAGTAGCTCTATAGAGGTTCTCCTTAGTTCTCTCAGCTTAGACCTCACGGCGCTATAATCCTCCAGATCTTTGCGAAGTGCTTTTACTATGTCCTCTTTCTCCCTAACTACCCTGTCTTGTAAGCCAAGTAGTTCGACTAGGTCTTCAATACGTGATTTAACTCCAGCTCTATGAGGTAGACCTAACGTCGTTACTAAAACTGGTTTTTCAAATAGAACCGAGAGAGCTAGACCATGGTAACTATCAGTAAACACTAAATCGGCATGCTTGAGGAGTGATATGAAATCCTGAGGACCCACGTGGTAAAACGAAACCTTATTTTCAAGCCACTTACTATACAGTAATCTTTCGTGGATAGTGGTAGGAGCCTTGTATATGACTACTGGAAGGTTTAACAACTTCTCTAACACTTCGGTAAAGGGGAGTAGGCCTGGATCCAGGTTGTAGAAGAGAATATACTTCTCACGTACCGATTTAAAGTGATTACTGGAAATCTCCTCGAAAACCTCCCTGGGTACGAGCAAAGTAGGGTCCAGCGTGTGGTAAACAGCTCTGTTTAAGATTTTCGAAAGCTCCTCGGCGTGACGGTGTTCCCTAATGGATATGAACTTAAAGTCCCTGAGGAAGTACCTGTACAACGTTAATAGCTCTTTGCGCGTCGAGAACTCTACTCCTATGCTCGCCGAAAACCCTATCTTCACAGCGTTCTTCAGCTTGAAGGGAAGTAAATAGCAATAGTCAGAGTACTTGAGAAACTCAGGATTCCATACTTGGTCACTCCCTACGAGAACTACCCAATAATTAGAACATTCTCGTTGCAATTCTTCTGTGTTCACCACGCCTTTCCTTGGCTTGATCTTAAGGTGTTTTTCTCTAAAGGAACCGAAAGCTAGCGTTTTCTTAGTTTCACTAGGTATGTCAGGCAAATAGTAGATAATTTCTCCTAACATCGACTTAATCGTTTTCCGAAGTGAAAGGCGTAATAGTCCGTACTTCTTTACTAGCTTATTAGGTTCAATCACGGGCGAGACTACCAGCTCTAAACCTGGGCGATAGTTTATTATGTAACTCTCATGTCCTAAGCTCTCGAGTTCTCTATATAGAGCATAGGCTTGAAGAACAGCGCCAATATGATTAGCCCAGTGAAAGGTTAGAATGCCTACTTTAGCCATTTACAGGGATCCTCGCCTTCTACTTCTTGATGATAGCCGTCTCTTAGAATTTAGTCAGAAAACTGAATAACTTGTCCACGCTTGTTTGCGGGTTAATTGTCTTCAAAGACTTCTCTTTGACTACTTCTCCCCTAGAGCTCTCCAATGCTTTCAACAACCACTTTGCAATATCCTCATGGTGAGGGTTAGCTATGTAGCCTGTTTCACCATGAACTACCGTCTCCGGGAGACCTCCTCTATTTGTCACAACAGCAACCACTCCCAACCTATTAGCTTCCACTGGTATTCTGCCAAAGGACTCGGGCACTACGCTAGGCATGACCACTACGCTAGCAGTAGTGATGGTTTCATAAAGCCTGGCTAAGGATTCTCTCCCAGAGAAAATTACAGATCTTTCGATTCCGAGCTTACGTGCATACTCCTCAACCCAAGAGCCCCTGCAGCCGAACATTACGAGCTTAACGTTCAACCCTTCGTTTAACAGCAGCTTTAGAGCTTGAAGAGCGAGGTGCGGGCCCTTGACGGGGTTTGAGCCGGAGGCGTATACGATGAGGTTCTCTTCGAGGTTTTCTTTCGGCTTAACGTCTCTGACGTACTTTAGGGGGTAGGTCACGGGATTGTATACGACCTCGATCGGTTTGCCCTCAACTGGTAGGAAAGTTTCGTGAACTCTCTTGACAAAGTTCGAAACAGCGACGAAACCATCTATTGAGCCCAACAAACCCTTGTTCACGACCTTTTGCCAACGGAGGTAGTCCAGGGGTCCCTTAACGAGGTCCATCGCCTGGTACACAGATCTCCTGAAGCCGCTGATTATTCCAAGCCTACTTAGTTCTTCGTTAAACTTCTGCTTACACCTCACGATCCTTGATAAGCTACAGCCCCTATAGCACACCTCTCTCATGCCGTAGAAAAGCCCCCACCAGGGGCAGAGGAGCGGATAGCTGTGGAGGTGAACAATCACGGGAACCCTCTTAACCTTCTTGATTTTAGGCGCTATGGAGAACTCTATATCAGTGATCCAAGTTACATCCGCCCACTTAATCCAGTCCTCTGATCCGCTGAGATCCATTATAGGAAGATTTGCTCGGCGGTAGCATGGATGGGTCCTAAATTCTATACCGAGAAATCTAAGTTGATTGACAAACTCAACATCAGCATCATCACATACGATAACCTTTAGTGATACTTGATCTTTTAGTAGCTCAAAGAACTCGATTGTAGAAATTTGGGCACCGCCGAGCAAAGTCCCGTGAGCAAAAGCTAAGATATTCATCATGAAGCTCATTTAGCAATTGAATAGTTTAAAAGCTTGTCGTATTGGTAGGCCAGGATTTAGTAAGGCAATAATTGGATATCATCCAAGAATGTTACAATGCCTTCGGGAAGTGATAGAATGGAAACAAGACCATCGTCATAAATAGTGTCTGCTTCACGGAATAACGTGCTTGCCTGGACTATAGCGGGGTTTATCCCAAGACTTTTTAACGGCAAGGATAGATATAGCATTGAAAAGTAACTTGAGAGTCCGACTCTAAGCCCTGGAAAATTCCGCGCTATCAAAAATTCAAATGCTTCACTTATGTGTTGAGAACCGAATAGGGAATTATCGGGCACTAATGCTGCCTCGCTCATGCTAATAATTGGATATCTAAGTTTCAGGCCGAAGAAAGAGAAAGCTAATAAAATGATCAACACTACTCCTAACACAGGAGTTATAGCTTTAGTCAAAGATGTTTTGCTTATTTTGTTATCTTGGTTGAAATTGATGGGCTTTTTTTGCTGTGACCATCAATGCTATTGGCACGAATAACAGAAGAACTGTCATTGACTCAAAGTCTATAACGAAATAGCCGAATATATTCAGCAAATATGCGAGACCTAAAATAGTTGCTGATAAAAATGCTGTCATATTGAAAACAGCCTCATACGATTCCAGCTTTGTAAAACTTTTCTCTAACCTTGATGAATTTAATTTATTAAAGTAAATAAATCTAAAGAAAAGCTTCACTAACACAATTGTGTACGAGGCTATAAGTAAAGTTATAAAAGATAGACTACCAACAAAGCTAGTTATAACGTAAGAGTTGGAATACTGCGCTTGAATTATTGTGTGTAGAGGGGGATTTTCCACCTCAAAGAACCCATGCATTATTACATTTAACAGAGATTGCGTGATAATTGTAAAATAGTCTACGTAACCTCTTACATACAAGCTACCGAAGTAAAACATGTATACAAGCGGAATCGCACACATGGTTATAAATGAGGTAACTATTCTTCTACTCTTTACAAAATAATAGGCACTTGTGAGTATCAAAAATAACGATGCATTATTGATGTTCGCAAAGAACCTAATGTAGTACCAATAACTAGTAAAAGTAGTAAAATACTTGAAGAACTAGATCTATATAAACTCGGACTTAGAAAAACATAAATAGCGAGATAGAATAGACTTCTGGCAGTGTTATACTCACCTAAATAAAATGAATCAAGAAGTTGAAAGAGGAGGCCTATGGCTAACAGGCTTTGACCAATACCACTATTATCGATATCACGTTTGAAAATGCCTATTAGTAAACTTATAATTAAGGAGTTAAATGCCAGAATAAAAAATCCAAAAATTACAACATATGATGGAAGATAGGAGATCCCCAAGATGATCTTAAGTATATATACAACTAAATACTCTAGGGGGTAAAGGTAGTGGGGATCCAGTTGAACATCTAGTTTTCCACTACTATCAAGCATTATATTCGCAGCTGTAGAGCTCATAACGGGATAACTGTATATTTATCGCTATCAAAGAGGACAAGATAAACTCCCTTTGAAAATAGACTGCTCACATACAGCGGCGCCAACATGAAGATAACAATATAATTATAATATAATAAAATCTCTTTCCTCGATCTTTGCTGTAAAATAAGCATTAATCCTAGAAAGCCTAGTGAGAAATGAAGTAGCAATATCACTCTTACTATCCATGAAAGCATCAAGGAGCTGCCTACAACTATTTTGCTCAAGAAAACATAAAGCGCGAAATTTAGAATAAGCGCTGTTATTAGAAAATTAATTCTCAAATGTCTAAAAAGCTTCATCATGTCCATCATTATTTTTAGGCTTAAGCTGAGCTGGTGACCATGCTAAGTGAATGAAAGCTTAATGTCTATCTATGCCTTAGCATATACTTTTATATTACTGCTTAAAGAACTCATGACTTTTAATGATTATAGATGAGAATGAGTTCTTAAAGTTCTCATAATTAAAGCGTGTAGCATATGCGCTGAGGATTTTAGCTTTCTCGAGGGTCCAATTGCTCAATTTTTTTAGGATAATGTCTGCACATTCATCATAATTCGTGTACGAGTATCTGATATCTTCCTCAAGCGGAGATACCAAATCAATCCACGACCCGCTATATCTGTGGACGATTGGTATGGAACCTGCGGCCATTGCCTCAACAACAGCTATCCCGAAGTGTTCGTACTTCATTGTATGTAAGTAAACCTTAGCTCTCGATAGTAGCCTAACCTTAAGATCTTCACTCAAGTTCGTGTATATTCTTACGCGCTCTTCCAAATCGAACTTCTTTATGAGCCTCTTAACATACTGGAAGTAATCTATTTGATCGACGGTACCGATGATGGCGTACTTCACCCCAGGGGTTTCTCTTGCTATAGCAGGGATTACATGCTGTTTCTTCCCCCTTTCAATTCTTCCAACAGTAATCACTAGATCCTCCCTTTCAGGATTTTTTGCTAGAGGTTGATATTTTTCAACGTCCACGGGCGGGTATACAACGAAAGCTTTTACCCCGAGCCACTTCTCTATGAATCTCTTAGTGAAGTTAGAGTTTGTGAGAACTAATGGTCTATACATAAGGCTCTTGAATACATTTATTAATAGTTTCGAAAAAAGCCGAGAAGGTAGAGAATAGACCCTAAGGAAAGAGTTTTGTAGGTAGCGCTCAGGATAGTAGAGGATCTCACTCCCTGGATAGAAATCCGGGAAATGAATGTACACAATGTCGCCAAGAACGGGTACTAACAGCTGCTTAGTGACAATGGTCAAGTCATAACGCTTCCTTAGTCTTAATGTAAAGCCTACTATATCTCTCAAGAACCACTCCAGGTATCTGCTGTAAATTGTAGGTAGCTTCCTCCAAGGAGGTAATACGACTTCGCTGTTAATATAGCTTCTGGGATCCTCATACATGAGAGATTTCACTTTATCCCAATTGGTCTTCTCCTCGGTTACTAAGTCCACAGTATAGCCTAATTCTCGAAGTACTTTAATTACATATAGAGCTAGCCTCTCAGCCCCACCAGACGGATTAAGGGTGTCATGAACAACCGCTACCCGCATGTCCCTACTCCTCGAATACTTTTACTAGCATCTTTCTAATTTCATCTTTATCGAACTTAGCTGACATTATCCTTCTCAATTTATTTCCGATAGATGCTATCTCCTCTTTATCCATTGATGCTACTTCTACGATCTTATCAGCAAGACAGCTAGGGCAAATGGGCCTAAATAAGAATGCTTCAGCAGGGGTATCAGAAAATATCTCGGGTAGCGCTCCAACCCGCGAAGATACCGGCAGCGTGCCAGATAGTGCCGCTTCAATAGCGGCATATGACATAGTTTCCTCAAATATTGAAGGTAAAAGCAGAGCCCAAACCCTCGAATGTAGTTTCAATACCTCTTCATAGCTTATACGTCCAAGTATCTTTATATTTAGGTCGAATCTATCTTTTAGTGAATTTAGGACCTTCAATGATTCATTTTTGTAATTATTAGCTACAAGAAGCTCGAAATTCCTAAATTCTTGCCTATAAAGAAGTCTTAGTGATTGAAGCAGTATATGAAAGCCTTTAACATAGCTGTCTCCGCCAACATATAGTAGCGTGGAATTTTTGGAGAGATTCTTCTCTATAGCGGGGATTTCGGGTGGAGGATTATAGATAATAGTTGTCTTTCCTCTATACTCCGGAGCTAATTTTAATATTATCTCCTCTTGCCTTCGGGAGACGCATATAATTCTATCAGCTATTCCTACCCACCTTCTGATAAGCTTCGTTAGAGGAGTAGATAAAGCTGAGGCAAGAGCCATAGAGAATGGTTTGGACGCATGCTCAAGCATAAAAGTTCTCTTGAAATCGCTCATAGGTCTCTCGACTTCTGAAGAGAGAATGACAGCTGTATAAGACACCGGCTGATAGCCGTGGAGGTGCACTACGACCTTCTTGCCTAGCTTCTTAGCTATGGGTATGACTGGATAGGAGAACCTAGGAATGTAAAACTACATTCGCTCTCGATGGTTTTCTCCACTAATCTCTTGTTCATTAGGATTTTCGTGAATAGCTCAACCTTGTTTGATGCTCTGAGGAAGTCTACGACCCTAACGGAAGCCCCGGGTACTTTGGATGGGTTCTCTGTGCCCGTGTATACGTCCAGCTCAAAATCTCCTGTTGATGCCAATAACTTTAAAATCAGGTATGTAGCGAGTTCTCCTCCACTACCTTTAGGCCAAAGTTTCTCACTAAAAACTGCTATCCTTACGAATTTATTTCGCCTCGCTAATCGCTTTTAGAACTTGGTCTTAGGATTTATACGCAAGTATGGATGTTTTTGAAGCATATATAATGCTCGTGTCGTTAATAATCCTTACTTTAACTTGATAAGTATTTTCGCTAGAGCCGCCTTTGTAGTAGAGGAATTGAATTTCATCATGTAGTTGTATAAGGTAGAACTGGCTGGATTTCAGGTTAACATTCCCAGCATTAAAACTTAGCATATAATTTAAGGGAAGTTGAGAGTAGGTTAAAGCTATATTCGGTCCATGTTCAATTATAAACTTGCCTGTCAGATATTCACTATATGTTACCGACTGCTGGTTCCAGCCGCTGAAGTATAAGCAATACCCTAAAATGGAAAAAATTGTTAGAAGCGGTAGTATTAAAACATACGTTTTTAAATCTCTTCTTACCCTCTCCCCTCTCAGAAGCAACAATAAAGAGAAGCTTATGAATGGTGTTAAAATTGTGTAAATTCTCTCTGCATATCCAGCACCGCCAAGGCTTAGAGCTATTGGTGATAGAGCTAGCACAATGCCTAATGGAACCGCAAGAAGGAATAACGACATTCCTGATCTCTTTTTCATAGCATACACGATCAGCACTGCCAGGGAGAAGACCGTCATACTCACGAAATATGCGGCCTTAAGAACTACAACATTCTGCCACAATTTATAGGGCCTTTCAACGCTGGTAGTAACAATTTCTCCACCGCCCTCGATGATTCTAGCGTAAACACTCATCAATGTATTAATGAAGTTTTTAAAAGTAAATATTGTCATGTAAGCCAGGTACGATAACCATACAGCAGAGAATATAAGGAAAGTGTAAGCTAGGAACTTTAAACTGCCTTTGTAATTCCCTGACCTTGATATAAAGGATCTTGATATGAGGCTAGCTAGGAAAAGCGAAGAAATGCTGATGAGGGAATATAGCGTTGAACCTTGGTGTAGGAAAACCAGCGATGAAGCTAGTATAATGGAGACGAACGATGAAGATTTCAATATATTATCTTTCATGGATTTTAATAACAACACTAGGAGGACCCAGTACAGTAGGTATGTGTATGCTTGAGCTGAGTAGTGAAAACGATCGTATGAGATCAGGATGAAGATGCTGTAAGCGATAAAAGACTCCGAAAAGGTCAATCCGAGTGTTTTGAAAAGAGATATTACTATAGGAATAGATAGCAAAAGAATTAGCACGTTAAAATACTTCACTAAAACTTCGAACACTGGGGCATAAAGACTACTCGGAAACCCCCAGAGGACATTGACAAAAATACTTGTCCACCAGAAGAATCCGGGTTGCAAATCGAAGTAAGTATCAACACTCGGATTTGAGTGGCCAGTTATTGAAACATACGCTCCTCGTATCATATGACCTACAGCATCATAAAAATTCGTTACATAATACGTATCAAGAGCATTTGGGAGTAAGTATTTAAAAAGTATTGATAATACCGCAACCAAAAGGATTAAGGCTGAACTACTATCGGCGTATCTACTATTCTCGTAAGTTAAAAAAATTATGATAGAAAAGATTGTTACAAAGGTAACATACACAAGTAAGGGGCTGACGCTTAGAGGACCAAAGATATCATTTGCATTATAATATGTTGGTAATATCTGGGAAAGCTCAACTAAGTATAGTGTGAACAAGACAAATACTACTAGAAAAGGCAGCAAATGTCGATTCTTCATGCGTGACATGGTACTAGTTTGAAAGTAATTAAATTTTGTAAAAAGCTTCTATGTAAAGGTCTCCTATTTGGCCCAAGCTCAGAACTTCGGGCTTAAAACAACTTTCGGCTCTTTCCAAGAAAGCGATCATCTCCTTAGCTAAATTGACAATGACATTTGAAATATCCCCACAATCGTATACTTGTACAATGTGAAGTAGTATCATACAGTCTTCGAGCTCTATCGAATAAGCTTAACGAAAAACTTCATTATCCCAACTTCCTCTTTTTCCACTCTTTCGTCAATTCCTCTGGATAAACTTTCCCTTCTGAATACATGTAGTATTGGGTTAACAGGTACGTAAATGGACCTCCATCCTTCAAGCACAAGCTGTAAGCCAACGTACTGGTTTTATCCAAAGGCCTCTCTTACTCACCTTTTCATAATGGCTTTTCTCATAATGTAATGGGCTAACTCTATTCTTAGCTGAGCATCTAATTCCCATCGCATCCTTCTTACAGTGCTTATGAAAGGCTTATGATATAGGTGTTCCGGCATCCATGGGTAATGCTCAAACTCTGAAATAATTATGGGATCTGCAGACTTGTTGAATGATATAAGGTTATAGAAGTATGTTGAGTGAACAATCCATTCATCATCCCCATTCCTCAGTTTCTCGTATACTTTCTTGATCCTCGAAGAGATCTGGGGCATTGCAGTAAAATAAAAGAGCGCGCCTTTGATAGGCGTTGATATATAAAAGATATCGACACCATTGATTTGCACCCATCTCCCTACTAAATCTTTCTTTTCAGTTGTAGCAATTAAAACAACTTTCCTGACAAATCCGTATTTCTTTAATGCTTTAGCGAGATCAAAAGGTAGTTTCTCAATAGCGCCTCCTTTAGTTGTAGGGATAGGCTCCCTAGGTCCTAACATTAAAACGTTCATTTCATAAAGAGCTGTAAATTTTTAGTAGCTTGCTGGCTATGATACTCCAAGAGTACTTAGACTTTGCAATTGCTCTACTGTTGATGGAGAGCTTATGCCTTAGAGATTCATCTAAAAGTACTAAGTGCAGTTTTTCAGCTAACTCATTTGTTGAACCTTCTCGAAGAGGTAGCCGTTCACTCCGTTCTTCACGATATCTACTATTCCTCCAGCCTTAGATCCTATAACTGGAAGTCCGCTCGCCATAGCTTCTATCAACACCATTGGAAACACCTCGAAGTACGAGGGTAAAACCAGCACATGCGAGCACGAGTAGAGGTAGCGAAGCTCTTCTATGCCTAAAGAGCCTGTGAATACAGCATCTATGTTGTTTTTAATTGCATATTCGCGTAAAACTCGTGCGTAATCTCCAAGCGTATCATTCCCGAAGCTACCCGAGAGAGGACCAACTATCACGACTTTAACATCTCTCAATCCGTGCTTATCTTTGAGAATCCTAACTGCTTCGAGGAGTACGTGTACGCCTTTTCCATGCGTTACTCTCCCAACGAAGAGAACAACTCGTTTCCCTTCTAAACCATACTTAGCATTTATTTCGTCACATTTTAAACCAGGTTTAAAGAACTCTATATCAACACCATTCGGTACTACGAATATCTTATCTTGATTTACACCAGCTTTTTCTGTGAGAGCCCTCTTCATGGTTTCGTTCAATGCTATTACGGCATTCGCCTTCTTCATTGTGTAGCTCTCGATCACCCTTACGACTCTTTCACCGAAATACACGTTTTCCTCGGGCCACAACGGATTATGACATGTGTAGACAAACCTCGCGCGAAGCTTGTGGATCATGTGGGCCAATGTGTAGCCAACCCATGCTGTGTTAGCATGAATAATATCGAACTCCCTAAGAGCACTCGATGTGTAAAACCCAAATACTATCTCTTTTAATATAAGGTGTCTTGACCTCCCAAGGATATTAGTGAGAATTTCAGAGTCTACTGTCGTTGGAACTTTAACTCTAATTACTTTGTCGCTTTTGTTTGTGTTGTTCCAAAGTCTATCGATCACGTATGCTTCTACATCTAGTCTTCTGAGAGCCTCGATTAGCTTAATTGCATAGAGTTCAACAGCACCACCCTTCCTTGGTGGAACAGGGAGAAGACCCGAAGATATGAGAGCTACTTTCATAGTGTCTTACTTGAGCAGTTTTGCATATAGAGATTTCATCAAGACAATCTCAGCTGCGATTTCTCCACGCCTTTTTGTCCGGGAGAGGCTTTCTTCTCTATGTATGTGTAAAACGGGGTTGCTAGGAGTGTACACAGATTTAAATCCATTGAGCACGAGCTTCAGCCCAACGTACTGCTCGTTTCCGGGAGCTCTCTTCATATTTGGATGCTCCGGAAATTCTATTAAGTCTATGACTTCACTCCTGAATCCCATGTTGACACCTCTATAGGGCAGCGAAAGGGAGGCTCTATCAGGTAGATGTGGGCCATGAACTACATTTAGCTTCCTATCAATATAGACTCCAAACCTATACTTCTTGAGAGGATCTAGTGGTGGGTTCAGCCATGTCCTAATTAACCAGCGGTAGAGCTTAGTCTGAGGTAGATCATCAGCTGTTGGAAGAATCTTCAGTTCGTTCAGCTTAACGTAGATATCCCTGCTGGATATGCACACAATATCTCGTGGAGCGTAGGTAAATGCTCTGACGTACCTTCTGATCCATCCTCTAGGCGTCATAACATCATCATCTGTAAAGAGCACAACGTCTCCGGATGTAACCTTTCTGCCCATGTTGAGTGCTGCTGTGAAGAAACCACTCTTCTGCTCTATAATTGTACATGGTAGACTGTAGAGATTGCACAGCATCTCCACAAGCTTGACTGAGCACTCCTTCACCACAAGGACCACTTCGTGAGGCCTCGTAATCTGCTCTC
>NZ_JAVZPN010000010.1:0-16381 GCF_038881575.1 Desulfurococcus sp. | reverse complement strand
CTCGGAGCTACTGTTAGAGATGACAGCGACATAGATAAAGCCATAGAAGAGATGCTAGGATCAGAGAAACCATTTCTGATAGACTTAAGAGTAAGCAGAGAAGATGTACCACCTCTTAATATAGAAGCTTCAATGAGAGTTGCAGAGTAGAGAGCATATGAGATTACATGAACACCAGCCGTATACTCACACCCAGTAGATATGATAGAGAGATTGAAAAAGAAGGTGTAGGAGAATTAGGTATAATAGTGCTCCTCTGCTTTATAGAGTGATTTGCATTCTACATGATACTAACACCTGTATAGATTGTCAGAGTATCAGAAGCGAATCAGACACAGGCAGCAGTCTATCCACCGCTCTTATAAATTCTATCACCGTAGTAGTTATAGATGCTATGAAGATCTTTAAATTCTCTAAGTAGTAAACATACGAAAACACATCTCTAGCAGAGCTAAGGCTTATGCTGCAAGCCTTGCGCAACTGTTTCGGGTTTCATATAGGTTTATAAGGATTGATATCATTTTATTATTGGAGGTGTTAATGCTACGACCAAAGGAGGTTTGTGAGAGGCTCGGTATCAGTTACACTACTTTGAGAGAGTATGTTAGGAGAGGTTGGATTAAACCAGTTGTTCTCGAGAGTGGTAGGTGGAGGTTCAGAGAGGAAGACGTTGAGAAGCTTATGGGTATTGTTAAACCTAAGACGGTTATCCTCTACGCTCGCGTCTCCTCTCATACACAGAAAGACGATCTCGAAAGACAGGTGAAGGTTCTAGAGGAGTGGGCTAAGCAGAACAACGTAGAGAAGTACGAGGTCGTCACAGACATCGGTAGTGGCCTCAACGAGGATAGAAAAGGATTCAAGAGAATACTGAAACTCGCAACCGAGAGGAAGATATCCAAGGTGGTAGTAGCGTACCCAGATAGACTCACCAGGTTCGGGTTCAAAACACTGGTAGAGCTTCTTGGAGCGTTCGGTGTAGAAGTGATCGTGTTAAACCACGAGGATAAAGACCCGAAGGAGGAGCTCGTGGAGGATTTGATCACCATCATATCTCACTTCGCTGGAAAGCTCTATGGTATGAGGAGTCATAAGTACGAGAAAGTGGTTGAAAGTGTGAGAAAACTTGTTGAAGACCCGTGAAGTAGTGAGGATGTACAGCATTCCAATAAGAGATGAGAGAGTAGAAGAGCTAGTAACATGGTACACTAGAACGCTCCAGAGAGCGGTTGACATTATATGGAAGAACATTGTATGGGAGTACAGGTTTCCAGAGCTATCCATGAGAAGAGGAAGAGTTCGTGTTGAACTAGGGTATAAGGTTAAGGTTCCAAGGATACCTGTTGATAGGAAGTTCAAGAAGATGCTTAGAGACACCTTGCTCACAGAGTGTCCATATGCTAAACACTGGGTTGATGCTGTCATCAGAACAGCGTATTCTATTATCGAGTCTTGGAGGAAGAGGTATCTGAAGGGAGAAGCCAAGAAGGTTAAACCGAGGATTAAGAGAAGGTTTGCTAGATGCAAGATAACGCTCATGAAGGTTGACTACGGGAGGAAAGTGGTGAGGATAACTCTGAAGCCGGGTGAATACCTTGAGGTTTCGTGGAGAGGAAAGTGGTTCAGCAGGAGAGTTGAGGGGTGGAGGGTTGGTGAAGTGATCCTCAAGGACGATAGAGTGCTTATTCCGTTCAAGAAAACCGAGGTCTACAGCGTTGAGAGAGTTGTTGCATGGGATTCGAACGAGCTATCTCTCGACGGCTACTCTCCAGGTGTGGGGTTCATCAGGGTTGACCTGAGGTACCTACAGAGCTTGAAGATTGTTTATGAGAAGAAGAAAGCTACTGTTCAATCAATTGGTAAGAAAGAGCTGTTCGAGAAGTACGCTAAACGAGAGAGAAACAGGGAGAGAGACTACATAAACAAGCTCGTTAAGCAGATAACCACCATGTTCCCCAACGCTGTTCACGTCGTCGAAAACCTCGAGAAAGAGGACATGGTTGCCAAGGGGAGAACCAGTAAGAAGAGGAGGAAGAGAAACGCTAGAACACCATGGGAAACAATACACAGAAAGCTCTCAGAGAAAGCACTAGTGGTTAAGGTCTCTCCACACAACACTTCCCGCACCTGCCCACGATGCGGGTACGTGGTGAAGACCCGAGTGGGCAGGATGTTCAAATGCCCGAGATGCGGTCTCGAACTGGATAGGCAGAAGCTCGCATCCGTAAACATCTACCTCAAGTACACCAAGATGTGGGGGTTACCCCACAGCCGTGAACCCAATGAGGGTGAGCTGTGGGTAGGGGTTACCCTGAACGGGTGGAGACCAATGACATGGGCACCGATGAAAGGTGCCCCGAGGACGATGAAGCCAAGGGTCGATATCAAACTACATCAACCAACATGAAACCCGAACCCCATCAGAATACCTAGATCTGTTCTTTTAAGCTTTCGAGATTTTTAAGAAATTCTCTAAGACTATGCATAAAGCCAGCAAGCTACGAGTCTACCTTGTATGTTATGTAGCGGAGGTCTTTTTTCAAAGCATTTTTTCTCTGCGTAAGGACATCTGTAGGCTAGCTTGCAACCGCTAACCTCTCTATATACTTCCTCTTCTTTCAAAAACCTGCCGGTAGCTGTGTTTGCTATGTCTTTAAATGGGTCGGGGATAGATGCGATCAGTGCTTGAGTGTATGGGTGTAGAGGTTTGCTGAAAATATCATTTACAGAGCCTATCTCCACTATGTTACCGCGGTATAATACAGCGATTTTCTCGACAATAGAGCTCACGATCGCTAGGTCGTGCGTCACCAGAAGATATGTTACATTGAGCTTATGCCTAAGCTCCTGTAAAAGGTTAAGTATCTGCGCTTGTATAGAGACGTCAAGAGCCGACGTAGGTTCGTCGAGAAGTACTAGCTCGGGGTTTATAGCAAGCGCCCGTGCTATTGCAACACGCTGAGCCTGTCCACCACTTAGACTGGCCGAGTACTGGTTTAGAACAGACTGCGACAGTCCTACTAATTCTAGTAGCTCGCGAACTCTTCTCTCTACCTCGCTTTTTCCAAGTTTCATGTATCTCTTCAGAGGTTCTACAAGTATATCGTATACCCGCATTCTAGGGTTAAGTGATTGAAATGGGTTTTGAAAAACTGCTTGAACTTTCCTACGATACCAGCTCTCTTCAGATCTAGTCAGCGAGAAGATATCTCTACCTTCGAAGAAAACTTTTCCACGTGTTGGTTTCTGAAGTTTAAGTATAACTCTAAGTATTGTAGACTTGCCTGAACCTGTTTCACCAACTATAGCAAGCCCATCGCCGCGACTTACATCAAGAGATACTCCGTCAACCGCTTTAACATACCCTACAGTCTGTCCAAATAAGCCTCTCTTAATAGGAAAATACACGTAGAGATCTTCTATTCTTAGGATTTCCATTAGGATCCCCCATATAGATGGCAGAAAACTCTTCTCTCTCTAAGAACAACGCGAGAAGGTTTTTGAGTACTACATTCCTCTCTAGCATTGCTGCATCTACTGTAAAATGGGCAACCTTTGAAATCTTCTCGAGGATCTGGTAAGAGTCCAGGTATTGGTGTTGACAGCCTGCCTATTCTAGGTACCGCTGTTAACAGCCCTCTAGTGTATGGGTGTAGTGGATCGCTTAGAACCTGTCTTGTAGGTCCTTCTTCGAAGATCATTCCAGCGTACATTACAACAACCCTGTCGCAGACCTGCGCCGCAACCCCGAAATTATGGGTAACCATTATCAGTGTTAGACCGTGTTTTTGTTTGAGCATTTTGATAAGCTCTAGTATTTCTGCCTGGGTGGTCACATCCAGATTAGTTGTAGGTTCATCAGCTATAAGTACTTTAGGTTTCTTAGCCAGAGCTAGCGCGAGAGCAGCTCTCTGCAACATTCCACCTGACAGTTCATGGGGGTATGAATTCAGAACTCGCTCAACTTCGATAAGCCTGACATTCTTAAGCGCCTCCTCAGAGATCATGAGTGCTTCCTCAGTCGTCACTTTTAATACTTCCGAAAGCACGTCCACGAATTGCTGCTTTATTGGGAATAAAGGGCTAAAAGATGTGGCGGGGTCTTGAAAAACCATTCCGATCTCTCTTCTTACCTTAGATATTACATCTAAACTATTGTTTCTCGATATATCAATCCCATCGTAGATTATAGAGCCTCTTTCAATTACAGCGTTTTGAGGAAGGATCATTGCTATCGCCTGCACCAATGTAGATTTACCAGAACCTGACTCTCCAACGATGCAAATAGATTCTCCATGGTTAATATCTAGATCTACTTCTCTGAGAGCTTTAATCACTCCTCCGAATGTGTAGTAGTTGACTACGAGATCGCGTACCGATATAATGATGCTGCTCATCACTACTTCACCTTTCTCTTAATCATGTAGTTTCTCACCCTCGGATCTAGATATTCCTTAAGCGCATCACCTAGCAAGTTAAACCCTAGTACTACTATTAATATAGCCAGACCAGGAAAGAAGGAAATCCACCATGCTACATTAATATACTGCCATCCCTCACTAACTAGAAGACCCCATTCCGGTGTAGGTGGTGAGACACCTATGCCGAGGAAGCTTAACGCAGATGCCTCCAATATAGCTGATCCTATATCGAGTGTTGCTTGTGTTATTAAAGGTGTAGTAATGTTAGGGAATATATGCTTGAACATTATTGTTAGAGGGTTTAATCCCAGTATTCTAGCAGAATCCACGTATGCCAAAGATTTTACAGATGTTGTTTGGATATAAACTAGTCTAGTGTACCAAGGCCACCAGGAGAGAGCGAGCGCGATAATTGTGTTTAAAACCCCTCTTCCAAGTACGGATGCGAATGCTATGGCTAGAAGTAGGGGTGGGAATGCCAGAAATATGTCGGCAATTCTCATCAACATGGTTCCGAGCCTCCCGCCAAAGTAGCCTGCTACGAGGCCTATGGGTATCCCTATAAATAGAGATAGTAAAACAACGAATACTCCTATGATTAGAGAAAATCTTGCGCCAAGAATTACTCTATCAAGTAGATCTCTTCCAAGCTCATCGGTTCCTAACGGGTTTTCTGGTGAGGGGGGTTTAAAAGCTTTTTCTGGGTTGTAGGTTATACCCCACGCATCTTTAGGACTTCTAACGATATAAGGGGCTAGAATACCTGTGATAACGAATAGTATAACGATGACAAGACCTGCCAGATAGATCTTTCTATACATAACGAACCTAAAGAATCCTCTTAGCTGTATACTCATAGCTTCACCCGTGGATCTATCCAGGCATATATTAGGTCTACAATGAGGTTTATAACGGAGTAGAATAAGGCTACGAACACTATTGAACCGAGCACTGCTGGGTAGTCGTAACTTAAGAGTGCCATACCCACGTAGTATCCTATGCCTGGCCACAAATATACAAGCTCTACCATGAAAGCACCTATGAGAGTATAGCCGAAGCTGAGACCTAGTGAAGCTATTACTGGTGAAATCACGCTTCTCAAGACATACCTATAGATCAACGTTCTCCTCTTTATTCCGTTAACCTCTAAAAACCTTACGAAATTCTCATTCAAGACCTCTACAGCCAGGGATCTAACCATTCGAATAGTGAGACTTAGCGGGTAAAGAGACACTGTTATCGCTGGCAAAATCAGTCTTTTTAAAACATCTATGAATACTGCTATGTTGCCCTCTATTAACGAGTCGAGTAGGTAAAAACCTGTTATAGGTCTGAAGCCTGTCGCCATTGCGAGTGCTGTATCGATGCGTCCACCGGCCGGTAGCATCTTAAGCCAGATTCCAAATACAAGTTGCAATATTAATGCTACCCAGAAGACGGGTATAGACGCTCCGATCACAGCTATGCTACGAATTACGTCATCTTTTACACTTCCCAGTCTTAAGGCTGAGTAGAAGCCTAGCGGTATGCCAGCGATTACAGCTATTATAAAGCCTGTTATCACTAGCTCTAGGGTTGCGGGTAGCGCTGAGAGTATATCCTGGAGAACTGGTTGCTTTGTTCTCCACGACACACCCCAGTTGCCGGTAAAGAAGTCCTTTAAGTAATATGCGAGTTGAACATATATAGGTTCGTCTAGGTGCAACTCTTTTCTGGCTTTTTCAATGGCTTCAAGAGTTGCGTGAGGACCTACCCACAACAGTTCCGGCCTAGCCGGTATGACACGGGTTAAGATAAAGGTTATAACAAGAACGCCGAGCACGACGAGAACAAGTAAAAAAAGCCTTTTAATAACGTATTCATATGTCACCGGCATGCAGATCGACCGTCTAATCTACGATGAGCATTTGTGCGAATACGACAGTAGGATAACTTGGGTTTATAGCGTTTTCAAGGTTTTTAATATGTGCAGTTGCTACTCTTATATCGGTCATATCCCAGAGTGGTATGGCTGGCACATCTGTGTACAGTATATATTGAGCTTTGTAGTATAGTTCAAGGGCTTTCTGAGGATCTGATCCTTCAAGCCTGTATGCTTGCATTATTATTTCGTCGAATGTAGAGTTCTCGTAGTAGCAGAGGTTAAATGCCTTGCTCTGACTGGAGAACATGTTATATAGGTATGTTATTGGTGAGAGAACATCAGGCCACCAATAGAATATAAATAGATCCTGTACTTCTTCGGGGTTCTCCCAACCTTTTTGTGCTAGTGCCCATTGTTCCTCCCATGACATTGGCCTGATCTCTACATTTATACCGATTTTAGCTAGTGATGCTTTTATGATCTCGGCTGTTTTAGCCTCATAAATATCTCCAGCAGTATACACTAATGTAAGTGTTCTAGGTATGCCTGTTGGATATCCTGCTTCCGCTAGTAGTCTTTTAGCCAGTTCTAGGTCGTAGGTATATGTTAAGTTATCGAAGTGACCCCATAAACCATAGGGTATTGGCCCGCTAGCAACTCTAGCTAGACCTCCACGCGCTAGATTAACTATGTCTTCGTATGGTATTGCATGAGCTATCGCCATACGCACTCGTACATCGTTTAGCGGAGGTTTCTTAGTATTTATCAGCATTAATAGGTTCTGGAAACTAGGTTCACGCACAACAACGTAGTTAGGATCTTTTTCAAAAGATTTAAGATCTTCCACAGGAACGGATTGTGCTATATCTATCTCCCCAGCTCTTAACATCCTGCTCTGAGTTGCAGCATCTTTGATTATTTTTATGATGAAGATATCCGGCGCCTTGTCGAGTGACGATCTCCATGGATAGTTAGGTTCTTTCCAACCCCACCACTCACTCCATTTCTCTAAAACTACCTCGGACTCAGGATTCCATTTCACTAATCTATAAGGTCCGCTACCGCAATCATTACCTTTATTAAACCAGTCTGCTACCTTGGGATCTGTGAGATTAGCTGCATTAGCATACTTCACTACGTTAGGACAGAAGATATATGTTGCATATGGTGATGCTGCGATCTTGAGTAAGGGTGCTGGGTATTTGAGATAGAATCTAACAGTATACTCATCCACGACTTCAATTCTCTCAACAGGATCCCATATGTATGCTGCACCTCCCTTAAGTGTTATTGTTCTATTTATGCTAAGCGCCACAGCTTCCGCGTTAACTGGCGAGCCGTCATGGAATTTAGCATCTCTCCTGATATAAAAAGTCCACACAGTACCATTAGGACTGCTCTCCCATCTCTCGGCTAATGCTGGTATGAACCGATCTTTAAGTGCATCATACCATACAAGTGGTTCGTATACTAGTGGAAGCCACATTATCGAGTTAGAGAATTCTGTACTAGGATCCGCACTCGTCATCTCAGAAAGAGAAGCATATACAACAGTTTTTCTAGACACTGCAGAGGGCTGCTGAAAGAGAGATGTGAGAAGTGTACCGACTAATACCGCTGCAACAATTACAACTACAACAACAACCAGCACAAGCTGTTTAGATATAGCCTTCATAGATCTACACCTCTTCCGTGTACACTAAGTTTGTTAGTGTACTCATAGCTTTTAAGTATTTCATCTCGTTAAAAGTTAAAACTTATTGATTCAATCCAGCTCACATATAGAATATTTTTCAAGCAATTTTAACAAGATCATCATTAAGAGAACACTAGCTTTAACCGAGTCTATCACAGGCGTTTATACCAGCTTCTGCGGCTTTCTCGCTGTCGCAGATTTCACCACATTAAATAGTAGGCTAAGTATTCTCTCCCTATTCTTGTTAATGTCTGTTACACCGATGAGAATACTGACTATATCTACCACAATTTTTCGAAGCCTAGCTCCGCCATCTTCTTCCACATAAGGTCTAATATTTTCCTCTCGACACCTACTCTTATCATGTATATAGGATGTTCATAAAGTCTAGCGAGAGCTAAGGAAGCCTTGCTTGCATCTATAACTACTCTCTTTATCTCTTGTCTTAACTCTTCTGCACCAGGATCTAAGAAACTGTTTACTATTACACCATCATACCATCATATTCGTTAGATAGTTCTTTACCCCCTCTCTACAACCAGGGTTGCTGCCTCTCCGTATGCTTCAGCGGTCTCAACAGTTAGAGGACCTCTTGAAAGAGAGACTACATATACATGCACATCGGGGGAGAAACCTCTTATATAAAGCTTTACTCGATTCATTCCACTTTGAATGCTCTACTGGATTTATAAGTAAGACCTTCATACTTACATAATATCGTGTTGTTTAATGAGTTCTTCTACGGGGATGTAATCGTAGTCGAAGCCGAAGTGTCTTGGTCCGAATAATTCGAGACCTCGTTGAGTTCTCCACACAGCCGGCGCCTTAGCAGCTACTCCACTAACCACCATCCCTTCTCTAAGCTCTGTGTTTGTCACTGGTGTACCGTCATCAGCTATTAACATGAAGAGGTCTGGCGGCATTACAAGAGGTTTCTCATCAAGCCATACCATTATATGCTCATTCATGATCCAGCTTTTGAGAATTCTACCCTTATACCTGTTTAAGCCTTTTACAATTGCTTCGCCTTTTAGAAAGCCACCTTCATTACGCCACTTATAACTTTCAACCACACCTCTAAATACAACCCATCCTTCGAGAACTCTAGCTATCTCTCTCACAGGATCTCTTCCACCTGCTTTGGCTTTTAGCACAGCATCTCCAAGTCTAAGACTCTTAGAGAGAGTACCTCTTACAACAGCTTTCTCAGCATCACTTTTTTTCATCGGTGTATCAACTACTGCTACAAATCTACCACTTAAAACCGATAAATACCTTGCTATTGCTTCATAATCATCTATATCTGCATATTCCTTTATAACCACTATATTGCCTGTTTCAGACACTACTGCTGAGGGATACATGGGTATGTTGAATATGTGGACAGTGCACTGATGTAACTCTGGCGCAGCTCTGCCAAGCAGATCTCCGTCTATGGCAGGTATTCGAAGCCTAGCTGCTATGCTCAAAGCCACCGGAGTATTAGCACCTCCAAGCTCGCTCGCAATAACAGCACCAACTCTAGCACCCAGCTCTTTCTCGATAGTTTCAAAAGCCCTACCAATGGCGTCGGCTATTCTAATCTTCTTCCTAGGCTTCAAGCCTGGAGCCGTTGATCCAACATAGTATGGAACTACTATCAAACTATCTTCCGGAAGCTCTTCGAGAGTTATAACATCGATTCTCTTACCCTCTTCTAGAACGTTCTTCAGCATTGAGAAACCTTCTCGCGGATCGCCGCCTCCGCCTGTGCCTAGAATAGTTGCTCCAAGAACAAGCTTCTCAGCATCATCAATACTGGTTATAGACCACATTAAACTCGCCTCGTTAAAAATAGGTTGGGAAAATAAATACTTTCCGCAGAAGCATAGAACTCTACGTTTATAGGTTGCTCCTCCCTCCCGAACTTATGCCGCACATTCATATTACTTTAAATAGTACGAGACAGTTAAGGTCTGTGTACTACTAATAATAGCTAGCATCCCCGTCATTTACAACTTTCGTGCTGTTAATAAAGTCAGAGATAAAATTGTATTAGAGGGCTCGCTCATTTACTAATTTCTAGCGTTCAGGTTTTTACCATCAGATACGCTATTATTTTCGCGTCTGCGATCAGGTTCTCTATTACACAGTATTCATTCGGTGAATGAGCTGTCTCATCTATCGTAGACCATACTGCTGCAGGGATACCTATTCTCCTGAAGAATGCTGCTACAGTACCTCCTCCTATTCCTCCGATCTTAGGTGATAAACCTCTAAGCGTTTTCAAAGCTTCTACTAGTGAGCTGACAATAGGCGAGTCTATTGGTGTGGGTGGAGCTGCGTCTGCTCTCATTGAGATTTCTAGCTCAAGTTGTGGGAATAATGATTCGCCTATTTTCTTCTCATATACAGATTTAATTGTGCTGAACAATCTATTGAGATCTTCGAGGAATTTATCTAGGTTGTATTCTGGTAGAATTCTACAATCGAACACTACTTCATGTTCTCCAGGTATAATGTTTGGAGATCCGCTTGAGTTTCCTACCATAGTCGGTTCACATGTTGTCATAGGTGGGTCAAATAATGGATCTATTCTTCCATATTTCTCTTTCACAAGCCTATCTAGTAGAAGGATGAACTCTGCAGCGATTCTGTGAGGGTTCAAACCCTTGTGAGGCATGCTAGCATGAGCTTGTACTCCTTTAAATCTTAGTTTAGACCATAGTATGGACTTCTCTGCGACTTCAATGAAACTACCATCACTCACACCAGCATCTGGTACGAGTGCTATATCGTTTCTATTGAATAACTCTGGATGATGTTTTATCAAGTAGCCTATGCCATAATCTGATCCTGATTCCTCATCGCTTACCAGCGCTATCGCAATTGTTCTCCTAGGCTTAATATCTTCTTCTAGTAAAGCTTTAGCAGCTACTAGAGAAGACACTATTGCCTGCCCATTGTCTTCGCTTCCTCTCCCATAGATCTTACCTTCCTTGATGATTGGTTCAAAAGGTTTTGTAACAGTCCACGCACTTAAGTCGCCGGGTGGAACAATATCGAGATGTGCCAGGATCCATAGCTTATCACCTGTCTCACCCTTTATATAAGCTATGATATTAGGTCTAACCCCATTCTTAGCACGCGGATCTCTCACGTTAATTATCTTTATATCACTAAACCCCCATTGCTTGATTTCATCTAAGAGAAACATTGCTCTATCATACTCACCTTCCCCACCAAAAGCAGGATTTACCGCAGGTCTACGTATGATCTCTAGCATGAGATTAACAGCATAGTCTTTAAGAGAATCAATTTTACCTACAACTCGTTTTAAGATCTCTTCTGACACAAACACTCACCTAGGTTATAATAGTAGTCCGCAAATCTAAAGATTTTTATTCATATATTGTTGGAAACATGTGAGCATGAGCTTATAGAAAAAGCTAGGTGATTCCGAGCTGTTTTTGCAGTTCTGCTAATCGCGGTTCCACGAACCTTCCATCTTTAAGTATTAAGACATCGTCAAGCCATACTGAGGAGTTCAATGTTATTCCGTCAGTATGTGAAGGTGCTGGTATTGGTTCGCCACCGGTTAATGTTGTGTCTACGTAGCCGAGACCCCATTCTGTTGCACCCCATATTCTCTCTGCTTCAATGATGCTACTTGTTAACTTTGCACCTGGATTTACTCCGTAGCATATATGTGCCAGTCTAAACATTTGCGGGTGGTTAAAGCTTTTTAACCAATTCTCAAAGATCCTTGCTTCACTCCCGCCTTCTATTTTTACAACTACTCCCTTCTCGACGTAGAGTTTAACCGGTTCTCTGAGTGGTTGGTCGAACGGTGGGTTAATGATACCATCAAATACTATTACACCATTAATGCTTTCGAAGATGGGTGACCAGCATATTTGCCCGGGAACCATGTATATGCCTGGAGCAGATGCATCTCCTTTATCGTTTACTATCGGACGGATCGGATCATTTATAAATGTCACGTTCGTACCAGCTGTATTAGTTATTCTAATTCTTTTAGCTCTTCTAGTCATTTCAACTAGGAGGTCTTGGAACTTTTGTAGAATAGGTATGTTTACACGACCAATAAGTCTAACCATCTGATCAACACTCATACCAACCATGCACATGTATCTCAGTTTTTTGTTTTCTTTAAAGGCGAGCTCGAACACTGTTGAGTAGAGTAGCCACTGATAATTGAACTCTATCCATATATCAACTTTCGAGAGAAGAGCGGCAAGACCTTCAACTGGTAGTACGAGATCTGTCTGCTTTCCAACACCATAAGGTGAGGCTTGCATCCAGACTGTAATAACCTTCGCACCTGCATCATGTGCTGCTCCAGCTACAGCTTCTACTACTCTTTCATCAGACATTGTATCGGCAGTTATCACAACAGACTCGCCAGGTTTCACTTTGAAGATATCGTTAATTAATACTTTTGCGGCATGATACATCTCCCACTCGTAGAATCTAGTCAAAGAATCCACCTAATTTTTACTCTGCCACCTAAGGATATATAAGTATTTCGATTTATATCAATTACGATATAGCCCACGAATATTTAGCTCTATTTATCAGATATCTTGCATCATTCTAAGCAAAGCTTCATAACAAGCGTGAAGAATGAAACTCTATCTCTATCTCTGATTCTCTACCTCTATGAAGTGGTTGCTATGCTCATAAGACCAGAGTAGCTAAAGCACCTTAACTAGTGGATACAAGTTTTCTCGCTGTATATGTTCACTACATGAAAATGTTGAAAGCTACATCAGCAGACACTACTAATAATTCTGAAAGTGTAAACCCCTTCGCAGGTATTTTAGAAAATATGAGAAAAAAGATGTAGGCGCATGTGTGGAAAAAGCTTTTGAGAAGTTCTTGTTGGAGTTGGAGGGGTCTGTTGTAAATCTGTAGGTAGGAGTGTTTCGAGAAATAGTTTATCTCTTGATCTTTGTTACGAAGTATTGATAGATCTTCTTATCACCTGTTATCTCGGGGTGGAATGTCAGAGCTAATATACTATCCTGCTCAGCTACTGCACCAACTCTTCCGACTGTGGGATGCTCTACGTAGCCTGTTATTTTCGCAGGCGTCCACGCCTCAACTATACCTGGTGCTCTGATAAAAGCAGCTCTTACTACTCCTACGTTCTCTACTTCTACATCAGCTATGAAGGAGTTTCTCTGTCTACCGAAGATGTTTCTAACAATACTTATGTTCATAACCTTGAGCGTGTACTGATTTGTTTCACCAACAACCCTGTCAGCAACTTTATTAGCTAGTAGTATTGCACCAGCACAAGTTCCCATAACAGGCAATCCTTTTTCTAGATGCTTAACTAAGTGATCGCCGAGATCCTTGACCGCCATTAGTGTTCCTATAGTCGTCGATTCACCGCCAGGTATTACTAACCCGTTTACTGTGGAGAGGTCTTCAGGTTTCTTCACAATCCTGGTCTCAACACCGAGTTCTCTCAGTATTTCCAAATGTTCTAGGAAATCTCCCTGTAAGGCGAGAACTCCTACTACAACCATTCTTACTCACCTCTAACCTGCATAAGCTGCTCTGGTTTCAGTATTCTAACATCGATACCAAGCATTGAATACTTCTCAGACACCATCTTCTGAGCTTCAACAACAGTTTCAGGATCATCGTAGAAGGATGTAGCCAGCACAATAGCTCTAGCTCTATTCTCAGAGTCCTGACTCTTAAATATACCAGAGCCCACGAACACACCATCTGCACCAAGCCACATCATTAGTGCTGCATCAGCAGGTGTTGCTATACCACCAGCAGCGAAATTAACCACTGGTAATCTCCCCAGCTTAGCTGTTAGTAGTGCGAGCTCGTATGGTACTTTATTCTCCTTCGAATAGAACCATATAGCTTCGTAGTCACCAGCTAGGAGGTATCCTCTCAGGGTGGCTATATCTCTATTAACAAGCTTCATATGTCTTACAGCCTCTGCAACGTTACCTGTACCAGGCTCACCTTTGGTTCTAATCATTGAAGCACCCTCATAGATTCTCCTGAGAGCTTCCGGCAGATTTCTAGCACCATTGACAAAGGGTGTTTTGAAATCCCACTTGTTAATATGGTTTTTCTCGTCAACAGGAGTTAGAACCTCGCTTTCATCTATCAGATCTACGCCTATATTCTCCAGCAACCTCGCCTCCTCAGCATGCCCGATTCTACACTTAGCTGAGACAGGTATTGTTATAGCATTCATCACGCTCATTATAACGTTGAGATCAGCTGTTCTAGCAACTCCACCAGCTGTTCTCACATCGTAGGGCAACTTATCTAGAACCATCACACCAACAGCACCAGCATTCTCGGCGATCTCAGCCTGCTTCTCGTTTGTAACATCCATTATAACTCCGCTCTTGAACATGGATATGAACCCGTAGCGTACTAATGGTGTTGCCTCGCGTATGGGTATAACTTCTAATCCGCTCTCCTTAACTCTATCTCTGTATTCGAGTAGTGAGTATATGAAGTCTCTAAGCTTCTCAAGATAGGTGTAGGCGTCTACGAGTTTCAATTTTCAATCCCAGGTTGGATTCTTGCGAGCTAGCTTATATAACTCTTATGGAACGTTCAATAAGAACTAACAAAGCTTGTATAATTTAACCTTGCGTACACCTCTTGTCTTGACTTCAAAGCATATTTCTCCATTAAGTTCCATGCTCTTAATAGCTTTATAGACGGCTCTCAGAGTGTACACAGGTTTCTCCTTCCATATTTCGTAGGCTGTTATCAGAGGTTTTCTAGAGACTATGTCTAGTACAAGCTTCTTCACATCACTTCCTCTACCTGTGGTTCGCGTCTTGTAGCCCATAGTTACAACGGCTACAGAGTTTCCTATGATCTCTGCAACATGATAGCTCAATGCTGCAAGAGGTTTTATCTTAAATCCTTTTCTCAGTAGTTTCCTATACGCTTCATAAAGCTCGACTTCTGAAACTTCAAAGACCTTAACTCTCCTCAGATTCCTGAGAATCTGCGGATTAAAACCTTTTAGAGTAGCAGCTGTGACTTGAAAGCTAGTCTCGATCCCTGCTTCGTTTAAATCTTCAATTCCTTTGTAAAGTGATAAAGCTAGAATACCGCTCTTCGCTGGGACAACTATGTTCTCGGTTTTAACACTCTTTTCATAAAGCTCGAAAACTATTGTCTTTAATCCTTCAATAGTTAAGGGGTTTTCATAGTATACAACTGCTGCATCATTCGGATACTCGTAAACAAGGTCTAACCCTTTGCTAGCGAAGAGCATGATATCTTCCGGATCTATATCGAATATGCTACTTGCCACTATATATAGACTTACACCGGCTAGGTAATAGATAAGAGATTTCGTGAACTCCTCGGAGTACCCGACATAAACCTTTTTAGCATCGATATCTCTAAGAAAGGATGAAATTAACGCAGATGCTCTATCACTGTAAAGCCCTGTAGGATTAAACTTCTCATTTTTAACTAGTATCTCCTCAACCCGACTTACAGGTGTTAAGCCTTCACCAAGTGTAACTCTGTTCTTGAAGGATGGCAATAAAGAGTATCTCCATATACCTCGCTCGTTCTTGTTTACTTTGAAAACAGGTTTGCGATACTTGATGAACAGAAGACCATGGCATCTAGGACATCTACCAGTAAGCATGATCTCATTGTTTCCAGCGGAGATCTCATAACCACATTGAGAGCATTTTAAATAGATCTCACTAGATAAGATCATTGAAGTAAGCTCGCCTCCCTTATAAATCGTTGTCTGTTATTTATTTAAACCACGAGAACATGACTAAGGATCTATACTCATTGTAGGAATTCATTTGCTTCTCCTAAACCCTAGCCTAGGCATATAACTCTTATCTCCACCTTCATAGCCGGCCTAATATCTGAACCACCTCTTACACTGCGAGGATTCGTAGAAGTGTACAATTTGGATTTGAACCATCCTTAGAGATGTTTAATGTCTTTCATTCCAGTATGTATCCGCATCTGGTGAACATGATTTAGCTCTCGAGCTCTTAACTTGTTGAGGCAAGGGAGGTTTGTGGTGTGAAGCATGATCAGCTGATGATTATGCTCGTGAATCTGGTTCTCAACGGGTTGCGGTAGTAAGTTGCGGTAGTTAAGTAGAGTAACTCTAGATCGCCTCGGTTATTAGGGGTTATGGCGTTGATAATGGTAGTTCTATTACTTGGTTCTTTATTTCATCGAGCTCTCTATACATATAATGTGTTGCAATTATGATCACCTTCTTCTTGGATAGTTCTACTATGTCTTCAAGTAGTATCCTGGTTCTACTCTTATCTAGGAATGTGAATGGCTCGTCTAGCAAAAGTACTTCTGGGTTTAATGATAATGCTCTTAGAATAGTTACAATCTTCGCCTGGC
>NZ_JAVZPN010000009.1:0-20003 GCF_038881575.1 Desulfurococcus sp. | reverse complement strand
GCCAACTACTGGAACCCGCTTACATCGAGGTGGGAGCCAACTTTGTATATGCCAGCGCACATCCTAGGGAGCTTCGCCTTTGGATGCTTAGCTGGGGCTGTAAGGGAGGCCTCAGACATCTATGCTTCGGCTTCGCTGCATGGAGGCATAATGACTGCCTACACGTTCCTATCCTATTATGCAAACGAATTGATCCTGAACACAAGCTTATTCACCAGCTGGTTCATCTTCTTCTTCCTCCTGTCCTTCTTCTTTCAAGAATCCGAGAGCATAAAGCTCAGAGCTGCTGGGCTGTGGACAGTGGAGAACCCAGCAAAAGCCCCCACTGCAAGGAGCTCTCGAGATTGTTGAGAGGTGGTTTTGATGCTTAGCATGAACAAACAGTGGAAGCCCATAAAAAGCTATTTACTGAGAAACAGCAACCATTTGCAATCTCTAGTACCATTCAGGTTTTGTCCTGCTTACTAGGGTGAAGCTCTTGAGGATCTTGGTTACTGGAGGTACTGGTTTCATTGGTCACAGTGTGGCTCGTTACCTTGTTAAGAGAGGATACGATGTCGTAGTCTTGATACCATGGAGAGATCGAGTGCTTTCGCTTTGAGGAGGCTCGAGGAGCTCGGGGTGCCTATCGTAAGAGCTGATGTAAGAAAATATGATGGCTATGACGGCATCGACATGGTTATCCATGCTGCAGCTTACGTGAGTGTCGAAGAATCAATTAGAGATCCCATCAAGTACCTCGAGAACAATGTCTTGGGTACTGCTAAAGTCAGCTATGAGTGTGGGAAGAGGGGTATAAAGCTAGTGTACCTAAGCTCGGCAGCAGTCTATGGGGAGCCTCAGAAGCTACCCATAGGTGAGGACCATCCAACGAGACCTCTATCGCCCTACGGGTTGAGCAAGCTTCAGGGAGAGGAAGTGCTGAAGGTCTTCGCATCTACATACGGCTTAAAGTACATAATTCTGAGGCTATTCAATGTGTACGGACCTGGTCAGAGCTCCTCGTACGCCGGTGTCGTAACGGTCTTCTTGGAGAAAGCCTCAAGGGGGGAGCCGCTAGTAATATATGGCGACGGAGCTCAGACTAGGGACTTCGTATATATCGAGGATGTGGCTGAAGTGATCGAGAGCATTGCTAGGGAGGAGGCTTTAAACAACGAGGTCTTCAACATTGGCTCTGGGAAGCCTACGACAATTGAGGATCTCGCTAAAACCATCATGAAGCTATTGGGCAGAGAGCTACCGATAGTGCGTATGCCACAAAGACCTGGAGACATAACACATAGCGTAGCTGACATCAGCAAGATAGTAGGGCTTACTCAATTCAAGCCAACACCTCTCGAAGAAGGGCTTAAGAAGACCTTAAGCGAGCTAAAAACATACAGTACCCCAGAGCCCCGGTTCTAGGTTAATCAGAAGTCGGGAGAATACTAACAGCACCAAACTTTCTGCCTTTCGAATAAAAGACAGTGTAGATGTTAAAAAACGAAGTTAAACTTTGCATAGGACATTCCAAAACCACCCAAATCTGCAGAGACTAAACACCAGTTCAGCCTATCTTAGCCAGCAGGACATAGACTATCAAGACATAAATAAGGAAACAAGAGTATAAGACGTGATGAGGTTGCGATAATGAAGAAGACAAAAGAAGATGGTGCGGAGGTATGCTTGATTGTGTTAAGAGAATCGATCAACGAGGTTGTAGGATATTAGTATGCACAGTTAAGCTATACTCGGTAAAGACCTCCTACACCCCTCCTAAATTCGAGGTTCAGTAACGTTAAACCAGTTATGTAATCTTTAAAGTTATCTACATGTTTCCGCATTCTCGTACTATACAAACCTATTTTGTGGATAGTCTAAAAAGGGTTTCTCGGTAGGCTCGATACAAAATCTCCCATTATACGAATCTGCTGACATTAATGTATTTGAGGCTCTGCTTTAATGACATAGTTGAACTATGGTTTATTTGCGCTTGCTACCTAGTTATCTTCTTTGTAAAAACGCAGACTCTATTTTTGTGTTTCACTACTCGGTCATCAATATGTTTTTCTTTTGATTCTCCAGATCAGCTGTTGCATTGTTCTCTTTCTCGTAGCGAGTCTTAGTATGTTTACAGTTGTTGCTCTGAAATTCGAGTCTTCTATGAATTTTCTCGCTAGGATCTCCATCGACTGTATCGATGCGAGTTTTATTGGTGTCTCTACTAGACCCCTCTCTATTTGCTCGTTGAGCCATAGAGTTGTTTCTACTGCTTCTTCAGCTCTAAGTTCTCTTGCTAAGCCTAACGCTTTACTGTTGAGCCACTCCCTCGCTACGTAGTAGTCCGACAGGAGGTACATGTGCTCCTTATATACAGCGTGAGCTAATGTGGCTATAGCTTCAGCCTCAACGGTCAGCGCTCTCGCCTCCACACCAACAGGATCTATCTCGATAGTCTCGACCTCCTCTAGTAAGCGCTCACCGTCTAAGTACACGATCCAAGCGAACGAAGGATGTGTATATAAGTCCACTATTGCTTTACCTCTAACCATAGTCACGGTATAGGGCTCTAGAACCTCTACTCTAAAGCCTATATCAGCCAACGCTTTAACGGCTTTCAAAAGATGCTCATAGCGCACTAAGACGTCTATATCTACCGAGACATGTTCTATCGGCTTCCTAAACTTGTAGAGTGCGTAGTCTAAGCCTTGTAGAGCCTTAGTTATTCTAACAACTTCAGTCATGTAGCGCCTATAGAGGCTCTCCTCCACGACCCTGAGGAGGCCCTCGTAACCCACTCTCTTTAGGAAACCAAGTAGGACCTTGTTGAGTTTAGCTAACTCAGTCAACTTCTCTATACTGCCGCCCGCAATTTTGCCTGAATCTATGCTCTCCACGAGCTTCAAGGTCTTCGTAGGCACTTCAGTAACTCACCTAGAGACTCCATAGGAGTTCTACTAGTTGTGTCTATAGTATGGCTAGCGTAGTACTTAGCCAAGACGCCGTAGCAAGCAACCTCCTTAGCCAAGAAGGATGGTGGTATATCAACTACACGTCTATGTAGAGTAGCAGGATCAGCCTTAACGTAGACGTTCTTCTCCTTTGCTACCACCCTAGCGAGGAACCTTCCAATAAAGCTGCTAATGAATCTAGGGTAATCAAGAGTTACAATAATCCATACCACGAAGTCCAGCAAGCCACGATCACCGATCACTGGGTGAAGTAATGAGAAAAGCCTTCTAAAAAGATAGTGTGGCAAAAGCGAAAAGAACTCTACTAGAACCCACAGGGGTCTGAGCTTCGAAGGGACAACGATCCTATAGTAGGGATTCCCATACCCCCTAAACGACGTGAAGCGCGAGAAAAATCTTGCAAGAACTGAAGCAAACAGATGAGTGCCCCTAAACCACGAAATATAAGCATAAACACCCTGCGAATACAAGTAGCTCCTTAAAAGTCTAGCCAGAGTGCTTTTACCGGAACCATCTGGACCAAAGAAGTTCGCTAGTAGCATTTTTATCAACATCTAACAATACGTTGAGAAAGAACTTTAAAAATCCTCTTCCCATTTTTCCATTATTTCTAAAAAATTATTTAACTTCCTTCAACATCAGCTTAGAGAAAACTTAATCAATGCTAGTTTACCCTACACCATAAGCTATTGTGAATATGGCTAACCTTATCGTCAGAGAAATCAACCTCATGCTCCAGCTTGTAATTCATGAGAAATTCTCTACAACTAGATGGATGTAGCCAAGGTACATTAGATACGCTTTATAAACGACTTCTATAGAGAAAAGTAACTGTATATTCTATTACTTCATAACATAGTTAAGTATATAGAAAAGCGAAGTTATTGTAAGTAACGTTAACACGACCCCTAAAATTAGACGCAACAAATGATGATAGTAGGTTGGATTAATTGCTCCAAAAATTCTACGGAGTATTTGCCTTACACCAAATATTGGAATTACGATTAAGATGTAAGAAGTAATAGAGGCTTTCATCATGTCTATTAGTTGATGTTCGACTGGTGTTACTTTGAAGAACATCAGTAATGTAATAAACGATATAATCAATATAACCATTCTTTGAGTAATCTTGTTCCTCGATATTACCAATTCACTATAATTAACAGTAGAGTATATTGTATAAGGAATAACTAATGTCGATATAACTAAAGTTGTGATATAATCATAGAGTTGGTTAAGAGTAATAACGTTAAACAGAATCAACATGTAGACATATTTTATGACCCTTAACAAGTAAAAAGTAACAACTCTTATAGTTGCTCCGTGAAGTGAATGTATAATTGATATAGATATTGCTAATGCCGTAAAAAAGATCGAGGGATAAAATAAGGGATACATAAACATTAAGACCAGGGTTAAATATGTTACATAAAGTAAGATAGTGTAAGCGACTATGCGTTTTGATCTTTGAAAATAGTAGATAGGTCTTAGCCGATAAAACGACTTATCAAGATATGCCTTAAAGCCGTGAGGATTGCTGTAATCAACTAGGTCGTTTATTATATAAACTATAACATAGAATATATGTAAAAGAGCTGGGATGGATATTATGAAAAGTAGCCTATCATGTCGTTGTTCCAACATTAAATCCATTATGGCTCTATAACCTAGTATGAGAATTCCGTCGATGATGTTAGCAAGTAGGGCATCTACTCTGTACACGATTAAGTTTGATGCAAGTACTATTCTTTCAGTGGTTACTCTAAATCTATAAGTCACTTGGAAACCCTCACGACAGTTATTTTCTTGTTAAGGGTGTAGAATGCTGGCTCAGGATCATCATCAATTACGATTATGTTATCAAATTGTTTCGAAAGAATTTTTACTATTCCACCCTTCCTCCTGTATAGGTCGAAAAAAGAATGAAATCTTTCATTATTATAGATAGTTTTACTGGCTATTACAAGGTCAAAGCCTAATTCCTTAAAGTTATTAGCAATAAAATCTAAAGAGGCCGTTAATAATACCTTTGCTTTATATGCCTCCGTTTGTAAAAGATTTAAAACATCACCACTACAGTATTTGCTCCAATTTTTCTTGATCATTTCATAGTATATTTTAGCATAGCACTCCAACTCTCTCTTTTTACGCCCTTTGATGCATATCATTATCATCATTAATTTGTAAAAGTCTCTCTTGAAAATCTTGTTCAAGAGGAGGAGCGGTTTAAAATATCTTGAAAATACAGCATACCTCAAAGGGCACAGAATTTCCATAAATTCAAATGTAGTGTTCGTTTTTACAAGCGTGTTATCTAAGTCAATTATCAGGGCCTCACTTATTCGCGACATAAAGTAGACCTCAGCAGACTCTCTAATCTACTCGTAGAGGGTCTTCTGAATTATCGATTTCGATGATTTTGAAAATTTTCGAAATCAAGGCTTTGGAATATCTGATTAACTGAGTGTATTTTAGATGATGATCTATCTTGATCATTAAAGTAGCCGCCGGGTACCCACGTGCACTCCATCTTTCCAGTAGCATCCTATCATCCTTAACGTCTAAATAGATTATTTTTAAATTGTAGTACCGCTGAAGTTTTTTCATGAGCGCTACAATGAATGACTCAAGAAGAATGTTCCTACCAAATACTTCGAAGTAACTTGCTAGCATGTTAATAATTCCCTCGTCAACTATTATCACTTTTTTATTTACGCAATTAAAAATGGTTCTTACATAAAAGGACAACATGACGCTCAGAACTTCTAGAAGCGTAAGCGCTAACATGACTGGCTTAGGAAGTCTACGAACTCTTAAAATAAAAAGGGTTGATGGGTGAATATGAACTTTATCATGTACTTTAACTACCTTTAGACCATAAGCCAGTATAGCTGTGAGCTTGAAGAATAAGTATGAGAAGAGCGGAAAGGAAACAAGCGAGTTATAGCATACACTATATCCTCTGGACGATAAAAAATAGAATAAGTTGCGAGAAAAAGTGGTTTTACCCACACCAACGGGCCCGCTAACAAAGATAATTTCGTTTCTTTGCAACTTCAAAGTTTTGACAAATAAATCACATATCAACTCATTTAGTGAAGAGTGGTGTGGCTCTTTTAATGCTCTACCAGAACCGCTAAACATTATAGAGTTATAGGATACTGGCCGATAGTCGTGAAGGTGAACCAAAAACCCTCCTCTCAAGTCTTTTCGCAACCGTTATCAGTGGATAGCAGTATCTAGGGATATATACGACGTCGGAACTGTTGATAAGCTTACGAAACCAACGCTTCCTAGCAAGTATCGAACAGTTGAGCCAAAGTCTATGCTTATCCCTCACGCTCAAAAGGCTTGTATAAACATAGCGAACACCACTAAGCTTTTCAGGCTCTCTAGCACCATGAACAACTGCTAACTTAAACCCTACATCCCGAAGAAGCTTAGTTATGAGGTAAGAAGCCAATACGCCAACTATACCGTCAGGCCACCAACGCTCAGAGATTACTGAGATATTCATAATTTCATAATGCAGATATTCCTCTTGTTGTCTCTCTATCTAATGGTGTGACGAGTTTTACATTAATTAACGCACATATGTACATTTCGTGATGAATTTCGTGATTTTTGAATTATCCCTTAGGATTGAGATCTATGGAAACTTCATCTAAATATCTCGCGATATAGTGGAATTCTCTGGTGTTACGAAAATACCTAAAGTACTCAATAATGTCCTCACGAGTAAAGCCAAATGATTTTGGGTCTACCATAGTTTTATAAGTCAAAAAATCAACTAGAAGAGCGTTCGTCAATATATGAGAGAAGCCTTCTGTTTTATTCAGCTTCACGTATATGAGGATAGGAAGGTGTAACATTAGGTTTAAGGCAATCTTGACAATATTATTCTTGTGAACATGCCAGTGTTCTCTTATAAGCTTTCTTGGTGTAAGCCTATACGCCAATGCTCTATCCTTAAGCAGAGAAACCCTTCTATGCATAAAGTGCAGTATTGATCTAGAATACCTTCTCTCTCAAAACCTCTGCAACCTTAAATCAGAAGCAATTTTAATAGGCAGAGATATCGCAACATTATTATGAAAGATCCTTGCCAGTAGTTCAATATCTTCACCGTAATTTAAGTCTTTATATCCACCAATCCTTAAAAGAAGTTCACGTGGACAGATTAAATGAACACCAGGATTTGCAAGTATTAGGCACTTATAGACCTTAAGTTCCCGATATTTTAAAATAATCTTCGCTAATTTATCAGCATCTATGCGAATATCCAGGTCTATGGGAATCACATATTTACCTCTTGCTAATCGTAATGCTAATTGCCGCCCAAGACCTCGAGACGACCTTAGCCTTACAACCAAGAACCTCTTGAGATTACGAGTATTCATCGCCTTATTTTTAAATCCAGCAGTTTTTCATAAGTTCCATCATGCGAAAAATTGTCAACGATTACTATTTCAAAGTCTAAATTAGGGAGTTTCTCAATAATTTCAATAACGCTCTGTAAGGATACTGATACGGTATCTACTGAGTTATACACGGTTGCTATAAACGAAACATCAACCATGTTTTGCTACCGGTACAGCGTAGATATAGAGAACATTTTCTTCCCTCATATCAGGCAATAGCTTGATTTCATACCCATACCGATTCAGCGTTTCCATCAGGCGAGCAATATTTAATGGAAAGACTTCCACTACTAACCGGGGTTTATACTTGTGTAAAGTTTCTATTGAGCCTTCAAGCACCTGCAACTCAGCACCTTCTACATCAATTTTTATTAGATCTATCCTTCTGAGTTTTAGACGTTTAACTATATAGTCGAGAGATAAACCTAACATTTCAATAGATTTTCCCATCCAAGGTTTAGATAGTATCGAATGAGAATCAGAGCTCCTACTTAAGTATAACCTAAGTTTTTGTCTGCTATTATAGGCCGCTGCATTTACACAAATTACTTTTTGTTCCAACATATTTTTGTGAACTGCTTTCTTTAAATAATAGAAATTTAATGGATGAGGTTCTATAGCAATTACCAGCACTCCTTTACGTGCAGCCAACAAAGTATACTTACCTATATGAGCACCTATATCTATGAAAACGGAGTCTTTGCCTAATGAACTAATAATTCTAAAAACGTTAGGTTCAATTACATGAGTGACTATAAATAAACCAGTTAGATCAGGTATGTAGAACTTATTTAAGCCTACACAAATACAGGCTCCGCGTACAACGTAATCGCCTAGTAACCTTAAGGCTCTTAAAGGAAAAATGTTTGAACCACAAAACTTTAACAGCAGATGGTAAAAAGCGTTTATTGTTATTCCAATACTTATTCTGAGAGCGCTCATGAGATCGCAGGCTATTGAGTATTTCAGCTTCATAGGTTTCACGGTTCTATCGTTTAGTACTTAATCAAGAGGTACTTAAATGATGCTATATCCTTCAAATTGAATTTGTAAGGGGGTATCCTGCCAAGCATATAGATGTTTGTCGATAAGTAATTAAGATGCGGGTCCAATGTTACAGCTGCTTTAAACCCGCTAGACTTGACGACTTCAATAACTAAGTCATTATATATTCCGAAAGGATATGCAAACGTGTATATGCCTTTATATAATGTCCTCACAAAATCAAGTGATTCCTTAACTTCCTCGGTGAGTCTATCGTTGTTAAGGATCGATAGATTTACATGCCAAAGTCCGTGACCGCCAACCTCAAATCCGTAATCCACCATATCTTTAATTTCATTCAAATCCAGCATAATGGTGCTGTAGAGGTCTTCAGGAACCTTTATGTCAAGAGTTTCTGAGAGTGTGTTAACTAGGCCTCTCAGTTCATGAACATCCATCGCCCGCACAACGCTTTCTATCCATGACTTCAGACAACTTGCCTGCGTTTCATGTAGTATCCACGAGTTCCCCCTAATTTGGGTTATTAGTTCAGTTAACTTGTGCAGTTTTCCTTCCTTTTCTGCCCTACTAATGATGTAGTATAACTGTTCCCACCATGGAGCAACCCTATGTCTGATGAATCCTGCAGTTAAGTATAGAGTCGCCTTGATATGATGCTTTCTAAGTATTGGATATGCATATTTATAGACACCCTTGTAGCCATCATCAAAGGTTATAACAGCTATTTTCTCTCTGGGGTTCTCAGCCAAAATACTCAACGCTTCTCCTAAACTAGTTACTATGTAACCACTTCCGAGAAGGAATAGAATCTGTTTCTCTATAAGGGCTGGTATGATAGGTTCCTCGAAAGTTTGAACGTATGAATTATGATGACCTACGTTATGGTAGGCTATCACTACAAGATTGGGGGATTTCAATTTTATAGCTAAATCTAGAAGTTTTACCCTATCCAGGATTAGCAGAACCCTGCTAAGCCTTAGCATACCTTATAAACCACTCTAGCGTTTTTAGATAGGCTTTATATTCGCATCGAGCCGCAGCTTCATGAGTAAATCTCCTGGAAAAGATTCTAGCTCTTCTACCCAGTTCCTCCCTTAGGCCTTCATTTAACAGAAGAGCGTGGATTGCCCTAGTCATTTCTTCGCTACTTTGAGCCGTGATAACGTAATCACCTAAGAGATGTGCGTAGGGAGAGTTAAAGACTACGGCCGGAAGACCTACAGCCAAGGCTTCAAGTAGGCTTATAGAGAAAACATCTACTCGTGAGGGATACACGAACACTTTGGCTCTAGATAACAGTTTATATTTTTCAATACCTGAAATAAAACCTGTGAATACGAAATTTCTTAAAACATCAAGTTCCTTAGCATATTTTAAGAACCTCTCTTTAAGCACTTCATCGCTGAATTCCCCTATTACCATGACCTTAGCATCAATACCAACGTGCTTTAACATATAGACAACACGTATTAAATCTAAGATTCCTTTTCCCCAGGTTATTCTGGCCATGTATGCTAGGTCGAACTCTTTTTTTTGGGTCTCCTTCAATACCTGATCTATGAGCTCGTATTCTAGTCCAACAGGTATATCAAGCAACGAATAGGACTTTAGGTTGATGCCTCTCGAGCTGAGAGTTTGAGGTACTGCATCAGAAACCACGTGAACGAGTGTTTTATTCAGAAGGTTAATAGATACTAAAGTACGTGTCATAGTTGTTACTGATAAGCGGTAACGGAAAGGATCTAGCCATAGGTAAGATTGAATGATCGCTGTCCAAGGTATTTTAAGTATCTTGTGGATTACGTAAGCTGCTTGAACGTACTTAGAGTGCTCACTTTGCGAAATCACTAAATCGTATACACCTCTTTTCAGCATTTTCAATTTCGAAAGTAGTAAGTTGAACAGGTATTGTTCATTTTCCATGATTTTAGAAAAACCCCTGACTGTAACGACTCTATAGCCTAGTCCCTCAAGCTCATGTATTATATTGTTGGGAGTGTTGTCAACTATTAATGTGCTATCCTTAATGAGTTTTCCCTTGATTAGCTCCCTTAAGACATAGTAGTTTCTAACTTGCCCACCAGTTCCCAACGGATTAGGCGATGTTATGAGGAGAAGTTTAAGCATAGTAAACCCTCACATCAACTCAGCGAGCAATTCTGAGGTTATCTTAGTGAAGCCCTTCATTACCAAGTAAGAGCTTAATAAGGCTTTTTACAGTATTAAGGTAGAAGTTTTTACAAACGTATTCTCTAGCCTCATTACACATAGAGGTGTAAGCTTCTTTATCAAACTTCCAGAGTATGTACATCTTTCGCAGAGCTTCAACCCATTTATCTACTTCATAGCTCTTAACTCGAAAACCTGTGGCGCCTTCTTTTACTGTCAACTGAAAAGAAGGCAGATTAGATGATATTACCGGTGTACCGCAAGCTTGAGCCTCCACAGCGACAAGCCCGAAAGGTTCTTCTCTGCTCGGCATCATCAATACGTTTGATTCACTGTACAACTTAACTAATTCCCTGTCGGCTATAAATCCCTTGTACTCCACTAAACCATTCTCAACATACTTTAGGACTTCTCCCTCCCACGACCCTCCATACGAGGCGATGACAAACTTAACCTCGGGAAAATCTTTTTTAAAGTGTTCAGCTACTTTCAAGAAAATGTCTATTCCCTTCTTAAACTCCAGGGCACCCACAAACAGTACTTGGAAATCATCTTGTCTCTTAACCACTACAGGCTTGAACACTTCACAATTAACAAAATTAGGCAAGTAAACTACCCTAATCTCTGTTAATCGCCTTAGCTGAATTAGGTCAACTGGGTTCACTACGTGAATGGTTTTTACTATGCGTATCCGTCCCAGGATTCTGAGTATAGATTCAGCATAGTGTAACCTTTTCCCATGCGGACTAACGTGAAGTCCGATGATTAAATCTCTCTTTCCCATGATAAATGCTAATGTAGAAAAAAGAATGCCGAAAAAGATGTCGCCAGCAACGTATATCCTCTGATGTTTACTTACCAGCTTAAATAGTTTAAACAGGGAAACTGGTATTCTTCTAATAATTTTAAAGTTTGTTTTAACAGTTCTAATTCTATAATACTCTATTTCAAGCTTAACTAACTCATTTTGCACTAATTCTAAGCGATCGGGTCTTAATTCCTCTTGGCTAGATAATACTACTATCGCTACTGGAGAGAATTTCTTAACTAGTCTAGCTACCTCTATAATCCACCTTTCCCTTCCTCCATACACAGTTAAGTCTGATCCCGAAACCAGTAGTACTCTGATCAAGCTCACGCTTTCTCGTTTATTTGCTTGACTAAGCTGATAATTTTCAAGGTCAGGGTGTAATTTAGTTTTGGTGAGAAATATCGTGCGTATGCTTTCTTTACTATCTCTCGAAACTCCTCACGTACACCACTTTCCCTAATTAGTTTCTTAACGTTTTCTTCATAATTTCTAGCATTATGTGCCACGATGACTGAGCCAGCAAGTTCTGGATGTAATGTTAATGCTAACGGGTTTGTTATCACCGGAGTGTTCAACGCTATTGCTTCAAGCAGTCTGTTTGATATACTTCTAAAGCTTACATATGTTATTGCCGCAATGCTGTTCTGATATAAGTACTTCAATGTGTCGTCAGTAAATCCTCTTCCTAAAAAAATAAGGTTTTTTGGGATTTTATCACGTAAGTATGTGAAAACTTTTGCAAATTCTTCACTTGTACTGCCCCCTATGAGAAAATTAATTTGAGGTACTTTCTTGGCTAAATAATAGAATAGTAAGGCAGAGGGCTTTGCTTCAACTTTCAGGTATGCTCCTCTTTTGCTTAGTACAGTCATGCCAATAATATATGGTTCAGAGTCCTTAACCAACTCAACCAAATTATGATCTAACCTTCCGCTAGGACTGAAGCCTGCGGGAGGATTAATCTTAACTATTGGCTTAAGTTTGTTCAGACCGAGATTTCGAAGGGAATAGTACATAACGTCATCTGTTACCATAGTTCCATTAGCGAGTAAGACTTCAGTAAGATTTAAGGCTAGGCTTGGCATGAAAAGTATTAAGTCTCCGTATGCTCCATACTTTAGATTGTTTATTAGCTTCAGTGCTCTAATGCTCCAGAACCTTGCAATAAGCGGTACCTTTAATCTTCTAGAAGCTTTGTATGCTAACATGTAAGGTTTTCTGGGCAAGGCAATTATTGACTCTATCTCAAAGTCTAACAATAATCTAGCTAGGAGAGTCTCGTAGGTGAGGGCGCCTCGCAGTTTTATCATAGGCACTTTAACAATGTTACCATCGACCTCGAGCACTTCTTCATAAACTACCTGATCACCAGCACTCCCATCTAAAAGTACGACTAAGGGATCCAAACCTTGAGACTTCAGTGAGGCTACATAACCTAGCTCGTGCCGAGAGCGCAAGCTCCCATCATATATGAGAGCCAACCTCATCTTTTCTTCACCGTTCATAAAGTATCTGCTGAAAATCGTTCAGCTTGTTTTCTAAAAATACATATTAACTTGTCGATTTGATGCCACCCAGCAGGTAATGTCTTTTTTCGATGATCGTCGTCAAAATCCTATATGGAATTTTTAGGGCTATGTTTCTAGCATACTGATCACGAAACAACACATATGGAAGTATGCAAACTACACCCTTCATCCCATATTTTGTAAATACTTTAATTAAGCCGTGCCTAATGTATGTCTCAATGACTCTATGAATAAGATTTGTGCAGAAAATTTGACTTGAAGTTTCTATCTGAACTCCTTGTACCCTAATGAACCCATCTGCTATTGCTTCATTGATAAGATTTAATCCCTTCTCCGAGTACACGTTAATCAGAGAAAAACCCTTGCTGTCTATTTTAATGATGCTAGGTATCCACGCATCCCCAAATACTATATCAGCACCAAGTCCCTCATGATTTGTGCATATATTGCATCCAAATTGTCCACTAAGGTTTGTAGAAGCCAGTGAATTCCACAGACTTAAACGGCGCTTCAAAACCCCATCTTCATGAGCTGAGGCTTCATAGATGAGGGGTATTTTAAAAATCCCACGCCTACTTAGAATGAAAATTCCACCAGGCCAACCAAAACCTCTTGAGGAAACAGCCTTAACCTCCTCTCTTTTTAATCCAACGAGGCTTAAAATATAATCTAGATACCAATATGCAAAGACGCTATGGCATTTCAATGCGAAGAGAAATGCTATGCTATCTTCTTTTAAGATGTGATTTTCAATTAAATTGTTGATAAAATTAATTTGACAGGGTAAAGCCACAATAACATACCTTCCGTTCATCTTCTTGAGCTGTTTTATAAGCTCAAGGCTATATGTTGAAAAGTATATAGAGCCCTGGGCCATCAAAACCTCATCGACGCTCCTTGCAATAAAAGCCTCCGGCTTTACTCCTCTCATCCGAACAACAAGCGCTCCATCGACTACCTTTTTCTCCAGCAGATACTTAAGAAGCGCTGTGACAACACCACCAGAAGCTCCTCTGTAACGTACCTTTTCATTTAATGCCCAAGCTAAGAATGTTTTATGTACATGGGATATAGAGGATCTAGAGGTGCGATTCAATAGGTAATTAATTGCAGGGCAATTTCTTACACAAAGGTAGCATTTTATGCATTTCTCCCCGTCTATTGTAACCGAGAAGTAGCCATTGTTAACACTAGGAGATATAGCATTGACTGGGCAGAGAGCTATACACCCGCCACATCCTACACATAATGATTTCATAAATGAAAATATGTTTGTTGAAGACATATAACTAAGACATTTAATTATTCAAGAGTTCTTTAAGATATATACCAGGTAATTCAGCTAGGTTCCTTATTAGATGATTCCTTTCAATTATGGTTTTCCTTATTGTGGATTGAGAATCAGCGATTTCCTTAATCATACTAGCAATCGTAGTGAAGAAGTGAGTGGGCCTTAAGGTGAGATCTTCTATCCCAACAAAGTAACGTTCCAAGCTATAGTGTCCTAAGATATCCATGAACTTCAGATCACTCCTACGGTTTATCATTATGGTTGGTGTTCCACTAGCCAAAGCAAGTATTCCAGCATGAGATCTAGAAGTAACTACAAGCCTAATTTTTTGGAATATCAGCTTTACTGCATGAGGGTGCATCTCGCTTACATCTAATAAAGTACATTTATTGTGGTTTAGTCGGCGAGTGAGAGGCTTAACAAGTTTAAGATCCTTTACTTCTGTAGGAACTATGTAGATGTGATCGAAGAATTTTAACATTACATCAACGATGTTTACTATAGTATCTTGAGTTAAAATGGGATGCGGTACCAATGCAGCGCTATCTCGCTCAATCTCGATTTCACATTTACAATTCTTTTCATGGTTAAGTAGAAATGAGGGATCAGCGGATGTTAAAATTTTGCGATGAGGTATTTTTAATTTTTGCAGTAACCACTTCGTTGTATATTGGCCTCTGGTGAAGATCATGTCTGCTTTCATAAGGGCTTTCCTAATAAAAGTGCCAGATCTATTTCCTAAATGAGCGCCCGTCGTTAATGAAATTGGAAACAAAATGAGGGGGCGCTTATTCAAAAGTTTAGGAATAATAAGCGAATAACAAAAGAGTATGTTCGCGCTTTCAAATGGAAAAGATAAAGTCACATTAACATCTGCCTCTTTTATATAATCAGCCACGGATTTTCTTCTATTCAGGAAGCTCATTAACATAGTGAGTAAGAAATTAGAGAAATATGGATGTGAATGATAATATAGGAATCTTAACATTTTAAAAAGCAAATCATCTAGGTCCTCTCCGACAATATCCAACGGATGCCGTACTATGATATCAGATAGTTCAGTGAACACGTTTTTCCCAGTCCACGGAGATCTTACTCCTTCATAATACCATCTAGGTGGAAAAGCTAAAGCTATCACACTATCTGGTAAATGCTTCCTGATTAGCATAAGTGAGGAGATATAGATGCTTTCGTCTCCTTTATTGCCTATAGGTGGGAGAATTCCAATAGTATATACTAAAGGATTAGCTTTAAACGATGATGTCACCCTAGTATTTACACCTTTATTCATCTGTTTAATAGCGCGGGCAAGACTAAGGTTTCTCTAGGAGTTGCAAATATAGCGTCATAATGTCCTAGATATTCCTTGAGAACCTTGAGTAAATTTTCCGTTTTCGATAAGGCAAACTTGCGAGCATTCATTAATGTATCAATACCAAGTTTTAGGACTTTAACATTGTTAAGGTTGTTATCGCTTACTATTTTAAATTTTCCTGAGGATATTTTGTTGCCAGAACCTACAAATATTACGCCGACATTGCCCAGTAATCTAGGCGAAGCAATAAAGCCTAGCTCATGCCTAGAAAATGTGTCGGGTCCACCTATATAGAGAAACTTCATAGGTCAAACACGTACATGAATATATTTAACATTTTACTAGCGAGTTTTCCTCGTTTCACACCACATCTTTCGAAATAAATAATTGTGACCATGTCTATCAACTAGCTTAAATCCTAGAGCTTTAAGGTTTTATATGCCGTCATGCCGCGTTTTGATAATTCTATGAAGAGGTTTCTAGTTTTCTTAAGCGTATCCAGCACCCCTAGGAGGGATTCAGTTATATACCCTTCTATGTCAATTTTTAGAAGATTTATTTGGCTTACACCAAGCTTTCTTAAAATACTGTCTAAGGAGCCCACCTTAACCTTAATTTCTAAGTGTTCTTCAGATCTCTGCTTTAACGAGGCTGTCGAGAAAGAGATGTAGTGGTTTTTAATAAGTACAAACATTAATAGCTGATCTTCAAACATTCCTACTGCTTTATTAACTAAAACTGCATTACTGCAATCGTTTAATTCAACATTAACCACGAAAACAGCGAAATTAGATGGATGGGGTTCTATTCTTACATCTAAATCTACTGATTTACATACCATCATGGTGCAGGTTCCTATATATTCTCCAACATCTACTTGAACGCCTTTTGCTAGAGGCTTAAACCATTTCTCAAGCTCATACCTTTCAGCAACAGCTGTAGCGTATATGTCCGGGCTCCTAGCTCTTGCAAAGAATAAAAATCCATCCCAAGTTTTGACAATTTTATTTCGACTTATATGGTACTCTAATGGACCTTTCCTTTCATCCAGCCGAAGCAAAATAGCCTTGTAGAGTTCAAAGTAGTCATTGATGCTAAGCATCTTGATATTAACTGTATAACCTAGAAATTTAGCTAAGAGAGAACCTTCACTTGATCTCGATTCATGCATTCTCGTAACCCTGAAGCTTATTTGCTAATTAACTGGTCTTCTAACACTTGCGGGTGTTAGAAGCATTATTGATCTAAGCATCCTCCATACTAATGACACTGCCGAGTAGGCTAAGGACGCGTGTAAAGCTTTTGAATTCCAGTACTCTCTTAAGGTATCGATGTAAAGAGTTAAGCATGCAATGAAAGAGAATAATGCTATAAATTGTATGACTTGATGAGGTATACTAAGTATGCTAGAGATGGAGAGGATAGTAATGAGAAGTGCCATAAGCAAAAGTGTAGCTGAGTAAGCGTACCATTTTATCTTATCGATAAGCGGTAGGCTTGAAACATACTTTTTATATGCATATCTGTATGAAGAGCTCTTAATAGAGCTAATAGCAACAAATGCTTCTCTTAAAAAACCTAATAACCTCTTTCTCACCCTAACTTGGTGTTGAGAAAAATGCTGGGCTCTCTTCTTTCCTTTCCACATTTTTTCGTCGGTGACGTGCAGAACCTTCTCGAAGCCGATGATTAAAGCTTCGTAGCCTCTGCTTTTAGCTCTCGCATAGTACTCTGTATCCTCAGCTATGGTGAACGGTGGCCCAAGTGTTTCATCGTAAAAACCTATTTTATGGATAATCTCTCTCTTAATAAGAGCGCAGCTGGTTATTGCTGATGCACGCGTTACTCTATCCTCCCTTATTAGCCTTACCCATCTATCTAAAGTACTCTCATGGTATGTTAAGTGAAGAGGCATAACGGCAGCAACATTTTGCGGTGAATTGCTTAGAAATTTAAGAAGGTTTGCTAGCGTAGATTTATTTATCATTACTACATCATGGTCAAGTATTAAGATGTATCTTCCGGTAGAAGCTTTCATCCCATCATTTCTAGCCTTTGAAACACCATAGTTTCTATCGTGGGCAATTAATCTTGTATTATAAAATAGTGAGCTATACTTTTCTAAGAAGTCTCTAACTATCTTTAGAGTTTGATCCTTTGAACCGCCGTCAACTATTATCAATTCTACGCTTGATAAAGGTATATCTTGTTTTACTATAGCATCTAAAACATCCGAAATAGTATCTTCAGAATTAAATGTTGTTAACACTATGGATATTAGAAATTGATTCATGAGGCTAAGACCTTCACCAAACCCGAATCCCATATAATACTGAATGTAGAATATTCTTGACCTCCTTCAATGTAATCGAATGGACCTCTGCCTACGAAATCCCAGTAGGATCTGGCTTTAATAACTCCACTCAATATCAGCTTATCTACAATTAGTCCCGACTCTCCCATATTCCTAATGAATTCACTTTGCTGCTCGATGTATAGCTTCATATTTGAAGTTCCTTGAAAACGGTCAACAACAAAGGTGGGATCTAGTTTTTCAAACAGAGAGCTTGATATTTCGAACATTGTTCTATCACTGATTTTAGCAGACATATAGAAAGGATATTGATCTGGCATGAAGTTGGGGGAAAGCATCGTCAGGATTGCTGCGATCGTAATTAAAGCCTTAAGAGTGGGAGAAATGTTTCTAATTTCACCATAAAATAGGATAACGAGAGAAAAAAGAGAAGCAAAAGGTACCATAATATACCTGGATTGGCCGCCTAGAGCTGCGAGCAGACTTGACAAACCTGTAAATCCCGTGAAGAGTATTATCGAGAGACCTAGCCATCTGGGAGTAATGGGTCGATCTTTAAGCATGAGGAGTGAGATGACAATTGCAATTCCCCCAATGATTCCTAAGGATGCTGAGAATGAAGCTAAGGGGATCTTCGGCATCTCAAAATACCCTACGTTTCTAAACGCTATTATGCTTTCTCTTTCCGAAACTTGAAAAATTCCGTTTATGACGTTGTTCCAGATACCAGCTATACCATATATTGTGGCTGTATACATTGTTTTAATAAGCCATAGAATCGAAGCCGATAAAAAGAACAAGAAATCATGCATCCCCAGAAGACCATTGACATACTTAGCGAACAAGCAGATTGCGACAAATATCAGTACCGAGAGAGAAAAAGGATGCGCGAGTAACGAAGTAATGAATAGAACATTTAAGGTTATTAAGCTAGTTTTTGAGCGATTTTGATCTGAGAGTAAGAACAGAATTAAAGAAGCCAAGGCTAAAGCTACTGCTATATTTGTCGGAGTTGCATAGGCGCCAGGAAGAAAAGCGTAGGGATATATAGTCAGAATAGCTGGAATCAATGGTAACAGATGATTGATGGAAAGCTTACTCTTTACATAAGCATAAACCAAAATGTATAGGAAAAGCCCTGACATAAACGAGATGAGGAAAGATTCAAGCGGGCTAAACGGGTCATTATTACCACCGACCCTTAAAAGAATCACCTTAATTATAGAATCTACTGGAGCTAAGTCGTACCAGCCAGCGTGCATAGAGTATCGGAAGTAGCTGTTGTAATAGATATTCAAGGTATCGGATGAAGTTTCTTCAGCATCAACTCCTCTGATGATCCATCTAGCAGAGACAATAAATATGATGGTTATTGCACTTAGATGCACTAGAAATCTTTTAGCGAATTCTGTTCTCTTATCATGTGTAGAAGTGTTCCAAAGCATAGAAAGAGCGAGGGAAAGAATCAACTGAGCAATTAAAGCCAAAACTACTTGAAAATTATAGTAATACCCATTCATGTAAGAAACAATAAAGGCTAATAATGAGAAAAAGCTATTGAAGCCGAGTGAGAAAAGAACTAAGAGAAAGGACAGCTGTTTCTTGTTCACTTTATGAGGTAAAGGATTGGGCTTCTTTAAAAATTCAGCAATAATAGTAAAAATGAGAAAGAATGCCATGACATATAAAAGCCATAGTGCTGTAGGCAAATTAGCTAACCCAAGCACTGAATCAATGCTTCTTAAAAGAGATTCCAACATGTAATTCATAATCGCCATCTCTTTCCAGATCAGTTCTATTTCTCTCTACATAACATACATAACTTCACCAGAACACTTTGCCGAAACATAATCTACTACGGCACGTTAAAGCACATATTTCTGTGTAACACATTGTAAATGATAAGGCATTTAAACCTACAATGTTGAGGCAATGTTAGGGGTTGTATATAGAAGCTTTCTCGCTTTTAATACTCTGCTGACCTCACTCATTGTGTATCCAACGTAGTAGGGGTTTAAGTGCTCTAGAACTTCCGTGAACACTGCACAGCCCATGCTGTCATCAGCTAAGTTCAGTCTATCTTTCTCTAAGTCCGCTTTAATTGTCTTCAAGCCGCAGGCGGAGGCTATGGTAGAGTACTCTTCTGGATCGTAGTCTACAGCAACTACTCTATACCCCATGCGGGCTAACGCAC
>NZ_JAVZPN010000008.1:25751-69045 GCF_038881575.1 Desulfurococcus sp. | reverse complement strand
GTGACAATGCCTGGTGTTGTAATATTAGCTATACTATACCCCCTTGAAAGTATTAACTCGCTTATCCTAGCGACAACACCCTTCCCGTTTCTAACCACGAGATCGAGGAGCGTGAATGGTTTATCCCTGAGGAGGAATCCAGTGGGAATATAGATACCCCCTAATGTATCCTTGTCCACTTTCCCCCTACTGAAAAATCGGCGTAAAATAATATAACACCCCCATAATTCATTAACATTGCTATCCAAGTTAATAATTAGCACTTATGGGGTTAAAAACATGCATCCAAAATAATTCGATCCCTCCAGCATTAAAAACTAGGACTTGCAACCAGGGGATATTTTCTTCTTGACCACTGGTTCTAGTATAGGGGCACAGTTATCTGGAAACTGCTTCCCTCATCCCCGTAGAGGCTCGCGAAAATAATATAGTTACCAGTTTTATCGAAATACGTCTTCCACACTATCTTAACCCCGCTGAACACCGTCAAGCCATTTATATCCAGTGAAAGAAGCCCGGCAAACAAGTAGACTGGGGCAGTCGAGGGGTAGCAACCCCCGTCTTTTTGACCTTCTCCACAACAATGAGACTTAGAGTACTCCATAGGAAGCAAAGGGGTCTTAGGGGGTTCAGCTCTGATGTAGGTTTATGTAAGTTGATGTCATCGCCTCATCTCTTTTCCCCTGCATTGGTCTTGGGTTTGCATCACCCTTAGGGGCGTTCAGGGTGACCCCGGGCACCCCACATCTTGAGTACCTGTAGAACAGGTTTACGCATGCAACCACGTCTCTATCCCCTGTGAATCCACATCTAGTGCACTTCAATACTCTACCGCCGCTGTCCTTTAACCTGCTTCCACATCTCGGACAAGCTGATGACGTTCTGCTTGGATCAATGTATCTAGCTTCTAGTCCTCTTTCTAGAACCTCATAGCTTATGGTGAACTGCATCCTCCTGTAGAACCACAGGGACAGCTTCTTGTTGAAACTGCTACCTCTATTCACGTTACTCCTGAGTTTATTCAAGTTCTCCAGGACTACGATAGAGCTATACCTACTAGCAAGTTCCGCTATGGAGTCTCCAATCTTGTGAGCGTAGTCACAGGCTACGCACCTGATTCTCTCACCGTGCTTCTCAATGGCTCTTCTAACTCCCTTGATGAATCTCCATGACCTCGGGTACCTTCTCTGAATCCTCTCGATCCAAATCCTGTGGGTTAGTATTTTCCTGAGCGGTGTCCTGTACCGCTTCAGCTTCAACAACCCTCCACTAGATGTAAACACAGCTAGAGTAACATTGTCAAAGTTCACGTCAACAGTCATAACTGTCCGGGGCTTTCTAAACTTAACGGTTTTCTTGAAGTAAACCGCTACATAGATTTTGTTTTCAACTATCTTTACCGCTAGCTCGTAGTTGCTCCAAGCTCTGAACTTTTCTACTCTCTCAGTAGATGTTAACAGCTTTAACTTAACTTCTCTACCTCCGTGTAGCTTCAAGATCAACGTTCTATCGTCAAGGTTGAGCTTGTAGTCGTACTTGTCTAATCTAGCTGTTAGTTTTCTGAGGACTGGTTTTCTACCGTTGTTTCGCTTGCATGCTTTGACAACTGTTTTAGCGTAGACGTAGATCTGCTTCACGTGGTGTGCTCTGAAACCATGTGTTCTCAGCTCATTGTAGAACATCCTGTGTAGAGTTTTAATTGAAGGCACCTTGTTTAAACTCCACAGCTTGTTGATAACGAATTGAGTTGCATCACGGTACAACCTCAGGAACTCAAGTAGAGTAAGATAGTCATCGCTGCCCTCGGGGAGAGCCCTCATCCTGAGAGCCTCGACAAGCTCTTCCTCCCTCATCGAGAAGCTCCACCACTACTCAGCATAGACATAGGGGTTTATAAGGCTTTCTCTCCATTATCTGTATTGGTGGATGTACATGGCTAGAGTTGAGCTGGTTAAGTGTAGTGTTATAAAGTACAGGAGAGGAGACTATGTTCTCTACCCGCTGGGAAGAGACAAAGAGAAGATCAAGCACCTACACGGAAAAGAAGTCTACGTGCTGATCATAGCAGAAGAATAACATCACCCAATATAAACCTATATGAAACCCGAAACAGTTGCGTGAGGCAAGCATAATAAACCACCCGTTGCAACTAAAAGCATTCAAAAATAACTAGGGGCTACAGCAGGCAGAAAACGCTCCTATATATTCGTTGAAAGCACCGAGACTCTTTCTGCGTGATCCACTATTCTCTCTATATGTCTTAAAACAAGTAATGCTATCGCGTCAGCGTTGTTGATTACTTCATTGGCTGATATCTTCTCCAACTGCTTAATATATAGTTTATCTGACTCCACGCCAAGCCTCCTCACCTCTTCAACACATCCAGTACAGTTCTCAAAGTATGCCTTATAAGACTTCTCCACTGCTTCAACAGCTATTTTCAGCCCTGGCTCTACTAGATCCCTTAACCCCGGTGTTGATAGTCTAACGCCCTTCTTATCGGCTAGAAATATCTCTCTAGCATACCTACCGAACCGGTATATATCGTAGACCAGGTATAGTAGATTACTTGCCTCGACGAGTTCTAAGCCTAGTGGCTGGTTTCTAGCTATGAAGACCAGTATATTATTTATTAACTCGATACGCGAGATGGATAATACCTCGATCTTTTCATTCAGCTCTTTCTCCAACACTTCTCTACCGTCCTCACCCGAGTCAAGTAGCTTCATTAAATCCCTGATTACTCCTAGTGCTTCGAGATATAGTTTTGCCACCTGGTTCCTTAACCTAACTAGATCCGGGTTCACTTAGAACTCCCTCTCGAGTAGTTTAATAGTTACCTCATGTCTTGGATGTATGAATACATCGTTTACAGGCCCTTCTTCAACTATTCCTCCATTATATAACACATATACGTAGTCCCCTATTCTCGCTGCTTGATGAGGCATGTGGGTCACTAGGATCATTGTTATATCGTTTTTCAACTCCTTTAAGCTTTCCTCGATCTTTAAGGTATTGACTGGATCTATGTTTGCCGTAGGCTCATCCAGCAAGAGTATACTGGGATGTAGGGCAAGAGCCCTAGCTATGCACAGCCTCTGCTTCTGTCCACCGCTTAAACTAGTTGGTGGTCTCCAGAGCCTGTCTTTAACTTCATCCCATAGCATTACTTTTTCAAGGGACCATCTGACTAGTTTTTCAAGTTCCTCCCTGCTCCTGGCAACCTTGTTCAGCCTGACTGGTAGCGCTATATTCTCGAATATGCTTAAATTCGGGAATGGGGTTGGTTCTTGCTGTACCAGTACTACATGTCTCCTCAGCTCATATGGATTCCACTCATAGATATCCCTGCCCATGATGGTTATTTCACCAGATACCTCTGCTTCCGGATTTAGCTCTATCAACCTGTTAAACACCCTTAGCAAGGTTGACTTGCCTGAGCCACTGGGCCCCATGATAACTGATATCGTGTTACGTCTAATGGATATATTCACTTTATTCAATATTGTTTTACCACCGAGCCTAATAGTTAGATCCCTTGCCTCCACTATATGGGACACTATTTCTTCACCTCCTTCACGAACCACTCGATAAACAGGACGGGTATAAGGATCAATAGTAATAATAAGAGGCTTGCTCCCCAGGCAACCATGTGGTAGTTACTGTAAGGAGATAATGCATAGTTGAAGATCAATAGTGAAACCGCGTTACCGGGTTGATCAATACCCTGGAAAACAGAATTTGTTAGAAAACCTATTGTGAATAAGAGGGGGGCTGTCTCACCAACTGACCTTATGAAGGTCATTAAGATACCTGAGGCAACCTGCCTCCTCGCTATCCCAAGGTACACGTATCTCAGCACATGCGCTCTTTTAAAACCTAGTGAGAAAGCTGCCTCCCTGTATTTCTCCTCAACGCTTCTAAACGCTGATGAAAGATAATAGTGTGCGGTGGGGAGAACGGCTATGAAGAGGGCTAGTGAACCAGCCAGTATGCTCGGCCTCCCCATTCGTACGACGATGATGCTATAGATGAACATGGAGATTATTATAGTGGGTATCCCGTTGAAAGCCCTGATCACTGTTTCAATGAACCCGCTTACCAACGAGTATGGGTATTCACGTGTAAACATCGAGGAGAAAACAGCTAGGGCAACAGCCATTAAGGTGGCCATCGTAGACGAGATAAGGGTTCCCATAAGCGCTGGTGCAACGCCACCTATATCGGTACCCATAGGTGTTCCCGGAAGCCCTGTAATGAATGATAGACCCTTCATAATTAATGGGGGGAGTCCGTTTAATACAGTGCTGTAGAGGAGCCAGAGAAGTGGGAGAACGCCTAGTCCGCTTAAAAATATTATCACAATGATCACTAATATATTGATGACCCTCCTTGCATCCCTAGCCATGGATTATACTCCTCCACCTATTGATCAGTATTATGCCAATAGAGCTGGATATGAATGAAAGCACCATAACAATCAATACACCAGCGTATAGAATAGATGAGACACCGGGATATAGGAAAGAGCTCTCAAACTGGCTTACAATCCATGCAGACATCGTTGTACCCGGGTTCAGCATGCAGGGAGATGCCATATATGCATTACCAATTGTTAAAGCAACAATAGTCGTCTCACCAAGTGCCCGGCTTAGAGAGAGCAGTATAGCAGCTATTAACAAGGGCTTCAATATGCCAGTTATTAATCTATAGGCTTCAAACCTATAGAAGCCCAGCGAGTATGCGGCCTCAATATACTTGGATGGGATCGATTTATATCCTTCTATAAGTAGTGATGATGCGTATGGGATCATCGATAACCCTAGGACTATGCCGGCTGACAAAATATTTTGGCCGCTAAGCGGCTTACATGAGAATAAGGGTATGTAGTCTAGGTAGTCATGGAGCTGTATATACATGGAACTATATAGAAACTGTGAGAGAATGAAGCCTCCCCACAAACCATAGACCACGGTTGGGAGAGCCCCCATTACCTCGATGAAGCGGTGGAAAATTCTCGAGGCCTTACCAGGTAATAAGTCGCAGATGAAGAAGGTGATAGATAATGATATGGGTGTAACTATAAGGATTGATATGAAGCCTGTTAAAAGAGTGCCCGATAATGCTGGTAGCAATCCATACTTCTGGAGAATGGGATCCCATCGTGCTTCAAGTAGAAGTCTTAATCCATGGCTCGTAAATGCTGGCAGGGATAGGGTGACGACATGTATGAGGATGAGTGTGAGAATAGAGAATGAGAGTAGGGATGGGATGAGGAGTAAGTAGAAGGTGTGATCACTCTTACCCATTCCAGCTCCCTCTCGAGATAATTTCAAGCGCTTTGAGACATATCTTGATGACTTCATCAGGGGGCTGATAGTAGCCGGGGAGAAGTCTATCCTGTCCCTCTATTAGAATATATTCTATGAACCTGCTTAATGCCCTGGTAACGTATACGTCTCCATAGTCACTGTAAATAAGCATATATGAGAATGATACAATAGGGTATGAGTCAGAGCCAGGCGTGTTTAGCAATGCATCAAGTACCATGCTAAAATCTTCCAGCGGACTACTCGGTAATTGATCCAGGACATGTCTTACAGCTGAGAGAACACTCTCCCTGGATACTGTAACAAAATATCCTTCTTTATTCTCTAGTCTAGCTACTGGCATTCCAGCATATAATGCATAACTGGCCTCAATATAGCCTATAGAGTAGGGGGTTGATATCACAAGGCCTGCAACCCCCTCATTACCTTTCCCACCGAGGCCCCTGCCGGATCTATCCACTGGCCACTCGATTGAAAAACCAACCAGCTCGATCCCCCATATATCGGGTGCAGCTTTATTGAGGTAACCGGTGAAGATGCGTGTTGTCCCACTAGAATCCGACCTGTGCACAACCACTATTTCTTTATCGGGCAGTAGATCAGTGATCGCTGGATTGGCCTCCTTAATTCTCTCATCGTTCCATCTAGTGATCTCGCCCTTGTATATCAACGCGAGAATTCTACCGGTCAGGTTTAATTGTATATCGCGTGGTATTCCAGGTATATTGTAGGTGATAACTATAGCGCTTAACACGATGGGTAACTGGAGTATCCTGCCCCGGTATTCAAGATATGTCTCCCTATCCAATGGAGGGTCACTAACAGCGAACACCACCGTCTTATTGAAGAGCATTGCTCTACCGGCTCCACTACCGGTGGGAGAGTACTCGATGACTATACCGGTCTTCTCGGTGAATTCTTTACTCCATTCAAGTATCTGGGGGGCTATGAGTGTTGAACCGGCTCCATTTATAACAAGGGTTCCATGGTATCCCTCTAACCGTGTATCGGGTGCTAGAACTATAAAGTACAATGCTATTGTGAGAGCAAGAACAGTCATAATAATTGCCATTGACTGCAGTAATGGCTCCTTCATAGTATTCCCCTGGATAATGATTACTATGTATCCGGGTTAAAGCACGGATATTATTACAGTTCATGCTGTAAGAAGTGTGTACAAACTATATTTACGGTATTTACTAATACGTATTTAGAAGAGTGAGCACTCATGTATAAGCGGAAACTCCAGAAGATGGGTGTTACATCACTAGGTATATCTCTTCCAAAGAAGTGGTTACGCTACTATAATTTGAAACAAGGGGATGAAGTGGAGGTGGAGATACTGCCGGATTACACACTAGTGGTGAGGCCCTCATTCATTAAGGGTAATGTAGGCTATAATTGTCAGGTTCTCAGATATGATGGCGGAGCAGTAGATGAGTCCATTATGAGGCTCATCTCGCTCTATGTTAATGGTGTTGACTCCATTAAAGTCGTATGCGGAGATCAATGTGAAACATTCAAGGAGAGCATCTATAGGGTGCTCGAAAGAAACGTGATCGGGCTGGAAATAATCGAGGAGGGAAGAGACTATATCATGCTTGCATGCCTTGTTGACATATTATCCCTGCCTTTATCAGAGGTCCTGAGAAAAATGAGTGTGCTGATACCGGCTTTACTAAGGGATTTAAAGAGGAACATGGAGACAAATACTCTCCTTGATATGGAGGAGAGAGATAGCTTAATAGATAAACTATACCTCTACGCGATCAGGCAGCTAAACATGGTATTGCATGGTAGGCTCCTACTGGATAAAACAGGTTTAAAATCGATGGGAGAGGCGGTTTCTATAGCCAACCTACTTAAGATACTTGAGAGGATGGGAGATCATATAGTGTTACTCCACAGATGGTATAATAATGCTAGAGGTAAAAAGGAGGTAGTCGACAACGTTGTTATGCTACTAGACGAAGTTATACCGATAACGGAGAAGATACTCAACAGCTACCTGATCATACTCGAGAACCCGAGTAAAATACCCTCGATTGAGAAAACACTATCGGAGCTAAGGATAGTTGAGGAGAAAATAAAGTCGTCGACCCTTGATACAGGCCCATTGATAAGTCTTACACGTATGATTGCGTATCTAAGGGATATTATCGAAGTAGTAACCGATATAGTTGTAAGCAGGAAATTAAGGGAGTCAGCGTGCGAAGAGGGAAAGCTAGTAGAATCCTATAAATAATGATGCTATATGATACAACATAGATGCCATAATATACGCTGTCGACAATGTAAGAAGCAACACTGAGAAGGCCAGCTTAAGGCTCTTGGTTTCCTCATATACAGCTGAAACCGTTGCCAGGCACGGGATATAGAGTGTTATGAAAACAGTTAGTGAAAGCAATTGTAAATCATTGAGGCCTAGGAGCCTCATGGCGCTACTCATGGTCTCACAGCCCGTGGCCACTAGGATTGTTGATACAACTAGTTCCTTAGCTATGAACCCTGTTATGATGGCAAGAGAGATAATCCATGCACTTTCACCGGTTATCCCGAGAGGGGTGGTAATGAATTGTATATTCTTTGAAACAACTGCTGCAATGCTTTCTCCAACGTTGTCTGTGTATGAGAGGGTTGGCGTGAAGGATGTTAACAGCCATATGATTATACTACCAGTAAATATTATTAATCCAGCCTTCTCCACGAAATGCTTTACTGTCGCAATAGTCTTCCAATACACTACCCTGGCTAGAGGTCTATGGTAAGCCGGAATCTCCATCAATAACTGGGGCTCTTTCTTATCCATACCGCTGAACCTGTAAAGCAGGTAGTTGACACTCATGAATACAATTATAGCTGTGATGTATGAGAGAGCGATGAGTAATCCCATGGAGAATCTTGTAGCAGCTGATGTGAATGCAAGGAGCACAATAAGCCTTGCCTGGCATGGTATAAATGAGAGTGTTAGTATTAGCCTCAACCGCTCCAGAGAGTTAGGGTTGGTTCTAGTACTTAGTATAGCCGGTACATTACACCCGAATCCAAGCATAAATGAGAAGAACGCGTGCCCGCTTAATCCAAGCTTAGAGAAGAAGGCGTGAGAGGATACTGCTAGCCTTGACATTAATCCGCTGTCTTCAATTATTACCTGGATCAAAACCATGAGTAGGATTAATGGAAGAAACACTAGTATAGATGCGACACCACCTAGAACCCCGTTGGCTATGAAGCCGTATAGAATAGGGTTGCTACTGGAGAGGGGTTGTATCAAGCTGGCTATGAATGTGAATGTTTTCTCAACTAGGTTGCTAAACGAGTATTCTTCCAGGAGTAATGCGACACTATCTAAGCCGAGTGCTGAAAAAACTATGTTTAACGGGAAACCTGTGTTTATGGTGAATACTAGTGTGAATACTAGTAGGTATATTCCTATGGAAATAATGATTCCGAGGAGGGGTCTATAGAATATTGAAGCCGTTGTGCCATGTTTTATCTTTACCTTGGCTATGTGTCTTGATGAGATCTCACCTATAAGCTTGAACCTGGCTTCCGTGATCTTTGCTGTGGGATCACCTAGTAATCTATGTGCCTCTCTCACCACATCCTCTATTCTACTCCATATGGCTGGCTCGATAATGGCTTTGACCTGCTCCTCAAGTATCTTGTCTCCCTCGATTAACCGGATACTGATCCACCTGGATGGGAGATCAATGGGTAACCCGGCCTCTAATAATGCATCCTCGATAGAGTCTATGTACTCATTTAATCCATTATAATCGATCCTCAAGGGTTCTCTACGGCCCCTCCTACCCTCTGCGACATCAATTATTGCTTTAAGTAAGTCCTCCATCTCCATGTCCGAGGCTATTGATACTGGAACTACAGGTATTCCTAGCTCTTTCTCTATCCCTCTGTAATCTATATGTATGCCCTTACCGTGTGTGAGGTCGGTTTTCGAGAAAACAAGGACTACTCTACCGGTTAACTCCAGTACCTGGATGAGAATACTCATAGTTCTCTCCGGAATAGTTGAATCAACCACAACTACTATGACGTCCGGTTTCTCAGCTAATATGGCTTCTCTCGCAACAATCTCCTCCTGCGTTAATGTTGAGAAACCATAAATCCCGGGAAGATCATAGAGTATGAGCCGGTAGCTTCCATACGTGATCTCGCCTCTATGCACTACAACTGTTTTCCCGGGCCAGTTACCCACCTCAACATGGGATTTAGTCACTAGGTTGAAGAGGGATGATTTCCCGACGTTGGGCTGCCCTATAAACACTACCTTGACCGTCTTCACTTCATGATCCCCCACTAGATCCCACAACTATTCTCCTAGCTAATCCTCTCCCCACAACTATCTCCGAGTCACCTACCCTAAGCACTATGGGGCCTCTTCCGTCATTATACACTACTTCTACCTCTACCCCTGGAAATACCCCGAGCTGGTACATCCTGTAAACCCAGCCTCCCTGATGTAATATATTGATGATCCTGGCCCTAGACCCTGGTTTAACGTGGTCCAGTGTTGTAGCCATGTTCGATACCTGTTAGGTCATCCTAATATTTCTATTATAAGTATAATTGTATTAGGCTAATAAAAATTTTTCAAGTGATCAAAACACACAGCCAACAATATGGCTGCCTCTTTATTTCACTCAATGAATCTAAGGGCTTACACTGTATGAAGGGCTCTCAATGACCTATAAGCTGGAATCGTAGCTAGGTTAGAGGTTATGAGATATATTTAGGGATCTAGTATAAATTAAAACAATCTCATGGTCAACCATAATATGGTGGGTATCCTTGATTGAATCCATAAATATTCAGGAACTTGTGGCATGTATTAGAATCAATACATGTGAATCGGAAGGATACGTGGAAGCCTTATCAAGAACCCTTATACGGGATGGCGATCCTGAGTCACTATCTACTATTCTAAATGCTTTGTGTACGGTGAAACAGATGGTGGATAGGGATGGATTCAACGAGTTCCTCGGTAAAGTAGTGGGGAAACTAGAGGTAGATAAGTTATTGAAGAGTATGGGGAGCTTAATGAAGTCTAGGTTGCAACATGGTGCCAATGGGTTGGAGTGTAGTATATCGATCCTAGATACATTGAGCGAGATAGGGTTAGCCGATAAGGTGTACAGGGTTATTGATGTATTACTCTCGGAGTTAATAAAGGTTGAGAACCCGGATAGACAATATGTGAGGCTCCTTGAATATATTATAGATGGTCCCTTTGAAAACATGCCACCGCTTGAATCAACGTTTTTCATGGAGAGACTCATTGAAATTAGTGGTGACATATGGCTTGCAGTAAAGATAAGGATTATTAGGGAGGCTAGCATAGTTAAAAACCCCGGATTCATGACTGAATACAGGTACTTGGATGCACTAGTGAACCTAGTCGACAACGTGTTAACCACTTTACTTGAATCAAAGCCTATGGAGGCGCATAAATATTATAGTGATTTAAACACCGCTTACACACATATATGGAAGAATTGTATTGTTAATCAGCCAAGGAACACCTGCATCAAACTACTTGAGGAAACAAGTAGAAAACTAATTGCACTAGCTAAATTAACACAGGATCTAGCCAGTAGTCTCAGAGGGTATCAGAGTGATTAGTGATACATTACTAGTAAACACGCTCATAATTTTTACTTTATCAATAGTGGGCATCATTCCAGTTCTAGCAGGGTTTAGATTCACCGATAAGAACATAGACGCTGTCCTCGGTTTTTCCGGTGGTGTCATGGTAGCAGTCTCATTCAGCATGATCTACGAGACCAGTGAAGGTATTCTACAACCCCTCTTCTTCGCGGCTGGGTTCACAGTCATGTGGATTCTTGAAGCCATAGTACCCCATGAACATATGATTAAGGGATATGAGGGGCCAGTCTTTTTCAGGAAGAAATTTAAAATGACTTGGCTCATCGCGTTCTCCATGATACTCCATAATATACCAGAGGGGTTGACTGTTGGTTCATCAACAATCATTAATCAAGCACTTGGGTTTTCCACTGCTATGTCAATAGGATTACAGGATATTGTTGAAGGGATTATGGCTGGATTACCCTATATAATAGTGGGTAAAAGGGTGCCTGCCCTACTATTATCACTTCTCGCCGCCTCTGCAGAAGCAGGTGCAGCCCTGGCTTCAGGCTACATAGGGACTTTATACAAGGGCTTAAACGCTATCCTAGCCGGTGTCAGCAGTGGTGCAATGGTTTTTATTGTAGTCCATGAAATAATCCCTGAAACCCATAAGGAGCATTCCTCGGAATCAACCATAGGGGTTCTTCTTGGTGTAGTGGCTGCGTTGCTATTGGAGTATTACTTAGGCTGATTCACTTACACAGCGTCCTCCACATGTTTACTACCTCATTCTTCAAGGTTTCCCAGTTGACACCGATGAATAACGTGTTTTCAACGGTTTTGAAAGCGTTATTAATGCACTCAATGTTTCTACAGTTTTTCAAGGATTCTTCTAGTTTCTCTATGTTTTCCTCGGGATAGGCGAAGAAATCACCCGAGAACATGATCCTCCTTATTACGCATTCCTCAACCTCGATGTCTATGCTTACTGTTTTCTCCCCTCTAAGTACTCTTGTCAGCCTCATATGGTATCACCTCTTAAATACCCACTCCCTGCTCTTATACTTAAGGGATAGTTCTTCAGCGAGCTTCAGCTCTTTTTCACTGTATTCATCTATGTATATCTCGGCGTTTAACGCCTTCGAGAACCCCTTTAACAATGCCTCGGCAACCTCCTCTTTGCTGACTCTTCTAGATAATGCTTCTTGGAGCGTGATGACTCTTTCTCTAATGCTTTTCACCCCCTTAGAAACCAGTTTAACCGGGGGAGCTTTCAACACCTTTGACACGGTATCCAGGTCTGTTGCATACATTAGTGTTCCGTGTTGTAGCAGGTATCCTCTTCTCCTTGCCTGGGCACTACCCGATATCTTTCTTCCATTAACCACGATATCGTTGACGGGCATGAATGATGCTTCAACCCCGAATAACTTTAATGCCTCAATTAATCCCTTGCATATTACTTCGTAGCTTTCACGTACATCGCTGAAGACCCCTCTAGCCGGTGTCACGATACTGTATGTTATTTCACCGTTTCTATCATGGTATACCGAGCCTCCACCACTGATCCTCCTCGTTACATCTATCCTATGAAATGACGCGTAATCCATATCCACTGATTCCTCTATTTTCTGGAAATACCCTATGGTTACAGCCGAGGGATCGAAGACGTATAGTCTCAGTGTATCAGGTATCTCCTCCTGCATCCTAAGATTAAGTAGTGCCTCATCCATTCCCATATTGAGAAATGCTGACCAGCCATCTAGATCAATTATTACTCTAAGCTTCATGACAGCTATCCCGGGCATTACTTTATAACATGGTTAAATTAATACCTAAGTTATTTAAAAGATTAAGGTGTTAAGTGGTAATGTTGGTCAGAGCATCGATAGGTACGCTTGCAAAGCTTGGGTTGGCAGATGTAAAGATGATTGATGAACCTAGGACAGCATACTTTCTCCAGTACTCTGAAAACGGGTGCATCGGTAAATGTAGGTTCTGCAATCAGTCGAGAAGCTCGACAGCTGGTAAGGACTGGCTTGGCAAGGTTACTTGGCCACCCGTAGAGTTAGACACTGTATTGAATTCATGGCGGGATGTCTTCAACCGCGTGTGCTTCCAGACGATTATAAAGCAGGGATTCATCGAGGAAGCCCGCGTCTTTATACGTGAAATAACCCGAGTAAGCAATCTCCCTATATCACTAGCTATAACCCCTGTCTCCAAGAGTATTCTAAGAGAATTCAAAGAGCTAGGTGTAGATAAGCTTGGAGTAGGCCTTGACACCGTGACAGAGGAATTGTTCGCTAAATGGGGGAAACCCTACACGTGGAGGATCTACTGGAGGTTCATCGAGGAAGCCGTCAACGTATTTGGAGAGGGAAATGTTTATGTACACATCATCATAGGTCTGGGCGAGAGCCTCAGAGAGGCCCTCGAAACTATTATAAAAATATACTCGATGGGGGCCCGGGTCGCGTTATTCAACTACTTTGACTCAAGTAACATGAAGAGTATTGATAGAAGATACTATAGGGTAATCCAGCTAGCAGTAGAGCTCATTGAAAACGAGGAAGACCCATTAGAGTACATCGATCCAGACTCCATGAGGTTTAAACAACAGCCAAGAATAGACGTCTACAAGGCATTATATACAAGGGGATGCCCTGACTGTAATAGGCCATTTTACACAGACCTACCCAGAGTAATATATAACTTCCCCTCACGTAAAATCCTTGAAGAACACAGGAATGAAATAATGGAAGAGTTGGAGGACATCGGTGTTAAGGCTTGAAGTACTTCATGCATTTAAGAAAATTCACAACCATATCTATAACGGGCCCAGCCTGCATGTTAAACTGTAAGTTTTGCAGGGGCCGCTACCTTAAAAACATGGTTGACCTAAGTAAAGGCGATCCAGGGAGAACACTTAGAGAATTATTTGAGTCAGGAGTTAGAGGCATATTAATAAGCGGGGGCTTCACCAGAGAGGGGCGTCTACCAATCGAGGGATACGTTGACTACTTGAGGGATAGTAAAAGGAAATATGGCTTCATCTATAATGCCCACCTAGGACTACTGAAGGACATGGAGCTACTCGATTCACTCAAGGGATTAATAGATGCAGTGGACTTCGAGTTCACGCTTAGCAATTACATAATAAAATACATTAGAGGACTTAATCTCAGTGGCGACAGCTATATTGAAACCCTGAATAAAATGATCGAGGCTGGGTTACACGTCGTTCCACACATATATCTCTGGCATCCAGGCTTCACGGGAGATACATTTACCAGGGAAATCAAAGTCATCGAGGAGCATGGATTAAGGGAGATCACACTACTAGTATACATACCTGAATCAAGGAGTATGACTCTACCTAGCGCGGACACGCTGATAAATAACTTACGCTATGCGAGGAAAGTATTCAGTGGGAAAATATATCTTGGATGTATGAGGCCTCACCAGGTTAAAAACAGCCTGGATAGAGTTGCCGTTGAGGAGGAATTAGTTGAAAGAATTGCGAACCCAGTGCACGAGTTAATAAGCGATAACTCTGAATTATATGATGCCTGCTGCTCGCTACCAGAACACCTTTTAAGCGGCTTTAAACTAGAACTGGATCAACGGAGACAGCCATCATATTGATATCTGTAGAGCTGTATGAATTCTTACAAAATCATCGCCGTAAACCTCTAGAAAAGCCTTCTCAGCCTTTAACCCAGTGCAGTGTCCAGCGAATACTTTTGCAACCCCTAACTCCCTTAGTTTTTGGATAGTTCTCTTTATCCTTAATTCATCAGCGTTGATTAAGTGCATTCCACCTATTACTGAGTATACTTTCCTACCATATAGGTTAACCACCTTTTCAACGATGCTGGCTACCCCCGGATGACTGCATCCTGTGAACACTAAGAGGCCCCTACTGCTCTCTATGACTAAAGCGATTTCATGTTCTAGGAAGTCCCTTTTAAAACCGTTCCCATCGACTATGTAGTATTCAGGGGCCTCCTTCTCAAACTCCAGTCTCTCATCATACTTTATAATACCTGGTACTGAGACGCCGGGCATTATTTCCAGTTTCTCACTGGTTTCAATAAACCATGTTCCAAGCGACTCTCCTTGGTTTCTCGACCAATCCGGGTTAAGTATCCTCATCCTGGGTTTCAACGCTATTGTTTTCTCGAAAAATCCCCTTCCAACGATGACTGGGATAGCAGTCTTCTTGGTCCTCTTCTCCAATAAATAGAGGAGGCCGTTTGAATGGTCGTAGTGATTATGTGATAGAACTATATAGTCAACCTCGTTGATATCTAGGCCAAGGAGTTTCATATTATGGAGGACTGCTTTGCCATCGTAACCTGTATCAAATAGTATTGATGTCTTCTCTCCTTGATCCCTGTGTAACCTAATGAAATAGGAGACACCATGCTGTGCTAGAAAACCCTTTGTCATTCCAGCATAATCATCGGCTAGGACGAAGATCTCTATCCTGCTGTAATAATTCTCCATATATTCTTTCCTCAATCATAGAGTAACCTTGTCTGGTGCCACTTGCCCATAATTGGTGCTGATGAACTCCACGTGACTGCCTCTTATTATTATCTTACCATATCTTGAAGTTGGCCTACCGTCACCGCTATACTCTGTGCAGTCACTCAACACTATATTCATCGTGGGATCTATTAAATCCAGTGTTCCAACGTACTCGATGCCGCCTTTGATCCTTACAAGCACTACTTGTCCTTCAGCACTCTTCAATACCTTTAGAGGTGAAGGTGGTCTATAGCCCTTGGACACGTTGCTCATGGATATACACCATGTATTACTAGTTTAATACAATGGTGTATATAAACTTAGTAGTCTTTAAAAGTATTTTCCAGCGGAGATGACACCCGGTATCCACTGCTTGCCTTATTCACTGGCTTACACGTGTAGAATGCATCTATGTGGACAACAACCTCCTTGAAGCATTTGTTTATCAATGAGGGAGGAATGGTGTTGTGCTTTAAATGTTTAGAGACCACTATTAACCCGTTTTCCTTGGTCACCCTGATAAACTCATTAACGGCCTTCTCCTTATCAGCTATATTGCTCCATGTAGTGATCGAGACAACTATATCGATGCTTGAATCCCTAACCGGTATCTCCTCAGCGTAACCTACTACTGGTATTACACGGTGATCAATGTTTTTCCCAGCCAGTCTCTCTATCATACCGGTGCTCGGGTCTAGACATATATATCTCGCATATTTATCGATGTTATTCTCCCTGAGATACTCTAGTAATAGCCCTGTACCACATCCTGCATCGAGTACCAGGGATGAATTTAGTTTTCCATTAACTATTCCAACTAATACACTATACTTACTATACTGCTCACCACGGTAGAGCTCATCATATGATGAAGCTGTTACATCGTATTTCGCTACATCATCTAAATCCTTATCCACGCCTGAATCACGCAGCATGGCATCATTCTTTATTTTCTCCCACATAATCCTCAAACCTGTTTTCTACCATAGTCTAGAATGCTCTTTCTATATCCCTTCTTAAGAGCCAGCCTATATAGTTCTCGGAGATCTATGAGTTTATACTCTAGCTGTAGTCTCTGTAAAGCCTCTATGGCTGAGGGTGAGAATGAGGGTGCGACAAGTATACCCCTCGGCCTCCTACCATATTTTGCCTCATATGATTTCACGTAACCGTATAGCTGGAGAACAGCTTCCCTTGATGCGGGAACCCTCTTTAACTCGACTATAACTGGGCGACCGTTTCCATCTACCCCATATATATCTGCTTGACCGGAACCAAGCTTCTTCTCGTCCTCCAGTATCCTGAGGTTGGGTTCCACTAGCTCTGGATTATCTATTAGTATCCTCTTAATCTCCGCTTCACTAAGATACATGATGAAATCAGCTTTATCACTTAGCTTCATGGATACGGCTAGATCCACCCTCGAGAAAACAATACTTAATACTTCCCGGGGTCCTTCCCTGACGGCTAGAATATATAATCTACCCTCGTCATCAGTCCAGGCCTCTATCACTGATGTCTCTGGTTGCCAGTTAACGGGTGAGTACCCGTGGGGGCGATGCACTAGAACTGAGCCATCCTGCTTTATAATCAGTATCCTCTCACCGTTTCCAAGTCTAGAGGCACTTCTACCCTCGTACTCAATGCTGCATTCACCAATAATAATAACCGTCCTCCCCTCAACCACGGCCTTCTTAATTACACCGGGTAAAGTATTTAAGTCAGGTTTCTCCCATACAAGTAAATCAGTCATATATATCACCATTCCACTGGGCTCACCAACCCATATCAATCATCACCAATCAGGTCAGATTTCTCCTAATAGTTTAAGGGTATTTTAGGACTGGTGAAGGATTGCTCCAGGGAAGCGTTTTAAGGTATAAGGTATCTTGATATAAAGCCGGCATAAGTAAATATATTCTCAGGTTTAAACCATGAGTGAAGACGGTAAGAGAGAGATAAGGATATTGATAAACGAAGAGCTCTATAAGAGTTTGGAGAGGAAGGCTTTAGAGCTAGGCTTCAAGGATGTCTCAAGCTACATCATTGAAGTACTCTCCAGGGAACTATTCTCGAGGACTGAGAGAACCGGAGTGGAAGAACTGGAGAGGATGCGTTCCCGTCTTGAAAAATTCATTCAAGATGAAATCAATAAAGGCTTGACACCTCTTGAAAACATGAGGCGCCAGCTGGCTGAGCTGATTCAAAGGGTTGACGAATTAGAGGAAAAGATAAAGAGTATTGAGGGTAAGGAGGGTGCTAAACCAGGTGAGACACATGGTGAAGGTAAGGTTAGCAAACCATATAAGACCGGGATAGAGAGGCTCCGCGAGGACAAAATAGTGTTTGAAAGCATGCTACCAGCTAGAATACAGCGCGACAGGCTTTTCTCATACTTCGAGAGAATGGGGGCTGTGGTACTTCATTTAAGCAAGGAGAGAATTGCTGTTGACAGCGATTTTTGGAGGGAGTTTAAGGAGAAGCTGTTTAAAGAGGCGAAGACTAATACCGAGGAGGACTTGAAGAAGATACTTGGTGAAAAAGGATATTTGCTCTGGAAAGCCTTATATGAGGATAACATGATTCTATATGACTCTAAGACCCGTAGCTGGAAGCCTGTCTCAGATGAAGTAAGAAAGTAAGCGGGGATACTGGTTCATGCTGTCTACAGGTAACTATGCCAGGCTACTTGAATCCATTAATATACGGGAGAACGGTGCCGTAATACTGGGTGAAAATACATCGATTGATGGATATGCCGAGAAACCAGTCAGAGTAATTACACATGCCCATGTAGATCATTTAGGGGGTTTGGAGGAGAGCATCAAATACTCTAAGATGATAATCGCTACATCAATCACCCTGGATCTAATTGAATCCCTTAACTACGTTGATAAGTATCTACTACCATATTACAGGTTAAAGAAGAAGCCATTGAACTATAATGAGTGCATGGTCATTGATGACAACGAGACCCTCTGCATGTTTCAGGCATCCCACATCCCGGGAGCTGCACAAGTATACGTTGAGTACAGGGGGCTTAGACTTGGCTATACAGGCGATTTTAAGCTTGACGGCAAAACACGGGTGATGAAGGACCTGGATGTACTCGTGATGGAATCAACTTATGGTAACCCTAATTATAGGCGACCATTCAAGGACGAGGTTCCAGAGTTGTTCGTGAGCCTTGTTGAAGAAGGCCTCTACCGGTATAAAAGAGTCTATGTATACGGGTATCATGGGAAAGTACAGGAGGCAATGATAATTCTAAGGGAGAAGGGTATCGAGGCACCATTTATCCTGCCTTCCAAGATATATCATTCGACAAGGGTGCTGGAGAGACATGGAATTAAGATAGGGAATTATATGCACGAGGAAGACATGCTCCGTGGGGTAACCCCTGGGGAGAAAGCAGTTATTTTCAAACACATGAATGCAGCTGAATATAGGAGACTCGATGGAAGCGCGTTGCATATTGTTCTAAGCGGGTGGGAGTTTAACAAGCCCTTTAGAAGAATAGATGACTACACGTACCTGGTAGCATTGAGTGATCACGCGGATTTCGATGACTTAGTGGAGTATGTTAGAAGAGGTGAACCAAAGCTCGTGGTTATTGATGCTTCAAGGGAAGGAGATGCATGGAGCCTTAGGAACGCCTTGATCGAGGCGGGGTACTGTGCCATAGTCATGCCAAGCGCGAATCCATGGGAACAATTAAACGAGTGTAGTGGGGGAACGAGTACTTAATGACTTATATTCTAATAAAGCATCATATGTTCAATACATACCTAATGGGTCCCGGCGGCTCCGAGTACGTTACACTTGAAACAGCTATAGCTTTTACGGAGAGAGGTTTTCCAGTATATATAGACTCCGTGACACTAAACACCCCATCTAAGCTAAGGGAGTTAGCGGATCACTATGGTTTAAAACGTCCTGAGCTAAGATTAATTGGGATAGGTGATCCAGCAGGGGATCCCTTACTCACCATAAATACCAGCGGCGATATATTGTCCGGGCACAGCGACGTACTCTATCTGCATTACCCATCGTTCCTCAACTACGATATCTACTACCCCGGCTTAAACGGTATATTTAATCTAGTTGGGAAAACATACTCACTATTAAACTCAGTAATCTTCCCATTTATGATGAAGAAGATTAAGATATACATAGCTAACTCTAGTTTTACAGCATTATTCTTCAAGAAATACTACAATATTGATCCATATGTGATCACCCCACCAGTGAACATAGATGACATAGTGAGCGAACCCTTATTAATAAGGAATGAGAGAGAGTATATAGTCTTAAGCGTCTCACGTATAAGTCCAGAGAAGCATGTCGAGAACATCCTCTACGTTGCCAGGAAATTCAGTAGGGAGAAAAATAAACCACGCTTCGTCATCGCTGGATCACTCTCTAAATATAATAGAGATTACTACGATGAACTCCGTGAAAAAGCATTTAAGGAGGGAATAGATGATATAGTCGAGTTCAAAGTAAATATTTCGAGAACAGAGTTGGTGGACTTATATAGAAAAGCCATGGTATACATGCATCCAACACCCAGAGAACACTTTGGAATCTCGATTGTCGAAGCAATGGCAGCTGGTACACCTGTTGTGATACCGATAGACTCAGGTAGCTGGGTGGATATAGCTTTAGGCAATAGTAATATTGCAGCACCCTATGGAAACATTAATGAGGCCTTCATTCAGGTAAAGACACTGCTAGAGAATGAGAGGCTATGGGTGCATCTAAGTAAGAGGAGTATTAATCGAGCTAGAGAGCTGGATAGACATGTCTTCCATGACAAACTATATTATGCTCTAGAACCATTGATACTGAAGCGATGGGGAGGAACCGCGAACCTGAGGAAATGATGAAGAAGAGCCGAACCCGACTCGCTTAGTGAAACAGTTAAGGGGCAGAAACATTAGATTAAAGCTTTTCTGTATCAGATAAATACTTCTCTGACCCCCGCCCTAAAGGGCGAGGCTTTCAGATGTAAATCTAGCCGGGAATAAATGCCATCATAATGTAAACTATGAGTAGGACGAGTAGAAGTATATCCAGGATATTTACTTCGATACGCCTGTATATGGTTGAACCCCTTAAACCCTTCAACTCAGCACTTATGCCTCCCCATACAGCTCGCTGATAGCTTATTGAGAGCAACGGCGTTATTATGGAGGATATACCACCGGGAGATATGGGGATTCTTCCATATCCCCTTTGCTTACGCATGAACAATATCTCATCCAGGTCTTGCTTTATCAATGGAAGGGATCTGAGGGCGTAGAATATCGGTAATACTATGTAGTATGGGAGCCCGAGTTCCCTGGCTAGCCCTCTAGCAATCTCGCTACTACTATGGGTTAATGCTAAGACGCCTCCCCCGCCAGCTATTAGTAGTAGTCTCAGTGCGACCACCAAGAATTCCTCCAGCGCGTGTTTTCTAATAATTATAGGGCCAGCCTCCACAACAGCCTCTCCTGTGTTCGCGAAGAACAATGCATTCACGAATACGCCGATGAACCCAATTGAGACCAATAGGATTAGGTAGAGGACCCTCCTACCACCATATATGAGGCAGATAACGATGCTGATTACCGATGTCATGATAAGCCATTTGGGGTTTCTAACTATGAATGCCATGAGGGTTATTATTGTAGCGTAGATGAATGTTGAGTATACATGTGGCTTCATCAAGAGGTGACACCTATTTCCTTATACATTGATTCGACGACACGGCATTTCTCCTCCTCCACGACATAGTTATTCCTCACAACATACACCCTATCAGCTACATCAGCGATGAGCCGTGGATCATGTGTGCTTATTATCATTGAGCGATTCCTCCTTAACTCGCTAATGGTTTTAACCAGGTTATTATACAGTGTGTAGTCAAGCCCTGTGGTTGGCTCATCGAGGAGGAGGAGATCTTTACCATACGCATATGATATAAGCAGTGACAACCATCGTCTCTGGCCATGGCTCAGGCGGAGTGGATGCAGGTTTTTCACGCTTTGGAACCATGGAAACATGGAGATGATGTTCTCAACCATTAAACCTGTTCTACGCGCCACATCCATCACTTCCTTCTCAACACTACTATGAATAAACACGAGATCAGGGTTCTGCGGCTTATAGAACATTCGCACATATCGTTTCACTATCTCTCCACCCAATGGCTTGAGGAAACCCGCTAGTGTTTTAAGGAGGGTTGACTTGCCCGATCCATTGGGTCCAACTAAAGCCACTACCTCTCCCCGTCTCACGTAGATGTTGATATTTCTCACCAAGGGTTTACCGTACCCTATATCCAGTCCACGTGTCTCTAGGATTACTTCACCAGTTGATACACCCCCATTTTTACAGGGTGGTGGTTTCTCATAATCTAATATATCTATCTCGTTGAATGGTATTATTCTCTGCTTAATTAACGAATAGTTTTTATCGACAACATCTATGAAATAACCTTTCTTATGCTCGGTGAGGAGTATGGAGCAACCCTTATTCTTTCTCTCTATGATGAGTTTTCTAATGAAATTTATTCCCTCAGGGTCCAGGCTGGCTGATGGCTCATCAAGTAGTATTATCCCGGGGTCATGTACTATTGAAAGAGTTATCGCTAAGCGTTTCTTCTCGCCTCCTGATAGATTCTCCACGTGTTCATTAGCCTTACCCAGTAATCCCAGGGATTCTAGAATGCTGTATGCCTTCCTACGAGCCTCCTCATAGCTGTATCCCCGGGCCTCCAGCAGTGCCACCACTTCATCAAGCGGTGTGGGGTAGATGATTTGTCTCTCAGGATCCTGCATCAGAAAGCCGAGTTTCCCCGGTAAGCTAATATAGTCATTGTAGCTCAATGGGTTTAATCCACCCATGTCTACACGGCCTTCAACCACGCCGTTAAAGAAGTGTTTGAGCACTCCGGTTATACTGAGGAGGAATACTGTTTTACCGGAGCCGGAGGGCCCTGCGATTAAACCAGCCTCGCTAGCATTGATCTCAACCTTGCTTTCAACCAGTATCGGGCTGCCAGCGTGGTATCCAGCTAACTTTATCTCTGCATATATATAATTATCCATCAAATCCTCCCCTGCCCAACAATAATAATTTAGCTACTTGATTTCATCTAGTTGCTTACATTACCCGTTCGAATATATTCGCTATTGATAACATCTATGTGTTTCTCAACTGCTATACGAACTCTATATATGAATCCATCTCCGGGTTATAGATGTATGTACGTATTACTTTATCCCCGGGTATCCTATACCCCCATAACGTCTTAATACACTCAGGGTTGTTGTTACATGCAGTTGATACGTCTTTCTCGTCTTTTAGAGAGCGGGACAGGAGGTTTCTAGCATTAACTACTTCCTCATATACCTCCTTTCTTTGAATGCTGAAAGCCTCGAGTAATTGCATGAATGCTATTAATGCATCATATCCTAGGCTGAACAACGGAGTTATAAAGTCTCCTCTGCTATTCAATGCTAAAACAGGCCTATCCCTTCTAACAGCTTCTATGAGCTTTTCCTCATTCTCAACCACTTTAACCTGGTAGCCCTTATTAATCATGTATTCTACAATTCCCGGTAGAACATACGCGTCGACAACTACACTGCTGTTTACTGGATACCTGGTTAATATTGCTAGGAGCACCTCCTCAGGTAGCAGGAACCCTATATCCTTGATATAGATAGCCAGCGCGGATGCATCTATATTGAATACCACGCCTAGATCAGACTTTAAAGCCTTCGTGGATGCTGCAACCTTACTCATCTCCTTTATATATGGATATGTTTCTATGTTTCCCCTACCACTACTCATCAATGTGTGCTCGAGCTCTAGTAGTGAGAAGAGCCTCCCAAGTATCTCTCCTGATGCACCGTATCCGTGGCTTGCTACAATCTTTAATCCTGTAGCCGAGATCTCATCGGACTTGATGAAGCTGATCAATGCTGAGGCATATAGTTCATGCATGTACTCGGCATAGTTAACCCACCCGATCTCACCTGTCCCTTGACCCTCGGTTTTACCCTGTGTTAGTGCTATTATGTCGGTTATCTCTCTTCCAACTAATTCGTAACCCGGCGCCTTATAGAGTCTTATAGTTATGTGGCCGGGTTTCCTAGGGTTTAAATGTATGTTGAAACCACCTTTCGCCCCGAATCTCTTCATGCTGAAGGAGATCTCACCGCTTACAGCCTCATGGAAATCCATTATGTCGCATCCAACACTCATTAGTCCAGCTGTTAAAGCCCTCTTAAACATCCTGGAGACGGGCCTGACATCTCTTCCACTTACAACCAGTGATCTCTTACCGAGTAGCGAGCCGAATACTGCTCCAAGCATGACGATGTCCTCTAGTTTGATATCGACTAACGGTTCTCCCGTTATTCTTCCATCAACGTATTTAAGCATAAGGTGGTGTCACCTCCGCTGGCTCCATGTTTTTCCTAGAAATATCCCCTCTTACATGGTTACCTGTACCGATCACTGAGGCCACCACTCTCGTGTTTTCAGCGACCTCTACATCATTCATTATTATCGCATCATATATTTTCGACCCCCTCCTAACTATAGTGTTATGCCATATGATGCTTTCCTGTATAATAGATCCCTGCTCCACTGTCACGTTATCCTCCAGTATAGCGTAGGGTCCGATGACAGCGTCCCCCTCTATAACGGCATTCCTACCTATGTATACTGGAGGATGCACCTCTCCCTTCACCAGGGAAGATTCATGCATATAGATGCCGGGCAAGATCTTTGGTGCTCCTGGTTTAAAACCAGCTATTTTACCATCGAGGAGATCCCATGCCACATTCTTGTATGTTTCCAGTCTACCAACATCGTTCCAGTACACATTATGCTTCAAAATATAGCCTTTAACCTTGTATCCATTTTCAATTAAATAGGGAAAAACATGTCTCCCAAAATCCAGTAGACCAGGGTTCTTCTCGAGGATCTCAAGTATGTGTTGGCTGAGCACGTATATCCCGGTGTTGATGAGGTTCTCGTAGGCTGATAAACTCTTTCTCCTGTAGTACGCTATATTCAGTAAGTACACTTCTATGGATAGAGGTTTCTCTATGAATAACTGTATATCTCCCTGCTCGTTCAAGTAGACTATGCCGTATGGTAGTGGGTTTTCAACCTGTTTAAGCGCTATGGTTGCAACAGCGTTTGAGGACTCATGTGATTCATATATCTCTCTATAATCAATATTACATAATGTATCACCCATTGTAACTATAAAGGATTCTTCGAGGATATTACCGAGTAATCTTATAGCGTCGGCTGTATCCTTTGAATCAAGCAGCATAGCTCTTACATATGGGTGATCCTTAAAGTATGCCAATATCTGGTCGCCGAGGTAGCGGGCCACAATGATTATATCTTTAACGCCGTGTTTACGTAGCCATTCTGTGATGTATTCTAATATAGGCTTGCCTGCTAGAGGTATCATGGGTTTAGGAGTGATCTTGGTTAAGGGGTAAAGTCTTGTCCCAAGTCCTCCAGCAAGTACCACTGCTTTCACTCATACCACCTAGAAAGGACTGGAGCAAATAGGATTATATTGCTTGAACCTACCGCATATTTTCTGAATCCGGTGAAACATTATCAGTCCCCTTTCTAGTAAGACTAATAAGATAAAATTACAGCTAATATTTAAAACTCTAGGGATAGATTTAATAAAGGGATCGGGTGGGCTCATGAGAGCCGTTGCAAGCCTATTGATAGTTTTCATATTGGGGATGATTCTCGGGGCATTTATAGGTGTATATGTTTATTCAAGGTATTTCCAAACCGGTGGAGGCGGTTTAATGGTAAATAATACTTGTTCACTTAATCTATTATTGGATAGAGAGTACTATAACGCAGTACTGGGGGCCCTGGGCAGCGCTAATAGAAGTGTATACATAGTAATGTATGTCGTGAAATATGATCCAGGTGAAAGGGGTGATCCTGTAAACATTCTACTGGAAATACTGGCGGAGTTAAAGAATAGAGGCGTAGATGTGAAAATAGTTGTGGATGATACAACCTATAAATCATATAATGATACGATTTATTATCTTTTATCACTGGATATACCTGTAAGGCTAGATGAGTCTTCAGCCGTAACAACTCATACTAAAATGGTGATTATCGATAATTCCACAGTAATACTTGGTAGCCATAACTGGACCGAGTCGGCTTTAATGAGTAACCATGAGGCATCAATAGAGACTAATTGTACAGGCATAGTTTCTAAGGCCCTATCATATTTTGATAATATATGGGCTGGCTCTAGGAGTATTCAAGGATAAGATAAAATTTAATAATATAGGATTTTATTAGGTTTCTTATAAAGAAAGTATGGTGACGGCTTTGAAAACAATGATTAAGCTCGTCATCTATATAGCTGTGATATTTACTTTATCATATCTGTTCACGAGCATGGTACATTTAACCGGGCCTATCGGGAGTAAAATAACCGAGGTTGTAACAGAATATAGGGGTGCTCCAGTAGACTTAGATAGCGAATATGCCGACCTTACACAAGCTATTACATTGACAATATTCTTTACCGTGATAGTAGTAACAATTATAAAGATGGAGTGGCGTGTGGCAGCTGCTATTTCGGGCATAGGTATACTGGTGATGAGCGCTATTGTGCCGCCCCAGGACCTGGTGGTCAAAGCTATTGACTGGAGGCTACTATTATTTCTCATAGGCTCAATGACGTTGGCAGGTATACTCAGGGAGACAGGGGTTTTCAATAGGCTCGCGGTTTCACTGTTGAGTAAGAGTAGGTCATCGCTTGGATTACTTATGCTTCTCGGTATTTTCTCAGCTGTATTAAGCATGATTCTCGGTGAGGTTACAAGCATAATCTATGCTATCATGGTTATTCTGGAGCTTAAGAGGGTAATGAGGATAGATTTAAAGCCATTAATAATATTCACCGTGCTCGCTACGAACACTGGTAGCGTAGCACTACCGATAGGTAACCCTATAGGTATATACATCGCGTTTACAGCAAATATAGCGGTCAGCGAGTTCATAGTAAAATGCCTCACGTTATCACTGCTGGAGCTTATGGTTCTAGTACTACTTTTCAAGCTAGTGCTGAGGGATTATACAAAGGCGCTCGATCAGGAACTGGAACGATCTAGGGAATTAATAAGCAAGTTAAGTGTTGCTAGAACAATCGATGTTTCCGGCATCGAGGTCAAGCATTTTAAGACAAGCATCTTTATACTAATATTCTTCGTTGCCCTGGTAGTCTCAAGTGAGTATCTTGCTAGTTTAATGAGCATACTTACGGGCGTCAGCATTGACCCGCATGCATTGCTGGCTTTCATCCCGTTCTTCTCTATAGCAATAGCGATGTTCGTAACTGATCCATCCAGCATAAACAAGTTAATTGAGTCGGCTGTAGACTGGCCGTCGATGCTGTTCTTCATCGCCTTATTTATTCTATCATACTCACTTAGCTATACTGGTGCTATAGCGAAGATAGCATACGTTATCGCGTCGGCCTCGAGTCTAAGCGGCTTTGAGGGTAATGCTATTACTGCAGATATATTATTAATAGGTTCTGCGGCGTTAAGTAGTGTACTAGACAATCTCTCTGTGATAGTGACATTAATTCAGCCTGTTAAAGTACTCGTCCAGCTGGGTTTAAGTAGGGTATCATACTTCGCCCTGCTCTATGGTGGAGTGTTTGGAGGTAACTATACACCGATAGGTTCTACAGCTAACATAGTTGCTGTCTCTATGGCTGAGAGGGAAAAAATGGGGATTTCATGGAGTGAATGGCTTAGGATAGCTCTTATATCAACAACGATGCAAATAATTATCGCTGTATTATGGAGTGACCTATGGTTACTAATAGGATATTAGGCCTCACCTGAATTATGCTTTACCATGTATCTTTTCCCCTAATATAGAGATCCTCGTTTATAAATGGTATTAAAGCCATTAATGTAGCCATATAGCTTAGATCAGAGCGGATGACAATGTTCTTCGTTAACACACCTATAAAGCCTCCCTTATCTCCAATGTTCTCGGTGCCATAGTATTCGTTCACTACATCTTCCAGCTCCTTCCTACTACCATCAAGTATTTTCTCAGCGAATAACCGGGGTATCTTAAATGCTGGAGAGAATCCTAGCGAACCCACGCCATCCCATCTCTGAATCCATGCTGCTTCCAAGTCATAATATTCTCCATTGATTAGTACCCATCCGGCTTCGATGCCGACACCGTAGCTGCAATCCCTGAGCTTATCCATGGCATGGAGAGCCCTTCTCCTAGCCCCATCTATAACGTTTTCCAGGCCTATTGGTTGTGGTACAAGATTGATTGATGGATTAATATACTTAACTTCAACCTCGTTGAAGAACCTCTTAAATGCATTGGTTACCCCCCTGATTTTAGCTGGGTTCCGTGTGCCAATACAAATAATAACCTTATTTTCACCGACATAGCTTCTTATGGTTTCAGTGCTCATAGCTGTTCACACTGAGGCCCGGTATTGATCCATGCAACGAACATAATATTAATGTTCCCAGCTAACTATTTAACCGAATAACTCAACTCTTCACCAGGTCTAGGACTAGTCATCATAGCCATGCTTAGGTCTTTACCATACCACCTGCTTACCCCTAGATGTGCATATTCTCATTAATTTATTTTTATTCATAGCCTCCAGGGATAAGTGGGATCAAGCTACTTAGAGAGACGAGTGTGGAACCCTGGCACTGTTATATATCCCACTGGTTGTGGGCTCTCATGATTAAAATTTATTAATTCAACCGGATAATACTTATGGATCAATAAATCTAGGTAAGTGAGAGTGGTATGGGAAGACATAAACCCTGGTTCGTGGGATATCTAAAAGGCAAGGATTGGCTCTCTAACTACGACTATGATATAGACACGATATTCAAGGTTCTACAGGCCGCTAAAGAGTTGAAGCAGTTGTATCATAGTGGTGTTAGAAAAGTAAATTGGCTTGAAGGGAAGATGCTGTACCTGATATTCTATAATAAAAGCCTGAGGACGAGGAACAGCTTCCAGACTGGTGTGTATCAGCTGGGTGGGCAGGCCACCTATATTAGTCCTGACCAGGTTTATGCCCCCACACTGCCTGAAGACATGATACCATATCAGACAGAGGCTATAAGTGATGTAGCGAGGGTTCTAAGCAGGTATGGGGATGGCATAGCTATAAGAATATATGGTGATGCCGCTAAATGGGTAATCGGGCGTGGACATAGAATAATAAGGGAATTCGCTAAGTGGGCTGATATTCCAGTGTTAAACATGGAGGATGACGTGTGGCATCCATTCCAGTCGCTAGCTGATGCACAGGCAGCACTTGAAGCACTAGGTTGGCCCAGGGATCTTAGAGGCAAAAAAGTTGTCGTGAGCTATGCATATAGCGGTGGGCTGAAACCATTGGCTGTACCACAGGATGTGGCAAGCATGTTCGCACTGCTTGGTGCAGACGTGTATGTGGCTCACCCACCAGGCTTCGAGTTAATGGATGAAGCAATGCAGATAGCTAAGAAGTATGCCGAGCACTGGGGAAGCGAGTTCAAGATCGTCCACGACATGGATGAAGCATTCGAGGGTGCGACAATAGTCTACCCGAAGGCATGGAGCCCTAAAGGCTTCTTCCCACCATACAATAATGTTGTAGATAAGGAGGGGGCTAAGGCATACCAGGATAAATTCAAGAACTGGATTGTAACCATGGAGAGGCTTGAGAAGGCGGGTAAGCCATACTACATGCATTGTGGACCAGCTGATAGAGGACAGGAGGTAACAGATGAAGTCCTAGACAGCTATGAGAAGAGTCTGTACTTTGAGGAAGCAGAAAACAGGCTCCACGTCCAGAAGGCAGTTATGTCGATGGTTATGGGAGAATAGGCGGTAAAGGATTTTTAATAGGCATCTTTCTTTTTTCCATTCACTTCCTAATATTCCTTAATCTATCTCCTAGTAGATCCAGGAATAAAAACCCTATAATCACGTATCAGCTAATCATTGCTTAGCCTGCTTTTTTAACCGTTTATATAGTTCCTCTCTATCTACTTCAACCAGCTCCTCAAGGCTCATGTTTTCAAGGATGACCCTTGCTATCTCTCTTAGAGATGGATCTAGGTCTTTTAACATATCATCGATTACCTGTTTCTTATCCTTCCCAGGCCTATATATACTCATACCTTGTTCACTACCAATATACCATGTATTAACATGTATTAACAGGTTTTTAATGAAGAATAATGGATTAATTCAGTGTAATAGAGGTTGTTGATAATGAGGTTGTTTGGCACAGCTGGTATACGAATGAAGTACCCTGAAGAACTGGATCCCATCCTTGCATATAGGATAGGCCTCAGCCTCAGCAGGCTTGGGTTGTCGGATACCAGCCACTTAGTCTATGATACAAGGACCACTAGTCATGTCCTGGTTCACGCGCTAGTATCAGGGGTAACAGCTGGAGGAATAGATGCCAGCATCATTGGACTAGCTCCAACTCCTGTGGCAGGATATGCCGGGTTAAAATATAAGAGTATAGGTATCAGTGTGACAGCCAGTCATAATCCCCCTGAGTATAATGGGTTTAAATTCTATGATGTGGAGGGGTATGAGTTTACACGTGAGCTGGAGAAGAGAATTGAGGAGCTGGTCTCAACACCGTTGAAGCCGGTTGAATGGAGCAAGTCCGGCAAATCCAATCACGATCCTCTCCCATTAGACAACTATATCAAAGACCTCGTCGAGTCCTCTACCCCGGTTAAAAAAGCCTGGCAACCCAAGGTAGTTATAGACTGTGCTAATGGGGCATCATACTATGTAACACCATTAGTCACCAGATTACTAGGTGGGATACCTATTACCGTAAACTGTAGTCCAGACGGCTACTTCCCGGGAAGACCCCCTGAGCCTAGGAAGGATGTACTTGAAAAACTATTACCACTCTACGGTAGCGTCGAGCCAGCGGTGATTCTAGCACATGACGGCGACGCGGACCGATTAGCAGTCCTAGATCACCATGCCGGCTTTATTCGACAGGATAGACTGCTCGCATTATTCGCGAAAATACTCTTGGAGGAGAGAAGGGGGCTAGTGATAGTTAGCGTGGACACTGGTAGAGTGATTGAAGAGGTTGTTGAGGAAGCCGGCGGCAAACTTGAGAGATACATACTCGGTAAAACCCATGAAAGAGTTAAGGAGCTCGGAGCAAGCAACGTCGTCATGGCTGGAGAGCCATGGAAGTTAATTGATACCTCATGGGGGCCATGGGTTGATGGAGTAAGGCAGGCAGCCTTACTTGTTAAATTAATTGTTGAAAGAGGCAAGCCTCTCGTAAAGATACTCGAGGAGGAGAAAATACCGGACTACCCATGGGATAGAAGAAGCTACGTGATTGACCCGCCTGAGGTCAGGGTAGACGTGTACAGGGAGCTGGTGGAGGAGTTGAAGGGCAGGCTTGGAGAGCCATTGAATATAATTGGTGTAGATGGCTATAGATTCGAGTACCATGATGGATCATGGGTACTGGTAAGGATCAGTGGTACAGAGCCTAAGATAAGATTATATGCTGAAGCTGAAACCCTTGAAAGACTCAGGGAGATTACGGAAACGGTGGATGAGTTAGTTAAGAAAATAGCATCCCTGAAAAACGCCAGGGTAGCATCTATTACGATTGGTTGAGGCATGGGGAGCTCTATTTCTCTATAAATAATATGATGTCATCGTAGAGTCCATGAGATAGCACTATTAAATGACTCGCGGTTAACCGCGTAAATATCTTTGAAACCAAGTATTTCCTATATAGAAGAGGCCCGTACTTCGAGACCTGATTGATACGTTGCTTCCTATACATGGTTATATCTATTAATGCTAGAACCAGTGAAGCAGCTGGTATACTTATAAATAATGTCTCGATCACTAGTTGGCGAAATACCTCAATATTAATGGGTAAATTAGGTAGATATAGTATAGCTAATTCAATGCAGCTGGCTACAGCTATTCCTGTAGCCAGTATTATGTAAACCCATATGGTTGTGTCAACCAGCAATATTATAAATGCCACCAGTATTTTAACTGGAACACGCGTGACTGGCTTATATAACCCGTAGTGAAGCATTAACGCAACCATGAGTAGGCCTGGTATGATTAAGATAGGGATAAGCCATTCCCTAAGGATGGCGACAGTATCCTGGCCGTATCCTAGCAAGAGTAGTATGTATAATACTAAAATCGGTAGGTATGAGGCTATAAATAGCTTGATCTCACTACTGCCTCTAGGCAGTATCCTCCTCCCAGTAATATCTGATGAGAGATGGTAGGGAAATAAGAGAGTAAAACTAATAATGCCCGGTGTCAACATGGAGAGACCTATAACAATGCACATGGAGTACCTGCCCAACAGCATTACCGAGGCTATTCCAAGTATTAACGATAAGAGGGATAATGCTACAGTATTCTTAACCCAGTTCTCCATGGTCGCCACTCTCAACTAAATTATAATATACCTAGACAGCTCTATAATAATTTAAAATAAATAATTCATGAATGCAGAGGATGCTGGGGATGCCTGAAGAGTGGAGAAATGGCAGACCGCTGATAGTAGGCTTTATAGGCTTTTCCCAGTCAGGTAAAAGTAGTAGGATAAACAATATAATGAAATTAACGGATCATTATATTGCATCCAAGGTATTTACGAGGATATATGAGAAAGGTACACAGCATTCAAGGCACTTCCTACCATTTACCTCGATTATTAAGGGCAGATCGATAGATACAGTCCTCATTACGATTGACTATACGGGCCACGATCACTCAGCCACATATTTGTTTACTGAAAAAATACTTGAACTACTCAACGAGGACTCATTGCATATTATCAGGGGAACGCTTCTAAATGAGATATTAAATATAGCGAGAGAATTAGTGGGCGAGCTGGTGTCTAGTGAGGGAGAGGGAATTAGTAGGGGATTGCTTCTCAGGTTAATTGAGTCGCCTATACCGAGGTATGGGGAGTTGAAAGAATACTTTGACCCATACAGTGAAATATGTAAGTCTATTAAAGGGGTTTCCTGCAGGTCTAGTGAAATAACCTATCTAGTGGAAAGTGTAGTGCAAACCATAAGAGAGGTTAGAAAGAATAGGGTTTCCTTCACTGATTTAAATAAAATCATATGTACTCTCGAGGCAACCAGTGATTCAAAAGATGTTTGCCTCAATATCGGTAAAGCCAATAGTGTCGAGATAGTTGTCGACAAGGTTGAAGGTTATTTAAAGAGGTTGATTATTACAGCCCCGCTCCTTACATACCTGCTTATAGGGCTCCTCATCGAGTCAAATACATTGTTTATACTGGTGCCAGCTAGTATTAGGAGTTACTTGGAGCAGTTAAAGACCCTGCTCCTAGTAGAGAATGATCCAGCCGACTACCATTACTTCATGACGAGTTTTAGGACGCTGGCATGGGCTGGGGAGAATATACACAGTATTCTTACTGACACAATACTACATGTTATTCGCGGTGAAAGAGAGGACGTCAGGGATAATGTCCCAGAAATAGTTAAAGCCTGCGTGGATAAGGTGGCTGGTGATGAGGCATCCAGGCTTAACCTACCTGCTGATTCAAAACAGGTACTAGTAAAGGTATCGCCTTTCATAAGTATTAATGCATACAAGGAGTTTCTCAGGTGTGTTTCCAATGATTTAGATGGGATAGATGCAGAGTTCCTGGAGGAGCGGCTTAACAGGGTGTTAACACGTATAATACTTGAGAAATACCAGGTAGGTCTTCTCGAGAACATTCTAAGGCTTATTGGTCACCTCATTGAAATCGGTGTAAAACCCTTGTTGAATACTATAGTAATTGATTACACCTATATGGATAAAACCAGTAAGCTGTTCAGAGAGGTGGTATCAGAGAGTTTATCAGGTAATTTATTCAACCTAGAGAGAGATACACCAGCCCTCTCAGGGATCTACGGGCTCATTGACAAGGTGTTTAGGAAAAACAATGCGGAGTTAAAGATATATGTAATACCATCATTCATGAGGAATGGTGAGACAACGCCATTAGAATACGTGATGCTAGTGTGCCTACTTGAGGATAAGCTAGCCTCCTTCAAGATAATTGATAAAGATACAGGTAGGAGCAGGGAGTTAACATGCTTAGAGTTATTTAGGAAAACAACTATTGTTTAATTCTTTACCGTTTCCTGCTCTAGGTTATTGTGGTCTCTGTATGATGGTTCACTCATTGTTTTAATGCTGGCTTCTTCAGTAATTTATCGAGCAATAGGAAGACACAGTATTGTCCACACATATTACAACCCCTAGTGGATAATGGGAACTGTGCATAGATCTCTCTAGCCTTCTCAATATCGAAAGCGTATTCAAGTACCTTACTCCATTCCAACCTAGCTCTGTAAACACTTAGCTCAGCATCTCTACGGTAGGCCCTCTTGCCGAGTTTCACGATATCGCCTGCATGGGCAGCGATCCTAGCAGCCACTAATCCTTCCTTGACCTGCTCCATGGTTGGGAGACTTAGATGCTCTGCTGGTGTTAGATAACAGAGGAAATCTGCTCCATGAGCAGCAGCTATGGCGCCGCCTATGGCGGCGGCTATATGGTCGTAGCCCATAGCTATATCGGTGACCAGTGGCCCTAGGACGTAATAAGGGGCGTTATTAGTTAGCTTCTTCATTAAGGTGATGTTACTAGTGATCTGATCCAGCGTCATGTGACCGGGCCCCTCAACGATTACTTGTACATCATGCTCTCTAGCCTGTTTCACTTGTCTAGCTGCCTCTATCAACTCGGTTACCTGTAACTCGTCGTGTTGATCCATTATGGTGCCTGGCCTTAGGGAGTCCCCTATACTTATAACAGCATCATACTCCCTGAATAATTCTAATAAGTAGTCCCAGTGCTGTCTAAACGGGTTCTCCTCATTGTTCTCCAACATCCAGACAGCAAGCATTGCCCCACCCCGACTCACAATCGGCATTATCCGTGTGCTAGCAACCGCCTTCCTAGCTAGTTCAAGGGATAGCGCTGAGTGAATGGTCATGAAGTCGACTCCATCCCTCAATTGTCTCTCAACAATCTCGATAAACCACTCACTCGGGAAGCTCACGCCCCCGTATTTCTTAACGCCTTCTATCCATGCCTGATACACGGGGACTGTGCCCAGTGGTAGTGGCTCAGCCTCTTTTAAGAGAACCCTCCTTATCTCATCTAGGTTGCCCCCCGTGCTTAGATCCATAATGGTGTCGGCACCGTATTTCACGGCTATGTGAGTCTTCTTCTTCTCCATTTCAATATCTACTAGCGTGCCGCTTGTCCCAATATTCACGTTCACCTTTGTATATAATCCCTCACCTATCCCAGTAGTTCTTATACTCTCACGTCTAATATTTCTAGCAATAACTATCCTACCCGAAGCTATTCCCTCCCTGATCTTCTCAACAGGAACACCCTCTATCTCGCTAAGTCTCTTCATCTCCTCAGTAGTATTCCCGGATTTAGCAATACCCATAATTGTTTTAGTCATGGTTCCTCTCCTTTATCCTTAAGTAGTTCCGGTACTCCATGCTGAACTCCATAAGCTTCTCAAGGATCTCCGGCTTCTCTTTAATCAGCTCGTCGACGAGTGATAAATATCTTGCAACACGTATCGAGTCAGGGCTTATCTCCTTGAGCTCGCTCGAATTAACCACCACGTAGTGCTTCTTCGGTATTTTCTCACCAAGTATGTACTCTGCCTCATTAGCGCTTGCATGTAAGGCGAGGCAATGAGGACTCCCGTCTATGGTTACAACCGTGATACTCCTAGGCCTCGAGCTCCTGATGATGCTTGCTAGTTTTCCATAGTGAGCTGGTGACTCTCTCTCAGGACACGCTAGTAATATAACCCTGTTCCTCGATAACTCCTTGAATAACTTGGGATTGACTAATGGGAGGCATGCTGACGCCACCAGTATATCACTGTCCTTAAGCACAGGTGTTTTAACCCAGATACTCCATAAGTGGGGTAACATACATGTGTCCCGGCCACTCATATCGATCCCTCGATATATTGTATGTATCACTTATTTATTAATTTATTGATAACAATATTATTAAGAGAACATGGACACAGTTCAGGCAAGTATTTTAAGGGCGATATTAATGGTAAATAATAAACGGGATGAAGAAGGCTGTACTCACTGAGTAGTGAAGAATCCTTTGAGTGCATCTGACCTGGTTCCATAGGTAGACGGCTTCACTAGGATTCCCAATAGAGCTTATCGATCGAATAGCATTTATATAGTCTAATGTTATATGTATTTATATGTGTAGATATATATGGCATGCAGGGGTGTCGAATTATTGAAGCCCGAGGTAAGAGTGGAGCCAGGCTCACCAGGCAGTAAGTCTAGATACTGGATAGAGGAGCACTTCAAATATGTTGCGACAACAACTCATAGCCCGGAGGAACTCCCCTTGGTAATCGAGAGGGGAGAGGGTGTATGGTTGTATGATGTAGATGGAAACAAGTACCTTGATTTCTCAAGCTCCATAGGAGTAAACAACCTAGGTTATCCAACCCACCCAGAGGTAAAGAAGGCTGTTGTAGAGCAGTTAGAGAAGCTCGCCCATGGAGCCGGCACAGATTTCTTCAACCCATACCAGGTCATGTTGGCTAAGAGACTCGCCGAGCTAGCACCTGGGGGTATACCTAGGAAGGTGTTCTTCTCGAATAGTGGTACAGAGGCTAATGAGGCAGCTTTAAAGATAGCTAGGCAGGCAACTGGGAGAAAGTTCTTCATAGCATTCCTTGGTGGATTCCACGGGCGAACAATGGGATCCCTGGGATTAACGGCTAGTAAAAACATTCATAAGAAACTAGTATTCCCATGGATGCCCGGGGTATTCCATGTACCATACCCTAATCCATATAGGAATCCCTGGCATATCGATGGCTATGAGCAACCTGTTGAACTAGTCAATAGAGTTATAGAGTTCATAGAAGAATACGTCTTCGATAAACTCGTACCACCCGACGAGGTGGCCGCAATATTTGCTGAACCTATACAGGGAGAAGGTGGATACGTGGTGCCCCCATCAATGTTCTTCACAGAGTTGAAGAAGCTGGCTGACAAGTATGGGATACTAATATCTATCGATGAGGTGCAAATGGGTGTTGGAAGAACCGGTAAAATGTTCGCCATAGAGCACTTTAGAATAGTCCCCGACATCATATCAATGGCTAAGGCGTTAAGTGGTGGCGTGGTGCCGATAGGTGCCACTATATTCAGAAGCGAGCTCGACTTTAAACAACCCGGGATACATAGCAACACCTACGGTGGTCATGCCCTTGCATCAATAGCAGCATTGAAAACCCTGGAAGTGGTTGAGAGGCTGCTTCCACACGTAGGAAGACTCGAACCATTGTTCAGGGATGAGTTAAATGAGTTGAAGCATAAAGTCGAGCAAGTCGGGGATGTAAGGGGTATTGGATTAGCATGGGGTGTTGAAATAGTTAAGGATAAAAGCTCTAAGACTCCTCACCCAGCGCTTAGGAATAAGATTGTATCCAAGGCTCTGAGGAGTGGACTAGTGCTACTACCCTGCGGGAAATCCTCGATAAGGCTTATCCCGCCATTAGTGATAAGCGAGGAGGAAGCCAAAACAGGGCTAGAGATATTCAAGAATGCTGTGAAGGAGTCACTGTAGTCTAATGTTTTTACTTGAGATATTTGAACATGTATGGGCTTTCCGGGGGGTGGAAATACCCTAGTCTCCTATAGTACTCTCTGGCACCGACGCCGCTTATCACGAGTATTTTCTTAGCCCCATATTTATTCAGGGCTATATCCTCGGCTTTCTCAACTAGTTTCCTACCCCACCCTACGTGTTGGAACCATACACCTTTCTCCCCTACAGGTGTTTCAGGGCCATAGATATGTAGTTCTCTTATAATAGCGGTATCTCTATCTATCTCCCATCTATGGGCTTTCTCGCTTGGTATACGCATTCTTAGGAAGCCTATTAATATATTTGAAGCCGTATCCTCCACGGCTAGGAATTCCTCGATGCCTCCACTTGCCTCGTATGTCAGCCTGGTTATATTGGTTCTACTGGGATCAGGGGTTTTACCATGTTTATACATTTGGAGTCCAGCCTCCCTAAACCTTATCTCCTGTATTTCTATGCCTTTCTCGACGGCCCTCTTTTCGATTATCTCTCTTAGATTAGCATATCTTGTTCCAGCAGCCACCTCATCAGCCGGGATATCTCTGCGTATTCTCATTACCCTAACGTATTTAGGTATGTAACGGTACATTTCGCTGACTAATTCTATGACGTCTTCATCGCTGTATGGTTTATATTTCCCCTCTTTCCACCACGTGTAGAGGATTGTTCCCTCTATTACCTCGGTGGGGTAGATCTTCAGCATATCTGGTCTAAAATCGGGATTGGTGAATAGTTCTTTAACCATTTCTAGATCCCGGTCAGGATTGCTACCCGGTAGACCGAGCATTATGTGGTAGCATATTTTGAAGCCAGCGTCTCTAAGTATCCGTGTTGACTCTATTGTATCCTTCACATTATGTCCTCTCCTCACTATTTCTAATACATCATCGTATATTGATTGAACACCTAGCTCGACCTTTGTAGCCCCATAGTATAGCATTTCATCTGCATGTCTTTCTCTTCCATAATCAGGCCTTGTCTCTATTGTTAACCCTACAACCCTATACCTACTGGTCTCGTTTCTTAGGATAGCTGACTCTAGGTCGACTCTTAAAGGTGGGCTTCCATATGGGTAGGTATTAAATGCTTCATATATATTTGCGATAAACCATCTCTTATAGGATTCCGGGAGGGCTAGAAAAGTGCCCCCCATGATTATTACCTCTACTTTACTTGGATTATGGCCGAGTGCCTCGTACTGCCTCAACCTCTCGTATACTTGTTTAAACGGGTGGAACTGGTTTCTCCTAGCCCTTCTCACAGCTGGTTCATTCCCGAAATAGCTTTTCGGGGCATTATATCCCAGCCCGCCTGGGCAATAAACGCATTCGCCGGGGCAAGGTAAGGGATGCGTCATAACGGCTACAACTGTTATACCGCTCAGCATTCTAGACGGCTTTCTAACCTGTATATTCAGCATTGCAGGCATCGCCCCGATTTTAATGAATGAGGGCGTGAAACCATTTAACGCTACTACCCTGGATTAATAATCATAGTTTAAAGGATGGTTTATACCTAATTTAATAATAGGGATAAGTGGGTAGGATGTCAAGCGGCTTTGCTGAGCTACCCCTGCATGATGGACATGTGCCGTTGTTTCTGCTTGAGAGAATGAAGAAGCTTGGTGGATTAATAGCTAGATATATTGTTGAATACTACGGCCCGAGGGAATTATTAACCCGTCTCTCAGACCCACTATGGTTCCAGGCATTCAACAATGTCATCGGTATGGATTGGGATAGCAGTGGATCAACCACGATTGTCTTATATGTGTTGAAAAACATGTTCCCACCAAGCATGTTTAGGGATAACGAGATAGCTGTCTTAGGCGGTAAGGGACGTGATTCGCGCAACGTGGTCGAGGAAGCACGACTAGTGGGGGATGTAGTCGACTACAATACTGTTGTTGACACTAGTAGAATGGCTGCCAAAATAGATGGGGTAGCCCTTCAAGATGGCTACAGTCTCTATATTCATGGCTTGATCATCGATTCCAGGGGAGGAATACTCGTTATACAGCAGGGCTTAAATGAGGAGTTAGGGATAGCTAGACGCTACCATATCTTCACAAGTAACCACCCGTTAACAACCAACAGAGATCCACATTCTGGCGTAGCATCAGTGAAGATGGAGCCCTCGCTCAACCTCGTTGATGCAGACAGCCTTAATGCACAGAGAGCGATTGTTGAAATAATTGCATCAACCCCGGTTAATTCTCTGCTTCAAAACATTGGGGAAGTAAACCGTCTCCTCCGGGGCGAACACTCTATTCTTTCATGGAGCAACAGTGGATCTATTAATAGGAAAATGGGAGCCCGGAATTTAATCAAGGAGTGCCCCAGATACTATCGTCCAGTATCCAATATTAGGTTAATGGAGAAAATAGCTGAAGAGATAAAGGAGAGGGGTCTAAGGGAGTTTGATGAATTACTACGTGTGCAGGGTGTTGGTGCTGAGGCCATAAGGGCTCTAGCACTAGTGGCTGACCTTATATATGGCTACAAGCCATCACTCAGGGATCCCACCACGAGCATCATAGATCCATTCATATATGCATATGCCCATGGAGGTAAGGATGGCGTACCATACCCTATTAAGGTGGAGCATATCGATAAAACAATAGATTTCTTCATCAACCTACTTAGTGATTTAAAAACAGGGAATAAGGAGAGGGAATATATGTTGAGGAAATTAGCATTGTTTGCAAGCAAGATAAAACTACAGTATTTAGAGGCCCCAGGAGATTAGAGGGATTTCTCAATTATATCTCTTAAGACGTCGATACTGGGTTTAAATGGTATAGATGTATACCGTGTGTTGATCATTCTCACGGTGAACTCTATCGCTTTCTCAGCATCCTTCCTATCTATTCCATAATCACTTAACCTCTTATCGAGACCTACTGATAACTGGAAGTCCCTGATGGCTTTATATGCCCTCTCGGCATCCTCACTTACTGGTTTAATCTCCGGATCCAGTGGTTTTAATAACTGAGCTGAGACCTCAGGGACAGCTTTATGCGTGTAGTATACGACCATGGGTCCCAGTATAGCGAGGCCTGCTCCATGGGGTAGTTCCGGGTGTAATCCGCTGAAAGCGTGTTCAAGAGCGTGGTTTAAATGAGTCATTGATTGATCGATGGCTATGCCGGCTATCATCGATGCATATAGTAGTTTAGTCCTGTACTCTATGTTATCTAGGTCTCCAAGTATTTTAGGCAGGGTTTCCGCGATTATCTCTATAGCCTCCTTGGAGAGAGTTATTGTTAGTAAGTTGGAGAATACTGATGTAGCCGCCTCATATGAATGATAGAATGCATCCAGGCTTGTATATATTGTTTGATCCCTACTGAGGGTCCTGCTGTAAAGCGGGTCGTCGAAACTTATATCGGGGTATCTAATGGCTACTCCTCTTTTCTCGATGGTTCCATCGATTGTTAATACAGCGTATCTATCTATCTCGCTGCCTGTTCCATGAGTGAGGTTCACGGCTATCAATGGTAAACGCGTGACATTCGATGACAGGGATGGATTTGTCAGGATTTCCACAGCCTTAAAGCCTGTCGTGGCAATTATCGAGGCGAATTTAGCAGTATCTATTACGCTGCCTCCACCTATAGCTATTACTAAGTCAACTTTGTTCTCGACAGCTATTCTACCAGCTTCGTCAGCCATACTTGTATAAGGATTCGCTTTGACCCCATCATAGATGAGATACTCTATGTTCTCCCTCTTCAAGGCTTCAACAACCGTGTCGAGTGCTCCTGAAACCTTTGCCGCACTTTTACTGGTGATAAGTAATGCCTTCCTATGGTTTTTCACGTATTCTCCGAGTTTCTCACGGAGAACACCGTTGCCGAAGAATAGGTATGTATCATTATATCTGAATCTATAGGTTTGATTACAATATTTCATCTCATCCACCTCATATATTATCTCTACTATAATTGTTCTAGTTTTTATCTATTACTATGAAATCACTTACCTCGATTAATCCATAAATCCTTGATGAAGCCTCTATGAAGCCGAATATTGGTATGAGGAAGAATAGGTATGGCTCTCTGCTTCTAATTACTCCATAGGTGTATGATGCGAAATAATAGAGGCTTCCAGGCAGTATATACCATACCAGGCCTAAGTAGATTAGAACCGGAAAGAACATTATTGAGATGATCGAGTTGAGGACCCATGCGAAGGATCTAAAGCCGACGATGAGCTTCATTGGTGTCGGCGAGTACTTTATATCACTTATCAAGCCCTTGAACCATCGTCCACGTTGAATCATTAGATCCCTTATACTATTCGGGCTCTTTATTGAGACCCTGGTATTAGATTGCCATGTCTTATATTTTCTCCTGACTAATTCTATTGCAAACCTGAAGTCCTCGGTTAGAGACCTATTATTGAAGCCTATCTCCTTTAAAACAGCGCCTTTAACTATTAAGAGCTCGCCATGCAATCCTATCAAGGGCTTTCCCAGTAAACCTGTGAAGAACCTGTAAAGGGTTAAATCATCAATGTACCTGATCCAATCCATTGCATAAGCCATCTTGCTTTTACCCGGTCTTGGGAGTAGGATTCCATTACCTGCTACAAAACCATTTGCCTCGTAATAAGGTATCTCATAGAGGAATGAATCATCTAAAATAAGGTTGTCGTCATCTATAAATACATACCATTTATCCGGGGAGACAAAGTGTTCTACGAAGTAGTTTAAGGCTCTTCCCTTTCCCATTAAATCCCTTCTATAGTTTGATGGGACGACTATGAGTTTCACCCCTCTGAAATAACGCAGGGTATTAAGTAGTGGAGCCCCCTCATCAACAACAAGGGTTACATGCCCAAACCTTGACACATGGTATTTTATAGACTCTATAAGGCTCCTCTGTACTTTTTCATTAGCCTTTGAAACAATAACCAGCTCATAGTTATTCGCCTTAAAGCTGGCTCTGTGGGGTTTATAACCTATATACCCTGTTAAACCTATGGAGAGTAGTAGTGAGTATGCAAGCGCTACCCCTACAACCAACTCGGTGATACTACCTGCTAATTCCTGATTCAACCCTAATCATCCATCGAATTGATTTTGCCTTAATCACTCTAATACAGACAATATTATTTTACCAGGTAATTATTAAAGTTTATTATTGAGGGCCGTGAACAACGTGGTGATGTTAAGGAGCTTTGCCCCTGGTTTTCACTGGACCCATGGGGGTTTTCACCACGTATTCTACGTTGACCTCGAGTTTACTGATGAACCTGCCGAGAGCATTATAGATGCTTGAGGCCAGCTCGCTAGGTTCCATGGTAAATATAGGTGGTGTAACCTCAATATTGAGGATGATTTTTCCATGTTGCTTCTTTATTCCAATGTTGAGGAGGTGTGAGCCAACTGCTGCGAGAATTATTGGTAACTCGATGTACATTTTCCTGGTTATTTCATCGGGGATTTCCAGTGTTTTTTCCACTATTTTCTCCCTTATAATTCCTTGCTCCAAGGTTTTCAGCCTTGCAGAATAATTGATTATTGAGGGAGCTATAGAGTATATGTCAAGCAATCTGAGTAATATAAGAATGGTATATAATATAAGGTCTTCATCATTACATGTAATATCGGCATAAACTATTTCCTCTCCATCCATGAATTCCAGTTCATCAATATAACAGGGAATATCTATTAATCTAAGGATAGCATTCGTAGATGTCATTATTTTACCGGATGTTTTAATTTCACTTCTTATCTCCTTTATTAGGGTGTCTATGTGTCTATGTATATAGCTTATAACCTGGGGGTTGAAGCTATATACTTCAACATATCCCTTGTTAAGTTCTTTAAGCCTATTTAACGCATTGGCGCCATTTAATTGCTCGCCCTCAACCTCGAGATAGCTGGCCACTATATCTCCCTGGGTGACATATATTTCGCCGCCTACTTTTTCACCATGCACTAATGCTATACATGTAGCATTTCTACATGTATCTTTCAGATACTTGGTTAGCTCCCCTCCATTGGTGAAGGCCCTCCTA
>NZ_JAVZPN010000008.1:0-25656 GCF_038881575.1 Desulfurococcus sp. | reverse complement strand
ACTATATCTCCCTGGGTGACATATATTTCGCCGCCTACTTTTTCACCATGCACTAATGCTATACATGTAGCATTTCTACATGTATCTTTCAGATACTTGGTTAGCTCCCCTCCATTGGTGAAGGCCCTCCTAGCTATCAGGCTTCCCCTAGATACTGAGAGATACCTAAGAAGTATCCTGTTGAGGACTCTACTAGCCACATCTATATTTACTATCATTACTTAGACCCCATGATAATCTGTATTCCCCCAACTAGGCCTATTTGTATATTATAAGTATCATTACCTAGTTATAAATTTTTGGCTATAGTTGTCTAAACCAGGATAAGGGATCCACTTGGAATAACATCGCGCTGATAGAGATTTCCTTTCTTAGAGATGTACCGGAATCTTTTTGGTTTAGGGAGAGGCTTACATAGGTCTCTTAGTTGATTGCTAGAGTGCTTATTGAGACACTATGCTTGGAGCATTGCCTCAGACCTGGACGGGGAAAAGATGAGAGGCTTACTTCATCAGTCTTGAACACCACCATGAACCCATGGGATGAGCTGGGCGAGCCTCTTGACAAGATGAAACCCATAAGTAAGGTGATAAACCTAATATAAAACAACTCGAAATGAACACCTAGGGGGAAACAGTATTGAGGATGAGCCAGCTGGTAAGGATTGCATTGATGAGTTGGATTGATGGGAAAAACGGTGTTTCAATGCTGGAAGAGCTTATCGTATAGTTTCCTAAATAATTCCTCGCCGGCGATTACCAGCTCTACCACGTTTCCGTCGTCAATCTTCTTTACTACAAGGCCCTCAAGTGGATTCTCCGGTGGGTCAGGCAGGCTTGGCGATGGTTTTTCTTTACCGAGGTAGATCCATCTAATGCTTTTATTGTTTTTCTCGATCTTATACCAGTATCTTCCATAGTAATAGTATTTCACAGTTGAGCCGGAGGGTAGTTTCCTGGAGACTATGTGGACTGGTTTTAAATAGTATTTCTCGCCCTTGATTAAATTGTTATAGCTGTAAATCGATGGGAGAAACTCGTGGAGAATAGAGTTTAATTTCTCCAATATCTCACGGGTTACGCGCATCCGGATTTTCCCGTTTCCCGACTTATTATTGCCCATCATATGAGTCAGCCCATGGGAGTTTAATCATGTCTCATAGACCACTATATTCATCATTCTCGTTTAAATAATAACACCGGCTTTATTTAATGCTTCATGAGGACGCCCTAGCATTTATTGAGCGGACGCCCTCATAATCCGGTTTAACAAGGTACGCATTAATCCCCTCATTCTTGAGTGCCTCCACTATTTTACCAGCGTTTTCCGCTCTTGCTATCCCTATAACTATACCTCCCCTCCCAGCACCACTCAGCTTTGCTCCCTGTGCACCATTGTTAATCATTTTGTAGACAAGGTAGTCGTTTATCCAGGCTGAGGCACCTATCGCGAAGAGTAATCCATGGTTAACGATCATTAATTCACCCAGCCTACTTACATCGCCTTTCTCGATGGCTGCTACTGCTTCTTCGACTAATCTACCAGCTACCTCATAAATCGCCTTGCCAAGCTCTCCTAGTCTCCTATATCTCTCTAATACTTCTCTAACCACTAGGCCCGTATCTCTTTTGACACCTGTGTCAGCTACTATTAGTGTTGTATCCTCTGGTAGAGATGCATTAATGCGCTTGAATAAGCCCTGCCTGTAGTATATGAGCCCGCCGTAAGTGGATAACGTGTTATCCACGCCGCTTGGCTTACCATGGACCATGATTTCTCCCATGTAGGCTATTCTACTGACATCCTCCTTAGTGAACTCCACGCCGCATATTTCCAATATAGAGTGAGCTAGGGAGACGTTTACAGCTGCTGAAGAACCCATTCCAGCTCCCACAGGTATTTCGGAGTCTATGTATATCCTATACCTGTCTCTACAACCATATCTTATACTTGCCTCCTCAATGATCCTCATATATGGTTTCGCCTCCTTGGAGGAGGGATCTATTGACCCCAGTTGCCTAGAGTAGATTCTTAAATCCCCTTCCTCAACACATGTCCTAGCATAGAGTCCTACAGCTAGACCGATCGCTGGATAGCCTTCTACAACGAAGTGCTCGCCGAATAAGATGACCTTGCCAGGTGCTATACTACAGTTCATCTACTTTACGCACCCTTAAACTATTTAAGAGTATAGTGAGATAACATGGTTATAAATGATTACCATGGTGTATGTCAATGAGTAGCAGCGGGGAGAAACGAGCCCCATTTACACCGGTCTTCAAGCTAATCAATGACGCTAAAAAGAGGCTGGAGGGATATAAGTATAAAATAATTGTTTTAAGCGGTAAGGGCGGGGTAGGCAAGACATTTATCTCCTCATCCATAGCCCTTGGATTAGCTATGAGGGGGAGGAAAGTAGCCATACTAGATGCCGATGTACATGGCTCGTCAATACCGTTGATGCTCGGCATACAGGGAGCGAGGCACTACGCGGATGAAAACGGCGACATACTACCTGTTGAAGGACCGCTAGGCGTGAAGGCTGTTGCAATAAACTTAATGCTTGACTCACCTGATCTACCGGTGGTGTGGCGTGGACCACTGGTATCCAGAGCCATCACAGAGCTTCTGAGTAAAGTTGCCTGGGGTAGCGGAGATTACTTGGTAATTGATATGCCCCCTGGTACGGGTGATGTAGCCATAACACTTGTTCAATCCCTCCCCAGTATAACTGGGGCAATAATAGTTACAGCCCCGAACATGTTGACTGAAACCATTGTGGCTAAAGCAGTTAACTTCACTGCAAAGAATAATGTCAGGCTACTGGGTATAGTGGAGAATATGAGTTACTTCAAGTGCCCTGTCTGCGGTACAGTGTTCAACCTACTAGGTAAAAGCACGGGCGAGTATCTCGCAAGTAAATATGGCACGGTGCTCCTTGGCATGATACCGTTAGATCCTTTGATAAATGAAGCCGTGGATAAGGGGGTGCCTTATTTACTGGCCTACCCACATGGTGAGGCTGCTAAAGCCATTATGGAGGTAGTTGATAAAATAATAAAAAATACTGAGGCAAATTAATTTTTAAGGAGCCGTAATTAAAGGCTCTCACTCTAATGGTGGGTGTCTTGAGTAGTAGCGAAAACCATGAATCCCCGGGTGTCGAGAAGAAGCCTAATTGGCTACTCTTAAAGGAGTCGGCCGAGGAATTATATAGGGCTGGAAAGATATATTTTACACGTAAGGAGCTAGTTGGTAAGGCAAGGGAGAAGGATCCCTCAAGGTCCGAGATGAGCCTGGATTTCGAAATAGATCTTGTCACGGTTAACAGTAGTAGTAAAGATAGATACAAGGACCCCGAGAAACTATTCCTCTACAGGGTTGATAGGGGGAGATATACGCTTTACAGTCCTGAGGAACATGGCGAGCTAGAGAAGTATATTGGGATAAAGAAGGTTTCTCCAGCTAGAAAACACTTAATTGAGGAAGTAGTTAGTGAACTAGAGAAAATGGGATATGATGCATCGGAGAACAGGTATGCTAAACCGCTCCAGCCAGATATAGTTGCTGAGAAGGGAGATGAGGTGGTTGGAGTATGGGTGATAGATCCAGGTACGCCTTTATCAGACCAGTACAAGATGCTTGCCTACGCGATTGGCTCCAGCCTACTCAACAGGGAATTCAGTGAATACATAGTAGTTGTTCCAGGCGAACTCTTGAAGAGGGTTACGAAGGACTTGATTGATACACTGGACCGGTTTAAAATACGCTTTGCTACTGTTAGAGAAGAGAGAAGATATACTCTGCAATTATAGTGGTCGCCCATCTTTTAAGCATGCTTAAACTGTCAACTCGTTCTCAAGTTTCTTCTTCATAACTTCCTTAGCCTCTTCCAATATTCTTTTTACATCGCTTCCCTCCGGAATAGAGTAGTTAATGTCTACAACACTATTCGCCTCACTTGCCTCACTCAGTTCTCTAGCTGATGCTTGTAGCTCGATGAATACTAGGTTTAAGTCAGGTATATTGAGTTCCGGTATCTTTGACATGTCTTTAACCAAGTTATTTATCTCCGAGGCTAACCCCGAGAACTCCCTCATGTTTATAGCATACTGGAGCGCTAGGTCTATTTTCTCCAATATCAACTGCACGGCTGCAAGCCTTGCAAGTAATTTATCGAGCTTAGCTATTTCCTCGGCGTATCGTTTTGCAAGGTATTTCTCACCCTTGGACTCTAGATCAGTTAGTTTCTCAAAGAGAACATCTCTTCTCTCACTGACCCTATTGTACAATATGTCGATTTTATTTCTCAACAGCCTTACATGGTAAAGCGTCTCTAAGGCTTTTCTCAAAGGATCCCTGCTTCTCCTAAACATTCATCAGCACCTTGCTACCTAATCATGTTATGGGTTTGTAAATGCTTTAAAAGAAAAAGGGTTTTCAGGATACGGGGTTTAATTGATAGAACACTATGATACTATATAGTATACCATTGCCGCCATCAGGTGTTGAAACCCTCACGGGTTGACCTGTTAATGGATTAATGAATGGCTCCATTATAATCCTAAATGGTTTAACATATGTATCATTAGCTAGGGGCCTAGAGTTTATTGATGAAATAGACTGTGCCTGAATATAGTATTTGACATCTAAACCGGTGTATTCCTTTATCCTCGATGCTGTCGTCGAATCAAGGAGTCCCTGGGATCCCGTGAACCATTTAAATGTATAGGACTTATTGTTTATCTCAGCCCAATACATTGCCCCATCCATCAGCATCTTGTAGAGCAACGGCAACGTGTTAGGTGAGTCAAATACTGGTGAAATTATCGAGGTATCCTGGAAATTATATACGTAGATGAATCGTGTGGTATCCACATATGATATATTTATCCCCAGCGCCCTTAGCCTATCAACAGTCGAGTTTCCTATTCTCATCATCCAGATACTCTTTGGTATATCAACGGTGCCGGGCATGCTTCCAGTCATTACCGGCCATATGGTTACACTGGTGTTATCGTCTGAGACAATGAATGAATCTATAGCCATTAAATACATGTTGTTTAATGGAGGATTAAAGAGCTTAGCGAGCTCGAAGGAAGTACTGGTATTAATGGATGACATTATTAAGCCAATAATACCTATTTGCGTTTCATTGAGTGTTGAACCATCTGCTACACTGGCTTTACCACCATCCACGGATATACCATATCCGTAATCCCACCACGCTATTATAAGGGAATCATTGGGCAGGCTCCTCATTAATTCAACAGCCTTATACCAGGAATCACTGTAGAAGGGGAGCCCTGAGACACCGGCCTTTAACGTGTAGATCATGCTTGTATTCGATGCGTAGTCCGTGTAGCCAGCGTACCCTATATTGATCAGTGCTAGGACTAGTATGGCTAGCACGATCACCCGGTATCCCCGGGTCTGCCTGTATCTGACACGCCCTTTTCTCCTATCTATTAACTCCTGGGGTGTTGGCATTATGTATTCAAATAACCTCCCTATGAAGGCCCCCATAACCAATGTTCCGAAATAAGCGGCTATAGCGATCATGTATGCTGCATTAAGATAGGAGTAGAATGCAAGCAAGAATGCTATGGATACATATAGTTTATCGGGTTCACCACGGTAGATGAAGTAGAGGGCCCCTATTATGCCTAGGATTAATGGGGATGCATAGAATAGCCAGGGGTAAACCCCCCATGAATGTAACATACCTACTAAGGCACTATAGCTTGAAAGCGGCGACTGGTGCTCGGCAATGCTTTCTACAAGAGGTGTTGCCGGTATAAATCTCAGTCCAAGAGCCCATGCAAGCCTGCCGCCAATCGGTATGTAACCACGCGTAATTAGCACGGCTCCTCCAATAACTAGCAATACTAGTAGAATAAAGTATCTTCCCTTTGTTAAAAGAGGTCTTTTAAACCCTAGCTTCTTGTACTCAGCGTTGAATAGATAGTATATAACGGGGAGTACCAGGGTGGATAATAATGCTACACCGAGCTCTCGTGGGTTAAACGGGTATACCCCCAGGTTTGACGCGTTAGCTGGTGAGGGTGTCACAAAGACCATCGATAACACTATTAATCCCACCTGATATATGAGAAATTCCCTTGTAATACTACCTCTAGTGAGAAGCGGATATAGTATAGTGAATGCAACCATTGTACCAAGTATAAAGACGTAGCCACCCCATAACCACCCTATTACTGCAAGGAAGAACCCTGACAGGACTGTGTATAATGTCTTCCTCAGGCTCGATTCCCCCTTACTAATGGACTTCATCAACCTACTATAGAAGTAGACGTAGAGTAGCAAGGGAACTATTGCAACACCCTCTTTCTCGATATATCCTATAACTGTTCTCTCAGTTGCAGCGGGTAGTACGGCCACAAGCAATGCTGTTATTAAACCAGTTATTCTACTACCATTTGAGAGCTCTCTACCAGTTATATATGCAAGGATTATACCTATAGCGGCGAATATAAGTGGTTGCAGTACTCCCCACTCCTTCAACGTTAACCCCAGGCCCTCCACTAAATGGTATGTTGTACCAATCCATATTGGTAGAAACGGGTAGCTGGTGTAGATTATATCCCTGCCCCATGGATACCAGAATATATGTGTCGCAGGGTTATCCCTGGTAAGCGTGTACCATGAGAATAAGCCATTCTCATACACGTATTTAGCTTGCCAATACTCTATGTAGCTATCGAACTCGAAGAACTCGAAACCGTTTAACCAGTATGGTGAAAACCTCACGTATACACCAAACACCAGTATAAGTGCTAGAAGAACATATGTAATGGCTTTTGCTGTCCTCGGATGTTGCATAAAGTACCCGTATACCTTGTAAACAGTATTAGACACGGCTTCATTAACACCCATCTACAGCACCCTTCTATCATGGTCCTGACTAGTAACGGTATGATGAAATGTAGTAAAAAACCTTAGTGGGGTAATCTCTATGGAGTTAGGAGGGCGAGTATTGCTTTCTGCGCGTGCTTCCTGTTCTCGGCTTGATCCCATACAACACTCCATTTACCATCAATGACTTCGTTGACTACTTCTTCTCCTCTATGAGCTGGTAAACAATGCATGAATATCGCATCTGGCTTAGCATGGTTCATTAATTCTACTGTGACCCTGTATGGTTCTAGATCCTTTATCCTCTTCTCCTTCTCCTTTTCCTGTCCCATGCTGACCCATACATCAGTATATACTACGTCAGCGTTTTCAACCGCTTTAAATGGATCTCTCTCTATCTCGTAGGAGCCCCCGTTCGGCGAGGCGTGTTCATTGAAAAGTTTCACAACACTTGGATGTGGCTCATAGCCTTTGGGTGAGGCAATGATTATCTTACCGCCTAGTATCCCTATGGCGAGCATTAGGCTATGTAGGACGTTATCGCCTCCATCACCAACGAAAACTATTTTCAGCCTAGTGATATCCCTGCCTTTTTTCTCCATTATTGTTAAGACATCGCTTAGTGCCTGGGCTGGGTGATGTAGATCGCTTAGCCCATTTATTACTGGGACCCTGCTGTACTGTGCGAGCTTCTCGATCTTATAGTGCTCATAAACACGGGCCATTATCACATCGACATATCTTGATAAAACACGGGCAGTGTCTTCAATGGTCTCGCCTCTGGCTAATTGTAGCTCGCTGGCGCTCAAGTATATGGCGTCGCCTCCAAGCTCCTTCATGGCTGTTTCAAAACTGATCCTGGTTCTAGTACTGGGTTTCTCAAAAATCATTGCTAGGTGTCGTCCCACCAGCAGAGGTATTATCTTCTCTCCAGCTAGATACCTCTGCTTGAACTGTATCGCTGTCTCAATCATAAATAATAATTCTTCCCTACTATACTCGGCTAGCGTTAGGAAGTGTCTACCTTTAAGACTAGTCACCATGACTAGCCACCTATTTATACCGTTTTTCTTAAATAGGAGGAACGTATTTAAAGTTAGCAGGGTGGGTTTATGGAGAAGATAGTTATTCGTGCCGTGACTTTCTTTACTGGTAGAAGCAGTAACATTAGGGAGGAATACCAGCTCGGTGTAGAGGTGTTAAGCAGGATTAGTGAGATAGCCAAGGAACTAAACCTAGAGGTTTTCACAAAGCGTATCTCGATGCCGAGCTTAAGCATGGATGAATTAGTGAAGCTCCCCGACATAGCTAGTGATAAGGATATACTCGTCAGCGCTGGCTATGTAAGTCTGAGGAGGATAGGGGTTAGGGATGCCGAATATTTAACCAGCAATGGGGTTTACATTCCAGTTCTACCGTCCCTAGAGGATTTCACGATTGATGATGCAAGGTATTTCTCTAGGATTGTACACGGTGTGGCGGAGAACGATCCCTTAAACGCTACGAGGATAGCCATAGGTTTCCATAACGAGTCCTTTTATACTCCTTATTTCCCCGACTCCTCCAGCAGGGGCGTTAGGAGTATAGGTTTATCCTTCCTCTACCCAGATATGTTGAAAACAAATGATATCTCAGCACTCTCCAACTCTATTCATAACGCATTCAGGTTATTCAATAATATAGCCCAGGTGATAGAGAATAGCACCGGCTACCCTGTTTCAATAGATTACAGCTTATCCCCTTGGATGGAGAAGAGTGTTGTTAAAATACTTGAGTCGCTTGGTTACAGCCTCCTAGAGCCTGGTTTCAACTATATTTTACACGTAGTTAACAACCTTATAGAGGAACACTATGATCCGCGTAGAGCAGTAGGCTTCAATGAGGTGATGTTACCATATGCCGAGGATTCATTACTAATCAGGTATGGGGGCATGGGCTTAATTAAGGCAAGGGATTTTCTACGCTATGCATCGACATGTGTTGCTGGAGTAGACATGATTATTGTTCCATCAAGCATTGAGAAATTAGCTAGGTTAGTAATGGACACCTACTCCCTCGGCTTGGTTAAATCGAAACCTATAGCACTTAGAGCGATACCGGTGAATAATAAACCAGGTGAAAAAATAAGCCTTGGGAAATTCGGGGAATCCTTTGTAATAGAGTATTGAAACCCAGCGTGTTTCCAAGCCAATTAAGCCAGCCACATTGATGACACGGTATTTCGAAGAATCCAAAGACGCGTGAAGTATTCACCAGAGCATTGGTAGGTCTGCGGGCATTGATTTAATCATGTATTGTTTCAAGTATGGCTATTACCTGCCATACCTTTGTTCTAGCACTTAAAGGCATATTGGGATCCTGGCTAACCTGGTCTAGAACCCCCACAGCATTTGCTGCTCTAACACCAGGCGTATATCTTTCATCCCTGAGGTAGTTTAATGCCTCCGTTGCAGCCCTCCTAATATTCCTTGGGACGGCTGTATCATTGACTATACTCATCAGCAAGTATATGGCATTTCTTAATTTAACCTCGTTATCAAGCACCCTGCTCAATTCCATCACCCGAATCAGTATGATTACTCCTAATACATAACATTACTACTTGGTTAAAAACCATTAAATAAATAAATCTTAATGAAAAAGAGGTGGATGCATGTCCAGCCAGGATCCAATAAAAATCATGGCTGAATTACTTAAATCCGGCGCCGTAATGCTTGCCGAGACATGTCCAGTGGAGGGATGTAACCTACCATTATTCAAGCTGAAAAGCGGGGAAGTAGTGTGCCCCCTACACGGTAGGATACACGTGGTTAAAACCGATGAAGAGGTTAAGGAAGTTTATTCAAAGGCAGCGCTCTCAATATTACTGGAAAAGGTGGAGACAACGGCTATTAGAGCCATTGATTCATTGATAAGTGAGCCAGATATTGATTCAACTGAGATAATTAAATGGCTTGAAGTACTTGAAAGAGTTGAACGGTTGAAGACTAATACTAAGAAGCGGGATGGCACTACCTGACCTCCTCTCCGCCCTGAAGGAAGCGTGGGTTTCCCGCATTTGTTAGGGTCTACATCTGTAACCATAGTAGCCAAGATAACCAAAAGTATTTTACTCAGTCAACAGTCTTCCATATACTATATCCCATATCTTACCATATACTTCACTAAGGGGTTTTGATGCATCAATATATATTAAGAGACCCATCTCAACCATTCTCAGATACGCGCTTCTAACCCTTTGCAGGAACTCCTTCTCCTCGTACTCTGGAAACCTTGATGCATGCATGTATTTCCTGGATAAACCCTCTTCAGGCTCTATGTCGAGGTAGATTGCTACATCAGGCTTCATCGCGAACCTATTCACATCTATAACCCATTCAAACGGTGCTCCACTAGCTGATTGATATGCAACGCTACTATAGAAGTATCTATCGGAAATAACCGTTACACCCTTATCCAGGAGGGGTTTTACCCAGTTTTTCACATGTATTAATCTATCTAGAGCGAAGGCTAATGTATCGATATACGCGTCCCTTAAATTGTTATAAGTAGACTTGATGAGTCTAACTATTTCGGAATCTGTTGGCTCATAAGTGTATGAAGCCGGGATCCCTCTACTGGATAGATCCTCTACAAGCCTGCGTGCTATCGTTGTTTTCCCGGCTCCATCTAGTCCCTCCAGCACAATGAAGCATCCTTTACCATGCATAAAGGATCCCTGAGCCGCGGGTGTATCTTATATATCGATGGTTTTTATTTTTAATGATACTTGCGAAGTCATCATACTCCTCTACCACTAGTAAGGGTATTTCAGCGATAACGCATCCAGCGATCAGTATTGGCTCCACCTCCTTAACCACCATGCAAAGCGGTGACCTACCATACTGCTTCATAGCATAGATAACGTAAGAACCAACGGTACTGCCTCTACTACCCTTGAACACAAGTATTTTCCCTTCAACGCTGACCTCCTCTTCCCCAGTTTTTACAACGCCACGGACTGGATCTACCTCACCGAGGAAGCTCATATACTGGTCCACCAGTACTACTTCACCCTCACAATCGCCGTCTACTACTGGTTTCACGCGCCAGCTATGCGTAGACAGATTCGATCACCTCTCTAAGCCCTGTTATCCGGGCCTTTAACCCATGTATTTTCCTGAGGTAGAATGCTGCTTTACCACTATTGGTTACAACGATATCGTATCTCTTCCGTAGCCTAGAGACCACTGGACATGTGCCCGCCGCTATCTCTACGCCCTTAGACTTCAGTCTATTGATCAACGACCTATATCTCTCCGTGTATTCAGCTGGAATGGTGAGTAATAGTTTCCCCTTTCTCGGGGAACCATACCCCTCCAGGAGCCTTGCTACCTCCATTAACTCCATAAGCGTTGTATGAGGGCACCCTATGTACCCGAGCACTAAGCTATCCGGAGGATATTCATCCCCAATGTATTTATCTACATCACTTTTTTCAACTACGATTTTCTCCTCGATTTCCTCGATATAGGTTCCTCGAGGAGTTAGACCGGGTACAACACTCATTGCATGGGAGCCTGAGGCAGCCATGGATGCCAGGAGTATCTTAAGCTCTGGAAAGGTGAGATGCTTTGCAAAGGGGAGAACCGTTATCTCCCTAATGTTATCGCCTATCCATAGTCCAACTGCCCCAATGACCCGTCTATCCATATCAGGTGCCGTGGTTACAAGGACTGTAGCCCTCCGGTTTTCAGAGATGTGTAGTCCGGCATTATATGTGTAACCCGTTATAGCTGCTGCCAGTGCTATAGGTCCCCCCTCCCTATTCGTGTATCCACCGTAAAACGTGTTCGCGAATATTACTGCACTGCTTTCACCCCATGCCAAATGCTCTCCTGGTGTTGGAGGCCTATACCAGTATGGTATACATGTGAATACAGGGTCGAATCCCATCTTGACAAGAGCGTTATCGATGTCTTTCTGAGCATTTATTAGGCTATTATCTATTATGGATTGCAAGCCACTATAGTCAATGCATCCAGGATTTATCGTGGTATATACCCTTGCCCTTCCACCCTTCTCATAGAAGTCCCTTATGAATTTAGCACCGTGTTCACCTATATTGGAGAATGAGACACCTGATACATGGGCATGCACTATTTTAACGAGGTTTTCAGCGCCAAGGGACTCCCCTACTTTAACAATGATCTCCATGGCCTTGGCAGTGCTCCAGCCATACTCCCCCTTTAGCATTGCTTCTTGCTCAGGTGTCAAATACATTAGGGTACTCCAACCCTCCTATATTTATCCCAGGGTTCCCTCCAGGGCTTAACAGCAATGAATATTACCTTATCTCCAACACCTTCACTACTCCTGGGATCTAATGTGCTGCCTTTAACATCCCTTAGAACTATTATATCGCTCGAGCCCTTCATCCTTGTTGCCACTGCCCATTCAATCATTAATGGATCATCAACATCTATATCCTCATCTACAACGAGGACGTGCTTAATGCTTGGATGCGCTGATACCGCAGCTAGTCCAGCCAACTTCGCTTCACCCGGGGAAGACTGCTTTATAGAAATTACAGCGTGAAGCCAGCCACTTCCTCCCTCAGTCAGTCTAACGGATTTCACCCCAGGCACACTCCTCTTTACAGTGCTATATATTATGGGTTCCCGCGGGAACCCCATTAAGAATTGATGCTCCCATGAACCAGGTACTATTGCATGAAACACAGGAGACTCCTCCCTGGATACGTAGACGGCAAGAGGCTTGAAGACGGGTTCCCGTCTCTCTTGATCAACCAGCATTAATATATCTGTGAAAGGCCCTTCTTTATCTCTATCACGGGTTATAAAGCCCTCGACAATTATGCTGGAGTCCGCTGGGACAGGTATTTTAAACAATGGTGTCTCAACAACCTTACTTCCACCACCTAGAGCAGCCCCTACGCTGGCCTCGAAAACACCAAGTGGGGGGTTCATCGCGGCAGCTAGCTCTTGAAACGGGTTTAGTCCGAGGACTAGTGCAACTGGGGCATCGCTTCCCTCCTCATGTCTTCTACCAACTATGTAGTGCAGGTGTCTTGGAACTATTCTAACCGTCGCTTTCTCATTGCTGTGGTACATGACTCTATGGAAACTACTGTTGCAGTAGGTTTCATAGCATGCTATGAAGACGGAGCTGGTTAAATAGTATCCTCCATCCTCCCTATAGTACTTTATGAATGGAAGTTCGTCGAGTAATCCATCAATGCGTTTAAAGTATTTCTCGAAGTCGTCTTTCTCGAGGTGTATTGGATTGTTTAGTGCTTTCTCCATAAGCCTATATAATTCCTCATCGCTCCTTACATTGAATAACCTATAGATGTCCTGTCTCCTAGTAACTAGGTTGGAGTAACCGGTTACCCATTCCCTCCCCTTGACTCTGAAAACAATGACTTTATCTCTATTCCTCCATGCTGCCCTGGTTACAATGTACTCGGGATCCACTGTGCCTAGGTCAAGTATTTCCTTGCCGAGGGAACCAGCTAGTTTCTCAACTGCTTTGAGATCCAAGTGTTACACCTCAATAAACTCCTCTGTGTAGTCATCTCTAAGTTTAATAGGGGAGAGTCTTAATACATCTATTCTATCCTGATACCTAGTTCTAATAACCACTGTGTTATCCTCGAAACTCAGCTTCTCAACTATGCAGGGATAATCTGATCCCCTTAGGGATCTAACTCCGCAATAGATGTTTCTCTCGAACCCTGGTTGATACATCTTCACCTTTGTAGCTCCAAGCCTCTTGGCGATCTCCTCGCCATTATATGTCTTTATGAAGCCGTAGACGTGGAGTTCATCCATTAGCTGAGATACATATATTACCCTACCATCTATTAGGTCAGTCAAGCTAGATGTATCGACAGGGTATCCATGGAATAATGGGTGACCAGTGATAAGTACGGAGTTCATCTCTATCTTTCTCAATGGTGCATCAGCTAGGAAATCCCTGTACCTCATGCTTCTTAAGAGCCTCCGTTCCTCCCTGTTACGGGCCCGCTTAACACGAGGCTCAGGCACTTCATACACCTTTACTCCTATCTTTTCATACTTTTTAAAGTACCTGCTTAATTTACTCCCGATAACCACGAGGGCATCTGGCTCCACTACTTCGATTAAATGATGCTTATAGTGTATCGCGACTGAATCCTTCACCCATCCATCGGTATCAATCACTATCATGTTGCATCCAAGCGATTCAGCCTTCTCCGCTAACCAGCGGAGTTCTCTTGGAATCAAGTAGATATAGTTCTGTGGACGGATATCGCCTACAAACCTCATTATGTAAGCAGGGATCTCGGTGTTCCAGAGAACCTGGTTGTCAGGGACTCCAAGTGATATGAATCCCGGTGGCCCTACATTGGCTTGCCCTATGTCCCCATCGATTATACAGGGTTTTAACCCAGCCGAGATCGCGGTGTTTAATAGAAGTGTGGTGAAAGACGTCTTGCCTGAATCCGTATCCCCTATTACAATGATTTTCCTGAGCCCGCTTGAAACTATTTCCACAGCCAGAGTGTTTCTTAACTTGTAAGGGTCTTCAACATCGACCGGCTGTATATCGGATTCATTAGCCATGACTATATCTAGCTCGGTGTCTTCAAGGGCCTCCACGATGTAGTTTCTGAACCTATGGATAATCACCCTCCCATTGCTTCTCACTATTTTCCCCAATATAGTAATAGACCCCTTGAGGATGCTTATTGACATAGGACCGAATACCCTGACTGCCTCTCCCTTTGAGAGGTTTAAACGGGGCAGTTTAAACCACCTCTACTCCCTTCTTCATGGCGATCTTGTAGGCAGCGTATACGTCTTTCTCTCTAAACGGCTTTATCCTTCCTATCCTCGATCCCAGTAACCTAGCGTCATCGATCTTTATGGAGCTAGGTGTGGTGTCGTCTTCGCTGACAACTTCCACCTTTACCCCTGTGTCTTTTTTAAGTATTGATGCTAATTCAATGCCTCTGTGTCTTGAGCCGACTCTTATGATTATTCTCTCAGCTGGTACACACTTCTTCAAGTAGTTGACTACATGGATTAAGTCTATGTATTCTCCCATACCATGTATTATGTATTCGCCGTCACCTACCACTATATAGCCTATTCGCCTACCAGGATCCACGCCGATCACTAGCTCATTATATATATCTTTCAAGTAGCTGGCTAGGATAGCCTTCTCTAAGATCCTGCAGTCATGGGTAGGGTCATAGAAGACGAGTATGTCGCTTCTACCAGCCATCTCCTCAGAGAACACTGAGTAATCCGTGTATAGGATGCTACCGTATGGGACTTCATCCCTGGTATAGTAATGGCTAAAGAAGATGTTTCTCTCACGTAGAACACTGAGTACATGTATAAACCACTTGGGCTCGTAGATGGCTACAACCAATGGGCGCCTTTGCAAATCAGTGAGTCACCAATATTACTCCTCTCAATACATAATGAATATTGGAAGGTGATTTTTATAGAGTTTTATACTGGTAACAGGGATATTGATGAATTGATCAGGAATGCAACCACAATATTATTTTACGGTGTAGCCGGCTCCGGGAAGACATCTATGCTGATAACCATAGCCGGTAACTATTGTAGGGGTGTGAAGTGCCTATATATATCCACTGAGGAGACCTTACACTATGAGAAGGTGGCTGTAAACCCGGATAAATACCGTGATGTATTATTCACCGAGGTATATGATTTCAATAAACTTGTGGAGCTAGCTACATTAATCTACCTCTATGGATCCAGTGTTGTTTTCGTAGATAGCTTGAACTCCTTATTCAGGCTTGAATCACTAGCGGAGAATTCCATATCTAGGCTTGCATATGTGGTGGCATCGATTAGGGGGGTTGTCGAGGATATGGGTGGAAAAATGTTCGCCTCGGCACAGGTGAGAGCTCGGGAGGGTGAGAGTGAGCCGGTGGGTAAACCTGTATTAGAATACTACTTTGACTTGATAATAGAGCTAAATATAGGGGACTCAGTAAGATATGCTAGGATAGTTAAGCCAAAGCACATGGGCAGGGAGAAGATTCATCGCTTTAGAATAACAAGGGAGGGTGTGGAATGGATATAGAGTCCTATATCACCTGGATCGCTAAATACTACTTGCCAGCAATGATCGCTAATGCCTCTCCACTACTAGTGAAGGGTGATAAAGTCATAGATAAGGGGAGATTGTTCATTGATGGTAAACCTATTCTAGGGAGCCACAAGACCTGGGAGGGGTTTGCAATAGGGGTGATCAACTCATATTTAACTGGTTCAGCCATGGGGGTAGCCTTCAGGGATCCCTGTATACAACTACTCTCAGTAGTAGCTGGTGTTTCAAGCATGCTCGGAGACCTAGTAGGGGCCTTTATAAAACGAAGGCTTGGATTAAAACCAGGGAGACCACTACCCATAGTTGACCAGCTTAATTTCGCATTGATGACAACCCTCTCATACCTCCTCCTCGGTGTAATGGATGTTATAAGCCGTCCCGACTACGTGCTGTCAACCCTCGCGTTGATATTCATCCTGCATGTGGCGACAAACAATATCGCTTATATACTCGGAGTGAAGGAGACAAGGTGGTGACTCTCAGCCGAAAGCACTCCTCGTAATTCTATCGAGTAGTCTTTCAACTTCTCTCTTCACAGTTAATGGTATACCCGGCACCTCTATGCTCATGAAGCCTCTGACAAGAACTGATTTAGCCTCATCCTCAGTGAACCCCTTGCTCATCAAGTACTGTATCTCCTTCTCAGCTATCATGCCTATGGCTGCTTCATGGGTTAAAATAGCCCCCGGCTTCCTAGATGTTATCACAGGTATTGAGGATATTAACGCGTTCTCCGAGATAAGTAATCCAAGACACTCTATATGTCCCTTGCTCTCTGCCTCAAAAGCCTCAATACTGCCTCTAGCATATATTTCTGAATACCCACTAGCCACAGCACGTGAAACCACTTCAGCTGAGCTATTCTTACCCTGTAGAATAGCGGCTGAACCCTGATCGTATATCCCATTGCTACTGCCAGCTATGATTGATACAAGGTATGCTTTCGCTCCTGTGGATAATTCTACCCTTGGATATGTTTGCAGGCTCGCTACCGGGCTATATATGATATAGTAGCTAACGTACTCGCCCCCCTCTTCAACTCTCACGGCTGTACGAGGCCTTATATGCATGCCTTCAGCCCATGCATGCATCATTGTAAATGTGAGCCTTGCATTCCTGGAGACATAGAACTCTGAAATACCTATATGGACGCCTTCCCTTACCCCGTGAGGTACAGCGCATCCCGTTACTACGTGGGCTTCAGCGCCCTCGTCCACGAATACTATATTATGCGCGTATTGTATTCTACGGTTACTAGTTATGGCTAGACAGGTGTATATGGGGATCGGTACCCTAACCCCTCTCGGAACATAGATAAAGTACCCTACTTCACCGCCATGAAGATAAGCTGATGCCGTATACTTGTCGCTACGTGGATCTATGAGCCTCCATGAAACCTCCCTCCCTAGATCGGACTTCTCAAGAGCTAGCCTTGTAGGCATTATTTTCACACCATATTTTCCAAGGGTCCTCTCAAGTGAGCGGTATAACGCTGATTCATCAACCTGGATATACATTGCTAAATCAACGTTTATACCGAACCTCTCACCAGCCTTCCTGGCTTCAATGGGTATTTCATCTCTGCCACTGATTTCAGCCGTCTTCACTGAGTCACTAGTGTATAGCCCTAAATCTACGTCGGGGCCGTAAGTGGATGGCTTATACAATGCTTTCTCGACTTCCTCAGGACTATATTTAACCATTCCTACCGCCCTTCAGAATTTCTACTCCACGCCTATATCCGAACTTGAAGACTACTGGGAGCACTTCATCCGGTGAGCCACTGTAGGCTATACTACCATCTATTAATAAATGGACCCCGTCTATTCTGTTCAGCTTATTGGTTATCAAGCCCGTATGGGTTACAAGTATAACTGAGCTCTTCTTACGGATCAATAAGTCTATTACATGGGCAATGATCTCAGCGCTCTCCACATCAACACCACTGTCGGGTTCATCCAGCATAGCTAGCCTAGGCGACTGCAGTAGTGAAAGGAAGAGTTCAGCCCTCTTCTTCTCGCCCCCACTGAACCCAAGGAAGAGATCTCTATCCAGTAAAGGATCTATTTTAAGTAGCTTTGAAAACATGGTTGAGTCCTCGCATCTATATTTCTCGAGCATGAACCTCGCTATCTCCCTTAACTTAACCCCCTTGACCTCGGGAGGGCTCTGATGCGCTAAAGCAATACCCAGCTTAGCCCTCTCATACGGGGGTAGCTTGGTGATATCTCTTCCATCAAAGTATATCCTGCCGGAAATAATTTTCAAGTAGGGTAGCCCCATTAATGATGCCAGGAGAGTTGATTTCCCACTGCCATTAGGGCCCATTATAATATGTAGCTCACCCTGCGGAATCGTTAATGAGATGTCTCTAAGTACTATCCTATCGTCTACAGCCACTGAAAGCCCCTGTACCTCCAGGCTCATAGTGGATCCCTGTATCTCTAAATACATAATCCTACTTAATTAATGGTGTTCCACGTATCCGTGTTAGAGCTGGATAATCTCTCCTTAACGAGCTCGTGGAGTCTTATAAGCATTCTACGCATATCCTCCATCAACACCACGTCGCTATATCCATGCACGACTATGCTGTGCGCGAAGGGGCTTGGTACATCAAGTGGTCCTAGTAGTGCCACCTCTATCTCTCCATTTCTGACCTTACTAAGGACCTCTATTGCTTCATCTATATGCATGTAATCCATTAAGATCTCCCTATAAGTCTCCTTGAGGACCGGAAATCCCGGTATTTCTTCGACGGCCTTTAGTAATTCCTCAGCATCGACTTGTAGCCTGTTGATGCTTTTCTCCGTATCCCTGTATTTTCTCAATAGCATAAAGCTCCTGACAGCAGTGTGCCTGAACCTCCGTTTGAGTAGATCTGTTCTTCTAATAATTTTCTCAAGTACGCTCCACGCTTGATCCAGTGGTATTGATTTAAACCACTCAACCCATTCACCTTGTGGATGACCAGGGATCGTGAGCATGAAGCCGTTATCAGTTACTGTTAACCTGATATTTACCCCTAGTTTCTGTCCCACGGTGTAAGCATATAGCCTGGCGAGTGCATCATTTGCTTTTCGTCCAAAGATCGAGTGTACGATTATGTTTCTCCGTGTTGGCTCATCATATATTTCTATAAGTATCAATTTATCTGAGGGCACGAGTCCCTTTGTATAGAGCTTTTGATCCATTATATAGTCGCAAATAGTCTCGGCTGCATGTCTTTGTAGCCTATACTCCTTTACGAGGTACTCAACCACTTCTTCACGGTCCTTCTCATCCAGCATTTCAGCGATTACGCGTCTAAAGCGTCCAACCTCCCTAGCGGAGTCATAGGAGAGGGGTAGCATCTCGCTGAACCAGGATGGAACTGTTGGCCTTTGTCCATCCGCCGGCTTAACCACGACCTTGAGACCCTTACTATATAGGTACTCATATACTCTACCACCCAGCACGAATAAGTCTCCCTGTGATAAGTACTCTACGAATCCTTCCTCGAGGTCTCCAACATACTTATTTTCCACCGTAAACACGTGTGCCTTACTCTCATCTGGTATAACCCCTATGTTTTGATAGTATATCATTCTAGTGGATTTCTTCCTGCCGAACACGCCTTCTTCTTCATCCAACCATATCTTGGAGTAGACTCTTTGATACTCATAGAAGTCTCCCAGTTGTCCAGCCAGGTATCTCAGCGTCGAGAGGAAGTCATCGTAGCTTAGATCATGGAATGTGTATGTTCTCTTCACAAGCTTGTAGGCTTCATCAATCCTCCATTTCCGCTCTAACGCCATTCCCACGATGTGTTGGGCGAGGACGTCCAGTGGATTACGCGGTATCCTGATCCTATCTATCTTCCTCTCGAGGGCTAGTTTAGATAGTACAGTACACTCAAGCAGGTCGTCGCGGTCTACTACGATTATCCTACCCTTACTAACCTCCCTGATATGATGTCCAGCTCTCCCGATTCTCTGGAGAAGCCTTGTAACGCTCTTAGGGGAGCTGAGCAAGACCACGATATCGATGTAGCCTATGTCTATCCCGAGCTCCAGTGATGTTGAGCTCACTATGGCTCTTAATTCCCCGTTCTTAAGCTTATTCTCTATCTCGATCCTGGTATCCCTGCTTAGACTACTATGATGTGCCTCTATATCATCTATATCCATCACTCCCTCCTTCTCAAAGATCTTCCTGAGCTTGAATACTACTCTCTCAGTAGCACTCCTGGTGTTGGTGAACACTAGTGTTGTACGGTGCCTCGATATTATCTTCTTCAACTCTCCATATATTGACTCATTAATTTCCTCGGCGGATGCTCGCGCTAAATCCTTGATTGGGGAGATAACCCTTATATCCATCTTCTTATCGAATCTAGCATCAACTATAATGCAGTCCCGGGGCTCTCCTTTATCATTGTAGCCGGCTAGGAATAATGCAACTTCTTCAAGAGGAGATATCGTGGCACTTAACCCAATTCTTTGGAGAGGCCTCCCAGCTAGGTTCTCAAGTCTCTCTATACTTACAGCTAGATGGCTCCCCCTCTTACTTGAGGCTAGTTCATGTATTTCATCGACCACGAGTATCCTAGTGTTCGCCAGCTTCTCCCTGAACTTAGGGGCGTTCAGTGATATTGCAAGGCTCTCAGGGGTCGTTATCAATATGTGCGGGGGATCCCTGTTCATGCGTTGCTTCTCGCTCTGAGAGGTATCGCTGGTTCTAACAGCTATCTTTATAGGTGGGAGTTCCAACCCTATGCGCCTTGCCTCGTTGACAATGCCTTCAATTGGTTCCAACAGGTTCTTCCTCATGTCGTTGTTAAGTGCTCTAAGCGGGCTCACATATACCACGTAAATGCCATCGGGCATTTTACCTGTTTCCTCATATTGCTTGTAGATATTGTCTATTATCCCGAGGAAGACTGCCAGGGTCTTACCGGTTCCAGTAGGGCTTGAAACCAGTATGTTAAACCCTTCTTTAACGAGGGGTATGGTCTTCCTCTGAACGGGCGTTGGTTCCCTGTATTTCCTGGCGAACCATTCCTTTACATATGGTCTTAATCCATCCATGACCTCTGCAACTGTGAAATCCCCATTAAATACGCTTATAGTCGTTTCCCCCACCTATTACTTGGTTTTTCAACCAGTGTAAGCACTACTAATTGAAGAATACATCTTTACGCCACCTATAAGCAACATAGCTATACGCACTAGAGTTGGCTATCAACCATAGGCCTGAGAGGATGGCATTACTGAGTAAATATATTATTCCTGCGACAGCGTAGAGGACGGCTAGTATTAGCTCCCATGGTATTCTAATCCTGGATGAAGCCAGCTGGTATATTCCCTTGGGTGTTCTAGCGTATTGAACCCTGATCCTTAACAGGGCTTTAAGAGTCGAGTACAGGTAGTAAGGTGATAAAGCAGTTGTTACAGCCGCGCTTCTCCCCATGTTCACAAGGGTCCCCCAACTTGAGCCGATGTGTCTCTTCACCTCTCTATAGTAGTATCTACTGAAAAACCATTGCGAGATAACTAGTGCTATGATCAAGTAGGCATGCCTCATTAACACATCGAATGGCTTTATGAAGGCATTTACCGCAAGCATTACTGTTCCAAGGAATACTATTGAGGGCACAATGTACTGTGAGAGAAAGAGTATGGCCTCGATCTTCCCTAGAACTCCTTGCCTAGAGCCAAGGATATGCCTCCACCTTGCAACCAATACATCAGTGGCTCCGTAAGCCCATCTAGACTGCTGGATCCGTAGTGCCTTATACGTGGAGGGATTTTCAACGTAGACGGCGCAGTCGCTGAGGTATCTAACCTTTAATCCGTGATACATTATTCTAGAGCCGATCTCCATATCATCCTGTATCCTCTCCTGATCCCATCCATTCAGGATCTCCTTAAGATACCTGGACTTGAAGAGGGTGCCGGTGCCAAGTGGGAATACGTTTAAACCCATACAGTTTCTACCATGATATATGGCTCCAACAATAAACCTCATCGAGTAACCCAGTGCCTCACTTAACCTGGTGTCAAGGTTCAATGGTTCCCATCTCCCTACAACGGCTACTGTGTCTTCACGTGAACCAAGTATTTCTATGGCGCAGTCTAGGAGGCATCTATCGAGTCTGGAATCCACGTCCAACACGTATATGTAGTCCCCCCTCGAGAGCCAGAGGGCTGTGTTTAAAGCACCTGTACGATACCCTACTGGTCTACTCCTCCATATAATCCACACGTTTAATCCTCTTCTTCTCCACTCATAGAGCTTGTCGAAAAGTACATGTTTGAAGCCCTCGTCGTCATCCGATACAATTATAATCTCATAGTCCCGGATGCTGAGGCCATGTATGTATTCAACTGCTTGCTCAAGGTATTCCAACGGCTCACGCCTTACTGGGATTATGAATGATATACTGGCTTCCCCGGGACTACAGCTAGTAGTATGCTGTCTACAGTTGACGGCTCTCCAAGCGAACACGGCGTATACTATGTAAAACCATAGTTGTGGCAGTGTTATCATTAATACTATGACTAGGTCCAACACTAGAAACACCTACACTAGTTAAAGATAAAAACATGTAGAGGTAATATATACGTTGAAGGGGGTAAAGGCTGATGCTCACGATAACATGGCACGGCCATGCATGTATATCCTTAAGGAGGGATGATGGATACACTATTGTAATCGATCCCCATGATGGGTATAGTATAGGAATAAAGAGGCCTGAGGTTAAGGCAGACCTTGTACTGGTCACACATGATCACTTCGACCATAATGCAGTAGACGTTGTCGCCAGAGACAAGGCGAAGACAAGGATCCTGAGGTCTTTCAGGGGCGAAGTCGTGGTAGATGATGTAAAGATAACTGGCCTACCAACATACCATGATAAGCAAAAAGGGAGGAGAAGGGGTGAGAATACTGTATACATAGTGGAAGTCAGCAACAAGAGGATCGCGCATCTAGGGGATCTAGGTGAGAAACCTGGCGGGGATATAATCTCCAGGCTTAAGGGAGTAGACTTACTAGCCATCCCGGTTGGAGGCACCTTCACTATAGAGCCTGATGAGGCGTGGAGTATAGTGGAGGAGGTGGGGCCCGTGAACATACTACCCATACACTACTGGTTCACTGGTGTCTCACTGCCGTTGAAGCCTATTGACGAGTTCTTGAAGCATGTTAAGGGCTATAGTATAGTCAAGCTCGACTCCAGCAGCTTCACCCTGGAGAATTATTCGAACAGTATTATACAGCTTAAATACGTCTAGGTGGAGTATTAAAATGGGGTTTAGACACGAGGAAAGCGTGATTAGAGAGGTAGAGTTCCTTAGAAAGGTCTCAACCAGGTTTCTCACACAACGATACGGGTTGCCAAGATACATTGTGGAACATAGATTGAATAAGACGCAGTTGTTATTCAATCTTTTAAGAGACTATGCTAGATGGTTAAGAAGCAGTGATGAATACCCACGGCTGAGTCCCCGGGATGAGGAGGGATCAACCGGCTGAGGTGATGTTGTGTGGCATATACCTGGGAGCCTAAATGGGAGCCCTTCGAGGTAAATGCAGATGGAATAGTGATTAAGACATGCAGGGATAGATACACTGGGTTAATAGCATGCCCTATATGCATACATGCCGTGTCAAGCTGCCTAGGTGGTAAACCGCCTGAGAACTATCAATTCGAGAACTCCTATTTCTTCACAGTAGATGATCTCATCTCACACCTGAAAACATATCATGTAAGGGGATGGCATAGGAGGATTGAGAGTGTAGCTAGTAAGTCTAGTGAAGAGGAGGATTAATGGAGAACGTGTGTATCTATGGAAACCCGACATTAGACTACATAGTATTCAGTGATAAAAGGGAGAGGATAGCGTATGGTGGAGGCGTGTATTATTCATCACTACCATTTCTAAAGAGTGGTAAGTACGAGGTCAGCGTCTATGCAGTTTACTCACCAAGAATACACGGGCACCCTGTCTATAGGTTTAGCCGGGGATACCAGTATTCATCAAGGACAACAGTCTTCAGGCTCATATACAGCGACTCATCACGTGTACTCTTCCTCGAGGAGAGGGCTCCTCCACTATATCCATGGATTATACATGAAGAACCCTGCCTGACAATAGTGAACCCAGTCTTCCACGAGGTAAATAAGTCCAATCTCGCATTAATACGTATTAGATCGCCTATCCTCGCCGGGGATGCGCAGGGTTTCATAAGGGGTGTGAGAAGCAATATGGTTATCTACGAGTGTTCAAGGTATGTGATTGACTCACTAAGGTACTTTGATATAATCCATATGGATGAGGTTGAATTAAAGGCTTTAACATGCATGGATGATACGTATAGGGCTTTAAAGGAGCTTAAAGATATACTTGGAGGAACTATAGTGGTTGTAACAAATAGGACTAAGCCGATTCACGTGTTGCTTGGCAACACTATAGAAACTATAAGCCTGGATGACTCACTGCTGGTAGGGGATAAAACAGGTGCTGGCGACTACTTCCTTGGTGCATTACTTAAACACGTCTACGCCTATAGCGACTTCATTAAGGCTGTTGAGAAGGCTCATGAGGAGACAAGCATGTGGCTTAAAGAGAAAAATGCTTCATCGCCGCCCACCACCTTCTTAAATTACTAGCATTTCGATGCCTCATCAGTTAGGTCGGCACCGTATTCTAAACTGCTTGCTTTACTCGTGTATGTTTTAAACACTGAAAACAGCATATTACTTAAAAATAATTATTGTAATACTGTATACTTGCTTTTCTCCCATGGTGGTGGGCGACTCTGCAATAATGTTTTTGTTTAAATCCCCTTATATATTTTTGAATAGATCTTCACCAAGGCCGTTTTAACTATTTTAAATAACTGGTTCACTATTTAAATCATAAATACATCCGAGGAGAACAGAGTTAGACGTGTAAAGAGGATAAGGTCCCTCTATGAAACCAGGACAGCGTCACCTACTCCGCCATCATATAGTCTGGTTGCATTAATACTGGTCTCCTCTTTATTAACAGGGGTTACTCCAACACGCTCCATTATGGCTGACTTTAATTCCTTCTTAGAGGGGACTTTCCCAATGAAGCGTAGCTTGCCGTTTATGAATATGCGTGGTAGATCCATGGATTCAGCTTCCAGGGGATCGTCAAGCCATATGTGGATGGGTATTATTTCAACCCATATGCCATCCTTGTCTAAGAGTTCCTCAGCCACCTGGAATAAGAGCCTTAACGCCTCATCGCTCTCCTCGCTGAAATCCAATTGTATCTCCACTATAACTTTACTGATATTCTCTAACTCACTCATGTGCGCCCCGTAAGCAACATCTTCTAAGAATAGCTTTTAAGGAGTGGGGCTATTCTGTTCCTCCCTGGGTGTTATTCCAATCATTTTATATTGTATTCATGGTTTCACCTAAGGGCAGTTCAACCTCCTCGTATAAACCCCTCCTCTAAACACCAGCAAACATCAAAAAGATTCCAGTTCCTCTCAGAGGTATCTGACCTCCTCCCCGCCCTAAAGGGCGAGGGTTCCCTCTTGGGCGGTTCATTAGTTTGGGGCTGCATACCCGGGCTCTCCTGCCCGGTTTAGCCCCGGGCCGGGTCTCCGGCCCGTTACCCCTAT
>NZ_JAVZPN010000007.1:97715-114384 GCF_038881575.1 Desulfurococcus sp. | reverse complement strand
GGATAGGGGTAACGGGCCGGAGACCCGGCCCGGGGCTAAACCGGGCAGGAGAGCCCGGGTATGCAGCCCCAAACTAATGAACCGCCCAAGAGGGAACCCTCGCCCTTTAGGGCGGGGAGGAGGTCAGCTGGGTTTTAACAGATGCACCAGCTTCTTCGCACACACATCCCTGGCCTGATCAACAAAGAACCGTAAACCATTCACTTGTATTTCGCAGGGGGCTTCAGTAGCTACCGCTCTTGCATAGAGTGCTAGGTTTATACCGACACCTATACTGCCAGCTTCTAATGGGTCTTCAGATGGCTTTGCAATCCATATTCCAGAGTCATTGGTGAACCAGGGGTGTAATGACCTCATTCCTCACCAAGAGCCCGCCGGTTCCGCGAGACACATCAGCTCCCGAGCCCTAATAAATGTTCAACAGCCACAGTAACTTAAGAATCCTAAAGCCTATTACCAAGCTAGTAATCCAAGTATAGAAAAACATGTAGATAGGCATCCATTATCCTTTTACAACACCTATTGGACGCATCTTCACGATGGGCCTTGCAATCCCTACTTTATGCGCTACTAGTACAACCCTGTCAACATCCTTGTATGCGCCGGGGGCCTCCTCACTTATAACTCTCCTAGTAGCCGCCTTTAATACTACTCCCTTCCTGCTTAACTCATCCACTACTTTATCCGGGCTATAGGATCTGATGGCATCTCCACGGCTGAGCCATCTACCCGCCCCATGTGGAGCACTGTACCATGTCCTTGCCCCACTCTCCGTACCCAGGAGTATGTAGCTTGCAGTACCCATACTACCCGGTATTAACACTGGCTGACCTATAGACTTATAATCGCCGGGTATATCGGGGTGACCGGGCGGAAACGCTCTTGTAGCCCCTTTTCTGTGTACTACTACCCTGTATCTCTCGCCATTTACAACATGTTCCTCTATCTTAGCAATGTTGTGTGCTACATCATATATTATTTCTATTCCAAGAGCCTCTGGATCCTTCTTGAACACTTGCTTAAAGCTCTCCCTTGTCCAATGCGTTATAATCTGCCTGTTAGCCCAGGCGAAGTTAGCTGCGGCTGACATGGCTTTAAAGTAGTCCTGTGCCTCATTGGATTGAAATGGTAGTGCTGCAAGCTCTCTATCAGGTACCTGTATACCATACTTCCTCATCGCCCTCTCCATTATCATTAAGTAATCACTTGCCACTTGATGCCCAAGGCCCCTGCTACCAGTATGGATCATTAATGTGACCTGCCCTATCCTCGTTATACCCATCACCTTAGCGGCCTCGGGATCATATATCTCCTCAACCACTTGTATCTCGAGGAAGTGGTTGCCCGCGCCAAGTGTACCTAGTTGTTCATGGCCTCTCTCCTTGGCTACCTTACTCACCTTACTGGCATCAGCGCTCTTCATCCTACCGTTTTCTTCGATGTGTTCTAAATCCCTCTTCCACCCGAACCCGGCTTCTACAGCCCATTCAACACCCCTATTCAACACGTCGTCGAGCTCGTTAAAGCTCAGCCTTAAATGCCCCGTGGAGCCGACGCCGCTTGGTATATTCCTAAATAACGCTTCAACGAGGTCTTTTAAGCGGGGTTTGACATCATTCATATCTAACTCGGTCCTTAATACTCTTACCCCGCAGTTAATATCATATCCAACTCCCCCAGGACTTATCACCCCTTCCTCGACATCGAAGCCGGCTACTCCTCCTATTGGGAACCCGTAGCCCTGGTGTCCATCGGGCATCACGTACGAGTATAGCCTTATACCTGGCAGGCATGCAACATTCGCCGCTTGCTCTAAAGTTAAATCGCTCTCCATTTTATCGAGCAGGTACTCATCCGCGAAGACCACAGCATCAGTCTTCATACAGGGCTTATACTTCCTAGGTATCTTCCACTCATACTCGCTTATCTTCTCAAGACTTACCCTAGTCATAGAAATGCACCTTTTTACAACTCTATCATTATGGTTTACGTAAATGGGTTAATAAACACGGGTAAAACATGCCTAGCCCGCATCATCCCGGGGCTGCTGCATCCCGGCGCCCTTGATGTAATCCAAGAATGCATCGATGTCGTTTAACCCCATGTATTTCTGCTCACCTGTGCTCATATTCTTTACTGTTATAGAGCCTGACTCATACTCTCTCCTACCAATTATCACTACTAATCCAGCGTTAATCCTGTTCGCCAGGCTCAGCGCCTTGGATAACGAGCGTGCTCTATACGGGATTACTTCAACTCCTTCAACCCTGATTCGCCTCACTAGTTCATACCCGGCTTTAAGTGGAACACCCTCTAGTATTGAGATGAGCACGGTGGTTTTACTGGGAAGTATCTTACTGGGGTCCAGTAGCAGCATAATTCTATCCAGTCCAAGTGCTAAACCGGTAGAATACTCGTATTCTCCCCCGTACACCCTGGTTAATCCATCGTATCTACCGCCCCCACCAATGCTCACACTTAATCCACCACTTGTCTTGTACTCGAAGATCAACCCGGTGTAGTAGGCCAGCCCCCTAACCAGCTTAGGCTCGTATGCAGCGTTAAACCCCATTTGATTCAACAACTCTATGAACTCCCTTGTCTTAGTCAGCTCGGATTCTATGATAGAATATCCCTCGCCCAGCTCCCTGAAGTCCATTATAACGCTTAATGCTTCATCTATCCCGCTATTCAGGAGCCTCCCGAATAATTCAACGATGTCCTCCCTGCTAGTTTTATCCCTGAGCACCTGAAGGGCTTCGCTAACCCTGTCCTTATCGATTAAGTGTAACACCAGGTCCTGTGTTTCCTCCGGGATACCTATTCTATCCATGATGACCCTGTAGGTTGCTACATTGCCTACTACATAGTAGTGTTTCACACCAAGCTCTTCCAGGAAGCTACTGGCCGTGAAAGCGGCTGAGACATCAGCGTTTATATCAGGGTCGCCTATGATCTCTAATCCCCCCTGCCAGAACTCCCTGTACCTTGCTTTCTGCGGCTCCTCGTATCTAAAGCACTGGGCTACATAGTATAGCCTAATGGGTTTAGGCTGAGACCTCATCTCCTTAAGATACGCTCTAACAACGCTTGCCGTGACCTCGGGTCTTAACGCGAGTGTTCTACCGGCTTTATCCTGGAAAACGTACATAGACCTCTTTATCTCTTCGCCGCTCTTCTTCTCGAATAACCTAAAGTACTCTACCGTAGGCGTTATAATAGGCTTGAATCCGTTTTGCCTAGCTGTCTCCTTAAATAATTCAACCATGTACTCGTGTAACTCAGCATCGACACCTGTTAGATCCCTCATCCCCCTCGGGGGGTTCAATACATCTTCCTCACTCACCGTTTAAACCACCTCCAATGTTATCTTGTTTGCCTCATAGTATGTTATATCTCCCTGGAGGCTAACTATTGCTAAAACTAGTTGAAGACTATTGTTTCTAGCGTTCTCCACCTCCCTCATTATATCCGTTATACCTCTCATCTTCTTCTCCTCGAGAACCAGTACCAGCCTTAAATCACCTGACTTATCTTTAATGAGAAACCTCTCCTGATCTACTACCCTCACCCTCCTACCTCTATCCCTTAAATCCTTGTAGACGAGTAACTGGGGCCAGAAGAAGTCCTTGAAGCACTTGTATTCATGTTGCATAAGCTCGTTAAGGCTTCGAATATACTTGCCATTCATGGTCTTCACACTAGCCCTTCCCTCAAGGATTAAGTAAGCGACCTCGACGAGCTCCAGGATAAGCTCTCTGCCTCGTTTCTTACCGATCCATCTCTCCTCAAGCATGTTGACTACTCTTTGATCGCTTGTCGACGCCGTACACGCCTCATCATTGAAGACTACTTCGAAACCATTCACTTTACTCAACTTAAACACCTTGCTGTATCAAGCATTAGTATCGGGTTTCAAGGTTATAATTTAAGCTTAAGATATCGTGTTATCTGAATTAGGTGATGTGACTTGACAATGGACACACCCTACCCACTTAAAATAAGGGCTGTATGGTACGATAAAGAATCCAACGCTGTATGCTGGGTGAACACCCTTAAACTCCCATTTAAAGAAGAGGTCTACTGCAGCAACAGCCCTGAGAGAGTTGCCAAGGCAATCATCGAGATGGAGATAAGGGGGGCGCCGGCAATAGGTGTCGCTGCTGCCCTAGCGGTTGGAAGCTATGCTGTTGAAGTAAGTGGTCTACCTCTAGAAGACTTCGCTATAAGTGTGGGGAAAGCCATAGATACGTTGTGGAGAACCCGTCCCACAGCACACAATCTATTCTATGCATTAAATAGGTTGAGGAAGATGCTTGAAGAAAACGTGGAGAAAAATACTTCACCAAGCGAGATAGCTAAGAGGATCCTGGATGAAGCCCTTAAAGTAATGTGGGAGGATATAGAGTCTAATATAAGGATCGGCGAGTACGGCGCCGAGCTAATACCGGATGGCGCCACTATACTAACACACTGCAACGCCGGAGCACTAGCCACATCTGCCTTCGGGACAGCTGAAGCAGTTATGAGGGTTGCATGGTATAAGGGCAAGAAGATAAAGGTTATAGCTACTGAAACCCGCCCCATGCTACAGGGAGCTAGGTTAACGGTGTGGGAGCTCTGGAAGGAGGGTATACCGGTTACATTAATAACCGATAACATGGCTGGCTACGTCATCAGGAGAGGGCTAGTAGACGCTGTAATAGTGGGGGCAGACAGAGTAACGAAGGAGGGGTATGTGGTTAATAAGATAGGCACGTATATGATAGCCCTGGCCGCGAAAAGGAACAATATACCATTCTACGTTGCAGCACCCACTAGTACAATAGACTTGTCGAGTAGCATTAATGATGTGGTGATAGAGGAGAGGAATCCAAGGGAGGTGAAATATGTATTGGATAAGCTTATAACGGTTGAAGAAGTAAACGCGTTAAACTACGCATTCGACATAACCGATCCAGACCTCGTGACAGCCATAATAACTGAGAAAGGAATTGTATATCCCCCCTTCGAGGAGAACCTGAAGAAGATAATGGAGGATCGTGGCTGAAAGACACCATGCTTAAGGTGGGGAGAAGGCCGGAGGATACTAGTGATTGACTATGCAGTACGAGTTATCCAACTTAGTAGAGGCTATTAAAATAATCTATGTCCTCGGCTTTTTACTCGTGTTCTCTATACAGGATTACAGGAGACGCGAGATAAGTGATAACCTAGTCTACGTATTCACCGGTGGCTCCATAGTGTTCTGCTCCCTAACCATCTATATGTATAAACCCCCTCCACTATACCTCGCATTCTCATTCATGGTTCCAGCTTTATTCATAGCAATGTATCTAGCCGGATTAATGGGTGAGGGAGATGTCTACGTTGTATTCTCACTAGCCCTATTATACCCTGTGCCACCTCATTCAAGCCTTCTACCAGGGTCACTACTACCTCCATCGCTCTCGATCACGGTATACTCTACTTTATCCATAGTGCTGGTCTCACTACTATACGGAGTCTACACCCTAATCAGGTATAGGAGCTTGTTAAAGGAGGTGCCTTTGAAATACAGGTTTATCTATCCATTCATAGCTAAACCAATGAGGCTGAATGAATACTTGGCGACAGAGTTCTACTATCCATTAACACTCATAGAGTTAAAGGATAACGGTGTGAAAACCACTTATAGACTACATTATGATGTCGAAGAAGAAGATCCCAGGGCATATAGGGAGATGTTTAAAAGGCTTATCGAAAGCGACGTGGTTCCTGATACGACATATGTATGGGTCTCATACGGGATACCCTACATAATCCCACTGTTCCTCGGAACCATAATATTTCTTCTCGTCGGGGATGCCCCTATCCTTAGATTACTCGAGCTCATCCTGTAGCATAATCAACCCAGGGTTGATTCATCCAGCAATAATTGTTAAAAGACAGTGTATTAGATCACAGATCGCACATACTCTTACTCTTCCTCGGAGTCCCTGATGCCCTCCTCAGTTATCACGAATACTACTTCCCCCTCTGGCAAGTGAGGAGCATCAACTACTCTTGCAATTCTCTTATTGCCCTTAGACTTCCTTAGCTGAACCCTTACCCCAGGTGTATGAGCTAAGACATGTCCTCCTACAGCTGTTGTTGGGTCACCGTAGAATACATCCGGCCTAGCCATTACCTGGTTTGTCACAACTACAGCAACATTGTATGCTTCAGCCAGCCTCATTAACTGGTGTAGGTGGGAGTTTAACTTCTGCTGGCGTTCGGCCAAGTGTTCTCTACCAGGGTACTCAGCCCTGAAGTGGCTTGTAACGCTGTCAAGTACAACTAGCCTGACATCATTCTTCGGCACAAATGTAAATAATTCGTCCACTATAGCTATCTGGTGATCGCTGTTGTATGCTCTCATATAATATATATTATCCATGACTTTATCGGGGTCTAAGCCGATGGCCCTTGCCATCGCCTCTATCCTCTCCCAGCGGAATGTACCCTCTGTATCAATGTAGACAGCCCTACCATTGAGGCCGCCTTTCTCAGGGGTTAATTGGACATTTACACTCAATTGGTGGCAAATCTGCGTCTTCCCGGATCCATATTCACCAAAGAACTCTGTGATGGTTTTCGTCTCGACTCCCCCACCGAGTAGTTCATCAAGGCTCTTACTCCCCGTCGTGATCTTCCCGATATTCAATCTCTCTTGTTTAACCTCCCTAGCAGTCTTAAACGTTATACCCAGCATCTTCCGTGCACTCTCAATGATCTTCTGAACAGTGAGAACTGGTAGTCCGGTTTTCTCAGCCAACTCCTCCGCGCGTGCAACAACAATGCTCCAGGCCGATAAGTATCCAGCTGCCTCTAGTTTATCAGCTATACTGGATCCTACGCCAGGTATATCCCTCACAGAGATGAAGCCCGAGGAACGCTCCTTTACGGTTTCCTTCTCCTCACTCATGAATCCAGCACCTTTTCTAAATTATTGTTTTCTAGCCTAATATAGGATAACGTGGTCACATAACCTTCTGTATATAATGGTAAATCAATATATTAAATACATATTTTAATATCCTCCTAGATAAACACTTAGATAAAAGGTGTCCACATTGAGGATGCTACTTGTTCATGCGCGTAGATTTAGCTATAGTGTTGTTAAGCCAGCTGTAGAGGAACCAGAGCCCTTGGAAGACGGCGGAAAGACCCCCATTCTTGAAAACGTGTTGGTGGTCTTCACTAGTATTGAGAGGGGTGATGATGAATCCATAATATCCAGTGCCGTCGACGAGGTGATCAACGTATTCAATCAGGTTAAGGCATCCTCAATACTACTATATCCCTACGCACATCTCTCACCGGATCTCGCCCCGCCATTCGAGGCTGTAAAAATACTCAACATCTTCTACACCGCGTTGAAGAACACCGGTTTACAAGTATATAAGGCCCCGTTTGGATGGTACAAGTCCTTTACTCTTGAATGCTATGGACACCCGTTAAGCGAGCTCTCGAAGACCATTAAGAAGTCTGAGACTGCCGTGAAGAGGATGATCGAGAAGAAGTTCTACATTATGACTCCTGATGGTAGCTTGCACGATCCATCAAGCTTCGACTACACCAACTACCCGGAGTTAAAGATCCTCGTGGATAAGGAGGTATTCGGCAAAGAACTCACCGGTGGCGAGAATAGGGTAAACGAGTACTGTAGGAAGTTCGGGTTCGAATGGGAGCCGATGAGCGACCATGGACACATGAGGTATGGACCCTATGCAGCTGCAATAATGGAGGCTGTAATGAGGTACTCATGGATAGTTGCCCAGAGCCTAGGTATACCGGTCTTCAAAGTCATGGGTAGCAATATGTTCAACCTTAAGGAGAAACCCGTGTATGAGCATGCTGTCCTATTCGGTGATAGATTATATGAGGTCCAGTTGGATGAAGACCGCTTTGTTCTCAGGTATGCTGCATGCCATCAACAGTTCGCGATGCTCAGGGACTGGGTTATAAGCTATAAGGACCTCCCCTTCGGCGTGTTCGAGGTAGCCGACAGTTACAGGCTTGAGCAACGCGGTGAACTAGCCCTATGTTTCAGGCTGAGAAAGTTCTACATGCCAGACCTCCATATCTTAACCAGGAACATAGGTGAAGCGATCGACGTATCTATGAGGGTTCAAGCCAAGATACAGGAGGAGGCTGGGAAGGCTGGGAGAAGCTATGTGGCACTATACAATATAACCAATGAATTCCTGGAGAAGTATAGGGATAAACTAGTGGAGTTCGTTAAGAGGGAGAAATATCCTGTCCTCCTCGCGGTGATACCATCAGGGATATATTACTGGGTACTCAACGTTGAATACCATATAATAGACAACCTGAAGAGGCCGAGGGAGATAGCAACCTTCCAGATAGACGTGGGGAACGGTAGGAGGTTTAATATAGTCTACGTAGATGAGAAGGGGGAGAAACACCACCCAGTCATAATACATACCGCATTGCTGGGCGGTGTTGAGAGATATATCTACATGGTATTGGATACTGCGGCATTAATAGAGGCAAGCGGTCAAACCCCGTACATACCAACCTGGATGAGCCCGGTTCAAGTAAGAATAGTGCCTGTTTCAAAAGAGTATAACGAATATGCCTTCAAAATAGCCGGCGAGATACTCTCACATGGATTCAGGGTAGACGTTGACGACAGGGATGAAACCCTTGGGAAGAAGATACGGGATGCCGGAAAAGAATGGATACCATACATAATAGTGGTGGGTGAGAGAGAAGTTAGTACTGGAACCATCAACGTCAGAGTGAGGAGAAGCAATGATCAACGGGTTATGAGGCTGGAGGAATTCATAAAGCTACTCGAGGAAGAAGTCAAGGGGTATCCCAGGGTAGAGATGACTCTCCCAGTTAGCGTTGCATCCAGACCCCTATTCTCGTATAAACAATAGTTTTTCCCCGCATCCTACTCCTCAACGTAAACAAGTATCTCGTGGAAAGTATTCCTCCCACAGTTAGGGCAGTAGTGATATAACTGCTTAAACTCCTTCTTCAATGGAAAACTAACATGTAGTTTCCACTCGATACCGCACTCCCTACACTTTAAAACCCAGTAACCCATGGAAACCACCCCCAAGTTATTTAAATCTATTAATAGGTCTATGAAGATTAAAAATCAACAGTGATGAAACCACGGGATTGACTAAAAGGATGATAAAACCTGTCTCAACTGAATACAATTACAACTGAAAATCCTGTTCTCCAGAGCGGGAGAAGGTTGGTTCAAGCAAATAGCCCCGAGAACAATGCCTCTTGACGATATTTCGTTTTTATGTAGATTTATAGTTGTTGATATCGAGGTATGCTGGTGTTATATGTATGCAATAACTTATAGTTTTTCAGCCATTACCTATATTGAGGGCATCACCATGAACTTGGTGAGCAGTTGCAAGGGGGAGAAACCGCTTAATGAAACAGCCTATTCACCCGAGGAGAGGCAGGCTCCCGTAGGCAGCGTGGAGAGAAGACAATGGGTGATGAGGCTAGCAGCGAAATCAACCATCATAAACCACGATGAAACCTAAACCCCTAATCTATCCAGTCCCCGCTGGATATTTTCTCTGGAATATAATGGTCAGCTAGGAATTTCAATCCCTTGCTCGCCATCGCCTCTATTTCAAGCTTGCTCAGTGTTCTGAAGAATATGCAGAGCTCTCTGATCCATTCCGGTGTCTGGAACCATGGGTAGCCTGTTAATCCTTCTTTCTTCTTCAGCTTGCTCTTCAACTCTGTGTTGTCAAGGCATACATCCGCTATATCGTAGCCCACTAGCTCTACCGCTCTCTCTAGATCTCGCTGCTTAGCCTTGATTATATAGTTCCTTCTCTCTGCCTCTGAGAGGTAGGGCTTCTTCTTACCCAGCTTATCTAGCCCCTTAACAATGGAGTTTAACCTGCTCCTGGAATCCTTGTCCCTGAGTATCTCCCTGAAGATGTCATCCCCGAAGACATCGGTCATCATGACCCCTATGAATTTAGCCCTGGGTGTTGCAAGCCTCTCGCTTTCATATGACAGTGTTATACTACCTATCTTGAAGACGCTATATATGTAAAACCCATAGGGGTCGCTGTCGGCTAGGATGTACACTGGTAGATTATACTCATCGCTGAGCCTTCTCAGGAAACGTCTTGTAGCCCTGTCAGGCTGGCCCGCACTAGTGATCAATATAGCCTTATGCTTCTTCCAGAAGCCATACCTATGTAACTGCTGGAAAACCGCATCCTTCTCAACTACTAGGATATACTCTGCGTCAACATCCTTGAACTCTATTAGGTCGGGGGTAGGCTCAATTGAGTACGCACCATGCCCCATACGGCTTAAATCTATCACGTCATCACCACTCCTTATAACGAGGTTTCCTACAACCTTACCCTTCTCCTTGCTGAGTATGAGGAGTTCCTCCCTTAAGACGTTGAGATATACCTCTAGATCCCTTATCACTCCATCCGACTCCTTCTGCTCATCCCACGTGTTTTCATGGACCTCCTTCCCTCCGCTCCTATAGCTTATACTATGCTTCCCCCTGTAGTAGAGGTCACGGATAGTGGGGTACTCGTTGTTAACTAGTGAATCATAAATTATCGAGGCCATGAGAACCGTTTGCATGAACTTCCTTGCTTCATTGACATCCGTGAAGCTTCTCTTCGATGTCTCAGGGCCGAGCAGGAGGAGCTTATTCTTATAGTCGTAGATGGTGTTGGAGAGGGTTCTCTTAGGCATCACGAGTACTGGGCGTCCTTCCCTTTCTATCTCACTTACTATATTCATGAATATTTTTCTCATTAACTCAGCAGCCTTCTTCCTCGCCTCAAGATCGATTGCTGACACCATTATACAATCACCTAAGCCCCTATTCTAACTGATTCAAGTACCTGCTGTATCTCGGGTACAGGTATACCTGTACGCTTAGATATTATTGAGACCAGCTTTTGAACCAGCTTCACCTCGAAGTCTTTACTACCATTCGCTACTATCACCGAGAGCCCTCTAGCCACCTCCGGGATATATTTTGCCAGATGCTCAGCCCTTTTCTTCAACTCCTCTTCTTTAGCCTTCTTTGAAAGATATTTCTTAAGCTCTCTGAGCACGTCCATGAGTACTAGCTTTATCTCCTTCCTAACCTCGGGGACATCTGCTATGCTCTCCTTCCCAACACCCTTGAAGGGTATTTTTGTACTGCACACATGTACAAGTATTGCTATGGGGGCTGGGAAGCTGACCATGTAGTGGTCCCAGCTTATATCCTCCTTGACAACCATCGTTGTGACATCGCTTCCCTCATCGTAGAGCAATGGTATCTTATTCGCATATCTAAGTATTATTGGCTTATCATCATCGCTCATCGGCGTCTTACCACCATAGGCTATACCTGCCTCGACGATGAAGGGGTGTCCCTGATATGCCTGTGGACGTCTTGAGACAGCATAGACGAACTCGGGTTGGAATACACGTTTCAAGCCAGCTATAATTACATCGCTTCCAAGAGGTGAAATAGCCTTTATCGAGGGAGCCCTGATATCCTTCATGGACTTAAGCGTGTTAACCAGCGATAGCAACTCGTTATCCGAGAGCTCTGAGACGAGTTTACCAGGGTCTATCCCGGCCTGCTGCAGGATGCTTTTAGCTGTTGCATCCCCAATGCTCTGGAATCCCTTGATAAGTAGTTCCTCGACACTAGTGTAGTTATGGCTCGAAATAATCTGCTTCAGGAGCTCGAGGTCTACGCCGTGGGGATGCGGCTTGACCTCGAGAGGTGGCCTAGGTATTTTATCTATTATCCTCGGATAGTATATTATCTCGTCATCAGGGGTCAACGCCACTATGTTGGCATAGGGAGTCACTATAGCCGTCTTAAACAAGTATTCCTTAATCTTTGGCTTCGCCCTACTCCAATCCCCCTCTATGGTTATGGATACTATGGTTCCATGCCACTCTCTGTTCTTCCTCCAGGAGCCTCTTTCAATTATCACCGGCTCATTTCTATTAACATCTATTCTGAGCTTGAAGTAGTATATCCTCTTAAAACCCGGTTTACTTGTGATCACCTCTACAGGTCTCCCAGTGGTCATCTGCCCATAGAGGACAGCCATCTTCACTCCAAGTCCATACATTCCACGTGTCTGCCTTAACACATATTTACTACTGAATAACACCCTGCCGAAGGCATCTGGGACTACATCTGGAGGTATCCCTATACCATTGTCTTCAACAGTGATCCTATAGAATTCTTGTATCTCATCCACCTTCCTAATAGAGATCTTTATATCAGGCATTATGCCATGCGCATCCGTGGCGTCGAGGGCGTTCTCAACTAGCTCTCTGATAGTCTGATAAATAGCTCTAGCTGGATTGGAGAATCCAGCTATCTCACGGTACTTGTAGAAGAACTCGGCTGGACTAATAGCCCTGTATTTCTCTACCGGGGTCTCACCCATAGTGAAACACCTGGAAAACGTTTCTGAAACCACTAGTTTTATGATTCAATAAATTACTTAAAAACAAGTGGTTTAGGACTCTGTGCTCTCCTGTTGCTGGGATGTCCCTAACCCGGTGGATAAGGATACATATGTTTTTAAAGCTGGTGTCTATAAGGGATAATGAAGCACCTCGAAGGGTTCTGCTAGATGAGGATCCTCTGGAATCCATGGAGGTACGAGTATATTAAGCGGTTCAACAGTGGGGAGAAGGAGGTTGGTGAATGCCTTTTCTGCCGGTTGAAGTCCATGAACGATGATGAAGCACTCATAGTCTATAGAGGCGTATACTCATTCATAGTATTGAATGCATACCCCTATAACTCCGGCCATGTAATGATCGCTCCATACGACCACGTAGGAAGCCTCGAAGATCTCCCCGATGAAGCCTTACTAGAGATGGTTAAACTAGTTAAGCTATCAATGAAGATTATTAGGAAGGCATTCAACCCGGACGGCTTCAATATTGGAGTCAATATCGGCAGGGTCGCCGGGGCTGGGGTACCTGGACACATACACATACACGTAGTACCCCGCTGGGTCGGTGATACAAATTTCATGGGTGTGATAGCCGGGGTCAAGACCCTTCCCATAAGTCTCCAAGAAACATACTCTATACTCAGGAAAACCCTTAATGAGATCCAGGGGGCTTAAGATGGTTTCATCCAGAGACCTAATCATACTAGAGAAATATAGTTTACTAAACGAGCAACGCTATAGGTTATGTGTCAAAGGCACGAATATAGTAGTCAACGTTGAGGCATCAAGCGATGACGAGGCATTTAGGAAGGCACTGGAGGTATTGGACAATATCGGGCTAAGCGATGAAGCATTGGAGAGGATCAGGGAGAAGGTTGGCACGCATGCGAAATGTTAAAACCTCGGCTAAACCCTGCCCTCATCACCTAGCTCAGTGATCGAGGGCTACCTCACCTAGTTTAAGATATTTATTATTGCACCATATAAAGCATAAGGCCTCTGGGATAGCGCTATTACGGCTTAACAGATATTAAGCGAAATAAGCCTGGGGGATTCGATCAAGACTGTCAGTCCGCGGTAATTTCTTCATCCCTATCCAAGGTCGCTTGGGGGCAAGTGATCCTCATCCAATTATCTCCACTGTATAATGGAGAATATATAGTTTTCAAACTATATCTTCTTAGCCCTGGCCCTTGCCTTCTGCTCGTTTAACTCATTGAATTCATTAATGAGTTTCCTAATATATGGTGATACCTCTTCGAACGGTATTCTCTCCAGTAACATACTGAAGAACTTGGATGCACACTTGGAGCTATGGAATTCCAAGACAACACCCTCCTTATTGATTACTATGCCCTGTCCCCTCGGGAATATTCTTCCACAAACCACACATTTATGCCTATTGTTTACACTCATTTACACCTGCCTCCCTTAGTTTCTCGGTGAGCTTTCCAACCTCAAGAGTGTATAGTCTGGTTAAAACAGTGTTACCCTTGGTGTTCACGAGTTCTACGAATTTCCTATCGTGGTCGACTCTAAAGCATATATCCTCTGTGAACTTTACGAATTGCCTTTCATCCAATACCACGCCTTTCTTATATACTGCGAACACTCTAGCAGGGATAACCGGTGGCGTTGAAGACTGTCCACGTATAAGCATGTATCGCATGCCCTGCATAACACCTATGAAGAATAGGTATAGCCCTAGAAACCGTGTGAAGTTTACTAGGATAGACTCGCCGGTCAACCCTAAGGCCCCGCTAATGAAGGGCCATATGTAGCTATTATATACCGGGAGTAGGATGAATAAGAGGAACACTAGTCCGAGGTTTACAAACATAAGCTTCATCTGCCTATTCATCTCAGCCTGGAACATTTTATCGGATAACATTACTTGGAGGGCGTTGAGCTCCTTGAATAATGGTGAACCTAATTCATTTCTTGGAGGGATCTTCATGGTTCTCGTAGTAGCCCTCATAGCGAGAAACATGAACACTAAGAAGTATAATAGGAATATTATGAAAGCATAGTTAGGGATGGCGGCTGAGACTAGTGCAAACAATAATATGGAGATCGCCTGTATCAATATCATTGTTTTCCTTGAAAACGGCGTGGACACTGCTATCACCTCTAAGCCGTGTTACTAAAGCATATTAATCCTTAATAACCTTACGTTATTAAAGATGATGAATCGCCACTTCACGGATTAGTGAAGAAGGTCCGTGTTTCTGACTCAACAAATGCCTCCAGGTATACAGGATTTAAGCCTGTGTTGAATCTATACTATAATAGTGATGAGCAATCTAGCCCTGAAGCAGTGAAGAAGTTGTCCCCGGCTGATTCATAACTTTGAGAAAGGTGGTTCAATGAGCACGGTAGCCACGGTACTAGTAGATGTTGTCTGCGAAATCGGAAGGGTTACAAGGCTGGAGAAGTACTTTAGAAGCAGGGGGTTTGCAACAACTATTCTAACCCCGGACTCGGTGAGGGCTGTTTACAGGTTTAAACTAGAGGAAGCCGATGATTCGGTGAGGAATATTATATCAGCCTTAAACGAGGCTGCCCCATTATTTAAAACAATATGTGTAGAAGCGTGGGCTATCCTACCAGTGCAAAATATAGTGGCCAGAACCCCGGTTATAGAGGTTGGCAACGAGCTTATATACGTGGTGAGGAGAGGGAGCAGGATACTCGCTAAAGTGGTATGGGGCAGGATAAACCCTGCGACATGGATACTGCCTGGCAGTGCTTTAAGAAATTGTCTCACAAGCACGGAGGTTTATAGGCTGGAGGCCGAGTTAAGTAGGAAAATATCCCTGCTCAAATACGTTTCAGCTAGTGTGAAAACAAGCCCCGGCAATGGTTAAGGATGGTTAACGATTAGCTGTGCACTGGGTCAGACAGGGTTCGTTAATGCTCATCCCGTTTAAACGGTCGCCCGGATAGGGCGTTCATCATGTTTTCATTGATTCAACAAGTTTCTTGAACCTTAAAGCATCCTCGAACATGTATACATTGTTGAACATAACATATGTTACGCGGGGATTCAGCTTAGTGATCAACTTATAGAGCTCCATGAGGTCTCCATCACTATACCTATACCTGTAGTTAACTTCTCCTCCGATCCCGTGGAGCCTGAAATATGCTACTCCACCAGGCAGGCTTACCGGCATTGCTTTGAATGGGTCTACAACATGTATTAACTCGTTCTCCCTGATCAACTCTAAAACCTCTCTTCGTCTACCGCATTCTCCCCTGGGCTCCCATCCGAGCTTCACATCCCTGCCGGCAATATTAACTGCCTCTTTAAAGAAGCGATCAACGTTTTCAAGGCTCTCCTTGTCGCAAGGCATGCTCGAGGGTGTCTGAAAAACTATTACCCCGGCTCCAAGTATTCTAGCCCTTTCAACGATCTCTGTTAGGGCATCAATATTCTCCCTAGTATATTTCAAGTACCCGTAGTTTGAGAGCTCTCCCCTAGGCTTACTCCTCATTCTCCTCCATGTCGGCGAGGTTGGTGGGTGTGTTACTGCCTGCCACGCCTTAATAGTTATCTCGAAGCCCTGTGGAAGGGATTCATGGAGCATCCTACACCATTCTATGGATGGTAGATTGTAAAAAGTATTCTGGAGTTCAACCACATTGAATTCCTTAACGTATCTTTTCCTTGACACCGGGAATCCACAACATCCTATTCTGATTACGCTGGGAACCATTAGGGCAGGCCCAGGTTTAAATGTTTAGCTGTGCTAGCTCAACGTTTTTAACTGGCTCTAGCTTCTTAAGGTTCTCTATTATTATGGATGGATCGCTCCAACCAGTTTTACTTATATCAATAATCATCTCGCATTCTCCAAGCTCCTCGCGCTTCAACACAACACACTTAGTTGACACTATGTCAACGTTATGGCTTGCAATAAACCTGGTTAACTCAGCAAGGACGCCTGTCCTATCCTCGACAAGTAGTTTTAGCTTAGCTAGCCTGGCTGCCACAGGCAGCGGGACTAGTTTTATCTCCCGTGATTCCTTATCAGCTATGATCAGCATGTACATTCCCTCCCTTATATCGAAGAGCTCCCTCACAGCTATTGGTATGGTTATCCTGCCCTTTGAGTCTACTTTAACTGTCTCTTCTATCGTTGCCGGCATTCCGAATCACCTAAGTTATATCTTGATCT
>NZ_JAVZPN010000007.1:28736-97616 GCF_038881575.1 Desulfurococcus sp. | reverse complement strand
CATTCCCTCCCTTATATCGAAGAGCTCCCTCACAGCTATTGGTATGGTTATCCTGCCCTTTGAGTCTACTTTAACTGTCTCTTCTATCGTTGCCGGCATTCCGAATCACCTAAGTTATATCTTGATCTAATACATGCTTATAACTATGTCTTTCCCCCGTTAAGTCCTGGACACGGAATGATGTTTAAAGATATATACACTATTTAAATCTTCGTATCATGGTTACATGGTAAATGGGATTATCGTAAGTACCTTTATATTATACTCTTCGAGGCGCTCCCTCCAAATCTCGCCTAAGCCGAGTACTACTATTACATCAGTGATCTCAGCCCTCGACTTGGAAACCAGCTCCAATACCGCCTCCAGTGTTCTACCAGAGTACACTACATCGGATAATATCAATAGCTTATCTTTTCTACTCAGTAAATCCCTGTCAAGATAGAGGGTCTCTATATCCTTCGGGCTCTTCATGAATGAAGTACTATAGTATTGAATACCCGGATAACTCTTCCTCTTGACTAGAACTATGGGTGCGTTGAACTCTAGTGAAAGCATTGTGGCTAGTGGGAGCACTGCTTCGGCTGTAGCTATGATCTTTGTGACTTCTTTACCTGTTAACTCCAGGATCAATATTATGGAGAGTAGTCTAGCCACATAGGGGTCTTTAAGGACTCTCAGCAAGTCTATTATAGGGCTCTTCTCCTTCTCCACAAGGTCTCTGAGCAGGTAGCTTAAGTCTATTGAGAGAGATATCTTTGAGAGTATGAAGGCTGCCTGCTCGAAGCCAGGGATTATAGAGCCCCTCACATACCTGCAGAGCACGGACTCAGGGATACCGGTTATCTCATATAGGTCCTTGTAAGATAAATTAGGCTTGAGCAATCTAAGTACTTCACTAGCCATAAGCCTCATCTTGGTTCTATCGGCCTTACTCTTCGAGTGGGCTGCCATCAGCTTATCAGCGAAAGCCTTCACTTCGGACTCGCTGGGGCGCTTTACAACTAGTACCCTGCCACCTTTAACCCTAATCATACCTGACCTCCCATGATTAAATAAGTCTTAGTTATTTATCTTTAAATAAGGAATATAAAAATAATAATGACTCAACGGGATGAAGAGGGTTTTAAGAGCTGATTAAAGTGATGTAAAACCCACGCGACGACCATTCATAGAGGTGGTTAACAACCCGTGTTCAAGCTAGATGAAAAACTAGCATTGATCACTAGCCTAGAACACCTCTCAAGGATACTAGACGACGCCGTGGCAATGGGCTACGAGTACATCAGAACGTGTGGGCCATGTGGTGAGAGAAGAATATGTATATACCTACACCTGGAGAACACGGGTGAAGAAGTAGTGGTCAGGCTTCTCGGGGTCTCGGTGAAACTCGGCTTAGACACTGTTGTAGACGAGTATGTCACCCGTTTATTAAACTACTCTAAGGTGGTTAGGAGTCTTGGGGGAGCCGCTGAGTTCTATACTGATAAGACATACGCCCTTGGGGTATTCTATATGACATGCATGGATAAGCCGGTGTTAACGGACTACGAGCCCGTGGAATACGAGGATATACTAGTGCTTACAGGTGAGTGAATTGGTTTACTTTAAGGTAAAGAGGTGGCTTGAAGAAGACGAGTTTAGAGAGCTACTCAAGATCTCTGATTACATCGGGTATAGGGATGGATACCGCTTGTTCTCGCTGAACCCCGAGAAGGCGTTGAGGAATAACTATGGCGTTGAAGACGTGTTAAACCTCCTCAGGGATTTCAGCGCCGAACTCGAGGGCCCGCTAGAGGATCTAAAGAAGGCTTTCGACGAGTACTCGCCTCTAATAGAGTGGGATAATGTCAGGGGATATGTGATTCTACATGTACCTAGGACCATATACCCCAGGTTAAAGCACATCCTCTCCCTAGTAGAGGCTAAACGGAGCTCTGAAACTCCGTCAACCCTGGTCTTCAGGATACTCCCGTTGAACTCTGATTTACTGGGGAAGAGCCTTAGGAAGCTTGGTATCCCCGTTAAAGACCCCTTAGGGCTACTTGCATCTAAAAGCCTCCAGGTCAAGCCGGAGCTGAGAAATATAGCCTTGAGGGATTACCAGAGGGAGGCTCTGAGTAAATGGGTTGAGAACAATTACCGCGGGGTCATCGCCCTGCCCACGGGCTCGGGTAAAACATTGATCGGTGTTGCCGCGATAATTGAGAGGGCTGTCCGTAGTCTTATAATAGTATACACTAAGGAGCAGATGGTGCAGTGGAGGAATGCTATACTAGAGTACACTAGTGTACCGCAGTCAATGATAGGCTTGATCTATAGCGAGGAGAAGAAGATCGCGCCAATAACCATAACAACTTATCAAAGCGGCTTTCGCCAGATAAACGATATCTCGCCCTTCTTCGATTTATTAATAGTCGATGAAGTACATCACCTCCCAGCAGACAAGTTCAAGCATATAGCCGTGCATAGTATAGCTGGATACCGTATGGGGTTATCGGCAACACCGTTTAGGGAGGATGGGAGACACGAAGAATTGTTCCCATTACTCGGGGGTGTTATATACTATAAGACACCCCAGGACCTAGTGGCAATGGGTTACCTCGCACGCTACAGAGTGGAGACTATTAAGGTTAAGTTGAGCAGTGAAGAACGGAGACTATATGATGAATTAAGGAGGAAGTACTATAGCCTCGTGAATGGAAAGGAGTTTAAACAGGTCCTAGAGGAGGCGCGAACCAATGAAAAAGCCAGGGAAGCCCTCAGGGTGCATAGTCAGATGAGGAGTATACTTGCAAGGGCTAGGGCTAAGATAGAGAAAGCCGTGGAGATAGCTAGGAGGGAGCTGGAGAACGGGGGCAAGGTCATAGTTTTCACTCAGTATGTGGATCAAGCAAGGGAAATAAGCGAGAGGCTTAACGCATACTTATTGACTGGTGAGGTACCCACCAGCGAGAGGAAGCGCATACTAGAGGAGTTCAAGAGATCTGAGAAGGGTATACTGGTAGTTACAACCGTAGGTGATGAAGGACTAGATATACCTGACGCCAACGTAGGTATAATAGTCTCTGGCACCGGTTCGAGACGCCAGTTCATACAGAGGCTTGGGAGACTACTGAGGCCTAAGCCGGGTGGGAAGGAAGCCATCTTGTACGAGATAGTACTTGAGAAGACCAGTGAGGAGTTCCAGGCTAGAAGAAGGAAGACCACTGGTCTCGATGAGTTATTCGACACCCAGGACTATGAGTGAATCCTTCCATACTTAGTTACCGGGCTCATTTAATCACTAGTTGATACTGGACACCTATTACTGGAGGTAGACCAGTCCCAGTAATGCCCATTGAATAAGGCTGTCTAGACCCGGGGGCACTTTAACGCTAAGGGACACAACCCCCGCATCCCTGGTTCCCGATATGAGTGGGCGGAGTCCACTGCTTGTCTCACAATACATGTGGTTGAATATACTACTACCTGGGGGCTCGGCCTTGAAGTCTGTGAAGATGTGCCCATGTAATCCAGCTAGATAGACTAGTCTTTCATCAACTACTATGATCCTCCTACATTCCACGCTTGCATCCTCGACAACATAACATGTAGAATCAGTACATCCACTGCCCCTGTTCTTAACCGTGTTTAATAAGCCCAGGAGGTCGTCGACCCGTATACTGATGAAGTCGAGCCAGGTATCTCTTTCAGCTATGTATACTCTGCCTATTTCTCTCCTAACGTATTCCAGTAACCCCTCGGGTTCTTCAATGTTTCTGGAATCAACAATCTCTGTATAGGGGGATAATGCTATGGTGAGTATGTCCCCGGATACACGGGTGTCGATTGCTCCAGGCCTGTGGAGCACCCCTATCTCGCTAATGAAGCCTCTTAGAAACTTTAGGAGATCTATGTGTTTAGATAGTGATAGAGCGGTTGGCTCTATTAGTATTGAACCCGAGAATATCCTAGGCATCTCCTACAGCCGGTTTCTGGCGAATGGTTAATGGGTTAGGAAAAACTGTAAAAATACCGTGTTTACTCCTTCACCTTTATCTTTATCTCAATGATACTGACCCTGGATTCCCTTCCCTGCGGGTTGGTCACTGTCTGGCTGCCAATCTTTATCTCTTCTACATCGACCTTGCCTGGCAGGAACCTGTTCTTCACTATCTCTACGGTGTCAACCGCCTTGCTGATGGCTCTTCCACGAGCCTTGATATATATCTCTCTTACACCCTGGTGCACCAGAGTTAATACTGCAATAACATAGTTCATTACAGGCTTCTTACCTACTAGCACGGTGTTTGCACTTTGTGGCTGCGCCATATATTCCACCTCTTCCTTAGATTATATACTGGGATTTTTGAAATAGAGGGGGTTCTATAAAAACTTTTCGCTTTATATAATGTTAAGAATTGCCATTACTACTCATCTAATTGTTCTTCGTCCTCGTGATATTCATCATTATATTTGGTATTTGAAACCTTAAAACAAACCTTGCTAATACATTGTATTTCAATAGGGATGGGCCCATTGCAAACATGTTATTGATTCTATACGTTTTTAATTTTATTATTTTGTGACGACTACGTAGGTTACTTCTTACGAGTATGAGTGCTGTGATTTTGTAGATGCCGTAATGGTGGTGCGACCATTTGGCTAAATTATAAGCATGCTATCGAATGACTCCCAGATTTTCACAAATACAAATAGATATCGTAGTACTGGCTCCCCTGTTTTTAAATCCATCTTGTTAAAGCCATTGATCTAGTGAGGGATTGATTTGCCTGGTGCTTTTAACCCTTTATATAAGGGTTTCTGCCCGGTATGCGGCGGAGATATCTTGTCAAGCGAAGTAGAGCTACGTGGTTTCTGTAGCAGGTGTGCTAATAGTGGTTTAACGAGTATACTCAGGGATATTGCATCCGGTGGACTGGGTGATTTCGAGGAGTTCTTCAGAAGGGCTAGTAACGGGCTTAGTGTATGGGGAGCTCAGAGGATCTGGGCTAAGAGGCTTGTCTCCGGGGAGAACACTGTGTTGATCGCGCCAACTGGTATGGGTAAGACAACACTACTGATCATTTACTCGCTTTACGCGGCTAGGAGAGGTAAGAGAGTTGTCTATATAACACCAACGAGAACCCTCTTAACCCAGATCCACCGTAGACTAGTGGAGGCGGTTGAAAGGGCCGGGATTAATGGAGTCAACTTGATCGCTTATGATTCATCCATGAGTAAGAAGAAGAGGGAGGAGGTATTATCTAGGATTGAAAAAGGAGAGTATAACATACTCATCGCAACAAACGGCTTCCTATCGAGGAAGTCCGAGCTGCTTTCAAGGAGTAGACCAGATATAGTGATAGCTGACGATGTTGACAGCGTAGTGAGGAGTGAGAAGAATGTTCTGAGGCTACTGAGGATACTGGGCTATAGTGATGAAGTCATCGAGCTGGCTAAGAAGAGGATCAACCTTCTCTGGAGGCTAATGGTTAACAAGGCCTTCAATAACAACGATAAGTACGCTGAATTAGTAAAGGAGTACATAGAGGTGGACTCGCTCATCGAGAAAACACTCTCTAATACACGCCACGCACAATTCATCGTTGCATCAGCCACCGGCCGTATGAAAGGCTTAATGGGCAGGATCCTTAAGGAGCTACTCCATGTTGATATATCAGGCGTGACCATCTACGGGAGAGACGTCACCGATGCATACATGCTGATTAAACCAGGCGAACTACATGAGGAGCTAGCCAGGATCATTGAGAAGCTGGGTCCAGGAGGAATAATATATATGGCGCCACACCACCCGTTTAAGAACATGCTCAAGGAGGAATTAGATAAGGCTATGAACATTCTAGCAGGTAAAGGATTCAGAATAGGGGAGGCAACACCGGGTAATGTAGCAAGGCTGATCAAGGGGGAGCTCCACCTACTCACCGGTTCGGCAAGCTACTATGGGTCAAGCGTTAGAGGCATCGACGCCCCAGAGGCTATAAGGTACGTTGTATTCATCGGATCCCCGGTTTTCGCCACCAGCCTAGAGTCACTCCTAGCCAACCCAGGCATGATGATCCGTGTACTCCTTGAACTGGTTGACAGTAACGATGCCCGAAGCAGAGTGTTAGAGTTAAGGAGGCTCATCTACACGTTAACCCCTGGCGAGATGAGACTAGTTAAGCTGACCTTAACTGGTAAAATACCCGAGGAGGCCCTGTGGGCCAGCGAGAAGCTTTATTCAAAATACCAGGTGATAAAGCAGTATTACCAGGAAACACTGGAGAGAACCAGGTCTATCCTAGACGAGAAGGAGATCATGAATATTGGTACCTTAACCCTGGTGAAAGCCGGCGGCGACTACTACGCCTTAATACCCGATATAATGACATATATACAGGCGAGCGGTAGAACAAGCAGGCTATACGGCTCCAGGATGACCCATGGGCTCTCAATAGTATTTGAGTACATGACCCTCTACAACACTGTAAAAGGCCTTGAAGCCAGGCTGAAGGGCTTAAACAAGGAGCTGGTGTTCATAGACCTAGCCAGCGTCGACCTGGACTCTGAGGTCAAGGCGATTGAATCGACCAGGAGGAATAATAATTTCTCTCCTGGGATGAGTTACAGGTCCATCCTAGTGGTAGTAGAGTCGCCAACCAAGGCTAAGACGATAGCTAGATTCTTCGGCAAACCGGTTGCCAGGAAGCTCGGCGATGTAACTGTCTACGAGATCCCTGTTAAAATAGGTGGGGAAATAATTCACTTAAACATAGTGCCGACACGTGGACACATCTTCGATCTAACAACCAGCGGGGAGGGATACTATGGTGTTGTCATCGCTGATAACAGGGTTACACCCGTATACGAGTACATAAAGAAGTGCAGGCTCTGCGGGACACAGTTCACCACAGGCGATCACTGCCCAAGATGCGGTAGCAGGTTATACAGTGATTCAAGGACGATTGTAGCCGCTTTGAGAAAGATAGCCGGCGAGGTCGATGAGGTATATATAGCAACCGACCCAGATATCGAAGGTGAGAAGATAGCCTACGACGTCTACTTAGCCGTAAAGTATTACAATGAGAAAGTATGGAGGATAGAACTGCATGAGATAACACTACAGGAGTTCCTTAAAGCCATTAACAACAAGAGGAGTATTAACCAACGGCTAGTCGAGGGCGAGATATATAGGAGAGTGCTCGATAGGCTGGTTGGATTCAAGCTAAGCCAGGAGTTACAGAATATATATGGATTAAGGTTCCTTGGTGCAGGCAGGGTTCAAACACCAACCCTGGGGCTCGTGATAGATAGGTACGAGGAGTATGTGAGAAGCAAGTGTAAGAAGATACGGTTTAAGCTTGGCTCACCATTGAACATCATCTACAGTGTTTTCATGGAGAAGAATTCAGAAGTAATCAGGGAGTTGAAGATGGCCAAGATGCTTAAACTGGTTAGGGTGGGCAGGGAGATAGTTACTATAACGCCTAAACCACCGTATACAACAGACGAGCTCCTAAGCGACGCCGCCAAGCTGAATCTACACACTGGTATAGCGATGAGTATCGCTCAGCAATTATTCGAAGCTGGACTAATAACCTACCACAGGACTGATAGCCACTATGTAAGTAATACAGGCATAGGCATCGCGATGAAGTATATCGAGGGGAAGAAGTTGGAGGACTATGCGCGACCAAGCCACTGGGGCTCGCCGGGCACGCATGAAGCAATAAGGCCTGTCTACCCCTACGATCTCGACGACTTGCTGAAGGCTGTATCTGAGGGGGTGATTAACACCGTGATACCTTTGACCGGACTACACTTAAAACTCTACGACCTAATATTCAAGCGGTTCATCTCAAGCCAGCTGAAGCCGTTTAAAGCCGTTAAATCTATTTACGCAGTATACTTCAATGAGTTTAAACTCGGCGAGATAGAGTTGCTAACCAACATAGTGGAGGAGGGCTTCAACGTCTTTGAGAAAATCAGAGTCTATAGGGAGCTGGATACCGTGGAATCTATTGAAGTCCCCGTGGAAGAGATATCTGTGGTGGATTCAAGTAAATCACCACTCTTCACTGAGGGTGAATTAGTGTCATTGATGAAGAAACTAGGCCTTGGGAGGCCGAGCACCTACTCGAAGATAATTGAGAGCATTAAAAGACATGGCTACGTATTCGTCTCTAAGAAGAGGCTAAAGCTTATTCCATCTAAGAGAGGAATAGAGGTCTACGGGTATCTCAGGGATAGATACCCCGAACTAGCATCTATTGAGGCCACGCGAAGGCTCGAGGAATCGATAGATAAGATAATTAATGGTGAAGCAGATGCATTGGTCTACCTAACTGACATAGGGTCCAGGCTAAACATGTTTTACTCAATCAGCATGGTTAATAGAGGTGGCCTCGCTAGTACTTCCTCCTGATCTCGATAACTATATAGGGTTTAATCCTACCGCGAACCTTCTCACTCCCGATCCCTACGTTGACGAGTTCGATGCTACTCCCCATCCTGGAGACGAGCATGTTGTATAGGTCGACAGCCTTACTTATATTGGGGCCGACGCCCTTCAACACGAGCTTGTCACTACCCTCCTGGAATATTAATATTACCTCTACAATGTAATCCTCAAGCGGTTTTTTGCCAATATTCAGGATTCTCGCTGAATCCACATGTTTCACCATGTTTAGGAAACAAAAGGTTAAGATATATAAGCTTTCCCATATTGAAGCTTCCAGTGGAAACAATGGGGTAGAACCGAAACTTCTGGTGTATGATTGCGACTGGAAAACCATAGGTGATCAATCATAAACCTCTGGTTCCAGGGTTGGAATGCGACTGGAGTGGGACGGATCTTCAATAGGATCTACTTTTTTCCCACTCGAAGAACCTTTGGTTCCAGGGGTAGGATGCCGGTGGAACAGGGGGTCTTGGACCCCCACCCCTTCACTTCCACTGCAAATCAATACCGAGGAAACTCCATTAATCAATTATATTGAAGAGATCGCAGTCTTTAGTTTGTATAATGATGCATTTGTATAATGATTGATCAACTAATGAGATCACTTAATTAGTCATTTTAATAAATCATAAGGTTATAGTCTCCAGTGGAAGTGAAGGGGTGGGGGTTTCCATTGGGGTTTATAAACTGATCTTAATTGAAACCTAAGGTTCCACCCCTAGGTTGCCGGTGGAAAAGACTCCAGTGGAAAATTCCCTTAGAGATATTTCTATTCTTTTCGGGGAGGCACTTTTCAGCTAGTTTAATTAGGGTGTAGACGAATAGATTAAAATGCGGCCGGGTGCCCCACCAACGCTCCGGATACGTGATGGAGTGAGGAAACTCCGCACTCCCCGTGGCAGTACGGCCCCGAAAGGGGCACGGGTAGTCCCCGTGGCTCCGGCACAGAAACGACACGGCCACCACCATGTGGCGATGAAATGAGTGGCCCCTGGTAACAGGGGTCTTAAGTCATGGAGGACGGTGGTGGAGGCGTTGAAACGGCCGTCCCGTACGGAGCAAGGCCCGGTCCCGGGGTGAGGGCCACGCGACCGGTGTGGGCCGCATAGACGAATGTGGGGTTGAAACAGAATGCGGGTTACTACCCGGCCGCGCCCCAGTTTGATCTGCTTGATTTAGCAGGGCTTATTACTACCCCAGTACTCGATTATTGTCAACTCTAATTCACTAAGGGATTTAACTGAGGCATAAGCCTTTAGTAGTTCCTTGTTGAGCTCGTGGAACGTCTCCATCCACTTGTATGTATTCAATAGCTCGGTATAGTCCTCGGCGAACCCGGTTATATATAGTGATGCCGCGACAGCTTCCACACTTGAGAGCATGCATGGCTTACCATAGTTTACTGGGTTGCCCGGTAGCAATGGCGGTAGTCTTACATGAATGCCTCTCAACCCATGGAATTTAGAATATGTGAGTTTTCTCCAGCTGGCATCCACCACCAGCACTCCACGGGCCTCTACATCTCCACGAAGCCATGGGCCTAGGTAGTTGCTTGAAAACGGATTTAATATGACTGGCCTCTTATACTTCAACTCCCTTGGACTAATCACTCTGGCTATGTTCATCCTCACCATTTTAGCCGCGGTATTCTTTGAGGGATCATCCTCGTGGTATAGTAGAACATATATCCTTGTATTCAAACGGTATTGCACCATAGAGCTGGCTGATTTCACCATGGATTCAGATATCTTCAAGCTCTTTTATATGGGTGCCACGAACTGGTATCTACTAATCTTATAATAGATTGGGGCGTCACTTTGCTCACCCCGCATGGTTTGAAGATCGCTCTCGGCACTGATGGCTACTCTACTATCATTATGGCAGAAGAATACATCCAAGCATCCATAATAGCTGGAGTATTTGAAAGCTTATTAATAAGCCCTGTAAAGAAATCTTTATTATTCCTCTTCATATATATTATAATGGGGAGTGAGATGGCGAAATCATCTGCAATAATCCTCCTTCAAACCGAGATTGGTACAGAGGCCAAGGTCCTCGATGAATTATTCAAAATACCCGAGGTAAAGGAGGCATATGTAGTTTACGGGACATATGATATAGTATTAAAAATTGAGACAGACGCCCTTGAGAAGGTAAGGGAGATAGTTACGAATAAGATAAGGCGATTCCCCGATATAAGAACGACTGTTACAATGATTGTTGTTGAGGAGAGAATTAGACAATAAATCTTGTACTTATCTCATCTTTTTTATCATAGTTTAAGTCAACGAGTTCATGACGTTTTTCCCGCCTTTGTCTATTGCCTTGGTTTTTATATGGATTTATGGAGGCTAATATTAATTTCACCTAGTCCCCGTTCCTCAAAAAGCTATAGGGTATTTATTACAACTGAAAGCCTCGCCCCCTTCAAGACGGGGAGGAGGTCAGTGATTGATGGTACTGCAATGAACTCGGTGAGCAGTTGCGAGGAGGACTCCTAGTGGACCGCTCTTCGCCGAGGGGAGCATGGCTCCCGCAGATGGGAAGAATGGAATGGGGGAGCCGTGATGAACCCACCCGTGTCTGACAAAGTTCGCTACAGTTTGATAGATGAGGGCATGGTTCGGGTAAACGGCATGAAGACAAGCGGTGAATCAACCACCATAAACCATGGTGAAAACCAACCCATCGGCGGAGAGGGGTTCACTAGGAGACCCTAGAATCCTTTAAAAGGGTGATGTGAAAAGTGGACCGGCCGGGACTTGAACCCGGGACCTCCGCCTTTCCTCGACCTCGGTGTAGCCTGGAAGCCATGCAAGGGCGGCGCTCTTCCAGGCTGAGCTACCGGCCCACCCATTATCTACTGTGATTAATTAGCCGGGTTTTAAAGATTCACAAGCTAGAAGCTTATGATATTAATTTCCCTAGTAACTAATCCACGACTCTACCTTGTAACCTTTGCCTTCAGCAACTCCTCCAAGATCCCCTTTGCCATGGGATCACTTTCTATTCGTCTCCTTATAGGGTCTAGGAGCCTATTCAATGCTTTTGCTGTCGCCTTCTTCAAGTCTAATGGGTGTATCTCGCCTTTCACATACATTCTTTCCAGGTCACTATAACTCTCGATCACTATGGTTCCCCCGTATTTCTCGGGTCTTTCAACCACTAGCTTGAAGCCTTCTTGCTGGAATAACAGGTATTTATTCAACTCTATCACAGGGTTCAACTCGGTGATTCGCTGTGGACAGTATGCTTTAAGTATTTTCTCCTCGACGACTTCTGGTGGGTCATGGACAAAGATCGCTGTCTCAGGCTTACTCTTACTCATCTTGACGTCTGAGGCTATTTCATCGTACTCCCTGCCCTCCATTCTTCCACCGGGGCCCTGGAGCCCCGTGATTATCGGGGTGTGGAGTGCAACTGGTTTTCTGCGTCCTAGTTTCTCAGCTATATCTCTAGTCAGCATATGGGCTTTTCTCTGATCCATTCCGCCAAGGGCTATGTCAAGGTCTAGGTAGAATATATCTGTCACCTGCATCAATGGGTATATTAGCTTCGAGAAATCCGTCTCGCCCTCATCCATCTTACGACCCATTATAGTGAGTGCCCTCTTGACCCTCGCTAGACTACTATGCTTCGCCGCCTTCAATAATAGTCCCCAGTACTCTTTATCACTTGCCAGCTCTTCTGCATCCACATACTTAATCCTTGTCTCAGGTACACCTATAGCGTCTAGTATTATCCTCGTGTATCTGGCAGCCTTACGGATCATCTCCATGTCCCCGCCTAGCTTATCATTGATGTAAGCGTGCCATGTTGCCTCCAGGATGTAGAAGTCGACCCCGGCGTTCACGAGATCCCTGACCTTAAACATCCAGACAAGCCATCCAACATGGACTAATCCGCTGGGCTCGAAGCCGAGGTATCCTTTTGGGCGCTCTTTATCCTCGAAGATCTTCCTGAGCTCCTCAACTGTTATTACCTCGAGGACGTTGCGTGTAGCTAATTTCACCTTTTCATCTACATCCATGGGATCACCGGTTCTAAATTAATCTCGAGTTATTACTTTATATTATTGGATCACCGGTTCTAATAAATCAATCGACTTCTTCCAGCCCTAAGGGTATATATTTGTTTCTGGTTTGAAGGTTCTTCAAGGTTTTGTAGGCTGAGTGCTCTCCTTGCTTTACTTGTTATGGATTTATAAGCTGAGGACACAAGTCTAGTGGCGTCTCCTTGACTCCCGAGACCCAGGAGAAGCCGTGTAAACCAGCCCACGGAAACCCGGAAAAACCATAAGCAGGAAACGGCGAGGCCTTTTGGTTGTAATGCAGGTTTATACCCCTTTAACAACATAGTTGGAAATAACAGCCCCGCCCCCACCTAGAGGAGCTTGTGGGAGGAGAGCCGCATGGCCTCGATGACCACAAGTGTTAGGGGTGGGGGACATCGCTCGGTTTTTAAGTCATCTTAGCCGAGACTCGATTCTGACCTCCTCTCCGCCCTGAAGGTGGTCACGGGTTCCCCACATCTATTCGGGTTTACATTCCTCATTTCCAGGGTAATCGGGTGATCATAGCTCCCTAATGCTCGGCCTCAGTTGTAAAAACACGTGGTTTTAAGCATGTTGTTAACCAGGAGGATGGATCGTGTCGTTGCTGTGATTGTTTTCACGGATATGCTAGCGTCTCTCCCGGCTTTAACACCACTACCCTTGTACTTGTTCTGGATTCAACCATGTTCTTGAATTCGATGGGGTTGGCTTGTATTAGTGGGAACGTATTGTAGTGCATTGGTATAGCTATCCTTGGCTTTATTAATTCAACAGCTTTGACTGCTTCACGAACACCCATTGTAAAATGTCCTCCTATTGGTAGCATGGCTACATCGGGTTTATACAGCTCTCCTATAAGGGTCATTTCGCTGAATAACCCGGTGTCCCCTGCATGGTATAATGTTATATCCTTTCCTCGTATAACGACCCCTACCGGTGCCCCCTTGTTACTACTGTGTGTAGCCGGTGTTAGAATCACCTCGAGATCCGGGATCCTCAATGGGCCACCGATATTTCCCCCTATAGACTTTACTCCTTTCTCCTCGCTGTACAACGCTATCTCATATATACCAATTATGGTTGCACTGGTTTCCCTGGCTAACTCTACAGCGTTCCCGAGGTGGTCTCCGTGATCATGTGTGATTATAATGTAGTCGAGCCTTCTATCCTTGTAGTCGGCTAGTTTAACCGGGCTTAACGGGTTTTCGACCCATGGATCTATGGCTATGTTTTTCACAGCTCCATCAAGACCTGTAAGGGTTATCTCGAAGAAGCTGTGTCCAAGATACTTGATTACAGCCATTGGATTCACCCAGTGTTCATAATATATCATATAAGTAAAACTATATATCTCTTGATCAAGATAGCTCCATACATCCATGGTGAGCAGTAATGCTTACTGATGAAGCAGTGGAAATGTTGAGGCGGGCAGGCTGGATAGCCAGGACCGTGAGGGAGGAAGCCGTTAAACTAGTTAAACCCGGTATGAGTTTCCTAGAAATAGCTGAACATGTTGAGAACAGGATAAGGGAGCTCGGTGGAGAGCCAGCGTTTCCCGTGAACATTGGTGTGAACCAGGTTGCAGCACACTACACCCCTGTACCTGGCGACACTGGTAGAATACCGGATGGCTCAGTTGTGAAGATAGATATCGGGGTTCATGTGAAGGGGTATATAGCCGACACAGCTGCCACGGTCTCCTTCAACCCTGCTTACGAGGGCCTCGTAGAGGCTTCACGGCTTGCATTGGAGAGGGTTGTTGAAGCTGTGAGACCAGGGATCAAGGCTAATGAGATAGGGAGGATAATCATGGAGACTATTAAATCGATGGGTTTCAACCCTGTGAGAAACCTCAGTGGACACAGTATAGATCAATATATGATCCACTCCGGGCTCAGCATACCCAACTACGATGACTTCTTCTCGGGATGGAGGCTTGGACCCGGGATCTATGCTGTGGAGCCATTCGCCTCTACGGGAGTCGGCCTCGTGGAAGAGGGGAAGCAGGTTACAATATATTCTCTTAAGAAGAGGAAGAGTAGACTACCTCAAAGCGTTATGGAGGTTTATGAAAAGATAATGGATGAGAGGAAGACTCTTCCATTCGCTGAGAGATGGTTGCTTAAATATAGCGGGAATACTGGGTCAATAATATACTATATGAGTAAAGCCGGGTTGCTGCATGAATACCCTGTTCTAGTCGAGAAATCCAATGGCATTGTTTCGCAGTTTGAACACACATTTATAATACTTCATAGGGAAGTTATTGTTACGACTATTTAAATCTCTCTTCTAATAAATATCATGGCTAATGAGAAGAGAATAGTAGCGGTGAATTAGATGGATGGCGATACTGCTTCACTAATAATACAGGTTATCTGGCTTATAATGTTCTTTCTAATTATAACCGGATTGAACCAGAAGATACAGATGAAGATTTGGGTCACAGATATAAGAATGAAGCTGGATTTGATCAAGGGTATACTGGAGGAGGATAAGCAGAAGACCAAGGCTATGCTTAGAAACCTCGGCATTCAATCACCGGAGCCGCTTATCGATAGGGTCATTGAATTCTTCACTATAGAACCCGTCGAGATAGAGCCGGTTGACATTATAAAGAGGATGGATCACCTGATCCGTACAACGGATACAACTGTGAGAAGGTTAATTGAGGCCGAAATACCCCATGTGGGTAAGTATGAGAGAAGCCTTGTGGAGACAACTCTTTCAATCGTGGGAGCATTGCACGTAATATACAAGGTGGTTAGACACTACTTGTTAACAGGTGAGAAGGAGAACAACTGGATACTGATAATGCAGCTACAGCTCCAGATGCCGCAGATACTGAAATACGTGAACACGTATCATGAAGCATTCGACGCGTTTGCAACGGGTAAGCCTATAGGCGATGGAATCGGGCCTCTGGTAGCTTATAGGCTGATAGAATCCGGGAAGAAGATATCGTCAAGGATTCTGGATGATACATCGATAACCGAGGTCTGGTATAAGGATAGAAGGATCTATGTTGTGAAGGCTGAAGGGCCTGGAAGCAATGTGGGTCATCCGGGCGCGGTGATAAATAGATTGGTAGATGAGCTCAAAGGCAGTGTTGACTTAATGGTCACGGTGGATGCCGCATTAAAGCTCGAGGGAGAGAAATCGGGCTCGATAGCTGAGGGAGTTGGGGCAGCAATAGGCGATCCCGGTCCCGAGAAAATAGCTATTGAGAGGGCGGCATCTAAATACGGAATTCCATTAAGGGCGCTTGTCATCAAGATGGATCTCCGCGAGGCGATAACGGTTATGCGTAAGGAGATATTTGAAGCAGCTGACTCAACCCTAAAGTACCTTGAAAGAATTATAGAGGAACATACAAAGCCGTATTCAACGATAATAGTTGCCGGGATAGGGAATACCATGGGGATACCCGGGTGAGTGGTATGAGTATAGACCTGAACACCTTATCTAATATAATACTGGCAATACTGATGGTGATACTTATAGTCTACCTCTACTTGGAGTCCCGTCCAAAGAAACCCCCGAGGGAAGAATATGTTACAAGGGTACTTATACAATGCAGCAGCTGTGGATACAGGCTTGAAAAAGACTTTGAAGCAGGGGATTTCATAGGGCTTGATAAAGGTAAGTGCCCGAAATGCGGGGGCGTAGTTAAAATAAGGGGTATTTACGCTGTTGAAAAAAGTAAGATTTTAAAACCCCAGTAACGAATATAATGGAACTACGGTGCCCGACCCGGCCATAGTGGCCGGGCAACACCCGGTCTCATATCGAACCCGGAAGTTAAGCCGGCCACGTCAGAGCGGCAGTGAGGTCCGAGAGGCCTCGCAGCCGCTCTGAGCTGGGATCGGGCACCGCTTCCTACATTCGTAAACAGCTATATCATGTATCCTTAACGAGCCAGTATATTTAAGAAACCAAGCATATAAAGAGTCTCGTGGCATGCTGGGGGTTGTGATGAGTGTTTCAGATCTTATACGTATAAGAGAGGTTAATGTGGAGGGCAAGAAGTTAACCGGGATCGAGATCTCGCTTCCAAATAGTCCACCCGCAGTTATTCTAATAGGCGAAAAAGGCTTTGCCATGTGTGGGCTTCTCGATATACAGGCAGCTGAGAGACTCGGCGTGGTCGCTGTGAAAGTCCAGGGTGTTAAAACAATCGAGGACATGCTGGCTAAAGAAATAAGCGATTCAACAAGTAAGGCTAGAGAACACGGGCTTGTTAAGGGGGTTAAACTAATAGATGTAATTAACAAGCTGTAGGTGCCTCGTGTTGGGTAAGGTGAAAATAATAGCGACCCTTGGACCCAGTAGTTGTGATTACAATATAATTAAGAAAATGATCAAGGAGGGTGTAGCCGGGTTTAGGATTAACTGTGCTCATGGTGATGAGAATACTTGGATAGAGTACGTTAAACTAGTTAGAGACGCGTCCAGCGACCTCGGTAAAGCCATTCCGCTAATATTAGATACACCGGGTCCCCAGGTTAGAAGCGGTGATTTCCAGGAGTTCACTGTAAAGCAAGGCGACAACATTGTAATTTCATCGAACCCGGGTGATGATGGTGGAGAGAAAAAGATAATTATTGTTCCAGCCAAGGAGTTTTACACAACCGCTTCAACCGGGGACATTGTACTCTATGGGGACGGCGAGATATCATTCAGAGTAGTCAACACCGGTGAGGACTTTGTAGAGGTGGTAGTGTTAAACGATGGGGTTGTGAAACCCAGGAAGAAAATTGTTATAGAGGGGAAGGAGTACCCGGCGACGTTTCCCAGTGAGGTGGATAGAAGAGTATTTAAGTTCGCTAGCGATGTAAAGGCAACCTTCGTTGCTCTAAGCTATGTTAGGAGCCTTAAGGATGTGGAATTAGCGAGGGATGTATTATCCAGGCATGGATGGATGCCCGGCCTCATAGCAAAGATAGAGACGAGGAGTGGATTCATAAATATGGGTGAAATAATCGAGGTGGTTGATGGAGTAATAGTTGCAAGAGGAGATCTAGGGCTTCACTTCCCCCTTGAGAAACTACCATTGATACAGAAGGAGATAGTAAGGGAGGCAATTAAACACGGTAAGACCGTGATTATTGCAACAGAGATATTGGAGTCCATGGTGAATAATCCAAGGCCTAGTAGGAGTGATGTAGTAGACCTATATAATTCCGTGGAAGACCTCGTCGACGCAGTGTTATTCACTAATGAGACAGCTATTGGGAAATACCCTGTTGAAGTAGTTAAATGGACTAGGAGAATTATTGAGGCAGCTGAGTCCGAGCTCTCCAGAGCACTAATATCTGAGTATAGAGGTGCGATCAAAGCTATGAATCTCCTGGATAAATACGTGCAGGGACTCGTACTACTAGCTGAGAGCCTCGGAGGCACTATAGTAGGTTATAGTAAGACCGGTAGAATGCCTACACTAGTCTCAAAATATAGGCCACAGATCAAAGTCTATATAGGCGTAAGCAACCGGTTCCTGGCTGAAAAGCTCTCGATAAAGTATGGATTGGAAATCACTGATATGTCCCAGGTTATCCAGGATAACCTTGAAAAGGAGTATGAGGTGGGTGTTGAAAAACTAGTTGAAACACTAGTTAAACAGAATTATCTGAGACCTGGCGATATAGTTGTTGAGACATATGCGAAGCCTCAGACAAGTATACATGAGATAAGGATTAGACAAATAATTTAGAACTATGAAGAAAGCCGCCGGCGGGATTTGAACCCGCGTCCACCGGCTTTCCAACGACTCCGGTTCAATAAGCCGATACGAGGCCGGCGCTCCACCGGGCTGAGCTACGGCGGCATACCTGGTTATAAAAGATTCAACAAGAAGTGTTATAAAGTTAAGCACCGCGTTGCTCCTACCCCGCTTAGCACGGGGCTCGGGGATATGGGTGTCATCACCACTCCGGCTACTTTAACACACTCATCACCGCAATTCTACTCAAGCATCAAACATAAGCCTTCCACCATTCCCGCCTTAAAAGGGCGAGGCTTTCAGTTGTAAAACTGAGTGTAGTCAATGTGTATGGATGTATTGGGTGTCTCCGAGACCACTGGCCTCTGCAGTGGCTTCCAGAGTGAAGAAGCCGGTGGGAGGAGCGCCTTGGAAGCCGTGGTGAACCAGTTCACGGAGACCTAAAGAAACCGTAGGCGGGAAACGATTGATGCTGAGCAGAGTTAAAAACATAGACATGTAGAGGTTTACGGGTTTAGGCAAGGCTCTTGAGCATGGCTTCAGCCATTTCTTTCATTACTTGATAGGGGTCTTTTGCTTTCACTATCCCGGAGGCTACTAAGACCCCTATTGTGCCGAGTTTCACAGCTATGTAGGCGTCCTCGCCAGTCGTTATTCCAGCACCAGTTAGTATGGCTACGTCTTTATTGACCCGTCTAATCATGTCTACGCTGTTAGTCACTACCTCCGGCTTAGCCTTGCTTACGCTTACACCTGTTCCAATTAGCTCGGGTGGTTCTACGGCAACCATGTCTGGTCCCAGTACTGCTACAGCAGCACCTGTTTCAGGCGTATCCGCGCACACGAGTGTCTCGATACCGAGGCTCCTTGCCTTCTTAACCAAATAGTTTATATCAGAGATTCTTAGCCTGTGCTCACTATGGTTCAGTATTACACCATGTACCCCCAGGTTCTTCAACCCCTCTAATGGTATAAACCCTGTAACAGCCCCAGGTTCCACTGGGTCGGCATGCTGGGCGAATACCTTTACCCCGGTACCGTTCACGGCTTCGATGACGCTTTTCAACTCGGTGAAGGGTGGTGCAAGTATTACTTCTACACCGGTTTCTCTCCATACCCTGACAGCGTCTTTTGCTAATCTATAAGCGTTTTCACCAAAGCTATGGGGGTAATAGGCCTTAAAATTCACGGCTAGCACTGGCTTAACCATGTCTCATCCACCATGTCTTGGCGGTGAGCTTAGCTTCCGGATAGCATATCGCTATGCTTCTTCACTACCTTGGCTTCCTCGCTTTTTACAAATCTATCCTTTAGCTTCTCAAGCACTAGTGGTAGTGTTGTATACTCCATCTCCTCGGGTCCAAGTCTATGGGGCATAAAGGGTCCATGTCTTCTCATATACTCAGTGATGAATTGAGCTAGCCTTCTTGTCTCATCAAATGCTACGTCATCGAATAGATCAGCCGGTCCTATTAGTTTCCCATTGGAGATATTCCATCCTAAGGCTATGACTCTAGGCGGACCATCAAACCTTGTCACCCTAGCGTACCTCATTGGCACAGGCATTAATGGCCCGTGGTGGCTTCCCCTCATCCATCCAGCTACTAGGTGTGGGAAACTGAATGCTTCCAGTACTTCGCCAACAGCTGGTAACCCGTGCTGCGTCCTCACGATGGCAACCGGGTCATCTTTACCTACATACCTGCCTGCTATGAGGTTAAGTCTTTCAACGCTGACAACGGCGGCTAGTAGATTATCGCTCTTCCTATACACCCTCCTAACAATATATCTGCCAGGAGTACCTATCAACGCGAGTATATCATACATTTCCTCAGGGGACTTCAATAAGACGCTTCTCCCCTCGAATACATCGTATACTTCGAACACGAATCCATCATGCATCTTGGGATCTATTACGAGCCCAGCGGTGTTGAATGGATCAGCGAACACTCTGAATAAAGGTAGGTTGAATGCGCCTGGCTCTGTTTTATCCGCGTGGAACGTTATAACCGGCTCAGCCTCCCTCTCCTCCATTTCAAGCTCAGCCACACCTGGGCCAAGTCCTTTCACGTTACCGGAGAAGGCTTCTGATAAAAGATCCTGGCCAGCCGCATAGAGTTTTAGTTCGCGGGCTACCTTTGTAGCCGCCTTGAAGGCATCCCACGCCAGGCCATGAATATCCGGATGATCGGGTCCCTTCGTATGCGTCATTATTAACTGGATATCATCTCCGACATGGGTGACGTAGAAATCTATTATTAACCCCTTCTGCTTCGCCTCAGCAAGCATCTTTGTTACAGCAGCTAATTGATCTGGATGGGGCATGTGATGACCTGCTATACTGCCTAGGTCTGCCTTGATAACTGAGAGAGTAATCTTCATACCCATGGTTACACCATGTTTAAGTATTTGTATGAAAAACTAATAAATATTTCTATAAGAGTAATTTTATTTATTTCATTATTTGTTTAAAAGATTTAATCAGGTAGATAGTATTCTCCGCGAGTCTTCTGCTCCCTATCCATCACGGAGCCCGGCTTATTTATCCTTGGACGCCCGCTTTCACTATCCCTCCTTACCGTTATATCTAGTTCCTTGAGGAGCCTATTAAAGCCTGTCCTAATATCCACTGGGCTGGAGGCGTAACCCTCCATACCGGGCTTACCTAGGAACACTATTATTCTATCGGAGATATAGTTCTGCATAAGTAGGTCGTGTTCCACTACAAGGGCAGTCTTACCTTTCTCCTCCACTATTCTACGTATGGTTTTCGCAGTAGTGATCCTTTCCTCGACATCGAGGTACGCTGAGGGCTCATCTAGGAAGTAGAGATCGGCGTCCCTTGCAAGTGCAACGGCTACGGCTAGTTTCTGTAATTCCCCACCGCTCAGCTCGTCAACCCTTCTATCAAGCATCTTATTTAATCCAAGTTTCCTCACCAGTTCATTATATAGCCATGACGATGGATCAAGGGTTGCCGGCGAGGCTGATTTAAGGTTAGCCATCACTGTCTCCTCACTGAATACTTTAGGGGATAACTCCTGTGGTTTCACGCTTACTTTCTCAGCAGATATTAATATGGCTCTCTCAGGGGGCTCTATTTCCCCATTAAGTAGTTTCAGGAAGGTGGTTTTCCCAACGCCATTAGGACCCAGTATTCCAAGTACTTCCCCCGCATATGCCTCCCCGGGTTCTACACGTAGTTTAAATCCTGATGACTCATACCGGTATTCTATAGCATCCCATTTAAGCACAGGGTATGTAGTGGCAACATCCCTTCTCTCCTGCATATGTATTCTGAATCTGAGCTCCTCCTCCCTGATTCTCATGTTTTCAGCTGGTAGATACCCTTTAAGGTAATGGTTTATCCCTGCCCTAGTTCCATAGGGCTTCGATACTATGCCGTATACACCGGGTTCACCATAGACGACTACTATATTATCACTCATATAGTCCAGCACCATTAAGTCATGTTCCACTATTACAACGTAGTTTTTTCCGTAGTTGCTGAACTCTCTTATAACGCTAGCAATCCTTATCCTCTCTCTTATATCTAGGTAGCTGCAGGGTTCATCAAAGAAGTAAGCATTACCGTTTTTAACCAGTACAGCGGCGACCAGGAATTTCTGTAGCTCTCCACCACTTAGCTCACTTATCTTTCTATCAAGGAGATGAGAGAGGTTAAGTTCATCGATTATGTCACGCCATAAGCCTCTCTCATCAGCCTTCATAATAAGCTCTCTAACACTTCCCTTTAAGACTCTCCTAGCTGCCTCTATATACTGTGGTTTCACAACTGCCTTGATCTCGTTGTTAGCGAGCTTTGTGAAGTATGATTGTAGCTCGCTGCCTCTGAAGTACCTTATTATCGCATCCCATTCAGGTGGATTACTATAGTTGCCTAGATTCGGCTTTATCTGGCCAGCCAGTATTTTTATACTGGTGGACTTCCCGGCGCCATTTCTACCTATCACGCCTAAGATGCCGCCTGTCCTTGGTGCTGGTAGATTATATAGTTTGAACATGTTTTCCCCGTACCTGTGGACAAGTATTTTCTCAAGCTCGTCGGGTAGATTAACTATTGATATCGCGTTAAACGGGCATTTCTTGACACATATACCGCATCCTATACATGTTTCCTCGTATATTATAACATACTTGCCGTCACTGCTTAATTCGATGGCCTTCTTCCTCTTCCCCCTGTTGACCGGGCAGAATCTGATACATTCAAGACTACATTTATCTGGTTTACAATAGTTCCTATCCACTACAGCTGTTCTAACCATTTCCACCCCCTCTAGCAGTATTAATATATTACTTGGCTGGTTGCCTACTCTATGAGATATAAAACATTGTAATTACGTATTTTTATCTCGGTAGAGCGGCTTCCACAGCATGATGACTGGTGACGGCTCTGAGGAATCTATGATGAGGAAAAGGATGGCTGAGCTTAACTAATCAGACTCCTCCGAGCTACCTTCTTCCCGCTCTAACTCCTCTAAAAGGACCTCATAGTACTCGCTAAGAATCTCTCTTTCCTCAGGTGAAAGCTTTGTTTCCTTGGTCTCGGTTGCCTGTGCTGTTACAACCCTTTTGCTGGCGTCTACTTGGTATTTAACGCTGTACTTCTCCTTCCTACTATCCATTCTAATCTCGTAGCCGCATTTATTGCACTTTAGAACAGTCTCCCCATCTTTCTTAACAGGCATTAATGGGCTTCCACATCTAGGGCAGAGCTTAACCACTTTCTCCACCATTCCCTGCACGTCTTAACTAATGCTAGTTAAACCAGGTTATAAAGATTTGGTTTCTACGGAAAACAGTGTTGAGAAGAAGTGATGGCTGAGAATACGTACTTCAATCTTTAAAAATCCTCTATACAATCTGTTAAACAGGTATGGTTGTAAAAGTAGTAGCAGAGTGATGGATATGGGTAAGGTGAGGATCAGGATAGTTAAGAGAACGGCGCGTGAGCTACTGGAGAAATACCCGGATCTATTCACCCATGATTTCCAGCATAATAAGGTAGTTGTATCCAGGCTTGTGGAGACCCAGTCCAAGAAGATGCGGAATTTAATAGCTGGATATGTCACGCATCTAGTGTCTCTCCGCTTGAAACGTGAGGCAGCGGCCAAGCAATGAGCAACAACATACTCAGGGTCTCCAGGCTTTTAGGTAACACTTACAGGATACGGTTCCTAGATAGAGATATCTATGTAGAGATAAGTATATGTAGTAAGACATGTGGTTCTCTTGATGAAGAAATAGCCTCCTTAAATCCCGCTGATAACGGTGTCTTAGCTATTATTCCTCGAAGCATGGTTTCAAACGTCTCCCAGATAATTCAGGGAGCAATACATTTAATAATATACGAGGACAGGCTGACTAGGTTTAGAAACAAAGGGCTACTATTAATGATACTCACAACAGGTTATAATCAAATATCTGAGATGCTTTCAGAAGCAAGAAAGATATTCAGTAAGGATAACGAATACTATCTGGTAAAAGTATACAGGGATAGCACTAAAACCCGGTCTCCATCATCGGGGAGTAAAGCAGGGAATTGTAGACCTGTCGAAGAACCCGAATGCGGTGAAGACTGTTTAAGATTACTTGTAAAAAACTTGTCTGTCTTACTGGGATTACTGTAGTGTCTCTACCATTCTTCTTCCCACTCCTCTTCCTCCCATTCTTCCTCTTCCCATTCTTCTTCCCATTCCTCTTCCCATTCTTCCTCAAGCCATAGCTTCACTATCCCTACACCTCTCCACGTATCAAGGATTATTTTGAATCCTGAGGGTATTTAAATAAACACTTCTAACCCTCCTAATCCCTTAATCTGACCTCCTCTCCATCCTGAAGGATGAGGCTTTCAGTTGTAAAAGACTTCCCAGATGATCAGGGATAGAAATGCTAGGGTGTGTCCTTCTATGCGTCTTAGGGCTATGGGTGGGCTGAATATATTGTCTCCGGGAAGCCCATGGATCTTAAATAGGTGCTATAGATTTACCGGTGAACCCTAGATCCAGAGACCCCTGGAGAAACCACGGTGAAGAGCCAGAGCACCACCACGATGAACCCGGGGACGGTTATGAATGACCATAAAAGACGATGAAAACGCTCTCAGGCGAACGGTATTCGTGGTTGACCCCGTTTAGATCCCGAGGTGGGTGAATATTATAAGGGTGATGAAGCTTGCCAGCGGTATAGTGATGTTGTCATCTATTCTCTTACTTATCTCGAAGTGCTCTACTATACTTGCCACTATAGCTGCTGTTAAACCGGTTATCCCAGCCAGGATGCACCCTATTGGAGCTGTAACCACGAGCATAGCTAGGTTACCATACCAGGACTTGTTTCTCTTATTGTATAAGAGGTTTCTAACAATACCTGTTATTCCATCCCCAAACGACATGAATGAAACCGGTATAACCCCATATATCCAGTCCCTGAAAATAATCCATGATAAAACCATGACTACTCCCCACATAATTATAAAGTGCACCTCGTTAATGTTATCTGGGTCCTGGAACCAATAGAGTAGTCGTCCTTTTTTATGCGGTAGGTATACGGCTATAGCTAATATAATTATCATGGGTATAATGGTGTAGGGTGTTTCATAGTGTAATAAAGGTATTAGAATAGATACCACGCCTCCGGCGAGTATGTGTATGATTTTCCTATTATAGTAGACAGCCTTTATATGTGATGCACCATGCTTAATCATCAGGTTATATGTGTAACGGGTTAATGGGTAAACCACTATTATTACCCATGCCAGCAAGATGATTGTATAAAATAACTCCCTGGCTAGTTGGATAGTAATCAACTCCATCTCTGATGCACCAGTTTACACACCAGGGATATATCTTGGATTTCCATAAATATAATTAATGATTTAATTCACTAATACTTTTGAGAAGTCCCCCAGCACTCCTTAATAAGCCTCCTTAACTTCACTAGTTTAGTGGCTGTCCCAATATCTATTGCAAGTGCCTGGGATACTTCTCCACTGGTGAAAACAGCATTGGTGTTTTTCTCTAATTCCACCACCTTATCATATAATTCACTGGGTATGGCCCAGTGAATTATTCTTCCATTTCTCACTGCTACAACTATGTAGGCGTCTTTCAGTCTGAGAATATAGGTGTCCTTTAGTATGCATGTAGATAGCTTTAATTCATTAACGTAGTCCATATATTCTCTCCTAATATAAAGCCTTCCTCCCTTCTCCTCCACTATCCCGCTTTTAACTAGCCACCATAATGCTCTTTTAACCAGCTGCATTCTTAAATTAATAGTGCTCTTTAACTCTTCTATGCTCGCCCCCTGTGTAGAGTATATGGTGTAGATGAAGGGGTATAACCATGGATTCGATATTATAAACGAGTGCAGGATCTTTCCCGGCCTAGCTACTCCCTTATCAGAGCCAATGGAGTTACCCAATAAGCTACACCCATCTTTTATTCCTAGTGATAAAGCAATGGTTTTAAAAGTATGTGCTGATGAAGAGTCTACGTCTCCCCGCTTGCTTCAACCGGGTTGAGAGAAGCCTATATTTAAAGCGATACATGGATTCTAAATTATTATAGCCGTGAGGGTGGATTGAATGGAGTATAAGGTTAAAGATCTCGCTTTAGCTCCGCAGGGAAACGCGAAGATTTCCTGGGCTGAGCAAAATATGCCGGTATTAATGCTGTTGAGGAAACGGCACAGTGCTTTAAAACCCCTTAAAGGAGTCAGGATTGGCGCTGTCCTTCATGTAACCAAGGAAACAGCTGTATTAATGAAGGCGTTCGTTGATGCGGGGGCAGAGGTCGTGTTAGCGGGAAGTAATCCGCTTTCAACACAGGACGATATAGCGGCTGCCCTAGTCGAATACGGTGTACATGTGTATGCCTGGAGGGGGCAGTCCTCCAGTGAATACTACTGGTGTCTTGAGAAAATAATTGGGTGGAGACCGCAAATAGTATTGGATGACGGGGCTGATCTTCACGCCTTAATACATGAGAAACACCTAGATCTTGCTGAACAAATAATTGGTGGCACTGAGGAGACTACTACAGGGGTTATAAGGCTTAAAGCCTTGGAGAGAGAAGGGCTACTTAAATACCCTGTGATAGCCGTGAATAATGCCTATACAAAGCATATGTTCGACAATAGGTATGGAACCGGGCAGAGCACCTTCGATGGAATACTTAGAGCCACCAACATCCTTATAGCTGGAAAAATAGTTGTAGTAGCTGGTTATGGCTGGGTCGGTAAAGGCATAGCGTTGAGAGCCAGGGGTCTTGGAGCTAGAAGAGTCATAGTCACAGAGGTCAATCCAATAAGGGCTCTTGAAGCAATATATGACGGCTTCGAGGTAATGCCCATGAGTGAAGCCGCTGAGATAGGCGATGTATTCATAACCGCAACCGGTAATAAAGCTGTTATAAGGAGAGAGCACTTTGAGAAAATGAAGAATGGGGCTATCTTGGCTAATGCTGGACATTTCAATGTAGAGGTATGGATACCGGATCTGGAGGAGTTAGCAAGGTCTAAGAGACATGTGCTACCATATGTTACAGAGTATGAGTTAAGGGATGGAAGAAAGATATATCTACTAGCCGAGGGGAGACTCGTAAACCTCGTGGCAGCTGAGGGACATCCAAGTGAGGTCATGGATATGAGCTTTGCCAACCAGTTCCTGGCCTCACTATACCTTGTGGATAACAAGGGTAAGCTACCCTTAAGGGTCATGAATCCACCGCTTGAGCTAGATGAAATGGTTGCATCACTGAAACTGGAGTCGATGAGTGTGAGAATAGATTCGATGACGCGTGAGCAGGAGGAGTACGTTAAATCATGGAGGCATGGAACTTGACCACCTGGTGTACTCTATGGGCTTCATTAAGCGTAAACCCAGCGATAATGAGCTAGATGAGTTAAGATGGATCGCTAAACTACAGTTCGGCGTAGGCGGAGACTTCATACCCGACGACATAGATGTTGTTTTAAGCCGGAGCACCCTTAAAATACGTCTCCTACTATTAAATGGTGAAAAATATCTAACACTGAGGGCTGGAGACTATAGGTTCAACCTTCACATAGCCTCAGGCAGAGTCCTCAACAGGACTCTTCCCCACCCAAAATACAGGGTATACATTAAAGACGAGTATATCGAATTCGTTGCCAGGGGAGGGAATTTATTCAATAAGCATGTCTTAATGGCCGACCCCGGTATCAAGCCGAATGACGAGGTACTAGTTACATCTAGCAATGGAGAACTCATAGCTGTTGGCCGGGCCATTATACCTGGCTTTGAAATGGTTTACTATAAAAGAGGGGAAGCCGTTAGAGTTAGAGAGGGTGTTAGAAAATGAGTTCATCGATATCCTTTGTTAAGACGTCAGAACTCGATCTACGTGAACTAAGCCCATCATACTTTATAACTGGCTATCAAGGATTCGGTATGCTAGGATACCTAACCACGAGGCATATTGTGCGTGAGCTCAAACTCCAGAAGATAGGATTCATTAAGACAAGATATATGCCAGAGTTCACAATGTACAGTAGGGAGCGGGGATTAATGTATCCATTCGAAGTATATGCTGGAAAAATAGGAAGTAATAACGCTGTCATAGTGTTGCATAATGCAACTCCAAGCGAGAAGGAGAGGACTAGTTACACAGAGTACTTGGCTAAACTGGCTAGGGATATTGGTGCCAAAGAAGTGATATTGGTGGGTGGATTAGATCCCAGCCTAAGGGAAGACGTGAATGAGAAGTATAGATGGATACCTATAGGTAACACAGGCATCAAGCTTAATGCAAAGCTCTTGGAGGAGAGACATGTAATAGGACCACTTGCACTGACAATGATGTTTATGAACGCGTATGGGTTAAGCGGTGTAACTATTCTAGCATATACAGAGCTCTATAGACCGGATCCAAAGGCGAGTGCTGTAGCCGTCGAGGTTATAAGTAGTATACTGGGCGTTGAAATAGATACTTCATCACTACTTGAAGAGGCATCCCTTATAGAGGCTATAGAGGCTGAAAGAGAAAAAGTTGAAAAGGCTATAGAGGAATCTGAGAAGAAATCTCGTCTATCCTATATATAGCTATTTTATCCCTTAAGCCTGGGAAAGCCCTTAGTATTTTAGTATATAGTTTTCTAGTGAACCAGCTGGCTTCCACTATGATTATCTTCTTGGCTCCTTGTCTGCTAAGGGTTGAAAGTAACGAGCCTACTTCCATCGAGGAGATATCCTTTGCAGTGAACCGTGATTCATGCTGATAGAATGGATAGGTTGAGGATAACCCTGGTGGTATTACTCCTAGGAATGGATGTATAAAGAGTACTTGTATTGAATCACTGCCTCTAAGGTTGTTTTCTAGGTCTAGGTATTCATCTTGGCTTGTGTATGGTTTTCTATAGGCGGGGATGACAATGATGTATTTATTCCTTAAGGAGTCACCGAGGATGTTGGAGATCCTTGCCTTTGTCTCCTCTAGTCTGGGATTACGTGTTGACGATCTATCAATTAGAAACAAGGCTTTCGTATCCGGCTTTGACAAGGGGTTATACTGCTTCAGTAGGTCTCTATATTTCACTAGGACATTGAACGCTTCCCTGAGGCTTGGATGTCCCTTACTCTTATACTCCAGGAGCTCCCAGAGCCTGCCCTCCATGATGGCTTGCTTAACGCTTTTCAACTCCTTGGAGAGCATGTAGAGGTTATGTAAGGCTATTAATCTCGTTCTCTCTTGTCTGGGTAGCTCAAGTAGTTCCTTAGCATTGTAACGACTGCATACAGGGCAGTTGCATGGGAGGTAATGTAGATCCCTTATGTTTCTAGTTCCAGTCTCAGTCATGTATCTATCATCGCGGGCATATAATATATAGCTTGCTGAATCGAAGAGATCTCCTCCGGCTGCTACTAGGAAGGGGAGGATCATCGGGTGCCCTACCCCAAATACATGTATGGGTTTCCCTGGCGGCAGTAATCTTTTAGCTAGGATAAGGGATTCGATTATTTTCGAGTAACTGTATTTCTCGAGGAGTACTGTAGGAGAGCCTATAGCATATATGCTGTAAACGGGGAGTTTCCACGCTAGTATCGATGATCTTTCAACAAGCTCGTTATAGGGTATTCCCTGGATGGGGAGCACCCATAACTGATCACTATCGGATATTAGTGGTGCGGCTTCAACAGCTCTTCTATATGTTTCATAGACGCTTTCAACGGCTTCCTTATACGATGCCTTATTACCCGTGGGCTTATCCAATATCACGCCTATATCTACTCCTATGCTCCTCTGATATGATACTATAGTCTTATTATCGACCTCTACATCACCATATATTAGGACCTGGTAGCCGCCTGAATCCGTCATTATGGTTTTACTCCACTTTAACTCATCGTGAATCGACTTAACTACTCCACTATTCCTCTTGTAGAAGAGGTAGGCGTTTGTTATTAATCCGTTGAAACCAAGCTCTAAAAGCTTATCAAGTGGGACCTCTTGCTTCAATGGATTGATGACTGGAAAAAGATAGGGGGTTTCAATACTTCCATGCCCAGTAGTTAACCTGGCTATCCTACCTGCTAAATCATATTCGCGTGGCTCGAAAAACACCTTTCTATCCCTGTATCATCTTCCTTCTGTATTCCATGTATTTCTTGTAAATACTGTGAAGCGTCTCAGCTATAGGCCCGGAGCCAAGTACACCGTCCTCGCCAACCCTGTAGCGTCCCTGTACCTCTACTACTCTTGCTTCGGGTATTACTTTAACCATATGTTCTGGGATCTTCATTTCTCTAAGAACCCATTCCTTGAATTCCTCGGGGTTGAATAATGGTTCCTCCATGATAACTATCTCCGAGATTTTCTCACCTTTAATCATGACTCTGGGAACCCTGTTCCCCTTGTCGTCTACAGCGTTTCTCAACAATATGTTTAATCCAGGGTGGTCGAAACCTATTAATATTCCATCATAGTATTTTCCATCGCTTAATATAACACGTATTTTTTTATCTATCATTGAGGCTAACTCGCTGACCAGTCTTCTTGAAGCATCGACAACAGACATTCAGGCTCACCAAAGCTTATTAACATATTACATACCTTAATTACATTTGTCTTAGACAATAAAAACCTGGGTGTTATGCCATGGTGTTTAGTGAGAGTTGTACTGTGAATGAAATACAGCAGTTGAGGGTACCGAGTACATATCGTTTAAAACTAAGCTGTAACACGGTCAGTATGGAGGTCGAGCTCCACGGGGATGTTGTACCTCAACCCAGGATCAGTGCTAGCATCGATGTCGAGATTACACGGGACAAGGAGAAATGCCTCGAGAAATACTTCTGCGCCAACGGATATGTTGTCTCTACTAGTAGAATAGGAGATACTTATAGGACAGTTATATCGCTCCACGGGTTACTAGTGGTTATAAAAAGCCCTAGCCAACTGGATTTAAGGCCTATGGATAAAATCTATTTTGGATTAACGGTTAAGTAGTTTAAATCTTCAAAAATAAATTTTAGTCTTCTTTCTCTTTTTCTTCTTCGCCGGGTTTCTTACCGGTTTCCTCTTTGCCCTTCTCGAGCTTACTGGCCGCTATCACGTCATCTATTCTCAATATTATGGTGGCTGCCTCAGTACCCGCTTTTATCGCGTTAGCCAGTATGCTCACTGGCTCTATGACACCTTTCTCCTTCATGTCTACCAGGTCGCCTGTTGCGAGGTCTATGCTTAAGTATTTACCGTTATCCTTCTCATGGGCAGCTCTAAGCTTCATTATCATGTCTATTGGGTCTAATCCAGCGTTCTCGATCAGTGATACTGTCAGCCCCTCAATGGCTTTCGCAAATGCCTCTATTGCTAACTGTTCCTTACCACCGATCTTCGTTGCAAGTCTTCTTATGTATTTAGCTAGCTCGATCTCTGTTGCTCCACCACCTGGAATAATCTTACCGTCTCTTAATGCGTCCGCTACAGCTGATAACGCGTCTCTCATGCTTCTCTCAGCTTCATCAACCAGCCTCTCTAATCCTCCTCTTATCACTATGCTTACGGATCTCGGGTTCTTGCATCCCTCTATGAATACCATTTTATCCTCTCCAATCTTCCTCTCCTCTACTAGTGCAGCGTATCCGAGGTCCTCTGGTGTCAAGTCCTCTATGTTGCTTACTATTCTGCCGCCTGTAGCCCTCTCGAGTTTCTCGAGGTCGCTCCTCTTAACTCTTCTAACGGCTAGTATCCCCTTCTTAGCTAGGAAGTGCTGGGCAACCTCATCGATGCCTTTCTGACATACAACAACATTGGCGCCGACACTAGCTATCTTGTCAACCATCTTAACCAGTATATCTTCTTCCTGTTGCAAGAATTTCTCTAATTGCTCTGGATCATTTATTCTTATCTCGGCATCTATCTCGGGCTTTTCTATCTCTAATGGGGCATCTAGGAGCACTATCTTAGCGTTCTCAACTCTCCTAGGCATGCCTGGGTGAACAACCTCCTTATCCAACACGATGCCGTAGACAAGCATTGAGTCTAGTAGGGCTCCGCCATACTTCTTTATTATCTGGATGTTATCGAGGTCTACGTAGTACTTGTCCCCTCTCTTCTCAACAACCTGCTTAACTGCTTTAACAGCTATATCGGCGAAGAATTCACGGGCATCATGAACGGCTTTACTTGTGAGCGATGTTCTCGCAACCTTCCTCAGTAATTCTTCGTTGTTTATATCTATTGGTTCAGCTATCTGGTCTAGTACTTTAAGTGCCTCTTCCATAGCTATTCTATAGCCGGAGATTATTACTGTTGGATGAATATTTTTATCGAGTAGTTCTTCAGCGTATCTCAGTAGCTCTCCAGCGAAAATCACTGCACGCTTTGTGCCATCACCTACTTCACTATCCTGGCTCTTAGCTACCTGGACAAGCATCTTTGCAGCTGGATGTTGTATCTCCGCCTTATCGAGAATTGTAGCGCCATCGTTTGTTATGGTTACATCGCCAAGAGCATCGACGAGCATTTTATCCATTCCTTTAGGACCATAGGTCGTCTTAATCATTTCAGCTATAGCTCTAGCGGCTAGAAGATTGGATCTTAGGGCATCCCTGCCCGTTGTACGCTGCGTTCCCTCTTTTAATATTAGTACAGGTATGCCTGTGGGTTCAGCTGTCATAGCAATCACCAGGTGATAAAATCCAATGGTATTTCATGAAAGGACTTCTATATAAACTTTTCTATCATAACTATTTTAAAGATCTCGATGATGGTTGCTCACTGGTGAAACACTGACCCTTATTTAACAATGCTTGAATCCTGTAGGATACAGGTATTTTGTAGCAGGATGGGCCCGCGGGGATTCGAACCCCGGACCACCCGGTTATGAGCCGGGCGCTCTACCAGGCTGAGCTACGGGCCCTCTTTTCAGTATTTTTATTGAAGTTAGATGGGATTTAAATAATTTATCGCGTACTCGATGAACTCTTTAACGCACAAATATATTTGCAGGCGGCGTCAGCAGCAATCGCTCCATCAGCAGCCGCTGTTATTATCTGTTCAAACCTATACTTGTATGGTCCGCCTGCAGCATCACCTGCCACGAATACGCCTGGTAGATTAGTACTCCTATCTATGTTAACCCTTGCTCTCCCTGTCTCATCAGTTTCCAACCCTATTCTCCTGAAGAACTCGACTGGGGGCTCCAACCCTATTTCTATGAAGAGCCCATCGATTTTCAGTATCTCCTCCTTGTTCGACTCCGTGTTCAGTATTCTAACCGCCTCCAAGTGGTCCTTGCCGATGACTTCTTTCACAATGGTGTTTGTTAGGATAGTTATCTTTGGATCAGATCTAGCTGCCTTAACATATACGTTGAACGCGCGGAACTCGCTTCTCCTATGTATGAGGTATACGTGTGAAGCTATCTTGGCTAGATATAGTGCTGACGTGAAAGCAGCATTCCCACCGCCTACTACAGCTACTATTTTATCCTTGAATAAGGGGCCATCGCATGTTGCACAGTATGATACCCCCTTACCGGTTAACTCCTTCTCCCCTGGGACATTAAGCTTTCTTTTCTCGCTTCCCACAGCTATTATAATAGCGTAGCCACATATTGATCCACCGCTTCGCAGCTCTACACACCATGTTTTCTCCTCCGGTTTCTTTACTAGATTGATTACTTCATCTATGACTATGGGGACATCATATTTCTTCACATGTTTAACAAATCTATCAACTAGGTCGTTTCCGGGTGCATCAGGTATTCCAGGGTAGTCGTCTACGAGTGGGGCCTCTGATACAGCGCCACCCACCAACTTAGTGACTATTATCGTCTTAAACCCGTATCTAGCACTATATAGTGCAGCTGTTAAGCCTGCCGGCCCTCCCCCAATAACTATGACATCGTATTTTTCCCCGCTCTTATACATTGTAGTAGTTAACCCGGTTATCCTGAACCTGGAGCTCATAAACGCCACCGTGGATCATTAACGATGTAAAATATTACTTTTATATTTTAGGGAAACCTAATACATTAATGTGGTGACTTGGAATGGAGTATACTACACTGGGTTGGACAGATGAGAAGATCTCGAGGATAGGGCTTGGGACATGGCAGTACAGTGAGACATGGGGTTTGACGGATTATGAGGCGGCTAAGAAGGTGATTGGAAAAGCTATCGAGGTCGGCATAAACTTCTTTGATACGGCAATGGTTTATGGTAGGGGAATGAGTGAGGAATTCCTTGGGAAAGCGTTAAGGGAGCTAGGTGTTAAAAGAGATGAGGTATTTATAGCTACTAAGATACCCGGTGAATTCCTTAATCCAGACGACGTGTTCAAATCTGTCGACAGATCATTGAGGAGGCTCGGGGTTAACTCGATAGATTTGCTCCAACTGCACTGGCCCCCGTGCTGGCACAACTATCCCACTGCATCATATGCACGGGCCCTCGAGAGGCTTATAATACAGGGTAAAATAAGGTATATTGGTGTAAGTAATTACCCAGTTGCCTTAATAGAGGAGCTCAGGTCAGCGCTCTCAATCACGGATATCGTGAGCATGCAGTATAGATTCAACCTAGCTGAGAGATGGGCTGAAGAAGAGTTGATACCATATGCCGAAGCCAATGACCTCACCTTTATACCTTGGAGCCCCCTGGCTAAAGGCGCTCTAACCGGTAAGTACACATTGGAGAATATAGGTTTATTCAAGGATTTAAGGGCTAATGAAGCAGTGTTCCACCCATCTAACTTTGAAAAGCTGATCCCATTAATCAACGCATTGAAGGAGTTGGCTTCAAAGTACGGTAAGACGCCGTCCCAGGTAGCGTTAAACTGGTTAGTGAGGTATAGCCCTGTTATAGTTCCAATACCGGGTGCAAAGACCCCTGAACAGGTTGTGGAGAATGCTGGTGCAGTGGGCTGGGAACTCAGCTTCGAGGACTGGATGAGGCTGTATGATATAGCTAAAAACATTAAGGTAACCTATGTGACTTGGTGAAGGAATTACAACTGAAAGCCCCGCTCTTTAGGGCGAGGAGGAGCTCAGATCGGTGCACCTTGTTTTTTCCTATGTAACTCATATACTAGTATCCCGATTAATGCTGTAACAGGTAGACCTCTGGGAACTTCTCTAAGCCACACCGGGTCAGTGTTTTCCACTTCTTTCCTGCTCGGTTCTTGCTCACCGGAGCTCACTAGTATTGCAGCTCCCTCCTCTAGATCGAGTACTTCAGCTAATGACACCTCTCTTCCGGATTCATTGATGTAAAGTATCTTGTTGCATCCTAGTACATTAGAGAGATCACTTATCTCCGGTAAAACTATGAAGGGTTTGCCTTGTTTAATGGCTATTTTATGGGCCTCGGGTACACCTATCTGGGCAGCCGCTCCAATAGGCTTGATGACCACTGGTACTAGCCCCTTTATAGCGTACACTGTCTTTATGAAGTCCACGAGCTTCTGAATACTTGACGGTGAGTATAAGGCCATATACATTTACGTCACCTCTTCATCCAGCTTCCCGGCGAGATACCATGCTATAGCTTTTGCAAGGGGAGCCGGTACGGCTTCTCCAACCATATTATACTGTTCATCCCTTCCACCTATAAAAACAAATGTATCGGTGAAACCCATCAGCCTGGCTTGCTCTCTAACCGTGAGAAATCTGTCCTTGAATGGATGTATAAACCTTGATGATCCAAGGACTGTTGGAGCTATAGTATTTGGATTCAACTTAACCATGTTTGGAAGGGGTTTTTCCGCACCCTGGTAGTGGATTAATGCCTCCCCCCATCTCAACCGGTGGATTCTCTTAAGCTTCCTCCATGGAGGATCTGGGGGTCTCTCATGATTTGGGAGCGCTTCACCTGGCTCTGGTAGATCGCTCAATGCCTCCTTAACGGTTATCCTTCTCGGGGATTTCCTTGGTGTTATGGGAATATTTGATATGAATACTCTTTTCCTGTGGCTGGGTGTTTCATAGTCCTCGGCTAGTAAGGTGTTAAAGTATATCTTCTCATAGCCTACGCGCTTGAACTCTATTGATAATGCATCACGTAATCCATCCTCAGTTATTGCTGGTACATTCTCCATTACGAATATTTTCGGGCGATAGTACCCGACAATCCTTATAAAGTGTAATGTTAGCTGGCCCATTGGATCACTGTATAAGCGGTCTAATGGATCCTTTCTCCTCATAGGATTAGCACCTGTGAATGGCTCGCAGGGCGGGCTACCTATGATTACATCGATTTCATCGGGTTTCACTATACCAGTTAATAACTCCTTGTCTAACTCCTTGACATCCTCGTTAACCACTAGTGCATGAGGGAAATTGGTTTTATAGGTTAAGGCAGCTGGTTTGAAATTGTCAATGGCGAGCAGGGATTTGAATCTACCTGTGAGATGGAATCCTAGTGAGAAGCCGCCTGCACCAGAGAATATATCTATATATTTATAAATAGGCTTCACTTCTAAACCCGTTCAAGCCTCTTAATTAAGTTATCTACTTTACTGATCAACTCCTTTAAGACTTCCACCGTCTTAGACCTATCGGCTTCAACCAATACCTCACCATCCACAGGGCATACATAATCGTTAGCGTATGATTCGTCAAGCGTGTATCTTCTACCGCACCGTGGACACTCGTAGAGAATGTTTTCCTGCTCAAAATTCAATCGTAGCACTAGTTTTTCACGTGTTTTACGGAGTCTCTGGAGTAGGAGGTTTTTAAGAGCTGGTGGATTGAGTCTCCATATGTGGAGAACCCCCTCTTGTGTTCTGAGCTTGCCTGGAATAACGATGTTTTCCTCCGACATCTTTTGGAGTATTTTCCTGCCTTCATTAGACTTTATCCCCGTGTCACGGGTGAGGAGCTCCTCTGCAACATATCCATGCTCTATTATATGCATTAGTAATTTATACCCGGGATCCCCATAGATTCCCTTAATCAACTCCTTTACTACGCTGAAGACTTCTTCATCAACCTTATTAACCGCCCTCTCTTCCTCGGTTTTAACAGTCTTACTCAGTTTTCTTCACCATCCCTTGCTTTGTCATGCTCCTATATTATATTTCCATTTAAGGGGCTTATATTCTGATTTAAACCAGCGGAACCCTGTATATATCTTCTATTTTTAAAGCTGTAATAGGCTTGAAGTAATAATTAGGTGAGAGCGGCTTGTGGACACTTATATTAAGGATTGAAAGCAAGGGATGTGCTAGTTGCGTTGCAACAGCTCTTACACACCTCTTCAAGATAAAGGGTGTCTCAGGTGTCAAGGTGCGTGGAAGAGAGATACTCGTCCTTCTAAATGATAAAAACCTCGTGGATAACGTGTTGAATAACCCATCTCTGAAAGAGTACTATGTTATTAAGGAATGGAGTATCGTTGAAGGGAATATCTTAAATAATCAGTTAAGGTTCGCCCTTCAATTAAATACAGAGGTTTAAAGAAGAACTTGGATTAAAAGTTGGTTGTAAAAGTAAATGGGTTTATATGGTTGCTAATATTCATGGTTAATCTATTGGAAGATAAGTGGGGCCTCCTTATCTTCCTTATCCTTAGCGTATTCTTCTATCCCTCGTAGCTTCTTCTTGCTCCTTACTTTTTCTATGGCCTTTAGGAAGTCGTTCATTGTGACTTGTCTACGGTTATCTCTGATCGCATTGTAGCCGGCTTCTGTTACCACGGCTTTTATCTCCGCCCCGGTGAATCCATTGGTCATCCTGGCTAATTCCTGGAAGTCAATATTCTCGGCTAGCTTCATCCTTCTTGTATGTATCCTGAATATCTCTATCCTGCCGTTGAAGTCTGGTAATGGGACCTCTATTATCCTATCCAGCCTTCCGGGTCTCAGTATAGCTGGATCCAGTATATCTATCCTGTTCGTGGCTGCAATTATTTTGACTCTGTCAAGAGGTCTGAAGCCATCTATTTCAGCCAGTAACTGCATTAGTGTTCTCTGTACTTCTCTTTCACCACTTGTCCCTATATCTATTCTCTTGGCTGCTATAGCGTCCAGTTCATCGATGAATACTATTGAGGGGGCCTTCTTTCTCGCTAGTTCGAAGAGCTCCCTAACTATCCTAGCTCCCTCGCCTATGAATTTTTGGACGAGCTCGCTGCCCACTATAGCTATGAATGTAGCATTTGATTCTGCTGCAACGGCTTTAGCCAGCATTGTCTTACCGCATCCAGGTGGCCCATACAATAGGACTCCTTTAGGCGGCTCTATCCCTATCTCCCCGAATAACTCAGGGTTTTTCAATGGTAGCTCTACTACCTCTCTTAATTCCCGTATCTGCTCTGAGAGCCCGCCTATATCCTCGTATCTCACACTCGGCTTCTCGATTACCTCCATTAATTGCACATATGTATCCGTGTATGAGGGCAGTACTTCAACGATTGCTGAGCCACGTTGATTAAGGGCTACTCTTACACCAGGCTTAATCAGGTTCTTGTCGATGTTGTCGGCTATCGCCACTACTAGGTTGGGTCCAGTTGTACTTTTAACTACGGCTCTTCCATCACCTAGAACGTATTCTATCACTCCTTCTATCAGGGGAGGAGATATAAGTTTCTCGAGCTCGGATTTATAGTAGTTCACCTTCATTAAGAGCTTCTCACGCTCCATCTCGAGGAGCCTTATCTTGGACTCAAGGTATTTAATATAGTCTTCATCACTAACTATCGCGTCAAGTTTTTTAATAATGTTATCCTGGTTATCCTTACCCATATCGCTGCTCATGGCTTCGAACCCTTCATATAATGCCATCATGAAACAAATTTAAATCGTAGAGCATTAATGCGATGATTTAATGAATTATAATCCTAGTATAGTGTTAAAGAAGATGGGTGACGATGATGTCTTGCTACTGTGAGATATGTGGAAAAGAAGTAGAGAAGAACCAGTGTAGGAAAATAGTTATTGAAGGCAGTATTCTTAATGTATGTCCCCAGTGCTATAACAGGTTGATCACGCAGGGCAAGGCTAGACCCTATGTTGAGGAGAAAAAGGAGCGTCAGCCAGCCCCTAGGCAGGTGGCTAAACCCGTCAAACCAAGAGTAAGGGAGGAGTATGAAGTAGTCGAGGACTATGCTAGGAGGGTCAAGGAGGCCAGGGAGAGGCTTGGGTGGACGCAGCAGGTTCTTGCTCAAAAAGTAAAGGAGAGCGAGAACATTATTAAGAGGATTGAATCCGGTAGGCTGAAGCCTGGCATAGATCTAGCTAGGAGACTGGAGAAGGTGCTCGGTATAAAACTACTTGAGCCGGTGGTCGAGGAAGACATGTCGTCGAATCATGGGAGTAGCGAGGACTTGACAATAGGCGATCTCATCAGGTTTAAACGGGAGTAGGGGTGTCCGGGAAGTATTGAGGGTTATCGTGGTAGTACCGAGGAAATATTGGGTTTTCCTCGAGGAGGAACTGGGACTAGTTAAAACCATTTACAGTGATATAGTAGACGTGTTGAAGACGAAGGGCTCTCCATCGGGAACATACCTACCGAGGGAGAAGATCGAGTTTTTGCGCGGCAGCGACTTTGATAAGTTAATAGTAATGGATAGGCTTAAACCAGTACAGATAGTTAACCTGGTTAAAGAATTAAGGAGGGATGTGATCGACAGGGTTATGTTGATCCTCGAGATATTCGCTGAACACGCTGGCTCGAAGGAAGCCAAGATGCAGATAGAGCTCGCTAGGCTGAAGTACTATATTCCACTAGTCAAGGAAGCTATAAGATATGCTAAGATAGGCGAGCTACACGGCTTCCTCGGTGCTGGTAGATACGAGTATGAGAAATACTATCTAATGCTTAAGAAGAAGGAGGCCAGGGTGAGAAGGGAGTTAGAGGAGCTTAGGAGAATACGTGGAATAAGGAGAATGCAGAGGCTTAAAGCTGGATTTCCCCATGTCGCGATAGCAGGGTATACATGTGCAGGCAAAACAACCCTATTCAATGCGATCACAGGGTTGAGCATGCCGGTTGGACCGGAACCCTTTACAACGCTCTCCCCTAAATCTCGTAGGATAGTTTATAGGGATGCATCATTCATCCTAACCGATACCGTTGGCTTCATAAGAGATCTACCGCCTGAGGTTATTGAAGCATTTTACGCTACACTTGAGGAGATCACTACAGCTGATGTCATAGTGAATGTTGTGGATGCTTCCAAGCCGGTTGAGAGGATAAGAATAGAGCTTGAGACAACTAGGGAGATATTCAGCAGGATCGGGGTTCATAGTAAACCCATGGTAGTGGCATTGAATAAGATAGACCTGGTGGATGACTATGCTAGTATCGCAAGTGAGGTCGAGGTACTACTGGCTAGTAATGAGACCCTTGTACCCGTTTCCTCGGTTAAGAGAATTAATATCGATAGGTTGATGGATACAGTATACATGTTAGTTAAGGGTGGCTACCAGTGAAGATATATGTGTTAAGGTATGGTCATAGGCCGGGTAGGGATAAACGGGTCACTACGCATGTAGCTCTTGTATCAAGGGCTTTTGGAGCCAACGGATTCATACTTAGTGATGTCGTCGACGAGTCTATACGTAGAACCCTTGAGAAAGTAGTGGATTTGTGGGGTGGGAGAATACATTTCGAGATGGGGGTCGACTCCTATAAGTATTGCCTTGAGTGGAAGAGAAATGGCGGGCTGGTGGTTCATTTAACAATGTATGGACTACACGTTGATGATGTGATCGATGAGATAAGGAATACTGGTAGAGATATACTTATAGTAGTGGGATCGAGGAAAGTACCCGGGTTCTTCTACGAGGTTGCAGACTATAATGTAGCTATAGGACACCAACCCCACTCGGAGGTAGCTGCCTTAGCCATCTTTCTAGATAGATTATTCATGGGGAGAGAGTTATCCCTTAAATTCCCCGATGCAAAGCTCGAGATAATTCCTTCCCCACGTGGTAAAAAAGTTAGAAGGATTGCTCGGGGTGAATAATTGGTTCAGTTGTTAGGCCGTTGCCTCAACATGGTTATCCTTAATAACACTATGCATGACGCAATGGATGCTGCCAGCGTAATCAATGGCAATAGGGTTACAAGTATCGATGGTGAATCCCCTATTCTCTGGAACTCTATTTTATAATAGTTTAAAGTAGTGTTTTCCAGCTGTCCCATTGAGAGAACATATATTGTTAGATTACCGCTGGATAGATATGATGCGGCACTATATGTTATAGGGCCACCGCTTGGTATGGATGTCGATAATGGTATATCTATAGAGCCCTGGTTATTATAGGCTCTTACAATAATTAATGGTATATACTGATCCCTGACCTGAATCGATAGGTTAACAAGTGCCACCCCGTTTACAGCATCCCTTAAAACATATGAGTATCTGTATGTCTCATTCTCCAATACCACCGGCTCCAGCTGGGAGAAGGGTATGGAGAACCCCCGCTCTTTAACACTGTAGCCGGAGCCTAAACCAGTGTTCAAGTAGAATATTTGAGCAAATACACTAGAGGCTACAAGCATCGATAACACGGTCATCACGATAGCTAGTTTCAGCCCGCTCCTTCTTCTCACAGTAATCCATGCTGCTGCAACTATTATGAGTGTGCCTATAGCGTTAACTGTTTCAACATATATGCTTACACCTCTAGCAGTGATCACAGCATAGCTTGAAGAAGCTGGGAGCAGAGTTAACGTCGAAGCAGCCCCGCTTGATACGGTAATATAGTTAGAGCCTTTTCCAACATCAACTAGTGCTAACCCTATGTTCTGCTTGAAGTATAAATGGATTACCTGTACGCTGTTAAGCGGTACTATCCAAGTATATGTGAGGGATGAATCCATTTGAAACACGTATATTCCCGCAGCTATCGAAGCCATGATAAGTATTATCCCGGCTAGGCCTGGGAGGGATATCTTTACCTCTATGCTCATTCAGTACACCATTTCCCTGGGCTAAATATACTACTATTAAGCAGGGTTAAAAGAATATAGTTTAGGTTTCCCGGAAGGATTGATGAGTAAGTAAACGAGTTTGAATAGGTGGTTTAAAAAAGGTTTAGACTAGGCTATTTCGAGACAATGCTTCTTCTAACAGTCAGGTATGCTAGTAGAGCGAATACTGTTGCCAGTAAGGCGAATATCACTGCAACTATTCCTATGTAGAAGGAGTTGCTGGCTGAAGCACTTGCGGCATCAGCCTTGCTTATAGCTGTGTCAACCTTACCGCTCACAGTATTCAGGGTGCTCTGTATACTGCTTACACTGCTTGAGACATTGTCCACCTTGCTTGCTACGGCGTTGACATCGCTCTTCGTGGCTGCATTGTCCAGCTTACTGCTAATAGTGTTAATGCTGCTCTCTATGCTGTTCACAGTGTTCTTTATGGATGAGACATCACTAGACACGGTGCTCAGGCTCTGTACTGCTGATGATAGCTGTGAGGTTATAGAGTTCAACTGGTTTACAACGTTGCTTATGCTCGTTGATAATGAATCAACCTTACTCCCGATAGTGTCCACCTTGCTTGCTACGGCGTTGACATCGCTCTTCGTGGCTACGTTGTCGAGCTTGCTGAGTATCGTGTTAACAGTGTTCTGTATGCTGCCTACCGTGGATGAAACGCTGGAAACGGTGTTGGCTACATTGTTCACGGCCTTTCCTACATCGTTGATTCCATTTAAGATCTTTGATACATCGTCAGTTGTAGCTAGCCTGGATATGTTGTTGACTACGTATACGTATCCTGGTAAGCTCTTATAGAAGCTCGTACCTTTCACATAGATTAATGACACAGCATATTTGCCTGGATGCACCATCGGTATCCATAATCCAAGTATGCTGGTGAACTGGCTTGTTAAGACACCATTGCTGTCAGCGGTCCACCTCTGTACATTAGTGGTGACAGCTAGCAGTGCATCAGTGTCGTTAACTAGTATACCAGCGAATGTTACACCCGGGGTGAATCCGGTACCGAATACTCTAACTATGCCGCTTCCAACAATCACGGGCGTGTAGTTACCTGTGAGTGAGGCCAGCAGTATCTTCGGAGTTATAACTGGGTTAGCATAATCGTTCAGGTTCAGTGAGAAGTTCACTATGTGTTCACCTGTGACGCTGCCGACTAGCCTTATAACGTACTCGCCTTCAGGTAGTGTTGGTACAACGAATTTCACGGTGAGAGCTCCGTTGTTATCGGCTTGGGCATTCGCTACTACTAACACGTCGCCAAAGTACACGTTTACAGTCTCACCTGGCTGTAAACCATACGCTGTCACCTGGATTATATCACCTAGGTACTGGCATTCGCCACCATATATTGTGCACTCGCTGCAGTAACCGGTGCCGACAACGGTTTCACATGGACACACGATGAATGATGTAGTCATGCCTGGTAGTGTAGCGCTTACCTTGTTATCTGGTAGTGGCTGGTTTGTTACAGGGTTTAATGCCTGCCAGTATGTGGCAGTACCTACTACGACTGCTAAGCTGTACTCGTAGTCCCAGATATCGATGCCCCATATGTAGTGGGCACCGTATGTGGTTCCCAGTGGAATAGTTATATTGAATGTTGCATTACCATCCTTGCCTAGAGGTATATTGGTTGCAAGCCATACTATCTTGTCTAATGAGACATTGAGGAAGTTGGCATTGTAGCCCCATTCCTTTCCAGGACCGTATCCATAAGCCACTATGGTGATCGTCTGCCCTGGCATCACCATGGGGGCTGGCCCACCACACTGTGGTACGCCACCGCTCACATAGCATAGCAGTGGTCTAACCAGGTAGTAGGTGTTCCTGAACTCGTATTTCACACCACTGCTTAATGTCACTCTAGGTATGTATAAGCCTGCAGTCATATTGGTGGCTAGATAGGTCTTTAGATCGGCTATATTGAAGACGCCGTTTGCATCAGCTAGTAATCCGCCGGTTATGTTGAATACGTATACCACGTTAGTGAAGTTTGTGTTGTATAACTCTACTAGTGTAATATTGGCGCTGGCTGGGAAGCCGTAGCCTGCTAGTGAGATAGCTTCTACATCCCTGCCGTTACCCTCGTTGGGTGATAACACTACCTGTGGTAATATTGTTAAAGTAGCGTTCTTCGTCATACTTGAGAATGCTACAGCCGCATCAGAGGTGACAATGTATAGGCCACCTGGCAGCAGGAATGATGATGAGAACGGTATCGTTGTCCCTGCGTGGCCGTAGGAGTCGGCTGTAATGCTTACACTATATGATGTACCATTAAAGAATATAGTGTTTACAGGGGTCCTATCCGGTAAACCATATATGTCGACGCTCACTGATTTGAAGTTTCCACGTCCATCAACTATTGTAGTGGCTGATGGTGAAACCTCTATTAATGGGTATACGTAGATGGTTGCCTGATCGGAACCAATGAATGGAATAGACACGGTTACTAATAGTGTTGGTGGATCACTTGTACCAATGTTTTTCAGTAGCTTGGGTATTTGAACCGATACATTGTATGTACCAGGTGTCGGTGGGTAGAACTGTTGTGTAGCATATACTTCTCCAGTGTTCGCATTGGATACCTGTATAGTTACAGATGAAGCGAAGGGGACATTAATGCTCACAGTTATTATGCCACCAGGGTATACGCCGTTCCCATCGGGTCCATCGCCTCTTATAGCTTGTATTATTCCTGCCTGGGCGTTTACTGGTACTAGTACTGCTAGGTTCGCTAACATGGGTGTTAATAGGGCTAGAGCCAATATGATGGATATTATCCTATTGGACATACATACTTCACCAAGTCTTCTCTGATTACTTTCCAGAGTTATAAGATAGGTGTTTACACAAGTATATGCATAGTGTATACACATGTATACACCATCATCTACAGGGTACCCTATAAACGCAGCCGATCCCTTCACGTGTTAAGTACCTGGCCATACATACTGTGGAGGCCTACCAGAGGTGAACTATTAGTGATCGCGATTCCAGCGAACCCGGATATCATATGATTTCAAGCATATTAAGTAAAGGCGTCTGAGGTGATTCTTGGGGAAAAAACTGGTTGCAGGGTATTACTCGGCAGGGAGATTATGGGAGGAGCCAGGAGTAGTTTAGACCTGTGATTACCCAGTCCTCTATTATATATGTTGTCGTGTTAACGTAGTAGCTGGAGCCATACCTGCTGTAAACCGGGAGACTCGGCGTCGTCATGGAGACTATTAGTGATATGTCCTGTCTATCCAGTGGTGAACCCGTGTTAGCCCACGACAACGTATATGAGAATGTATAGTATGATGGATAGTAGCCGGTATAGCTTACTGGAGACACTGTGAATACCCTTATGCTCTGTGATTGGCTACTGAGAGCTGGGTACGGTGATACATCTGCCGCTGCACTTGACTCGGTCACGGGGTATGGGAACCTTACCCTTAGTATCGCGGTGCCTGACGCCGGCATTGACGCTGATGGCAGTCTCTGCGGTATAGTTACCGGTGTAACCGTTAAAGTGAATCTCTCAAGATTAGTGCCTGCATCAAATAATACTGTTCTAACGATTATAGTGTATACTCCTAAAGTAGGCTTCTTAGACGGGTATAATCCATACCTGTAGGAGGTGCTTGGGAATATTATTGTTGATGAGTTACCGCCAACCCCGCCTGTAGCATGCCACATGAATATACCGCTACCCCTGTGTAGATGCCATGACACGGATTCACCGAGGAAGAAGCCGGCGAATAATCCATTCGGTCCAAGCGTGTAGGCTACTAGTGATGTGTTAGGTAGGCTCCAGCTAGCTGTTACCTGTAAATACGCTATACTTGGACTACTTACGTTAACATAGAAGAACCTCCAGTCACCGGCCTCATACCTCCAGCCCCAATCGTTCTCGCCTCTTAAGTGTGATGAGGGCATTGGGGAGCTAATATCATTTAATGGGTTCAACGCGGTCTGGACACCGGGTGTCAGTGAAGCAACGACCGTGTAGGTGAGAGGCACGTAGTATGTCTGCTGTGTTGAACCATAGTTGATCACTACCTTGATATACGACTGGTATACTGTTGGAACAGTTGATGAAGTCGTGGATATGGTACCATATAATGTGATGTTTCTGCCTGGATTAACGGTGAAGGTGGTGGTTGGCAGGGTTATCGAGGTGTCTGGGACAACCTTATAGTATGTGATGGTTACTGGTATTGTTATGTTGACTAACTCGTAGAAGCCCTTGCTTGTATCAGTGTCATTCCATAATCTACACCTTATGACTAGCTTAGCATCACCGTAGTAGGATGCGAAGGTGTTCAACCAGTACAATGGGTTAGCTATCTGTAGCCTATTATATGATGAAGTGTGGAGCCCGTAGTTGACGTAGGCTACCTCACCAACCTGTAATGGGTTGTTGTGGCTGGTTGGATCATATGGGTAGCCGTTTCTATCTGTGTCATTCACCCATATGTATGCATATACGAGTGCATCGTAGTCGGGTATGTAGTCCCCGTCCCCATCAAAGTACTTGAAGGGCATGTTCACCTCAACACTCATTAACGCTGCATCACTTGGTATGTCTCCCCTGTTCAGTATTAAGTAGGATGAGTAATCACCCATCCCTCTCAGCAGGCTTAATGTTAAAATATATGTTTTCACGCTTGAAACCGTGAATTTAACGCTTGACAGGGACACCTGTATTGGCGTCGGTGTTGGATTAGCTATCGATATATCAAATACCCTTGATAATCCACGCGGTATATCCGGGACGTATACCCCGTAGTGACTCAGGGCACTCCATGATGATGGTGCGGATGGATCGCTTGGGAATATTGTTACCCCATACCACTGGAGCAGGCTTACTGGTATGTAGTCCCTCCAGTAGTAGAACCAGAGCTCTGAGAGCTTACTGGAGACACCGCTGTAGTAGCTCTTAGAATATATTAATGGTTCACTGTTCTCTAAAACACTTGAAACAGCCCTGTACACGTTGACTCTACCAGCTCCCTGATCTAGTGGCGGGTAGTTCAGGTAGTCGGCTGTATTCATCAGTATTTGTTTAACCGTGAATGGATTAGTGTATCTGCCTTGCTCACCATACTTCTGGATCAACGCACTTAGTATCAATGCCACTGATCCAGCGGTTAATGGTGTAGCATAGCTTGTACCACTGAACACCGTGTACTTAGCTCTGTTCCAGCCTATGACGCTAGCTGTAAACCCGTAGGCTCCAACATTGACTACGTCGGGCTTCAAGTAGCCTGCTGGGGTAGGTCCTCTAGCTGCCCAGCCTATTATCTGATCCCATGTTATATCAGCATAGCCGTATAAGAGATAGTATGGCCACCATGAGGTAGAGGCGCCAACAGTTATCACGCCGGCCGCAGAGCCAGGCGATGTCACGGTGCCGTATCCACCGCCACCGTTACCGGCTGCCTGAACTATTATTATACCCGGGTATGAGGGATCTAGGAAGCCGGGCGTAACTAGGCCGTTCTCCAGCATAGAGGTGAAGTCGTAGCCGAAGCCCGAGATATCATATATGAACGAGCTTATACCCCAGCTGTTGCTTATTATATCGGCCCTCCTGCTTCCAGTATAGTAGAGTAGGCCGGTTGATGGATCGCTATCGAATCCAGCTGCCCACATCATGCCCAGCTCGGTGTCGCCCCAGTAGAGGGCTTTGACACCTATTATCTTAGTGCCCGGGGCTATGCCCTGTAGTAATCCACCATATAATACATCCTCGCCTCCAACAGCTGAGGCGCAGGCTGTCCCATGCCCGTTGAAATCATAGAATATACTTAGGTATCTGCCCTTCAAGTCCCAGCCGGGCAGGAACCTGCCTGAGCCGAACCACCACCCGAGATCATAGAAGAATCCACCGGCTACTCCAAAGCTGTAGCTCGGGTTAGCTGGGTTCGGAGATACCAGTATCCTGTCCCCGTAGTAGGATGCCCTCATATCGACGCTATCAGTGAATACTCTGTTATTGTTGAAGTCTACATATAGCTCGGTGTAAACGCCGGGCTCTACGGGGTCTGCCAGCACTATGAACCTGACCACCGGGCTTGAAGCACCGACTAGGCTTAGATACGTTAATCCAACCATGTATACGCCGCTTGCTGAGGTTATACCTGTTACATTAAGTGTTGTGTTTGTAGAGACTGTTATCTTAAGTAGTGAAGGCGTTATAACCTGGAATACTGTGCCATTTGGTATGGTTATTAATCCATTGGTGGCTGTGAAACCATTGAATAATATTACCTGTGATTCATCCGCGTCGAGAACCAGTGGCTCTGTGATATTCACTAGCTCACCATCTAGATCATAGTATTGCCCCTTATAGTAGATCAGTTTATTACGTAGATTCGGGTGACCGTAGTCCACACCGGTATCAACTACCGCAACTATCACGCCTGTACCATTCAACCCGTATTCTTCTTCGACGGCATTAACACCTGTTATCTCTCTTACAAACATAGTGTCTACCTCAGGTATCTCCTTAACCGGTGCTGTGTCAACGCTTTTCTCATCGATCTTCATGTTCATCAGTGTTAGTGCTGGCTTCACCAGTACATTGCTTAACACTACTCCCCCAGCATTCTGGAATATATTCGTGACAAGCTCTTTAGGCCCGAATACTTTGAATACATAGTTTCCAAGCCTATCCCTGATCAGCCTTGAAGAGGCAAGGTTTAGCTCTGCACCATTATACGTGTACTTCGTGTTCTGCAACCTATTATATAGGTCTTCCACAGTGTTGAATGGGGTGGATTTATCTATCACGACCACCAGCGACACGTAGTCGCCGTCGACCCTGTTAATGATATCTGTGATCCTCTTAACATTCTCCACCTTAAGTGGTGTGGCTGTTGCTAGGGATACTCCCGAGAACAATATTGTTAGTATTAGTGTTAATGTAAATAATATATGATATATCTTATGAGACCCCATTTTACACACCTGGCAATTTGAAATAAATGCATCCAGAATATATAAGTTTTTCCAAGAGCCTGTAGATGGGAGGGTGTATTATATGGTATCTCATATTGTTCTATGACAATCCCACTACTGGGGGTTGGAGGAAGTATTTTTAATGACTAAGCATCTCACTTTTTATCTTTCTCAGTAATAATTTAACATGGTTGCTTGGTGAATTCGATGTCAAGGGAGATTAGAAGGAGATTCGTGCCGATCTCTGATGAAATCATACAGGAGGCGCTTGATGTTGCTGAGAGGTATGGTATGCCTTACAGCGTGATCATAGAGAAGTCCCTCGAGGGATTATTGAAGATAATGAAGTATAAGTCATCTATACTGGAGAGCATAGTCCTCGTCGATGCGGTGGATGATTTAAGGAGGCTTGGACTAGTATTCCTGCCCATGAGTATAGCGAGGAGGATCCTCGATGGCCTTGATGAAGCCTTATTTAATCAGTTGCTAGAGGAGTTATCGAGGTCATCTAGGTGGTTTGGTGAGCTAAGCAGGGTTAAACGGGGTAGTTCCCCGAGGGAGTTCCAGACCTCTTTATCCCTCTGGATGCCGATGACCACCATTGATGTGGTGAAGGAGAGTGATGAGGTATATAGGTTCGTGATCTCCATAGCTGATGCATCACCCAGGTTAATGCGCGTGCTTGAGAAAATATTGAGTGGTATGGCAGCCGGCTACGATCTTAAAATACTTGATCTAACAGTAAACGTTAACACTGTGGTTGTGAGGGTGACCGGGTTCCTTGAGAAAGAGTAGGAAGACCATTGGTATCGATGCGGAATATGTTGAAGCACTTAAGGAGGTGGCGAGGAAGAGGGGGACCAGTATATCAGGCTATATGAGGCAACTAATAGATGAGGCATTGAAAATAGAGTCGATGGGCTACTATGCTCCCAGGGCTTTAATGGAGAGGTGGGTGGAGCTCATCTTATCAAAGGTCGGGTTTGCATATATGCACATGGATGTATTGGAGCTTGAGGACCTTGAGGAGATAGAGAGGAGGGGGGAGATACTTGGCTCAACGATTGCTGAGTTAGGCGTGGATTCAATGAAGATCATAGAGTTACTGGGATTAAGTAGTGGTGTAGGTATTTCACAGGGGTCCTCGATAATCCTACTACCACAGAATAGCAGGGTGAAGACTAAGATGTTTCACTTGATCAAGGGGTTGGCTAAGGGCTCAGGCCTTGTGATTTCCTCTAGTGGGAGCCTAGTAATAATATCTCCACCTAGGAAAACAATAATCTAACACCTTGTTAATGTAGCTACCCCGGGGGATATTTCCCAGTACAATCAGGGCGATTGCGGGTTCTGACTAATTTATAATCCAGGTATCTCTTTAAGATATAGTTAGGTTTCAAATTAAGGAAGCACTTGGGAGTGAGCGTAATGGGTGAAGTCGTTTTACCCGGCACAGCCATAGGGTTAAAAACCAGTGAGGGAGTAGTGTTAGCCAGCGAGAAAAGGCTGACGTATGACGGGTTCGTGCTAAGTAGGAACGCTAGGAAAATACACATGGTAACAAACCATATAGGCGTGGGCTTCGCCGGGTTAATGGGCGACATAAACTTCCTGGTTAAGGTTTTAAGGCTTGAAGCCAAGAACTACGAGCTTCAACATGGGAGGGATATTAAAACCAGGAGCCTGGCGAAGCTTCTCTCAGTGATCCTTTACAGTTACAAGCTTGCACCCATGCTTACAGAGGTTGTTGTAGGAGGATATGATGAGGAAGGGCCTTCATTATATATCCTAGACCCTGTCGGAAGCGTGATAGAGGAGAAATACGTAGCGGTGGGCTCGGGCGCTCAACTAGCACTAGGCTACATAGAGCCAAGATATAACCCAGGTCTCAGCCTCAAGGAGGCGGAGGAGCTAGCGGTGAACGCTGTGAAAACAGTGATAGAGAGAGATATACTATCCGGGGACGGGATAGATCTAATAGTAATAGATAAGAACGGCTATCAATCCAAGGAAATACTATTCAAGATGACGGGTTAGAAATTTTATTATTCCAATCAAGGTAAATACAGACCTGGATAAAGGGCCCGTCGCCTAGCCAGGATAGGGCGCCGGCCTGCGGAGCCGGAGGACCCGGGTTCAAATCCCGGCGGGCCCGTCACTCTTTAAACACTTACATCAAGAAATTTATTTAGTTTCCTCTATGTTTCAGTGTCTTGGAGCAGGCTGAAACATCAGATGTGATAGCCTTGAGTGATAAGCAACCTTGGTGGGAGTCTATTGATCCTTCTAAGCTTAGTGAGGATGCTAGGTATCGAATACTGAAGTACCTTGACGAAAAGTATGATCACAAGAAGATCCTCGAGGAGACAGGGCTCAGCAGGGTTACACTGTGGCGCTTATTGGAGAAGAAGTCAAGGGTTAAACCTGAGTACGTGAAACCCCTCTTAAAGCTACTGGCTCAGGAGGAGTTTGAGAAAGTAGTTAGTGCTAGGAATAGACTTAGATCAATGGGTATACTCAGAGAGGATGGCTCAGTAGATTACAGTCTAGCCTTAGAAATACTAGCTATTGCAAAAGACGATGAGTACTTAAGGAAAAATTGGGGCTGTCGTCCTTCGCCTACAGATAGAGGACCACATAGAGCCCTACGAGGACGATAACGAAAGGGATTAACAAGAACCACATGGTAACCACCTCAAAAAGATAAAAATTTATTAGGAAGTTTTAGGTGGAGTTCCTGAAACGTAATTTATATACTATGACTCCAAGAGAATTAAACGAGGAGTGAGAAATTGACTGTAGACCCGCTTATTAAACTTTTCATACAGCGGCCAGAGACTATAGAATTGCTGGGTAGGGTGTGGGAGCTACTGTATATAGAAGGTAGCGCACCCGATGTGGGTAAGAGGCGTGAGAATTTCATAAAATTACTACTGAGATACGAATTCGGACTTCAGGTTGAGAGTGCCCCCGATACTGAACGTTCCTGGGACTTCAAAGTGAAAATAGGTAATAAACGGTATACTTACAGCCTAAAAACCACGGAAAGACCGACAACTGTAAAGGTCGCTTGGAACGGGTTTCCTTCATGGGAAAGAGCAGAATCATTTTCCTTCAAGTACCCAATATTATATGTTACTGGGGATAGGTCAGCAAAGAAAATAGACATATACGTCTTCACGCCAGAGCTCATCAGTAAAGTTAGGAGTGAAATGGGTCGGGCCTTCTGGTGGATGCCTAGAGGCGATACTAATCCCAGAGGTTTCGGTATATCTAGTGAAGCTGTACGTAGATTAATGTCGGAAGCTGAAAGGGAAGGAAACCATGTTGGCAAAAAGTATGAACCCGTTAGTGACCTTAAGCGGGCGGTTGAAGGTTATTGGGAAGCGTGGTATCATCTATTAAAGAAACTGGCTGGATTTAATGGCTAGGAGAATCCTTATCTATGAACCGTGTTAAGGGCACATGTTTCTTTGCTTCCTTAATCCTTTGTTCGGCTATTTTGACATACTCCTCGTTTATGTCTATACATATGTAGTGTCTACCAGTCTTGACCGCTATTACACATGTTGTCCCAGAGCCAGCGAACGGGTCAAGCACCACGTCTCCCTCGAAGGTGTATAACTGTATGCACCTGTATGGCAACTCTTCTGGGAATGGGGCTGGGTGACCGACTCTCTTGGCGGACTCCGGTGGGAACCTCCACACGCTCCTAGTAAACTCTAGGAACTCATCCCGAGTAATTGTATCTTTTTTGCCTGGTAGTTTTCTCCTCTTAAAGTCCCCCTTGCTAAGTACAATAATGTACTCATGCTGGTCTCTAAGCACGGGGTTTACAGCACTCATCCACGAGCCCCAGGCCGTGCTTGAACCTGAGACTGCGTCCCCCTTATCCCATACTATCTCACCTCTAAATAGGAAACCTATTTCCTCGAAGCGTTGAATTAGGTAGGCATGTAGGGGGATGTATGGTTTTCGCCCTAAATTGGCTATATTGAAGCAGACGCGTCCACCCCACACGAGGACACGGTAAACCTCTCTCATAACCTCCTCTATAAAGTCAAGGTATTCTCCAAGAGTCAAATCCTCATCATATTCTTTACCAACATTGTAAGGTGGTGAGGTAACCATTAGGTGCACAGAATTGTCTGGGAGCTTTTTCAAGACTTCCCTAGCATCTCCAAGTATAACTTTATCCAGGTACTCTGGTGGAACAGGGTTCTCCTTAAGATCCCTGGGTGCAGGCTTCAATAGGGGCACCCCCTTGTAGAGCTTCCTCGAGTAGAACGGTGCAGAGTCGTGAGCCTCACGGCCCGGGGAGCCGAAACTACTAGTCCTTGTACCCCTCTTACTGTTTCTCATTACCTTTACCCCCAGACTTTACCCCATATATTTCAATACTTCTAGTGACCCGACCCAGGAACCCCCTCCAAGTCAAGGTATCCCTTATCGCCCACTCAATAGCATCCATTGTGTGAAACTTTAGTATCCGTAAAAACGCCTGTCAAGTTACTCCATTTTTCCTGAGCTCCTCTTTCCACCCTTCCCAGAGATACTTGGGTAGCTTATTGAGGCTCCATACCGCCTGAGAATCGTATTCCACACTATCTCCTTCGTTGAGTCCCCTCCTAACTTGCTTAATAAACTCTTTTATATCAATGGGTTCAGAGAGTTCACGTAGATTCATCCACATACTCCCATATCTACATATCCCAATAATGCCTTATAAAGGCTATCGCCCTGTAAATAAAACCAGAAAAAGAAAAACCCATTTACGGTAAGATGGGAGCGTATACTGCGACCACTCACCGAGCAACCTCCTCCTGCTCTCATCAGTTATGACGAGGTCGAATGGGTAGAGCCCGGGCGGCGCCTCGCTACTCACATGTATCTCTATCTCGGAGGTGTAGGAAGCGATTTCCCCTGCTAGGCGTCACTGTAACCGTTGCTACCGAGGAGGCAGGCCCCTCGGCGTATATGCTAACCACGTGACCAGGCGGACCTCGAACAGCTACAGAGAACTCTACACGCTCCCCAGGATACGCGGCGAAAACACGCCTATACCTACCACCATACCCTCATCCCTAGAAGCACGGGCCTTCCTCAATACACTAGATCTATTCTCAACTAGGCTCACAGTACATCCACTCCGTAGAGAAAATAATAGGAGATGAATAACTATAAGTGACAAAATACCTCAAACACCACTAGAAACATCAAGAAAAACCTAACTAATACCCCTACGAAATACAAATACATTACAGCAAACCAAACCAGATACAAAAAGATAAACACCAACAAGGTAGACGCAAGCCGCCCGGCTATACTCCTGAGGGGATGCGTCTACCCGTTGAAGCAGTTGGTGCCAGAAATTGGGAGACGTCTTTAAATTATCTGCTGGGTTACAACGCATAAGCTTTGCAGGTGTAAGGCTTGAGTGGAGCGGCGACTTCGAGCACTTCTTGGCGGAGTGCAAAAAGAGGAGGAGGGTGAGGGATCCAGAGACGCTGAAGTACTACAGGAACCTGTTTAAGAAGTATCTTGAAGGAAAGGAGCTTTCAGAGCAACTGATAGACTACGTTGTTAACCACGAGAACAAGTGGCTTAGAAATGTCTTCAGACACTACATACAGTACTTGTACTACAAGAGGAGGATTTCCCCGGAGACCTTTGGCTGGGTAATGGAGGTCGTGCCCTCTAGGAGCTACAAGCTAGATGTAAGGCCCTACCAGATAGACCTCGAGAGCGTTAAGAAAACCCTGGGCTTCCTCAGGGAGAAGCATAAAGTATACTACGCTGTATACAGAGCCATGCTTGAATCAGGCGCCAGGCTCGAACACGTCCTCAAGATGATAGAAACCTGGAGGCCCAGCGAAGTAGTCGAGGTGCCGGGAGTAGGCTTGGAGACCAAGAGGCTTGCCTGCTTCGAGAAGGAAGGCTTCTGCAGGTACTACATAGGGTTGAAGGGTCCCGAGAAGCCTAGTGAGTGGATATACATGAGCCTAGAGACAGCGGAGGTCCTCGGAACCATTGCCCCTAAGTACATAGATAGAAACGCTATCAGGAAGTATGCTAAAAGACACGGCCTCGTGGCGCCGAAATACATGAGGAAGGTCTCATGGAGGCTGATGATCAAAGCTATGCCTAGAGAAGTAGCTAGGTTCATCCAGAGCAGGTTTGGAGAACTAAAGGTTTCTGAAGCCAGGTACGAAGACCTGCTCAGCGAGGCCGACGAGAACTACCCCAAATACCTCGAACACATATCAGCACTTCTACAGCAGAAGCGTTTCCCCACTCACGTTACTTCTAGTTACTTTTAATTAGTTTTAATTCCGTGAGTGGGGCTGGCCCTTGGTACGGGATCACCAGCTTCACCCGCACTTCATGGGGCCCAGTCGAGGGGAACGCCATGCCCCTCCCATCTGAGGATAGATACCTTAAACCAATGTTTATTGCTCCAATAACATCTCTATCCAAGACAAGCCCATTACCCAATTTAGCTATGATAAGCCATGTAAGTGTATTCTCTATGTCATTATGATCTAGCGATTCTATCTTATCTATGCCCTTGCTATAGAGATAAGTTGCAATGGGAATTAAAGTCAACTGTGATGGTAAGAGTGAGAGTCTTCTTAATCCTAGTTTTGATTTAAGTAGTTTAAGTGCTAGCAGTTTCACCTAGCTTGTAAGTAAACTCTTCACAGGAACATCAACACACGTTAAGCTTAAGCAAATGGTGATGTGCTCGAATTCACTACCAGTACTTATCTCTAGAACCACGCTCCCCTTCTCACCGGGTCTTACCTCATCTTGTGTAACTCGGTAGTCAGATCTATTTAAGGGTTTACCATCAAGGTAGATTCTTACCCAGTCAGTTCTTATAGGTGCAATCCAGTTGTTTAGAATACTTAGGCTAACTCATTGTTTTCCGTCATTCATAGATGTTCTTAGTTGAGAGTATTATCATGGACCCACCCCATGTTTCATGCCTGGCTTGAGCTAAATGAAACATGACTAAGTGTATCCACCAGCCTTCGGAGCCGGAGGTCCCGGATCCAAATCCCGACGAACCCACCAATCCTCTATAATCTCTTCTAACGGCCCAATGTATTCATTATTAGTAATGCCTATTCACATCTGTTCACAGAAATAATGAAGCCTACGCTAGAAATTTACAATAGGTATTGCTAGCTGTAGTGCAGAAACCTAGTAACAAGGGTTGGGTATACAAATTCATTGAGCAAAACAAAGAAGCTTAAGATTTCTTTAGAGCGGGGAGGACAGGATAGGAGTGTTTAAGTAAGCCTAGTAATGCGTAATCCCGCTTCAGCTCTAGATTTCTTTAGTCTTCTCTTGAACTCTACTAGTAGACTGTAGGGCAACCTATCGCCAGCCATTACTACACTCTTGCCTAGGGCTCTGGCTACGCCTCTAGGGCTTGCTCTCCTACGCACAGCGACTACGAGAATGGGCTGATCAGGGGCTAGTTTGACTGAAAACTTTATTGTTTCTCCTCTCCTCAGCTCAGCACTAAGGAAGCTAGCTATGCACGAAATGCTTAGCTATTACTCTCCGTAGACTATAAGGTCCTTTAGCTTCTCCGATAGTTTGATAGTATTCTCTCGTAGCAATATAGAGCAACTCGTTTAAGACTATGAGGCTTGTATGGAATTTTCTGTTCTCGAATTCCTCTAGGATATTCCTGGCTGTTTGAGTTAGACTCGTCTTAAACAGTATATTGTAAAATATATTGGTGTCTACGAATACGCTACTCATTGTACTTGTGCCTCTTCCTCATACAGCTTTAACTCTTCAACGCTGGCCTCCCCGAAGATCCCAACATATTTATCGAGAACCTCCCCCACCCTCCTTTTACGAATAAAAACTATTACCTCCTCTCCATCATTCAACTCGAGAGGCTCCAACGGCTTGAGAACACCTTTTTCATACTTTGCACGTATAACTTTAGCCATGCATCTTCACTCCTCTACTATATATTGCTTTAAGGGATTAAAGCATGTTTCAGTAGAATAGCTCTACCGTCATATAACATGTAATCACTCCTACAAAAACGTAAACACTCAATGGCTTCACGCAACATTCTGATATTGGTATCAGCCTCCGGAGCCGGGGCTTCCTAGGTTCAAATCCCAACGGGCCCGCTAGGGACACATCTTTTTACTTATCTAGATCATATCTAGATCATACAATGAAACTTACAAGCTTGGAACAGTGAATAGTATTAACTATAAGAAAATTATTTTAAAACGTGGTAGTTCTAAAATAAAAAATAACAGTTTAAGAGTGTGCTTTCATATTACCAATAAGCTTTAGCATAGCTAACAACTCTTCATACGATACGTAGTATTCAAGCAACAATAATACTTCTCTGATATCATTAAGCACAGTCTTCACTCTACTACACAAGTCATTATTCCTCCTACATATACCATCATCTAAGAGAAATATTCCGGCATCTTGACAAACACCATGTCTCTTTAAGACATATAGTATACTGATCTTCCTTCTGAGATCTTTAACAACATCCCACGTAGTTAAGAGATAATGATAGTACTTAAACTCTATACAGAATAGAAAAGGAGGCTCGTCTCGAGCAACTATTAAGTCTATTTCAGGAAACCATTTTCTACCGACATTGAGCTCTTTCCTTAAGGTAGTAGTAGTTTTAACTAGTTTCCTATAGAAATCCTTCATGATGTTGAAATTCCTCGGTTTTAACTCGTAGGTGACATGTAGATGTATATTAAGGTCCTGGTTCTCAATGTACTTCATTAACATTATGAGAGTACATCAATAATAAATTATATACCGACATCTAGGGGTCTTCTTCAACGCGCTATCCGCTATCTCTCTTCGAAACATTTACAACTAGAGTATTTACAATGACACTTTATAAGCAGGATTCTCAGGACAAGTGCATCAAGCATTCTCCGTGGTTTCCAACCTTACTGCTTATAGTCACATTCGTCAAAGCACTTTGAGCAGAAGTGTTTTCAGTGTATCCAAAGCTCTTGAAACCAACTCTTTCAGCATAGTTTCCAGCTCTTAACTCACAGCAATTGTAAGTGTAGTGGTAGAGTGCAAAATGGCTCTAAGTAGTTCTAGCAGTCTGGAAGCTATAATTGCAGGAATGCAAATATTTATTAGCAATTAAGCTCCTAGTAACTACTGGGGGTTATCTATGTCCACGCAGATAGACCCTGTCTGCGGTATGGCTGTTGATCCCGGTAAAGCCAAGTACAAGACTATTTACAAGGGCAAGGTCTACTACTTCTGCAGTAAGCACTGCTTAGATGAGTTCGAAAGAAATCCTGAATACTACCTCACGCATGGGCCTAGAGGAATGTTTCACAGCTAGCCCTGCTCTATGAGTGCTTACTAGCATGGCTGTAATCAGAGAAAGGCTTAAGATAGTCGGCGTTGACTGTCCTAGCTGTGTGTACTCGATAAATAGGGAGCTAGCTAAGCTCAACTGCATCCAGGACTTCAGCGTGGATGTAGCATCTGGTGAAGCCCTCGTAGAGTATGATGATGCAAAGTGTAGCTTGGGTGATGTGTACAGGGCTATAAGGGATGCTGGATACGATGTTGTCAAAGAAGTAGCTGTATTCTCAGTAGAAGACCTTGATGCAAACCTAGCGAGAGTTCTCGAGGAGAAGCTTGGTAAAGCCAGAGGAGTCTTCGAGTGTAGGGCTTCAATATCTACATCGATGATAAAGCTTGTCTATAACCCCTTAGCTCTAACTCAGCAAGATATCGAGAAAGCGCTTCGCGGGCTTGGCGTAGAGTTCAAGCGTGTACTAGAAGAAGCTAGGCTCAGCACTGGGGAAAGAGAGTACGGGCTTCTCGCTAGGAGGCTCGTAGCATTTGCCATAGGGTTTTCAGTTGTACTACTTGCTATTCTATCTATGCTCATGAACGTGCACTTAGGCAACTACGTCTACTTGCTGGCAGTATCCTCCTTAGTAGTCCTCACCTTGAGCTACGACATTGTCTTAAGAGGCTACAGGTCGCTGCTGAGGTTTGCACCAACAATGGATTCCTTTGTAGCACTGAGCTCTACGATCTCGTTCTTGTTTGGCATACTGTTCTTACTCAACGTTATTCCTCTGCGTGGAGAAGTGCACGTATCATCCTTCTTCGAGGCTTCTGCTGGTGTTCTCGGCTTCGTTGGCTTGGGCTTATACCTTGAGGAGAGGATTAGGAAGAGGGCTTGGAGAAGCGTTGAAGAGCACGTGAAGAAGCTCTATGGCAAGGCAAAGCTGATCTCCAACGAAGGTGTCATCGAAGTTGATGCAGACAGCGTTCCCCTGGGAGCTCTCGTAGAGGTCAAGGCAGGCGAGATCATACCAGTAGATGGCGTTGTTGTTGAAGGTGAGGGATACGTAGATGAATCTAGCTTCACTGGAGAACCCATGCCTATACACAAGAAGGCTTCAACTAGGGATCCCGTACTAGCTGGAAGCAAGCTCGTGTCTGGTTACATGAGGATTAGGGCAACAAGAGTTGGCAGAGAAACTATTTTGTACAAAATAGTTGAAACCATTAGAGAAGCCCAGTTCTACAAGCCGAAGATAGTTAGGCTTGCAGATAAGATCGTGGGATACTTCACTCTAGCAGTCATAGGTATCGTTGCTGCTACGGCTACTTACTGGTCTATCTATGCAGGTGACGTATCGAAGGCAGTGCTCTTCGTTGCAGCTGTATTTGCAACTGCTTGTCCCTGTGCAATTGGAATTGCGATTCCAATGGCAGTTTCAGTAGCTGTTCTAACTGCTTCGAGAAGAGGAATTGTAATTAGGCGGGGAGACGTGTTCGACAGAGTGCTCGAAGCCTCTGTTGCAGTATTCGATAAGACAGGAACCTTGACTACTGGATCTCCAGCTGTAAGGAGAGTCATGCCCTTAAACAACGATCCCGATATAAGCGAAGTACTCTCGTACGTGTGTAGCGTAGAATCTAGGAGCGAGCACCCAATAGCTAAGGCTATACTGAACTACTGCAGTGAGAAAAGAATAGAGCTAAAGCAAGTAGAGGAGTTCGAGCACTTCCCTGGCCTGGGCGTTGTGGGAAGAGTCAATGGCTTAACTATTGCTGTTGGAAGCACTGAGCTAATGGATAGAGTAGGCGTAGACCTGCCAGGTAGTGTGGAGAAGCTGTTGAAGGAGATTGGGGAAAGAGGTGGAACACCAATTATAGCAGCAGTAGAGGGAAGGCCAATTGCAGTTATAGAGATTTCTGATAGTCTCAGACCAGAGGCCGTAGATGTAGTCAAGTACCTGAAGAGTCTGGGACTAAGAGTTGGTATTGCTAGTGGCGATGTTCAAGAAGCTGTTAAACATTATGCAGAGATTCTCAAGATAGACTTTTACTATTACAAGCTCAAACCCCTTGATAAAGTAGATGTTGTTAAGAGGCTTCAGCTAAGCGGAGAAAAAGTTATGTATGTAGGTGACGGAATAAACGATGCAGCTGCGATTTCAGTTGCACACGTTGGTGTGGCTATGGGTGGAGGAGCAGATATATCCAAGGAAGCTGGAGACGTGGTTATCACGAGCAATAAGCTGTCAGATGTAGTCTTCCTAGTAGAGTTCAGCAGGAGAGTTAGGAGGAAGTTCCTCGAGAACCTATTCTGGGCGCTTATATACAACACGATATTGCTTCCAATAGCAGCTGGAGCGCTCTATAGCTACGGCATCTTCATAAAGCCAGAGCTAGGAGCAATCGTAATGGTGCTAAGCGATGTTAGCGTGGTACTGAACTCTCTTAGGCTCTTGAATGTCAGAACACAGCCGTAGCTACGTAGCAATTAGGAGCTCGCAAGCCCGTGCTCGTGAACTTGAACACTATTGCTAAGCAAGCGTGTTGTTTAATCGTAGTAGTGTTCATGAGCAACAGCAAGCTACCTTAGCTTCTTCGTGAGGAAGGCTTGGTAACCCAGGACTACTTTGTAAGGGTACTTCGACACAGCCTCGTGGTATATGCTATCGCTCACTGATAACCTCGGCTTAGTGAACTCTCTTCGCGCAATCCTGAACACCTCGTTCAGTACTTGAACTACGTCTTCTACACTGTGAACTCACAATACCAAGTATGCTATATCCCTGCTACTCCACGGGCTTTCAGTAACGAAGCATGTCCTTAATTTTGGTATGCAACCTCAATGCATACCACTCTGTTCTTCTCCACTACGTACTCACACCTGATCTTAATCCAAGTAACATAAGAGGAGAATATCCTAGGCGATGTGAACTCCGTGTTTTTAACAAAGATGTACTCGCTGGGAAAGGGGCTAGCTGAGTGCTCTGCCTGAGCTTCCACGTTGACTTCGCTGAGGACTACTTCTACGTGGGCGATGTCGTAGGCAACCTTGGATATACCGCACTCCTTGTAGACTTCCACGGTTTCTCTCGGTGACCACACAGCTACAATATCGCATTCATGCTCCATGGCTACTTCAATAGCTTTGCCAACAAGTGCTACGTCAACACTTCTCCCCTGTAATCCCTGTGCTCCTCTAGGGTATCGATGAATCCGCCTACTGAGAGTGCCGTTTGTCCCTAGAGGACTGGTTATGGTTGTTTAAGATGGCTTAGTTCGTCCTCTAGGGACTTCCACCTCGCCCACAGGGATTTGGGTATCCCTGTGGGTTCATGGGTGGCGTTCGACCCGAACGGCACGCGGGTCACATCTAGGATAGACCCGCCTAGGCTTGGAGCACTGCTCCCATCACCAAGGCGGGCTCAAACCCATTCTAAACTGAACCAAACCACCCTAATAAACGTTTCTGCCCCACCTAGGCATCTTAACACTAGTGAAGGATACCATGGATCCAGCAACCGTGAAGTCAGCTATTATTAAGCCGTTGATTACAGCTCGTGGCAAGGCCTCCGGGGCTACTCCGCGTAAACCCCTACTAATTCGCTTTACATGTGCTTTTCACTTGGGTAACCATATTACCTAGGGGCTTTTGATTCAATTTCGCTCAGTATTCTCCAGTACTCCTTATCGCCTAGTATCTTCTCTTGTTCGCTCCTAACCTTGCTGAGCAAGCCCTTTGCGTTTCTAGATACAAAGTTTGCTATGAACTCTGTTGCTTCCCTACTTAATCTCCTTGGATCTCTTGGTAATCCTACTCTGCCAATGCTTGCCCTAGCCAGCAACCACGCTTTTATGAATAGTGGAGTGGTCACTGCTATCAGTTCATCCTCTGTTAGCTCACCACTACTAGCCCACCACACATCGCGTGTGAAGGTAACTGCTAGTGCTCTGTAGATGGAATCCCCTAGTTCACGGAGCACTTCATTAGACTTCTCCTTAATGGCGTGCACAGCATGAGCTACGCTTATACCTGTTAGTGGAGCTCTAGTAGCTGCTGATACGAAACCAGGAGTTACGACTGGATTTAAATCACCCCAAGTAGCTACAACGCTTAGAGCATACCCACTGTGTAGCAATGCCTCCTTGAAGGCTTCGACAGGGTTTCGCGGCTCTAATGCTTCACCATGAATAACGGCTTCAACCTCCTCCAGGGTTATTGGATCAGCTACTGCAGGTGCACCCTTTACTATCAGCCATGGAATACTCCACGCAAAGTACTTCTCAGCGTAAACAGGCTCGCTTGCAATGAGGACTCTCAGCTTAGCTAGCAAACCCGAGCTGTGCAATTCGAGAATCAACTTGTAGCTCGACGAGCACGTGGGGTGTATGATTAGTATAGGTGCGTCCTGATCCAACACTTAACACCTCTGGTTAAAACTAGTGGGTAATTAGTTAAAAAGCAACCTAGAACAAGGCTACTTAGAGAAAAACGCTTTACTTCAATAAGGAAAGGGTTAAGGGTATTAGCCTCCAGGTGCTCCATGCCATGAGCTATCCTTCCAAACCATGTTCCAAAAGACTTCTTCAGTCAGTGCTGATTCCTCAGCTATGTTCTTCTTTAATACTGAGTAGTAGTTTGCAATGCCTAGCTTCATCATCCACTATCGCTACCAATATGAGTTCAGCTCGGAGATCTCCTATTTCGCTGAGCAACTTCGTTGATTCCTCGAACATCTTCCTCCCTGTTCCAATGTGCTTGTGAATAACTGTGCTTATGGCTTTAAAGTTTTCTTCGCTAATGAATGGCTCTTCGTGCTTCATAAGGCGAACTAGTGATTTATACATTAAAGCATGCTTTTCTGAATTCTTTGCTACGCAGTAGAATAGTGCACTCAGCACAGGGTGCTTTATTGAATTAGCTGGGTGAACGGCTTAAAAGCCCGGGTCGCTGTTATGAGCCGATTATTTTGGGGCTGAGATGAAGCTTATTGGACTACTTAAATGTCTCTAGGGCTCCTAGGTAAGCGGTGATAAGGTGGCTCTCGATTACCGGAGAGGAGCCCTCCATACACTGGCGGGCCCGCTGATACTCCGCCAATATGGCATAGTAGATGAAAATGTACGCTTAACAGGGTTGTTGTCCTCGCAATATTCGACGCGCTAATGCAGGATGAGATATTAAAGGAAGACGTGCTCAACTATTTTTCTCAGGTACTACAAGCAAGACATGCTTGGAGGCTCAAATATCCTAATTAACCGATACGCACGAGAGCTCTCGTGGATAATCACTACAGCTCTAAGCCTACGTCATTAACCAGTAGCGACATCAGCCAACTATGGAAAACTTCTTTATCCTGCTGAAAGCGTTTCTAGGTTTTTGAACGATTTTAATTAAAGGAAAGCTTATATGCCAAGCACCTGTTAATGGATCTGACGTAAAAAGGCGATGTATTAGATGCGCGCGATCGCCCCACTAACGGTGGTCGTAATAATCGCGGTAGCAGTTTTGGTAGTAAGTGCAGGCGTTACGCTATATACATACTACGTCAATAGTATTAGAAAGATCGAATTTGGTAGTGACGTTATCGGCTCTGTTGCAGCAACCTTCTCGGGTAGCTACAATGCTGGGCAAACACAAGTCGACCTGAACATCAACGGGTTAACTGCTACTGTGAACTGGGATGGTAAAGCTGTAGGAGTCGTTGCTGTAGGTGGCAACTACATAAAAGTCGATGGGTTTAAATACTACTATAGTGCTGTAGCTGGATATGGTGTTGCGGCACAAAACAGCTGTCCTTGGCTTGCATGGCTCACTGGTGCCACGCTTTATGATGTAAAAGTTATAGACACTTACAATGTCTCCTATAGAGATTCTTCGCAGACAAACTATGTTACTATTGAATACAGTGATGAATTGGGATCGAAATTGCAAGTATTAGGTATCAATTTTGACGTAGTACGTTCTGAAAGCGGGAAGGTCATAAAAATCCCTATTGTCCCGGTAAGTCATAAGATACAGGGTATATTTGCCTTTTACTACGGCTCTACAGGCATTTTTGGAGGTTGTCCACAGCTGAAACACTATCACTCGTCAAACGTCTCTGGCACCATCTACTATTCAATGATAAGCAGTTAGATAGAGGGTGGTGTAGCTTGATAGAAATGGCTAAACATCAACATATTTCTTCTTTTACTGTTCTCATTATTGGACTATTGTTCGTTTCCTCTCTCTCATATGCTACATACGTGTATGCATCCTCCGATACGGCCGAAGAACATCAGTTGAGGTTGCTTTACGATTTTGAAGGCTACGCTATCTTAGCCTATAGCAATCTCACACCGGTGAAAGTCAGGTTTGAACATGTGGAAAGGTCACCCGGGTATAGCTATTCTATTTACTCGAGGGCTCTCATTAACTACGTTAAGGGCATAGACGTCTACAGCAATATTTCTCGTATTTTAGAAGGCGTAGAAATGGTTAAAGTGATATTGTCTTGTAAATACAATGTGAATAGTAGCGACATAATGGTTTCACGAAGCAACGATACTATAGTAATAACATTGCCAGCCGGCCCCTGCATTACTGCCGAGCCTCTGTTAGTCCTACTGGAGGTGAAGGGTAGGGTTTACGTTGGACATAGTGGTAACGATACGGCCTTTGTCAGAATTGTGGTAAATGCTACACTACCAATCCGCGATGGCTGGAAGATAGTGGTGGACGACCCGTTGCTGAGAGCACTCTTATGCGGCTCTGTAGAAGATGTAGCCTGTACTCCAAGAACTATAGAGCTCTCAAGCCCACTGTATAAGATCGTGGGGAGCGAAGTCTATGAAGAGTCGGAGAAAGTGGGGAGCTTCTTCCCATTCTACATTGGCTACCCCAGAAACGCTACAGAAGTGAAGTCTGTGGTTGAGAACAAGGCAAAGCTATACTACTATAACCTAAGTGGCTCAGTCTATATGGTCAAGTACCTTAAGAAGTTCGCGAAGTATGGTCAAATGCCTGAAGTCAGAGAAGTCTCAGAAATACATGTATCTCTAATAGACCCCCTCTACATATCTCAAGTGAAAGCTGCAATGAAGTACTCTAGTGACATTAAATACTTTATCCCCAATATTTTTATTACGGGTTTCAATGAAACGGCTCAGTTAGATAACTTTATTGTAGATATACTGCTAGGCAAGAAGCCGCAGATAAGCTTTACTATGACAGTGAACAGGGAAGAACCCCCGTATATAATTTCCGTGTTCACGGGTTCAGAGCCTGAGGTGCACTACATTTACAGCTATCCAACCGAAATGAGGTTAGTACCGTTAAAGGTTTTGGCACCTGGGCCCACAGGCAACTCCTCGTTCTTTCTCCACATAATATCCTTGAGTAACATTCGCTACGAAGAAATCGACCCATACTCTATTTACATAGGCTACTACGAGGTTCCACGCGAAGCTGCTGATTGCTGGCTATGCAGGTGGATACCGATAGTTATCACCTTGTCTGCCCTGATCGCTACTGTAGCACTGATTGCTTACTTTAAAAAGAGGAGATCGTCATGAGGGTTCTGCTACTAAATAAGATAGCGTTAGTATTCCTCGTAGTAGCACTAACTCTTACTGCATACGTTGCTACCGAGCCTGTAGCTGATATTGCATCGCGTTACTACGGCGTTGAATTCAGCAGGTTCTATAGTTACGAATATATTCGTGTTACTGAAATACTGACTAGAGCGATTGACGGTCCTCTACCGATCATTAGTGGAGGACTCACATTAAGTACGACGTTCAACAGCCTCCTCCAAACGGCCTCTGATAAGTACCCTATTATTAGTAACGTGTACCGTGGAATAATCATTGGAGACGCCATCAATAGGTTTTACACCTTCAGCTTTCCAACGGCAATTATCTTTTCATCGATATTCTACGTGGTAGTCCTAGACGCTATGAGTATACGCAGAATACTCCAGGTGATAGCGTCCATAGGCATAAGGAGGTACTGGTTCAACATCGTTATTCTCGCACTAATGTCAAGCCTAGCTTATGTAGCGACACTTGCTCTCCCTGTGTCACTTTATGTATGTCCCTCGTGTAGCTTGTGGGGTAAATTCGTGGGTTTCTTCTCCTTGTTCACACTGTTCTCGATAGTTCTCTTGTCAGAAGCTCTCGTATATGTGCTGGTCTGGAATGCCTTGCCAGCACTACTCGTGGGTATGTCAACCTCCATAGTTTTCTTAAGCTACCCGGAGCAAGTGGCGGAAATTCTCAAGGACTCTATAAGACTATTTGGATTAGAAGTTCAAGACCCCATATCGGTTCATACACTTCTAAACCTGGTCTTCTTGTTACTACTGTTTCTTGCAACATACGTAGTAATTGTTAAGAGGGAGGTGTATTGAGGAGGATACACTACTACTATCTCGCATGGATAGCTATACCCCTAGTCATACTCTCCACATCCCTTTTTGCTATTCACAATCATCTCTACTCAGAGACGTACTCCTATAGCTTGCAACTTGTCAGCAGTGAGGGTTATACTGACGGCTTCCTCGCCTATATGCCACTAACCGGTACACTTCAAGTAAGCCTGGTGTGTCAAGGAGGGGGAGATATTAAAGTTAACGTAAGCGTGGTTGCCGAGACGAGGACAAGCCTACACCTTTCCTGTAACAATACTGCTACAGTCAAGGTGGAGAAGCCTGGACTCGTCATGGTTTATGCGAGAGTGGAAGAGGTTAAGGGTGGAGGTGTAGAAGCATGGCTGAGAGCACAGGTAAAGCCGTAGTAGAAGTTGTTGACGTCGGAAAGAAGTATGGAGGCCGCTGGGTTCTGAGACATGTAAAGCTGCTTGTCAATCCCCGTGATAGGGTTGTAATCATGGGGCCTAATGGAAGCGGTAAATCAACACTCGTGAAAATACTAATGGGGCTCACAAGCCCGAGCGAGGGCTTCGTGAAAATACTCGGCGAGCACGTCAGGAAAGCCGGCTTCGACAAATTGAGGCGTAGTATAGGGTATATGCCGGAGAAAACCACGCTCCCAGGCGAGATGAGAGTTGAGGACTACCTCTCTCTATTTGCCGAGTTAAGGAGGTGCACCTATGATGATTTAGCTGAATCCCTGGGGCTAAAAGCATTCTATAAAGCCAAGATAAGTACCTTGTCGCAGGGCTACCAGCGCAGAGTAATGCTTGCTGCTGCACTACTTTGCAAACCACAGCTCATTATCCTCGACGAGCCATATGCCAATCTCGACATAGGCTCGCGATTTGCAATAGACGAGCTTCTCCAGAGCTACTCCAAGGACCTTACACTCATTATGACTACCCACGTGAAACCTGGTCTAAGTGATTTTAGAACAGTACTGTTAATGAACGGTATTGTCATCGGCAGCATACTGTATGAAGACGACTATGTTGAAATCAGCCTAACCTGTGGAAATAAACGTGAAGTACTTAGGGTTTACGCCAAAGACAAGGGGCACTCAGAAAAAGTGATGGTATTCAATAAATTGATAAGAGAGGGGTGTATCATAGAAGACATTGATGTGGTAACTTTCGAAAGCATCCTCCGCGAAATGCTATCTCATCAGGCTAAACCCACATCCTTTTAGCACACCACACTAGCATACTTGAGTTTTTACAACACAAGCTTCAACATTAGGAGCAACCTCCTTGAATACCCTAGCTGTGAGCCACTAGGCACAGTCCCGAAATCGATGCTGACAAGGAATGGGTATCTATGATCAATATCCTCCACCCAGGCCCCGTTTTATTCACACAATCTCATTTTTTTTACCTGTTCAAGCCTTCTCTAGCCTTTGGAGCCGATGGTATTTCCATTAAATAGTTTTCTGCGTATTCTTCTCAATGATGCAGATAGTAATGGCTCTAGATTTTTTAGTAGATTGAATGGGGTTGGGTTCGACAGCTGAATAAACATCGCTTCTAGGGGTTGTCAATCACTATTTACATGGAACGATGGAGTTAGTTATGTTGTCATGGAGGCGAAATGCTTATATATTGGTTTAGCCTGGTTTTACCTTGGGTGGGCTTGGTTTGGCTCTTAGGTTGAGGGTTGGGAGGAAGGGCTATATAATTTTGCCGAAGGCTGTTCGCGATGTTTTCGGTATTGATGAGGGTGATGAGCTTATTGTTGAGATTAGAGATGGTATTGTTCTTAAGCCTGCTAAGAGGGGTGTAGACATTGAGAAACTCAGAGAGTCTCTGAGGAGGCATGTAGAAAAGCTTGCAGGTCTCCCCTCGAGAAAAGAGCCTAGGCCAGGGGAACTAGCGAAAATGTATCTTGAGGAGGAGTTTGAGGAGTGAAGGTCTTCATAGACTCCCCACTTCTCATATACCTCAACACCGTAGCAGATCCCAAGACTAGGATTATCTATGAGAACTTCTATATAGATATACTGACTAGGTATAAGCCGTATACTGATGTACTCGTACTCGATGAGCTAATCCACGTCTCTAAAAAGAAGTATGGCATTCCATACAACATAACAATAGAGTTTATAGAGTCAAATGTGCTTCCATACGTATCTGTAATAAGCCTAGGAGAAGAGGAGTATAAGCAGGCGATAAAATTCCTACTAGACTACAACCTTAAACCATCAGACTCACTCCACCTAGGAGCAATGGTCAACAACGGTATAAACACCATTGTTAGCGAGGACAGCGAATTAGATAAAGTACCCATAGTGAAGAGGTTGTGGGTATAGCTAAATACCCTGCATCTCACTATTTTTGTAGAAATTGTAGAAAATCGGAAAATCCGAGGAAGTATACAAGTCGGTGTTGCTATAGTATTTCATAGGATAACCCGTTACTATGAAGATAGGGTATAGTTACTTTAACTAATTACTGCAGCCGTGGCAAAATTTATATGACTGCATATAAAAGCACAT
>NZ_JAVZPN010000007.1:0-28639 GCF_038881575.1 Desulfurococcus sp. | reverse complement strand
AGGAAGTATACAAGTCGGTGTTGCTATAGTATTTCATAGGATAACCCGTTACTATGAAGATAGGGTATAGTTACTTTAACTAATTACTGCAGCCGTGGCAAAATTTATATGACTGCATATAAAAGCACATGCTCTTCGTGGCTTAGCTTATGTTCCCATCTGATTGTTTTTAATCACTTTCTTCTATTACCACTACCTTGACTTTCTTTCCGTGTAGTTTTGATAGCTTTTCTTGGTATTCTTTTGGTGGGTATATTAGGAACTTTTTGCCTGTCTTGACTATTTTTCCTTCAAATACGTATATCGAGACCATATAAACCCTTGTTAGTGCTAGGATACAAGGGCTTATAAGCTTGTGTACTAATCTCATAGTTTGTGAGTACCGATGAAGGCGTTTATCCGCCTAGGCTGTAGGTGGATGCCTGAGGGTGCATACCACAAGTCCCTCAAGACTGAAGCAGAGGTTGTTGATGGAGATATAAATGATTTGCTGTGGGACTTGGCAGTACATAGGCATGCCCTGCAGAAAGTCGTAGACGCCTTGTGGGACTTGGATAAGCTTCCTAGGAGGAGCCAGTTGCATCAAATGTTCTACCAAATGCTAAGAGAATACGGCTTTAGAGCGCATGTGGCTAGAAATATCTACAGCTATGCATTGGCTCTAGTCAAAGCCGCTAAAAACAGCAATGGCGATAAGCCAAGTGTCAGAAAACTGTCTGCTAGACTAGACTACCAGGATGCAAGAGTAGAGCTGGACAAAGGAGTTGTCAAAGTTGTTTTGAGAAACAAGCATTATATACTGAGGCTGAAGCACAGGAGAGGGTACATCGATAGATTTAGGAATTTAAAGTGGAAAGAGGTTCACGTGAAGTATGAGAATAAGAAAATATATGTCAGCATAGTCTTCGAGGTTAGGTACAAGCCGTATACACCAAGAGGTTTAACAGCAGTTGATGTGAATCTGAGGATTGTTACAACATTTGATGGCTCTGAGGCTAGAAGGTATAGAACAAGATTTGTCGAGGCATTGAGTAAGAGGGCTAGAGCTGAAGAGATTCAGAAGAGGTATCCTAAGAGGTGGAGATACAACGAGAGGATTCTAAACAGGGTTAGAGCTCTACACAGAAGAGCTAGGAACATCATCAACGATTATTGCTGGAAACTAGCAAAGGAGATTGTAGTTAAAGCGTATAGACAAAGGCATGCTATTGCCTTGGAAGACCTAGAGTACTTGAGGAACTCTATTAATGGCAAAAGCAATGGTGTTAAGTGGAAGCTAACACTATTTGCTTATAGAAGACTTCAGCATGCAGTTATGTTAAAAGCGATTGAGTATAGCATTCCAATACTCATTATAGACCCTAGGAACACCTCATCTACATGCCCAAGATGCGGCTCTAGGCTAGTCTATGTACATAGACTGGCAATCTGCAGGAAATGCGGATTCAAAAGAGACAGAGATTTTGTTGGAGCAATAAACATCTACCTACGGGGGATGTGGGGAAGCATCGGGTCTTCCCCCAACGGGGATGGAATGAAGAATGAAACCCGACAAACCACCCCAAACAGAGATGAGCCGATGACCACCTATATAAAATCATATACAAGCATATAAAGAGGTGAACCCCTGCTCCTGCAATAGCTATAATTTCCTAGTCCGCTAAAACATAAAGCAGGTGTCTTGCAATCCAGTTAAACTTTTTTATGGAGAAGATAATTCTTTGGCGTGGCGACCGGGATTTGAACCCGGTTAGAACTGCTATACAATCAAAGTTCCTAGGATGTATGAGATCTTTACAAGAGCAAGCAATAAGGTTTTCTCAAAAGTTAAATGCTTTATTGTAGTATACGGCCCTAACTGAGAATTTCTAGTTCATGCAAAGTTTTGTAATTTATCATGTCTTCTTAGAGAGAATGGTCTACCGTGGGAAAGAGCTAATGAAGAAAGACACTATACCTCCTAGATCTAAAGAGGCGAATCTAAATGAACATAGGAGGTGTAGAGATGCTTAATCTATGGGATGACATGTCAAGGTCTCTCCAAACTATTTAGCCCTCTTCTTTTTCTCAAACCTTTGTACTATTGGCATTACAATAGACATAAACGCTGCCCACACAAGGGCTTGAAGTATTGAGTAGTTGAGTGGCTGTGGCTCTATATACCTCACATAGTGTGGGAGAATACTTAATACTAGCACATAAACAGGGATTGCCACAATAAGACCGCTAATAAACCACAAAACACATAATTTGATATATAATTTCAATTGAAAAAGCTCCACCTTACCACCTCAGCCAAGTGGATAGCTTAGCGAATATCCTAAGACCACCAAGCCAACAACCAATTTTGGTGAGTAGAGGCCCAGTAGCGGCGCATATTGCAACATTCAAAGACAGTTCCTCACCCAAAAACCGTCGCGCCATACAACACACCACCTAAATATTAAAATTAATAGAGTGTTGTCTTTGTATACAAATCATTTGTTTTGTTGCATATGTCTAGAATCCCATTGTGTATATCCATATTTCTTGAATTTCCTCAATAACCTGTGTGCTAAGGTTGCTCCTTCACCAATCAACAGCCTTCTATATCTCAATGCATAGAGGCAAAATACAAACATTCCAAAGAGGGAAATTGGTAGCAAAATAACATTGTCATTTATATCCATATTAAATATCCTCTCCAATGCAAATGCTGCATTTCGTGCAAATATGAATGACGCTAAGGCAAGGGTGGGAAAGGCTAATAAAAAGATTTTAGGATTAATCCTTCCAGAAACATAAAGCCAGGGAACCACCATAAATATATACGTTACGGACATCGCTATAAACAGAAATACTGAAAAAGCTGTCCAATACCCAAAAGCCTTTATCAAAAGCCATGAAAACCAAGGGAATAAGAAAAACACAGCAGCAAAACATACAGCAACACTAAGAGCAACATATGCTACAATAACTTTATCAGAAGTCATTTCTCTAGAGGCTAAGAAAAGGAATGAGAAGACTGTGATACTATTCAATATGAGTGGCCATGGACTGCTCGACATAGACAACTACAGGTCTATGATGATGAGGTATGGAAGGCTGTAGCGAGGAAGAGGACTGGTGGTCTGTCTATGAAGAGGATACTCGTAGCTTATACCACACTTGGCTATCCATCAAAAGAGAGGTTCCTAGAGTTTGTTTCAAAGGCTGGGAAATTTGGCGCAGACTATCTAGAGATTGGCATACCCCCAAGCTTTGCAAAATATGATGGGCCTGCTATTAGGAGAAGCTATGAACATGTCAAGAAACTTGGCATAGACACTAGAGAAACTCTTAGGGCTGCAGCTAAAAATGCTAGTGCACCCATTATAGCATTGACCTACCTAGACGACTATGCAACCACGCTAAACAGATTTGCTGAAGAGTTGAGCAGTATCGGTATAGAGTATCTTCTTCTGCCAGATCTGCTAATAGACTATCTAGACTCCTACAAAGAGGTTCTAGAGACTCTTAGAGCCTGTGGTGTGAAGCCCACACTATTTGTATCGTCTTCAATGCCCGATAGACTCATAGAGGAGGTTTCAAAACATTCAGAGCCGTTTCTATACCTCGGCATAAGACCGGCTACAGGTATTCCGATTCCCGTTGACCCTGTCGTCGTGGTCAGAAGGGTTAGAAAACTTGTTGGCAACACTCTTGTTGTCGGCTTTGGGCTATCTATAGACGACATAGCTAATGCTGTGAACGCTGGGGCAGACGGCATTGCTGTTGGGACGGCGATTATAGAGGCTATTGAGAGGGGTGGTATTGAGGAGGCATTCAAGTTGTTGACCAAGCTTAGAGGTGTCCTCAATGAGCTATAACACAGCTCTTAGAAGGGTTGTGGAAGGCTATAGCCTGTCTGAGGAAGAGGCTAGAGAGCTGGCAACAGGCATAATAAACGGTGCAATACCAGACGTCATCGTATCGGCTATTCTAGTCGCTTTGCGAATGAAGGGAGAGTCGCCTGAGGAGATCGTGGGGTTCGCCAAGGCTATGAGGGAAAAGGCTCTGAGGATAGAGGCTAGCCATGCAATCGATGTTGTTGGCACAGGTGGGGATGGGATCAGCACACTAAATGTTAGCACAGCCACAGCCATTCTAACATCAATTGTTTATCCAGTTGCCAAGCACGGGAATAGAGCTGTTAGCGGTAGAAGTGGTGCAGCAGATGTTCTAGATAAGTGGTGATATGATGACCCTCGATTACCTCGTGATAATGGATAGGGTCTTGGTTAGGCAGAGGACTGTGATAGGGGAGTCCACTAGGTACTTCAAGGTCTACTTACCCATGGAGTTCAACGATCTCTGGGAGAGGCTGAAGGCGAGTAAGAGGTTGGTCGACGTCATTGTCTTCCTCCCATCGGAGGTCGACTACGTCGACAAGGTTTTGATGTCGAAGAGGGAGATTGTGAGGGAGAACGAGAGGTACAAGATCTACCTCTCGAAGAGGTACAACAGCATCTGGGAGAAACTTGACGGGAAGACCGTCGACCTCCTCATCGTTTTCTGCAAGTGAGTTTAGATGTTCATGTTTATTCTTAATTGAGAGTATTATCATGGCTTCATCCCATGTTTCATGATTCAAGCCGGCTTCATGAAACATGACTCTATAGAGACCCAGGCCTGCGGAGCCGGAGGACCCGGGTTCAAATCCCGGCGGGCCCGTTGCTTTAATATCCTACCCAAACACATGAACGCCCTTACGGGCTTATAGGTTTATTCTCAGAATCCGTGGGAACAACCCAGATAACCAAGAAAACCAAAACGAAATAACCCATGGACGGTCTTGAATTCTAGGCATATTAACTATATGATTGCCGATGAATTGAACGATTTCCTCAGCACTCTCAATAACTTATAATCACATTTCTTGCCTTGACTTTAAAAACATCCTATCTACGTAAATAACGATTATTAGTGCGAGCAGCATCTTAGCAAGGTCTACTCATACATCGTTGAGGCCAGCACCGTATATCACAATGTCCTTAATAGTGTCAATAACCCATGTGAAAGAGGAGTAGTCGGCCATCAATTACAACCACGAGGGTAACCACGTTCTGGGAAACCATATTCCCGCAGTGAAAGACAGTATTGATCCAAGTGCAGAACCGAGGCTTGCACCACCTCTCAATGTTTTGGTAAATAGCGAGAGAACAAGACCTATTCCGATGCTCATAAAGGCCGCCGCAATAAGGATTAGTGGTATGAGCCAGTGAGCTGGATTAGCAGGGTTAAACGATATGTTCCTACCCCCAATGTATACTTCTGCTAGCAGTATTATGGGGGCTGATATGAGTAAAACAATGATGCTTGACAATATTAGCGCGGTGATTAGCACAAGCCTGAACTCAGAGTTCGAATACAACCATATGTGAAGGTGGGACAAGTACATGATGTAATAGTGACTTTAAAGTAGGCGATACAAACCTATAAAAAACAAACTTATAAAAAATTTTAGAAAACTTGAACTACTTTCACATGGGTGTGAAGTTTGTGGTCCATAGCTAGTGTTGATGATGCCGAAAAGCTAGTTCTAGGAGCAACAATCCTTGGTACTGGTGGTGGAGGTGATCCCAAAGAAGGTCTCTTGCTACTTAAAAGTGTTTTAGAGGAGGGTAAAGTAATCAGTATTGTTAGCCTTGATGAACTACCAGATGGTGGTGTAGTTGTTGTTCCATACTACGTGGGATCAATAGCACCGGGTTTAAAGCCTAAGAAAAATATCAAGGTACCCAATGCTATCAATAAAGCATTTGAAGTTATGGAGAGGGAATTAGGTGTAAAAGTAGTAGGTGTTGTGGCTAGCGAGCTTGGAGGTGCTAATACCCCTGTAGCTTTAAGCATTGCAGCTAGACTAGGAATACCGGCAGTGGATGGAGATCTTCTCGGCAGAGCTGCTCCAGAACTGCATCAATGTACAGTTCACATATTTGGAATTCCGATGTATCCCTCAGTAATAGTCTCAGAAACAGGCAATGTAGTTTTAGTAAAAGAATATGCTGATATAGATGATTATGAGGCAATAGCCAGATATCTTTCAGTACTTAGTGGTAGATATGTAGCAGTGGTTGATACACCAATGAAGAAAACAGAAGCTAAGAAGGCAGTTATTAGTGCTACGCTCTCAAAATGTTTTAGACTCGGATCAAATGTGTTGAAAGCTAGAGCTGAGAAACGTAACCCTGTGGCTACAATTGCCAGAGTACTCGAAGGTTGGGTTGTATTTAAAGGTATCGTTGAAAGCTATAAGTGGCGTGATGAAGCAGGCTTCTTAAAAGGCGAGGTTACTATTAGAGGTATTAATGCGTACAGAAATAGAGTTCTTAGAAGCTGGATCATGAATGAACATATCATGGTATGGCTTGACGATAAGCCGCTCGTAATGCCACCAGACCTGTTCATACTAGTAACAGATGATGGCACACCCATAACAAACGCAGACCTAAAGGAAGGTATGATTGTTAATGGAATAGCAGCAAAAGCACCTAATATTTGGAGAACTCAGCGTGGTCTTGAATTATTTGGTCCAAGACATTTTGGGTTCGATTACGACTACGTACCCGTTGAAGAACTAGTAAAAGAATGCGGTGTTCTTCTGCAATGAGAATACTTGTTATAAACCCTGTAGGGCACTCCACGTGGAACGAAGCTGATAAAGCATTATACGAGAGATTTTTACCTTTGGATATAGAAGTGGATGTTATGTCTCTTCCAAGGGGGCCTCCAACTGTTGAAACGGTCGAAGCTTATCTAGAAGCCTCTCGCCTAGTTGTAGAAGTTGGTAGAACCGTAGTTAGTAAGTACAATGGTATAATCATTAACTGCTTTCTAGATCCTGGCGTAGAGGAGTTAAGACGTGAAACCAAAAGTATAGTGCTAGGTACTGGTGAATCCTCTCTAACACTAGCTAATTTATATGGACGTCCAATATATGTCTTAACCGTAAGCTTAAGCAAAGAAACCCTTGATCTGATGCGGAAGAAAATTCATAGATTCAATTTGGGGGAATACTTTGTTGGCATAGTTAGTGTTCCTATTAGAGTTACAGATATTGACAAAGATAGAAACAGGGCGAGTGAACTACTACTAAATACCATGAAGATCATTCTCTCCAAGGAAAGTAGAGCTGTTTTTGTACTTGGATGTACAGGTTTTGGTGGTATGGCTGAAGAGCTAGAGGACGAAATTAAGATTCCGGTAGTAGATCCAGTTAAGGCAAGTGCACTTTTAATAACGAGTCTATTAAAACTCACAAAGCATCATATTTAGAGAAGAAGCACGAATCAAATGGGCGATCTTATGAGGTATTTAGACTACGAGCTTGTACATGCTGCATACAAATTAGTGAAGGATGTACTTAAAGTGTCTACTGGAGACGAGGTTGTTATAACAATAGATACAGCTGGTGATTGGAATGTAGCGGAGGCAACAGCAGAAGCAGCAACAATAGTGGGTGCAAAACCGGTTATAGTACTCCACCAAACACCTATAGGCGTTGGAATGGCTACTGATAAGTATCTACCCGTCAAAACGCTCACAGCTATATTAAGAGAAGCTGATGTCTGGATAGAATACAACAGAAACTGGCTACTTTACTCAACACCTTACTGGAAAGCTATTGAAACAGGTAAGGTAAAGTATATGTGTCTTGTGGGTATGTACAGTGACATGATGGTTAGAACGATTGGTAGAGTGGACTTGAACACCATATACACCTTTCAGAGAAAGTTAGCAAGCATAACAAAAAAGTGCAAGAAAATGCGAATAACAAGTCCAGCTGGCATGAACGTGGAGATCGAAAATGATCCAGCTCGACCTGTTCTCGTGGAAGGTGAAGTAGATGGACCCGGTGAGTATATGTTGTTCGGTCAAGTGGATTGGGCACCTATAGAAGATAGTATAAATGGGGTATTAGTATTTGACGGTTCTATATGGCCTCCCGAAGAACTTGGCATCTTAAAAACTCCTATAAAGCTCCATGTAGTTGAAGGTAAAATTAAGAAAATCGAAGGCGGTTACGAAGCAAAACTCTTTGAAAAGTGGATTAAGTCATTTAATGATGAGAAAATGCTGAACATAGCTCACATATCCTATGGCTGTAACCCAGGAGCAAAGCTCTCCGGTAATATACTGGAGGATGAAAGAGTGTGGGGTGTTGTTGAATGGGGTATTGGATCGCAATCCCCAACATTTAAGGGAAAGCTAGGACCTGCGTCTTCACATACGGATGGAGTTTGCTTAAATCCAACAGTGGAATGTGATGGTGAATTGATAATAGTTAACGGCGAGTACGTGCATGGAGATCTCATTGAACTAGCCATGCTTTTAAGAACTGGCACAAGATGAAACATTGTTATGAAACTACATGATAGCACTAATTTGATGAATATGGTGTTTTCTCCATAACATTTAAATACCCTCAATAGAATATCATACTTACTCAGGGCACGCATTGCCTGCACCTAGTCGATTATTACTGATCACTTTTATTGCGGTTGTGGTGATTGGTGTAATAGCGGGCTTTATAATATGGCTTAGAGAGCCTTCACCATTACCAAAGAAAGTTGTTATTTACGCTTCTCTATCTGAAATGACAACAGCTGACCCTAGTACTGAGTTCTCTAATTCAATAATGTGGCTTCCGCTAGTATATGAAACATTAGTATGGTATGATCCGTTTAAAGATCAGTTCGTACCAGGATTAGCTGAAAGATGGGAGAGCGATCCAGAGGGTACTGTTTGGACTTTCTATATTAGAAAAGGCGCTAAGTTTCACGATGGATCTCCTGTTAATGCTGAAGCTGTAGCTTTTAGTATCAACAGAACAATAGTACTTGGTGGTGGTGCAGCATACATATGGGACCCTGTGGAGAGAATCGAGGTTATAGATGAATATACTATTAAATTCTATCTTAAATATCCTGCACCATTGCTAAAAATTGCTGCATCTCCTTATTCTGTATACATCTTCTGTCCTAACGTGATAAAGTACGCCAATGCAACCAGCTCTGTGGATCCCAAAGTCGCTGAGTGGTTTAATAGAGGTAATGAGTGTGGTAGTGGACCATATAAGCTGATTAAATGGGACCCTGAATTTGAAGTCGTGCTTGAAAAATGGGAGGAGTGGTGGGGTTGGAGAGAGCCTGATTATGCATGGAGATCCTCTATTGACAAAGCGCCTGATGTATTTATAATTAAAATCATCAAAGATGCTGCAACTCAGAGCAGAATGCTGAGAGCGGGAGAGATACATATTGCGCAATACGTTCCTATAGAGGATCTTGAGTTGTTCGAAAGGGATCCAAATTATGTTGTTGTTCGTAAACCCAGCTTCCAGAACTTGCTAATGCTCATAAACACCAAAAAGCCACCGCTAAATGACACGCGTGTGCGGAGAGCGATTGCACACGCTATACCATATGAAGACATAGTTAAGTTAGCACGCGGAGGCCTAGCTAGGGTAGCTAGTGGTCCCATACCATATGGTTTATGGGGTCACTTCGGTAATTTAACATATACCTACGATTTAGAGCTCGCCAAGAGGCTATTAGCTGAAGCCGGGTACCCGGATGGTATTCCAAGAACATTAACCCTAGTGTATACGGCTGGTGATATCTACGAAGCTCGAGCAGCTGAGATAATAAAGGCGTCACTTGCTAAGATAGGCATAAATGTCGAAATAAAGCCTATGTCATGGGAAGAACAGTGGGCTTTAGCTCAAAAGGGATGGGAAACACCCGAGGAAGTACAAGATTTGTTCATATTCTACTGGTGGCCCGACGTTCTCTCGCCAGTAACGTACCTATACAACATGTTCCACAGTAAAAGTAAGGCTTTTAATTTATGTTACTATGAAAATCAAACCTTTGATGCGATAATAACTGAGGCATATAGTCTTGAAGGCTCGAATCCTGCGAAAGCTCTTGAACTATACTATAAAGCACAATATATAATATACATGGATGTTCCAGCCATACCTTTATGGGATATGATCGATATTAGAATAGCTACTGCTCGTATTAAGAATCTTGATGAGGCTATTAATCCTTGCTATCCGACCGTTATATTTGCTCAAAGACTTATCATAGAGTAAATGGCTGACTATGGTATGCCGGTGACATATTCATATATTACGAAAAGACTTTTTTCACTTATATTCGTTGTATTTGGAGTCCTTATTATCACATTTATTCTAACTCGTGTCATACCTGCACGACCAGAAGTTTTGTGGGCAGGACCTCATGCTCCCTTAGAAGCAATTGAGAGAGCTAGACGAGAGCTTCATTTAGATGAACCAATACATGTTCAGCTAATGTACTACTTAGAAAACTTTTTTAAAGGTAACTGGGGTGTATCCTGGAGAACGCGACAACAAGTTCTTCAGGACATACTATCGGCTTTACCCGCGACTCTAGAATTGGTCATAGTAGGGTTTACTATAGCAATAGTTTTAGGTATTCCTTTAGGCTTTTACTCGGCTTTAAGAACTGGAAGCGTAAAGGACGACATAATTCGAACCGTTGCTATAGTAGGGGCTTCAATGCCTGTTTTCTGGACCGCATTAATTTTACAATTAATTTTTGGAATATGGCTAAAAATACTGCCAGCCGGTAAACGTATAGACACTGCTTTAGCATTAGCTACAGGTTTTAGACCAATAACGGGTTTCTATCTGTTAGATTCGCTGTTGCAAGGTAATATGATTGTATTCGTTGATGTGCTTAAAAGAATAACTTTACCCGCGATCACGGTATCTCTATACCCGTTAAGTCTCACGATTAGAATGGTTAGATCTATTGCAATAGAAGTTTTAAATGAAAACTTCGTAAGATTTTTAGAAGCTAATGGAATAAGTAAAAGTAAGCTCATTTACAAACACGTTTTAAAGAACGTTATTTCACCAGTAATAGCTTCACTAGGTTTAAGTTTTGGTTATACCATTATAGGTGCCTTCATGGTCGAACTCGTGTTTGTGTGGCCCGGTATAGGTTATTACGCAGGTATGGCTCTTTTAAGTTATGATTACCCAGCTGTGCTCGGTTCGATAGTGTTTATAGCTTTGTTTTATTCCGTGATAAATCTCGTTGTAGACGTTGTTCATGCTTGGATAGACCCTAGGGTGAAACTATGATCATGTGGTTCGGGGATTTCCTAAGGTTTATTCTATTGAGAAGGATTTATTTAGCGGGTTTTACCATAGTCGTTACTTTTATCATAATAGGGGTTTTAGCTCCCTACATTGTAACGATGCCCGAAGATGCATGGGGGGTAACTTACCACCCGGAGAAGAGGTTTAAACCACCTTCGTTAGAACACCCTTTGGGAACAGACGCTCTTGGCAGAGACCTGCTCAACCGGATAATTCTAGGTACAAGGTTTTCCTTGGTAATTGGTGTATCTGTAGTTGTAATTGCACTATTAATAGGTATACCAATAGGTCTTGTGGCAGGTTATTTTGGTGGCAAAATCAGTGCTGTAGTAATGAGGGTTGCAGACATGTTCCTAGCTTTTCCACCTTTGCTTCTAGCAATAGCGTTTGCATCTGTACTTGGAAGAGGCATTTTAAACACAATTATTGCATTAGCACTATCTTGGTGGCCGTGGTATACTAGGTTAATTTATATTCAAACAACATCTGTAAAATCTTCCGCATACGTAGACTCAGCTAGGATAATAGGTTTGAGTCCTATAGTCATTATGTTCAAGCACATTTTTCCAAACGTGATTACACCTGTGGCTACTCAGGCGACATTGGATATAGGATCAGCTATACTAGAAGCATCAGCTCTGAGCTTTCTAGGTGTGGGTGTTCCCCCACCAACACCCGAATGGGGTTTGCTCATCGGCGAAGGATGGCAGTATATAAGCAGAGCATGGTGGGTTTCGTTGTTCCCTGGTTTAGCTATACTTATAGTTGTGCTCGGCTTTAACCTGCTTGGTGATGCACTAAAAGAATATATGGATCCGAGAGTTAGAAACCTCATGATCATGAAGAGGTGCATACATTGTGAATAACACTTTCATAGCGATACGAGACCTCGTAATTAACTATTACACTTTTGGAGCGGTGATCAAGGCTCTTAGAGGCGTGGATCTATACGTTGACCGTGGTGAAGCTACTTGCATTGTAGGTGAGTCTGGATCAGGTAAATCAACACTAGTACAAGCACTAGCTTTAATTCTACCTAAAAATGCCGTCGTAGAGCAGGGTTCTATAATTTACGAAGGCATTGACATACTGCGGAATAATAATCCAAGCATTTTATCTAAGATAAGAAGAGAAATTGGAATAGTATTTCAAGATCCAGCCACTACCTTCAATCCGCTTTTTACTATAAAACAGCAATTCGTAGATGTGTTAATTGACGTGCTAAGAGTGACTCCAAAAGAAGCAATTGAAATATCCAAGGAAGCTCTTAAAAGTGCTAGACTTATCGAAGTGGACCGTATTTTAAATTCGTACCCACACGAACTGTCAGGTGGAATGTTACAGAGAGCTTCAATAGCACTAGCATTAGCTAAGAAACCTAAAGTTCTTATAGCAGATGAGCCAACGACAAATCTAGATGTAACTACTCAAGCTGAGATACTAAACCTAATTAAAATGCTCAAAAAAGAATATAATTTAACCCTAATAATGGTAACACATAATCTTGGTATTGCAAAGCATATGTGTGATAAAGTTGCAGTAATGTATGCTGGATCTATCGTAGAAGAAGGTCCTATTGAGGAAGTCTTAAAAAATCCATTACATCCGTACACAAGGGGGCTGTTAAGAGCCATACCAAAACTAAGTGTAGCCGGCGATTCACTAACACCTGTACAAGGGTCCTCACCAGACCCCAGAGAAGACTTCAAAGGCTGCTCATATCATAGTAGATGCGACAGTAGTAAACCAGTATGCACAATACAGAAACCCCCACGCATTGCTTTCAACAAGAGAATTGTCCTATGTCATTTGTATCGGGGGTCATAATGGAAATCTTAAGAGTTGAAGACCTACGCGTATATTTTCCTATTAAAAGAGGTCTCTTTGGACGTGTTATTGGGTATGTAAAAGCCGTAGATGGAGTGTCATTTGCAGTAAACAATCATGAGGGGCTCGCCTTAGTTGGCGAAACAGGCTCAGGTAAAACAACGATACTAAGAACCATACTTAAGCTGGAAAAACCCACATGGGGCAGAGTTCTCTTTAAGAACAAGGATATTTTCTCATTGACTAAAAAAGAAGAAAACTTGTACCGTAAGAGTGTTCAAGCTGTTTTTCAGAATCCATTTCAATCACTTAATCCTCGAATGAAAGTATTCGACATCGTGGCTGAGCCTATTAGAAAACATCAAAAACTCAAAGAAAATGATATCAGAAAAAAAGTAAATGAATTGTTAGAATTAGTGGGTTTGCCTTCGTCTGTCATAAACCAGTATCCTTCAAACCTGAGTGGAGGTCAGGCTCAACGTGTTGCGATAGCTCGAGCTCTAGCTGTAAACCCCGAGCTCATACTTCTTGATGAACCAACATCAGCTTTAGATGTATCCATACAGGCACAAATAATTAATCTTTTGCGAGAGTTAGGTGAGAAATTTAGCATAACATATATTTTAGTAACACACGATCTATCAATTACACGCTACATAGTTAAAAACATATTAGTATTATATCGTGGCAACGTTATGGAAGTTGGTAGTATAGATGCTGTTTTCCAAGAACCACTTCATCCATATACACAAGCACTAATGGCATCGATTCCTGATCCTTTCAAGGGTTTAACCCATCATACTAATTATGCGTTGTTAAAAGAGGAGAAAGCTTATACAGAAGTGCCCGGTTGCAAACTAGCTCATAGATGTCACTATGCTACTAAGATCTGCTATGAAAAAAGACCTTCATTAGTCAACGTGAAAAATAGGCTCATAGCGTGCTGGCTTTACATTTAGAGAGTTATGTAAGTAAGGAAGATCTATCAAACCATATGGTTGTGAGCTTGAAGGTAAAGCTGCTTATTACAAATCCATTAGGTGTAAGATGTATGGAATGGGCTTACTCCGAGTTACGTTAAACAAGTTCTCTCATTCGACGTAGAGCGGTAATAAGAAACATGCCTGAAGAACCACCTTATATAGAGACCGAGTATGAAAAAGAACTAGTTGCACCATTGGTTATTAAAGAAGTAGTAAAGGCTAACATAGAAGGATTCCATGGCGTAATCATAAACTGCTTTGAAGATCCCGGGTTATAGGGTTCACGAGAAGTGTCAGACATACCAGATTTTTGATATTGGCGAAACATCGCAGGAATAGCACTGCTCCTAGGTTATAAAATTTTGGAATAATTTCAGCTGGAAGAAAGTGGTCTACGCTATATAAGCGCAAAGCTGCTCAGCTAGGTATCGAGAGACGCGTGTTTACATCTCGAGAATAGAAATACCTAATATTGGAGATATATAAATAACATTGAAAAAATTACAAGCTTGCTTATTAAAGAAATTGAAAAAGCTGTGAAAGAACTTGAAATAGACGCAGTTGTATTGGGATGTAGTGGATTTATAGGATTAGCGAATACTGTAAGTGTAGCCGTAAGTGTTCCGGTAGTAGACCCTACACTCGTAATACCGAAAGTTGCAGAATCTTTTAAACTAGGCTTAAAACATCGTAAAATAAAATCACCTCTAGTGTAAAATCCTAACGCGATCTAAAAGCTATGTAAGCTATATGCATGACTAGCTCATAGATTATTCTAGGTGTTTAGGGTATCTGTCGTTGAGCGTGTTTTAGAGAGAATAGACCTTTTGAGAGATTATGCAGTTGAATTTCTCATGGAGATCATCAAGAGACGCGGAATTAACCCTACATTCAGTGGTAGTGACTAACATGACAAAGCCATGTTCATTCTAGATAAGATAGAAGACTGGGGCTTTACGGATGTAAAGGTGAAGTGAAGATAAGCAGTGCTTAACTATCTCTTCATCTCCGAGGTACTTGCGCAGTGTATTTAAGGCCTCTGCTCGGATCAACATAGATGACCAACTTACGCAACTACACTATAAGTTGAAGGAAGATCAGAGTAGTAAGTTTAACACAGCTTGGCCAGCTCATACACCACTGCAATAGTGTTGTTCATTCACATAGTAAGAAGTCTTTGAACGGTACTCCGTCTTAACATTAATTAACAATTCTCTTACTTCAAACCCTAGATAACATTCAAATCACGCACTATGGATGATGCTCAGAAACTTCCTCGAAGACTCGCTGTTTTCGCTCTGTATACAAGAGAAATTCTAGTAAGTTCTCATTTCCAAAGAGTAAATCTCTCGAAGCTCTTGATTACATTCTAGGCGTCTCTTTCACCGACCAATGTGTTGTGATCGATACTGAGAGCTTATCACGCTCGTAATTTTACACTTTGTTGAAATCCACGAGCGTGTATTTAAGCTGATTTAATGCTATTCCTTCTGACTTGTGTTTCAATATAGGTCCTTCTTCAAGTAAATTTATACCTGGTGATCGTGGAGTATACGTCTCGACTTAAGTTGAATAGAGCTTACTAGGTTCTAGAGCTAATGAACAAGTTGTTTCCCGGACGTGCTTTCCTTAAGTACTATCCACTCGTAGTTGCTAGAAGCAGGGGTTACATAGATGTAGACTCCGATGGCAACGAGTACATGGACTTCGTATCGAGTGCTACAGTATTCAACGTGAGTCACCTTCGCGAAGACGTTATCAAAGCTATTAAAGAGCAGCTGAACAGGTACATGGTTTATTCGCTGGTGTACTTCTACGCATACAAAGTACATTATTTCCTCGGGTTCAATAACTAGGAAGTCCTTTACTCTATTCTAACAGGAGAGAGATTTGGAAGAGAGCTGTTGATCTCGTAGGCTCCTTTAGCTTAAAAAGCTGATTATCTTGATTTTTAAATTCAAGCTTTTAATGCAAGGTATGCATCACTTTTGCATCTCTAGCTAAAATCTTCTCTTCCCCTCCCAGTAGATTTCCATCGTTAACAGATGTTAACACATGACATTGTCTGTTTCCACTCTGAACCAAGGAAGCACTTCTAGAACGGCGTCTTTTCTAACGTTTAACCTGGTACTCCTAAGTTCGCCTTGCTCCAACACATTTAGACCTTTTTATCCTGAATATCTTGTCTCCTAGGAGAATCCTAGCTCTGTAGATCACGTGCACCTGTACTCCCTAAGTTCACGTGTCAATCATAAACTTGTTTGACGGTGTGTTAACCAAAGAACCTTTCGCCGTTTGATCCGCGTGAAGGGCACTATTTTGGTGATTTAAAAGTTGAGAATCGGTATGCTTAGAGGTGCTTTGATAACTTGACTAAGCGTACTATTGGACGTGGTAAGCGTCCTTGTTGCGGTGAGGAGGAGTCCTCCGTATTGAAGGACATATACAACAAGGTGTACGTGTACATTAAGCATGGTTGAAGAGGGTGCTATGTTGATTCGCTGGAGTCAGTTGACTAACATAGAGGTGAACAACCTTGGTGAAAATGCATTATGTTACCCTCTAGCGATCTGTCCTATAAAGGGATCGGCTAAACTACGCATTGACGAATCCTCGTCTGTCTCCCCGCTGATCAGGACTCACGTTGAAAACTACACTACGGTAATCCGGGTAGCAGAAGTCAAGTGTGTGAAACTCAGCACTCTAGTGAGATACATAGGTTCAGCTGATTTACTAAAGCTCGATGCCAAGGATTTAGAGTACGAGGTGATTCGCGAGGCTGAAGACGAGTTTAAGCGAGTGAGTAGAATGATTGTGGAAGTGCGTGAACCAGAGTCTAGCCTAGATGACATTGAATGATCTTACTAAGCCTTGGTTTTAAACGAGTATTGATCCATGCATCACACGAAAACCCTACACAGACGATCCTTTACGCGCTCAAATATCAGAGTATTACTCTTTTCCACAGTAAGCGGTGAATGAGGAGAACTCGGTATGACTTAGTCAAAAAGTATGTTTGCTTTAGTTAACTACTACCAGAGAATTCCTGGATTACTCTTCTTCTTATTTTCTCGAGTTTACTGCGTGCTAACGTTAGTGTTGGTTTCTCGGGTATGAGTCCCTGTGGTCTGAAGAGCGTTATAAGTATCAATGCCATTCCTATTAGTATGTACTCAAGCCACTCAGGAGACACAGGTATTATAACTGCTAACGCGCTCTTGTACAATATTATTAGCGTTCTCACAATGGTGTATATTAGTACACCTACCAGCACTCCGAGGTTGATCCTCACACCACCTAGCATTAGTTAAAAGCCCCGCTTCCCCATAGTATTTTCCGGCACGGTGTCTTTATTGGAAAGAATTGCCATTTTCACGCTAGTGCTCTTAGCTGGATATGCTAAGCGAGTTTTGCTCGAAGTTGTTTTAAAGAGCAGTCTCTACTACAGGTTACTCGTCAGCATCCTAGTTAAACTGGTTTACTACGTACTAATACCACTGGCGTTCACAGCGATCTTTTCTGCCCGTGGACTAATGCTAAGCGACATCTACGTATTTCTGTACTTTGTTTTATTCATGGTTGCCGCGTACTTCTCGGTCAAGAGGATCAAGAGAGAGCACTACATGTCTCTCTTTCTAACATCAAGCTTTCCGAACAGCGTCTTCCTCGGCTTTCCTGTATGCGAGGTTTTGTTTGGTAGAGTTCACATAGCTGCTCTCTTCGGTGTAGCAACAATTGTCTTAAACGTTGTTGTTCCAGACCTCATAGTATCGAAGCGTGCTCCGCTAAGAGCCATTGCATCGTCAACCGGGTTTCTGGGTTTCATAGCTGGTTTACTTTGTTTTTACACACTGGGAGACCTGGCTCGAAGTATACACGAGTCAGAGAGGACTACCATGGTCTCCTCTCCTCCTAATCTACTTTCTAAGCCATCCAACCTTCTCTGTTACGAAAGACTCAGGACTTAAGATACTTAGCACATGGCACATCAAACAACAAGGACGAGGATCCAAATAAATCCTTTTAATGTTAATGCAGGAGGAGGTTAGTGTGAAACAACCCCTCCAGAAGTCCTCGGGGCGCAAAAAGTGAACTTTAACCAAATAAGAGCGTCATCCGTAAACCGATCATGACATTTGTTTGCTGACCTTGTTTTTAGCAAGCTCCACAGCTAATTTAATCGCTTCGTAGGAGGCAGTCTCGTCTGCAGTGCCTTTACCTGCCTTACCCCAAACGGTACCATGATCCGGAGATACTCTGATTATAGGGAGACCTAACGTTATGTTGACTCCTTCCATGAAGCCCACCATCTTCACTGGTATGTGTCCCTGATCATGATACATTGCCACCACGGCGTCAAACTCCTTGTTGTAATATGCCCTATAGAACACTGTGTCCGGTGGATATGGTCCTGATACGTTGAGGCCTTTACACTTAGCTTCTTCTATAGCTGGCGTTATCTCTTTAATTTCTTCGTCGCCAAATAACCCACCCTCACCTGAATGTGGGTTCAACCCTGCCACGGCAAGCCTGGGTTCTTGTATATTAAAGTAGTTCCTGAGATACTCGTATGTCAACTCTATGGTCTTCAAAATCCGTTCCTTTCTCACAAAATCCGGGACCTTCCTCAGAGGGATGTGAGTAGTTACGTGAACAACTCTCAGGTGCCTCGCGACCAACATCATTCTGACCTCCTTCGCCCCCGTCAGCTCTGCTAACAGCTCCGTGTGACCAGGGTATTTGTAACCAGCCATGTTAAGGCTTTCCTTGCTTATAGGCATTGTCACGACAGCGTCCACTAAACCTCTTAACGCTAGGTTAACTGCCTTCACTATATACTCGTATGAGGCCCTTCCACCCATGACAGAGGGCTTACCGTACACAAGTCTGCTTAAGTCAACGTTATCCAGGTCATACACCCCAATTACATTAGGATCGTCAGGAAGCATAGTTGGGTCGTCAATCTTGATCAGACTTGGGTGTCTAAGCCCCACAATACTCGAAGCTTTCAGAAGCACCTTATAGCTACCTATGATGACGTACTTAGCGATGTTGTAGTCAGCCTTACGCAATGCCTTCAAGGCCAGCTCGGGACCTGCGCCAGCCGGATCACCCATGGTGATTCCTATTATCACCTTACGATGCGACACGACGTGACTCACCCTTAAGTCTTGCAACTATACGTATTATGGTTGAGTCTTTACCGAAACCTCCCGCCTTGGTTACTATGTAGAGATCTCCAGACCTCAGAAGAGGAACGCCTGGCTCGACCTCACCTACTACTTCTAGCGAGTCTATGTTCATGTTCTTTATCAATGACAAGGCAGTGTCGCCTCCCGTTACGAAAATACCGCTGAAGACTTCTGTGCCGAACTCCCTCACTATGCCAGATGCCATTTTGCCGAGGCCATCAGCTATTCTAGCGCCGAGCTCGGAGGAGGAGAGCCCCATTTCAGAAGCGACAGCTTTCCCTTCGTCAACCTGAGTTGAATCATATGAAGTCGTAACCACAACGTCTATTCCTATCTTTAAAGCTTCTGCAACCTGACTCATAGTTCTAGAATACTCCTCCTCGAAATTCATGAGTAAGCTTTTAATACTTAGTTTGATAAGTTTGCAACTGAACTTCCCAACGAACCTGGTTAACTGTCTTCTGGTAACGTCGTTAAGTGATCCCACGACGATTAATATAGGTTTTCCAGCAAAGCTTCCAATTATTGCATTATAAGCCAATGTCTCTGAGAGGCCAGCTGAGCCAACCCACAAGACTTTTCCGTCAAATTCCCTCAGAGACTCTACTATGGTCATCAGGTCGTTTTCGTTCTCCACGTCGAAGGAAATCACTTTATAAGTGTTCAACCTGTTCCTGAACTCACCAGATCTGAGGTCCTCTAGAAAGACATGAGTGTATGATTCTCCAAAGACATTGCTGAAGAACGAAGGTATGTAGGAGCTCTTAACCGGGGTTCTAGGATCTCTGCCAAAGAATGTCTGGTCTACTGGAACCCCATTCACCAGATGTACACCCCTTATTGTGGTCCTGCCTTGCTTCGGGTATGCTGGTGCGAAAATCACTAGGTCAGGCTGTACAGAGTCGAAGAGTCCTCTGATCTCCTCAGTCACGTTACCTCTCAGTGTGGAGTCGATTTTTTTATATAGTAGAATATCATCGTATTGCTTGATCCTAAGCCCAACTTTATACAGCTTTCTATAGGCTTCTGAAGCCTCGTCGGCCCTACTCTCCGTGTCGATGGCTACGACGCTGTACTTACGTAAGTACTCATCAATCAGGTTTGGATTTAATGTGGAGATTGTTCTAAACCCTAACTTTGAGAACTGTGCGGCAGTATCGTTAGCTCCGGTGAAGTCGTCAGCGATTATCAGGACCGACCTGAAAACCTTCATTAAAAGTCAACCTGCCCTCCTATTCTCTCTCATCACAAAGTAGTGAGTCATTATGGGAGTCAGGACAGCAGTTATGAGGACAGCCATTCCAAGGGCGGCCGTTGCGGTGGGAACGAACGTCTGATAGCTCGGGTCGGCTTGAGCGACTAACGCCGGGACAGCCACACTGTTTCCTGCCGTGGTTCCTATGGCGAAGCCCACGCCAGGATTGGTGTCTTTCTTGAAGAAAGTCTTATAGACTAGATATCCTAAAGTCCCTGTGAGAAAGGTTGAGAGTAACCCTATTACTAGCCCACCGACAAAACCCTGACCCAACACTTTTATATCTATCCCTGCACCCAACGCGAACGCGAAGAACGGTATGGTTATGTTGCTCGTGGGCTTGAATATCTCTGCTATCTTTGGATCAAGATTGCCGAGTATTAGACCCAGTAGATATGGAAAAATCGCCGCAAGCAGGTATTGAGCAGGTATGTTCGCCAGACCGGCTAAACCGAGAAACAGCATGGTGAAGAAAGGACCGTCATTCAGCGCCGAAGCGATATAAGCACCAACGTCGCTCTCTTTACCGTATTTCGACGAGAGAGCTATCCACAGACCGCCGTTGGAATTTATCAGGCCCGCCATCAAAGACAGTAGCGAAAGTCCGGGCAACAACTCAGCCCTACCGAATACCAACCCATAACCCACGACCAGCAACGCAGGAAGGAAAGTCTTCGCAGTCAGCAGAGCAGCGGTCTTCGCAGCCACGATCCCGGCGACCTTAAGTGAGGTGTTCGCTCCAGTGGCGAAGATGAGCAAGGCTATAAGAGGAAGTGCACTGTCTCTGAAAAGGGCTGTTGTGAAACTGCCGAGGGTTAGGAAGTTTGGAAAGAACGTTCTAACCAGCGAGCCTATTACTAGTGGTATAACCATCAAACCGCCTGGGACTTTATTGATCGAGTCCCATATTTTCATCACTATCATCCCTAAAAATACTACCCAAGTGGGTGGCTAATAAACATTATGTTTTGTCTGGCATGGAAGGATCGGTAACCTGGAACACTGTAAACATTGTAATGAGAATTCCTAGTAGCCTTTGTTTATTATCCGTTGCAATAACACTAATAGCTATACCAGCTGTAATAGTAAGCATTGGTATAGAGTTCTACTCATGGGTTCCAATAGGCCCCGTTACCTAGCATCATGGAGTTTAATTGCTGGTTCACCGTATTTGTTCAGGTAAACTATGCTTTCCAGTGGTTTACGTGGAGGTGGTTCCGGGGATTCGTCAGGATACCCAACTGCTAATATAGCTATGGGAACGGCTGAAGCTGGCATACCGAGTATTTCTCTTATGTTCTCAATGTTTCTCATGGTTTGAATCCACACTGTTCCAAGACCCAGAGCGTGAGCTGCGAGCAGAAAGTACACTGTAGCAGCTGAGCAGTCTAGCATGTAGGAGACGGGGGACTCATCTATGTTACAAGCAACAACAACAGCGAGAGGTGCTCTCTCGAGTGGCTTGGCAGCTGGATGTATCCTGCTCAGTTTACTCTTCACTTCTGGATCAGTGATCACGATAAACCTCCATGGCTGAGCATTCTTAGCGCTCGGAGCAAACCTGGCAATATCCAGTGCCTTGAGCACCTTTTCAAGTGAAGGAGGTTGATCCTTGAACTTCCTAATGCTTCTCCTAGACTTGAGAAACTCCAAGTAATCGTTTAAAGCTAGACACCAGGTAACTATATAGTTGTGCGAGTAGGGTATTATTTTAATGATACCGTTTGACTTATAAAGTCATCTCCTGTTCAAAATGCTGGAGGGGTGAGTACCATGAACAGGTTTACCCCCGTAGTGTATCTTGTAGCAGCACTTACAGCACTAGCTGTGATTCTAAGATTTTTCGAGTTTCCATACCCACCAGCGCCATTTTAAAGTATGATGTATCGGGTGTTCCACTAGCCGTAATAGCTTTCATGCGCCTCCGTGCAACCTACAGTGTTCTACCAATCTACTACATTATACCCGTAGCCATGGGCTCAGACCCCATTGACATGGCAATGAAGTGCTTAGCTGAATTATTAACATTTACACCTCTAGCGCTAGCTCTTAGGAAACTCCGCGGAAAGTACAACGAAGTTGTTGTTGCCGCAATAGGCGTGGCTGTTGCTGCTGCAACACGTGTAGGAGTTATGTCCTTGGCTAACTACCTTGTAACACCTCACTGGCTTGTATGGGCTGGTTGGGCGAAGGACCTGGAGAAAGCATACGCGATAACTATAGGATACTTACCTCACATAGCAACATTCAACTTAACGATAGCTTTAATAGTGTCACCCCTAGCTATTTTAGTATACAGAGTTTTAATTAGAACAGGCTTACTGAGATGAACAGTAATCCGATTGTCGAAGTAAAAAACCTGTGGTTCAGGTATCCAGGTGGCGACTGGGTTCTAAGAAACCTGGATCTCGTTGTTGAGAAAGGAGAGCACCTGCTAATCATAGGGGAAACAGGATCGGGTAAAACAACTCTGGTGAGAGCAATAACGAGGATAGGCGAATTAGTCTACGGCGGTGAATCCAAGGGAGAAATACTTGTAGATGGTCGAAACGTGAAGAATCTTGAACCAGAGGGGATGTTTTTAGAGTAGTTCACATCATTAGTCAAAACCCCTACTTATACTTCACAGAGCCCATTGTGAGAGTTAGCCTACGCGCTCAGAGTTCACGGGAAGATCAGGCTAGCTAAGCAAGCCGTAGTTAAAGCCGTTGAAGCAACCAGCATTTACAGGTTGCTTGACCGGTACTTCTTCGAATTCTCAGGTGGAGAAGCAAAGCGAGTTCTGGTCACTAAGTCAATTATAGCAAATCCCTCGCTAATAGTGTTTGACGAGCCGCTGATGTGGCTTGACGATGAGGGTTTGAAGGACTTCGTGGAGCTACTATCTGTTTTGAGAAGACTCGGTAAATCCGTGCTCGTCATAGAACACAGGTTCTTACCTATATACAGGTACTTCGATAGGATCATGGTTCTGAAGAACGGTGCTCTCAGGGATGCAACAGAATTGTTCTTCACCTACGCTGAAAACCCGAACCCACACACTGAAGCACAGTTCACGTCGAAAAAGAGTAGAAGTAGAGGAGCCAGGAAACACGCTCTGATAGCTAGAGAACTACACTACAGTTACAATGACAACCCTGTTCTAAGAGGCGTTAACTTGGATCTCTTGGAGGAGGACATTGTGCTCATCTACGGATCCAACGGCTCCGGTAAAACAACACTGCTCAAGCTGCTATCAGGCTACTTGAAGCCCAAGAAAGGAAAGATTGAAAGATACGTGGATGCTGTGTACATACCTCAGAACATAACACTCTTCTACACTGAGGAAACAGTTGAAAAGGAAGTTAGAGAACTACGCAAAACCAGAAAGCTCGGAGAGAAGTGCGTCAAAGAAGGTCTCAATAGAGTTGCGCAATTAGGATTAAACCCGGGTCAATCCCCTTTCAACCTAAGTCATGGTCAAATGGTGAAGCTCGCGGTGGAGCTCGCTGTTCTCTCGGGAGCTGGCTTGCTACTGCTAGATGAGCCGTTCTCCGGTTTAACATATAAGAGTAGACTCCTGCTCCTAGAGCACCTACCTAATCTCGGTGTATCAGTTGTTGTTGCATCCAGTAGCCTGGATGCAACAGTATCCCCCGTGTGGACTAGCATGTACAAGCTGGAGAACGGTGTGCTTACGGAGCTAGCTGTGAATAAAGCTCTGGTTCAACACGACTTGGTCTACGCGTCGAAGCTCTACAGCAAGGTGATGGAGCATTCTTAGAAGCTTATCCTACCTTTTTGTTCAATCTAAGAGGTTGGATCAGTTCAGTATGGTGTCCAGGCTATTCACAGCTTTATTAATCTTAGTATACCTTACTTACACGAGGTTTGATGCTGAGCTGAGAGCTGAGGTCATTAGAACAGCCCTTGTGTTATTCGTTGTTCTCGCGATCATGTCTCTTGTACGTGGATTGAGAATAGTGCTTGAAGGAATTAGGTTATTCCTATTGTTCACGCTTGCTGGCGCGCTCGTATTCTACTTAAGTTACATCTTGGGTTGGCTTGCCCCAGACCCCGTGAATATACCAGTTGGTGCTTTAAGACTCGTAGCGTTCTTTCTATCCTTCTCACTGTTCTTCCAGGTACTCAGCCTCGAGGAGTGGAGGTATGTGTTCAGCAAAATAGGCTTGAAGACCCAGTCACACCTGTTGTCTGTAACAGCAGCTCACATACCAGTGCTTCTGAACTACCTCTCAGAGTCAGCTGTAGCGATCAAGCTGAAGTTCAAGGGTAAGAAGCTCTACAAGCTCGTAGTACCCCTCATATTGCTTTCGCTTTACACTGCAAGAGGGCTCTACGAAGCGCATTTGATTTACGGAGCAACGCTGAGGCCTAGGGTTAAGTTCACGATTTTTAAGAAGAAGGATGTTTTGCTATACTGTATTGTACTCCTCCTCATCATAGCCGGTTTTCTCATCAAGTAGAAACACAATACGAAAATTCACCTGGTTTTTACCAATACGTAGTCCTTGTATGTGTATAGTGGTCTTGGTTGGAAAGGCAATACTGTGGAAAAAGCAGCTATTGAACAGTAACCACTTCCCTCGCGAATTTCGTGAACTTGTTCATGGCTATGTGAGCTAGGAAACCTGCTTCAAGCCTTGGTTCAAAATTCACGTAGGCATCCTCTCTATGGTGGTAAGCTAAAACTTCCCCAACGTAGAGCACGTGGTCCCCGTAAACATGCTTATCGACTACCCTGCACTCCAGGTTCGCGAGAGCATTCCTTATAACCGGGGTACCTACTCTGCTAGCAGGAGCAAAATCAAAACTCGTTTTCCTCAGCTTGCCTGGCCCATGCTCTGAGCCAGCAATCCAGACGTCACGAAGATTCTCAACACTCGGCACGCTGACCACGAACTCACCATACTTCTCGACAAGCCTGTAGGTGTAGCGGGTAGGAGCAATAGCTACAGCAACCATGAATGGCTTAGCTGATACAGGCATAACCCAGTCAGCAGCCATGACGTTAACTTCTTCACCATACCTACCCGACACCACGAGGTATGTTCTAATGGGGTAGAGCAGCCTATACGCCATACACCAACCCTGCTCTAACAATATAATGCTCCAAGAGCATATTAAATTACTGAGAATACACACCTAGCCCCACGTAAACCAGAGCTAACCAGCTAGTAAAGGGAATTGAGAACAAGGTAAATCAATTGCACCCGACGTTCCCTCACCAACTAAATGAAACTATCCCATAACCAGCTTTAGCTAAGTAGAATAATGTGTTAAACCGCTAAGCATGAAGTCAACTAGTACTTCGCGAAGCCAATATACTAGGGTTTAAAAACCGATACGCGGATAACTCTAGTGGGGAAAGGGCCCGTCGTCTAGCCTGGTTAGGACGCCGCCCTCACACGGCGGAGGACCCGGGTTCAAATCCCGGTGAGCCCGTCTTCTACCGGATTTTACCTTAATTTTGCACTGATGGGTTTTTGTGCCAATGGAACCATCCTGCATTATGATGAGCCCTCTCTGACTTTCACAGCCTCGGCTATAGCCTTGGGTATAACAATAATCCTCTTCTTACCAACCTTAGTCTCTACAACCAAGCTCGAAGGCTCCACCAATATAGATGTAGTTCAACTCTTTATTTAAGGTTTAACCACATAATAGAGTCCAGCTCTGTAACATTGTTCTAACAATTTAATTGCTCGCGGCAGTCGATATATTCTATATAATGACTCATAAAGCTCGTTTATGGTCCTTACCTCGCTTTCCGTAATTCTGCATAGTTCTTTTAAACAATTAAGAGGTTGTTATACTCTGGAATTTTTCAAAACATTCTATCCATTTTGGATCGTTGCAGAATCTTAATGCTTCATCTATTCTAACTTTAAGATGTTCTTCTTTAACATTATAGCCTTGACACCTGTACAATATCTCACGGGGCTCATGGAATAGCATATATTCCTTTAGCAGTTCCGGCAACCATACCTCGTTCAATGGTATGTCAAGCTAATCTGCTGCAGGAGGATAAACTACTCTTCTCTTATACCCAACTCTATAGCAAACATTGAAGTCCTTAATAACCTCAGGGGAACAATATTCAATCTTCCACCTTAGCCTTCTAACCTCCTCCTTTATACTCATAGTGGTTGCCCGTGCATGGTGTTCAGGTTATTTTCGGTGCCTGTGGGGGATTGTCTGCGCGGGCTTCATAGAGGGACACCAGTAGGTCGCCCCGCGGGTTATAAGCAGTCACCGGGCAATCATGTAAGGGCATAATACAAGTGCTTGTAAACTCCGCGTTCCCACAGCTACCAAAATACCCTAAATACTCAAATAAGCAAATAGTCTTCATGTAGCCTGATTTAAAAGCTACTATGAAGACGTTAGTGTCTAGAGGAAATCTTTTCTTTTACAATCCTATTAGCCTCTTCCTCAACTTCTCTAGCTAATTTTTTCGTTTCAGCATTAACCAGCTTAATAGCTATTACACCACTTATAGTGCTCCCAGATATTAAGGGATCAGGAAGTATTAAGGAGATGTTCAAGGTGATTAAAAACTTACTAAATAGAGCCTTTTTGCTCCGTACTTCTATACAGTTCTCTGCTTTCTGGTTCTCTTATGCTATTTTACGCTTTATGGTCACTAGTACTCATTGAAAGAGGTTTTCATGAAGATTTTCTAGGTTTAGCTTATACAATATACAATGTTATTACTATCCGCTACTATTGGATCTGTTTACATATAAGTTATTAAAAATTATCAACCGTATTAGATTACTTGCTATATTAAGTGTTCTTCTAGGTTTTTCTATTTGTAGTATCTAATTTCGCTCAAAGCAACCTCAGCACACTTATTCTCTTCCTTCTATTAGAATTCGTATTAGAAACATTAACAGCAGCCCTAAGTTATGTGAGAAACAAAGTAGTTCCATCAGCGATAAGAGCGCACCCACTATCATTGATGGAACTAGCTAACTCTCTTGTTGCAATGGTGCTCGCTCCTATAATAGTACAAGTATTTCCAACAGCCAAGCCCATAGTCGCGGGAATACTCATTATGCTGTCCACAAGCTTCCTTGTTATTATAAAGGGTGTTTCGTAATGTAACAACAATGGTTTTTTATTTCTATTCTATAAACTGCTATGAAAACCAAAAACAGCAGTCGAAGGCACGAGTTTTTGCTTGATTTAAAAGTGTATTATGGTAACTTAGTGCTTGTTCTCTTTACTGATATCAATTGACGGTAGGACCTTCACATACTTTGATGCTACTTGCCTTAACCTTGCATCATCTGTTACTAGCGTTAATTTCTCCTTCATCGCTACGTAGATGTAGGATGCATCGTAGATGGTTAAGCCTTCTTTAAGTGATAAACCGAGAATTTCTTTCTCGGATTCCTTTATGGTGTGTACTTCCATTATGTTGAATATGTTCGCGATGATCTCCGTGAGCTTAAAGCCGGTCTCCACGTTGATCCTTTTGATTAAATATACTTCTTTCCATACAGCGTTGAGAGATTCATATAGTGCTAGGTCCAAAGTATGCGCTTTCGTGAAAACACTTAAATCACCGTGTTTCACTAGGTTCACAATAGCGCTTGAATCCAGTAGGAGCAATTCTACCTCCTCTCTCTATCTCCACGTATTAAATCTACTACTTCTTCATCTGGAATACTAGCTATTTCACTTAGTATATTCCTCAGCTTTTCTTCAAGCTCAGCTAGAATTCGTTTCTTAACTTCCTCCTCTAAAGCCCTCCTTATGACTGGTCCTGGTTTAATCCCATATTTATCCATAAGCTCCTTCAACCTCTTAGGTATCTTAGCTGAAACAGTTACATAAGACATACTCTTAACCAATAACATACGTTTATATGTAAACCCTTATAAGGTTTACCAGAAAGTATACCTAGTTACGCGTGTTTCCAGCTGATTCTATGATATGTGAAGCCTTCTCCTTCACCTGCTTCCCGGGTCTTTATATCTACAATAGCTTACATATTAGGTTGAGGATTTCTGGCTTCCAGTGTGTATATGTGAAATTAATATTACTGCGAGGATTATTAGTGTCCCACCCGTGATCTTCGCTAAGATAATGTTGTTTGCGAACGCTACTGCTTCAACCGGGAAACCCGCTTCAGCAACCTTGCCCTCATATATCAATACGCTTCTTCCGTCGTTGAACACCACACTGAATGATCTAT
>NZ_JAVZPN010000006.1:0-138236 GCF_038881575.1 Desulfurococcus sp. | reverse complement strand
GGATAGGGGTAACGGGCCGGAGACCCGGCCCGGGGCTAAACCGGGCAGGAGAGCCCGGGTATGCAGCCCCAAACTAATGAACCGCCCAAGAGGGAACCCTCGCCCTTTAGGGCGGGGAGGAGGTCAGATGGTTGCATGAATAATACCTCGACACGGCTTCCATCAGTCGAGGAATGCAAGACCAGATAATCGCTCTGGGTGGATGCATTAATACTGATCGGTACCAAAGGTTAATTTAGGATACATCAGTAGCTTCAGTGATGGAGGGGTAGCGTGCATGCACGTGGTTAAGCTAGTATCATTCGACCTATGGGACACACTTATATTTGATGAAGGTATGGAACCTGAGTCATATACCTTGAAAAGGCTTGAGGCAATCTGGAAAAGTATTCCAAGCGATAAAAAACCAGGGTTTAACAACGTACTCGAGGCATACAGGATTGTTAAACATGTCAAGGGGTTTATCAAGCCAGAGGACTTCGTCAAGGCTATCCTACTTGTACTCGGACTCGATATAGGTGGGCAAGTAGTGAGACAAGCTGTTGACGCATACGAGGAGGCCTCTGGAAGCTACACGCCCCGAGTAGACCCGGATGCTGGAGACGTGTTGAAGACCTTGAAGGAGAATGGATTGAAAACAATGATTGTAAGCGATACCAGTTTCTCCGGTACATCGGTTAAGAAGATGCTCTCCAATATCGGGCTAAGCGAATATGTGGACCTGGTTATCACGTCAGCTGATACAGGGTTCTCAAAGCCTGATCCCAGGATATTTAAAGTAGGCCTTGAGAAGCTTGGTGTAAACCCTTGGGAGGCCATACATGTTGGTGACTCCTGTAGCAGGGATGTCATAGGTGCATTGCTCACTGGTTTGAGACCCGTGTTACTGGCTAGACGGATGGAATCGGTTGAAAACTGTAGGAAGACAGGGGTCAGCGTGATTAGTAGATTAAAAGAGTTAACGGGTCTAATTAGGTTTTAAGCTCTAACCTCCTCCCTGCCTTGAAGGATGAGGCTTTCAGTTGTAACAATGTTACCCGGCCTTATTTTTTGATACATGTCTTTGTTTAGCCTCAATATATCTAAGACGTGGTGTAGTGTTTTTCCTATAGTTTCTCAACTATACCACCAAGCATATATCTTCAGCTATCCCGGTCTTAGTCTTAATTCATTCACTCGTATTTACACCACGTGTACACATGTATATACTCTGGATCACCATCTAGTATAGGCCCAGCATCTTGAGTATCTCACTGGATGTTTTCTCATCGATTGCATCTATATATGTGTCTATCACTGAGAGAGCGCACTCAATACTACTACACCTCTCTATACTGCTCCTGATCCTGCGTAGTACAGCCGCTACGTAGATCTTTATCTCGGGACTCATGGATCTCCCTCAACACGGTTTAAGAATATGAGGTTTATAAGTAGAGAGGACACCGAAAGTGCGAGGTTTGAATAGTGGATCACTGAAACTGCAGGGGCCCGTACTCCGCTAAGGTGAGGAAGGCCTCATCTCTAGTTTCCATGAAGGAAAAATTTATAATTTCTAATTTCTAAAATAGAAATTGGTGTCAACCATGAACCCCGGGAAATACACAAGTCTAAGACTAATAGAGAAGCTGGCATTCAGTATAGCGAAAATACTTACGGGTAAAAAACCAAGCCAGGGCAAGATACATCTTGCTGAAATGTATTGTGGAAACATTATGGATGAGATCAAGGAGCTGGCCGAAATAATAGACACCTATAGAAGATGCCCGTTCTGCAACTATACTCCTGGTCCAAGATGCTGGAGGCATGCCTTATACATCCACTTAATTAGAAGCCACTTCCTCGACCTAGAGGAGCTGGCAAGCACCTGTGGCTCAGATGTATAGATAGTAATCCACCTACATTACTATGAGGGCTGAGACACCTATCACTGCTTGTATCAGGGCTGTAAATAATACCACATCGGTTTCCCTGGCACACCCCTTCAACTTTTTCATGATTATCAATGCTACATGTGTTAGACTGTAAGCTCTGCTATACGGGGGATCAAGGCATCCCTCGCTACTGGGTCTCCCGAAGTTCTCCTTGTAGACACCGTGTATAAGCCCCCTTAGAAACAAGGCTAACTCAATAAAGTAGGGTGTAAATATTATCAGCCCGAATTTCTCGAAGTTACCGTATATTACCACCGAGGCGTAGAATGCCCCGAAACCATAGGTGAATGTATTCCCAGGGAAAACCTTTGCCGGGTACCAGTTATACCTTAGGAACACTATTACAGGCACGATCATTACCAGTAGAAGCGGTATAACAACCCAGATACCCTTCTTCAAGGCGAACAGGAGGCTCACTAATGAGATCACGAGAGCCTGCGACGCCTCCAACCCGTTATATCCAGCTATCATATTGAACGCATTACTAGCCCCCATGACTCCAACGGGAATTACTACCAACGGGTAGAGCAAGCCTAGGTCTAGGACGCCTATTAAGGGAAGCTCTATCGTAGAGTACCCGGCTTTCACCACCATTAATGGAAACGCTATTGGGATAGTTAGTAATACTCTTTTAACCTGGCTTAAACCCTTCTTCCACCCTAATAAATCATCCATCAAGCCTAGGAGACCTGCTAGTAAGAGTACCTGTGATACAGCAAGATAGGTGACAACCCCGGAATCACCATGGACATAGGTGCTCAACGCCATGAAGGACAGGATCCCGAAGACGGCTCCCAGAAGAACCCATATACCACCCGCTTCAACAGCATAGTGTTCCCCAGGCTTATTCATATCCCTGCCCTTGAGACCCAGTCTTAAACCTGTTCTAACCCACCATTCAAGCAGTATGCTAGTGGTCGCTGCGGCCACCAAGCTGGGTATTAGATAGCTTAAAACATCATCTATCACTCTTTACTCAACCCCGTCCTCATTACTACTCCAAGGCGTGTTGAATAATAAGTATATCTCTTCAGCCCGTTTCTCGCCAATGCCTTCAACACTGAGTAACTCATGCTTCGATGCATTGGCAAGGTTCTTAAGGGTCTTAAACCTTGCTAGGAGCTTCCTAGCAAGCACAGGCCCTATAATGCTCTCAGCTACATAGAGTATCCTCTCCTGTATATCCATGGGCTTCTTCTCAACCCTCATCCTATAGATACGCTTCTCCTCTGTTCTACCCAGGCTCTTAGCCTTAGATATAATCCACGCAATAGTGGCATCCTTACCCGGTGTGTTAAGCACAGGAATCCCCATTTCAAATATCAGGGTATCCAGCACTCTCAGGATGCTCTGAATCTTCCAGCCCCTATACTTCTCCAAGGTACCCAGGTACCCCTCTAGTAATATAAGGGGTTGATGCCCATCTCTGCGTGCCTCCTCGAGCAGTAACTTGCTCTGCTCCCATATCCTGTTATCCCTTATACTGTTAGCTAGATCATCAACAGTCTTCCTCTCAACCAGTATTGAGCGCTTGCCTTCTGGAGCCATTATCAGGAAGTCTCCAACAGGTAGCTCTCTTACAGCAGTCTTTAATCCCTCCCTTGTAAACGCTTCCCTGAACTCTGGGTGCTTACTATCCTCCCGAGAGTCTATTATAACATCTACAGGAACTAGAAGCTTCATTTCCACACTTAATACCCCATGCCTCTGACTCTAGGTTTTCCTTCTATAGTATAATACAGCCCTTGGATAGTCTTCACCAGGTACATCCCTGGCTACTAGAGAGTAAAAGTTCGAGGCTGCCTGAGAAAGTAGTGGCGTATATCCTTTCAGCATAAGGGTGTAAGAGATAACCCTGTAATCCTTTGCGGCCCCACTGATAGTGAACCTGGGTGTCGAAACAGGCATGTTAATCCTAGCAAGATATCTTCTAACCATGTTTCCAAACCATAGATTTCCGGCTATCTCACTAAATATTTCCTGGTCAACACCATACGAGTCTAAGAGGGCCAGGGATTCTGCTAGTACAGCCGGCATTACGAGACCTATATTATTCAACGCCAGTTTTAAAGCCATGGCCTTAGGGATCCCGCCAACCCAGTATACTTTACTAGAGTAGAGTAGTACTATCTCCTTGACCTTGCCCTCTATCACTGGATCCCCTGCGAGCATTGTGACAAGGTTACATGCTGAGGCTTCATCTGTGCTTCCGTAGACAGGTGCTTCAACGTATATGCCTCCATGATCTCTAACCATCCTATACAACATTAAACTAGTCTCCGGGCTTATGGTTGAAGAATTTATTAGAATACCCGCCCTACCTAACAAGTTCTTCTCTATAAGCGTGTAAACGAAGTTTATGACGGCTTGGTCGTCAAACAAGAAGATCACTGATGCATCAACGTTACCCGTTAAATCTAGATCCTCAATGACTCCGCATTTAACAGTGGAGCAAAGGGATCTAGCCTTCTCAACGTTTCTATTGTAGACAAATACCTCAACACCACGGGAAACCAGGCATCTAACCAGTGAAGAACCCATTAAACCAGCTCCAGCAACAAGGATCCTGTAAACCATAAATAGATCCCACCTATATCTATGAAGTAGTAGTTAAACAGTTTATAATAGTTCAGGTTAACGTTCTCCACTGCTGTGACCTCTAGTTGTGAGACATTCTTATCACCACGAGGTCAAGAACCTGTTCCTAGAGAACCCAGATGTTTTAGATAGATTAAGCTCTTCTGGAGTAGAAGTGGAAATAGAAAGCATGAAAACTATAACTGGAAGGTGAGTACCTTTAGAAGCAGAGTCATAGAGAGAATAGCACTAAAAGGAATTCAGAAGTAATCAAAAGTATTCAAATATACCATCAGGTCGGAAACAGCCTTAAAGATATATACTTCGTATCCCACACATAACACCTGCTGTAGACAAACTTATAAACTACAGTATACAAGGATTAATGCAGAAACCGCCCACCCAGCATCTAGCTGGCACCTTTTGCTAGCGTCTCTAACTCTTCTTGTCGTTGGGCACCCGCTAGGTTGAGCCGGGTGGAAGCGGGTGTGATGAACCGCCTACCATAATTTTTAGTTGCTTTTCATTATTTTTAATTACATGAAAGGCGGGGAACGCTATTAACAAGGCTTATTCACGGGTTTGATGCAAGTATTAGGAATAATACGGCAAGTGTAACCATTAGTCCCGGCTTCTCCCTCCAGTCTCTGCATCCTATTAAGCCGTTGAATCCACCGAGTTCTCTCAACGGTACACCGGTTTTAGCCATGAAGTATGAGAGTAGCATGGCTAACTCTCCGAGGCGATCTCTTGCGTTTTCACTGTATGCCCGTATCTCATATATCACTGCTAAAAGCCTCTCCAGTGCCTTGTAGTCGAAGTCTACATCCCATAGTGTTAACTCTAGTTTCTCACCAAGCCTCTCGGCAAGCCCGGGCACATACTCCAAGGGAGCTATTGCCTCCAGGTATTCATTGAAGAGTTTAATGAATCCTGTTAACGCGTGTTCCTCACCTGTCTGCTTATAGAGACTAGCCATTACAACAATATCGTTTATAACATTGCGTATTCTCTCCTCAGGTCCCTGGAATATGATCTCCTGAAATGTATTCAACCCGAGCATAGTCTCCATGAATGACTCCCTGTGTAATTAATGCTTTATCGGAAGGGTTTTAAGAAGGGTGGCCTCGTTGAAAAGGGTTTATAAATTTTTAGGTTGAATCCTTGAGCCTGCTTGAATCACTATGTCTTTGAAGCCAGCCTACTTATCAAGGATGCTGAGCGATGGCACCGGTTTTCTGCATGATTTCAATACACATATTATTTCAGACCATATGCTTACAGCTATCTCTTCAGGTGTCTCGGCCTCTATATTTAGCCCGGCTGGCATATGGATCCTCTCACTGAAACTGCTCACATCAACTCCCTCGGATACGAGTCTATCAAACATCCATTTAGCTCTGTTCCTGCTACAGAGAACCCATATATGTCCCTTGAACCCGTTTGATACAAGGTGTTTGAGTACCTGGTAGTCTGTTTCAACCTCGCCGAAAGCTATTACTGCTATATCATTCTCTGTGAACTCTATTGTCTTCAACTCATCGATAATGCTTCCAGATTTAACCACCTCTGCATAGGGATATCTATCCCTGCTAGCTAACCCCGGATCCTTGTCGACAACGACTATCCTGTATCCCAATATATTGCCTATATCCGCTATAGGCTTCCCGACGTGGCCGGCACCCACCAGTATTAGACGGGGCTTGGGCTTCAACACGTTGATGAACACCTCCACTACTCCACCACACAGCATGTTCGTAGGCACTGCGTCAGGCGGTATATTCTCCCTCCTGAGAGCCATTTTAACGCGTCTAGGCTTGCCCTCCTTCAAGGCTGATAATGACTCCTTTATAACAAAGGCCTCGAATTCCCCGCCCCCAATTGTACCATACTTCAAGCCATCAATGGTTACAATCATTAGCGAACCCAGTCCACGGGGCCCGCTGCCCTCCTTATTAACGAGTGTGACCAATGCTACAGGTCTCCCCCTGTCCAACTCCTCAACAACCTTAAACAGTATATCCCTATTATTCACTTCGCATCCTCCTCTATAACTCTTAATCCATTGCTCTGAAGCATCCTTTTAACAAAGCCTCTATCACTGGATGATAGCTCCTTGGATAGCTTTATTATGACTGAGAAACCGCCTTGCCCCAGTATAGGCGTGCCCTCGAAGAAGAAGACTGGGTTGTACCCGTGTTTTAGTAGCAGGGGGTTTAATACGTCTAATATAGCTCTTATATCCCAGTAATTAAATGCCTCCTGAATCACTATTTGTGTATTAGAAATCCTAGCTATCAATGCTCTCACTCAATCTTATTTTATTTATTTTATTAATGTACTTGAGATATTATATCCCTTATAAGCGTTGAATGAATCGGTGGAGTATATGAGCTTCAACCTAATGATCACGCATGAACCAGGCTTGGAAAACTACAGGTTTGTATTGGCGAAGCTGAGGAACATAGGGTTAAACTATGTCTTGGTTGATAAGGGGCCCTCAGTAATACTGTTGAAGGTCGACGACCCCTACGACTTCACATCGAGGATCAGGGAGGTAGCCAACGAGATCCAGGTGATTTATAGAGTAATACCTATAGATGTAGTAACGGATCCCTATGTTGAAATAGTTGCTGAGAAATCAAGAGAGCTGGCACTGGAGAAGATACCTGTGGATAAGACATACAGGGTGACATTACACGGCAGGCTCTACTGGCTTGAAACAAAGCTCCCAGCTCACACAATGGATGCTATAAGGGTGATAGCCGATAAGATAGATAGACAGGTGTCGCTAACCCACCCAGATTACCTTGTATACATTAGGAGCGTTAAATTATATCATAGGAGGAGATACGCTACAATAACTGTTACATCACCAAGCAACATTATAGCATTGAAATCAGATAAACCATAGCTAGTATAGGGAAACCGTGGGCTCAATAATTATAAGCCATTCTTTGGATCATCACTTATGAGGGAGCAATTGTGCCAGTGAACCTCGGCGATATATTCCCAAACGACACCATTAATAAGCTCGAGGAATACATCTCCATAGCATCCAAGGTTGCTGAGAGATTTAAGCAGGCTATAAACCTACTCAACAGATACCAGGTCGGCGATGCCAGGATGGTTCTAACCGAGCTAGTAGAGCTGGAAGATAGGGGTGAAAAACTGAGAAGCGAGCTCGAGTACTCCATATCCTCGTTAAGGCTTGAGGCATCATTCATGAGTGAACTACTGGGTTTAGTTTCAAGTATTGACATGATAAGCGATCATATTAAAGAAGTAGCAAAGGAGCTCCGCATAATCCCCTTCCTGGAAATACCACAGGAATTACGGACCGGGTTACTCGAGCTAAGCGAGCTGGTTGCAAAAGCCGTTGAAATATATAATAAGGCTTTTAGAGCTGTCCTCAGGAGCAACTTCGAGGAGGCATTGAAACTACTTGATGAGGTAGTGAAGCTTGAGGAGAAAGCCGATGACATAGAGGTAAGGAACCGCGGCCTTATACTTGAACACGGAGATAAATTCAAGCCTTTAGTAATGGCGATAATGATTCATAGCTTGAATAAAGCACTTGAAGACACTGCAGACATCTGCGCTCTAAGCGCTACTAGTTTAAAAATACTTATAATGGCGCGCTTACTCTAGCCCCGGCCCCCGGGACAAAGCCCCGAATAAAAAGTATTATACTCCCACAGGTCTCATAGGGTAGGCGCCTTGAACTCCTTGAGCAGCATGCTTATCCTCCTTATTCCCTCCTCAATAAGATCTTTCTCACTCATTGAAAAGTTTAGCCTGATAACATTTCTCCCTGTCTCATCAGTATAGAATGCCGCTGCAGGTATAACTGCCACATTATACTTTTCTAAGAGTTGATCCGAGAACACCCTTCCATCAATGCCTCCAGGTAGCCAGAGCAATATAAACATGCCTGCAACAGGCCTTGTGTGTTTTAACCCCGCTAGGTATTGCTCTATGGCGGCGATCATTATATCTCTCTTAGACTTATACTCGGCCACAGCTTTCTCTCTTATGGGCTTGTATAACTTGTTCCTCAATAGGTTTAAAACAATATATTGCGAGGGAACCGGTGGACACATATCCATTGGTCCCTTAGCTACACGGGCTCTCCCAATTATCTCCGGGTGGGCCTCAAGCCACCCTATACGGAGACCCGTCCCAAATATCTTGCTAAAGGACCCAATGTATATCACACGGTCCTCGGTATCCATTGATCTAAGCGGCTTCACGTCTACGGGTTCATACACTAGGTGATTATATGCTGTGTCCTCAGCCACTAGTAGATCATACCTACTAGCTATTTCGAGCAAGTGTTTCCTCCTATCCATACTCATGGTCACACCTGATGGATTCTGTCCTGTTGGTATCGTGTATATTAGCTTGAGCTTCTTGCCTTCACTATGGAGGCGTTTAACCACGTCCTCAAGTTTCTCAGTTACCATTCCATTATCGTCCATGGGTACACCAATTATCCTTACACCGTAGTGTTTCCAAACCAGTATCGTGTTAACATAGGAGGGGTTTTCAACGATGACGATGTCGCCTGGATCCAGGATTAGTCTCCCCAGGATGTCTATTGCCTGGCTACCTCCAAGAGTAACCACTATATTATCGGGCCCAGTCTTCACGCCCTCATACTCGGTCATGAATCTAGCTATCTCAATCTTTAACTCGGGAACTCCATCTGCAGGCGAGTAGTTAACACTCCCCTTCTCTTTAATAAATACCTCTCTGGCTAGTTCCCCATATAGTTCACGTGGTATGACATCCGGGTCTGGCTCACCAGCTGCGAAGCTTATTACCTTGGTGGTTTTAGATTTAGCCGCGATTTTTGCTACTGCATCCCGAATAGGGCTTGGCTCGATATAATTTATCCTACTACTAAGAAACCTATCGTAGATGGGTTTCAATACATCACCACCGAGAATAAATTATTCGTTCCAGAGCATATAAATCTATTATATTACCATATATCATATTTACCAGTATAAAACAACTGACCTTCTCCCCGCCCTGAAGGGTGGTTCGCGGGTTTCCTGCATCTATTCCGGGTTTACACCTGTCATCTGCGGGGCAGTCGGCTGGGCCAGTGCTCGCCCCCATCTTTTCTAGGGTTTTCTTCTCGATGTTTAGAACTGTTACTACACCTCTATTCTCTTCGAAGTCGCAGTTTGAGCACCTTATTTTTCTATAGCCATTGCTAATCATTTTGCTTCCGCATGCCGGGCAGGTGGTTGATGTCTCCTTTGGGTTGACTTTTACTACTAGGACACCGTGTTTCTCCGGGTGCCACTTCACCCAGTAGCGAAGCCTCCTGTACCCTTAGATGCAACCATGAATATAATATAAATTAATGCTAACACCTGGGGAGAAACGGAGTCATATATTAAGGCTGGTTACTCACTGACACTGGATCGTTGGATTCATTAGTCGAACTCCACTACTCTTAACATACCTTCTTTATCTAGTTTTTCAATCTTCATGTATTTATAAGATATGTTTCTCAAGTTCTCATTGTCCCCCATGATCATCACTGTAATTAGCCTTGAATCCGTTTTCTTTAAGTTATACCTAACCATGTTTTCAGCTATTCTATCAACGCCGTCAGTGATCAATATTATGTCTGACTCCCTAGCAATGCTCCCAGTCCTTATATCCGTACATGCTGTTATAATAGCCCTAGAGATGTCTGTGCCCCCGGCTCCTTTAACCCTTGCTATGTAGTCTAGCAACTTGAGCACCTCACTAGGCTTGGAAATCCTCCTTATCCTATACAGAGGATATGGCTGGCTATCGAAGAACCTTAAATAGAATTCCCTATGTGTTTTCACAGCTTTAAGGTAGAGACTTATCGCTACAGCCTTACCCCAGGTTATCTTCACCCCATCCATGCTGCCACTTTTATCCAGTAGGACGTACATGGGTCCAAGGCTCTCCTCAACCACTTTCTCATAGAGGAGTAGCTTCCTCTGTGCAAACCTGGTGTAGAATACCTCACTTGGTAGAATCAGGTTCGAGGGGACTATTCTCTCGAGATCTCTCCCATACTCATACCCAGCTATCTCGCCGTGCTTAAACCTCCTCTTCTTCTTTTCCACGCCGAGCTCCCATGGCTTCAGCCCTTTCAACATCTCGAGTATTCTCTTCACATCTATGTCCCTAGCCAGCTTAAGTACCTCGGCTACATCATCATCCAGGGAGAGCTGGCTTGTGGAGCCAGGCTCCAGACCCTCTACTATTGATTTAAGTTTCTTCACGTTTTCTATATCGATGTTCACAGTTGTAAGCGCTTTCTCAACTATTCTACTGACTTCAGTGTTTTCGTTAACATCCCTTTGCTCACCCCCCACCTTACTCTTGCTTGCCACCTCCTCTAGTAGCTTTACCTCTGAGAGGAAGACGCTTGCAGCGATACTGCTGATGAAGGAATCCATTATAGTCCTGCTCTTAACAACTGGGAAATTAGGGGAGTCTTTTAAGGCTCTTAGAACCCTGTACTCCTCTCTCCCACCTGGATCATCTTCCCTGAGCAGTGGAACCGGTAAGTAGAACAAGTAGAAGATGTCGGCTGCGAATTCATTGGAGATATCGAGTTTCCTCCCAGCGAATAACTCGGCCAACCTCTTTATCTTCCCTCCCCTATACCTTACAACAGGATCCCCGTAGTCCACGCCTCTTAAGTATCCTTCCTTATTCTTGGAGCTCATAGTACTAGCTTCCTCTTGATGAGGTCTATTGCATCATTTAATTCGCCCAGTACATCTATGGCTCGTCTCCTCACAACTTCATCGCTTGTCTCACGGGAAAGTCTCTCGAGTTTCTCCCTAAGGGTTTCAAAGCTCCTTAGATAATCTAGTAGCCTTGGATCGAGCTCACTACTCCTCAGTATATATGCCTTCGCCTCTCTGAGATTCGCCTCTATCTCGCTTAACTCTCGTAGGTGTTTTTCCCGTGCCTCAACCTCGTCTAGGAGGATGGAGTATGCCTTCTCAGCCTCCTCTCTATCACGTGGCGCAACGTATTTCAACACATATAGGTCTTCCTCGGCAGCCTTCATTCTACCATTTAGAAACGCGTGGGCAGCAATGGCTTTAAGCGCCTTCCCCTTCCTCCTATCTGTTAAATGCACTCCCTGATCCTCGAAAACAGCATACAGCTTTAACAATTTTTCCTTCACCCCGCTTACATCCACCTTGAAGATCATTGATGTAGCTGCCCTGACTTCATCGATCGAGATAACGGGCCTAGCCTCCTGGTATACTCCTTGTTCGATAAGCCATGATGAATCCACCAGTCTCCCCCACAAGTCCTCGCTCACCGGTTTAACGAAGTGGCGTAACAGGAAGCGATCATATATAGCCTGGAGCTCTGGTTCATCCGGGACATTATTACTGGCTGAGATCAAGGTTAGCAATGGTATCCTTATCTCAGAGTAGCCATCGTAAACCACTCTCTCATTCATAAGGGTGAGTAGCATATTGAGGACTGCTGAATTGGCATTGAATATCTCATCTATGAAGGCTATGTCTGCTTCAGGCAGCTTTCCCCTAGTAACCCTAATATATTTCCCATCCCTAAGGGCAGCTATATCCAGAGGGCCGAATAATTCATCCGGCTCCGTAAACCTTGTAAGCATGTATTTGAAGAACCTGGCCTTAACTAAGTCGGCTAAACGACGCGCCAGAGCAGACTTAGCTGTGCCGGGCTCGCCAATTAATAAGACATGTTCACCCGAGATAAGTGAGAGAACAAGCAGCCTCGCCTCCTCACTCCTACCGACAAATGGTTTCTCAAGCTCTACCAGTAAATTATTAATCTTGTCCATTAGATATCTTGGCTCGAAAGCCATGCTCACCTAAATCACCCTTGAAATCATTCTCAGCTGAGTAACTCCTCTTCATTCTCACTCCGCTGAAACCGGGTTTCATCACCACAACAAGATTATATTAGTGGAACCTAATATATTGTAACGGGTGTAATACACCTTGAGGATAATACCTGTTAAAATAAATGAGGGCGATGTAGTCCATAGAAGTATTGAGGAATATATACGTAGGAACAGCTTGAATGGAGGCATTATAACAGGGATTGGAGGCCTCATGGAAGCTGTAATAGGATTCTACAACCCTGAGACCAAGACATACTTGGAGAAAAGAATCAAGCCATCCAGGGGCGTCATCGAGGTGGCATCACTACAGGGGAACTACCTGGTTAAGCGGAATGATGAGGTAAGCATCCATATACATGTAGTAGCAGGGTTTGAGGACACCACTGTTGCCGGCCACCTGATCCACGGTATCGCTAAGCCAATGCTGGAGGTATTCCTCATAGAGATCGGTGAGGTGGTTGGGGAAGCATTCATCCATAGGGCTAGATGAATACAGGCAGTCCTGTTACATACTAGTACTAGAGCTTCAAGAGGAGACCAGTGTAGATTTAAGGCTCGGCAGGCAGAAACTAACACTAGGACCCGGTGTATACCTTTACATAGGCTCGGCGAAGGGCACTTGTGACGTGTTCTGCAGGGTGCTCCGCCATCTTTCTCCATGGAAGAGGCTGCATTGGCATATAGATCAATTAACCAGTGACACAAGAGTATTGAAACACGGGTTCTTCATTATTAAAAACAATCACGGTGACTGTGAGACCGCTTTATCAAGCATCCTTAGAAGAATATTTGATTACGTGAATGGATTCGGGTGTAGTGATAAACCAGGCGATGTATCCCACCTATATATCTGTAGGGGCACCTTGGAGGAGTGTATTATCCAGGTATACAGGGTCCTCGACGACTTCTGCTTTGAACCAATATGGATTCAGGCCGAGTTATTGCTGGAGGCATAATATTTAAAAAGCCTTACATGTATAGGGTTAACCATCGTAACCAAATATAGGAGTCGAAACCGTAATGAGCTCGAATCCAAATAAGGAGGAAACCCCTCCTACAAATATAATAAATCTAAAACCAGGAATGGAAAAGGTAACCGTTAAAGCCAGAGTAATAAAAATAGAGACACCAAGGGTCATAAGGACTAAGAAGGGTCCTAGAACAATAAGCAACGCAATACTAGGCGATGAAACAGGGAGAGTAGAAACAACACTATGGGGGGAAAAAGCAGGCACCCTGCAAGAGGGAGACGCAGTCGAAGTACGCGGCGCATGGACAACAGAGTTCAAGGGGAAAGTCCAGCTAAACATCGGTAAATCAAGCGAGATAGTGAAGATAGATGACAGTTCTGTACCACAGGCTGGAGAGATCCCGGAGGACTCGCCAACAGCGCCTCCAGGCTCAGGAGGCATTAGCCGGCCACCTAGGAGACAGTTTGGTGGTAGAAGAGGCCCTAGGAGGAGTGATATGGATGAGTGAGGAGCATGTACATGAACACGATCATCCAGGACATGAGGAAGCACTCAATAGGTTCAACGAGTTGAAGGATGTCAAGCCGGTTAGACAGGGAGAGTTCCTGGGGGAGGAGCAGGAGAAATTCTATGTTGCATTAAGCGAGGAAGAAGTATACGAGCTCTCGCCCCTGGCATACTATATATGGGTAATGTGCGATGGTGAACATACAGTGAACGAGTTGGCTGAATCAATAAGTAAGGAGGCCCAGGTAGACTTTAAGGATGTAATTGAGCCATTAGTAATGGCTCTCGACCAACTCCATGAAGCTAAACTCGTGAACTACTAGGCTAGGCAATGCATCCATAATATAAAATTCAATCCATGTTTTTCAACGATTCTCCAGTAAGCCAGCCTAAGCATATTCTTTAATACCGTCTAAAACAATACTTTGTTTTATATGGATGACCGGAGACTCCAGTACTGATCCACGATAATGAGGAGACTCCACCCCTCGGGACACTCCTTGTTCAATCCAGAGTGTTTAAATAATTGCTGCATAATTTATTCTATCAAGACGACGCACGTCTATCTTAGGGTGCGATTAGAATGGATAAGGTATTCATAGTCGGAGTCGGCATGACCAAGATTGGCAGGTTCTACGAGCAATCCGCTAGAGAACTCTTCTCCCAGGCACTATGGAAGGCCATCGAGGACGCTGGAGGAGTCAAGCCAAAGGCGCTTGTAGTAGGCAACATGATGTCAAGTGTTTTAATGAATCAGGATAGCTTGGGTGCTTTACTAGCAGATTACGCTGGTTTAAGAGGAATACCAGCATTCAAGGTCGAGGCTGCATGTGGTAGCGGTGGGGCAGCCCTATATGCAGGCTACGCAATGATCAAGGCTGGAATAACTGATGTAGTCGCCGTCGGAGGTATCGAGAAGCAGACAGAGGCTACAACACCATATGTTACTCGTGCATTAGCCCAGGCGGCTGATGCTGACTTTGAGGTTTTCTACGGTGTTTCATTCACAGGGTTAAATGCGATGATTGCCAGGCTATATATGCAGTTGTTTGGTTATAGCGAGGAGGATTTATCACACTGGCCTCTTAAAATGCATGAATATGCCAGCTATAATCCATACGCACAACTACCTAGGAAAACAAGTATGAAGGAGATACTTGAAAGCCCCATAATTGCCGACCCGATAAGATTATTCCATGCAGCCCCGCTAGGTGATGGAGCAGCTGCCGTGCTCCTTGTAAGAGGGGAGGAGAAAGCACGCGAGATAGCGAAGTCAACTGGTAGAGATACACTCGTAGAGCTAGCTGGGATAGGCATGGCTACGGACAGCGTCGACCTCGCATCGAGAAATAATATACTTGTAATGGAATCCACGGTCAAGGCTACACAGGAAGCGTTGAAAATGGCTGGATTAAGCCTTAAAGATATAGATTATGCCGAGATACACGATGCATTCCATATAACTGGCTATGCAGCATTAGAGGACATAGGCTTCGCACCGAAAGGAGAGGCACCTAAGCTATTTAAGGAGGGACGTTTCCAGAAAGGTGATAAGCCCGAGGTGAACTTTAGCGGTGGATTAAAGGCGAGGGGTCACCCAGTTGGCGCGACAGGCATATACCAAGTTGTTGAATCAGCAATGCAGTTACGCGGGGACTTTCCAGGGTTTAAGGCCAGTGACCCTGCGACGGCTCTAACACATAACATAGGCGGTGTAAGCACCATAGCAGTGGTATCAGTGTTGAAAAGGTGGAGGTAGTGAGCCACGAGGACTTATTGAGAAAGGTGAATGAGTACAGGGAGAAATCAATCGAGGGCGGTGGCAGGGAGAAGATTGAACAGCAACGTCAGAAAGGCAAGCTGTGGGTAAGGGATAGGTTAAACAGGTTACTTGATCCTGACTCCTTCACTGAACTACAGTGGATGAGGACGCATAGATCAACATATTTCGGTCTGGATAAACTCAAATATTATGGTGATGGAGTTGTAACAGGTTACGGTATGATCAATAAGAGGCTGGTTTACGTTTATGCCCAGGACTTCACGGTTCTAGGTGGGAGCATAGGCGAAGCACATGGTGAGAAAATAGCTAGGCTAATCGAGCTAGCCATCGAGACAGGTGCACCAGTGATAGGATTATACGACTCTGGTGGAGCCCGCATACAGGAGGGCGTTGGATCGCTTCACGGATGCGGCAGGATATTTAATGCCAATGTAAAAGCCAGCGGAGTAATACCACAGATAGCCGTTATAATGGGGCCATGCGCCGGTGCTGCTGCCTATAGTCCAGCACTCATGGACTTCGTTATAATGGTTAAGTCGTCATACATGTTTATAACTGGTCCAGAAGTAGTTAAAGCTGCACTTGGTATCGATGTAACATTTGAGCAACTGGGCGGAGCTAATATCCATGCATCAACAAGCGGTGTAGCACACTTTATCACCGAGGACGAGGACTCAGCATTGGCCTTGGTCAGGAAGCTCCTCTCATACCTCCCCAGCAATAACATGGAGGAGCCACCCTTCATTCCAACAGAGGATCCTGTGGATAGAAGAATGGATGAGATCTATGAGATTGTGCCGACAGACCCTGTTAAACCCTTTGATGTCAGGAAGGTTATTAGCTTACTTGTTGATGAAGGCGACTTCCTAGAGGTGCATGAACACTATGGTAGATCAGCGGTTGTAGGATTTGGCAGGATAGGCGGGTACACTATTGGTATAGTCGCCAATCAGCCAGCTGTGAATGCTGGCGTAATAGATATCGATGCAAGTAATAAAATAGCGAGATTCGTTAGATTCTGTGATTCATTCAACATACCGATAGTGACACTAGTAGATACGCCGGGCTTCATGCCTGGGGTAGATCAGGAGCACGGCGGTATAATAAGGCATGGCGCAAAGGTATTATATGCGTACTCGGAGGCAACAGTACCAAAGATAACACTGGTTATGAGGAAGGCCTATGGAGGAGCCTACATAGCTATGGGTAGCCTCTCACTTGGAAGCGATATAAACCTGGCATGGCCTACAGCGGAGATAGCAGTAATGGGGCCTGAGGGAGCTATAAGAATACTCTATAGGAAGGAGTTATCCCAGGCACCTGACCCCGAGGAGCTTGCACGAAAGAAGCTAGCCGAGTATAGGGAGATATTTGCAAACCCGTTTAGAGCTGCTGAGCTTGGATACATAGATGATATAATAGATCCAGCCTTAACAAGGTTGAAGATACATGAGGCACTCAAGGCTTTAAAGAATAAGAGAGAAGAATTCCTAGGCATGATACCCAAGAAACATGGCAATATACCTCTCTAATACTCTTTTCCAGCATCATTCATCTTAATACGGCTTACTTTTCAAGCTCATATCCCTGACTTGGATAGAGACATTGATGGCTCAATAAACATTGGTTTGAAGTGCCTATCCGGAGATGATGGCCCGTGGCACTGGGCTCGACAAGACCCCTATGAAGCGCGGGCGAGGCAGGTGAACCCGTATACAACTATTTCACTGGTTTAACCTTAACTAATTTATCCCCTTTGCTAATGGATACACCTGGTTTGACATATACTGCTTCAACTACTCCTTTAAATGGTGATTTCACCTCGATAAGCATCTTCATTGATTCAAGCACTGCTATCACATCGTTTTCTCCTACCTCCTGTCCCTGCATTACTTTAACTTCTATTATTTTACCACTTATGGGGGCTACCACCACTCCCTCTTCTACCTGGATCTGTTTTTCCTCCTTCCCTTCTTCCACTTTAACCGGCGAGACATGTTCCTTTACTTTTTTAACCAGTATGGGCTGGAGGTCCACGTATATTTTATCACCGACTATTCCTACAGAGGTGATTTTATCATCTATGTATAACACGTATCGTTCATCGCTCTCCCTTAATACTCTTACCCTATGTATCCTTCCCTCAGCATCCTTGACTACGATGAGGTCCTTGTCTTTTGTCAGGACTTCCAGCTCTATATTTTCATCGCTGAATAATACTATACTATACTTCTTAGGCATCACAACACCCCATCACTTTAATCAGCAACGCCAACCGTCTTCATTAATCCGACACGGGTTCGCTCATCACTATACTTAACTATTAACTGTGAGTGGTTAAATACCTTTGATTTATAACTCTGTTAAAACATTAACAAGCATGAAAAGGTGAATGGTTTTGACTATAGACTGGGGCGAAGTCAGGAAGAAGCGCGAGGAATTCTGGAGCAGTAGCCCTGTTTACAAGGCTATTTATGATAGGCTAGTGAAGCAGGGCTATCACTTGATAGGTACCATAGGAGCTGTTAAAAGATGCCACTGGAGCAAGGAAGCCGTATTGAGGAATAGGTATTGCTATAAATGTCTATGGTACGGTATTGAAAGCCATAGATGTATACAGATGACGCCTGTAGTAGCATGGTGCTGGAATAGGTGCCTTCACTGCTGGAGGCTCCAACCAGAAGATATAGGCATGCACTGGGATGACACACGTCCCCCAGTGATCGATGATCCAGAGATCCTGGTCGAGGAAAGTATTAGGGCCCACAGAGAGATCATGGCTGGTTTCAAGGGTAATCCAAGGGCTGATCAAAAACTAGTTGAAGAAGCGTTAAATCCCAAGCATGTAGCTATAAGTCTAACCGGTGAACCAATACTTTATCCAAGGCTTGGCGAGCTAATAAGCGAGTACCATAAGAGAGGCATCACCACATTCCTCGTCACACATGGTACAAGGCCTGATACTCTCAGGAACCTTGAAACCGAGCCGAGCCAGCTGTATATAAGTATAGAGTCATGGGATAAAGACAGCTACGAGCACTTTAACCGCCCCTTAGTGCCAAGGGCATGGGAGTTATTTAATGAAACACTTGAATTAATACCTAGCTTCAAGTCTCCCACGGTATTCAGGTTCACGATAGTAAAGGGATTCAACGATCATGAAGTAGCTCTTAAGAACTTCGCTAAATTCATTGAAAAAGCCCAACCATCATACGTAGAGGTCAAGGCATACATGTATATCGGGGGGAGCAGGGGTAGGTTATTCAAAAACAATATGCCAAGCCATATAGAGATAAGGGAAATAGCCAGGAAAATAGCTGAGTTAACAGGTTACACAGTGATGAGCGAGTCCGTGCCAAGCCGTATAGTTCTCTTAAGCAGGATAGGTAAGCCGATAAGACATGGTAGGGGATGCCCTGATGGGGTGGAGAACCCTGAGAAATATGCCCCGGTATTAACGGAGGAGTATGAGGAAATACAGGATTAGCACTTCACTATATTATGGAACCCGTATTTCACGCGTTGACCAGGCGGTATTCTTTCCCAGCGTATAATATTACAAGCATTTCATTCCTCATCTCGTTTAAAAGCGTTTTCTCCAGGTTGCTCAACCTGCTTACTTCACTAGCCTTAATGGGGAACTTCTTCTTGAATTCCTCGTAGAATACATGATCCACTATGAGCGCGCCAATCCTGATCAACCTTCCCTCTAACAGATACTTGTCTAGCAGGGGTCCAAGCCTGCTCTGGGCTTCATTCACGTTCATCACAGGGGTTTCTATGACGTACTGCCCCTCTCCACTGCTTTGACTACCAGCGTGCTGAACCATATCATGGTGCTTCACAACTTCTCTGGCGAAGTTCTCTAGGCTCGTTAATCTTGCATCTAGATCTTTTATTTTAACCTCTAACTCCCTCAAGCGCTTGGAAAACTCTTCTAACTGTTTAACTAGTAAGCTAACGTGATCCAATGCTTCAGGTGTTTCGGGAGCCTGCTGACTCTGCCCCTCTATCTTACCCTCTTGTCGCTTCTCGCCAATGGGTTTCTCACTTGAGGCGGCTTCTCCACTTGCCGGGCCCCCCTGTTTCTCCTGTGTAGTGATCTGTGGGGGCATTGTTTTCTGTTTTGTTAACTCGGCCAGGAGACTTCTTCCCCTTGCCGTTATAATATATCCTCTCCCTGCTTTCTCAATGTATCCACTGTACCTAAGTCTCTCAAGTATCTCCTTTGCCCTGGAGAAGTCTATACCAAGTATCTCAGCTATCTCCCTGGATGAGAGGCTCGGCATATTATTTAGTATCTCTAGCACTCTTAGAGTATAAGATCTGGCCTGCAATAATTATACCCATTTTATAACTAGCCTATAGAGATCCTTATTAAGTTAATCCATATATTTTAAAAGGTGTTAAATGAATAAATGTTAGATGGACCTAACAGGTGATTACGATGGGAGGCTTATTCGATCCGGATACAGAATCAGAGTTAAAGAAGATATTCCAGGCTCTTCCAAGAGAACTAAATGATATATTAGTGGTTTCAAGTAGTAGTGAAGAACATGATCACCATGAAGACGAGGAAGAACATCATCACCATCATGGAGATTGCCCCACATGCGATGAGGCAAAAGTACTTGCGGAGGAAATCATGCGGATTAGCGGAGGGAAGATCAGGTTCACGATATTAAACCCTGAGAATGTTTCAGGGTTGAGGCCACGGTATATCCCGGCATTTATTTATGATACCCCTAAGAGGAATATACGCTACTATGGCCTACCAAGCGGGCAGGAGTTCGCACCATTCATATTCATACACGACTACATCTCTAACGGTGTTAAGCTATCCAAGAACATTATCGAGGAAATAGAGAGTGTTGATGCCCCCCTCCATGTGAAGATATTCGTGACACCTGAGTGCCCGTACTGTCCACTGGTTGTAGACTTCTTCAATCAAGTCGGCATTGTTAACCAGAATATAGTTGTTGAGACGATAGAAGCGTTAGAACACCCTATTGAGGCAGACTCTTACGGGGTGCAGTATGTGCCATTCGTGGCGATTACGAAATTAAGCGACTACGAGAAATACGGTGCAAAGCCGGTTGAGGTGATCCCTGGATACCTGCCACCAGAGGAAAACGCGAGGATCCTGGTTAAAGCCGGGAATAAACTAAGGAGGAGTAATTCCTGAGGATTAAGACTATGATCGGTGAGCGCTCAGAGGAATACCTGGAAGTGATATACGTATTATCCATAAATGGAAGGCCGAAGGTCAGGGAAATAGCTAGAAGGCTCTGCGTCAAACCAAGTAGTGTCGTTGAATTCCTGAGGAAACTAGCCAACGAAGGTTACATAATATATGAGAAGGGCGGTAAAATAGAGTTAACGGAGAAAGGCCTTAAGGTAGCTAGGGAGATACATGAGAGGCATAGACTACTGGCATCATTCCTTGAAAGCCTTGGAGTACCCGGGGAGATCGCAGAGGAGGACGCATGTAAAATGGAGCATATATTGCATCCTGTAACGATCTCAAAGATACGTGAATACCTGGTGAAAAAAAGGTTTTCCGAGCACTAACCTTCTCCAAGCCCTAAAAGACAAGGCTTTCAATTGTAAAGCTAGTCCACGCATACGCATAGGTGTTTAACCAAGATCACACCACGTAGACCCCTAACCTTTTTCATCAGTGACTCAAAATCACTATACCTACCCTTAAAAGCGATGGTCATTAAGCACCTCTCCTCATCGATGTGGATGTGGTTTTCAAAGAGTACTGAGCCAATGTACTCGTGTTGAATTTCAGTGAGCTCTCTATCAATATCTCCCATGCTATGTTTATATAGAACCATTATATAGCCGACGAGGTTGCACCCAGGTATCTCCTCACTCATTAAATAGGTCCTAAGGGCTTCCTGAACTAGTGAGCTAATGCTTCTACCACCATGCCTCTTCAGGTATTCAACGACTAATTCTTCAAGGTCCCCCGGTAAATAAATACCTATTTTCCTACCACCCATGACTATCACAAAAATATCCTTACCCATTAAGATTAATTACCCTTTTCACACATATCATTAGCATGGAATGACCGGAGCCCTCCTAAATGATTAGTGATTGATTCACGGACCGGGGGACCGCTCCTCAATTACTGGTTGTACACTGAATATAGGTTCAGGTATTACTGTAGAGCTTAATTTAAAAACCCTTTTATAGTGGATAATCTTTCCGGGATTTCAATGGATAATATAGATAAAAGTATATATGTTGATTTAAGAGCCAAAGAACTCGAGAACATGCTATTATATAGATACCTCAGGTTGCTCGAGGAATTAAAAATCCTGGAGTCCAGTATTGATTCAAGCGATTTAAGCGATGAAGACAAGAACAAGTTGAAGGGTTTAATAGAAATACTTGAGGAAAGGGTTCTCGTAGAGCTCATGAATACGAAAGATGAGAGAGAAAGAGTAGATGAGATACTATCTCGATCACATGCACCAATTGAAGAAATTGAATAGTTTAAGCTTAAAAATCCTTAGTATTAATTGAAGACATAGTAAGCCTCTAGGTGTATGAAAAAGAAATGAATAAGGAAGAATGGGATATCAACGTAGCGAAGGAACTATGGGGGTTAAACCATAGTATCAGGGGAAGCATTATAACTGTGGATGAAGAGGGATATCTAGTAATAAGTCTTGGAGAGCAGAAAATAAGAGTGAAAAACCTACTGGAAGAGCATGGTTTCGATGTAGCATATATAAGAGTGCTTCCATTAATAGAAAGGACAATGAGGACAGTATACGAGGCATTCACAGAGCTGGCTAAAGTCCATGATTTTAAAGGCGGTCTTCAACCAGTTTTCCCTATGAAGGTCAATCCCATAGAAGTAGTTGTAGATGCTATATGGAGGTATGGTGAAAAATATAAATGGGGATTCAACACTGGCTCCCTTGGAGAGCTGGAATTACTCTCAAAGTACTTGGAGAAGGGCAATAGGATACTCATATACGATGGAGTAGTTTCAGATAGTATTATGAAGATCTTAATAAGATTCAAGGAGAAAGGCTGGAGAGTAATAATCGACGTGGAAAGCGAGCACGACCTGGACATCCTATCAAAGTACCCTGAGTTCGAAATAGGGCTAAGGATAAAGCCTCTCTTCAGGCCTGGAGGTAAGTGGGCTCATTCAGCTGGGCTGGAAGGCAAGTTTGGGCTAACAGTAAACGCCCTCGTAAAACTCAAAGAGGAATATAAGTGGATAGAGGAGAGAAGTCGCCTCCTTCACGTACACCCAGGATCACAAATCTATAAATGGAGTGATATAGAGGCGTTCATTAACGAGGCTTACAATATATTCACACAGCTGCAGACACATGGATTCGCCAGTATAGAAATAGTAGACCTAGGCGGTGGGCTAGCCTACCCATACCTAGATACCAGGGATGGAACAATTGAGTCGCCGGATTATGGTTTAATAGAATACTTCAACCACATCCTTAAAGTCTTCAGCAGGCTTGAGAAACACCCAACACTGGTATATGAGGGGGGAAGATACATTGTATCAGCTCATAGAATACTTGTCGCGAAAGTCGTCGACGTCCGCCCCTATTCAACGGAGCAGGCGCGATCCTTAGGGAGTGTCCAAGTAGAGGATTTCCTGAGCAATGTGAGATCTATAGATGACCTAAAGAAACTGGTGAATGAATACAAGAAGTATGTTCACAAGAGTAAGCAGGTGCATCAATACACGTTGGAGGAGAGAGAATTGGCTGAGGATGTGATATCTAAGGTGAGGGATGAGTTACTAGCTAAAATATACGAGCTGGTTAGAAATAAGCCGTCCCAGATAGAGTCCGTGATAAATGATCCCCTCCTATACAAGCTGGTCACCTCGCCTTCTAAAAGATACATCCTGAACTTCTCGATATTCGCCGATATCCCTGACTCGGTCCTGGTAAACCAGTACTTCCAGGCTGTGCCAGCGCAGAGACTAAACGAGAAACCCGATGTATTAGCGGTACTAGGGGATCTAACCTGTGACAGCATGGGGGAGATCAACGAGTATATAAGCCATGTAAGGACACCCCTCGAGGCATCCAGCTGGTTCACTAAAATGGATCTAAGACTCATGCTGATCCCTGGTAGAAGACTCAAGCTTGGAGGAGTCCCATTACACTTGCCAATAAAGGGCGAGAATTATTATATCGCAATACTAGACACAGGTGCATACCAAGACCCCCTCGCTATGAAACACAACCTCATCTATGGCGCTCCCGAGATAATACTAGATGAGAAAAACGGGGAGGTAGAGGTAAAAATCATTGAGAAAAACGGTAAGTACCTCTAGCGCTCAGAGGTTTCTAAGAGATATAGGTTCACCAGACACGCTTTTAGCTGAGTATCCCTTCACCCTTACAGCTAGGATACTCCATAAAGGTATCTCCCCCTTAACCTTGACCGCGATAGGGTAACTACCCGGGAACCTGGCTATTGTATGGCTTGATGATTTTTTCTCGGCTATGAGATAATAGAGTATTGTACCCGGGGGAAGTATCCTCTTTAACATTATCTTATCAAATAACTGCATTACTCTTATCCGGTGGAACCTATAGAGATCCCTGTACTTCTTAAGCAAGTATTCAACCTCATCTCTCCTCAACCATAAAGGCGTGTTCTCTAGAACAGCTACTCTACGTATGTTCAGCCTTCTTACCATCAACCCTTCTCTAATTATCTTGGTTAAATACTCTAGATTCATGTGGTAAGTATTCCTCGATTCACCTGGCAAACCATAAATGAGGTTTATCCCAGGTAGTAGATGAGGCATACCATTCCATCCTCTTTCCCTCCCAACCCTGTTTATTAAGCGTATAGCCTCCAACGCTTCATCAGGGTACACCTTTAAGTTATTTGTATTAACCACTTTTTCATCGAAGCTCTCTATTCCTAGAGCTGCAACGTCTCCGGGTGTATGATACTTCACTATTGTCTTAAGTATTCTAATTGATTCCTCAGGGTAATGCACTATTGTACCTGGGTTTACATTATCTATATGTAACGTGATCAATCCGGGTGCAACGTTTCTTATTCCTTGGAAAAGTCTTTCAATAACCTCGGGATCCGGGCGTGGAAACTCCTGTTTACCGATGTCCCTAGCCATGTATGCCAGTATATCAGGCTGCTTTCCCAGCCTGATATGCCTAACTCCTAGCCTATATAACGCTTCCACCTCCTCAATAATACCCTTCAAGCTCCTCATTAACGGTCTTCCATGCCTTGGTTCAATACAGAATGAACAACCCCCTGTTATCCACCTACTACAGCCCCTATACGTCTCTATCTCAACAACGAGATTTCTACCGTAGTTAGGATGTTGAAGGACTATTTTAGCCCCAAGCCTAAACGCCTTATCTGCTAATTCATAATCCTCTCTGAGTAACCATGGGCGGGCCTTCTCGAAGCCGTATTGCATCAACTCGTCAATATATATCTCTGGATCGCCTCTCACTATCTCCGTGAACAAATTCCTCAACTTCCCCGTTTCTACAGCTATATTTCCTCCTCCAGTCCCGAATCCATGAGTGGCCGCTGGACCTATGAGGATCTTGTTTACATCCCTAGTTAAGAGCAGTATTGTTTCAAGCTCCTGTATACTTAGTGGCTTGCCTCCAAGGTATTTGCCAGGTACTTCCGCTCCCCCTATGACGACTAGGAGCTGGCTTTCCCTTACCTGTTTTATAAATGAACCAAAGTTCCTTCTTGCATCATCTATTGTCCAGTATTTTATATCGACATCCTTCACCCTATTCCATGCTGCACCTGCAACGAGCCTCGGATAAGTGTTTATGTATGGGGGTACTCCAAGGCCCGCCGGCTCGTCAGTGTATCCATCCAGGATTACTATTTTATTTATCATTACTGCAACACCGTTCCATGTAGCACAGGCATGTTCTCAGCCCATATTCTACAAGTACCCTCAGAGCTAACCATGCATGGTCCATATGGGTTATTCGGGGTACAAGCCTTCATGAAGAGGGGACATTGTGTTGGCTTAGCGAGTCCTAGAACCACCTTATCACATATGCAACCAGGATGCTTATCATCGGTTATTGTCTCCTTAAACCCCATTGATTCTAGGTAATCATAGTTGCTATACTTGGGGCTATGCACTGCGCCACTTAATGGAACTGATCCTATACCCCGCCAATAACTGTCCTTCACAGTATATGCTTCACTAATAGCTTTTAACGCGTATGTGTTTCCATCCGGGTTGACTACCCTGGTGTACTCATTCATTAACCTAGGTCTACCTTCCTCAATACTCTTCAATATCATATAAATGGATAAAACCACATCGAGTGGTTCAAAACCCGAGACAACTATTGGTATACCATACTCTTCAGCTACAAATCTCCATGAGTTGGCCCCGATCACAGCTGAGACATGGCCAGGAGCTATTATTCCATCAAGCCTTATCTCAGGGTGTTTCTCAAGGAGGAATCTCATTATTGGTGGTGTAAGCCTATATGCTGATAGAATATACAGGTTTCTAGGTATCTTCCCGCTTACAAGCGGGATAGCTGTAGCAGGCATCGTAGTCTCAAATCCAACAGCCAGGAACACATGTCTTTTACCCGGCTCCCTCACAGCTTCTTTAACAGCATCCTGAAAACTATATACTACCTTCACATTTCCCCCATTGGCCTTAGCGTGGAAAAGGCTTCTCGGATGCTTATTCCTGGAGCCAGGTAGCTTGAATGCATCCCCATACGTGAGGACAACAGTGTTTCTTTCAAAACTCGCATCGATTAATATATCAATGTAATATCCCGGGGTGATGCATACTGGGCAGCCCGGCCCAGCTACCAGGTTTATTGATGAGGGCATTAGGGATCTTAAGCCGTAATGCGTTATAGTCCATTCATGTGTTCCACAGAAATTCATTATATTTAATTCATCCCTCCCTGTTTCTACGAGTATCTTTTTTGAGAGCTCTTTGATCCTTTCTGATAACTGTATGGCTATATCTCTGCTTCTATACATTGTTAAACACCTATCTCCACGAATATTCCTTAACCCTGTTTAAATCAAGCACGGTATCTAGATCTAACAGGACGCCTGGATAGCCTGTTTCAACAACCAGTGTTTCACTAATATACTTCTCCACCACGGCTTTAAGACCCCTTGATTCCTCACTTATACCAGTTAAATCAATGAATAAATCACTTGAGAAAACTATCGGGTGACCTCTTCTACCCCTGTATGAAGCTACGGCTATTTTCTTACCTGACTCCAGGAACCTCATAGATACATAGTCGTATATGCCTGGGTGAACCCAGGCTACATCACCTGGATTCACCATTATCCCCCTAAACAAGTGAAGCTCGCCCTGTAAAGACTCCACACCCTTCTTAATACTTGTACTCATCCCTCTTGCATACTCCGAGTTATATATTATCCTGATTCTTTTCTCTGAGCCACCCATGAACTCCTTAACAGTCTCAGACACCTTGTCTGACTCATGGCCTGTTACAATTATGATCCTGGATACGTACCTGGAGCTGGATATATTCTTAACTGTACGTATAATAACTGGTTCCCCATCGAATAAGTAGAGTAGTTTATTCCATGGAAACCTTGTACTTAGCCCTGCTGCAGGAATTATGCAGGCTATCAAAAAATCACCTATCCTGTTCGTGGTAAACCATATCTATCTCGATATAGTGAACAATCGGTAGATGTCAGCTATGTTCTCGAATACATCGCTTATTCCTTCTAGGTCCTCTATTATGGGTGGGATCACTATACACTCTGGTTTAACCTCCTTGCTACAATACAGGTATATCTTCCCCACTGCTTCAAGTCTTAGCTCATCTATTTTCTTCTCCAGAAATTCTATCTCATGGGTTAATTCAAGCGCTTTCCTAGGATCCTTATTGATCGCCTCAAATAGCTCCAGGATCTTAAATGATGCCTCAAGACTCTTATCCGCGATCTCCTTCATCAATACCTGGATCTCCCCTTGTATTGGCACACCTGACTCTATCACAAGAAGTATTCTCTTACCAGCAGCTTTCGCGAAACCAAGAGCTTCATCAAGGGATAAAACGAATCTCAGAATATTTTCCCTGTCTTCCGGATGCAGGTATGCTGCCTTTAACTCTTTAATCATTTCTTTCTTTAACTCATCGCCTTTTTCCTCAATACTATTTAATTCATTATATAGCGTTGAGACCGCGCCGACCCCACTAGATATATTAGAGACCAGCTCTACTAATTTTGATATACCCTTGTTAACTATCTTGGCATGCTCTATAACGCTTGAAAGTATGGCCTCGAAGTAGCGTCCTCTAGGTAAGCTCATATGGTATCCACCGGTCATTATTTATAACATTTAACTATTCCTCCCTTAAAATCCTATGGCTCTCCTTAAGCCGCCTCAACCTTGGTACCCTATCACTAGGTTTAACCAGCTAGCTTAACGGGTGATTTCCCATGTTCATTGACTCAGTTATCTTGCTTACCTGGTACTTAGTGGTATCTTAGACACGGTATGCTCTCCACCTGGCCTCATCCCGCTCTGAAGCGCGAGCTTTCATTTGTAAAATTTATAAGTTTTTAATACGAATTACTTAGTGAACATGGTGATTTTATGAGTAATATCGGATATGACAGCATATACGATATACGTTTCCTAATTAAACGCGGAATAGTACTAACACCCCCATTACTGAAAACACTTGAAGCCGTAATAACATTAAAGAAGGTGACTGCTGAAGACGTCTCCAAGTATACTGGCAGAGCTAGGACAATCGAGTCTAGATATCTCTCCAGGCTGAACAAGATAGGTATAATTGCGAAGGTTAAGGAGGGAAGGAGGGTATATTATATAGAGCCCGTCCAAGCAGTACAGGAAGCCCTACGCAAATACGGGGAAAATATTATAGTAGAGCAACTAGCCCATCAAATAAGTCTCCCAGCCGACATAGTGAAATTCATAGTGGAGCTAATAAAAGCGGGCAAGGCACCCCCGTCAACCTAGGGTATGGGCAATGCCTAACGAGTTAATTTAAATTAAGCTGTATCGAGATAGTCTCCATGGACTTAGTCTTAAACGACAATGTTATAGAGGTTATCTCCCCATTACTCCTCCTCAACCCCTCTGCAAGAGCTTCCATTACACGTGTCAATAATAGTGTCCTGGATATTGAGCCCTGTCTCGCAACGAATTTATCGATAATCTCTAAATCCTCCTCGTTCACTCTCAGCGAGATCATTCTCTTCCTAGGCTTCAATGATATCTCTATTACATTTCCATCAATAATCACAGCGTTTTCACTGGTGTTACCGCGTATCTTGGCTAGTACCATTTATTACGCACCACAAGATCATTTTTGAATTCTAAATTAATAAATAGATCCTAGGGTTTATCGACTCATTGTCATTAAAATATTTAAGTAAAACAAACATTATTGTTACTAAATACAAAAAGTCCCATGAAAACTCAATGATTATATCACCCTAACCGTTTTATTTACAATGATCCCTGTAACGCCCCCGTATCGGGGTAGGGATGAACAGGGACGACTCCCCTGGGCTTTTCACATGTTTAAAAGTCTAGTAAGCTACTTAATTATCTAGGTTATAGGGTTCAAGCCCGGTGAAGAAGTTGTTGAAGAGAATAGTGCTGGATGTATTATACCCGGTTAGAGGTGTATCGATAATCGACTTGGCTAAATCTATTATAGAGATAAATGGTATTAACTCGGTTAGTATTACCGTTAAAGAAGTAGATGTAGATACACAGAACATATTGGTTATAGTAGAAGGCATTAACATAGACTATGATGACGTGAGGAAAATCATAGAGAGGGGAGGCGGTGTAATACATAGCATCGACCAGGTAGTTGCAGGGGAAAAGATAATAGAGCCTCCTGAGTACCTGTTAAAGTGAGTAGTCTTGAATATAAATATCCTTGAAGCACTGGATAACCTCTCGAGACAGACATCAGTTATAACGGTTGACTCGAAAAAATTAGTTGTCAAAGAATATGGAAGGGAGGTTGGATTAATCAAGTGGTTCATGGTCAACCTATCCTCACTCTCAATAAAAATGTATCCATTTGCCCTGAATCCAAGGAACCGTATGGAGAGGGAGGTAGCTTTTCTGAAAACAAGTACACCAGGCTTTAGTAAGCCCAGTTTATACATAGTAGATTATATAGGTAAGAGGATAATCAGGAGCTATGTAGAGGGAGAGAAGTTAACCTATACAATGCCGGTAGAGGTATACAGGCTACTAGGGGGACTCCTAGGGCGACTACACTGTAGTAACTGGGCTATTGGGGATACAAAGATATCTAACTTTATACATAGTGGTGGAGAAATATACATCATCGATGCCGAGCAAGCAATTGAAACCAGGAATGTAGAACACTTTATATGGGATTTAATCGTCTTAGTTTCAACACTAGCCATAAGCTGTTATACTAACTGCGTATTAAACCAAAATACATACATGGATAGACTCCAAGGATTTATCAAGGGATACCTGGGTTCTACATGTATTCCAATGGAAACACTATCCAGCGTTATGCTGAGCGAGGATGTAAAGATATTACTATACCTGTTAATACCCTTCCCATTAAACACCGCTACTGTGAAGACTTTGAACAACATGTTTTTCAGGGAGAAACATGCTAGATGAATAAAAAGAACCGTTAGATAGTGAGGGGGAGGAGAGACGAGGATACTCTTGGCTGGAGATACACATATACCCGATAGGGCTGAAAGAATCCATCCCTCTATTAAAAAACAATTAGAGTACAAGTCCCCCTTCGACTACTTGTTATTCACCGGTGATTTAACTTCAAGAGAAGTCATAGACTGGCTTAATAAACTAAGTGGAAGAGTACTTATTGTAAGAGGTAATATGGATTACCTCCCTCTACCGAGAAACCGTATAGTGGATATAGATACCTGGAAAACCGGGTTAATTCACGGGGATGAGGTTCATCCACGCGGTGATACAATGGGTTTAACCAGGATCTCAATAGAGCTTGGTGTAGACATATTGGTTTCAGGTCACACGCACTCGCCATTCATTAAGACCGGTGTAAAGAGAAACATACTTCTCCTGAATCCAGGTTCTTTAACCGGTGTATGGGGCGGTGGAGGAGGTTCCTTTAAGCCATCATACATTATTCTCGAGGCCGAAGGCCTCAATCTATATATAGAGTTACATATATTAGAAGGAGGTAGTTTAGTTATCGAAAAATACATGGCTAAGTGGAGTGATATGGGATGGAATATTACTCGGGTGGAAGAACAATAATGTTTCTCCACGGTAAAACCAGCTCTATCTCGCTACCAGTACTTACCTCAACAGTATTGGGCAGATACACTAGCAGGGGCAGTTTCCCTATCTTAACCCTGGCCTCTATCTTCTCACCGAGGAACATTGCAAAGTCAACAACGCCCTTAACCACGGTGTCGCCGCTTGACCCACTGCTACCTAAACGAATCACTTCTGGACGTATTACAATGGATACCTTGCTCGGCAGCTTCTCAAACGGTGAAACACCTCGAACAACTATGTCTGCATCCTCAAGCCTTACTTCCACATAGTCCTTGCTCTGTGCCACCAACTCGCCTGGATAAATACTGCTCCTACCTAGGAAATCAGCTATAAAGAGGCTGCGAGGCCTAAAGTACAACTCCTGCGGTGAGCCAACTTGTATCACTCTTCCCCTATTCATTACAGCCATCCTATCACTGAGGCTCATCGCCTCCACTTGATCATGTGTGACATATATAGTGGTTAAATTCAAGCTCCTCTGTAACCTCTTTAATTCCTCCCTCATCTCGATCCTGAGTTTTGCATCTAGGTTACTCAAGGGCTCATCTAGGAGGAGTACCCTGGGTTTAACGACTAGGGCTCTTGCAAGCGCCACCCTCTGCTGCTGCCCACCCGAGAGTTGTAGTGGGTATCTATTCTCCATTCCTGAGAGCTTTACTAGTTCAAGGGCCTCCTTAACCATCTTCCTTATATCTTCATCAGTTAATCCAAGCTCCTTCCTCCTAAGCTTTAATCCGTAAGCCACATTCTCGAATACCGTCATATGGGGCCATAAGGCGTAGTTTTGGAAAACCATTGAGGTATTTCTTTTATATGGCTTTACAAAGGTGATGTCTTCATCGTCAAAATATACCCTCCCCTTATCAGGTGTTTCAAAGCCGGCTATTATTCTAAGAGTAGTGGTTTTACCACACCCGCTGGGCCCTAGGATCGCGAAGAATTCGCCGCTCTGTATTTCAATGTTGACATCTTCAACTGCTACCACGTTACCATAGTATTTTGAAACACCTTCTAGTTTAACCCGTGTCAAATCCCCCACCCTTTCTTATACACCTATAAAAGCGTACCTCTGTTTAAATACATATACCACTATTATAACCACAATCAACTGGATCAATATAAGTATTGTACCCATGGCGGCTACAAGCATTGGTCCCTGGCCAGCTGCACCTGCAATGTTTTGAGCCATATAGTATGTTAATGGTGCCTGATCACTATTCATCCCGCCGAAGGTTACACTAGTTGACACCTCTGTAGCCATGTATATGAAGCCCAGGAGCGCACCGCTTAATATGTATCCAACTATGAATGGTAGTATAACTCCAAAGACCACCTTGAACCTGGATGCGCCGAGATTCATCGCGGCCTCCTCAAGGTTCTCGTGGACCTGTTGGAAGCCCGCAAACACTGATCTCACCACATATGGAAGTCTTCTAACACTGAAAGCTATAATGAACACGAACCAGACAGCAAAAGATGGACTACCAGGCATCAGGTGTGTTAGGACCCCTGGTATAATCGGGGATAAAGCCTCTGCAAGTATGTAGAAGAAGTAGTAGTAGCCAAGAGCCAATACTAATCCCGGTATCGCTAGAGGAGAGGTAGATAATGCATCTAGAATGTTTGCAAGCCACTTTATCTTCAACCTGCTAACGCTGTAGCCTACAGCCGTAGCCAGGAATACCGCTAGTATCACTGAGATGCCAGCGTATACCAGGGTATTGACCAGGTAACGATATATGGAGGGATCAGATAATACTTTACTAATATACATAAAGATGTTATCAGGTATGGATAACTCGATGCCAGTGGCACCTGGATAAGGCTTAAGTATTCCAAGCGATATCAGCACTACACCTACCTGGGGGAGCATGGCAAATAATACTATAGGGAATATTGCGAGGTATACTGCTATTAAGCCCAATACTCCAGGACGTCTTATCCTAGGATTAAATCTACCTCCCCTACTGATCATCGCATAACTCCTTACGCTGACATAGTTTCTAATGGCTAGGAATGAGACAAGGGTTATCAGTAGTAATATAATGCCGAGCGCGGCTATTTCAGGTGCAATAAGCCCTGTGGCCGAGCGTATACCCATGAATATCTTGTAGCTCATGAGACTCTGAGCATTGAAAACTATTGGTGCCCCTAGATCCTCGAGGCTGAATACAAACACTAGTATTGAACCAGCCGCAATACCTGGCAAAGCAAGGGGTAGAGTCACCGTCCTGAATAATCTGAATCCTTTAGCACCGAGATTTTCGGCCTGCTCCTCTGTTGAAGGATCAATGTTTATGAAGCTATTATACGCGTTGAGATATACTATTGGGAAGAAAGTCACTATTTGAGCTACAATAACCCCTGCTAATCCCTGGATCATTAACTTGTACCCGAACAATGCATTGATCAAGGTTGAAACAGGTCCGTCCGGCCCCCATATTAATTTAACCACATATGCATTGATGAAGGGAGTGTTGAATAACGGTATTAATGCCAGGATACGGAGTAACATGTGCCCTGGAAACTTGTACCGGGCAAGTATGTATGCTACTATTACCCCTAGGATTGTGGCGAAAATCGTTACAATAGATGCAACAATCAGGCTATTAACCACTGGGCCGTAGTCAATACTCTTCAAAACCAGTAACTTCTCGCCACCAGGCATCTCTATCAGTTTCCACCAACTTTTATCTATTGGATCAAGGTTGACATAGCTACGCGTCCTTAACACATTGTAGAAGTTGCTCCACCATTCACCTCCAGCTGGTGGGGTAAAAGAATGTATTAGCACTAAGAATATCGGCACAATCATGAATAATACCAGGTAAACTAGTCCGAAAACCATGAAGAACCACATTGTTGCATCAAGCTGGTTGATAGTGTTCCGTATCCTACGTGCCAGCTTGATTCTTCCCTTACCAATAAGAGTCGTTCTCTTCTTTGACTCACTGATCTTATCCACTATGTATCCAGATACTCCTACACCTATAAGTGGTGCTAGGAACCCTGCGAGCGATAAGGGGTACCCATAGGCATCAATTAATAGTATTATGAACAAGTATATGAGGGATGCTATTACGATGAAACTCATGGAGAAGCTATATTTAATGTACTCATAGCTATAGACATTCTTTAAAACCATTATACACCCAGCTATTAAGCCTGCTAGGATTAATACTTGATTCACTTGTTTTGAAGCATCTACCGTTAAAATATTGTTGATAATAACTGATAACGTTAGAAATAACACACTGATAAGTAGCAGCAGTATATTGGGCCTACTCAATGGTGATCCCCACACCATGTTTTGTTTTATACATGAGGAGGAAGGGGTTTAAAAATACGGCTCTGGAATAAATTATTCAGCTGGAAGGAACTGGTTTTCCAGCTAGTGCATCATTTAACAGATTTAATGCATTAAGATATCTCTGCCTTGCCAGCTGCTCCCATTGACTCATTAATGACTGGTATACTGCTGTATCCTTTTGAAGTCTCTGATTAATGAACACTGCGTAATCTAATGTGAAACTGGTTTGCTTACCCGTTACAGGATCCGTGAAGGTGAGTGGTTTTGATATATACATGGATAAGTAGTCGAACCATTCCTTACTTATCTTACCATTCAAATAGGCTTGGGCTATTCTTGCCCATGCAGCTTGTAGATCGTCATGTGGATTCACCAATGTAGCCTTGAAGTAGTATATAACCGAGTATACCCAGTTTGCTGAAAGAGTCTCATTGAATAATATACTCTGTGCATTCAATGCATCCTGAAGGGCCTGCTTCAAGTCTTGCCTGCTTTGACCCTGTGTTGTATTGAAGACATATGGGTTCACGGGTAGCCTATTGATATCAGGGTTGAGCCAGACCTGTTGCCCACCATACTCGTTGAGTACCCATGCAACAAACGCTACAGCATGGATCAGGTGCCTCGTGGTGTTTAAGATCGCTATTGGATCACTATTAATTATAGTCTCCCCCTGAGGCGCTATATACTTGCAATTAGGGTTAACCTGCTGAGCCATGTAACCGTAGAAATCTATTGTCGTACCTATAGCTACATCCCCCCTTATCACTGCGTCGCGGGCATCACTGCTTCCAGAATATATTATAGCATTTGCAGCCAGTAGTGTAAGAATCCTCCACCCCTCATCCCATCCTTTAGCCTGTAAAATTATCTCAAAGATCCTAGTGTTGCTTGTACTCATGGTTGGATCAGCTGTAGATATCTGTGGTATGTCGGGCAGGTACTTTGCGTAAACAGGGCTTGCTAGATCCTCCCATTTCTGTGGTGTTGGTAATCCATACTGGTTTAAGCGTACGAGGTTCACCGTGAAACCGAAGCTACTTACACTAGCCCCGATCCACCGTACCAATCCATTCTGATCAACCTTATATGTCTCAGCCCCACCTATAACCCTTGGTATCTTATCCATCTCATATTTTATTGCCTGGAACTCAGGTTTACTAAGGTCGATGGGTAGGAGATATCCCATGGAATCCATAGTGTTAAATAATGTAGGACCACCACCCCATGCCACGTCTATTGGCTTACCCGCCTTGGCAGCGTTATCGATATAGCTAGACCATAATTCAGCTGACACAGATAAAAACCGTATATTGACTATACCCAGCTCCTTCGCTACCGGGGAATTCAGAAACTCTTTTGTAGTCTCACTCAGGATGGATTGTTCATGCCTTGTTATCACTATTAACTCTATATTCCTCTCGGTGGTCAACTGCTTTAATTGATCTAGCCATGGATACTCAGGGTATGTAGGCTTACCTGTTGTAGTTGTAGTAGATGTCACCGGTGGGGTTAGAGTTCGTGCACCAAGGAATACCCCTATTACCGCTATTATGACAACCACTAAAATAAATAGTGCTTGAAGCCTAGTAAGGGCGCGAGCCATATATATACTCCCCTGTTAAAATAGAATATATACACTACATATAATTATAAATTTTTATATGGTAGCTCTAAAACAATGGAAAGGGTCTTCAATGAATCTTCTTGCATTCTCCACCACCTTCTCGTACTTGTGGCTCCTCATGCCGTAGAGCTTTCCAGCGAAGTGAGAAATTATTGTTATCAAATCCTCAACCAGCTCCTCCTTAGGGCCTTTACAACTGAAAGCCTCGCTCTTTAGGGCGAGGAGGAGGCCAGTGAAAAGTAAGACTATTTAATGAAGGGTGTTTAAAAAATGCTCCTACCTATTTCCTCTTTAATAGCATTCCAATGGCTAAACCCACTATTAGAGCTACCACAGCAGCTATTCCCGTAATAGTCATATCTGTCTGGGTAATGGTCGTGGGTTGCGTAGTCGTACTTGTAACGGTTTGTGTAGTTGTTATGGTTGTAGAAACAGTTGATGTCACTGTATTAGTTACCGTAGTAGTGGCGGTCGTAGTAACAGTTACCGTTACAGGGGGATAGTATATCGCACCGCCCTTTATACCGTAAACTACAGCGAGCTTTTTGGCACCCGCATCATAGCTCTTCAACATATTGTATTGATCCTGGTCAGTTGGGGCTAGTAAGTCTACTATTTTCGGCTGCACGCCTGCTAATACGGCTAGGTTGTCTGCTCCTCCAAGAGCCCACTCCTGTGGATCACCGGGGTTAACTCCCCTTATCTTCATTTCACCGTATCCATCATAACTAGTTAGGAAGACGTACCATATCCAGCTCCCGATGTTACCTACATCACTTAAGAGGCTCTTTGCTATTTTAACCTCGATTATATTGAGGTCTGTATAGGCATAGACATCGAATAATGTAGTGTTACTGTATTCATCAGCTATAAGCTTGTTATCAGCCCTATATAGGGCTGATACTTCTCCATCAGGATATGGTGTATCGCCCCAACCAGGTACCGCTATTATCGCGTAGTTCCAGCCTGGCGCGAGATCCACGTGTAGGCCAAATGTAGAAGTATTGACTGGTAGTGATTTATCTGTTGTCTCAACGTAAATCTGGACGTGTTGCAGGCTGAAGCCGTTCGGCCCGCCCCATGGATTGCCTCCAAGATCCCTGACCTCTACCTGTAGATAAATGAAGTCGTTGTCCTGCAACACCTTGAAGTTAACTAGGTCGAATACGCCGGGTTTAAACACAGTGTTGGTTGGGTATAGAAGGGTTCCCTGACCCTTGTCATCACCAGTTGGATCACTTACCTCGAGAACCTTCTCAGCCATGTAGCTCGGCTGTATAGCGACTTTTATCCACCACTTCAACAGGTTTTCAACGAATCTAGGCCCATCCAGTGGTACACCATAATATGAGGAAGCCCATGCAGGCTCGTAATCACCGTAGAGGGATTCCGACGCCACAGTTATAACAACGTTTTTATCAGCCCAGTACTCGGCTGCGTAGCCGATGAAATCGAACCATCCTGCTCCCTGTCCGTAGAGTATTGGGTTGTATACGTATGGCTCTGGTTTATTATTATCACCTATGTAGGCTTTATGGAACCAGGCTATCCTGATAAGTCCTGGGAAGGTCTCTTTAACGGGGTCATGATAGTTTCCTTGCTCATCAACCCATATCACTACGCCTGGCCCATGCATTAATATGGGTTTTTCAATGTTTTGATCCAGCATCCAGGTGTAGAGGTTGGGTACGTTATCCGGTTCAACGAATGCAAGCATTCTATAGTATGCCTGTGCACAAGTTGGATATGTTGTCCCCTTATATGTATAGTTCATTGAGGGATCAGAGTATGCCGAAGCCTGTTCAAGCCTTAATTTGGCTCCAATGTATTCGAGTACCTTGTTAACGTTATCTATAGTAGTGGGACCGGTGCCGTAGTCGCTGTCTCCAGCTATATATAATACCTTGTGACCGGTGTTAATCCAGTTGTATATGGCATCTAATTCGCTCGGGGCAAATGCGACCGTTGGCTGACCTATTAACAGTATGTCGACGCCGTTTAATGTATCGTTTGTTATGGTTGTTCCTTTAGGTATAGTCTTCCAGTTGACGAACGTCAGATTCCCCATTATATAATTTAAATACTTATCGCTCTCGCCATGGGCTAGGTCAACAGCCACTGTGACTGTCCTCAGGGATGGCTGCGGTTCAGCCCGTGTCACCTGTAGGATGGCTGGAACTATTAGTAGTGAGAGTATTAATAGTGAGATAACAAGTAGTCTACGCATTTACTCCACCTCATAAATTATATTCTAATGAATAGTTAAAAAATGTTTAGTATTGACCAGCTTCAAATATAGGAGAGACTATTTTCCACTACTCCTCCTTATCAATGACACTAATAATATAATGACCACTACAACAACCACTATTCCCAGCATGATAAGATAAGATGAAGGTGCTTCTCCGGAAGGCGTAGTAGTGGTTGTCTGAGCCGTAGTAGTTGCTGTAGTAGTCGTTGTAGTGGTTGTAGTAGATGTAGTTGTGGTGATGGCCGTAGTGGTCGTAGTGGTAGTAGTAGGAGTCGTTGATGCAGTGGTCGTAGGAGTGGTTGTCACTGTAGTAGTTGTTGTAGTAGTGGTGGTTGTCATCGTAGTTGGGGTGGTCGTAGGAGTGGTAGTTGTAGTGGTTGTTAACGTGGGACCCACGAATGTAATGTTGAATTGGGTGCTGGCTGTGTTTCCAGCATTATCCGCTACCTGGATTAACAGTGGCTGCATCACCGTAGTATTAGAGATGACATATACTGTTATGAGAAGGGTTATCGTGTTGAATTTCTCCGTATAGGTGCTTGGAGTCATTGTATAGGCGTTTCTTTGAGGCATACTACTATAGTTAATTACATTGTCACCCAGTCTAACCACTATACTACTCGGATCTATCCCTAACCCCTCATCAGATATCTCAATATATATTGTTACATCCCTATTAACGGAGGGCGTTTGTGGCACTATTCTTCTCAGGAATACCACGGGTGGTTTGGGGTCGGGATCTGTGTACAGCCTTAATGTTAACCCGCTCTGGAAAGGCAGGTTTAACTCGAATAATAGGAAGAGCCTGCCCCCGATGATCTTGTAATCAATGATCTTTATGGATGCATTATTCAAGGCGTTGACAATTCGATAGTTTATATTGTTTCCAGCCCATGGCAGGCTCCATAGTATGGTGCCAGAAAAGTTTATCCATGATAAATTATTATTCTCAAATCTAAACGTGTAACCTGCATCAGAGTAGACAACATTCATATATGTAAACGTTAGATTACTCCATCCAAGGTTATTTTGAACCGGGTATATTCCTATTGGTATACTGTTTAAAGCCAGGGCCCTTGTAGAGTTCTGGAAACCAATGAATGTGGACGGCTTTAACGGGAAGTCTAATCGACCAGTATTCAAGTCGAACTCCATGAGGCTTAATCCATCATAAGATGCTGAGCCATGCGCCAACGTTGTAAATGTGAGGAATAGTGTTGTCGTACCAGTCCTAGTGCTTACATACTTCGTGAAGAAGTCCCTATGCGTGTGACCAGATAGAACCATTGTTACATTATAGTCCTCCACGAGTTTCAAGAAGTATCTGAACGCTGTCATGTTATTTGACCAATAGCTACTCAAGGGCGTGGAGGGACCGCCTGGAACATATGGTTTCAACACAGTTTCATCATCATACCTAGTGTATAGCTCGCCCTGATAGTAGAATGGTGGGTGATGGACTAATATCATTTTGTAGGGTATACTACTATAATTCTGAAGCACCTGTTGAGCGAACACTAGGTCTTCCCATGATGGATATCCTTGCTCGGGTGACCATATGCCTATTATAAGTAGCTTACCCGCTATTACCCTAAACCACTTCGTGGGTCCGAGATAATTCGTGTAATAAGTGCCCCCGGAGGCATAATCGTGATTCCCGGGTATACTTAACACAGGTATGTTATATAGGTAGGCATACCTGTACGCAAGAGCCATCATATATTCTGATGAAGCAGCGTTATCGGTTATATCGCCGAGCCATAGAATGAAGAAGGGTGATAGCAGGTTATCTATAGTGAATCCAGCTATACGATTGATATCACCTGTAAATGGATTTGGCTGGCCTGCTATGAAGTGTATATCAGTGTTCTCTACGAATCTAATCACTGAAGGCCAGGACTTCACTACCCATACTGATCTAGGTACATTGTATACTGTTGAGCCTGCTAGAAGAGACAAGTCATATAATCCATCCTCGACTCCTGCTGATATAGTAGCCTGATATATGCCTGGACCCATACTGCTTATACTTAAAGTATAATTGTAGACTACAAGCTGGTTGTCAACTGGTTTAACAGTCCATATGTACGCTGAGGAGATACTGAGGGAAGAATACTCTGGCCTAAGCTCTATGATGAATGATTCCCCGGGTGACACTATAACTGGAACAACTGGTCCCATGTTAGAAGTGATGATCTCGGTCATATTACTCGTTATAGAGGGTATAGCTGGGGTTGTCTCAGCAACTGCAATATAGGTATTCAAGTACACTGTTGAACCAAGTATTACGAGAAATAACAATAGATAATGCAGGTAATATCGCGTCTCCAATACACATCACCTTACCGAGATATCATTTTAACTATCTCAAATAATAAATTTTAATCGATCTGAGGGAGCAGTATGAGTAATAGGACTAGGGGTTTTTCTCATGAAAGGGATTTAGTTAGGAGGCTGTGGGATCAGGGTTTCGCAGTTATTAGGGCTCCTGCAAGTGGTAGTAGAGCTAGGTATGTCAAATACCCTGATATAGTGGCTATTTACCATGGTAAAATAGTAGCCATGGAGGTTAAGACTGTTAAAGAGGAGAGAACAATCTATGTTAGAAGGGAGCAGGTGGAGAAGCTACAGGAGTTCTCAAGAAGGGCTGGCGCGACACCCTTCATAGCTGTTAAATTCGTTGGAAGCGGGGAATGGTTCCTCATACCCCTCGAGAAACTAGCCGAGTCAGAGGGAAGTGCCTTCAAGATCCCAGTTGAAACCGTGAAAAACAGTCTCAGGCTCAAAGCATTAATCTCAATGATTAAGGGGGATAAGAGTATACTGGATTATACTATGCAGTGAGTTTACTCCTCCACCTTAACTCTCACAGGTATATTATACTTTTCCTCAAGCTTCCTAAGCCTCTTAATCCTTCTATTATACTTCTTTAAGTCCTGTCTTGATAAAGTGATCACTATGTCACCATTTTCCATTCTCACATCTGCCTCAGGCATGATCTTACCGATCTCCTCAATAATCTTCTCATGGATACCCTGCTTACCACGTAGCTTTTTAACTGGTACCACTATCGTCTGCTCACCGAAAGTGTATATTTCATACTCTAGCTCACCGGTGAGGAAGTCCTTCACCTCTATCACCGGCCTCGATAACTCTGCCTCGCGTAATCCAGTTGGCAGTTTCACAGTCATCTTGACCTCGTATACCTTGTCTACCTGTCCATTCTTAATGAAGATCACAGTATCTATTATTGAGGGAATCATTCCGAGTTCAACCCTTCCAATGAACCTCTGGATAGCGTCTATAGGTGTCGTGGCGTGTACAACCCCAATCATTCCTATCCCAGCTAGTCTTAGATCAGCGAATAGCTTGAAGTCTTCATCATTCCTCATCTCATCAAAGACTGTGTAATCAGGCCTCGATAACAATAAGATGTCATGTAATTCCCCTGTGTCAGCGTAGTGCTTGCTATACTGGGTTATATCTGGTGGAAGTATCATGTCCCTAGGCGACTCAATAGTCTTCACAACCTTATTCATCCTCATGTAATACTCTGCCAGGGCTTGAGCAAAGGTCGTCTTACCCATCCCTGGTGCACCGGCTATGAGTATGCCCTCAGCCCTTTCATTGAGCCTTTTAACCAGCTCTGAGGGGAGATTATAGTCCTCCAGCCTCAGCTTCTTCAAGGGCCTCACAGCCGTGATCTCCCATCCATCGCTTAAAGGGGGCCTCGTTATAACTATCCTGTAGGCTCCCAGCTGGACTATAGTGGAGCCGGCTCGATCTATCTCTATGAAGGCATCACTTCTACTCCTAGTAGCCTCTATTATCTCATTAGCCATCTGCTCGATCTCCTGCCTGGTTAACGGGGTGTCACTTAGCTTCACGAATTTCCACTCGCCCGGCTTACCAATCTTGGCTACTGGTACCACCCCTTCCTTTAAGTGCACGCTCATAGTGTTCTCGGAAAAGTATTTCTCGAAACCTAGTCTTCCACGCTCCCTATCCTTGACCAACACAACCTGTATGCCCATGGACTTAGCAACTTGGTACTGTAGCTCATTACCCGTTATTAATACACCGTTAGCAGAGTAAGCATACTCCCTTATAAGGGAGTTTACCTCGCCAATCAATTGCTCCTCGTCTTCAATGAACCCCCTAAGCCTTTCACCAGTGAACTCGAGTTTAATTATCCCTGTATCACTGTATTGCCGCAACCTGCGGAGTTCCTCGAGCCCTGCGTAACCTACAACCCTGCCTTTCGAGGCACTGTACTCTAACAGTTGGAGTATAGCTCTATGGATAACTATTCTACCGCCAACACTTCCCTCATCAATCAACCTGGATACGGCTCCCTGTGTAAGAGCCGTTAGATCTGGTACATATATGGTTTCACCAGCAATTCTCAGAGCCACTTTTTACACCGGTGTTAAACCCGCTTACCTACTTCCATCATATTCCAAGAATAGATTTAATTAACTTATATACCTGCCTCTCTATAAAGGATTATAACTCGGTTAAGGAGCGTGATACATTGAATAAATGGACTATGTGCATTCTGATTATTCTGGTATCACTACTTATCCTGCCAGCTACAACACCTCTTTTAAATGCTGATGCATCAACCATGGTGTCATTATACGTGAAAACCCGTGTCGTGATCCCGGGCAACCTACCATGGTATCCACTAATAGTGATTGGTGACAATAGGCCCTCGGATGTGAACGCCGTGGATCCACCAGAGGTATTCTACCAGGCTGTAAACGAGGCAGAGAATGCTCTCCCACTAGCCGTGATAGGACTTGGAGATCACGTGGGATTAGGTACACCTGAACAGTATAATAAATTATATGGAATCCTTAATAAGACCCGTTTAGAAAACATCTGGATGATACCTGGAAACCATGACGTAACCTACAGTGGATTAAATGGCACAGGCATCGATCTATGGAGACAGTATATAGGACCGGACAATATCACTATTGACGATATACCCGGGTGGAGAATAGCCCTCATTGATTCCGAGGCAGATATAACTACGTGGGATAACCAGGTTAAGGCCGCATATAATTACACCAAGGGTAATCACCTAATACTTGGATTCCATAGACCCCTTTATCCAAATGTAAACCATAACCTGAAACCAGGATATGATACCGTGTTATTGAATTACATGAATAACTATGGATGGCCAGCCCTAGTGCTACAAGCACACTTCCATGCATGGGTTGAATATAGTTACAATAATACAGGATTCCTCATAGTGGGTAGTGCTGGCGCCCCATTATATTCCTGTAGCGATGTAGTAACATCTGGCGCCGAATGCAGCAGTGTATACCACTACCTAGTATTAATCCTTTATCCTAATGGAACATACACGTATACCCCAATAGCACTGGGTGAGGGCAGCGGGACACTAAAAGTGATACCATTGAATGCAACAGCTTATTCGGTGGTTAACTCGAAGAAAAACATATATGGGGAACCAGTCGAATATCCTGTGAGGCTACGCTTTACAGCAGGGAAGACACTGATAAACATTGTAGCCAAGATACCGGCGTCGGCCAGCGTGGTATTTTCAATAGATCCCGTTGCACATAGGCTAAATATCTCTCAAAACCTGGATTACTATGTGTATATTATGCAGGGAACTAGTGGTCAACCAATAGTTATCAATGGTATACCTGGAGGACTAGACTTATCACAGTTTATTCAAGGTGGAGAAATCTCTGTAGAGACACCTAGCCAGGTAGTGAAAACTGAAACAGTGACATCAACCACTATCGCATACATCACTAGAACAGTGACTAAGCCGACAACAATAATTGAGACAACCACCGTGACCCAGCCCACTACAATATATACAACGATATCTATTGTAGAGACGCAAAAGACAACATGGACAACCACGGTGACCAACACCATAACAATAACCGAGACGTTTACGGAGAGAATTAGTAGCAGTGGAGAAGGCTACATCTACTTAGTGATAGTGTTGGCAACGGTATTCCTGACTGGACTAGTATATGTTTTAACCAGGAAAAAGACGTAGCTACAAGACTTTTTTCCTCGCCTTCTCCATAAACATGTCAACATACTCGCTTATCGTGGGTCCCTCAACAATCTTCAGCTTAAACTCTACTCTTACAACTGGTTTATCCAGTTTTATAAGCCTGGTTATATCTGAGGGCGTTCCAAGTACAACAGCATCTACTGGAGCCCTCCTTATGGTTTCCTCAAGCTCCTTTAATTGTTCTGGTCTATACCCTGTGCTCGGGAGAACTGGGCCCATATGCGGGTACTCCTCATATATTTTCTGGAAGAAGCTGGTTGCGAATGACCGTGGATCAACTGGTTGAGCCCCATGCTTCAATGCTGCTACGTAGCCAGCTGCATATGATGCTCCGCCATGCGTTACAGTTGGCGAGTCCTCAATAACTAATACCTTTTTGCCCTCGATCAGCTTGGGGTTATCTACTGTGACAACGCTTTCTCCCAGGCTTATATATGCATTAGGGTTCCTGTTCTTTATGTTCTCCTTTATTTTCTCAACAGCCCCTGGCCTGGCTTGATCAACCTTGTTGATTATTACTGCGTCACACATCCTAAGGTTTATCTCGCCTGGGAACGATGAAACCTCTATACCGGGCCTCATAGCGTCTGCAACAGTCACCATGAAGTCTGGCTTATAGAATGGCCAGTCATTATTGCCTCCATCCCATAATATTACGTCATTCTCGGATTCGAGTACCCTAAGTATCCTGCCATAGTCAACTCCGGCGTAAACCGGGAACCCTAGCCTCAGGTAGTGCTCGTATTCCTCCCTCTCCTCTATTGTTGCATTATACCTATCCAGGTCCTCAAAGCTGTGAAAACTCTGGACAACTGATTTCTCTAGATCCCCGTACGGCATGGGATGCCTGACCACTCCAACCCTTAATCCCCGTCTCTTCAATTCAAGGGCTATTTCCCTTGAAACCATGCTTTTACCAGCACCTGTTTTAACACCTGTAACAGCTATGAGAGGCTTTATACTCTCAAGCATGGTGTCCATGGGACCCAGGATCTTGAAGGTTAACCCTAGGGATGTAACACGGGAGAGGATTGAGCCTAGTTCACTATAAGTTAAATCACTGTACGCTAGTACAGCTTCTTCCACCCCATACGTCTTAACTATCTCCTCCAGGTAATCCATACTTAGAATTGGAATACCATCAGGATATAATGACCCAGCTAGCGATGGCGGATAGCGCCTACCCGAGATACCTGGTATCTGGGTCTGGAGGAATGCTACGACCCTATAGTTAGGGTTATCCCTATAGAACACGTTGAAGTTGTGGAAGTCTCTTCCACTAGCCCCCAGTATAACTACCTTCCTGACCATGGTTCCACCAGGAAATAATATAGAGATAGTATATGCTATATAAACATTTAGAAAACATATTTAGATTAATTATTAGTATTGATTACCGGCTGGCCTGAGTTAGGGATTAAATAATTTTTAGGAAAAAATTACTCAAAGTCCTTCAGCTTCTCAATTATCTTGTTCAACCTCTCTAACATGATCTTTCTCTCAATACTCGCCACTAGCCTCCTGGTTGATACCACTGCATCGGGATTGACACTTATACTGTCTATTCCTAGCCTTACCAGGAACTCCACTATCTCTGGGTATACACTTGGAGCTTGCCCGCAAATGCTTACAGTGGCTCCCTTGCTATGAGCCTTCTCAATTATCATTCTAATCGCTTCTAGTACAGCTGGGTCTCTCTCATCAAAGTAGCCCATTTCAGCGAGTATATTACTGTCTCTGTCTGCACCAAGCACCAGTTGTGTGAGATCGTTGCTGCCAATGCTGAAGCCGTCGACGTACTCAGCAAACTTGTCAGCTAGTAGCGCTATGCTTGGCACTTCAGCCATAGCCCAGACTTTGAAGTCCTTACTCCTCTTTAATCCCTCCTCCTCCATTATCTTAATGGCTCTCTCAAGCTCCCATGTTGTCCTGACGAATGGGAACATTACCCATACGTTGGTTAATCCCATCTCTTCTCTTACTTTCCTAATGGCTCTAACCTCTAGCCTGAAGCCTGGCTCGTACTTCGGGTGAATGTACCGGCTGACTCCTCTCCAGCCAATCATTGGGTTCCTCTCATCAGGCTCATATTTCTCACCGCCCTTCAGTCCACGATACTCATTTGTCTTGAAGTCACTGAATCTAACTACCACCGGTCTTGGATATATTGCCTGCGCAACTTTAGCTATGCCCTCAGCCAGCTTGTTAACAACTATTTCTGGCTTACCTATCTCGATCAGGTATAATGGGTGATACTGCACCCAGTCAGTGAATATGAACTCTATCCTCATTAAGCCTATGCCATCGAAGGGTAGATCCTTGTATTTCTCAATAGCGTCTGGCTCACCGAGGTTCATGTATATCCTTGTAGCTGTGACAGGGTATAATGGCAGTAGTTGCTCAGGGCTGATGCCTACTGCTGCAACTACTCCCTCAGCCTTTGCCTCAGCCTTCGGTTTTACTAGTTCCTCAACTATACCCTCGTATATTACTCCCCTGCCACCATCAACGGTTACCTCTGTACCAGATTTAATGACCTGCGTAGCGTTACCTGTTCCAACGACTGCTGGAATACCCAGCTCACGGCTAACTATTGCAGCATGACTGGTCATACCTCCCTCATCGGTTACTATTGCTTTAGCTTTCTTCATTAATGGTACCCAATCAGGATCGGTCATCTTTGTTACCAGTATGTCACCCTCCTTGAACTCCATGGCCTCCTTGCTCTTCGGGTCGAATATGACTTTAGCAACACCCGCACCAATACCTGGTGAAGCCGGTAGACCCCTAATTAGTACTTTTGCTTCACCTAGCTTCACGGTTTTACCCTTTACCTCCTCGGGTTTCCTTTCGGCTTCCTTAGCCTTCCTAGTGCTCCAAACTGTCTCTGGTCTTGCCTGCACAATAAATACGTTGGCTGGGAACTGTAGGTCGGAGTCAATCGCCCACTCAATATCCATGTGCTTACCATAGTGCTTCTGAATCAATAGCGCCAGCTCAGCCAGCTTCTTAACCTCCTCCTCTGATAAGGCCTGCTTATCTGGGTTGGCTATCTGGGCTAGAGGCGGATTAATGTTCTCGCCTTCCTCAGCAACCCATTTACCCTTCTGATCATCCCATTTCAAGTGAACATTTTTACCTAGAGCTGGATCGAATGTTATCATGAATATCTTTCTATTGATATGCTTTTCCACTATGCCAAGTGTCTTCTTATCCACAACGAACTCGTCAGGGGTGACCTTACCGCCAACAACGGACTCGCCGAGACCCCAGCTACCCTCTATTACTACGACATTCTCATCTCCTGTTACAGGGTGAAGCGTGAACATTACGCCTGCACTCTTGCTGTTAACCATCTTCTGAACTGTTACACTCATGAATGTTCTCTCATGTGGAATGCCCTGCGCAACACGGTAGAATGTTGCTCTTGCAGTGAAGAGGCTTGCCCAGCATCTCTTAACATGGTATACTACGCTGTCGGCTCCATACACGTTTAGATAGGTGTCCTGTTGTCCAGCGAAACTTGCCTCCGGCAGGTCCTCTGCTGTAGCACTACTTCTAACAGCTACTCTAAGCTTGTTTGGATCCATACCTAGCTTCTTTGCCAACTCGATATAGTATTTCTTTATCTCCTCCTCCACTTCTGGAGGCATAGGCTGGTTCATTATCATTTCTCTTATTTTCGCGGTTGTCTCTTCAAGTTCCTTAGTATTGTTTACATCGAGCTTCCTCAGCATGCCATATATTTTCTCGCCAAGCCCCGTCTTCTCAAGGAAGTACTTAAAGGCGTATGCTGTAACAGCGAATCCAGGGGGTACTGGGATCCCTGCATTAATCATTTCTCCAAGGTTTGCATTCTTACCTCCAACTAATGGGACATCTTCTTTTCTAACTTCTTCAAGCCATAGAACGAACTTATTCTCCTTACTCATTTAACCACCTTTTCGCTCGTCTTCAAGAATACCTATGAGGGATAAAAAGCTTTCCTATATACATCTATTAATAGTATATAGTCAGTGATACATAGGAAACCACCGGTATCTAAGACAGTGTTAAAACACGTATATCGGTAGAATGCCTCTCCCACCTTATTTTCTCCTCATCCTCTCCCTTAGCCTGGCATAGTAGAACCATGCCGTCCTCTTTGTTCTTGAAGCTTCCTCCATTATCTTCTCAGCACTCAGCTTACCTTCCCCAAGTATTTTCCTTGCCTCTTTACTACCGTACTCGATCAGGGAGATAGATACGATGGCATGGAGCAGCATTCTTTCTCTGAGCTTAGAGATAATTTCATCCCTCTTCTCCACGAGGAACCTGGTGTTGTAGATCCCGTTTTCAACATCCTTTGAATCAAGGATCTCCCTTAACATTGGTATATTGGTGTGCACCCCATCGATATATATATCACTTAAAGCACGCTTCAGCCTATTTAAAGCTATAAGCCTACTATTTCCCCAGGCAAGCACTTTAACTAGGAGTGTGTACTCATCTCTTACCTTAACCCCGGGAGCTATCCCGGTGTCACATGCTATTCCTAAGCCGTTTGGCTCGTTATAAGTCTTAACTAAGCCGCTTGAAGGCTCATCCCTGAATATGTTTTTATTAAATATCTTGGCCTGGAAAGCCCACCCGTTCAATGAGACGTTTTCCTGCTTTAACCCTATTGTAGAATATAATGCCACCTCAACCTGTTTCTCGACTAGGTCAATCCTGGTGACCGCCTCGGTGACAACGTGCTCAGGGGATAGACCTATGTTTACCTCATTAAGGAAGACACTGCGGCTCCTTGTATCATACAGAAATTCTATTGTGGCGATATTTCTCAGCCTCACAGCTTCCCCGATTGCCAAGGCGTAATTGAGTATTTTTTCCCGTAAACCATTAACCTGGAGTGTAGAGGGAGCCTCCACAATGGTTTTCATGTAGCTGTCCTGGATACTGCATTCCCTCTCATATAAATGGATTACTTTTTCCCCGTCACCAATTAATTGTACCTCTATGTGTTTAACGCTTGTAATATATGGCTCGACATATATCCTTGGATCCCTGTATATTTTCTCAGCTTCCCTGATAAGGGTCTTCAATTGGTCTCGATCCTTCTCACTCCACAGTATCCTAAGCCCCCTACCCCAGTTGCCTTTCACAGGTTTAAGTATTAATGGATAGCCATACGTCCTCGCGAACTCCTCGAGATCCTCTTCGTTTTTCACAAGGCTCCATGGAAGGGTCGGTATTTCAAGCTTCTCGGCCAACGTCTTGACAGCTAGTTTATCACGTGCAAACTCTATTTGACCAGGCGGTGGACCAATGAATATTAATCCCCTACGTACAACCTCCTGGGAGAACTCCGGTTCGCTCTCGAGCAAGCCATACCCTGGGTGTATGGCTTCTGCACCAAGTTCTATTGCAGCCTCAATAATCTCCTTTGCATTCGTGTAGCTAGATATCTTTACCTCTTCAACCATATATCTTCTATGAGGGCTTGACTCGTCATTGCCGACATATACCCCTAAGGGGTGATATCCTTTTTCAATAAGGGTACGGGCTATCCTTACAGCTACCTCTCCCCTATTAGCAATGAGTATTCTCCTAGGCATCACTGACCTCCTTATCTTAACCTACAATATTCTCACGTACTTAATAAAAACAATCCCGAAAAACGAGTTAAAGATGTATCAAAAAAAAAAAGACACGGGGAACCAGTGAATCACCCTGAAGAAACCCACGCCCTTTAGAACGGGCCAGCCCGATTATCTCCCGCTACTCAATTCTAGGTATTCATCTGGGCTTTCTCAAATCTCTTAGCAAAGTCAACATATATCCTGCTAACCCTTACCACATCACTTATCCTAATGTATTCATTAGGTTTATGAGCCAACCCTACCTCGCCTGGTCCATATGATACGGCTGGTATTCCTTTAATTGTATAGTATCTTAGATCCAATCCGCCGATACATATGGTTTTCCTGGGTTCTCTACCAGTGTTCTCCCTTATGGTTTCACCAAGTATTTGAGTATACTTGTTATCAGGTGGGGTGAACGCTGGTGGCGAGGACTCCACGAGTGTAAATGTTGAATCTATATTGAGCTCCCTGCTGACCTGATCAAGTAATCCCTGAATTTCCCCGATCACATCCTCAACACTCTCCTCAACTATCAATCTCCTATCTATGCTGAAACCCACTGTTCCAGGCACTATATTTATCGATCCAGGCGCGATCAAGAGCCCACCTGGTGTAATTGTGGGATAGGCTGCTCTTTCATCCTCGTATAGGTAGTTACTCTTCCTGGAGGAAACCCGCTCCCTATACCTCTTAAGGAATTCCTGTGCGAATATAAGCATCTTTTCGAATGCATTGTCTCCAAGCCACGGTGCTGAGCCGTGAGCCTGCTTACCATGCACCCTTATGATACCCCATACATTCCCTCTATGACCGATATAGATGTTATCTAAGCCGGAGGGTTCAGCTATGATGACATAGTCAGGCCTACTGCCGAGCTCGTTAACCAGGTAGCCCGTGCCAGTCCTACCACCTATTTCTTCATCTGGCACAAGAGCAACCTCGATAATCACACCTGGCTCTCTCCTCTCCTGTGCAAGAGATATGAGGGCTGTAAGTATAGACGCTATCCCACCCTTCATATCCGTTGCGCCACGCCCATATACTAGATCATCCCTGACAACGGGCTCGAAGGGCGGCGTCTCCCAGCCCTCTCCCGGCGACACTACATCATAGTGTCCATTGAATTGGAGTACCTTTTCACCGCTACCTATTCTAGCCAGTAATATGAACCTGGGTTTCTCAGGGTTGAACTCCTTGGGAAGGGTCTTCCTAGGGAATTCATCGGGAACCCTGTGTATTGTCACATGAATACCGTATTCCGATAACTGCTCCCGGTAATAGTCAACCATATCCTCATAGGCTTCTCCAAGCACAGTGGGGAACTTGATACTGTCCACAAGTATCTTTTTAGCTGTCTCATGTATTTGAGAAATAGTCAAGGAGCACCCCCTAAAGATAGGGTTGAATTATGGGTTTTTAAAAAACTAGGCTTTTTCAACATGTATTATTTGAACAGGACAGGCATTAGCTGCATCCTGCGCACATTGAGCTAGGTCATCTGGGATCAAGCCCACGGCTATATTACCTTTCTCTCTGTATTTCTCAACTATCTGTGACTTATTGTCTTCAGGATTCATCTCGAAGACATCGGGACATATTGAGACACATACCATGTCAGATATACAGTTTTCCCTTGGTTCAATTCTCACTCTATACATAGCCTAGCACCACCAATATAATAATCCATCATAGGTTATAAAAATATCGAGCCATACGGGGATAAGGGTATGTTGCTGTTTCAACCGTTTCCCGTCCACGGTTTCCCCTGACCCCTCCCCACGGTCGACCATGGATCTCGGAGACCATGGGTCACCGATAGACTTAAAGGATCCGGCGCTTATAAATTTAAACAAGTAAAGCAAGAAGAGCATTACAATCTACAAAAACCTTAAAAGACCCACAGCACATAGTGCTAGACATGGCTAGGGTGAACTCTTTGAACAAGGTAATCGCGATCTTTATCGCTGGAACCACTGGAAGTATGTTGAAAATACTTGGAGGCATACTCTACGGTAGTAACACATTGTTCGTTGACGCCTTAACAAGCATTGCAAACATGATAGCACTGCTCGTGGTGATATGGTCAAGAAGGGTGACCACTATACCGCCAGACTTGGATCATCACTTCGGGCACGAACGCTTCGAGTATATTGGTATACTCGTAATGATTGTAACCTATGGTTTTGTAGCAGGCATCAGCATTACCCGTTTATATTATGTGAGAGAATACAGTGTGGAACTTGATGCATTCTACTTAGCAGTTGCAGCCATCCTGGTATACTCTATTGCTATATTCTTATCGAGGAGTGCTCCCCCATCTATTAGGGCTTACGGCGCATTCACTATAAGTGAGGTTCTAGAAGGCGTAGTTAGTATTATAGCCAGCCTCGGCGGCGCGCTATACAGCTACCTAGTAGATTATGGAGGCGCCGTATTACTCACCTCCTATATTTTCTACGAGATATATGAGGAGGGGCGTAATCTAGCATCGTTCATGGCTGATGAGGCCCCACCACTAAGCATCTACGAGAAAGTAGTGGGAATAGCTGAGTCTGAGGGTTTCTTGGTCAAATCCATAAGGCTTAGAACAATAGTGCCCGGTAAGTATCACGGGGACATTGTACTAAGTCCTGGAAGCACCAGGTATGAAAATTTGAAGAATTTAAAGAAAAAACTCAGTGAGAACGGCGTGGATGTATGTATAGAGGTGTCTAGCCCTTAAATAACTCAACATAATAGCTATGCAACCCCTGGATAATCATCTCAACTGCTACACCGGAAATAATCAATGCCATGAATCTACCTATAGCGCGTACAGTGGACATGCTTAAGAGCCTTGTCAATATATCGCTTAGAGCTAGTATGAGGAATGTAACACTACAAGCTATAACTCCAGCAATTAAAACCACTATTATACCAGTTGTCTCCTGGAGAGACGATGTCAGCAAGAGTATAGTTGTTATGGTACCCGGCCCAATGATAAGGGGTGTTGCTATTGGTACGACCGCTATATCGCCTGGATGCATACGCTTAGTTCTAACCTCATCACCAAGCATGTCTAGCGCTATAGTCATCAATATTATGCCTCCTCCAACCCGGAGGCTGGCTATTGAGATGTTGAATGCTTCAAGGATGTAGCGGCCTACCAGGGTAAAAAGTATTACCAGTATTAATCCCGCGAAATACGCTTTCTTAACTATCTCAAGCCTCCTACGGCGTTCTAATCCCTCGGTAAGAGACATAAATGTAGGTATAGCCGAGAAGGGATTCATTATAGCTATCAACTGTGTGAAGTAACTTAGCAGTATAATCAAGTAATCCATAATACACTACCTCTTCCTCGGCTTTAACTCACCAATATATGTTCCAAAGCCTTTTTTACCTATGAGCTCATACTTTTCTATGATTACTTCTCCATTTACTATTAGGTAATATGGATAACCATACAATTCCATGCCTTCCCATGGAGTCCAATCAACTTTATGATGATGAGTTGAAGCAGTTATTCTCTTAGACTTCCCTGTCTCAAGAATCACTAGGTCAGCGTGACTACCAATCGATAACTCACCCTTTAAGGGGTAGATGCCAAGTATTTTAGCCGGGTTCCTTGATGTAACATCTATGAATCTAGCTAGCGAGATACGTCTTTGGAGAACACCATATGTAAATAAGAATGGAATCATTATCTCCAGATTAGGGATACCGGCCCATGCCTCCCATACATTAGCCTCCTTCATGCTTCTCGGGGCTGGAGCGTTATCACTTACATATGCATCTATAATGCCTTCATCGAGAGCTCTCCACAATGCATCCCTATCCTCTCTTGTTTTAATTGTGGGGGCTACTTTAAGGTATGCCCCAAACCTCGATGTCTCATCCCTTGTGAAGAATAAGTGATGAGGTGTTACTTCACTCGTTAAATTAATCTTCTTCCTAAGGTCTGCAACGGCTTCAATCCCCTCCCTGCTAGAGAGATGGGCAATATGCACTCTAGCACCTACATCTAGGCTTATATAGCCGACTCTATATATCGCTGAAGCCTCTGTGGCACCGGTCCTACTTGAGTGAAATGCTGTGATACTGTTCTGTGACAACAGCTTCTTCTCCCAGTATCCTATCAATGACTCGTCTTCAGCGTGCACTATTGCGACTCCATTAGCAACAGTCACTTGTTCAAAGGCGTCGGGTAACGTTTCATCGCTTATTTTGAATGGTCTACATGTGAAGAACTTGAACGTTTTAACACCATATCGTGCTAACTCGGGTATAGAATTATAGTTCTTCTCATTAATGAAGCCGCCTGTCACACCATAGTTTATATATGAGTTCTTCCTAGCCTCACTCAGCTTCTCTTCAAGGATTTTCCTGTTATCAACAATTGTTCTGAGAGGCATGTCAACTATTGTTGTTAAACCACCAAATGCGGCCGCTAGACTACCTGTCTCCCAGTCTTCATTACTAGTGTAAGCCGGATCATATACGTGGGCATGTATGTCTATGCCCCCAGGTATAGTTAACCTCTCTTCAGCATCAATGACTCTGTCAGCCTCTATCTCTTTCCTACCAATATAAGTGATAACACCGTTTTCAACATATATGTTGCCAATCACTATATCCCCCGATGGTAAAGGGATGCCGGCATTCTTAACAAGTAGCGTCAACAGTTAAACACCACCTAGCTTTCTAATTGTTTTATCCTGATTGTAAAACTATTTAAATACTGAGACCAAGTAGTCAACCACCCGGCTATAAAACACGGGCTTAAACATTTTCATCCTACTTTACGGCAGAGGACCTCCTTAAAGAAAATAGAGGACTGGTTACTCAGCGGTGATGAATTAATTCAACATATATTGAGGGCTTAAGGGGTAGCGCCTTCTCTGATTTAGGTATTCTTTTAACCCTTGCATCATCCTCCCATAGTACCTCTACATCCACATTGAACTTCCTAGAGTAGTATTGCACCATATACATATAGGTATTGAATTCCGTGGAGCTCGATATCAGCTTTACCTTCTCATTTGGCTGCTTCTTGAAGTAGTTGTAAACCTCGGCTATCTCGACTTCCCTACCCTTCAACCCGTATCTACTTCTCATATAATCCATTATCTCTCTTAGCTGAATGCCATCCAGGGTTTTAACAGCTATCTCTCTCTTCCACTCTGGCGCAACTATAATGTATATCTTCCCTGGCACCCCCTTGACTAATCCAAGTATCTCCCTTATATCTTCCTGAAGGGCTAACGCGTTATCAATGGCCATAGTTATCTCAGGATACCTTGCTTCACGAGAGGTTGGCCACGAGCCTTTAGACAAGAAGCCCTTGCCACCCATTAATTCATTTATCTCCTCTGTTACATGAGGTATCACAGGATTCAACACTGTGATCCAATCCCTTAATACTTGTTTAATACTACAGAGATAGCTATCACCCACTATATCACGGTACTTATCAATCAGAGATAATACGTTGAAGAATGCATTCTGCACATATTCACGTATCTCCATGTGTTCAATATTATTGCTCGCATCACTGACCAACTGATAGAATTTATCCATAAACCATCTTGAGACAACATCATCAACCACGTTATCCCTGCACTCAGCCCTAACAGCGTTTTCAGCGAGCTCTACAAACCTCTTCAATGAATCTACTACGATGGCCACCTCCTTCTCTCTCCAATCCAGCACGCTATCCAATCCGGCTGCCCATGATATGTAAAGACGGAATAAATCGGCTGAGTAGAGTCTAGCGATATCCCTTAAGGGTATTACATTACCCTTACTCTTCGACATTTTGGCTCCTTCACGTATCACTGTCTCGTTCAGGGTTATCATCCTGGGCCAGTGCTCACGCGGGAATATAACTATATGGTGGAATATGTAGAAGGAGAGATGATTGCTTATATGCGGTATAGATGTATGCCTGTGATCAACTGGGTACCAATACATGAATTCAGACCGCATCTCCTCAAGTGCCTTCAATGGCACGCTTGTTTTACTAGAGACATCCACGGGATCCCCTATTCCAAGGAACACGTAGTCAAATAACTCCGGCGTCAGCGACTCTGGTTTAATACCGTATTCACGGATCTTATGCACTATAGTATAGAACGCCATGTATATTGTTGAATCGCTTAGGCTCTCAATAATCCAGTCAGGCGACCATGGTAAAGGCGTGCCAATACCCCTCTTCCTAGCACAGGGTCTTTTATCCAGCCAGTCTACCGTGTCCAGGAAAGCCTTCCTGTATTTCTCAGGGATCACTACTAACTCTTCCTCTATATACTTCTTCACCCTCTCCTTAACGGCCTTCACACCATAGTTGAGGAACCACTGTCCCTTTATCTTGGCTACTATGATTTCACCGCCCGACCTACACTTTGCCTTCCTATTCAACTCATAGAATATGAATGCCTGGTTAGAGTCGATCAGCCTCTTCCTAATAACCTCCCTGGCTTCTTTAACTGTGAGACCCTTTACCAATGGGTCATCAACGATCATTACTCCATTGTAATACTGCTCCCTATATACCTCCCTGCTAACCTCCTCCAAGCGCTCATCTATCTGGCTCCTAATACCTATTTTCTCAACTATTATTTTTGCATGGTGATCACTTAGCCCCGGTACATCGATTATCTTGATAGGCGTGATCGAGTCAATTATCTCAGGGTTTAAGCCGTATTCTCTAAGCACGTCTTTCTTGGCTTTTAACTCCTGGAGAGCCACGTAGTCGTATGGTGCATCACTCGGCTCACTATAGACTACCCCCGTGGCGTTATCTGGATCAACGAATTCAGCTGGTAGAACAATCACTTCCTTACCGAGCGGCGAGACCACTCTTCTACCAACTAATCCCTTACCTGGTATCTCTCTGAGAACCCTTATCTCCTTCTCAGGATGCTGGTGAACCAGTTTTACATATGCTTTCTCCGATACAATTAATACCTCGTCTCCAAAGGATATCTCAAGGTATTTTACATTAGGGTTAACCCATAGATTCGTGACACCGTAAATCGTCTCAGGTCTCAGCGTCGCTGCTACCAGGTACACCTTCCATTCTGGTTCAAGGAATTTCACGGCTGTGTACTCGAGTATCTCAACCGGGTTCACATCAGCATCCTGTATGTCGTCCTCTCCTTCTGGTTGATTATGGAGGAGGCAGTATGTTACGATGTGATCACCCATCGTGATCAATCCCTTCTCATTCAGTTTATAGTATTGCCACGTGACAAACTTGTTGTATATGGGTTCACCGGTATGGAATTTCCTCCTCCAGTCGATACTGTATCCAAGGGCATCAAAGTCTGATTGTATCCTCTCAGCGAAGAACACGGCTAGATTCAATGGGTTCTTAAATGATTCAAGTATCTCGTTAACCTTTCCCTCATCACCGACATAGTATCTTATATACGACTTATACATGTTGACAACGCGTTCATCACCACGCGATATCATCTCTGAAACAGCTAGTACTGGTGTACCCGTTATATGAAAAGCCATGGGATAGAGGACATTATATCCCTTCAGTCTCTTATACCTTGCGACAATATCTCCAATAGTATATGTTCTCCCATGTCCTATGTGCAAAGGCGCGTTGCTGTAGGGGTAGGGTACGGTTATAAAGTACTTAGGCTTCCCTGGTTCCGGGTTTGCCTCGAAAATCCTGTTCTCCCTCCACCTAGCCTGCCATTTAGCCTCTATACTCCTCAACCACTCTAGAAACTCCCTTTCATTCAATCCTAGACACCGTTCCAAGTCTATTCTAGAAATAGAGTATATGGTTTGTTTAAAACTCTATGCATCATGTTAACTCTTCCTAGTCCAATATCCTGGAGATCCTGGAGAATATTATGAGGCTGGAGAGCTCTGTGATAACTATGTATATTACGAGCAATACCGTGTTCTCAGCTATTAGAATACTCTGAATCACACCTCCAACAAGCATTGCTAACCCCTCCACTAGGCCGTAGAACCCATACGCAAACGCCCTTTTTTCAGCTGGTACCAGGTCTGAGACAGCCACTCTGATATTCGTCTCGAAAACTCCCATGGCAAGACCCCATGTAAACGCCATTATTAATGGGTTTCCATCGATAAACACCGTGAACGCTATCCCTGCAGCCATGGATGCCAGTGGGGCTAGGATAGTGCTTTTCACTCCTACTCTATCGTAGAGGAGCCCCGAGGGCACGGCTAGTAAGCCGTCTACCAGCATAGCTATACTATAGAGCAGCGCTATGTAGTCTCCCCTTAATCCTATATTTTTAGCATGGTAGCTGATTATATCCCACGATATAAAGCCTAGGCTGAAAAGGAAGAATCCAACCGTATACATGTAGTAGCTACGCGTTAAACCCTTGAAGCCTAGCATACTTTTTCTCGTTGCAAGCGAACTAGGCTGTGGATACGTAGACCAGGCAATAATAGCTAACACTACAGCTATGGCTCCAGGAACACCAAGCATTAGAAACACTCTTGGATAATCCTGATTACTCGCCACGAGGATCAGTGATGCCAGTAATGGCCCTAACACAGCCCCTGCTTGATCCATAGCTTCATGAATCCCGAATCCAAGCCCCTTACCTATTCCCTCGCTTACCTCAGCTAGTATAACGTCTCTCGCAGGGGCCCTTAGGCCTTTCCCAAACCGCTCTAACACGATAAGTACCAGCACCAATTCCCACCTATTGGTAAACGCTAGAAGCGGTACAACGATAACGTTGATCAAATACCCTGTTACAGTGAGCACCCAGAGTATGATTGGCTTTCTAAGGTAATCGCTTAAAACCCCGCTAAGGAACCTTGATCCATAGCTGACAAGCCAACCTATATTAATTAAGCCTGCCACTATGATGGGGGCACCAAGGATCTCCAGGTAGCTTCCACGTATGGATAACGCCCCCTCATAGGTCATGTCAGCGAAAAGCGATACAAGTCCTAGGAGTACGAATACCACGATCGCCTTTCTCATCACTGCCACCCAACATCATTTTATAACCGCTGCAATGTATTAATGGAGCTGAAAATATATTAATAAGCCATCAACACCACTATCCATTTATGGCATGGTGTATTTGAGATGGTGAGACACTGGATCGATGAGTTGGCTGATAACCTCTACAACGCACTGGCGAAGAGGGGTAAAGAGGTATATGTATTCAATGGTGGACTCTCAGTCTCAGGGCTACAGCATGTTGGGAGACTACGTGGTGAAATAATAATAGCTGAGACGCTCAGAAGGATACTCAGTGAGCGGGGACTCAAGATAAAACAATACCTCACCCTCTACACGCAAGATGCCTGGAAGGGAAAGGAGCAGCAATTGAAACAATTCCCCGATCCAGGTGAGGCAGCAAGATACAAGGGTAATCCATTAATTAGAGTACCTGATCCAAAGGGATGCCATGGCAACTGGGTTGAACACTATTGGAGCGACTTTGGGCCATTCATCAACGAGTTCACAGATGGCAATATCGAGGTAGTTACAACAACAGATATGTATAAGGGCAGGATGAAGCAATTCGTAAAGCTGACACTTGAGAAGCAAGAGGAGGTCAGGAAAACAATCAACAAGTACAGGGGTAGAAAGCCATATCCCGAGGGATGGATACCAATCGAGCCAGTATGCGAGAAATGCGGGAGAATAGATACAACGGAGGCTATAAGGCTAATCGATGAAGACCACGTTGAATATGTCTGCGAGCACTGTGGTTACAAAGGGGTTACAGAGATAAGTAATGGAAAACTAATGTGGAGGATAGAATGGGTTGGCGTATGGTGGACGCTTGGAGTAGACTTCGAACCCTACGGCAAGGATCATGCAATGCCTGGCGGAAGCAGGGATAGCTGTGTAGACCTAGCGGTAAACGTCTATGGGATAAAACCCCCGGAGGGGTTGCCATACGAGTGGGTGGAGTGGAGGACACCCACAGGGCAAATAGCAGATATGGGAAGCAGTGATTTTCTAGGATTCACGCCAAGAGACTGGGTGGAGGTAGCACATCCACATATATATAGGTTCATCGTGTTGAAGACACCGCCGATGAAGAAATATGCTGTCGGATTACACGAGGTCCCCCAGTATTATAGCCAGTACTACAGGGCCGAGAGAATATATTACGGGCTGGAGAAAGCAAAGGATGAAGAGGAGGAAATCATATTAAAGAGGAGCTATGAGCTGAGCTATCCAAAGGGGGCCCCACCAAGAGAGCCTCCCGAGCAAATACCCTATACACACCTCGCTGTTCTAGCCCAGATAATACCGAGGGATAAATGGGTTGAAGAGGGCTTAAAGAGATTGAAGAACATTGGGTTACTCCCAGCTGAGCCAAGTCGCTATGGGGTTCAAAGAGTCCTTGAAACTATTCCAAGAGCGTATATATGGGCAGTTAAATATGGTGGCGAAGCAAACGTATTCACATTGAATACTATTGAGGAGGCCAGCAAGAAGGCTCGGGAAGTACCAGGAGAATATAGGGGGCTATTCATACAATTATATGAGGGGCTCTCAGCATTAAGCGAGTGGAATGAGGAATCAATTAAGAATACAATGGTTAATATAACGGGCTCACTAGAGAAAAACATGGTTAACGACTTCTATAAATACTTCTACATGCTGTATATTGGAAAACCAAGTGGACCTAGAGCTGCCCCATTGCTCGCTCTAATGGGTAGGGAGCAAGCGCTCAGGTATCTCGAAGTATTTAAATACACTAAGTGAGAACCAAGCTTAAACCTGGATTTCAAAATTTAAGTGAATACTAAGAGGAAGGGAAAGAAGAAAAAGCTTTTGATAAAAGCTATATGTTATACCGTCTTTTCCTCCTTATAGTATACCTTACCCAGGCTCGAGGGCGATGCAAATATTCTCCTCAGCTCAGTAGCACCATATATCACCATTACGCCGAGGGCCCCTATAAACGGTATTAGTTTTGCAACGTCAGCTGATACTTTGAGTATAACCATTATTTCTATACTGTATTCTAGGAGTCCGCCGAAAGCGAATGAGAGAGGTATTAGGTATATGGGGTTTCTTCCACCGGCTAAGGCTATTGTAAACGCGAACCACCCATATCCAAGGATATATGACTTTATATCCCAGTATCTCTGCCATGCCAGTGGATTTAATGCAGCTCCAACACCAATTATGTAGAATCCTAGGATACCCGCTACCAGCCTTGTCTTTAATACGTTGACCCCGAGTGCCGAGGCTGCATGAGGGTTTTCACCGCAGGCCTTTATCGATGCACCTAGTGGTGTTTTCTCCAAGAAGACATATACGAGAACCCCGGCTATAATAGATGCGATGAGCAGGGTGGTATAGGTTACTGCGTTGTATGGTAATGCATAGGGCTCAATGCTTCCGACACTCTGGCGTATAGGATAACCCATCATTATACCTAATCCGTATCCAACAAATTGTAGTGAGAGCCCTAGGGCGCCGTGACTGATGGGTAGAGATGTTAGGACCCATGCCATGAACGCGCCAAGCATAGCTGTGAATACACCGGTTAAAAGTATTGCGAGTATCGTTGTAGCTGGATAAGTTATACCGAGGAACGCTAATCCATTATATAGTGTTACAGCGAGATAGACGCTGACGCCGGTTGAGAAGAAGAAGACTCCATCGATAGCCAGGTTAAGTATCCCGGATTTCTCAACTATACTGTGTCCCACAGCAACTAGATACATTGTTGAGAAGGCTGCTATTAAAGGAGCTAGCGCTTCTATAACTGATCCATCCATCTAGACCACCCTTACCTCGTAGTCACGGAGGAATCTAACTATCGTATACACGGCGAGAATCAGGCCTATCAGTAACAGGGTTTGCTCTAGTCCACCTAATCCACCGACCTGGAGATTTATGCCGGCTGTCCTAAGTGAGGCGACAATGTATGCTGAGACAGGTATTAATTTATAATCAAGCATGGATAACCATGCAACCAGTATTGCTAAATAACCGTATCCAGCTGTTTGCCCCTCTATAGGGTACGATAGCCTCAGTAGATCGCTCAGTGTATAGAATGCCGAGGTGAAGCCAACTATAGCGCCTGATATAGTTAAAGCTAAGACTAGTGTAAGACGTGTATTCACCCCCACGCTTCTTAAGTAGTCCGGGTTTGAGCCGAGTATCCTTATTCTAAGCCCTATCTGAGTCTTGTTTAATAGGTACCATACAGTAAACATTATAACTATCATTGCTACCAGCCATGGAAGATAATATATCACCTCGTAAATGAACCCCAGGAATGTATCCATTACAGGATTACCTGTGAACGTTCTCTCTAAACCGGTAACATATAACCTGTATATACCGGGTATTTCATCAGTCCTATTATAACCATATACATGCGTGCCTTTGAGGGGGCCTATCACCAGGATGTTTACTACGTAGTATGCAATATAATTCAGTATCAGGGTCACCGGTACCTCGTCTATTTCAAGGTATGCCCTAATGAAGCCAGCTATTGACGCCCAGGCTGCGCCAGTGATCGTTGAAGCAATAATTATGAGCAATATTATTGCGGCGGCGTGTAGTCGCGAGGATGGATTAGGCATTACATATAGTGTCAGTACTATTACCGGTATCGTTGATATGAAGAGCTGCCCCTCCGCTCCAATATTCCATAGTGCACCCTTAAATGACACGAGTAATGCATATCCAAGCATTGTTAGGATAATGAAATCTTTCACGATCGATGGCGACACAAACGAGACCAGTAACGTGCCTAATACTTCAACAGGACTCCTTCCCTGTATAGTCAAAATAGCTGTGAATAACGCCGCACCTATCGTCAGTGAGAGCAGTATTATTAGTATGGTTCCATATTTCAGAGATGTCTTCCGCCTCACTATAAGTATCCGCATGCTACATCACCATTAAGTGCTCTATCTCGCTTCTTTTAGCTGTTTCAGCATTAAATGGACCGTAGACTTTCCCAGAGTTCATCACATATATGGTATCACTTAACTGAAAGATCTCATCGAGGTCTTCGCTAGCGAGCAACACCCCTATTTTCCCATTCACCGCCTTATCCTTAATGATTCTGCGCACCATTACAGCTGTAACTTCGTCGAGGGCTCTTGTAGGATTATATGCTACCAACGCGGTCTTACTGTATTCTAGTTCCCGCCCCACAATCACCTTCATTATATTGCCTCCAGAGAGTATCTTGACAGGTGTTTCCTCATTCCTCGCTAGAACCTGGTATTTCCTCATTACTCTAACCGCTATCTCCCTTGCCTCATCCCATCTAATTACAGCTCTATCTTTCTGAAATAATACGGCAATGTTTTCAAGGATAGTGTTGTCTGAGGAGACACCATGACGTAGCGGTATATCTGGTATGTATCCGACTCCAAGCTGTCTAACTAGACCTACGCCCTTATTAGTTACATCATTGCCGATAATAGTTATTCTTCCTTTATTGACCCTGATTAATCCCATGACTGCCTGCAGTAGTTCTTTTTGACCACTACCCGCTACACCGGCGATGCCTACTACCTCTCCTTTCCTAACAAGTATTCTCGCATTATCTACGATTTTCCTACCATACTCGTCTACTACTACGAGGTCCTCTATGCTTATACAGTTTTCATTAAGTGGCGTAGCCGATGTTAATCTTTCATATGTTATTTTCCCAGCGTCCTCCCCGAACATTAGCTCGCGGATTTTCTCTATACTCGCATCTTCACGTCTCAGGATGCCTGAGAGCTTGCCACGCCTCAACACTATTATTCTATCAGCTATCTCCATGGCTTCCGTGATCTTATGCGTTATAATTAGGCTAGAACCCCCATTCTTCTTAAACGTGTCTAGAACCATGTAGAATCTCCGCCTCTCTTCCAAGGGCAGGTATGTCAAGGCTTCATCCAGGATTATTAGTTTAGCGTTTAAAAGAAAAGCTCTCAGTATTTCAATCATTTGCTTCTGCGTATACGTTAGCTTCCACACCATGGTATCTGGGTCTATTTTCATCCCAAGTTTCCCACTTATCTCCCTGATTACTTTATCCACCCTGGAAGTCCTGGCTAGTTTACTGAAGCCAAAGATGCTTAATCCTATTACGAGGTTCTCCCTTATACTTAACCTATCTATGAGCTGCGGTATCTGCGAAACCATTACAATACCTTGTTTTATAGCGTCTACTGGATTATAGAACACGGTTTTTCCACCCTCAATAAAGATCTCGCCTTCATCAGGGAAGTATACCCCATATAGTATCTTCACCATCGTCGATTTCCCCGCACCGTTCTCCCCTAACAATGCTACTATTTCACCCCTGTAGATGTCGAAGCTCACATCATCCAACGCTACTATCCCACCAGGGAAGGACTTCGATATATTTCTCACAGATACTAGTGGTTTGTTTTCGCCCACTTTATAGGACACCCTATTATTTACTCGTCTTATTGGTATAAATGATAAGAGGGAAGGGGATTAAAAAACATGCTGGGCTCAAATATAATATATAATTAATCCGGTTAGTGTTTAACGACCCATGATACTAGGTAGTCCATGTTCCATAAATCATCGTGCCCGGCAACATATCCCTGCGGGAATGATATCTGTGCACCCTGTGACATACCTTTACAATACGTAGACGTGGCCTTATCGGGTGTGTATAGGCAGTACGCTGTAAACGGCCCTGTGAACGGGTCGAATACCGGTGCTATCGGGTATGGTCTAGTACCTATCTTACCGCCCCAGTCAATGTTTATAGAGGATAGGTTTTCATATACATGCGTTAAGGCTGTTTCCTCTAACGGCACTACTGTGAAGGCGCCTTTCATCTGCCAGTATCTCCTCATAACTAGATCGTATACACTGAGTTTTTCACCGGTTAACTTATCCGTCACCTGTATGCTCTTTAAGATATCGATGTACTTCGGATTTATCATTACTATACTACCATCAGGAGCGATGTCGGCGCCTAGATCCACCGCGCCAGAGCTTAACAGATACCAGTAGTCAACCTTGTCTAAGTTATCCGGCCTATATATCCCAGCCTTTATCTTGGCTAGTATATCAGCATATATTATCTCCCACCTAACGATCTGACCGCTTACAACATAGTTGGAGCCGTACTTCAGCATTGGGCCGTAGTGACTGAAGACGTATACACCATTTGCCTCACCGTACTCCACAACAGCCGTGGAGTCCTCTGTGAATGCAAGTGCATCTACATTGTACTGCGTCTTCAACGTATCCGCAGCCTGCCTAGCCTTCGTAGGATCATACCATGCACCTATCTCTATCACATGCACTGTGATATTCTTACCCAGTGCATCACCTACTTCCTTGGCACCTATAGCGAATGCGTTTAGGTGTCTTACAACCTCAGGTATCAAATACGCTGCAACATAGCCTACCTGGCCTGTTCTAGTGAGAGCGCCTGCCATTAATCCATTTAAGTAGTAGACTTGGTACAGATCCGCGAAGTAGGTACCTACATTGGGAGCCCTCTTATATCCAGAGCAGTGGAAGAACATTACATTCGGATACTTCTTAGCGGCTTCAATGGTTTTATCCATGAATTCAAAGGATGTCGTGAAGATCACCGTATACCCGTTGGCAACTAATCTATCTATTGTTCCAAGCAGCTGATCCTCTGAAACGGATTCAACATACGTTGTCTCAAGCCAATCCTTGTATAATGTCTCTACATATTTCCTGCCTATGTCATGCATGTAGGACCATCCAGCATCCCCAACCGGTCCTACATAGATCCATGCAGCCTTTATCCTCTCCGGTGGTGTATATTGTTTCTGAACCTGCGCTGGAGCCATGGATTGCCCTATGAAGAATCCTGCTGCACCAGCTATTATTACTAGGATTACGAAGACTGCGACTAGGATGCTTGTCTTCATACTATCCCCTTACCTTATACATATATTTCTGGTAGATACTAGTATATAAAAATTTCTATTATATAAAATTTATGTAATAAATTCTCCCACCTTGAAGGGTTGTTTATGTGAAAATTAATAAATAAGCTAATAAGCTGATCCAATTAATTAATTCCACCATAGTACGCGGGGCATGCTTCAATGAATCCAGCCATAGTATTCTGGACAATAATACTAGGCCTAGCCCCTGTGAGCGAGGTACGCGGCGCCATACCGTTTTTCTTGGTGGCTTCCAAGGGAGATGCCTACTCGCTAATATATGGTTTTCTAATAGCTACTTTATCAAACATGTGTGTTCCATTCATAGCATTTCCATTGCTCGAACTACTCGATAACCTGGTTAAAAAACCATGGATACCCTTATTTGTTAAAAGAGCATATGGGTATCTGAGGAAACTCGGGGAAAGGAAAGCACTCAGCATTAAGAGGAGCTCTTATATTGCGCTAATGGTTTTCGTTGCTATACCGCTTCCTGCAACAGGTGCTTGGACAGGTAGTTTAGTGGCATATATACTTGGACTTGATAGAAGGCGATCCATAATAGCTATTAACACCGGTGTCCTAGTGGCCTCGGTGATAGTCTTTACAGCTGCCTATCTAGGGATTGAATTATTAAAGCGGGTCTTCATGCTTTAAATAACTATATAAATCATATGCGCAAATAGGGAATCAGTATTATTAACTCCCTTTAAATAATCTAGTTAGATAGGGAGGTGAACAATGATGAGTTATAGTATAGCTGGGAAGGAGCTCAGGCTTAAGAGATTGCTGCCTAGTGGAAGAGGAGTAGTATTCGCATTCGACCACGGTGTTGAACATGGGCCCAGCGACTTTCCCCGTGAATACATCAATCCAAGGACGATAATAGGTAAAATCACTGATGCAGGCGTTGATGCTGTAATGATGCTACCGGCAACAGCGTTCATGACCAGGGATCTATGGATTGGGAAAACCAGTCTAATAGTCAAGATAACCAGTAAAACCAACCTAAGACCGGAGAACGAGAGACTACTTCAAAGTATTTTCGGATACGTGGAGGACGCCGTGGCACTAGGAGCTGAAGCAGTTGCCGCCACAGTGTACTGGGGCAGCCAATACGAGGACGCCATGCTGAGACAGTGGTTCGAAGTAAAGAGGCTTGCCGAGAAATACGGCTACCCCAGTCTCCAGCTGTCTTATCCAAGGGGGCCAGCGATAAAGAACATGTATGATGTCGAAGTAGTTAAATACGGTGTGAGAGCTGCTATCGAGAGTGGGGCAGACTTAATCAAGACGTATTACACGGGTAGCTTAGAGTCATTTAGAGAAGTAGTTGAGGCTGCATCAGGTATACCAGTATTAATGAGTGGCGGCGCTGTCAGGGAGAGATTCATAGACTTTCTCAGAGATGTTGAAAACGTTATAAGAGCCGGTGGTAGAGGGGTAGTGGTTGGAAGAAATGTTTTCAGGCATAAGAACCCAGGCGGCGCCATAAAAGCGATAATGAAGGTTGTACACGAGGAAATTCCGCCCGAGGAAGCTATCAAATACGCTGAGTAAGGGAGTAAGTGGAAACATGGTGGTTCATGGTGAATAAAAGCATTGATGTAGTGACAGTGGGACACGCACTGGTCGACATACGGATAGTTGTAAACGAGTTCCCCACGATAGACTTGGAGAGCAAGGTGTTGAATCAGTCATGGGGTTCCGGAGGCTCGGCGGTAAATGTGGCTATAGGTGTGAGAAGGCTGGGCATGAAGTCCTCGCTGATAGCTAGAGTAGGCTTCGACAGCTTCGGTAGAATAATCGTCGATGAATTACTTAGGGAGGGTGTCGACATAAGTGGGCTTAGAATAGGTTTCACGCAAACAGGCTTTACTATAGTTGCAATAAATAATAGAGGAGAAATCATGATGTACGGGTATAAGGGGGCAGCGGAAGAGCTAGTGCCAGACGACATCAGCGAGTACGCTATATCAAGGGCTAGATGGATGCATATAGCTAGCCTTAGGCTGGATACTACCATAAGGGCTATCGAGCTAGCTAGGAAACATGGTTTAACAATTTCATGGGATCCTGGCAGGGTACTCGCTTCACAGGGACTCAGCAACTTAAAGGATATAGTGGCTAATGTAGACTACGTCATGCTTAACGAGAAGGAGGCGAGATTAATGACGGGAATAGACGACTATAGAGAAGCTGTTAAGGTAATAGCTAATGAAACTAATGCAGTAATATTGTTGAAGAGGGGAAGTAAAGGAGTATACGTCCTCTCAAAAGAATACACCGGTGAAATACCTGCTTACCTCGTGGAAAACGTTATAGACACCACCGGGGCAGGCGATGCTTTCGCTTCTGGCTTCATAACAGGAATACTACGTGGATACACGTTAAGAAAAGCCGTTCAATACGGTAACGCTGTAGCAGCATTGAAGATAAAAAAACTGGGATCACACCAAGTCCCCCCGCATGATGAAGTAGTGGAGTTCATATGGGAGAGAGAGCAAGGTTAACACTACTATTGTTTTTAAGCTACCGATAACATGGGAACCAGATTAGTTTTCCTATTAACATGTCCATTAACCAACCTTCTTCCCCGCCTTGAAGGAGTGGTTGACTGGTTCCCCGCATCTATTCGGGGCTATATCCGTCATCTGCAGGGCAGTCAGGAGAGCCAGGGCTCACTCCATCTAAGGGCTTGACTGTAATACCCATCAACACTCCATCACCGCCCTAAAAGGATGAGGCTTTCAGTTGTAATGCTTAATATAGAGAACCCTCCAATATCTTAGTTCAAGAACCCGGGGTGTAAAAATATTGTATGTAAGAGAATTGAAGTGTAGTAGGTGTGGTAGAAGACTACTTCTAAGCGAGAAACCATTGACATGCCCCGGCAAGGATCTGGGTAGGCTCGATATAGTGTACGACTATGAAGCGATAGCTAAGAGCATTAATAGAGATAATCTCTCACGAAGATCATTCAACATGTGGAGATACATGGAATTCCTCCCAGTACCAAACAGAGACTACATCGTCTCACTTGGTGAAGGGGGTACCCCCTTACTAAAGGCAAGGAGACTTGGCGAGAAGTTGGGCCTGAGAAATCTGTATCTTAAGGATGAAACAAGGAACCCCACTGGGAGCTTTAAGGATAGGGCAATGAGTGTGTCTGTGTCTATGGCCGTATACTTCGGCTTCAAGAAGGCAGTGATCGCTAGCAGTGGTAATGCAGCCGCCTCTCTAGCAGCCTACGGGGCTAGAGCCGGTATAGAAGTCTACGCGTTTGTCCCCGATTTCGCTGGCTACGGTAAAATAGCCCAGTTACTCTACTATGGAGCCAAAGTATTTAAGGTTAGATGGAGTGAAGCAGAGGATCCCACGGTTAAAATGATGCGCATCCTCTACGAGAAACACGGCTTCTACCCGAGTCCCAGCTTCGGCGTCTTCAACCCATACCAGGTGGAGGGGCCCAAGACCATCTCTATGGAAATAGTAGAGCAACTGAAATGGATGGTGCCGGATCAAGTTTTCGTACCAACCGGTGCAGCCAGCCTATTAACCGGGGTCTTCAACGGGTTCAGGGACTTCAATATGGTAGGATGGATAAACCGGTATCCTAAGCTAGTAGCTGTACAACCCGAGGGAAACCACCCCTTCGTAAGGGCTTGGAGAGAAAGGGCTGACCCGATGAATATACGTCCCTGGGAGAAGCCGCCGGATACAATAGCTACCGGGCTAGAAGACACTTATCCATGGGATGGTGATGCTGGATTAAAGGCCTTATATACCACCAATGGTTACGGCGTAGTTGTAAGCGATAAGGAAATACTGGATTCAATGAAGATGCTGGCTAGTCTTGAAGGCGTATTCGCTGAGCCAAGCGGTGCAGCCGGTGTAGCCGGCCTAATAAAGGCTATTGAGGAGAAACAGGTGGATAGGGATGAAGTAATCGTAGTACTAGTCACAGGACACGGCCTAAAGGATCCTGATGTAGTTAGGAAAACAGCCGGGGAACCCCCATTAATAAACCCAAGTGTTGAGGAATTCAGAAAAGCTGCCCGCGAATTCTATGGTGTTTTAGTCTAGCCTTAATTGGTAAGGTTTTTACTCCCTATCCTAAATATTATTGCCTTGAGTGTGCCATCAATGATGATTATTCATACGGGAGACCTACACTTAGGGTGCTCGCTTTCCAGGGAAAGCTCCCTTGCCAGATTCTACATAGATGTTCTAAAGGAGCTAGTAGAGAAAGCCATTCGTGAAAAAGCTGTTGTGCTTATCTCGGGCGACTTCTTCGACCATTATGATGTAAGCTACTCGTTAATGATAGAGGTAGCCAGGTATCTCAGGCAATTACGCGATAATAATATAGAGGTGGTTGTTGTACCGGGAAACCACGATAATGCTAGAAGCGGTAGAGGCGTGCTCGACTTGTTTAATGAAGCTGGGTTAATCAAGTTAACCAGGTACGAGGAAATAGGGGGACACCTATTGCTTTATCCTTTGAGAATAAATGACTATGTCTTCTACGGTGTACCGGGTTTCAGGAATCAGGCCGAGTCAAAGTATATTAAGGAAAACCGGGTGAAATTCGTTAAGAATGATAATAAGAATAATGATGTAATCATCTTAGCACACGTAAGCGTTGAGTTTGCTGGTTTTAGGCCGAGTGATTACAACAGGCAATACGGCATGATAGATGTCGTTGAGAATGAACTGTGGAGGATAATGCCTTCTGGGACAAAATATGTTGCACTAGGTCACATACATATCCCGATACCCCAGGAGAGAAAATTTAAATCTAACATAGCTTACCCCGGGACACCAATAGGCATGAATATTGAGGACTTAAGGGAAACAGCACTACTTGAGAGGAAAGGAATTAGAAGAAGATTCCTCATGGTAGATTTAGAAGGTGATCTCCCCTTAGTAGAAGCCGTAGAGCTGGAATCATCCCCGAAGATAATGTATGAGAAGGCCTCGTATATCAGTATTGATGAATTAAGGAAGCACATATCAAGTACTGTTAAAGACGGAACAGATTACCATGGATTCATATTCGAGGCCAAGGTTGAAGGATTAAAGGATGAACAGGTAAACGGGCTACGTTCCTTTATTCAGGAGATCCAGCGGAGTTATAATAAGCTGGTATACTTAAGGCTCCCTGAAGTCAGCGGCGTTGAAAATGTTTTCGCAGGCTACGACCTCCATCAAGTGGATACAAGTAGTTTATCAATAGAGGAGATTGAAGAGAAAATCCTCAACGAGTACGCTGGAAAACTAGGCTTAAAGATCCCCATTGAGAAAATCAAGGAGATCCTAAGGCTACTCTACGAGGAAAAAGGTGAAAGGGGTAAATACTATTACTACAAGGAACTCTACGAGAAAATCAAGAATATTCTCAAGGAATCCTATAAGGGGGGCTGAGAACACTTGGATGTCTTCTCGGAGATCCTGGAGAAATATGCAAAGCAGATGTACAGCGATTACCTAAGATCACGTGAGAACATAATTGTCAGGGAGAGAAACAGGTTATATGAAAAATTCTATAAGGTGGCATATATACCATTAGTATCCCAGGAAAGACCCGTGGTATTCGTCGACTCGGGGAGACTGGATTTAGAGACCGATGTCTCCTCGCTTACGATAGTTAACGTTGGTGCATTAATACGTAATAAAGAAGGAGAGCTAATTCTTCCAGGTGATTACCTAGGTAATCCCGAGGCTCCATTAGCGGAGACGATCATTGTTTACTCGAACATCGGTGCCGAGGAAAGGGAAGACATGGATTTATCATTCAAGATCACCATGGAACCCATAGGGTATTCTCTGTTTTTCGATGGAAGAGATCCCTATAAAATATCTAGTGAACTCTCGGAGAAAATAAACAGGGATCTAGCAAGCTCAAGGATGAATACCGCTAGGAAAACCCGTATACTGAAACGTATCCACAGCTATATCACGCAACTAATCGAGATAGGGTACCTTGCAAGGATAATCGGTAGGAAACCTGGTTGTATAGGCGTCGTAGATGGTACATTGATCAGGTGGTTGAGTGTTAAAGGTGCACGGATAAATGGATATAGAATATTCTCAACACTCTCCGGGTTAGATGAAGCTGTACTTGAAGCACACTTAGATTCCATTATTGGGATTTCTAAGACGTCGAAGTTTACAACTCTTGCAAGAGCCTTCAACTTATTCAACAAGTATGAGAAACGGGAGAATGGTGCATACGGCTACGTTGATTCCGAGTCAGCTAGGGCGGCGGCTAATGTATTAATGAATATTATCGCCAAGCTCGATGTCAATGTAGCTGAAGAGGCCAGTAGAATTTTTAATAGAATAGTATTCCAAGATAGAGGCATATGGAGCTTTAGAATACCGGTATCAGGCGATTTCAAGCAGATATTTCACGCAGAATACTATACTAGGGAGCCTGTGTTAAATATAATTCATGAAGGTAGCAAGCCCACTGTAAAAGTCGATGAAAAACTAGCAGAGCACTTAGCTGAGAAAATACACTATACTCTTCCACAAGTATTCGCCATGAGGAGTAATATCCTGGGATTACCACCCTACGGATTCATGGAGGTTGATAGAGAGGTCAGAATAGATAAGCATAAAGCCAAGATCATATATCAATCATTCCTGGTAAAGCTTCACGACATCACCGGTAGGGAAGACCATCCCTTAATACAGGTTTTCGAGTCTACCTTGAAGATGAGGTATGGTTACAGGTGATCCACATGCCCATTCAGGTAGGATTTATATATGAATGGGAGGGCAATATTATCAGGATAGCCCTTACATCTCGAGACTATATTCCAGGACTAGGCGACCTATTATATGTTAAAGAAGGAGAGAAGACAATCATACTTCAAACAATAAGCTACGAGGGAAGGATACCTATAACCCCTATAAGTATACAGGCTTCAAATCAAAACGTTTTAACCAATATATCCAAGGAAATGGGGGTTCTCGCATCACTATTCCTTGAGATATCCAGTATCAACAATAAGCCGACTCTACTAAAGCCGAGGAGACCACCTAGATTAATGCAACCCGTATTTCTCTTGGATCCCAGCGACTCCGAAGCCCTTGAGATACTGAGGACCCTCAGCGAGCTTACAAGCGAGAAAAAAGACGATGCATCAACTATAGCATACCTAAGGGCTGGCGCCACCTGGTATGGTGGATCAAAGTATGTTAGGGAAGCCGGGTTCAAGGTAAGCCTGAAGAATATGCTAAGAAAACACGTTATCATAATCGGTCAAACCGGTTCAGGTAAAACCTCCGGCCTGAAAGGATTACTTCTTAGATACGCATTGGAGTCCCAGGAGAAAGTAGGATGGCTTATAATAGATAGACATGGAGAATATACTGAGGGATATAATAGTGGAAAAGGCTTCATATGGTATATGAATACGGCTTTGCACAGCAATAAATGGCTTTCCAACGTGGAAATCAAGGCGATTCGATTATCAACCAGCATAGACACCAATAAAGATAAAAGCTATCACCATGAAACATTCAGCTTTGTTGAATCGTCATTAAACGCCAGCAGTATAGGGCTTAAAGAATTCATAGCTCTGCTCGAGAGACGTGCCGGGATAGAAATAACTGGGATGCTCGAGGAGTTCGCCGACATAGTATCTAATGTCTTCTATGAATTAGGAAAAAGCAGTAATGAAATAGAGAGGAAAATAAGTAGTGTATTCTTAAATACAGACAACGAGCCAAATGGAAACTTAATCGCTCTCATACCACTACTCTACTCTAACATAGTGGTATATGAGAGGGAAGCCCAGAGAAAAATTGATGAAAAACGAGGTCTCTTTAAAATACTTGTCGATAGAGGCATATATACCCATCACATCAGGATCATTAGAAGAAACATCCTGAATATAATGGGATGGAAGACCAGGCGAGAAAAGATCATTGATACAAGCACCATAAGCAAGAGGAGCACCTATATAGACGTGGTAGATGATTCCAATAGTATTATAAAAGTTAACCAGTTATTGAAAGACCCCGTATCGCTTGCAGTAGTACTTGAGAAATTCCTTGGAAAACTCGGTGAACCAGGAGCCTTGAATTATCCCTGGAAAAGCATTGTATCCATACATGATGTCAAACCCGGTAGTGTTGGTGAACCTGGGGTAGTGTTTACTAGTGAACCAGGGATAAACATAGATGAAATCATTAACACCATCGAAAACGGGAACATAGTCATCCTGGATGTCTCGCAACTTAGTAATGAACAAGCAGACTTAATTGCTCTAACCATATCAAGGAAGATCTTCGAGAACAGGTTGATGGCTGGTGTTGAAGAGTCGGCAAGAAAACCTGTTGTAGCCATAGTCTCTGAGGAAGCCCCGCTCTATCTAAGCCCCGATAAGGTTGAAAACCCATTCAACCCCTTCGCCAGGATAGCCAGGGAAGGCCGTAAGTTCAACATTGGCCTTATAGCTATAACACAACTTGCCAGCATGATCGAGAAGCAGATACTAGGCAACTTCAACACCCTAATAGTATTGAGGACCAAGAGTAGAAGCGATATCGAATTACTAAAGGATATAGGAGTACCATCGGAAACCCTCCCATTCCTCGATGATAGAGAGGGATATCTCTATACACCGGATCTCCCCATTAAAGAACCATTACCAGTATATATACCAGCGTGGTTTGAGCATGAAGACGATATAAGGAGAATAGAGGAGAAACCCAGTGAACCGGATAAGGGTAAACCCAGCAAGGAGGATCTAAAAAGTATTCTCCTGTGATTAGGGGTCTCCGATGAGAATTTATGGATTAATGCTTGAAAATATACGGAGCTTTGAGAACGAATGCATAGTGTTCCCGAAGAAAGGGGTAACCGTTATACATGGTGAGACAGGAAGTGGTAAAACAAGCATACTCATGTCTATAAGTGCAGCATTATTTGGACTCCAAAGAGAGGGCAAGGATCCATTTAGGGCGTTTGCATATCCGACAGGTAAAGATCTATTGAGGGCTAATGCATCAAGGGGTAGAATACGACTCTTATTTGAGCATGAAGGCAGGGTATACCTTGTTGAAAGAGAATTCAAGAGAAGTAGTAACAACGTGGTTAATGTTGACCGGAATAGGCTCGAAGAATACATCATAAAGGAAGATAAGTTGATCAAAGTAAACAGCCTGGTTCTCGGAACAGAAGAACTGAACAAGAGAATCCGGGAGATCCTCGGGATCAAAGAAGGGGCCAGGGAGAAACCACTCCTATTCACAAGCGTACTCTACGCCCCCCAATTCAACATACATGAAATTCTCAGTCTAGATAGCGGGGAGAGAGGCGAGATCATAGAGAGATCCCTGGGACTATACAAGTACAAGGAGTACAAGAAGAATAGCGATGCAGTAAGAGACATAATTAATGGTAAAATAGGTGAATTAACCGATAAAATCAAAGAGCTGAAGAAAAAGCTTAAAGACAAAAACAAGGAGAAACTGCTCGAGGAGAAGCAGAGATTAGAAAACCGGTTAAAAGAGCTTGAAAAAACACTCGAGGAGAAGCAAAAAGAGTATGACGAGCTAGATAAAAAAATAAAGGAGTATAGGAACCGCCTTGGAGAAATAGAGCGAAGGATAGGCGAGTTACAGAGCAGGATAGAGCAAGCTAGGAAACAAGAGGCTAGGCTGAGAGATGTGAGAAATGAACTAGCTAAAATAGCACTTGATCTAGGCAAGAATGTTTCAACTAGTTATACAGAGCTACTAGAAGAATTAGAGAGGAGAGAAAGAGAAATAGATGAGAAAGTAAGGGAGCTAGATGACATAGAATCTAAGCTAAAAGATGAGCGTAAGGAAATTGAGAAAGAATTAAACGAGGCTAGGAGAAAAAAAGAAGACATGATGATGAAGATTGGGAGGCTTCAAGCCGAGAGGGAAAGCCTTACAAGACGAGAACAAGAGTTAAATGAGCAACTCAAAAATTACAGGGATCTCTTAGACAAGGGGATGTGCCCCCTATGCCGCCAGCCGATACCCCATGAACACGGCGTTAAACTAATTGATGAAGTTAAGGGGGAATTAGAGAAAGTAAGGAAAAATATGATGGAGCTGAATGAAAAAGAAGCTAGTTGCAATAATGAGTTAAAGGAAATCAATGGGAAGATCCATGATCTCAAGGAAAAACTGGAGAAAATAGATGAAAAACTGGACAAGGTAAGAGAAGATTCAACAAGACTTTTACAGGAATTATCAAGTCTTAAGAGTACTGCTGAAAAAATAAAAAGCCTGGTAAATGAGGCTTCAAAAATAGAAGAGGAGATCTCCAAGGCCAGAGGATTGGAAGAGGAATTAGCCGGGATCAATAGTGAGAAAGAAAAAACTGAAAGCGAAATACATGAACTCGAAGACAAGCAGCGTAAAGTCAAGAAAGATTGGGATGGATTAATTGCTGAAAAAGCTAAGGCTGAGAACTCAATTAAGTACATTGAATCAGAGATACGAGACATTGAGGAAGAAGAGAGTAAACTGAGACAACTCGAGGATGAAGAGAAATTCCATGAATGGATGGATACGACGATGGATATACTAGATAAATTAGTCGACGAGGTTAAAAAAAGAATCTCACTAGAGATGGTCTCGGAATTCCGAAGGATCTTCTATATGATACTAAATACATTATTACAGGGGCAACCAGTAGAAGTAGGCATAAGAGACGACTTCACAATAGAGCCGAAAATAAGGATAGATGGTAGAATCTACACTATATCATCACTCAGCGGTGGACAAAACATAGCCATCAGCCTAGCATACAGGCTCGCCTTAAACGCTACAGTAAGAACATACTCGCCATTCCTGAGGAAAACCGTCCTGATATTAGATGAGCCAACAACAGGCTTTAGCCAGGAGCTCGTTAAAAGGCTTAGTGAGGTACTACGTAAAATAGGGGATCTAGAAGGACAAGTAATAGTCGTAACACATGATGAATTATTGAAAGAAATAGGAGATTGCAAGATAATGCTAGAACGCGATCCCATAAAACATGTCTCTAAGGTACGGGAACAGGAGTGTGATATAGAGGAGTTCGATAAATTTAAGAAGCTGGTCGAAGGCCTCTTATGCGGCTCACTACAGGTAGATGCCGTGAAAATGGAGAAGATAGAGGTGGAGCCAGCAGGCTTCAAGCCGGAAGTAAGATTGGGAGCTGGAACTCTTCAGCAAGCCAAGAGAAAAAGCTTGTTTGACTTCCGTGATAAATCTAAGCAGTAGTGAAAAACATGGAACAGGAGTGTGGTGAAAAAACCCGTGAAATAATAGAGGAGACAACGGAATTCTTCAGGAATATAGGGAGATACAGGAGTACTGGATGGAGGAATAAGTGGATACTGAAGGCTGTAAGAGGCAGAGTACTGGATCTCGGTGCTGGCCCTGGTTTTTACCTATGGGATCTCAAAGCCTATGGAAGAGTGGATGGTGTGGTTTTACTGGACCTAATATACGATGCCGAGTGGTTTAAACCAGAGCTGGATGAAGAGACAATAATTGTTAAAGGAGACATGCTTTCACCTCCCTTAAAGGCTTCATCCTTTGACACTGTTCTAATGCTTGCATCACTACATCATATACCTTATAGAGAATGTAGGCTTCTAGTGCTTAGGAATGTTGCTAAGTTGCTGAGATCAGGCGGAATCCTCGTGCTAACGGTTTGGTCCCCCCTCGAGTTCAAGATGCCTCTTGAGAAGTGGGGCGACGGGTTCATGCTTTCATCAAGGAATGGAAAGCGTTTCTACTACTTCTACACTCTTGACGAGCTGTTAAGAGATGTAGGTGAAGCAGGCTTTACGATATTGGAGCACAGGTATTTCGTAGAGAACCCGGGTAAGCCTAGTTTAACAAGGAATATCCTCGTAGTGGCTGAAAAACAAGCTACTTTTCAAGGATGAATGGTTGCGGGAAGAGTTCTTCAAGGTTTTTCACAATTGTCTTTCCTGATTTAACGCTATACATTATGATTAATGCCTTCGGATTAAACTCTGCTATAACCTGCCTGCATGCTCCGCATGGCGGTATTGGGTTATCCATATCTGTTACAATAGCTACAGCAACGGGTTTCCTTTCACCAGCTGCAACCATTGCTGAGATGGCTGAACGCTCAGCACATATTGTTAAACCATAGCTTGCATTCTCAACGTTTACCCCGGTATATATGTTGCCTTTGTCTGTTAAGACGGCTGAAGCAACATGGATATTACTATAGGGTGCATAGCTATTGCTGAGGAGTAGCTTTGCCTTATTAATTAAACCCTCTATATTTATATCAACACTCATACTACCTCAATCCCTATAATGTATTCTTCATCATTTATATCCCATGACTGAGTGAAGCCCCTCAATGAGTCTCTTCCATTATAGCCTGGCATGATCTTCAATTCTATGCTCCTAGTTTCATTCATGATATAACTACTCATTTTCTCAACAAGTTGCATTTTGTCAGGCGGGGTCATTATGGTTGTCTTGATTCTTGCATCAAGTTGTAGGTTAAGCATTTTCCTCATCACCTGTATCCTCCTGACGAGATCTCTGGCTATTCCCTCCGCTATCTCCCCCTCACTCAACACTGTGTCAATTGCAACACTGCCCCACTCGGCATCCTCTACACTATACCCCTCGATGTAGTAGGGCGTTATCACTACATCATCCTTTGTTAAAACTATTCTCAACCCGTTTACATCTGCCTCATGCTTACCATTGTTAAGTATGTCAGAGGCGATTCTCTCTTGGTTCTCCTCAATGTATCTCAATACTTGTTTAGTGAGAGACTTATACCTTGGACCGATACTCTTGTATACTGGCTCAACCTTATACCTAACTATTTCACCCATGAGCCTGAGGGGTTCGACTAATACTTCCTTAGAATTCGTGATGGCTTTTACAAGCTCTATGTTTCTAGATACGGCTTCAACTATTTCCTCTCGGTCTGTATACACTATGAGCCTCTTAACTGGCTGACGGAGCTTTATACCCTGCTTCATCCTGGCTGCTGCAGCTGTCTCATATATTTTCCTCAATATATTCATCTCCTTCTCTAACCCTTCATCTATTAAGCTTGAATCTGTCTCCGGGAATTCAAGAAGATGTACTGATTGCTTCCTGTAAACAGGCTTCATTAACGCCTGATAAATATACTCGGATATGAATGGGGTGAACGGCGCTAATAGCCTTACAACTCTATCTAACACATAGTATAACACCGCGTAAGCTGCCAGTTTATCACCGGTGTTTTCCTCAACCCATACACGCGGCCTAATCAACCTTATATACCAGTGGCTAAGATCCTCTATAAAGAACTCTCTGATCAGCCTTACGGCTGTGTATAACTCATATGAATCCATCAGCTCCGTGACTTTCTTAATAAGCGTATTTATCCTGCTAAGTATCCACTTATCCTCTATTCTCAAGTACCCGGCAACTTTCTCTAGGCTGTATTCTTCTGGGTTAAACCTATCCAAGCTCATGTAGGTGTATGCAAATACCGCTACATTCCACAGTATTGAGAGATCCTTTAAGGCGTCCTCCAGGCTCTTCCACGAGAACCTTGCATCCTCCCATATCGTGTTACTAACCAGCCATAGTCTAAGCGGGTCCCTCCCAACCCTGGCGATTGCCTCATCCGTGCCAACATAGTTCCCCAGGCTCTTATGCATCTCCCTACCTTTCTCATCCAACATGAAGCCGTGAACCAGCACTATCTTATATGGAGACTTGTTAAAGCCTAAAACACCGGCTCTTAACAGGGAGAAAAACCATCCCCTGGTCTGATCATGCCCCTCTACTATAAAGTCTAATATCATATCTTCAAGACTCAAGTTTCCTGGATGACCTTTAGCAGCGTAAAATGCTACACCACTATCAAGCCACACATCGATAACGTCTGGGACGCGATGCATCTCTGAGCCGCAGTAGGGACACTTTAAAACTACTTTATCAATCCATGGTCTATGGAGCTCCTTTGGCTTCTCACCACCATACTCTAACAGCTCCCTGAGGCTCCCGATAACTATCCTATGCTTGTTCGGGCATTCCCATATAGGTAGCGGGGTACCCCAATACCTCTGCCTTGAAACCAACCAGTCCTGCAGGTTATCAATCATGGATTCTATCCTGCTCCGAGCCCACTCAGGGATCCATTTAACACCATTCACTTCATCTCTCAACTTCTCCTTCAGCTTGGATACTTTAATCACCCATTGCCTCGTAGCCCTCATGACAACCGGTGTCTTACACCTCCAGCACACAGGATACTTGTGCACTATGGTTGACGCGTTTACAAGCGCGTTTCTAGCCCTTAGATCCTCTATTATCACGCTATTAGCTTCCCTAGCATGGAGACCCGTATATTTACCCGCCTCACTAGTAAACCTGCCCTCATCATCGATCGGACTTGCAACAAACTCAATATTATTCCTCCTAGCTACAATGAAGTCCTCGAAACCATGACCTGGCGCAGCATGCACTAACCCTGTACCCTCATACATTGTCACGAACTCCGGGGCCGGCAATACTACATGGTGTTCCCTCAGCTTCTCCTGTAGAGGCACAATATCGGTGAGTGGGTGACTATATCTTAACCCGACCAACTGATACCCCTTCACCTCCTCTACGACCTGGTATTCCTTTACACCGGCTTCACGCATCACTGCTTCAAGTCTCTGCTTGGCTAGAATCCATGTTTCCCCGCCAACCCTGACTTTTACATAGTCTTCACCAGGGTGAATCATCACGAAGGTATTGGCTGGGAGAGTCCATGGCGTAGTCGTCCAAATCACCAGGTACTCGTTCTCCTCGCCCTCAACCTTGAACTTCACATATATGCTTGGATCCTCTAGTTCACGGTACTCTAACTCGTACTCAGCCAGGGTTGTCGAACACCTAGGGCACCAATGCACTACCCTATATTCTTCTTCAAGAAGCCCAGCTTCATGTGCTTTCTTTATGAGCCACCACTCGGCCTCGATATACTCGTCTCTTAGAGTCAGGTATGGATTATCCCAGTCCATGAAGACACCGAGTTCTTTAAACCATTTAGTCATAGCCTTAGCATTGGAGAGGGCGAGCCTTTTACACTCCTCTATGAAGCGTTCGACACCTATCTTTTCCTCGATCTCCTTCTTAACACTTACACCGAGTTTCTGCTCTACTTTTACCTCTATTGGTAGTCCATGGCAATCGTACCCGGGTATGTCATATACTCTGAAACCCTTCATCCTCTTGTATCTTAATACGGCATCCTTAAGCGTCTTATTCCATGCTGTGCCAATATGTGGTATTTCACCTGAGGGATAGGGTGGACCATCAATGAAATTGAATCTCTTAGCATGAGACTCATTCTCCTTTTTAACGAGCCTGTAAATATTCATGGATTCCCAGAATCTAAGTACTTTTTCCTCGACTTCCCGGGGTTTATAACCCCCCTGTAAAAGCCACTCTGTGTTTCCACTCATTAACTACATCCTCGTTAATGCTTGGTTAACTCAGTATCTTGAAAGATACAATCTAACCAAAATAAAAACATAGCTATATAGCTAATAGTATTATTGAGAGAAGTAACACTATAGTCAAAGTCAATAACACGTAGCCTAGGAATACGCGTGGATTCAGCCTGTAGATTGTCTTAATATATGAGAGAATAACCTTAACCGTAAGCTTCGAGGACCCCTTCTCACGATTTTTAAATACTATGGGCTCCTCACATACTTTTACATCCTGGAGCTCTCCAAGAATCTCCACAAGGACCTTGTAACCGTAGGGCTCTAGAAGCCTCCACCTAGATAAAACACTCCTCTTAGCAGCGAAGAACCCGCTTACTGCATCTCTCACCCTTCTTGTTCCCGGGACTATTAAATGGGCAAGTAGAATCGAGCCCCTTGAAACAATTCTTCTAACGAGTGGAAAACCCTCGCTTCTCCCTCCAGGTATATATCTCGATGCCACTACGATATCGCACTCCCCTATCCTCTTGAGAAGCATGGGGATGTATCCCGGGGGATGTTGTAGATCCGCGTCCATGACTATAATTACTTCACCACTGGAATATCTAACCCCGTCGTGAATGGCTGAGGATAACCCAAGTCTACCGGGTCTCTTAAGGACTTTAACGTTGTACCTAGATGAAAGCTTTAAAGCCTCCTCGGCTGTGCCATCGGGGCTGTTATCGTCTATGACAATGATCTCGTATTCGATCCCTTCACCTCTTAGAACACTATCTATTAAAGGGATGAGTATGCCTATATTCTCTCTCTCATTGTATGTTGGTAACAATATTGATACCTTCATTAAATAACCCACTCTCATTAAGCCGGCATTTTATTCTCTGAATACAAGTGGAATAAAATAAAACTTGCCAATGCACTAGCTTGTTTCAGGGGCTTCGCTAGATCTACCTTTCACCGCGTCCTCGATTATCCTGGTCGCTATCTCGCTGATCTTCCTTAATTCCTCACCAGATAATTCATTATACTTTATCCTGCTCACATAAACCGTGATCAATGCCTCGGGTATTAACCCGGACTCTCTTGCAAATTCCTCGAGGGACTTAGAGTGGAATTCTATTATCCTCCCGTCTTTAAGCTCAACTACCTCTATAGTCTTTAATACTTCGGCTCCAGCTGATGGATATACATCTATCTTGTCAAATATTATCTTCAAGTCGTCGGGCCCTATATTCTTATCCCGTAGCCAACTAGATATCTCACCATATATCTCCTCCTCTATGCGTCTCTGTAGTGCATCCCCGAATCTGCCGTATAAGTGGCCGGCTTTCCTGAGATCCATTGATATCCGTTTAACCATTTTCCATAGGGGTTTCCTCTTAATGAATAAGCTTTCCAACGCGTTCCTAGCTAGCTCCTTATTCTCACACTCCAGTTTACCAGGGCTCTCCACTAGGAGTTTCTTGAAGAGTGAATACATGTAGTGATCGGTTAAAGCGAGGTAAGCTATTGCATCACCCTTCTCTATAATCCTTGAGAGAATCTCTATTATATCACTTCTAACACACTGAAGAAGTAGCCCAACAGTCTCGATGAAAGCCTGGTTGACTGGGTGAAGGTATACATTTTTATACATTATCTTCCTCGCATCAAACAGCCTTGCTATTTCATCAAGTGCTTTCGTAGATATTGCTGGTATTAATGTATTATCTTTCTCGACAATATAGGAGTTCCTTATTATCCATTCATCATTGATCTCTCCAACAGGTACACCGGTGAAATAACTGTCCCTTCTGAGGTAATCCATTATATCACTGGTATACACGTAATCCCTTACAATAAGCCTTACAATATTATTCAACCCTTCAACTGCATGAGGATCATAGAAGTCGCCGTCCTTGAGAAGCCCCTTGACATAGAGATCTGTGAATTCCCTCATCCCCCTGGGGGGCTTCAAGCCTTCATCCAGTATGCGTATTAGTAGCTCTGGATCAACCTGTATTCTTTCACGTTCCCTCATCGCCGTTTTCTCAATAACATCTCTTAAGGCATCACGGTAGAGCAGGTACCCCATTACCTCGTGATTGCCTACCCTATACTCCAGGAAGTTCCTCGATTTATACACGTATCTATCGAATGCATGGCTGAATGGCCCGTGACCTATGTCGTGTAGGAGGCCGAGTAACCGCGATGCATATATTAACTCCTTTTGATACGTGGCCAACTTCTTCTTATAGCTATCCGAAATATTCGACACTACTGTGGACCTTATGAGGAATGATATATACTTGTAGGATGAATACATAACTCCAAGCGAATGGGAGAACCTTGAATGCGTTGCACCAGGGTAGATCATGTGGGCTGCTTGTAGTTGATAGATATATCTAAGTCTCTGTAGAACCCATGAGTCTATGACTTCGTCCTCAAACCCCTTTACATAGTCTATATAGCCGTATATGGGGTCACGTACCTGTGCATTGAATGGCATGAATAAAGAGAATAACGACTCGCCCTGAGGCGCCTCATAAGGTGTTGCCAAAGGTGTATACACCTCTGTCATTTTATGCTGGTACCCGATCACATGATCATTTATATGCTCATATTAATAATTACATATTAATAAATTTTTCCATAGTGCCCCGTTTTCAAGTAGCTTAGAATAGGGTGATCCAAGATAGAAGCCTTCCCTGCACCGGGCATTTTATAGTCTTCATGTTTACACCTGGGTTATATTTTTCAAATAAGGGTGTATTATCTCTCTATGAAGTATTAGATGCTAAATAATTGATTAAATAAAGACGATATATGGAAAAATTTATAAACCATTATAGTATATTTTATGAATTTGGTGGTGTAAATGCCTGGGCAAATCCCATTAATAGGCGAACCATTCCCTCAGATGGAAGTAGTGACCACGCATGGCAAGAAGAAGCTCCCCGATGACTATAAGGGTAAGTACCTCGTATTATTCAGTCACCCAGCCGACTTCACACCGGTCTGTACCACTGAGTTCGTGGCATTCGCAAAGAGATACGAGGATTTTAAGAAACTGAATACTGAGTTACTTGGGCTAAGCGTTGACAGCGTCTTCTCCCATATCAAGTGGATTGAGTGGATCCAGGAGAAACTAGGTGTTGAAATACCGTTCCCAATAATAGCTGACCCAAATGGTGAAGTATCGAGGAGGCTTGGATTCCTCCATGCCCAAAGCGCTACACATACCGTTAGGGCAGTAATCATTATTGATGGAAACGGTATCATAAGGGCTGTAATCTACTATCCACAGGAGACTGGACGCAACATAGATGAGATATTGAGACTGGTAAAAGCGTTACAGTTGAACGACAAGTATAAGAGGGCTGTGCCAGCTGGATGGCCCAACAATGAATTAATCGGGGATGGATTAATCGTTCCACCAGCTTCAACAATACAGGAAGCAAAGGAGAGGATCAAGCAGTATAAGTGCTTCGACTGGTGGCTATGCTACGAGGAGGGAAAGGTACCGCCCGAAGAAGTAAAGGAAGCGCGTTCCTGGCTTGAAAGAGCCGCGAAACCCTCAAAGTAATTGTTTTTTATACTGAAATCATTATTAAAACCTTCCTGGGAGACATTGATTACTAACACTGCTTATGGATGGGGAACATGATGGAATATAATGTATTTAAGTTAACAAGCAACCTGTACCTGTTACGCTTCAAAGACACACGTACCAAGTATTTTGAAGGGTTATGGGAGATACCAGAGGGGATAATGTATAACTCCTATATCTATACGGGTAACGAAGGCGCAATAGTGTTTGACACCTGGAAGATAGGGTGGGGAAATGAGTTTCTCGAAGCCCTTAGAGACATAGTTGACCTGGGAGATGTTAGGTATATAGTTGTACACCACATGGAGCCGGATCACTCCGGGATACTTAAAACACTAATTGAAAAGACGGATCCAATAGTACTCGGCCACCCATTGGTTAAGGGTATGGCTGAATCATTCTACAACATCTCAATGAAGTTCAGGCCTGTTAAAGATGGAGAGGAAATAGTGTTCGGTGATGAAAGAATAATATTTTATCACACGCCATGGCTCCACTGGCCTGAGACAATAATGTCCTACATAACCAGCGGAAAGATACTGCTCACATGCGACGCATTTGGCTCCTACGGTGTATTTAAGGAAATATGGGCAGACGAACTCCGCGGGGAAGACTATGAGAGATACATATGGTACGCAAAGAAATACTTCGCCAACGTTATAGGGATCCACTACGAGTGGGCTGTGAAAAACCTTGATAAACTGGCATCACGAGGCGTGGCTCCAAACCTGGTACTTCCATCTCATGGACTTCTCCTCAGAGGAGACCCCTTAGACTACATGTACAAGAAATATAAGTCATGGGGACATGGAGAGCCAGAGCAAGGTAAAACCCTGCTCATATATACGTCAATGTATGGATTCATCGAGAGAACCGTTAAAATAATTAAAGAATACTTCTCAAGCTTGAACCGGGATATAGATATAATTGGATTCACCGACTCCAATAGACCTAATATCAGCGATGTGATTGGTGAAGCATTTGATGCTGAAAACATAATACTGGCATCAGCAACTTATGATTCAGACCTATATCCATTGATGAAGCATATAGCATCACTGATAACCAGGAAGACCCCGAGAGGAAAGAAGGTAGCAATTATAGCACAGTATGGGTGGGGAGGTAAAGCAGGTAAAATATTAGAGGAGATGATGAATACTCAAGGCTTCAAAGTCGTAGGGGTAGTAGAGTTTAAGGCTGGTGAAGAGGAAAGGTTTAGGGATAAAATAATTGGCTTAATAGAGTCATTGATAAAATAGTCTCCCTAAGTATTTTTCAATAACTATCCTCCGGGCGTACCATGCCACGGGGATTCCTTCCAAACCATATCCCATAATTTCTGCTCTGTCAATGTTTCCAGTGAGGCCAGCTTATCCCTTATTGAAGCTAGTAGGGCATGATGCTTTACCTCATCGTCCCTTATAGCGGCCAGTAATAGCTTTACACGTGAGTCCTCTGCTTCATGGAGTAATTCCTCAACAACCTCGAGCATCTTGGCCTCTGTCTCTATATGGTTTGATATCACTTTTTTAATATTCTCAAACTCTTTCTCAGTTATAAATGGCTGTGGATTAGATATGAGTTCTGAGAGGGCCTTGTATATCATTCCATGCTTCTCCGAGTCTCTAGCTATAGATAGAAATATCGCTCTTAAAACCGGGTGATTAAGCGACTCACCCAGCTCTACTAGCCTTCTAGCATATTCCTCCTCTATTTTAGAGTAGACAGATAGCCTAGTAGCCAGTTCCTGGCTCATTTCACACCTACCTCTCAAGCACTATTATGCCTCCTCCATATTTTATTCTCAAAGCTATCAGCTCCCATGCCCTGAATACATGCATATCTTTCTCTGGCCCGATATAGTCCACGGAGATATCTCCACCGGTCACCACATCAATCACGTATGGCTTAGCAGATAACACTATGGCCTTATCCTCCCCTATTACCGGTGAGACAACGATGTGATCCACTATCTGCCTCACTCTGTCAAGCTCGGTGAGCCCTATTCTACCAGTTGATTTAACCATGTTAACATAGTTAGCCGGGTTGATCACCAGTATAAATGGCCTGGTAGCCCCGGCGGAGTAAAGCTTGTTAACAGCGTTTACTACATCAATAACTGGTGCATCCTCAGTCCGCCAATCACTAAGCTTACTCCTTGAAACATCGTTGGAGTCTAGAATGGATCCTATTATCAGTGAATCTTCCATGGTGGCTAGTTTAAGCGCAGCCTGATACATGTCTGGTGCATCAATATTGGTCTTGGTTCTATATGAGTACTCCAGGCTTCTTTGAGTGATCCTGAAGTATACTGATAGCTCTCTCAAGGGTACTACTATACGCTGTAGGGTCTCCCCGGTTTTCTCGAGGACCACGCTTTCAACGCCTTTTCCCAAATCCACTACGGGTATGTACTTGCGTAAAGACCTGGTCTCATTCACTATGTTGAGGAATATCTTACCCACTAATTCTATGCCTTTGGGGTCTTCACTAGTGATTGATTCATCATTATTCCTCGCGTCAACACCTATAGCTCCCCGCCCCTGCGGGCTACTTATACCGGTTAGCTCCCTGACCTCCTCAGCCCCCTTCTTCAACTCCTCTACCTGCTGGGGATCCAGCGACTCCAATACCGCTAGGAACTCGCCTACATGCGTCTTTTCCTCGTTAGCTATGTCCTCAAATACTCTTCTCACCTTTTCATCGTCTATAGATCTAGCTAGTTGAAGGTATAGGTTCACCGCATCTAGCTCGGCTATTATGGATAGCCTTAATGCTTCCATGATTTCATCGAGTGTAAGCTTCCTGTTCAATGGTAAGTCAAGAGGATGCTTGGACATCATAGTTATCTACCATGGAATAATTATTATTGAAACGTATTTATACTTTGTTGTTAGATTATTTAACTCTACGAGCTATACCTCTCAATAATATCCATGACCCTCTGGGGTATTAGATCAGGGGTAACAGCTATTACCTTCAACCCTCTCCCACGCGCCCTGGAGATTACTGCCATGTCTTCTCGAAGGCTCTCTATTAGTTTCACCCTATATATATTCGCAACCCATTCAGGTACATTGCTATCTGACTCATAGGCTGTTATAAGGGGGTGGACAATGTAGAGGATATGACCTTTATCCCTGTATAAGTTATTCCATACAGCTATTTCATCTATAATGGCATTCCTGAGATGTGTAAAGAGAAATATTATACTTCTATCTCTTGGGAGAATCCTGGTATACGTGTATGAGAGTACTCCTGATAACGCCTTACGTCTATATGATTCATCTCCTTCCTCAAACCTTATCTTGGAGAGCGCTCTAAGAGCCTCCATGTATCCGTGATATCCATGCATGGGTCTCCCACTGGTGTACACTAGTGACTCATTGAAGACGGTTGCTGAGACAGAGTAGCCTCTTTTAACTAGATAGTATATTATGGAGGATATGATCCTCGCTGAATGCTCTATCATGGATTGACCCATTGGACCGCTCCACATCTCTCTTGTTCCATCAAGTATGAATAACACTGGTTGAAACGCCTCCTTCTCAGGCTCCCAGATGGCAAGCATTCTTCTTGAAGCATAGATACGCCAGACTATTCTCTTCGCTTCATCACCCGGTGAATAATCCCGTATATCATAGAATTCGACTCCATCCCCAGGGATCCTTGATTTAACGAGCCCAGTACTCCTCGCATATATGAGTAGTTTCCTGACAACGACTTCCTCCACGGTGGGAGGTATATTAACCACTAGTGCTTTTCCAAGATATTCATCGCTCGATCTATAGAATCCGAAGAGATCCCTTAGAACTATTTTAAGCGGGCCGACAACGTGCTCGCCTAATCTGCCGTGAAAGGAGAATCTTAGCTTAACCTTTGCTCTAGGTGGTATTATTAATAAGCCCCTCTTTGATCCCTTGACTAGTTTTATCAGCTCGCTATACTGTATGCCGAACTCAACTGGCAGAATAGGTATTCTAGTAGGGTTTATAATAGTGTACTCGACGAAGAACCTCCCATTGGATTCCATGGTAACTGAGCCTGAGACCTCCATGCTCTTAAGGATTTTATAGTTTAACTCTATAGCCATGTATGAGAACACTGGGAGAGAGAGGAGTAGTAGGGCTGGAGCCAGGAAAGTTGGGTCAACTATTATGGCTCCAGCTAGAAGCAGGGCCGTAGATAACATGTAGAGCCTCAGCCTCGTTGTAGCATAGATAGCCATTTAGATCCCCGCTAGAAGCCTTCTATAATCCTCTATCTGAAGCCTTGATGTAATGAGTGAAAGTATTTTTTCGGTTTCACTATAGGCTTTAAGTGCTTCACTATGCCATCTCACTATAAGCGGTCTCCAAGACTCCCCTGTCGCTCTCCTATATAGCTTATTCATGTAGCTCCAGTACGAGCTAGCTAGATCCCTCCCCACGTACTGTGATATTCTCTCAATGAAGGCTGGACTGGATACTTCAACCCCTAGTATCATGGTTGACACCTGGTTTGCTAGCCAATAGATGTTTAGGAAGTCATCCCTACCCAGCTTCTCCTTCTTCTCAATTATCTTCCTCCTCACTGATTCAAACACTGTAATATCTCTCTCAACCTGCTCCCTTAACACTTCATCCCCCCTGAAAACAATGCCCCTCGTTAAGTACTTGTCCACAACTATGGTGACCGCTAGTAATACGAGGATAGCTAGAAACATGTTGGCTAGGAACGAGGAGAATAATTCATCGACAAATTTGAATACCAGGGGCATCCAGAATGATGGATGTATAATTGTTGCAAGTATAAGGGAGAATACATAGAGTATATCACTTAAACCAGCTCCAGCCCCCGTAATTAAGCCTGGATTCACTAGTAGGTTGAATGCGTTGATTGTTTCATAATGCATGTTGTCAAATACAATAATACACCCGCTCTCCCCTCCACATAAATACTGGAATAACTCTAACACGAACACCTTGTACTCGCTGTGATTCCCCGAGTTAATCACCTGGTTAAGAAATATCGAACCATCCCCTATCACGTAGACCGGTATACGTGAACCGTGATCCTCTAATGCTACAACAGGGTCCTGAATTCCCGCCTCAATGATCTCGTTAGCTCCAACCGTGATACTACTGCATTCGAAGCCCCCTGCACCAGGCAATGTCACAACACATCCCTCGGTAATATACCCCCACATAATCCCCCTGCCAATGAGATTGGATGCCTTATCTAGAACTAGGTTGAACGACCTGTTTCCAAGGATTAGCCGGGCACGTGGATACGGCGAGTACCCGCATGCCATATCACTACACTGACCCACGTATATCCTGCTACCGGTAACCCTGATACTTGTATTCAACGCTTCCAAGAGCCCGTTTGAATAAGTTGATTCGTCCCCAATGAGAACTACTGCCTCCCTGCATCTCTCGCTGAGTGATTTCACTATATACTCGGCTTCACTGGCTGCAAAAGGCTTCTCCGGCGATATCACGACATATATACATTTGCCACCGGTTAATCTATTGAGATCCTCCATGGAGCTAGCGATTCTAACAGTGTAGTAATGCTCGAGATCCTTAACTAACCCCAGTGTACCAAAAGATAACGGGTTAAATGGGGATGCACCAACCGGGAACCCTGGGACAATTGGTCCTCTTTCAACAAGGGCTATTAAACCTATGAAGACAAGTGCTAGCACTATGGATGCAGTGACTAGACTACTTCTCCCCTGTCTCCTCCTTTTCCCCACTCTCCCCCCTCTTCTCAGTTGCGTAGACATATGCTGCCAGCCTCAATATATATAGTGAAGCCGAGAGGAGGGAGAAACCTATCAGCGCAGTTAATAATGAAGCACCTACCATGGCTCCCTCCATATATCCTATCGATTGGATCATGAGGATAAGTGATACAAGTAAAACTGAAACACCGAGTGCTATAAGTATTTGGAAACCCATCCTACCAGCCCTCGACCTCCCCTGTCCGCTACTCATGTAACAATCCCCAGTATTCTTAATACATCACTCAGCAATGAAATAAAGAAGGAGCTTGAATCAATGTAGTTGGAACTGATTAAGCCGGCGAGCTCGCTGAAACTCGGGCTAAGCAATGAATCAATGATGGGATAGCCACTCCTTAATGCTAGCATCACCGAGGTCAGATAAATGAATAGAGTGAATATTAAGGGTTTAATAATTAGGCCTCTCCCTCCATCGATCTCTACACCTCTAAGAACCCCCGGATCGATGAAGTCTCTAACCAGAGCTGTTGAGAGAGTGAATGCGAGTAAACCGGTTGCGAACTGGAGAAACAATGCGATACCCTGCGGCATAGAGCCCAGTGTGTCTCTAAGAATCAATTGCAAGTAGATATCGTAGATTATAGTGTAGAAAAATGGATATATAAGGAAGACTATGGGGAGCTCTAAAAACCATGAAAACGGTGGGGAAAAGACGAGATCTACATCTGATTCCCTAGCAAGCTCCTTAACGGCTTGCCCACTAGTCGCGAAAAGAAATAAAGCAGTTACCTCAACTCCTGCTTTAAGCACTCGGTAGAAGTAGATCACTAGTATGATTGTTAGAGCTGTAATGAACACCTTGGATAACACTATACGTGAAACCAGTGGATTAGTCACAGCTGTACTCAGAAATGCATTCTCTATGCTCTCAACCAGTATCCATGAGACATAGGCTAGTAGCATTGATACCAGGAGCATTGGTGTATATAGTAGAAGCAATGATGCAAGACTTCTAGCAATATCCATGGAACTAAGGCCAGACCAGGATAACTCGCCACCATTGTAAATACTCGAGAGAGTATCGAGTAGTAGAAGTACTGGTAAACATGTGATCGAGGCGATTGGAATAGAGTGCATCATTATGGAGAATAATGTAACCAATAATACGGCTAGAATATATACCGTGAGACTTCCTATTAAAGCCATTGAAGCCGCTAGTAATATAGTGACTATTAAAACAACCATGCCCAAACCATTGGGGAACATATGGCTTACCAGTATAGTTAGTGCATCGTAAAATATGGCCAGTGCAACCAACCTCCTGCCAACCTCGATTACAAGCCTAGCTATGTTCAATTATATTCACCAATTCACGATATTTTTCAATCGCCTCCCTATCAGCTTCCCCCTTCCTCATGGATTCTCCAAATCTACAAACCTCATATAACCTAGTGATCTCTCCAACCAGCCCAGCTATTTCGGGTGGAACCCTATGCATGAGTCTCTCAAGATACTCCCTATGTGTTTCAAAAGGCGTCTTCAAGACCCTATATCTACTCGCCAGCATAGCTACAGTGAACCAGTATGCTGAGATACAGTCCCCTGGTTCACCATAACTATACCTCCTTGTTCCCCCTAGTACGATGCCCGAGTAGATTTTGCCTACCACCCCAATGATTTTGTCTCCCCTAGTAGCCGCAATCAATACTATTGTGAAGACAGCAATAAATACTCCAAGTAATCCAGGCCATAAAGGACCTTGAACCAGTAGATTCAGACTCGGTAGCCCCTGCTTCATACCAGGCAGTACTACACCCGGTAAATTAACGCGTGGCATGCTTACCGATATATTCCCCGTGGTCTCCTCTAATGATATATGGTTTAATCCAAGTATATTGATTAGAGTTGACATTATTCTACCAGGTACCTCTGTATCACCCAACTGGTTTCTACTTGAGAGCTCGGAGAGAATCCTATAGGTTATCAACTCATCCTCAAGGCTTAGACTATTGGTGGCCTTCAAGGTATCCACGTATTTAAGTATAGTGGATAACTCATCATATGATATATTCTCCTTGCCAATTAGCTTGCCGAGTAGTAGACGCAACTCGGGGTTACTTATATTGGCAACAAGTGATTCAGGGGGATCAAATAATATTCTACTAAGTTTATTCCTATATGTCTCATTCAATAACCCGCTTCTTGTGAGATTATCCAGTAGACTCGAAATACTTGCCTCATTCAGGCTGGATCCCAAGGGTATTATCGATGCATTATATAGTTCACGTATTAACTCATCCATGCTTATAGGGGAATCCAGCTGATTCGGGAACCCCGCTGTATGCCTGTCCTCGGCAATAGGTACTAGAGGAGTCGACGCGGTAATAATTACCAAGGCTATAGATATTATGAGCAGGCTCTTCATGGAGAGGGCACCTTAACCCTTGATAAGACATCATCAATTACTCTTTCAACGCTCAGCCCCTGCACCTCATACTCGGGCTTAAGGATTAATCTATGCAGTAGCACGGGTTTACATGCCTCCTTGACATCATCGGGTATAACATAGTTTCTCCCATCAATGTACGCCAGCGACCTAGCCAGCTTGATTAATGCTATCCCAGCCCTAGGCGAGCCCCCGAGTCTCACTGCCGGATGCCTACGGGTCTCCTCGATTATTGAGGCAACGTAGTCATAGATTGACTCATCCACCTTAATACTTGCAACCCTATTAATCTCCTCTAGTATCTCCTGGCGGGAGACAACTGGTTTAAGCTCGTTGATGGCTTTCTCGATCTCATCGGCTCTCTTAAGTATTTTAACCAAGCCTACGTGAGAAGTATAACTGGTTTCCACTTTAACGAGGAATCTATCCAGTTGTGCCTCTGGAAGCGGGAACACACCCTCCATCTCGAGGGGATTCATTGTTGCTATAACTATGAAGGGCTCCGGGAGCCTATATGTCTCGCCTTCAATAGTCACCTGCCTCTCCTGCATAGCCTCAAGCAATGCTGACTGTGTTCTAGGGGAGGCCCTGTTGATCTCGTCAGCTAAAAGAATATTAGTGAAAACAGGTCCTTTCTTAACGATAAACCCCCCGGTTTTCTGGTCGAACACATAGTAGCCTATTATATCCGATGGAAGCAGGTCAGGAGTCATTTGAACCCGTTTAAACTCTAAGTCAAGGAGTTTTGAAACAGCTTTAGCAGTATAGGTTTTAGCAACACCCGGGACACCCTCCATTATCATGTGTCCCTTAGCGAGTATTGATGCAATAATGATCCTGAGCTCTCTTTCTTTCTCAATAAGCAGTTCACCATCGATCAGGATTTTGCTCACATTACTATAAAAACCCATTAAAACCCCCTGACGAGTTTGGGGCTGTATTACTCTATGAGCAATGCTCCCTAATTAATATTATTAATATATTATATTTGCTAAAAGGATAGGATTTTCAACTGTAATCTCATGAATATAATAATGGAGAATAGACTATATCCCCTATAATTAATATTGGAATTTATCATGAAGTAGGCTATACAGTGTCCCAGGAATTTTTAATTAAGAAAGAAAATAAAGGCATATATATCTGGGGAACACAATTATACATGGTGAAATATTTGAAAGGAGGTTATACCGGTAGAATACTATTCATTAATCTAACAGATAAAACCATACACGAAGAACCCATTAATCCAAGTATAGCTGAAAAATACATTGGTGGAAAAGGATACGCGCTCTATGTCCTATACAAGAAATACTTAAAGGAATATATGAACAAAGGTCTTTCACCAAGAGATATAGACCCACTTGGACCAGAAAACGTGTTGTCATTTACAACTGGCCCTATTACTGGTATACCTGGTGTTCCCTCTCCAGGTAGATATCATGTAATGGCTTTAAAGAGCCCACTCACAGGCTCGGTGGCAAGTGCGAATAGTGGTGGCGAGTTCGGCCCATTCTTAAAGTTTGCTGGATACGACATGGTGTTCATCGAGGGCGAAGCCGAGAAACCGGTTTATATAGAAATAGTGAACGGACACGTCGATATTCGTGATGCTAGTGATCTATGGGGATTAAACACCTTTACCACAACAAGCATACTCAAGAAGAGAGTTAACCATAAAAACACCAGTGTGGCATGTATTGGTCCAGCTGGCGAGAACAAGGTATTATTTGCAGCAATAATCAATGATGAACATAGAGCAGCCGGTAGAACAGGTGTTGGAGCTATAATGGGTTCAAAGAAGCTCAAAGCAATTGTTGTAGCAGGCGACAACCAGCCCCGAATAGCTGATACGGAGGAGTACAGGAAGCTTGTTGCTGAAATGTCTGAGAGAATAAGGAAAAACCCTGTCACTGGAGGCGGTTTGCCACAGTATGGTACAGCAGTGTTGGTGAACATAATAAACCAGATCGGGGGGTTACCCTATAAGAACTGGCAGTACGGCTACAATCCTGAGGCAGACAAGATAAGTGGTGAAACCCTGGCGTCAAAATACCTTATAAAGCGCAGACCATGCTGGGGATGCCAGATAGCATGCGGCAGGGTGACACGTGTACAGTTCGGGCCGTACCAGGTACTATACAGTGAGGGCCCGGAATATGAGTCCATATGGGCACTCGGCAATGATACCGGTGTAATGGATCTCGAGGCAATAATAAAGGCAAATCATCTATGTGACGAGCTAGGATTAGACACTATAAGTATGGGTGCAACCATTGCTACAGCCATGGAGCTCTATGAGAAGGGATTAATACCCAGCGAGGATCTAGAGGGTATGGATCTAAGATTCAGTAATCCAGCTGCACTAGTCGACAGTGTATGGAGGACAGCCTATAGAGTTGGATTTGGAGCAAAGCTCGCCCTTGGAAGCAAGAGGCTTGCAGAGATGTATGGTGCACCAGAGCTGAGCATGAGTGTTAAGGGATTAGAGATGCCGGCATACGATCCAAGAGCTGTAAAAGGAATCGGGTTAAACTATGCAACCGCTAACAGAGGGGGTTGCCATGTATCAGGATACACTATAGCCTCAGAAGTACTTGGCCTACCCGAGAAAACAGATCCATTGAGCCCACATGGGAAGGCTAAACTTGTTAAGATCTTCCAGGATCTAACATCAGTCGTGAACTCAGCTGTCAACTGCCTCTTCACCACATTCGAGATAGGTGCTAGAGACTATGCTAGACTATTCAACACAATAGCAGGATTCAGCTTTACAGAGCATGATGTTATGACCATTGGTGAGAGAATATACAACCTAGAGAGATATATAATGTCCCTCTACGGGTTCTCAGCTAAAGACGATACACTGCCACCTAGACTGTTAAGAGAGCCCATGCCTGAAGGACCTGCCAAGGGGCAAGTGGTTGAACTAGACGTAATGTTAAAGGAGTACTATGAGTTAAGAGGATGGGTAAATGGAATCCCAACCCCTGAGAAACTCAGGGAGCTTGGAATAGAACTCTAAGCTTTTTTTGAAGCTTTTTGGAACCACTGGAAGGTGATCTCTCTTGGCCAAGGTTAAAATACGCTTATTTGCTTCCCTTAGAGAGAAATATGGTGTAAGCGAGATAGAAGTTGAAGTAGAGGATGGCGAGTTTAGGGAGGCTATTGAGAAAGCTGGTGAAATCCTCGGCAGAGACTTCATTGATGAAGTCCTGACAAGTGATGGATATAGAAGTGATAGGATAATCCTCGTAAATGGCAGACACATACAGTTTATCGAGGAGTTAAAGCTTAAGAATGGGGATGTAATAGCTATATTTCCTCCGATAGCAGGTGGATAGTATTAATGGGTGAAACGCCACGTAGTCTACAGATAGAGGTCACCAATAACTGCAACTTCAACTGTATAATGTGTGTAAGGAGAACCTGGAAAGGCGAGAAATATGGTTTACTGAGCCCTAGGCTCTTCAGTAAAATAATTGATGAAATCGATAATACATTAGAGAGACTGGCACTCTACGGGTTTGGTGAGCCATTGCTACATCCAGAGCTTCCAACCTTTATCAAGGAATACAGGGAAAAACATGGTGATTCAACATATATACTAATGGTGTCAAATGGCTCCCTAGCTACACCGGAGCTTGTCGACAAATTATTTAGAAATGGGCTTAATGAATTAGTGTTCAGCATTGATAGTAGCGACCTTGTTAAGTTAAACAAGATACGAGTAGGTAGTTCACAATACTCTCTTTTCAAGCATCTAGCTACATCGACAAGGATAGCTAGCAAATACGGTGGCAAGATAAGTATAGCAACCGTGTTAATGCGTGAAAACCTAGCAGAGCTACCCAGTCTGGTCGACAAGGCTGTAGAGCTGGGGATCAACGAGCTAACTATAAGTCACTTGATAACATACACGAGTACCCTGGCAGATCAAATCCTTTACAGCTTGTCAAGCGAATACCCTGTTAGACTTATAGAGAGTATTGGCCTAGAAGAATGGGAGAAAATATCTAGCATGGCTTTTAGAGAGAGCGTTAAGAACCAGTACTCGGGTCAGGAGTTAGAGTGGCGTGTAATATATAATAAAATATATGATGAGGTAATGAAGAAGGGATATAGTTTAAACACATTCAATATTAGACAGGCATTAGAGAGAAAGAACATACTTGAAGAAACCATGAAGATCCTGAGTGAGGCTAAGGCAAAAGGAGAGGAGAAAGGATTAATCATTAATGCACCAGGTGTATATGCTGATGCGCTTAAGCGTACATGCCCCTATATTGATGGAGACTATGCATATATCAGGTATGATGGACTAGTATCCCCATGCATGGATCTAGCATACGAGCACCCGTTATTCATAAACAACCACTATAAGATTATCCATAGAGTCATCTTCGGCGACCTATGGAGGGAGCATTTAAGGGATATATGGTTGAAACCTGAATACGTTAGGTTCAGGAATACTCGGAAAGAATTTTCTAAGAACATACCCTGGTGCTCAGACTGCAATATATCAACGTTTAACTGCTGGTACGTTGATGAAAACAACTTCGACTGCTACGGTAACGAAATAGGCTGTAGTGAATGTATTTACGCCACTGGGCTTGCTAAATGTATAATATAGGCCTAACTAATTCTAGAGAATCAAGAAGAGTATCCTGTAACATTATGGAGGGATTCAATGTGAAGGGCTTTATAGGTGTTGCTGAGAGACTAGTTGAGAAATGTGGAAGCATATATCAATGCGTATGGGTTGAAACAGCCATTGTTAAACCATACGATTCCGACACCTTTTACTGTGTTGACTGCTTCTTTCACAATTACTCCAAGAGTAATGCACCTGAGTCTAGGCTCCTGCTCTCATATAATTCGAAAACAAGCCCAGGGAAAATAATGCTCGACACGGGTAAGAGCTTTAGAACCATGAACGCTGATAGGGATACCTGTAGTAAAAAAGGCATTGAGGAATACCTCTTAAACCTATATGAATCTGCAAGGCATAGGATGAATGAGTTAGTCAGTAAGCGGGATAAGAGCCAGAAAAAAATATCGTTTAGAAGCATGCTTCTAGGATTAATTCTACCCCGTCAGCGGGAGGAACTCCAGGAAGAGGGTATTTATTGGGGGAGTTTAACAAGGTATAAGATCATTATGGAGTTACTGAAGCTACTTGGATTCGAAAACGGTGTTCTAAGAGCTGATGTAGACTCAATGTACATTCTATACGGTTTCGATAAAAAAGGAGGGGTCGCTGCGTTAATAGGCAGTAATGTAATCGAGTTACCAAACTATAATAAGCTACTTGATACAGAGAAGGTATTAAGCACCCTCTTCAGCTGATCAAGGCATATTTTTATTCCACATGTAAACTATATATTCACACTGGTGGACGCCTTGGAATGGAGGAGTCAATACATAGAGTTAATTAAGAAGCTAACCAGCCTCCATGCTCCTAGTGGAAGAGAAGACCCAGTGAAAGACCTCGTTGCTGAATTGATGAAGCCCCATGTAGATAAACTATGGATAGACGTATGGGGGAATGTAGTTGGATATAGGAAGGGCTCTAAGGGCTCTGGTAAAATCATGATTGCAGCCCACATGGATGAAATAGGCTTATTCATCTCTCACATCGAGGATGATGGATTCCTAAGGGTTATACCTATAGGTGGAGCACTCGAGAGGACTCTTCTCTACCAAAGAGTAGTTGTTAGGACAAGGGATGGGAGACTATACAGGGGTGTGATAGGGTTAAAGCCTCCCCATGTAATTAAGCCGGAGGAAGCCCAGAAAGTACCAGAGCTACGGGAACTCTTCATAGATGTGGGGGCGTCATCAAAGGAGGAAGTGGAGAAGATGGGTATAAGAGTCGGCGATATAGCTGTGTTTGATAGGGAGGTGGCTGAGCTAGGCTGGAACAGGATAACCGGTAAGGCGTTCGATGACAGGGTTGGTGTCGTGGTTATGTTAAAGGCTCTTGAAATGCTTGAGAAACATGATGTAGACGTTTATTTCGTTGCAACAGTCCAGGAGGAAGTAGGGTTGAAGGGGGCTAGGACATCGGCCTACGGTATCTCACCGGATGTGGCATTAGCGATAGATGTAACTATAGCAAGCGATGTACCCGGAGTAGCTAAAAGCGAGTGGTTCACTCGGCTAGGATATGGTCCAGCCATAAAGATAGTTGATGGGAGAAATGCAAGTGGGTTGATAGCGCATCCAAAGGTGGTTGAGTTCCTGGTAGGTGTTGCTGAGAAAAAGAATATACCTTACCAATTAGACGTGATCTCAGGTGGTACAACCGATGCCTCAATAATAGCTTTAAACAAGGAGGGTGTCGCCGCTGGAACAATCTCCATTCCCTCAAGGTATATACATAGCCCTGTTGAAGTAGTGGATTTAAGAGACCTCTACAATGCATCACTGCTAGCTAAGGCCTTCATAGAGGAGGTAACGCCTGAGTGGATTCAAAGCATAAAGGGAGTAGTGATAAAATAAGCTATAGGAGCCTTAAGCAAGGAATTCGCTGCTCAACATATTTTTAATGCTCCCAACCCATGATATTCCTCCAAAATACTTATTCATGGACTTGGTTTACCTTGATCCTGAGGTAAGTAACTCAGTGAAATATATTTAGGAGTGGTTTTAAACAATTTAATAATCTAATCATATCTACGCAACAAGTATATTTAGGGCTGGGGGTTACTTCATGGATCCAATAGTTTTAGCAGGGTTTATGGGAGCGTTCATGCTCGCGTGGATTGATGGGGCAAACAATGCTGCAAACAGTATTGGGACAATCATAGGTGTACGTGCATTGCCTGTAAGAAGGGCCTTGTTGATTGCATCGGTCTTCGAGTTGATCGGGGGCCTGGCTTATGGGAGATTCATTTCGTCAACTCTTTCCTCCAAGATAATAAGTGTAACAGAGATATCTTCGAGGATGATTGCCGCTGGCTTTACCATTGCCTTATTTGTCTCATTTATAATAGTGTTCCTGGCGACTAGAAAGCATATGCCGTTTAGTATAAGCATAGTTACAGTGGGAGCTATTTCAGGGATAGGTTTAGCTATGGGTGTGGAATATGTTAATACAGGCCTACTCATCGAGTTATTTATTCTATGGCTTTTAATACCTTTCATAGGCTTGCTGGTTGGCTATATATATTATAGGCTATATAGCTATCTGCGCTCGAGAAGAAACATTTATGTAAAGATATTCCTCCCCCTTCTACTCCTATACGCATCCTTCATTGTTTCAGCTGTATATATGGCTATACCGGAGCAGTTACTTGAGAACATATATATTCTCACAGCCGTGTCATCGATCCTCATCGTCCTTACAGCATCAATAATGATATACCTCTACATGAATATACGGGGAAGCAGACATGTGGTGAGAGATGTAGACGCTGTTGTAAATAGGTTCAATAATAGAATGCTCATCGCTTCGTCAGCAATCCTCGCCTTTACACATGGAGGACACGATGTCGCAAACGCCGCCGCTCCATTAATGCTTATACTGGGTTCAAGGGAGATAAATCATGATATTGAATCACTGCTGATACTCACCTATTCTTCACTGGGATTAAGCACAGGGATCCTCACATGGGGTGTTAGCGTAGCGAAAACCATTGGGGAAGAGATCACTGTATTAAACCCTGAGACCGCTCTCATTGCCAACATAGCCGGTGCACAAACAACGCTCATCGTAACCAGGCTCGGGTTACCGAGCAGTATGGTTGGAATAATCGTTGGCTCCATAATGGGGGTTGGACTTGGAAGAGGTGTCTCAAGTGTTAACACCAGGTTATTTTCTAGGATGCTCTCATACTGGTACATTGGTTTCCTAGTAGCCACTGTAGTTACATATATTGCTACTAGAATACTATTATATATCAGTATATAGTCAGGGAAGCGGTTTTTAACTGGGAGAGGACAATGGAGGTATACGTAGGCACTAGTGGCTGGCTCTATGATTGGAACGAGGAAGCATCACTGGACTGGTATATTAGGGAAAGCGGGTTAAACGCTGTTGAATTAAACGCCAGCTTCTACAGGTTCCCCTACAGGAATCAAGTGATGTCATGGGCTAGGAAGGGTAAGGGCATAAGATGGAGTATTAAGGTGCATAAGTCTATAACTCATTACAGGAAGCTTGGAAGAGACGCCTTAGAAATATGGGAAAGGTTCCACAACTTATTCACCCCGATGAATGATGTCGTTGACTTCTATCTTTTCCAGATGCCTCCTCAATTCGCATGCAGTAAGGAAAACCTGGAGAAGATTGATAGATTCCATGAGGCATCCAACCTAGCCTCCAGGATGGCTGTTGAGTTCAGGCATGTATCATGCTTTAATAATAGTGTTGCCTCATGGGGGGTTGATAAAGGTATAGTGATAGTGTCAATAGATGCACCCATTGCTTCATGGATTACCAATATTATGGGGATAATTTACTTAAGGATGCATGGGAGATCTTCGTGGTACGGGCATGAGTATACCATGGATGAGCTACGTGAGGTAGCGGAGATGATAGTGGGGTTGAAACCTGAGAAAGTATATGTGTTCTTCAATAACGATCACTGGATGCTTGAAAATGCCCGCTCACTAATGGGTATGCTTAGGAGTTAAGAGGGGTTTTCTGCTTGAGACTCTATGAGATATACCGTGACATATACTTGGAGCCGTCTAAACAGGCAGTCGAGTTGGCATTAAGATACGGGTATCTCCCATACATGGTTCAAAGATACCTTGAGATGCTTGGCCTCGATGAAGCCCTGGAGCTTCTTGAAGCATTCGAAAAACCTGTTAAACCAGTTGTCAGGGTTAACACGTTACTTATAGAACCCGATGAATTAAGGGAGAGGCTTGAATCCCTAGGGTTCCAGCTTGAGGAAATACCATGGGCTCCCGGCTCATTCTGGGTAGTTAAAACCCCTAGAAGCCCCACTATAGGCTCGACACATGAATACTTAAAGGGCTACTACTATGTCCATAGAGATGCCTCTAGCCTGATACCAGTACTACTCCTACTACATAACTATGAAGGCGACGTCCTCGACGCGTGCGCCGCCCCAGGCGGTAAGGCAACATTTATGGCTCAAATCCTTAAGGAGCGTGGAAAAGGTATTGTATACGCTAACGACTATGTCTTATACCGGTTAAAGACCCTGATGGGGCATCTATTAAGGATGAAACTAGATAACGTAGTAGTAGCATGGAGTAATGCATTAAACCTCCCTGGGAAACTAGGTAGAAGATTTAAGAGAATCCTCCTGGACGCACCATGCAGTGGGGAGGGAAGGATATCTGTGGATCCCAGGCGGAAAACACGGACAAGTATCTTAGACCTGGCCATGCTTGCAAAAAGAGAGATATTATTGCTGGATAGATTAATAGATCTACTAGATGAAAACGGGGTACTAGCGTATTCAACGTGTAGTATTGCACCGGAGGAAAACGAATACGTTCTTAGTAGGATACTGAATTCAAGAAGCGATATCGAGATAATTGAGCCGGAATTAAAGCTGTTCAATTATAGCCCCTGGCTCATCCATTACAGGTCAATGGAGTTCCCCAGGGACCTTGAGAAATGCATCAGGGTATGGCCTCATAGACACGGCTTATTCGGGTTTACCACATGCCTGATCAGGAGGATTAAGTCATGAAGGGGAAGATAAAGTTTAAGAGGGGGAAGGTTGGGAAAACACTGTACACCAGGCTCTATAATCTATTTAAGAACACGTTCAACGTTAACCCTGAAGAATACATTGGCAGAGTTAATAGAGATGAATTAAGATACATTTGTATTAATGATTTATGCATAATACATAGTATCATCGCTGGGGCCATAGGACCCAGCACAAATATCATTTACCAGGGTCGATGGGTGGCAACCATAGTTAAAGGAGAAATAACGCCCTCTATTCCCCTAGTTAAAAAAATATACTCCTCGAAAGGATTCAGGGCGGCAGTACTAGTTGGGGAAAAAGGTGTAAAGGCCTTCCTCTACGGGAACGATATATTATTGGAAAGCATTATAGAGAAGTATGAGCCCGTGGATGGATTAGTCAGTATAATCGACTCCAGCGATAATGAAGTAATAGGGTTTGCCAAGTGGAATCCGGGAAAGAAGGTGTTTGAGAACATATATGATCTAGGCATATACCTGAGGATCCTTGGTTAGCATATACTTAACATTGTTATTTTTCAATATATATTAATTAATAAAAGATATGTTTATAAGTAAGCCCCTATATTATATTCCATAATTAGTGGGTGAAATATAATGGGTACCTCCCCAAGAAGAGGAGCATATGGGTTCTTAATAGCTATATTGTTGGCGTTCTGTATAGGTATAGCATTTGGTTACATTACAAGCATCACCGTTCCAAAAGACACGGCATCCATTATTGCATCATGGCTAAAGGCATTAGGAGACATATTCGTTAGGTTAATCAGAATAATTATCCCACCCCTTATATTATTCACTATTGCAGCCGCAACATCCTCTATAGCAAGTGCTAGACAGCTGGGCAGGATATTAGCGGTAATGCTGTTCCTCTATATTATTACCTCAGTCCTTGCCGCTTTCTGGGGCGTCCTAGGTGGAGTATTATTCCAGCCCGGCATCGGGGTAGGTCTCCAACCACCCAAGGGTTACCAGCCTCCAACTCCTCCAAGCGGGCCGGATCTACTGCTTTCATTCTTCGTGCCCGACTTTTCAAACCTCTTAACCGTTTCCGGCTCTATGACAATGATAATCTTCGCTATGATACTGGGTGTCGCAGCAGTATTTATGGGGGAGCCTGGTAGGAAGATAGCTTCAATGCTATCACTCTTGTCAACCCTCATGGTTAAATTCGTATCGGTTATAATGTACTATGCACCGATAGCTGTGTTCAGTTATGCTGGCTGGCTGATGATATCTTATGGACCAGCCATGCTGGGTGCTTACGCGAAATTCCTTGGTGTACAATACGGGTTCACATTGTTCCATTTCATTGTAATATATTCTATAATAGTCATGCTTGGAGGGCTTAACCCTATAGTATACTTAAAGGCTCAGTTAACACCCTTCCTAATAGCTTTCACAACCCGTTCATCAGCTGCCACACTTCCATTCAACATGGAGGCCGCTAGGAAAATGGGTGTGCCTGATGAGGTATTCAATATAACTCTCCCCATAGGCGCCACCGTTAATATGGATGGGACAGCCTTATACCAGGCACTCAGCGCCTTATTCATCGCACAGTTATTCGGCATAAATCTAACATCATCCCAACTAGGCATGGTGATAATGGCGGCCACTATCGGGTCTGTTGCTACAGCTGCTATACCTGGCGGTGGGACAATAATGCTTGCATACGTGCTATCTGTGATTGGCCTACCCTTAGAGGGTATTGGTATAATGATGGTGATCGATCCATTGGCTGACGCTATAAGGACGGCTGTAAACGCGTCGGGTGATAATGCGTGCACCATACTGATAACGAAGTTAACCGGATACAAGCTGAATCCAAAGATTAGTTCTTGACGGCACAGCTACGATATAATATAGACAGCGTTTACCGGGTAACCCTGATTAATGTTCTCAATTATTTTTAAGGTGAAACATTGATGGGTTAGAAATATTCATTCTATAATACAGTTAATATTTTTATACTTAATACTATAAAATTATTATACCTGGGTGGGCCTAATGAGTAGGGAGAGAGAAACGTGGGCAACCAGGTTTGGATTAATAATATCGATGGCTGGAAACGCTATTGGACTAGGTAACTTCTGGCGATTCCCCAGGCTACTCGCTGCAAACGGTGGCGGCGCATTCATGATACCATACTTCATAGCACTGCTGTTGCTAGGTATACCATTAATGTGGGTTGAATGGAGTATAGGGAGATATGGTGGTAAATACGGGCATGGAACGCTTGGTCCAATGTTCTACCTGATGGCCAGAGAGTCGGTTAAGCCCAGGACAGCATTAATATTCGGCATTATAGGAGGCATGTTAGCCTTCGCCGTGACCACATTGCTAAACTCCTATTACATCCATGTGATAGGTTGGACAGCAGCATACGCAATATATAGTGTAGCGGGGTCATACTATGGAGTAAACACTGTAGAATTCTTCAACAACCATATAGCTAACACCGGCATGGTGCTTGCCACATGGTGCATACCCATGATACTGCTCTTTATAGCTGCCTATAGGGGGGTAGCTAAAGGTATTGAGTTATTCAACAAGATCATGATGCCATTGCTCTATGTCTTTGCCATAATTCTAGCAATAAGATCGGTGACAACTGGAGCACCGGTGAGACCTGACTGGAGCTCCTGGGCCGGGCTCCAGTACAGCTGGAACCCGGACTTTGAAACCTTGAGAAGCAACTTCTGGGTTATCTCGCTAGCTGCGGCGGGCCAGATATTCTTTACATTGAGCCTTGGAATGGGTATAATACATAACTATGCGTCATACATTAAGAAGGAGGATGATATAGCACTAGCAGGCTTAACAACAGCGTCCCTCAACGAGATAGCGGAGGTAATACTAGGCGGTACAATAGCAATACCATTAGCATACGCATACCTAGGCCCAGACGTGGTTAAACAAGGCTCACTGGGATTAGCTTTCATGGCTCTACCAAATGTCTTCACAGCCCTAGGTGATGTAGGCAGGATCTTCGGCGTATTATGGTTCCTCCTACTATTCTTCGCGGGGTGGACATCCGCTATAGCAATGTATAATTATCTAGTGGCATTACTAGAGGAGGACTTAGGCATCAACAGGAGGCTTGGGTCACTCATAGTATTTATACTATACTTCTTGCTAGGATTACCGGTGGCATTAGACTCTTCTCTTACATACTTCGGCGAACTAGACAACTGGGTTGGCTCATACCTGCTGGTAGTTCTTGGGTTATTCGATGTAATAGTGGGAGTCTACCTGTTTAAACCAGATAACTTATGGAAGGAGCTCCATACTGGTGCATTGATACGTGTACCATCATTGTTCAAGTATATATTAATGACGCTGACCCCAATATACATATTAATACTATTAGTTGGGACAACAATAGATTATTATAACAAAAAAGTATTTGCGCAAGCAGATCCCTTGATAGTGGGCGCCAGAATAGCTATAATACTTGCATTGATCATTGGAGCGATTGAAACATACTATGGAATCAAAAAGAAATATGGTAAGGAGTTGGCCGAAAACAGGAAGATCATAGTGGTCGAGTAGAGGTGGAAGACATGGAGCTGTGGATAGTCTTCATGCTGGGATCATGGCTATTCATACTGGGCTTGTCGGCCTGGTGTATTTGGAAGAATCTTAAGGCTCAGAAGAAGTAGTACCTAAACCATATCTTTTTTATCCGTCTCAATCAAAATCATCCTCATAAGGGGGTCACCATACATTGGAGTCCATCAAGCTACTAAGAGACGCGTTGAACACGTTGGAGACATCGTTAAGTCTAAAACAGTTAAGCGATCCACGATTGAAGAGAAAAATTGAGGAAGCCATCGAATCCCTTAAATTAACCCTCAGAGAGATCAGTGTCGACAACATAGAGTTAGCTAGGTTTATCAGTGCTAAAGCCAGAGAAACAGTATCTAAGATATCCGCAAGCAAGGAGTTAACCAGGGAAATCATTGAAGACTTGGAGAAACTAGTAAAATGGTGTAAAACAATTCCATATGATTTCACAGATAGAATAAAGTATGTGAGGAAGGGGTACAGGTATTATTTATACGGGATGATACTGTTCTTCATACTGGCTGGAACCTATACGCAAATATATGCTGTTTCAGCATTACTTATAGCCCTCCCATCATTAATGGCCGTGTACTTCATGAGGAGGAGGCGTTCAATGGGTCTGATGTTGGCTTATGCGTCGACACCGTTGCCCCTAGTCATATTTTCATGGATGATCGGGTACGTTGTAAGGGCATTACCTGACCCGGGTGAAATAAATTATCTAGCTGGGGTATATGGTTTACCGGTTGAAACAGTATATATGATACTATTATTATACCTGGCGGGGAGCCTCGCTGGATTACTATTCTTATCCATCGCGATGTATATTCTTTACAAAAACAGGAATGCCTTTATTTAGAACACCGGGTTAATTGACCTGAATTTAATGTGTTTCAGAGATACGAATCTTTAAACCAATATGCCTTCTTTAAAAATAGGTGGTATCCAAGTAATATTAAACCTTTATTAATTCGTGTATGAATAAACTTACCACGTAGAATAAATGGTGATCAGTAAATGATGATTGAGATCAGGTGGCATGGAAGAGGCGGCCAGGGAGCCTGGACCGCTAGTAATATTGTTGCCATGGCAGCCGCTCTGGAGGGACGTCATGCTCAAAGTTTTCCAGCATTCGGTCCTGAGAGATCAGGTGCGCCAATGCTTTCCTTCACTAGGATCAGCGATGAACCTATAGAAATACACAGTATGATATATGAGCCTGATATAGCTGTAGTATTAGACTACACCCTCCTCTCCCCAGGCTTAGTGAGCGGCTTAAAGAGGAATGGTACTATTATAACCAATTATGCTGGAAGTATTGACCAGGTTATTGGGAAACTAGGCATTAAAAAGGGTGATTACAGGCTGATACTTGTACCAGCATCTAAGCTAGCGCTTGAGATACTTAGGGCTAATATAACTAATACAGCCATGATAGGTGGAATACTCAAGCACGGCGAGGTCGTTGGATGGGAGAGTGTTGAGAAAGCCGTGAGGGCAAGGTTTAAGGGCCCTGTTGCTGAAAAGAATCTTGCTTTAATAAAGAAGGCTTATGAGGAATCTATAGAGGTGTAGATGCATGAGTGAGCCTAGGGGATGGAGGAGCCTGCCAATAGGCGGGGTAGCGTATAGGTTATCCACAGATGTTAAAACCGGTGACTGGCGTGCGTTGAGGCCTGTGGTGGATCATAATAAATGCACGAAGTGCATGATCTGCTGGCTCTTCTGCCCTGATATGGCTATAGTATGGGATGGTGAGAAAATACAGGTCAACCTGGATTACTGCAAAGGCTGCGGGATATGTGCTCACGAATGCCCTGTTAAAGCCATATCAATGATACCCGAGTTTGAGGAGGTGTAAGCGTGATGGAGAAAACCATGTTCAAGCCGAAGATCCCTGTTGAGAAACAAGTTTTAACAACCGCTAATGGTGATGAAGCAGTAGCCTACGCTGTAAAGCAGAGCTACGTAGATGTGGTAGCGGCATACCCTATAACACCCCAGACAATTATTGTTGAAAAATACTCGGAGTTCGTTAATGATGGATTAGTACACACGGAGTTCATACCGGTTGAATCGGAGCACTCAGCTATGAGTGCTTGCGTAGGTGCGGCGGCGGCTGGCGCCAGGGCTTTCACAGCTACATCATCTCAGGGATTAGCGTTAATGGTTGAAATAGTATATATAGCGTCAGCACTAAGACTGCCAATAGTAATGGCGGTTGTCAACAGGGCTCTCTCAGCACCGATAAACATACATAATGATCACAGCGATGCATACCTGATGAGGGACTCTGGATGGATACAGTTATTCGTGGAAAACGTGCAAGAGACGTATGACACCACTATTCAGGCATTCAAGATAGCTGAGGATCCACGTGTACAACTACCTGTCGCTGTAAATCTCGATGGGTTCTTCCTGAGCCACACCCTAGAGAACTTCTACATGTTACCAGATGACACGGTCCACGAGTTCCTAGGGGGTCCGAGGAAACTAGTAAACGTTAAAGTAGACTATTTCAGCGATGAAGTGCCACTAGTGTTAAACCCGGCCAGACCTTTAACATTCGGCTCACTGGATCTATACGATTACTACTTTGAACACAAAGTCCAGCAGGTGGAAGCCATGAAGAATGTACCTTCTGTTGTAAGGGAGATAAATGAAGAATGGTATAAGCTAACGGGCAGGAGATACGGTGATGGAATAGTGGATGCATATGGCGTGGAGGACGCAGACATAGTGATTGTTGCAATGGGCAGTGGGGCAGGCACCATCAGGAGTGTTGTGAAGAAGCTAAGAGAGAAGGGGGAGAAGATAGGATTGCTAAAGATAAGGATGTTCAGGCCATTCCCATATAGTGATGTAGCAAAAATACTCTCAGGCGCTAAAATAGTGGCTGTAATGGATAAAGCTATAGGACCCGGCTCATTTGGCGCGCTATACGAGGATATAGCGGTAAGTCTATATGATCTCGATGAGAGACCACTACTGCTCGACTACATCTATGGCCTAGGAGGGAGAGACCTACCGCCCTCACTAGTCTACAGGATGATTGAAGAAGTAAAGAAAGACCTAGGGTCCAAGAGTGTTGAGAGGAAGATAAGGTACTTAGGGGTGAGGGAGTAGCCATGAAGGTTCAAACCCTGCCAGAATTCCCTGTTAAAAAAGGCGAGCAAGCATACAAGATATGGATGTTTGAACCAGGCTGGAAGGGTGAGATACCGTTAAACTTCAACCTCAGGCAGCTGGCTGAGCAAAAGAGGCCAGTGCTACTACCGGGTCACAGGCTATGTGCTGGATGCGCTGCACCACTAGTAGTAAAGCTAACTAGCTTCGCTCTCAGAGGACCCACAATATTCGTCAACGCTACCGGGTGCCTCGAAGTAGCAACCACAATATTCCCCTATACAAGCTGGGCTGCGCCATGGATCCACGTAGCATTCGAGAACGCTGCGGCTGTTGCCGGAGGCGTTGAATCAGCGATTAAGGCATTAAAGAAGACCGGGAGACTACCATACGATCACGTGGATGTCATAGTGTTTGCTGGTGATGGAGGGACCTTTGACATAGGGTTCCAGGCGTTAAGCGGTATGGCTGAGAGGGGTCACGACGTATTATATATACTCTACGATAATGAAGCCTACATGAACACCGGTATACAGAGATCCGGTGGGACCCCGCAATTCGCGTCAACGACTACATCGCCCGCCGGTGAAGTGATACCGGGTAAAACACAGGCTAAGAAGCCGATAGCCGATATAATGGTGGCCCATAGAATACCATATGTTGCCACAGCCACACCAGCCCACTGGATGGATTACATGAAGAAGGTTAGAAAGGGCTTAGAGGTTAATGGTCCAGCATTCATCCATGCCTTAAGCGATTGCAACCGTGGATGGAGGCATGAAACAGATATATCAGTAGAGATAATGAGGAGAGCCGTTGATACATGCTACTTCCCATTATGGGAGTGGACACCTGAGCAGGGATATGTGTTGACAGATAGAAGTCTAGCGATAGCGAGGAACCCGGCTTTAAAGCAACCCATTGAAAAATACATCGAGGTCCAAGGTAGGTTCAGACACCTGTTAAAGCCGGAGAACAAGGAGTTATTAAAGCAATTCCAGGAATACGTTGACAAAGTATGGGAAGACCTCTTAAGAAGGGCTAGTAATGCACCAAAGTAGGCCGCAACCTGAGGCCGCTGATCCACAGGGATTTTTTACTCTACTTAAACATATTTTAAGCGGTAAGGTATTGGTAGCTGGTATAGGATCTCCTCTTAGGATGGATGATCAAGCAGGCTTGGTGTTCTGCGATAAACTAGTTGAAAGAGGTATTGAATGCGTTAAATGCGAGTATGGTTTGGAGAACTGTATAAGCGAAATACTACATGCTGGAACGGAGAAGCTGGTGATAGTTGATGCAGTGATATATAGGGGGGCTAAGCCAGGAGAGATAGTCATAGCTAGTGAAGACTCCCTAGCAGAGAAATACAGCCTAGCAACAACTCATACAATACCATTTGGGATATTATTAAGGATGCTCCATGATGCCGGTATTAAAGAAGTATACGTGGTTGGTGTAGTACCGTTGAACCTAGATTATGGAGTAGAGATCTCCAGTGAAGTAGCTGATAGTGTTGAAAAACTAGTTAACGCCTTCTCAATGATCCTCCTGGAACATGGAAAACGATGATCGAGTTCCAAGTGGCTGAAGTCTTTTTAGTGTTTAGAGGAGGTTTATATTGTTTGATTGATGGGTGAATCGTTGTTTGCTTGATCCGCCTAGGTGATGGGGCACTGCTCTGAGCCCAATGGGTTTTAGCATGGATGGATCTGCGGCGTTGTGCTCGACCGCCATCCATGAGCCTATGGGGTGAGCTGGGAGAGCCCTCCAGGAAGACGGAACCCCTCGATGCAACCATGAAGCCATGATGAAATAATTGAAGCGAACACCTAGGAGGAAACGGCTGTTAGGTCAGCATCTATTCGAAGATTTTCACATTTTTACCCGGGTTATTGCTTATTCCTCAGCAATTGTTTCTATACTATTTATGCAGGATAGAAATTATTTATATATTGTAAGTACTTGTATATACTAATATTAGGTGGTTAACTCAATGGGGGCTACTTATTCTAGCCTGGGATTGATCACAAGGGAGAACCAGAAATACAGGGTCACAGTAATAGTTGACAGGTGCAAAGAATGCGGTATATGCATCAGTGTATGCCCAACAAAAGTCCTCGTTAAATCCAGCGTATTAAACAAGTACGGCTACCGCCCTCCCGAGCCGGCACACATAGAGAAATGCATTGGTTGCCGGCTCTGTGAATACAACTGTCCCGATTTCGCTATATTTGTGGGGGTGGCTTCAAAGTGAGGAAGACCTTTGCCTCGGGTAACATGGCTATCGCTGAAGCCGCTATAGCTGCTGGTTTAAAATTCTATGCAGGATACCCTATCACGCCTAGCTCTGAGATAATGGAGTACCTTGCAGAGCATCTTCCAGGGCAAGGAGGTATCGTGATGCAAATGGAGGATGAGATAGCCTCTATCAATGCCATAATAGGGGCATCATGGGCTGGAGCTAAGGCCATGACGGCTACCTCAGGCCCTGGGTTATCACTTATGGCGGAGGGATTAGGGCTAGCGGTAATGAGTGAAACCCCATTAGTTATCGTGGACGTCATGAGGGCTGGGCCAAGTACTGGTGTACCGACAAAGACTACTCAGGCAGATATTTTTCAAGTCAGGTGGCTGACGCATGGAGACTATATTATCCCTAGTTATATCCCCTGGAGTGTACAGGAGGCCTATGATTTAACAATTAAGGCCTTCAATACTGCTGAAAAACTTAGAACACCTGTAATACTCCTAAGCGATGCCGTGATAGCTCATCTATGGGAACCACTCATTATCTATGAAAGAGGCGAGGTCGAGATCATTGAGAGGAGAAAACCCACTAGTAAAGATAATTATAAGCCATATATGCCTGGAGACGACCTGGTTCCACCAATGGCATGTTTCGGGGAGGGCTATAACGTGCTTGTCGAATCATTAACTCATGATGAGAGAGGATACTATGCTCCTACAAACACGTATCATAAGAACACTGTCATGAGACTAATGCTTAAAATAGTGAAGAACATCAACTACGTATATGAACAGGAAACATATATGATCAACGATGCTGATGTACTCCTGGTCTCATATGGTTCAACAGCTAGAACAGTTTATGCAACAATAAGGGAGCTGAGGCGTAGAGGGGTTAAAGCCGGTATGCTCAGGCCGAAAACCCTCTGGCCATTAGATGAGGAGAGGATCTATAATAGTGTATCAAGCAGGATAGATAAAGTGATCGTTGTAGAGAATAATATGGGTAAATTATTCCTCGATATGAAACGTATTTTCAGAGATAGAGATGTGTATTCAGCCCCAGTTGTAAGCCTTGAACTACCCACTGTGAAAGAAGTAACCGAGGCGGTGGAGCAATGGCTGTAATCCCTGGACACCTACATCCACTTGACAAGCACCTTAGACTCGACAGGATACCCACATTATACTGTCCCGGATGCGGCCTTGGAATAGGATTGGGAGCCATGCTCAGGGCGCTTGATAAAAGAATCAGTGAGGGAGTAGTGGATAGGAATAAAGTAGTATGGGTTGGAGGTATAGGGTGCTCCGCTAGAATGGCCTTTTACGTTAGCTATGATTCAGCGCATGTTCTCCACGGCAGGGCGATACCTTTCGCGACAGGCGTTAAACTCGCAAACCCGGAGCTAACGTTGATCGTTGTAGGAGGTGATGGAGATATCGCCGGCATTGGGGGCAACCACCTGCTCCATGCCGCTAAGAGGAATATAGACATGGTCACAGTTATGTTCACGAACTTCGTCTACGCAATGACGGGTGGCCAAGTAGCGCCTACGACGCCCCTTGGGGTCAAGACTACAACAACTCCCCATGGTAATCCAGAACCTCCATTGAATATCATAAAAGTCGTAGCATCGCTGAACGCGAACTATGTGGCTAGGGCTAGTGTAACGACACCGCATTACATAGAGCAGTTCTTCTACAGGGCTTTAGGTATGAAGGGGTTTAGATTCATAGAAGTTGTAAGCACATGCCCCGAAGTATATGGAAGGCACATCGGGCTTAGAGACCCTGTTGAAATGTATAATGAGCTGAAGAAAAGAGTTAAGTACAAGCCTAATCCAACAATAGATGAAGCCTTAATAGACTGGGAGAAAGGCATAATTATAGGTGAATTCGTGGTTCGAGACAACCCATCATACCTTGAGATCATGAGGGGGTTGAAATGAAGGTGGAGGTACTCATTATTGGGCGTGGGGGGCAGGGCGTATTACTACTGGGTAGAATACTTGGGTTATCGATCAGCAAGTATGCTGGGAAATATGCTGTAGCCACGGAGACCTATGCTGCTGAAACCAGGGGAGGCGAGAGCAGGACTGATATAGTGATTGGGGATTCCATGTATGATGTAGACTATGTAAAAGTACAGTCACCCGATATAGCGGTATTCATGTACCCCTTCAACCTTGATAAATATTTAAAAATGCTTAAACCAACCACTATGGTTTTCATCGATGAAGAATACGTTGACCCAGGTTTATTCACGGGATTCAAGCTATTTCATCACAGGTATAGTGAGATAGCCGAATCAAGGCTTGGGACCAGGAGGATTGCAAACATGGTTGTAGCAGGACACATGGCCAAGGCAACAAGTATATGGAGCCTAGAACACTTAAAGATGACCGTGGTGGATTTAATACCTGAGAAATGGCATCAATTAAACATTAAGGCTCTGGAACTCGGCTACTCACTCTGACCTCCTCTCTGTCCTGATGGGCGGGGATTCTTTTTTTTTTGGAGCAGGGGAGTTTTGGGCTGTATTCCCTGGTTCTCGCCGGGTTTAGTCCTGGCCGGGTCTCCAGCCCATTACCCCTATCCCCTCCCGGGGACCCAGGGGATATAGCTGTTTGAGCCCTCATCTATGCAAGCACCAAAGCCTATAAACATTTCATCCCCACCCTGAAGGACGAGGCTTTCAGTTGTAATGATGATCTTTTTAAATGGACCGGCCGGGACTTGAACCCGGGACCTCCGCCTTGCGAGGGCGGCGCTCTTCCAGCTGAGCTACCGGCCCACCCATTATCTACTGTGATTAATCACCGGGTTTTAAATCCTTATATGGCTGAGGATTAGGTGAGGAGATAGAATTCATAGGAGCCATCGCTATGAATTACTGCCCTCACACTACGTGGCAACCTTGTTACTCGTGTACCTATGAGTAAGCGTAGTTGCCCATATATCAGATTGAAATCACCCTTTAACTTCACCCCTAGCTCGTCAGCTTTCCTGATAAGCATCCCGGGTATTTCAGCCATATGTGTTCCAGCGGGTATATCGATATAGCCTGCCGCGTGGAGAAGCCTGTATAAACGTATGGTTTCCTCAGCCATCCTTATCTTCCTTAAGGCTGACTTCTCTATTGCAGCAACAGTACTCCTAGAGATACCTAGGATCCTCGCTATCTCTTCCTGTGTTAACCCTTGTACCCTATATTTGAGCACAAGATACTGCTTCTCAGTTAGAAGTCCATATTTCATCCAGATCCCCATTACTTTGAGAAATAATCAACCAATTCCCTGTATATACTTCGTCTGCAGGATAATAAAAGCATGTAGAACCCCGTCTTATACTTTGAGATGGCTTTTTAATAGGGTTGGGGCAACCACTTATAAGCATTTCTCGGCACCACGACCCTAGAGGGCAGAGGTTTCAACTATGGTTTTCTATATATTTCATGTATTATTAATTATATACAAAAGCAAAGATTTATATATCAAACCCCCTAAATATCATCCCTCGGTGATACTATGTTGGAATGGAGTTAAGAAGTATCCAAACCCCTGATATACTCCCATCCTACTGGTATAACATAGTACCCAATCTACCTGAACCACTACCCCCCATGATTCATCCTAGCGGGGAGCCAGTTAAGAGAAGCGAGCTGGAGGTACTGTTCCCCAGGAGTCTCATAGAGCAGGAGTTCAGCACACAGAGCCGAATACCCATCCCTGAGGCTGTCAGAGAGACACTACTCATGCTGGGACGGCCCACGCCATTGATAAGGGCGAGAAGACTGGAAGAAGTTTTGAAGACTAATGCAAAAATATTCTTTAAATACGAGGGCGTACTCCCCACGGGATCCCATAAAATCAACACGGCTATCGCGCAGGCATATTATAATGCGGCTGAAGGCGTTGAAAGAGTGTCCACTGAGACCGGTGCTGGCCAGTGGGGCTCGGCTCTTTCACTGGCTGGCAGCTTATACGGGTTGAAGGTAAGGGTATTCATGGTGAGGGCTAGTTATCTTCAGAAACCTTATAGAAGGATACTGATGGAGGCCTATGGTGCTGAAGTATATCCTAGTCCAAGCACCAAGACCAATACTGGTAGAAAACTCTTAGCGGAAAACCCTGATCATCCTGGCAGCCTAGGTATAGCTATAAGCGAAGCAATAGAAGACGTGGTGTCGAGTGGGGGTAGGGCTAAGTATAGTCTTGGAAGCGTCTTAAACCATGTACTACTACATCAATCCGTGATAGGGTTAGAGGCCATTAAGCAATTAGAGTTACTGGGAGTTGAGAGAGTGGACTATGTTATTGGATGCGTCGGGGGAGGCTCCAACTTCGCTGGGCTCTCATACCCATTCATAGGCTATAACTATAATAATGATGAGCCACCAGTGTTCATCGCTGTTGAACCGGAAACAGTTCCCTCTATGACTAGGGGGGAGTATAGGTATGACTACGGCGATACAGCTGGATTGACACCACTATTAAAAATGTATACCCTTGGGCATGACTACATCCCGCCGCCAATATATGCAGGTGGATTAAGATACCATGGTGTCGCTCCCTCGCTAAGCATACTTGTGAAAAACAACATCATAAAACCAGTTGCATACCCTCAGGACGAGGTATTAGAGGCAGGACTCATATTCGCCAGGACCCAGGGTGTACTTCCGGCCCCTGAAAGCTCCCATGCAGTGAAAGCAGTGATAGATATAGCATTGAAATACAAGGGTACCAGCGAGAAACCAGTGATATTGTTCAATCTAAGCGGGCATGGATTACTGGATCTCTCAGCGTACATGAGAAATCATTAGCATGAATTAAAATTATGGTGGACCCATTTAAAGTAGAGGAATATTTTATATTATTTATTTAACCTCTAATCCCGGTAAATCAAAGGAAATATATGGTTTATTGTTCCACCAAAAATTTATATTCTATAAACATAAACATAAATATAGAAAAACAAACATAATATTTAGATGGATAGAGGTATGCTATATGGGCGATGAGGAGTCATCTTTCACGGTTTTCAGGGCATATCTACTCAGGAGGGAATTTACATGGTTCGATGTATTTCTATGGGTTATAGCTAATCCATTGGCCTCAGGACTCCTCTACTACTCTGTGTCAGCAACCGGCTCCCCTGGGTTTTATGGCGGAGTAGTACCATACGCATTCATATCAGCTGGACTGCTGTTTATCCCTATCGCATTGCTGTTCATGATTACTGCTTCATCTCTTCCGCGTAGTGCATCACCTTATATACTGGTGAGCAGGGCTTTCGGAGCGCTTCCCGGTTTCCTGGCTATAGCATTATACCTGTTTCTAAGCGGGGGATTGTTGAGCATTGGTTTCCTAGCCTTCTCTTCCACGGGGATCTTAAGCGATGGATTTATTGTGGGTGGATACATTACTAATAATAGTTATTTCACCGCGCTCGGGGAATCACTGAGGAGCATGATCTTCACAGCCATTATAGCACTTATAGTGTTTACACTCATATTCATCGCGGGGACGCTTGGAAGGAGGGCTATAAGAATACTACTATATGTATCCGTGGCAACACCCCTGGTATTATACATAGCTATACTTGCATCACTCTACCCCTTCTCCAACAAGGTGTTCATCAATAACTGGAACACGTTGTTCAATGACTCCTATGGGAAAATAATGAGTATAGCCCTACACGGCGGGGTTGTCAACGGGGTAGCCGTTGAAGCACTTAAACCTGTAACCGGGTGGAACGCCACGTTCGCGTTATTCGGTATAGCTGTATGGGCCTACCTGGGCTTAGAGAACGCTAGCTTCATAGCTGGTGAGGTCAAAGACCCTGTTAACTCGTATTTTAAAGGATACATAGCTGGCTTCGCTACATTAGTAGCCCTCTACACTGTTACACCAGTTATTGTAACGCTTATCGCTGGATATGATTTCCTATCAGCGTACAGCTACCTATATCACTATTACCCCGGGGTATTAAAGATTATTATGGGCACCAATACACTTCCCTCGCCAAGCCTGGTCACCATTATATCGGTCTACACCGGTAACATCTATACCTCACTCATCTTCTCTGCCACAGCATACTTGTTCTACTTTAACACTATGCTGACTATTTGGCTCAGTGCTACCCGTGGATTGCTCGCACTGAGCCAGGACCACTTAATGCCGAGGTTCTTGGCTAGGATATCACGTAGAACCAGTACACCACTCTATTCGAACCTATTCATATACGTGTTCTCAACTCTGGTACTACTACTATCATTCTTCATTAAGTCTAGCCAGCAATTAGAGCTCTCATTCCTTAAAATAATGAATCTAGGGTACTCAGTGTTCCTGGTTTTCACAGGGCTCTCATTGATCTCTACACCATTGTTCTCGGAGAAACTATACAGCAGGTTTACATATAGAAACAGGGGGTTACTATACATAGTGGGCTACACATCCTCAACGATCGGATTCGGGCTAGCGCTAACCGTTGGCGCCAATACCTCACTAACTGATGTAATAGTGGCTACATCGTTATTCGGAGCCATCCTCCTCTTATTCATTGCTATCACAACATACATGAAGCACCGCGGTGTGAGATACGAGGAGGTATTCTCCAGAATACCTCCAATGTAGTTCCAGCTAGCTAGTTGAGATCAAGATTATTGCTGAGACTGCTGGCTTGGTAATGGACTTTTGAATTCTTTGGCTATTATAGCTACTTACCAGTACTTTGGCTTAGAGCGGTGATTCCTAGGATACCTGTTGTTCCCGTGTATTTGAGTACCACCATGTATGCTGATGCAGGATCCAGGTCTCACGTAGATTTATGTTGGTTGATGTCATCCCTTCATCTCTCTTCCCCTGCATCTCTTCTTGAGTCTGCACCCGGCTTGGGGGCGTTCAAGGCGACCCCTAGAGCACCCCACATCTTGAGCATCTATAGAATAGATTCATACATGCCATAACGTCTCTATCACCTGTGAAACCACAGCACGGACACCTCATGGTTCTGTAGCCGACTTCGACTAGCATGACACCACATCTCGGACACCTCGAAGACGCCCTCTAGGATTCACATAGGATGTCTTCAATCCATTCTTAAGTGCCCTGCACTCTAATGCGAACTGTATTCTTCTGTAGGACCATAGCAATAGCCTCTTGTTGAAACTCCTGTCCTTCTCAGCGTCTCCCCAACCTTCTTTAGATCCCCCAATACAATAACCGGGTCATGCTTATCAGCTAGCTCCGCTACTAGGTTCCCAGGCTTGATCAATTTGCTCCATGGTATGAAGCAGGTTCTTCAATAATGTTTAATACTGGGGCTCCAGCGCCCTGGAGTGTTTCAAGCACTATGCGGATTCTTTTGTTATTCATGGAGAGCTCTAGAGGAATTATAGAGCTAGCCACGTAAATCTGGCTTGCCAGCACGATGCTAGCATAGAATTTAGAGTACAATCCATCTATGTTCAACGGCTTATTCTTGTGTCCCACGTATATACATATAACCCTGTCCCTACAGACATTCAGGGTTACCCATGCATTATACGCTTTCTTATCCGCCGTTACCAGTATTATCCTTTCCTCGCTTAAACCCTGTTCCACCACGGCTATTGATGCCTCGCAAGGCTGGCTAACAGCAGGCAGGTGCACCCCCTTGTAATACTGCCTGATCTCGTCTATGGCTCTATTGGCAAGCAAAGCCATTATATAAGAGTACTTGGAGATCCCGGTGGTCTCGCTTGAAACCCCAGCTACCTTTCCGTTTATCTCGGCCTCGGCACAGACAGGTATATATATCCTGACACCATCGATAGGATTCCATGGCTTCCCGTTTTTAATACTGGCCTTTAACAGTGTCATATGTAACCCCTGGTAGAACATATTGGTGTCTGGGAGCAGGGCTATGGGTTTCTTAAGCCTTCTATACATATCCACTAGGAGGCTGTGCATCTTCCAGCCCTCATAGTCTCTGGCATTCTGCCCCTCAAGCTCCCTGGCTATTAGGTCAACCGCTCCGGTATATCTCTGGAATTGCATTAGTATTCTCTCAATGGATGACTTATCTGCATCCTGGTGGAGTTCATAAACTAGTTCCGACAGTATTTTCCAGTTACCCATCATCATATTGACTGAATCCTCGTCGGGTCCCTCGATTAGTTTAAGCGATATAATCTTTCTTCTCTCCTCGTTCACAGGGTTTAAAGCATTCACCACCAGCACTGGAGATGATTCTGAGATATCCTCCCTGAATTCACCACTTATCTTCTCCATCATCTTGGCATCTATTAACTTATTCATGATTCTGGAGATATCCTCGAATATGCCGCGCGTCCCTTTCCACATTATTTTACCGGAAATAGTGGCTGGGAGTGTTTTATTCCCGGCTCCACCATGCTTGATCTCTAAGGGATGCGACTCATAATCATAGACATACACCCTATGCATCCATCTAGGGCTACTAGGGTATTGTGGGAGCCCTGGTAATGGTATAGTATCCACGTAGGTATATATTATCGGAGGACTCCCTGCCTTACTGAATACTCCTTGGAGCGTTACCGCGAATGGACCAGTGGTGAGGGTTAAGTCTATATATATTCTCTTGACTCTATCGCTAATATTATTTACAAAGTACTGAAGCCTTACAGCGTTATCGAATACGCTGTCATGCAGTGTGCTTTTCACATACATGTGATCCACGTATATATTTAGTTCACTGGTGGGAGCGGGTTCCTGGGAAAGCGATTGATACACGTCATCAACTAGTTCCTTCCTGGTTAAAACAATGAAGTCCGATAAACCCAGCTCCTCGCTGAGCCTATTAACTACACTAGCCACGTTCCAGGGATGGGTTAGGACAGGTATTATTGAAGCCTCCCCATTGTGAAAACTCCTTGATCGTAGGAAATTAAGTAGTTGATCAATATATCCCTCCCCACTCATGAAACAATCAACCCCTGATTCAAACCATTATTAAGATTATTATAGCTCACGGATTAAATACTTGGAGCAGTATTCTATGACATAATAAAGGATAACCAGGTGCGCACCTAATGACCACTCAATGCGATAGAGTTAAAGCCTACATAGATAATGTCGAACAGGTGCTTCAACAAGCGACCGTTATCGGGGAGCTTGATCCAAGGCATCGATACATTATTGAGCTAGCCCGTAGCTATACAAGCGATGCAAAGTACTATCTCGAGAAAAACGACTGCTTCACTAGTCTAGCCTGCATAGCATACGCGGAGGGTCTCATAGACTCACTGAGGTATCAAGGTGTTATCTCATTCAACTGGAAACCTCTCTCAGAACTATTGAAGAGACCCAGGGTTCTCGTGGCAGGTAGCTTCGAGTTCCTTCATCCCGGTCACATTTACTTGCTTAAGAGGGCTTGGGAGCTTGGAGAAGTATATGTAGTTGTCTCAAGGAATAGAAACTTCACAAGGTTCAAGGGAAGGGAACCCATTATGGATGAGAAAGATAGATTGATAATCGTGGAAAACGTGAAATACGTATCGAAAGCAGTAATGGGTGATGAAGAGGACTTCTTAAAACCGATTGCAGAGTTGAAGCCGGATATAGTGCTTCTAGGACCGGATCAATGGATCCAGCCAGATGAATTAAAAAGCCTCCTCGAGAAAAAAGGGTTAAGTGACGTGAGGGTTGAAAAGCTGGAGTCGAGGATAGGCGAGTGGAGCTCTAGTAGGATTATCGAGAGGATAAAAAACAAGTATTGTTAACCATTCAGTAGGCTTTCAAGGTTTCTAATTCTTTCCTCCCTCTCAGCTGACTCTGCAATAGTGTATTTACGGGCTAGTTCAGCTAATTCAACTATGTTAACTGATGGATTATACCCTATATACTCGTAATTCATCAGGGCCCTCGCAGTCTTAGCCACAATGTACCCCACGTTATAGGAGTCTCTAAGGGCCTGCTCATCCCTGGTGACATCATCCAGGTGACTGTACGCCATACTCCATGGAATAATGTGTACACCCATACTACTCATTACTATGGCCAGATATGATATAGCCATCATTACCCCGCTGTCGAGACCTGTAGCAATAAACCCTGCGACCTTACCCTCCAACAGGCTTCTACCCTTATGGAATATCATGTGCTCCATACTTGTCAACCTATCAATAAAGTTCTTTAGGACACCACTTGGAGCATACCAGTATACTGGCGTAGATATTATGAATCCATGGGAATTCAAGAGCTTCTCTGCCAGCGAGTTAAAGTCGTCATCCCTAATTACACAGGGAAACTTACAGTATTTATTACCATCCGATACACACCCTATGCAGGGCTTTATCTTATAGTCGTATAGGCTAATTATCTCTGGCACGCCTCCAGCATCTATCACTCCTTTTGAAGCTACTACGGATAACTGCATTGACGACCCGTATTTACGCGGCGAAGCATTAATTATTAAAACCCGTGGCTTAGCCTCCATGTAAACCACCTGGTCGAATCACACCATAGAGTAATGTTTAATACTTCGAGCAGCTATTAAATTAAATCCCATGACAATTATTAAGACACGGCGTAAAAAATGCGGAGAGAATACCCGGGTTTCGCTATAGGGGCTGTTGGAGCAGTCTTGATCAGGGATAACAGGATACTCCTGGTTAAAAGAGGGAGCCCGCCTGCTAGAGGTAAATGGAGCCTGCCAGGCGGAGTTGTAGAGCCCGGTGAGAAAATAGGTGATGCCGCTAGAAGAGAGCTGAGAGAAGAAACAGGACTTGACGCCGAACCACTTGGAGTAATCTGGGTTTTAAACAATATAGTGTTAGACAGCTCAAGGAGAGTAAAATATCATTATATCATAGTAGATGTATTATTCAATCCTGAAAGCATCAAGAGCGAGGCTAGGCCGGGTAGTGATGCAGTAGACGTTAAATGGTTTAGCCTTGAAGAAGTATTGGAGAACAGAGAGGTGTCCCGGACTGTGTCAAGGCTTGTGAGATATATAGTGGAGAAAGGGTTGAACTACATACCCATAGAGAGCATTGACAACGTAGTCGTAGAGATCGGGGATAACATCTATCGGCCTATCTAGCCGGGAAGACGTATTGAACGTTCATGAACTCTTAAATAGGTTCAATAAAATACCCGTGTAATGGTGAATGCCGTGAAGACCAGGCTTATAGTTGAAACAGTAGTCTTCACCGTACTCGTTTACGCTGCAACAATAGTGCTTCAAATATACCAACCTGCTACAGGCGGGTATTTCAACCTAGGTGAATCCATGATATATGTAGCAGCCATCACATCGGGACCCATAGTTGCCGGGGTAGCTGGAGGAGTAGGTGCTGCATTAGCGGATCTAACCACTGGCTACCAGATTTTCGCACCAGGCACACTGGTGATAAAGCTGCTGGAGGGACTAGTAGCAGGGTATCTTGCCAGACTACTCAGATCGAGACACCAGAAAATCATTGGCGGGTTACTGGGCTCAGTGTACGCCTCCGTGTTCACAGGGTTCGCGCTGGTGAAGTACTCAGGTATCGTACAGGTTGGCCCAGCAGGCTTCGAGGTAAATATACCATGGTATATTTGGCTACTCATAGGCATGCTCCTTGGTTTCATGGTAGTCTATTCACTATTGATGAAGTATAGTAGCATGGGTGAAGCACTGGCCCTATTAACTGGAGGCATTATAATGGTCATGGGTTACTTCCTGTACGAGTACTTTATCTCAAACCCCTACACGGGTAGACCGCCTATAGACGCTGTTATTGAGATACCTGTGAATATAGGGCAGGCTATTACAGGTATAGTGGTGGCACTGCCCGTTGTCTCATGGCTTAGAAGAGCCGGGTATTTAAAGTAAGGTATTAATTAACACCTCACTTAATTAACGCTCCTTAAATATTGAGTGAGCCGAAAATGATGGAGGCACATATAGAGGTAGCCGGCTATAGGGATGGATTCATTATCAGGGAAATCAATATCAATGTCTCCAATGGAGAGGTATTAGTTGTAACCGGGCCATCTGGAAGCGGGAAGACAACGCTTGCAAAGGCATTGACGGGACTGCTGGGTAGAAGCGGTGGCTTATTCAAGGGCTCGATATTAATTAATGGATACCCGCTTCTAGAGATGCCGCCTGAGAAAATATATGAGCTGGTAACATACATACCACAGGAACCCTGGTACGCGCTAGTAGGTTACACTGTGTATGCAGAACATTGCTTTATACTCTCCCAGCTTGGATTAAAGTGTAGCAGTGTATTCCTTGAAAAACTCGGACTCGCAGGTAAGATTAATTCATTAACAATAAATCTAAGCGCTGGCGAGACCCAGAGGCTTCTATGGGCCGAGGCCCTAGCTAAGAAATCCAGCGTATTGATCCTGGATGAACCACTAGTATACCTGGATAGAGAGGCTAGGAGAATAGTGGCAGATGTGGCTAGGGATGCGAGGGATAATGGAGCCTTCATAATCATTATAGACCATGATCCATTATTCTGGAGGGAATTAGCGGGAAAGCTACTGGTTTTAGAGAACGGAGTCGCTAAATATTATGGTGAATGGGATACCGGGGTACTCCAGCAATTCCATCAGCCAAGTAAAACTATGAGAGTCGTCAACGATGAGGTAGCCGTGGACATAGAAAACATCTGGTTTAAATACCCTGGTGAAAAGCCATTATTCAGAGGCCTATCACTCCAGGTTAAGAAGTCGTTGATCACTGGTTTAACCGGGAGGAATGGCACTGGAAAATCAACGCTCCTAAAACTCATAGCGGGGATACTGAAACCTACCAAAGGATTTATTAATAGACTCGGCACCCCAGTATACATACCTGAAAACCCCCTACTATATTTCACCAAGCCTACTCCACGCGAGGAGCTGCTCTACATGGCCAATGGTAGGGAAGAGAAGGCACTTGAAGCCGCCGAGATATTCGATATCTCTAGGATACTTGATACTCCCCTGGCAAGACTTAGCTCAGGGGAGAGAAGGAGGCTGGCACTGGCTTCAGCGTATCTAGGAGGTTTCGATATATACTTGATCGATGAGCCAACTGGAGGACTTGACCAAGCCAATGCATCAAGGGTGCTTGAGGTATTATTAGAGCTAGTCAACGAGGGGAAAACAGTTGTAGTAGCTACACATGATGAGAGAGTAATCAAGCTCCTTGACTACGAGTTTAGAATGGGTTGAGACTATGGGGTTTATTAGCTGGCTTGTCTCTATTGTTTATAAAATACTCTTTCTTAAGGGTGATACAGGATTTAGGCAAGCCCACTGGGTCGTCAAGATGCTTCACTTATCTTTGATCGTGTTTATATTATTGGAGAACCATCTAAGATCATTAACTGGAATGGCTGTGCTCTCATTAATCCTGGGACTCGTATCGCCTGGGTATGAGTGGGCTATATCTATCCTGGCTCTTTCATCACTAATCTCACTGTATATGTCTCTTACAGCCATGATAGCATCAATCATAGGGTTCGCCCCAGTAGATGCTTCACTAATACCATTCATCGCTGTTAAAACACTCGCCCTCTCTGTGATACTGGCTTTTGCATTCATAATTGTCTCACCACTAGAAGTCTCATCACTACTTATCAAGCTTGGTGCTAGAAGAGCCGGTAATGTACCATTATTGATCTGGAGGCTTATGCCTTATGGGCTTAAATCATTTACTGAGAGCCTAGCTATAGGATACGTTAAAAAGGAGAAAACATTGAATAGGATACCGCCAGCTGTAGCAAGCCTGCTTGAAATAGGAGGCTTTATCGAGGAGTACTGCTTCTACAAGCTTAACACTCCTGCAAAATATCCTGTACTCCCCGCTTACTCGTTTAAGTATAGTATTATATTAGCGGTGAATGATCTTATCTACTTCTTACTATTCTACACACCTAACATTTTCATTTCTTAAAAACACTGCAAGTAAATGATACATCATAATTACCTCTAAAAAACTGTTCAGCACCTGTAGTCTCTTCACGGCCACACGGCTCTTTATTCGGGACCCTCATCACTACCTAGATCAATGCTTTAGGGAGTTAAATTACTTAAACCAATGGGGTTCAGGTCTGACATAGATTTATGTTAGTTGATATCATCCCCTCATTTTTGTTCCCCCGCATCCCACTTGGGTTTGCATCTGGCTTGGGGGCGTTCAGGGCGACCCCGGGCACCCCACATCTCGAGTATCTGATGAACAGATTTGTGCATGCTATAACGTCTCTGTCTCCCATGAAGCCACACTTCCTGCACTTCATAACTCTGTAGCCAGCTTCAATTAGCTTGCTTCTGCATCTTGGACATATCGATGAGGTTTTCCTCGGATTCACGTAAACTACTTCCAACCCATTCTCAAGGGCTTTGTACTCTAGTGCGAACTGCATTCTTCTGTAGAACCAGAGAGATAGCTTCTTATTGAACTCCTCACCTTTCTTAGCTTTCTCCCTAACCTTCTTCAAGTTCTCCAATACAATAACCGAGCTATACCTATTGGCCAGCTCTGCTACTATGCTTCCAAGCTCGCATGCGTAATCACGGGTAGTGCTTCTGATTCTCTCACCGTGTTTCCTAATGGCTCTTCTAATACCTTTGATAAACCTCCATGACCTCGGGTACCTCTTCTGAATCCTCTCAATCCATATCCTGTGAGTCAAAACCTTTCTGAGAGGAGTCTCAAACCTCTTAACTCTAAGCAACTTACCGCTCTTAGAGAACACAACTAATGTTACATTGTCGAAGTTAATGTCTACAGCCATAACAGTTCTGGGCTTCTTCAGATTAACAGCCTTCTTGAAGTATATTGAGACCCAGTAGTCTTTTCCATCGTATCTGATAGCAATCTCATAGTTGTTCCATCCAAGAAACTTCTCTATCCTCTCCTTGGGCGCTAACAGCTTCAGCTTGGCTTCGTAACCATTGTGGAGCTTTAGCACCAATGTTTTGTTCTCTAAGTTCAGCCTGTAGTCGTATTTATCAATTCTAGCCGTTAATTTTCTTAGAACCGGTTTTCTGCCGCCATTTTTCTTGACTGATTTCACAATTGCCCTAGCATAACAATATATTTGTTTGGCGTGGTGTGCCCTCAACCCATAGCTCACGAGCTTGCTGTAGAACATTTTGTGGAGTGTTTTTATGGATGGTACTTCATCCAAGCTCCACATGCTGTTTACAACGAGCTGTGTAGCATCACGGAATAACTTCAGGAACTCTAGGAGCTCCTCATCGCTACCCTCGGGGAGAGCCCTAGCCTTGAGCGTTTCAACCAGCTCTCGCACCCTCATCGAGTAGCTCCCACCAATAAAATATACAGACAAATTTAAAAGATTTTCTGTCTACATTATTCTTAGGTGTCTCTATGGGTGTGTTTGTTGTAGAGTGTAGCGTGATAAAGTATAGGAAGAGCAGCTACGTGTTGTACCCAATAGGAAAGGAGAGCAAGGAAAAACTAGAGAGGTTACATGGAAAAAGAGTATACGCAGTAATAGTGGTGGAGGAATAACATCAACCGATATAAACCAATATGAAAACTAAAACAGCAACCAATGGCTTTCCCCCACGCAACTCAAGGGGGTGTGCTACCGCTTGGGCCTTGCCTCCTCTAATTTTATTGAGTACGTATACTGCTTTCCTCCGTGAGAGTACCTGGTTGTTATTACCACAGTATGGACTATAGATACATCTTGGGCATCCATCATAGCAGTCGCACTTGCTCATGATTTCTAGTGCTACATCCTCTGTTTCTTCCAGCCTCTTATAGAGTAGCTTAGATAAGCCACTGCCACCTATAGCTGAGTCATATATTACTATATCGCCACTAGGATAGCTTATACCGCCTAAATCTGTTAAACCAGAGCCGCATGTCACTCTCGCCGCTGAAATTAATGCATGCTCTATTGCGTGAAATGCTTCTGCACAACCCTTTATCCCTAGCTCCTCATATACAGGGTATTTTAATAGAAGTGCCCTGGTTGAATACTGATATTTAATGGGTTTTTCAAGATCCATTGTGAATCTTGTTTCACCAGTATACATGTCTTTAACGACCATTCCGTTCACGCTTAGCTCTAATACTACTTTGGCATACGACGCCATTATTCCTCTACTACTCTTTCTCTCCATTAATACATCGTAGCTAACGACGTCGACGGTATATAATGGCCTGGTATATGCCGTTGTATTTTCCCCTAGTCTCTTGACAAGTGCTTTCTTTTCCACTAGGTTCAACGACTCAACAATATATGGTTCCCCCATGTACAGGTAGATGGCGCCGGGATATAATTCCAGGAGTGCTACAGGTAACTCCCTCGTGGCCAACGTATCCCCACTACTAGAATCAACTATCTCCACAATAGGGCCCATCCCTCTTAAACCACCCTGTGTACTTAGGAGCCTCCTAGCAGAGGCAGGTATAGGTCTTATATACTCTCCAGTCTTCTTCACGACCCCCTCAGCCACTAACTCATCTATAACATTTCTCCATTCACCAGGTATCTTATCGATCCTGGCCCTCCATGATTGGAGAAGATATGCTACTAGATGTGTCTTAGCTACTTCCTCATTCGAGGGCTCTATAACGGATGGTGGAATTGACTGTGTGAAAAACCGCTCCGGGGATCTAGCATAGTATACATCTATCGGGTCGTCCCCTAGAACTGTGAAAACATAACCTTTCCTTCTTCTACCAGCTCTACCAGCTCTCTGTAGGTACTTCGAGTATGATGGGGGAGGCATAGCCATTACAGTAGCATCCAATGCCCCTATATCTATACCAAGCTCTAATGTAGAAGTTGCTACAACCCCATTTATTAAGCCATTTCTCAGTTTTACTTCAATATCCCTTCTTACATCAGCAGGTAGGCCGGCACGGTGAACCATAATGTTTACGTTATACCTGGTCTTAAGAATCCTTGTGAGCAACTCAGCTAGTTGCTGGCTATCAACGAAAACAATGTATTTTAAACCCTTCCTAGACAGGATGTAGCATAGATAAGCTACGACGCTCCACCTGCTTAAATAGCCTGATGAAACCAGTACATGTGTAACCATACCCTTTCTGAACGCCTCACCCCTCACCTCAACGACTTCCTCACCAAATAATTCCTCAGCGAACTCCTTTGGATTACCAATCGTTGCAGATGAACCTATGAATACTGGTTTCTCCCTGCTGGTTCTCTTTATTCTCTCAACAAGATGATGTATGTGGCTGCCTAGAACTCCCTCGTAGACATGTAATTCATCGAAAACCATGAACTCACTGTTCTCCACGAAGCCCCTAATATACGAGCTATACACTAACCCTATATGTAGCATATCCGGGTTCGATATTATGATTGAGGGTGGATTCAATCCTATTTTCTCTCTTTGCCTCCTGGGTGTATCCCCATCATATATGCTGAAGCCTATTATTGGATACACGGTGTAATCAGTGAACCTATTAAGCTGATCCCTTGCAAGGGCCTTTGTTGGATATAGTATCATAGCTCTTGGATTACTCTTCCTCACATAGTATATCTCCCTCAAGATAGGGAGCATAAATGCTTCAGTTTTCCCGGTACCTGTACCAGCTGATATCACAGTGTTTTCCCTGTTTAGAATGTGACGATATGCCTCATACTGGAATCTATATAGTCTCCTAATACCTCTACGGTGAAGAATCCTGGCTACTTCGCCGGGTAGATCTAATTCCTCTATACTTGGGCCAGGCTCTGGTTCACGTGTCTCCTCTACTCTCTCATATATAACAGCTACCCTGCTCTCAGGATACCTGGATCTAAGCTCCTCATCCACCTCGTTAACTAGAGGATCCCTGAACACTAGACCCCTCCCCGTTACGGCTGAACTGTTCACCTGGGCCGTAGCTTCATGTGTTGTTCTGTGTTGTGTCTGGTATTGCTGGGTTTACCATGGTTTTTCATTTCTTTATTCTCCCCGCTTGCGGGGGTTATCGCCCTCCTCGGCGAAGAGGGGTTCAACCCCACTTCACTGACTATTTTTGCAAATACCTAATAAGTTTTCCTAAAGAACACGATGAAATAATGAAGAAGCATTAAGGGCGTAGAAAGACATAAACTAGTACAGAAAGCTATGATCTAATGTTTTCTAATGTTTCTACCCCAGTTCCCTGGAACGAAATATATATTTGTTCGCAGAGACAATTATTTTAATTAACCCCAAAAAGGTGTTTCTCTTGGAGCCGATGATAGACCTGGATTACATTGTGAAAACCGGGCTAGAGCTCGGCGCGGACTTTATCGATGTCCGCTACCAAGACTACTACTATGAATCCTTGGTTGTGGATAATGGTGTTTTAAGAGAGGCAACAGCCACTTACTCCAGTGGTATAGGTGTAAGAGTCTTAGTAAAAGGACTGATGGGTTATGCCTCAACCAATGATCTAAGTAGGAAAGGCATGAGAGAGGCCGTGGAGTCAGCTATTAAATTGGCCAGGGTACTAGGGCACCATGGGATGGAACAGGGATTACTTGAGCGCCCGGTCTACAGGGATAGAATCGTGAGTCACTATGGATTAAACCCTGAGAACGTGGATCTCTCAGAGAAGGTGAAACTATTATTCGACATGTATAAGGCTGGGAGAGGGGTACAGGGTATTTCAAGCCTCATTATTCCATACGGGTATGAGAGGGATCACAGGATATACGTCTCCAGTAGGGGAGACTACATTGATTTCACGCGGAGAATGATCGGGGTAGGGGTAAGGGCGGTGGCTAGCGTAGAGGGTAGGTACGAGATGCTGTGGACAAGCGAGTCAAGTGTAGCTGGGTGGGAATTCATTAAGTCGTTCAACTGGCTTAACTACGTTGCTGAGAATAGTAAGCTAGCCGTGGATGCAGCGAGAGCAGGGCATGTGAAGCCAGGCAGATATGACATCGTGCTGGATAACGAGATAGTGGGGCTAATGCTTCACGAGGCATTTGGGCATGCAAGCGAGGCAGACATAGTTGAAGCCGGTGGAAGCGTCCTCGGCGGTAGAATCGGGGAAACCGTGGCCAGCCCTCTTGTCTCAATAATTGATGATGGAAGAGTCGAGGGAGGGGTCTACGTTCCCTATGATGATGAAGGAACCCCTAAGCTTAAAACATACACGGTGAGAAACGGTGTGTTATCATCCTTTCTCCATAGCCTTACAACAGCACGGGGGCTCAAAGCATCTCCTACTGGTAATGCCCGCGTAATGTCTTTTAGAAACACGTTACTGGTGAGGCAAACGAACACCTATATGGAGCCCAGGGATTGGGAACCGGAGGAGATGATTAGGGATATGGAGAGGGGACTGTATATCAAGGGTAAGGGTGCAATGGGGGGTGAGGTAAACCCGTTAACAGGCGCCTTCACGTTTACAAGTGGTCCAAGCTACATAGTTGAAAACGGTGAGCCCGTTAAACTAGTTAAAGGAGTAATGTTAAGTGGTATAATACTTGAGACGCTGAAGAATGTGGATGCCGTGGGAAAAGACCTGGTTGTTAAAACAAGCGTGTTCGGTGGATGCGGTAAGAGCGGACAGATGGTTAGGGTAGGGGATGGAGGACCACATGTCAGGGTCAGGGGATTCACTATTGGGGGTGGTTAAGCTTGCTCGAGAAGCTCGTGGAGATAGGTATTAGGAAAGGGTTGAGTGAGGTAGAGGTTTACTCTATTGAATCCAATATATTATCATTCACTGTATCAAACAATATGGTTAGGGAGGCCTCGCGTTCGAGAATAACAAATATAGGTTTAAGGGGCGCGGCTGGAAGGAAAACCGGTGGCATTACTTTAACCACGTTGAACATCGAACCAGAGAAAGCCGTGAGTGAACTAGTTGGAATAATTAACTCGAGCCCCGAGGACCCGTATTGGCCTGGCTTTCCTCCATTAATACGTGGGGCCAGCAGTACCACTTGCCTTGATCGAAGAATCACCAATATAAACGATGAGGGAGCCCTTAAACTATTATTAAGCACCATGGAGGCTTTAAGAAGCAAGGCTATGGAGAAGCATGTCGAGAAGGCCATCGTTGTCGAGGGCTCATTAAACCTGGGTACTCAGAGAATACGTGTTTTAAACTTGCATGGAGTCGACGCTAGCTCGGAGTGTACATTTATTAGCATATGGCTTACATTAAGCGTTGAATCACCTAGCGGCTCATCTGATAAATCGATGTTCATAGTTAAACGCGGACTCGATGAATCATATATATTGAAGCAGGCTGAAGAAGCAGGTGAGTTGGCAACGTTATTCACTAATGCAGGATTAGTGGAGAGCGGTGTCTACGATTTAATACTGGCTCCAGAAGCAGCGGGATTAATTATCTCCACTGTGTTAACACCGGCTTTCTCAGCCTTGAACATCCTTGAGTCGAGGAGCCCATTGAAGGATAGAATAAGTGAGCAGGTTACATCGCCACAGGTATCTATAATGGATGATCCATCGATACCCCTGGAACTAGGTAGTAGGGGATTCGACGATGAGGGTGTAGGCACATATAGTAAAATAGTTATTGATAAAGGAGTGTTCAAGCAACCGCTGCACTCGTATTATACAGCATCTAGGATGAGTACCGAGACTACTGGAAACGGGTTCAGGCGTTCACCCGGTAGCCCAGTGCAACCAGGTGCTACCAACCTTATACTTCGGCCGGTTAAAGGCGATTTAAACAGCTTCATTAATGAAGCCAGGAGAGCACTAGTGGTTTACGAGATGATTGGGTATTGGATGAGTAACCCAGTTAACGGTGTCGTGAAGGCTACAGTGAGCCATGGACTGCTAGTTGAAAAAGGTAGGGTTATTCAACCAGTTAAAGGAGTGGTTATCACCGGTAACATCTACGAGTGGCTAAATAACGGTCTTACAGGTATTGGAGGAGACCTAGTTGTGAATAACGGGGTTGGCTCTCCAAGCCTATGGATCCACGGGGTTAACATAGCTGGGAAGTAAGGCAGTTACTCGGCATGCCTTAATCTAAGTATTTCACTACTTGATAATCTATGGCTGCCTGATTCGTTCTCAATGATCAGCTCTCCATACTCTGTTACATCCTTTGCAATCCCTTGTATTTCACCACTGCTTGTCATAGCTATGACTTTTCTACCCAGTGTAGAGAGATACTCCATATACTCCATCCTTAATTCATCCGGCTCATCGGCTAATCTATCCAACCTACCCATCCATCCGGAGAGATAAGAGAGGATCCTGTTACGCGGTATCAGGTGTCCCACTATGTTCTTAATGCTCTCAGCAACTTCAAGCGGGGGGTCATTATTAACGTTTATGCCTACCCCGATATAACTGACCATTACTGACTCCTTGTACTCGCCCTCCAGGAGTATTCCAGCGATCTTTTTATCCCTGAATATTATGTCGTTAGGCCACTTGATTTCGACATTTATACCGAGTTTATCTCTTAGCATCCTGACTAGGAGGACTGGTATCACTATTGGAAGAATCTGTGTTACCTGGGGTGTGGTATTAATCTTGAACGTGATCCATAATCCCCCGAGATTCCCTATCCATGTCTTTCCATGTCTTCCTCTACCCTGCGTCTGCATCTCCGATACAACTATACTCCATGGAGGCATCTGCTTCGCTGAAGTCATCGTGGATCCTGTTATAATTCTATATAGGTAGTTCCAACCCCATGGTTTTAATCTACGTGGATTATCGCCCGGGCTCCATAAAACCCTGGATCTCGCGGTCTCCATTAGGTAATACCTGGATAACTCGTTAATCATGCTGATTAATTCATCCTGTTGTACACCTATCTCTCTCACTACTTCGGAGATAGGTATCTCGTCGTGCTCGGAGAGAATTCTCACCAGTTCAAGCTTTAATGCGAGCTCGCTACTCATTTACTTCTCCCTCTAATAGTTTAATCTTCTCAACGACTTTATCAATGTTAAGCATGTTGGGGAGATCCGGGTAGTATTTCCTCAAAAATTCATAGAGGTTTACCACAGGCGCGTTTCTCTTACCTGTCGATAACTCTACTAACCCTTCTCTCCATAGTTTTGAGAGGAGCCCTAACAATAGGTTCCGAGCATTCTCCATTTCAACAGCTGCCTCATATTCCCTCTTCATATACCTGATTACTAAACCAGGGTTCTCGGAGTACTTCTCCAATACACCCCGATCCCTCCTAACTATTGGACAGGCTAAGCTTATCCCGTAGTCAGCTGTCGCCAGTATATACCTACCCCTTTCATCTATATTGTATTTAACGTGACGGGGTACATAGGGATAGCTCCTACATATCAGCGGCTTGTATACATTGTGTACCAGGCACCTAACCCCGCTTAAGAAAACACATCTCCCGTTGTTGAGCTCCATTATATAGCTGAAAGCTATATTCAAACCCGAGATCTCATCGTAAACCGTGTACCCTGGTTGACTCTTATAAGGTAGATCAAGTACTCCAGCTATGATTCCAAGCACCACGTCTTCATGCGGCAGTATGGAGACGGGTGAAAATGTGCAGCAGAGTCCGCAAGCCGGGCACTTGAATACAGGTATTTCCTCCCCCATAATACATCTCATCCCAGTTAGGCGGTGGCATAATACCCTGGTAGCCTCTCACTGTAAAGCATCTTTATTCTCTCCACTCCTCCTATGCTTTCAATTATCTCCACGACTGGCGGCGGAACTAATTGTTTCCACAAGGGGTCATTATTTAGTATTAGCCGTCTAATGGTTGAACCACTATATGTATCCCTCTCCTTGAGGGGCGGGGTAATCACCTCATACCCCTCCTCCATGAAGAGCCTTTGTATTATCGGGTTTAATGTGATCACGGATTTAAATGGGGGACTATATTGTCTAACAAAGTGTATAGCCGCCCTATTCACCTCGAGTGTGGGAAGAGTAACCGTTATATACCTTGATAAATCGTGTCCAGCCCATCTAAGTGATTCCCTAATCATGAGTATTCTCTCACCAGCTGTAAACGGGTTCTCAGGTGTATGGCTTTGACTAGCCATCCCAACCACTATTATGGTTTCATCGTAGTTTCTATAACAGTACTCCACAGCGTTTAAGTGGCCGTAATGGAATGGCTGAAACCTTGCTATTATAAGGCATCTCCCGGCATCCATCGGTGACACCCTTACATGATCCATTAACCTCTACTAGGTATCTTAATTTAAAACCCGTTTATAACACAACTAGACTGCCTCACAGTGGGTGGAAGCCGTGGACATATAGTTATGAATTCTTCCTCCCATTGTTACCGCTACTACTCTTCAACTTATTAATATGCCTTGTTAAAGCCTCGACAATTCTCTTGGAGGCCTCGACCTCCCCGCTGACAATGCATTGCTCGATCAGGTTTGCCCTATACTTCTTATGCTCCTCCTGTGTTAGCCTGCCCTCTGTAAGCATTATGTTTACGCGTGAAACACAGTCTTTTTCAAGGCTCCGGGTCCATGGTGTTGCAATATATATGTATGGGTATCGTGGATCCACCTGCTTCACCTCAACAAGACCCTTCAACTCCGCCGCTATAATAAGGTCCCTAACCTTCTCGAGCTCGTTTTCCTCGAATATGAAGCAATTATATCTTGAAAAAGCTTTCACCATGCGTTCAGCCAGGACAACTATATCACTCACTTCTCATCACCTAGATGGGTCTTGGAGACAGGTATATTCAGCGCCTCGATAAATATTCTCGCAAGCCAGGCGTAGACCGGGCTTCCCACCCCCAGCCTGGCAACACCGTTAAGGTATTTAGCCCTATACACTAGTTCACCCCTGTGATTGTAAACGCTAATGTATCCTTTAACCCTCCCCATATAGTTTTTCACGAACCAGCCATATATAGCGAAATCGCCGTGGGCAAGAGTGATCTTAATGGATTTAGCGGAGCCCTTAACATACGTGGGTCTAGCCTCGGTTTCCTCAATAATATTCTCCCTCCCAGGCTTCACCACCCCTATACCCCTTCTATATATTAGTAGAGTGCTTGAAGCGGCATGCTTACCGCTCCTGCTTCTTGAATTCTCTATTTTAAAATACCCTATGCTACTCATCTAGATCACGCGTTACTTCTTCTCATACACGTAGAGGAGGCTTTTCTCCTTGAACTCTATAACCGGGTCCTCGGCCTCCACTATGAGGCTCCACGGCTGGTTATGGAGCTGCCTGTTTATTCTGACAACCAGGTTACTTAAGACTACTTGTTTAACGCCCTCGTAAACCCTTGACTCCTCCAGTAATCCTTCACCATTATACTTGTTCACTTCTACAACGTATTCATCGGTTTTGAAATACACGTTGATTATTAGCCTAGCCATTTACACTAGCCTCCGCTACATTGTGAGTTTAAACCTCGAGTAATCAATACCCGTGGCGGACTTATATGCTTCCTCAATACTCCTCCTATACTCATCCATGTTTATTCTGAGCAGGCTCTCCAAGACATCCCCGATGGTCTTAGAGGCTATGGATTCTGCTTCAACCCTGTACTTACCTCTTCTCACATAGGCCCTGAATATCACTGCCAGAGGCAGCTCTCCCTCTAGTAGATTTATCTCTTGCCCCACGACTATCTGCCTACCCAGTATTTTACCGGTGTAAACCATGACCCCGGGTATGCTGTTTTCTCCACCGGGGTATAGAAGGGTCTTGGGCACGGGTGATACATCGAGTACGTCAACCCATATATCTTCCTCTGTAACCCCTATTCCACCAAGCTTTCTAGATAATTCTTCCGTGAGAACGGATACCACTTTACTCCTCCACTCCCTGTTAAAGATTAATTTAAGTATTTCACTAATGAACCTCGGCCCCCTGTACCCGTTTAACACGTAGTCTCCGCCGACACGCCTCCACTCAGGCTTCCTCTCGATAAGCATCAACCTGGCTAGACGCCCGGTTTCAGAATCCTCCCTTAAAGCCTTACCTAGGAGGATACTGTATACGTGTACATCGGTTAACTCGAGGAAGTCTTCGATCCTTCCCTTGGATATAGCGAGTACTCTTTCCACGAGCCCGTATTCCTCATCAAGCCTCTCTAGGAGTGTGTCAAGTATTTTATCGAAGGCCCTGCAAACACTGTGATAGTATACGTGCTCATACATGCTTGCCTTGGCAATCATGTATTGCTTAAACTCTCCTAGACCGGTTCTATCTAGGACAGGCTTGAAGCCGCCTCCCTCTATGAGGGGGTAGGTGTTCCTGTAGAGCCTCTCATGACTTATATAACCGTACTCGCTTGTACCAGCGTAATAGCTATCCCTCCTGAGGAAGTCGACTATATCGGTTGGATATAATCCATCCTTGATAACCCACCTATACATCCTGATAAGTGGTGATCCATCATAATTATCCTTCAGTAGCTTCTTTAAGACATCGGTTAAACCGTTTAAACCATACTTTTCCTCTAGTTTAATGAGTGCATCCTCTAAGACTAGCTCCACTAGCTTGAGTCCTATCCTCTCATGATTCGATAACTCACTGGGTATCATCCTCCTCCATAGAACAGAGTGCTCGAAGGAGTGGCCGAAGGCTGCATGCCCTACATCGTGGAGTAATCCGGCTAGTCTACTGGCCTCTATTAGTGTGGCAGGGGAGTAGTCTTCTAATGCTTCCCTTCCATAAATGGACATGAGCTTCCATGTTAAATCCTCTGCAACCAACCCGCTTAGATGCATTACACCGAGGCTGTGCTGGAACCTGGTGTGAACAGCGCCGGGGTAAACAAGGTGGGCTGTCTGCAACTGCATTATGTAGCGGAGTCTCTGGAGCAGGCTACTATTAATAATCTGCTCCTCAATCTCCCTGTTGAAGTAAACGAAGCCGTATATAGGGTCGCTCACCATTTTCCAGGTAAATAACTCCATGAAGCCGGTGTGAGGTTGCATTAAATAATCACCGCTTAAACACTGGATAAATTACCAGGTGAAAAACTGGAGTAGAGTGGGGACAACCTAGTTTCCATCTATGTCTTTTTAGCAATCCAACCCTCTGGCATCCTCTCAACGAGGCCTTCCTTCCTTAAATCATGGAGCCTAGCCCTCACGGTATTATAGTTTAACCCGGTTAACCTGCTTATCTCCTTAGGCATTAACGGCTTATCCTGGTTGCCTAGAAACTCTAATAGCTTCTCCTTGACGGTTTTCTGCTCGCTCAAATCAATCACCCTAGATTAATTGATCACCATCGAGATATTTAAAGACTTAATTAGCTATAGATATAAGGGATACTCTGGGCTACTCGAGGTGTATGAGGCATCTCACACCCGGTAAATAATATCCTGGTTACTCAATAAACGATTCAAGTGATTTAGCCGTATATACACAGACTTCGCCAGGGCTCCGGGCATGCTTCTCCTCGGCGGCTACCACCCTCTTACCCAGCATTCTGCCTAGATATCCCTCTATTATTCCAAGGGTTATCTGCGGCCCAGCGGATAAACTGGCTTCTGATAAGGCGGGGCACTCCCAGTTGTCTATTACTTCTATAACATAGTTAATGTAGTCCTCCGTGTATGCTTTAACCCTGGATGCAAGCCCCATTGCATTATATATGGTCTCAAAGAACCTCAACCCCTGTTTAACGTATTCTTC
>NZ_JAVZPN010000005.1:16044-143011 GCF_038881575.1 Desulfurococcus sp. | reverse complement strand
CTCGGATGATGATTATGAGAGACGGGAGGCCACCACCCATATCCCCGAGTCCCCGGGAGGGGATAGGGGTAACGGGCCGGAGACCCGGCCCGGGGCTAAACCGGGCAGGAGAGCCCGGGTATGCAGCACCAAACTAATGAACCGCCCAAGAGGGAACCCTCGCCATTTAGGGCGGGGAGGAGGTCAGACCGAAAAACATTGACACTGATACTATTAACTACACTTAATGATATTGGAGCAGTGGAGAAGATGGTTGCAGCGGTAGTCAACGATACTGCAGGAAACCTTTTTAACCATAATTATTTACTGGAACCAGTCAGCGATCCTGACCTCAGTAATCCTAAGTTGATTTAAAGACGGAATCTTAGTGCGGGGGGTGGGATTTGAACCCACGCAGGCCTACGCCACCGGGTCCTCAACCCGGCCCCTTTGGCCAAGCTCGGGCACCCCCGCACCGGTTTGAATTATAGTATGGCAGGGTTTTAATGTTTTTCACTTTATACTTATATACCTGGTGTAACACGATGTACACTGAAGTCGATCCAGACGAATATCACGTCCTGCATCCAAGGCCAGTTTACTTGATAGTGTCTAGGAGTAGTAGTGGAAGACTCAACGTTATGACTGCTTCCTGGGTTTCACCGGTTAGCGATGAGCCATTCCTAGTAGCTGTCTCGATTTGGAGCAAAAGCCTCACTCATGAGTACATCACTGAGACGGGTGAGTTCACTATAAATGTGCTCAGCGAGGAACACGCAGACCTGGCCTATAGAGCTGGAAGCATTAGTGGAAGGGAAAGAGATAAGTGGAAGGAACTAGGCTTAAACCCTTATCCCTCGAAACATATATCTACACCGGGAATTAATGGGGCACTAGGTATACTAGAATGCATAGTGGAGAATAAGGTGCCTGTTGGAGAATCCACGTTATTCATAGCTGGTGTGAAAGCCATTCATGTGAGAAGAGATTTATATGCAAGACATGGGTGGAGCCTGGACAAGGCTAGAATACTCATGCATAACAGTGGGAGAGCATTCACTATTAATGGGAGATTGATTCTGGTGGAAAAGAAGTAATTGCCCATTCTTCCATCCAGGTTATTAAGTAAGATAGAAGTCCCTGATTCTCTAGGCTGGGTTCTAATCTTTTTAAGTATACATATATTATTATATCTACGTGATAGAAATGCCCAGGGTTAGAACCCATTTAGTTACATGGGATGAGATAGTAGAGTGGTCAATGAACTTGGCTAGGATTATAAGGGAGAACGGGTACAAACCAGACCTCGTTGTAGCTGTTTCAAGAGGAGGATTCGTCCCCGCAAGGCTTATATGCGATTTCCTAGGCGTGGAAAACCTGGCCAGTATTCAAAGCCAGCACTGGACCGAAGCAGCTAAAGCCGAGGAGAGAGCCATACTCAAATATCCCTTCAAGCTCGACGCATCAGGGATGAGAGTACTGGTTGTGGATGACATCGTGGATACGGGTGAGACATTAAGGTTGGCTAGGGATTATATAAGGGATAACTGGGGCCCGCTCGAGGTTAAAACAGCGGCACTGCAATGGATAAGCCCTGTAGCTAAGTATAAGCCGGACTACTACTACTTAGAGGTAAAGGAGTGGATATGGTTCCAATACCCCTGGACCAGGCTGGAGGACACTTATCAATTCATTAAAAGAATGATGAGCGAAACATATAAGGAAACTGGTAAAAAGGAATGGAGCTATAAGGAGATAGTAGATGGCTTCAAGGAATGGTATGGGATAGATGTTGGAGATACGTATTATAGAGAGGCGCTAAGGATTCTACTAGAGAAAGACATCGTGAAGTATGATCCAGGCAGAGACAAGTACTTATTGAAGGTGTGAGAAATGCTTGTTGAGCCGTCCGTGAAAGCCGGCATAGCTATTATAGGGGGAAGCGGGGTATACGATCTCCCAGGTTTAAGTAATATAAGAGAGCACAAGGTCTATACTCCATACGGTGCCCCCAGCGATAACATAATAATCGGTGAGCTAAGGGGCAAAACTATAGCATTCCTACCTAGGCATGGTAGGGGACATAAGATACCGCCTCATAGAATAAACTATAGGGCAAACATATGGGCCCTGAAGAGTATTGGTGTGAAGTGGGTGATAGCTGTATCAGCTGTGGGAAGCCTTAGGGAAGACTATAGGCCAGGAGACTTTGTAATACCAGATCAATTCATAGACATGACAAAGGGGGTTAGGGACTTCACGTTCTTCGAGGGTGGAAGAGTTGCACATGTAAGCATGGCCGACCCATTCTGTGAATGCCTCCGAAAGAAAATACTCGAGGCAGCCGCTAGACACCCAGATATAAGGATTCATGGAAAGGGAACATACATATGTATAGAGGGGCCTAGATTCAGTACAAGGGCTGAGAGTAGGGTTTGGAAGGAGGTATTTAAAGCCGATGTGATAGGGATGACCCTCGTGCCAGAGGTCAACCTAGCATGTGAGGCGCAGTTATGCTACGCAACAATAGCAATGGTCACAGACTACGATGTATGGGCTGAAAAACCCGTTACAGCCGAGGAAGTCGTGAAAACAATGAAGGAGAACACTATTAAAATCCAGAGACTATTACCGGATATAATAGAGCTATTGGAAGACGAGCCACGTAGAGAGGAGTGTAGCTGTTGCAGGAGCCTGGAGACAGCTTTAATGTAGAGGCTTACCTGGGTAAACTAGGTAAACTAGAGGAGGAAGCTAGGAGCCTATCAAACAATATAAGGAATTTTTTAAGTGAGGTAGGCTCAAACAGGCTCATTATATCCTACAATGGTCATGGTTACCTACCAGCATCATGCATGTTCTGGCACGTAGTAACCATGGATGAAGAGAAGTCAATCCTTCTCCTGGATATTCCATCTACATCATTATATGTGCTGGCTTACAGGGATCCCATACCTTTAATCATATACGCGTCAAACCATTCAGGCCTACTTAACATACTTCAGATAGCTAGAATAATGAGCCACCCCTATATGGCGTTAGTGGCTAAGCCTGTTGATGAAAAAGTCGTGGAGGTATTAAAGAGCTATAACATCATCTACACAAGCATCGATGACGAGCTTGACTCAACCCTTGTAATGGCTATCGCTGTGTTCCACGCATTAGCTAGTATATATAAGGATAGATTATCCAGGAGAGGCGTAAGGGTATTTGAGCACAGCAGGGAAGGCTTCACCTTAATAGCTGAAGAACTCATAGAGGTTTACAAGGAGATTTTCTCCAAGGTATCCCTTCATAGAGAACTAGTGGTATCATCGAGTAGGTTAATGGAATCCTCCGCACGCTACCTAGTTGACGCATTAAAACGTAGACAGGTGAATGCTAGGTATGAGTATCCTGAGTCGATCCCTAACTCAGCAGACGCGCTATTAATCGGCACTAGTGTAGAGGAGTATTATCTAAGAGAACTCAAGAGCAGGCTTGCACTGAGGAAAACTAGAGTAAGCGAACTAATATTAAACACTGATCCTATTGAAGCCAACATATACCTAGCTATAATAGCTAATTATCTAGCCTGGAGTACACGTTATAAGCACAATGGTTAAAACCGACCATATATCTAGACGTGCAGGATTATTAATTTTAATACCCAGTCTGTTTTAAGCTAGGTTAGGGAGGATGAGTATGAGTAAATTATTATACTCAAGGAAAACAGCGTATCTGGCTGGTGCAGGCGTATTCATAGGCATGCTTATCTCGGTATATAATTTAACACTCCAATACGTGACAGCCGGCCTAGCCGTATTCCTTATCTCACTACTCTATTTCTACATCTACATTAAGAGCCAGGATAGCTTAAGGGAGTGCAAGAGCGTTATACACATGGTTATCCTAATAACGTGCCTCGGCTCCCTCAGTGGTACTGCTCTCTCAGGGTTTACACTTACCTCAGCCCTTACCGCTACAGGCATATCCTCGGCTCTACTTATACTAGCTGCATTAATTGAGAAGGTGTAAGGTTTGAGGATAGCTGTTGTAGATTATAAAAAGGAGCCTAGGAAGGGCTCACTCGAACTAATGGAGTCGATATCTAGGCATGGGCATGAACCAGTTTACTTAAAGACACCGATGCTTGATGCTGTGTTAACGCCTGGAGGCATTAAGGTGTATCAGTCCACGGAGGAGGTAAGCGTTAACGCTGCTATTCTAAGGGGAATAGGCTTCATAACTAGCTTAGAGACCTTAATGAAGAGGATCGGTGTTCTCGAGGCACTTGCTTCACAAATACCTGTGATTAACAATCCTTCTAAATCCCTTATCGCAAGAGACAAGTGGAGATGCCTTCTACACCTCTACTTGAACGGGCTTCCCGTACCAGAGACGCTTGTAACCGAGAACCCCTTTACAGCTATGAGGTATGTTAAAGACAAGCATATAGTAGTATACAAGCCCCTCATGGGGAGCCTTGGCCTAGGGAGCACGCTGGTGCAGGACCCAGATCTCGCATTTAACGTTACAAGGGGATTAATGAATATAGGTTTACCAAGCTACTACCAGGTGTACCTTGAGAAGCCGGGTTATGATTACAGGGTTTTCGTAGTTGGTGAAGAAGTAATAGGTGCCATGAAACGTGTTAACCCATATTCTTGGAAGACAAATGTAGCCCAGGGAGCTGGTGGAGTACCTGTCAGCGAGAAGGAGGAGCCAGAGGTATACGAGTTAGGCTTGAAAGCCGTGAAAATACTTGGCCTAGACTACGCGGGTGTCGATATAGCGTATGATAAGGACACCAGAAGATACTATATTCTAGAGGTGAACGCGTTTCCACAATGGGAGGGGTTAAGGAACGCTACAGGAGTGAATCCACCCGATTACATCGTGGAATATGTTATCGAAAAAATAAAAAAGTAGAGTAGGCTTAGAAACTAATGTTTCATCCTGATCTTTACTACTGAGCCCTGGAATTCCTGCTGAATATTTAATCCTCCCTGAACCCTGTTTTGCAGCTCCTGCAGTGATAGCTGGAGTAGTTGCAGCCCTGTGGCGTTGGTTCTCGATGCTACTTCTTTTACTAGTTCATAGCAGTAATCCCTCAACTGCTTCCCCATCATTACCCTTGTTAATGCTGGATGTTTACTGAGCTTTACCAGTGCTGAAGCTAGTATGTTAGCTATCTGAACGTATTCTCTCTCCTTCCACATCTCGGTTCTATTCTGTATCTCCTTTCTAACCTCGCCTACTACATCCCTTATGCTCTTAATCTCACCGTTCTCTACTCTAGCCTTTATCTCGCTTCTTAATTCCAGGGGTAGTTTATCCAGTAGTCCTGGAGGGATGAACGACCTCCCCCTGATTATCCCGAGGTCTCTAAGATACTGGGTGAACACGGTCTTCACTAGTGTAGAGTACGCTCTAATATAAGCCTTGTACCCGGCAATAGCGTGCCTGAACGCTGTTGTAACGTTGCCTTCTCCAAGGTATTGCTGTGCTAATGAGGTTAGATTATCACCCTTACTAATCCAATAGTATGTAAGAGTGGTGTTGAAATTCTTTGACTCAGCATAGTTTGTAGCGTTTAACAGTATGGATTTTAACTCGTTTGATGCAGTTATCACAGCGTTTACAGTCCTGTCTGTCACGGTGTTATTCTCACCGAGGCTACTGTATATCACCCTTGCCAGCACCGGGTTAGCGAATGAAGGGGCATGACCATAGTGTATCGCAGCCACTACAGCGAAGACTACTGCTCTCCTACTTGCATTATCCTTCAGCTCCAGGGCCTTATCAAGGAATTTATCACCGAGGTTAAGAGTCACGTTGGCAACGCTTACATTATGATTTATCTCCCACATGAATAGCTCATATGTTATATTCCTCATCATGTATGCTAGGTTTAAGGCGTCATCGACGGATATAACTGGCACTGTGAGATTCATCGTGCCGTTCCCAACTATGATGTCGCTGGCTACCTCTGAATCCTGGGATTCCTGATCCCCGCTTGCGATGATGGGTATGGATGCTAATGGCGCTATTGAGACTATTAATGCCACTATGGATATTAACCCGATTATCCTCCAGTTCACATACACCACCCCAAGGAGGGTATATAGCGATAGTTAAAAATAAGGGCTCGTCTGAAACAATCGGGGAAACCGTTCCAATATGCTTGAAACCGTTGGACTCGCCGGATACATTAATAAACTACTCAACAGTATTATTATGATCGATGTGATGAATAGCGAACCGTCGGAGCAGTGAAGAAGAGCTCTCAGCCTGATTAAAACTGAATCTAATACCCATCTCCCATGGAGACAGGTGCTTCAGGCTCTCTAGGTATCTAGAGTATATTGAAACCAGGTGAATCCGAGCGCTCTAACCTATGAGACATAGTATTGTAGACCTGAATAAATCGAGTTCTATGAACACTCCTAGAGATAAATATGACAACAATAAAAGACCTTAATCCAGAAGTTAATAATAGTGTGGAAATATATGTTCGACTGGTTTAAAACACTAATCATGTACAGGTCTGATGCATTAACTGTATGGGGTGATCCCATCGTAGTTGAAAGACTCTCCTGGTATTACAGCGTGATGAAGAACGAGAAGCCAGCTAGATTCATGGCTGCAAAGAAGATCCCTGTGGATATAGATCCTTACAATAATAATATATCCCTGGATGAACTATGGAGTATTCACGAGAAGGCGTCCAGGGAGTTCGCATCGCTTCTCAGAGATATAGCTGAGAGGGGCCTCGACATCAGTAAGCTGGAAACTCCTAAATACAGCTACCTTGATGTAAAGACGGCTATAGCGTATAAGCTTATTGAGGAGTGCAGGCTCTGTGAAAGGAGATGCAGTGCTAAGAGGATTAAGGGGAAGCCTGGCGTCTGCCTGGTAGATAGGGAGTGCATAGTGCACAGCTTCTTCCACCATATGGGTGAAGAAGCCCCCTTGGTACCCAGCGGGACGATATTCTATGGTGGATGCAACTTTAAATGTGTTTTCTGCCAGAACTGGGATATAAGCCAGGTACATGCTAGAGATGGGGAACGGGTTTCACCAAGGGAATTAGCGTTTATACAGAGGAATCTAAGGCTTAAAGGAGCTAGGAACATAAATCACGTAGGTGGGGAGCCAACGCCCCATCTACCATTCATACTTGAAAGCCTCAGGTACCTCGATGTAAACGTGCCTCAGTTATGGAACAGTAACATGTATATGAGCGAGGAGGCTATGACGCTACTACGGGACATCATAGATATATGGCTGCCCGACCTGAAATACGGTAATAATGAGTGCGCGTGGAGACTTAGTAAGGTGAGAAACTACTGGGAGATTGTAACTAGGAATATAAAGGTAGCACATGACTCCAGTGATATAATTATAAGACACTTAGTCTTACCAGGGCATGTAGAGTGCTGTACGAGGAGAGTCTTAGAATGGATCGCATCGAACACGCCAAGGGCATTAGTGAATATCATGGATCAATATAGGCCGGAACACATAGTAGTGAAACACCCCGGGTTATACCCTGAGATAGCTCGAAAACCTAGTGCATCAGAATTAAAGACCGCTTATGAGATAGCCGATAGCCTGGGGATAATGTATCGACAGGTATCATGAGGTGATATCATTGAGTAAACCAGGTATTATTTCAGAATACTATTTCAGCGATCATTATAGAGTCATAGTCGTTGAGGACGGCGACTCCTATATAGTATCAGTCGATGTATATAGGAGTAAATGGGTTTTCACGGATTATACTGAGAAATGCGTGGAAAACACATGTCTACTCCTAAAAGAATTATCACCGGAACCCAGTGGTAATCGATACGTGGATCTAGATAGTGTATCAAAGATAATAATTATAGGTGTTAAAGTAGACGATAACTATGAAACAATAAATGTTAAATGGGTGCTCAGAAAAAAGCCGACATACAGTGATATAGAGTCGCTATACGAGGCCTCCTGGCGTATAATAGGGTGCCACCGCGGAGACTGTTGAAGAGAGCCCTAAAATATATTAAAATAAATTCCTTACTATGGAATATCCTATTTAGTGAGGGACAGTATCATGGAACAACCCTACGAGCCGAAAATTCGTGAGAAAAGATGGGATTTAAAGAGGGAAAAAGAGCTTCTTGAAACCTGGGATGAGGAAGGAATATATAAATTCATATTTAATCCAGGCGACAACAGGGAGATCATTGCCATCGACACGCCCCCACCCTATGCAAGCGGTAAATGGCATGTCGGTGGGGCCGCCCACTATGCTCAAATCGATATGATTGCCAGGTACTTTAGGATGAAGGGTTACAATGTACTTGTCCCATTCTACGCGGATAGAAATGGGCTACCCGTGGAAGTACAAGTCGAGAAGACGTATAAGGTGAATCCACATGAGCTCTCCACAACGCCAGAGGGTAGGGAGTACTTTCTAAAGCTCTGTAGAGAGTTCCTCGATAAAGCCGAGGGTGAGCTCGTTAATGTATGGAGGAGGCTTGGATGTAGTTTCCAATATTGGAGAAACGGTACTGATAGCGAGGAGTATAGGAGAATCACGCAGGCCACATTCATAGAGCTCTATAAAAGGGGCCTTATATATGAGGCTGAGAGACCGGTTAACTGGTGCCCCCGGTGCAGGACCTCATTGGCTGACGCCGAGTTAGAGTATAAGGAGGAGGAGACTTATCTATACTATATAAAGTTCCAGGTCAAGGAGACCGGTGAACACATAGTAGTAGCCACTACAAGACCTGAATTACTCCGTTCCTGTAAAGCACTCGTGTATCATCCAGACGATGAAAGATATGCCAAATACAAGGGAATGCACGCTATCAACCCTGTCTACGGTCATGAAATGCCTATATTGGAATACGAGGAGGTTGATCCAGGCTATGGCACGGGCTTGGTCATGGTGTGTAGTTATGGTGATCAAAGAGATGTAAGGATGTTCAGGGATCTGGGGTTAGAACCTTTGATCATAGTAAATAAGGAAGGCTACTTAACCAAAGAAGCCGGGATCCTCGCCGGGTTAAAGCCCACTGAAGCCAGAGCTAAAGTAGTGGAGATCCTTGAGTCGAATGGATTGCTTGTTAAAAAAGAGAAAATCAAGCACAGTATCCCAGTGTGCTGGAGGTGTAAGACACCAATACAGATAGTGAACTCGAGGGAGTGGTTCCTGAAGCAACTGGATTTCAAGGATGAGTTGTTAAAAATAATCGATCAAATAGAGTTCAAGCCTTTAATGCATAAAAAGAAACTGGTTGACTGGATCAACAGCGTCTCGACTGATTGGCCGATAAGTAAGGATAGATACTATGCAACCGAGATCCCTCTGTGGAAATGTAGTAGATGTGGTTCAATACTGTTACCGGAGCCTGGTAAATACTATAGACCCTGGAGAGATCCCGCGCCATGGGATAAATGCCCTGTATGCGGGGTTCCCCGTGAATACCTAGTAGGTGAGAAAAAAGTCTTTGACACATGGTTTGACAGCAGCATAAGCGTTCTATATGTAACCCACTATATAAGGGATCCTCTACTATTTGAGAAAGCATTTAAATACACGCTGAGGCCTCAGGGGCAGGATATTATTAGAACATGGCTATACTACTCTATTCTAAGAGTATACCAGTTGACTGGGAAGCCGGCTTTCAAATGGGTTAGAATCACTGGAATGGGGCTTGATGAGAAAGGAGAGGCGATGCATAAGTCTAAGGGAAACGTTATCGATCCTGATCCATATGTTGAGAAATACGGAGCGGACGCCTTTAGGTTCTGGGCCGCTATAAGTGCTAAACTAGGCTATGACTACAGATTCTCAGAGCAAACACTGAAAACCGGTTTATACTTTGCTACAAAACTATGGAATATAGCGAGGTATATCTCCAGCTTCCCGGAGCCTAAGGAATATAGGTTAAGGGGGATAGATAAAGCAACACTAGCGTACCTTGATAAAATAATCGAGAAGATTGATAAGGCATATAGCGAGCTCGATGTATACGAGCCAGTGAACGAGATCTATCAGTTCACATGGAACTATTTCGCCTCACACTATATTGAGTTAACTAAGTCTAGAGCGTATAACAGGGATGGCAAATATGATGAGCTGGAACAGAAGGCAGCATGGTTCACACTTCACTATACATTAAAAACAATACTTAAAGCCCTAGCCCCTATAATGCCCTTTATAACAGACGCCATATATAGAGAGCTCTATGGGAGATCCATACACTTAGAGAGATTCCCGGAGCCAGATAAAGAGCGCCTAAAGCAACCACATGACCTTGTTGAGAAAGTGGCCAATGTTAATTCAGCCATATGGAGCTATAAGAAGAGGAATAATATGAAGCTAAGTGATCCATTAAGGGGCAAGGTATACCTGCCCAAGGGGCTTGAAGAGGTAGCAGAGGAACTGAGGGATCTCCATAAACTCGAAGAGATAGAGTTCTACGAGGAGGCACCACCCAATACCATTGATATAGGGGGCGGCGTATACTTGCCACCCTGAATATTAGTCTCCCAGGATTTTTCTCACTCTATACTCAATGCTCCATGCAACCCTCTCTATATTGTCTTTAAGAGAGAGCCCTCCCTGATGAGGTTTTACTAGCCCCTTTCTCAGGGCATCCAGTACTTCTGTTATGCTTGATGCATCCTCGATAAGTATGTAGGTGTAGGCTGAGCCCACGTGTTCCGGTATGTGGGCATCACTATTTGCGATACCGGGTTTCCCCATGATCCTCGAAGCCTCCAGAGCTCTCCTATTAGCGTTTCTAGATGCATGAGCATTCCATACCTCGATCGCATCCCATCCCTCATAGTCGTACACCGCGTCTCCTAACCCATGCCTCCAGGTATCGAAGGGGTGGGCGGGTACAACTACACAATTATTCTCATGCGCCTTATCTATCAGCAAGCCGACTTCGCGGGGGAGCTCTACATCGTTCTCGCAGTAGACAAGTATATCCCCGTTATAACTCCTTAACTCTATCCCAGGTATCACTAGTATCTTAGAGTCACTAGTGTTCCTGGCTATTTCCCTTGAGAACCTGTATCCCTCTAACCCGCCTTTAAACGTGTCATGATCTGTTATAGAGAGCACGTTAATACCTCTAATCAGGGCATGCCTTATTATCTCCCGTGGACTGGCCTTCCCATCACTGTAGACTGAGTGTATATGGAGATCAGCTATAAGCATTAGTGAAACCACCGTTTTAAACTCATTTAGATATTCTAATACCTAGTGGTGTTTTAAGCTTGGCGAGGATCATCCTTGATCAATCCAAGTGCATGCTATGTATGCTCTGCGTAGATTACTGTCCGGTAAACGTCTTTAGTATTAGAGAAGATAAAATAATGATTGATGAAGCGAAATGTATTGAATGCTACGCATGCAAACCCCTATGCCCTGTACATGCTATAGAAATACTTGACTAGGCTATGCATAGTAAGGCTTCAGTTCGCTCTTACAATAAGGACACTTATAGTGTAGTGTTCTAGCATCGGCTGCGCAGAAATACGCGTTTAACTTCTGGCTAACGCATTTCGGGCAATAATATATATTCTTTAAATCATAACCCTGTACAAAGTCCAGGGTTGTACCACATATGGCACATTTCTCGGTTGTCCACCCTTTATGACCAGACCTATTCACACCTTTAAGCAGGCCAATCGTCATTGCTTTCACACCCCTTTAATGCTTAACAGGTTTAGGAGTCCTTATAAATATTGGGGAACGCTTTGACCACGATATGCGCTACATCAGATATTCATAGCCCCCAGTACCTGGAACTATTTAAAAGAGCGTTGGCGAACTCCACGTGTAAGCCGGACCTATTCATATTAGCTGGAGACATAATCGAGCGTAATAACATAGCTGAGTATAGACGCGTCGTAGAATTAATCAACTCGGTACATCCGGGCACACCGGTAGCAGCTGTATTCGGTAATGAGGAGTATATAGGCTCAGAGAAAGAATATATAGTGAGGTATCCCAACGTAGTATTTTTACATGATAATTACAGGGTCATTGACACTTTAACAGGTAGAATAGTGGTCGTGGGTTCAAGAGGGGCGTTGGATAAGCCAACGCGATGGCAAGCTAAGAATATGCCCGGACTTATAAAATACTTTAGGGATCTACCAGACAAGATATCCTCCTTGATAAGTGAAGCAGCCTCAACTAACCTACCCATCATACTTGTCACGCATTATGGTGTGACCTACAGGAATTTAACCGGTGAAAACCCCGTGATACACCCCTACCTTGCATCAAGGAGAATGGAGAATGTAATAGTAAACCATAGAAACGTGTTGAAGGCTGTTATACATGGACACGCCCATAACGGACTCATTGAGAGCACTGATATCGATAGTGTTAAAGTATACAATGTCGCTCTACCAGCCAGAGGTAGAATAATTAAGGTTGAGGTATAGTAGTAAAACTATCTAACCCCCTCTAATGCCGCTAACGCTGCTAGATTAACCACTTGCTCCACGAAACCATTTAGAACAATACCATTCTTCCTCAGTGATACATCAAGCTCGAAGAGTTTCCTTGCCCCTTCATGAGTTTCCATGAGCCCCAACCTCCTTGCCTCAGATATGCCTTCTCTATACTGTTCACCGAGCCTCTCCTCAACTAGGTCGAGGTACAATAGGAGTATTGCAGCATGGGCATTCTTCAGCTTCCTATGATATTCTACGAGTTTCCTCAAGCCATTTAGAAGGAGGTTCTCACGGGGATCCAAGAGTATGAAGCCAGGCCATTTGGATCCCAGTGCCTGGAAGACATCAGTATATGATACCCCACCCTGAATCAATGATACCTGAGTCAACCCCGTTGAGGCTAGGTGTTCATTCATATCGCTTCTACCAATAGATTTCAATGAATCTATGAAATACCTTATGTCGCCCCATTTATTGCCAGCCAAGATCGAGTCAAGGGATCTCTTGAATTTACCTGGTTCGCTTAAAACGCTCTCGATCCCGCTGTAACCAAGTGCCATGGAGGCTATGAGCATGGGTGTGAAATATCCTGGGTGGACAATACTACAAACCCTATAGGCTTCTCTATAAGTTCTAGCCAGTATCCTTCCCAATTCGATGCTCGTTAATGCCTTTTCCCCTTTCCTAACCCTCTCCCCCTCCTCATACGCGCTTACAATGCCGTCTAGTATTGAAACAATGTTGCATGCTATCTCATCGAATAATTTATCGGGTCTCAACCTATGTACGCCGCCAGGCTTTACATAGGTGTTTAAGCCATTTAATGCACCATACACGAGTATTTTCGCGATTTCTAGGCTCATACACAGCCCCTTTCAACTATAATTGTTTCAGGTGATATTAATCACTGCGATTCACCTGGTTAAATAGTACTACATGCTTCCTCCCTACACTCCTGCCTTAGCTCCTCGCTGAGTATGCATAGTAGCTTCCTTGTCCTCTCACTCAAACACTTAGCAAGCCTTTTAGAGTATTCCAGCCTAATGTACTTCTCAAGCCTTAATATTTTGTCATGGAAATGGTTAATGGATTCCTCAAGGCTCCTGCCGTGCCTTTGACCATAGAGGAATACTCTTATAAAGCCAATAATGCCTAGTGCATCCAGTTTATCAGCATCACTTAAAACTATTGAGAGCTGTGATTCACCGTATTCACCTACCCTATTATAGCTATAGGAGTGCGCTTTTATTGCGTTAATAATGATCTCTATTTTATTTCTTGGTAAACCCAGCTCGCCTAGTAACTCTTCAGCTATTAATGCAGAATAATACGCGTGAGGGTCACCTATCATCCTCCCGATGTCATGGAGGTATACAGCAATTTTGAGGAGATCCTCACTGATCTTTACACCTCCTTCCCTCATGATTCTCAATGAGTAGCCCAATACTCTTTCAATATGGGGCCATCCATGATCCAGGGAGTTATCGTATAATACCCTACATATCTTCTCAAGAATGTTCACATCAACCCGGAAACCCTCACTATTCATCTTGATCACCATTTAACACATTAACTCTTAGCACATAGAGATATCTCTTGTAGAGTATCGACAGGTATTTCAACACCATATCTCTCTTTAATGAACCTACTGGACTCGTAGACATTAAACCCGGTATCTCTTAGAACTCCTGTTACAAGCCAGGTGAACACGTCTAATTCTATACAATTTAATCCACCACATTCGCACACCTTTAACAACGCGTTAACCGCTTCATTCCTGTATCCCCCGCTCATTATTTTACCTATGCATTCAGTATCAACACCACATCCCTCAACAATACAGGAGGATAAGAGGAACAAAGCATTCCTCATGTCTAATGGGGGTTTAATGCCAGCTGTAAAGGGCTTCACTCCTGAGGCCTCGCAAAGGTAGCTGTACATTTTAACAGCGAAGACCACGGTTTTAGAGTAGTCACCACCGTAGAGACTGGATAATTGCCTATTTAGCTCCAAGAGATCCATGCAGTATTTTAATCCATTGTCCAAAAGCTCTCTCATAATACTGGATGAGAGGAACCTGGCAAGCCTCTGCTTCTTTTGATCCAGGAGCCTAGTGTTCCCACTTAAACCCATGAAACTAGTGAACTCGTTTAAGCTCACCCTCCTGCCTTTATCACTGAAGTAGCGGGAGAACATGGTCCAATACTCCTCACCCTTCACACTTAGCTGGTAACTGATTAAACTATTAGCTATGATTAATATTGATGCCTCGTTTACACCTCGCGAGCTGATCAGGGACTCAACAGCTTTAAACTGAGGGTCGGCACGTCTTAATATCTCAATAACGTGTTTAAGCATACTTATTCTCCTACCTATGAAGCAGGCTCTCTCATGATTAAACCTGATCAAGTCCCCCACCATATCAACTAGAAGAGATTCTCAAAACAATCTTTAACTTAAACTCTAACCCTGCACAATGATTCAAGGTAGCAGGCTATAACTTACTAGTTTATAAAATACTTTAATATTCTTTAGCAGAGGGTGGTTTAAGTGAGATACGTGTTGTTCACTATGAGGGATGACAGGATCTCGGGTTTCAAGTCGGCTAGTGAAGTAGTACTCTACAATATCGAGGAGAATAAGCCCGAAAAGTCTATTAGAAACACAGGGATTGAGGCACTCGAGGAATTAGTCGAGGAATACGATACATGGTTGTTATTTACTAGAGAAATAAGTAGCGAGGATAAAGAACTAGTTGAAGAAACTGGTGTTAAAGTAGTTGTTACAAGCCTTGAAACCATAGATGAAGTAATAGGGGAATTCTTCACTAGGTGAGCCTAAGTGATAAAGCACTATGCAATCGATGTGAACGGGGGAATAGGCATCATTGGGGAACTAAGGGGTAAATTAAGCGAGATAGGCTGTAGAAACACTGAGTTATCTCAGGGACTTGAACTCTACTATTGTGGTGACAGTACTGTTATCATGGTTGAGGTCTTTAAAGACACTGTATTAATAGATATTGTAAATCCATCGACCGATGAATTAGTTGAAGATGTCCTCAAGGTTCTTCCACCTAGAAAGACTATGATCAGGATCCTTGAAAGAGGATTCACGTAGAAAACCTTCAGCTATGAGGGGTAAAACCCTGCCTTCCTACTGAAATTCATAACCATTATTGAAAGTATCCTACCTTCCCTAATCCTGAAGGCTACATCACCGTCTTCACTCAGTATTTCTTCATCAGCCTCTTGCTCGCTACCAGCGAAATCTATGTATAATATGTCGCCCTGGGGATCATACTCCATCATTATTTTCTCCGGGTTCTCAATGTAATACCTCCTGGCACTCATTGCACCGCACCTTTAAAACGGTGATGCAACCACGTCGGCGAAATCTAGTGGTAGCGGCATGTTCTTCGACTTGTATTCATCGTATTTCTTCTCGAGGAATGACTTGAAGACTGGGCATACATCGAATTTTCCATCCCTCTCACACTTAGTACCCATGAGTAGGAAGCACATCTTTGTTCTTTTATCGTAGTAGGGGCATATCTTATGATACTGCCTAGCACTTCTTAATATCCTATTAACCCATCTCTGCTTCTCGTCTGTAGGCTTCTTCTCCTGCTTCTCCATCAATGCCTCGTCGAGCTCCTTATCAGATATTCTTGTTGCAACCATTTTCCTCACCTTTTTGTAAGTATATAGCTAATCTCTAATAAGTTTGACTATATATTAGATCCACTAACTAGGATACAGGGATGGACTGTAATAGGTGTCGTGAAGGGTGAGGAGTTTACTGGTTAAACCCTATGGAAGTATTGTCGACGTCCTTGTAGAGAAGTTGAAGACTCCCCCTATGAGAATGTACTTAAGGGTTAACACTGTGAAGACCACGCCTCATAGACTAGTTGAGCTATTACGGGAGAGAGGGGTTGAAGCATACATGGATGAATATATTGAAGAAGCCGTTTACACAGCTGTCAAGGGCCCGTTTCCATTGGAGTGCGACGCGGATAAATATATTGTGGTCGACGACAAGACAGCCAGCTCATTAATATTAGGCGCCAACCTCTATCGTCCTGGAGTGGTTAAATCAAGCGTCTTCAGTGAAGGCGATAAATTACTAGCCGTGACCAGGCAGGGCACGCCTCTCGCATGCCTAGAGGCTGTTACGTCATCAAGAAACCTCCATAAAATGAACCAGGGGCTTGTAGCACGCAACACCTCATCTCCTTTTAAAGCACCAAGGATAAGTGAGCTGGATATCTATAAGCAGGGATTATTATATCCCCAGGGCTATCCAAGCATTGTTACCACTAGAGTCCTTGATCCCAGGCCAGGTGAACTAATAGTGGACATGAATGCATCGCCAGGTGGCAAGACAAGCCATATAGTACAGTTGACCAAAGGGGGTGCGAGGATCATAGCTATTGATAGAAGCCCGGGTAAGATCGCCGAGTTAAAGAATACTCTCAGCCACCTTGGTCTAGACTTAAACGTGATCGCTATTCCACATGACTCCCGATACATCCACTACGACTTCAGTTTACTGGGTAAGGCCGATAAAGTCCTTATAGACCCACCATGCAGTAATCTAGGCGTTAGACCAAGGCTACTCGAGAACAGGAGCTACAAGGATGTGGGGAATCTATCCATCTATCAGAGACAGTTTCTCAAAACAGCCGCGTTGATAGTGAAACCCGGGGGATATATAGTTTATTCAACGTGCACCCTCACTCTTGAGGAGAACGAGGAAAACATACTCTATGCTGTCGAGGAACTCGGATTAGAATGCGTGGAGTTACCTGACAACCCGCCTTATACTGATAAGACAACATATAAAGGCGTGATTGGATACAGGTATACTCCATTAAACATGGATATGCCAGGTCACTTTATAGCTGTGCTTAGGAAGCCTTCCTCATCCTCCTAACCAGTGGAGTCCCACATATGGGGCAATTTATTTCCCCTGGATGAGCCGGGATGTATCCACATGTAGGGCAGTACTCGCTGTACTCCCTGCTAGTTTTAATACCATTGGTTTTTAAGGGCTTAAATGGTATCCCAAGATGTAGTAAGAGGTTCTGGAGGCTGTAGTCATCAGTCACAACAACTACTTTACCCCGCTCACTAAGCATCAGGGCTAGGGCTGCTACCTCGAGATCGGTTTTCGAAAGCCTGGTTATCTCACCTATTCTTCTAGCCTCCTCTACAGTCCTTAGATAAAATGAGCCCCCTGGTTTAAGCACCTCGATTAAGCCGGTTTCAATGGCATCAGTTAACGCGTTTCTGTTTTCACTATCGATAACCTCGTTGACAGCTGACTCAGTAGTATAGGTTTTGAATATATGTCGTGGTAAAAGTCTATAGTATTTAGCCAGTAATCCACCCGTATCTAGAACCACGTGTATTATGCTAGTAGACAATTCTCCTCCTACTCAACACTGTTCTTATCCGTTCATGCACCGTGCTGAACCTGATTAATTTAAGATAGCTTATACTGCCTGTGATTCTAACGGTTTCCCCTTTATCAAGTAGCTTTAATTTCTCTCCATCGACATAGAGTATGGTATAGCCTCTTGAAGAGGCCTCTATGATACTGGCATAAGCTGGTACGATTATTGGAGGCATACCCAGCTGCATAGGGTTTAAATGAGTTATAATCAACTCCTCGGAATCCCCGGTGATCAATGGTCCACCAGCAGATAAATTATACCCCGCTGAACCTGGCACCGTGCTCACAATTAATCCATCTCCTTCAAACTCATATGTGGAATGTATACCAGGCGATACAACTAAGACCCTGAACCCCACGACTCTACCCATATCCTTGTTCACTACTGCCACTTCATTCAGGAAGTCGATACACCCGCCCTTTATGCAGAGCCTGCCCCTTGGATATACATGTATAACGAAGTCTCCCTTGAATACCCGTTCAACCACTACAGGTATCTCTGGCATGGATTCCTCATAGAAGTTATTCCTCCTACCACATGGATGAGGCAGTATCAATGGAACACTCTTCTCATCTTGAAGCATCATAGATATCCTCAACATTGTTCCATCACCACCAATGCTTACAACAATATCCTTGTTAAGGATGGACCTAGGGCTTACATCGTCGACGGTTGAGATCTCGACACTTACACCTTTCTCCCTGAAAACACTGCTATACTTCCTAGCTATCTCAATACACTCTCGGGTCGGCTTATAGACTATGTGAACCGATGAAACAGGGTACATTACTTATCAATCCATGGGATTCTGTATTTCCCGCTAGTCTAAATGTATGATGTATGGAGAAATTTAAACATCGCCTTGAATACATATTTTAGAAATAAGTAGGAGGCCCTGATCGATGAGATGAAGCCGGGAACCAGTGTCCTCTGTATAAGTATTGATAAACACCTAGCTGAACTAGTGATCAGGAGGCTCAGGGAGAAGGACCTGGTTGACACAGATTATCTTATAACTAGAGCCAATGACAATGTTATAATACCTGTGAAAACACTGGAAGGCTTGAACGAGTTGCTCAGTAATACTCGATACTACATCATACAGTGTAATCCGCCGCCAAGCCGGAGAAAACATGTCCCACGAGTACCGTCATATGATCTCATAGGGAATGTAGCCATTATCAGAGAAAACGTGCTGGACTTTATGGGTGGGGATGAAGTAGTCAAGGAGCTGAGAAGCATACACCCAAATATTAGAGCCATATATGTTAAAGAGGAAACGGTGGACAAATATAGGATACCTAAGCTAAGACTCCTATGGGGCGAGCACATTGATACTATAGTAGTAAAGGAGTATGGGCTCCTATTCAAGGTTTCCCTAGGTAAAGTATACTATAACCCAAGGCTTGGGGAGGAGCATCATAGAATAGCGTTAATGGTTAGAAACGGAGAGCTAGTCGTGGATCTCTTCACAGGTATTGGAGGATTCCCCATACATATATCATCCCTTAAAGCAGCGAGGATTATAGCGAATGACCTCAATCCAGAGGCATATAGACTTCTCTGCGAGAACATATTATTGAACCATAGGAGGTTGAGGGGTGGCATTATACCATTGAATCTAGATGCAGGGGAGATAATAAATTACCTGGATATACATGGTAAAGCCGATAGAGTGATCGCCAACCTACCGAGATGGAGCCTTGAATTCACCAGGGTATATGATGCTGTTTTGAAGCCGGGTGGAATACTACACCTCTACATACTTACATACGATCGTGAAGCATCAGTAATCGAGCTGGGGTCGAAGCTCCCGGGCTGGAGTATTCAAGGCTCTAGATTAGTCTTGGAATATGCCCCTAGAGCCGGCATATATAGATTCGACCTCGTCAAGCCCAAGGACGTATAGCCTTAACTCTAGTACTGTGCCAGGATCCCGGAGTATCTGGATGATTCTTCTATCTATATCCCTCGCCGCCTTATTGGCTTTAATACCTATTGTAGCTGGCTCAATGAAGCTGCTTCTCCTTATAATCAGCTTAACTGGGCTATCCACTATGAGTCCACTACTACCCTGTGCTAGAACAATGTCTACAAGACCTCCAGCCCTGATTACCGCGAGCAGGATAGAGTCATCCCTTCTTAAAGCCTCTTTAAACAATCTGGAGAAATCCCTGGGGGATCTATCAGCCCCTATACCTATTATACAATCCCCTCTCTCAGTTAAATACTCCTCCCTACTGATCTCAAGGGTTGTGGCATGGGTAGCCTTAATCCTGGGATGCCCCCTGGCATACACAATCTCTGCTTCAACCATTATGCTTAAACCCCGCTATTAAGAATATTTTAACATGAAAATTAAATAGGGGTTACGGTTTGCCCAATCTAGAAGAACAAAAGCGACTCGTTATTGAAGAACTATACTCACTAGGCTATTTGAGAAGCGAGAAAGTCGTAAAAGCCCTCCTCAAAGTCCCCAGGGAGCTCTTTCTACCTCCGCATCTAAGGGAGTATGCCTATGCTGATACACCTCTCCCAATAGGTTTCGGTCAGACCATAAGCGCGATACACATGGTAGCCATAATGACGGAGGAGCTGGACCCTGTCCCAGGCGATAGGGTCCTCGAGGTGGGAACCGGTTCAGGTTATCAGGCAGCTGTACTGGCAGAGATAGTTGCAAGAAGTGGCGAGAAGAAAAAAGGACATGTATACACTATAGAAAGGATCCCGGAGCTAGCCGAGTATGCTAGAAAACGCCTTGAGGAAGCTGGTTATAGCAGTGATGTTACAGTGATAGTGGGCGATGGAACACTTGGGCTACCTGAGAAAGCACCATTCGATAAAATAATAGTCACAGCCGCCGCCCCCCATGTACCGGACCCATTAATAGAGCAGTTAGCTGAAGGGGGAAGATTAGTCATACCTGTAGGCGATGCGCATCTACAACGGCTCCTCATAGTAGAGAAGCGTGGAGGTTCGATAATTAAGAGGTATGGAATAGAGTGCGTGTTCGTACCGTTAATTGGTAAGTATGGATGGCATATTGATTCAACATATTGAAGCATTGAGGAAACAGGGTTGTATACTGTTTTTGATTTGCAGGTTAGTGTATATTTCTTCGGGGTTTAGTCCTTTAACTAATAAACCTGGTTACATATAGTATTCATCGGGTGTCTCCGAGACCACTGGCCTCTGCAGTGGCTTCCAGAGTGAAGAAGCCGGTGGGAGGAGCGCCTTGGAAGCCGTGGTGAACCAGTCCACGGAGACCTAAAGAAACCGTAGGCAGGAAATGGTTCCTGTGGGCATCCTGGAAACCTAACTACTTCGGCTTACTGAACCATTTAGAGAGGCCTTTCTGCTCCCCCTGTATATTTTCTTTAAAGGCCTTCACGTATCTCTCAAGCGCTGTACTAACTCTCTCTATATTGAAATCATGCTCATTCACCAATATTCTTTTCACTGCATCGGGATCGGGGGTATGCCATTCAATCCTGTAGTTGTCTGTTACCTGTGGTTGAAGGAAGTATTTCTTTATTGCTACAACATCTACTTCTATCGGTGACTTCAAAAGAGGTTTCGGTATCTTCTCGATTCCTCCATATGCCTTAACTAGTTGTAAAGCCTTCTTTGGGCCTATGCCCTCGAAACCATCTGGATTGTAATCTGTCCCCAGGAGTATACCTATATCGATGAGGTTCTCGAGGGTTATACCTAGCTGGACAAGGAGTTTGTCGAGCTCTATGAGCTCCGGCTTTACTTCAACATACTCGTTTTTTCTCGGTAGCTTTCTCCTGCCACTTATAGTCAGGTTTCTAATGAGCTTAGGGGAGCCGAATAGCAAGCTATCGTAATCCTGCGAGGCGGATGCATAGGCATCCCCCTTCTTAACAATATAGGCTGCCTGAGCCTCACCCTCCGCTGGTGCCTGAACCCATGGAATACCCATTGCATCTAGTAGTGATTTAGCATCCCTCACCATTTCCTCTGTCAGCTTAGCCGACATCATCGCATATCTCCTCGCGAGCTCAATGTCTCCGGATTGAACAGCTTCCTCATACTTCTTCGCTGCCTCCTCTTTAACGGCTTTCCTCCTCTCTATTTCCCTCGCCTTTAATTCAGGGGGTTTGCCATCAAACACGTAGACTGGTTTTATCCCTGCCTCAACGATATTTATGGTTCTATAGAATAAACCGCTTAAATGACTCGTGATTCTCCCGCTGTTATCCATTAGAGGAGTCCCATCTGGCTGCCTGATCGCAGCTAGGAACTGGTATAATGCGTTATAGCCATCTATCACTATAACCTTGCCATGTAGGTTTCTGAGATCCTCGATAACCGTTCTCGCCTCGCTTGGTATAATGTCTTTTAAGTCTACTCCCATATCTACACCATTATACTGATCAATATATATGGTGTTAAATATTTAACTCGAAGAGATCACCTTATATACTCGTTGAATCTGGGAGACAGTTTCACGAAAAACTCCTTTCCAACTGGTTCAACCTGTATTAATCCAGCTAACTCAAGCCTCATTAATGTATGATACAGCTCTGACTTACCAAAGACTAATCCATATTTCTTCTTTAATGCCTCGTCGAGATCGCTTTCGGTTATTCCTTCAGGTTTAGACACCAGCACCTCCAATATAGCTCTAAAGAGCGGTGTTATCCTCCAGTATCCTGGATTATATCTGGTCATACCATAAATCACCCGAATATTTTCATTATTCTACGTGTATATACTGGGTTTAATACCATGCCTTGGAAGCGTTTGCCTTGCTCTGTTACCCCACTCTATATAGAATTTTATTATTGCATCATTTATACTTGGCTTCACCAACTCTAGAGCATTTATGAAATGCTTCCTCTCAACCATCTCTATAAATGGAGACTCCCTCAACGCTAACATGACTGCCTCCCTTACAACCGCTTCTAAATCGGCTCCACTATAGCCCTCCGTAATTCTGGCCAGCTCAACTAGGTCGACATCTCTGCTTAAAGGTATGCTTCTAGTATGTATTCTAAGTATTTCCAGCCTAGCATTGAAGTCTGGAGGTGGAACATATATTAGTTTATCGAATCTCCCAGGCCTCAGTAAAGCTGGATCCAGAAGATCCGGCCTATTGGTTGCCGCTAATACGACGACGTTTTCGAGTTTCTGTATACCATCCATCTCGGTTATTAACTGTGTAACCACCCTTTCTGAGGCGCCCGAATCCGTTTCAATACCCCTCAGGGACGCTATCGCATCTATCTCATCGAAGAATATTACCACTGGAGCATAGAGCCTGGCCTTCCTAAATATCTCTCTAATAGCTCTCTCAGATTCTCCAACCCATTTACTCATTATCTCCGGGCCCTTGACAGCTATGAAGTTCGCCCCGCTCTCGGTTGCAACAGCCTTTGCAAGCAAGGTTTTACCGCATCCAGGAGGCCCATATAATAAAACGCCCCTTGGAGGCTTTATCCCGTATCTCTCATATATTTCCGGGTATCTCAATGGCAGTTCAACGTTTTCTCTAAGAGACCTCTTAACCTCCTCAAGCCCCCCGATATCACTCCACCTGACATCCGGTACTTCAACATGTATTTCACGGAGGCCGCTTGGTACAATGCTCCTATAGGCAAAGAGGAAGTCCTCAAAGGTGATTTTAATAGATGTAAGTAGGTCATCGGGCAATGGCCATTCACTGGGTTGATCAAGTGGTATCTGCCTTCTAATCGCATGGAGCACTGCCTCCTTAACCAACGCCGCTAGATCGGCACCAGTGTATCCATGGGTTATCTCGGCCAGTTTATTTAGATCCACATCACCCGAGAGAATACCGAGTTCCCGGAGCCTCCGCGTATGTATCTGAAGTATCTCGAGCCTACCTTTTTTATCCGGCATTGGTATCTCGATCTCCCTGTCAAATCTTCCAGGCCTTCTGAGAGCTGGATCTAACGCGTTAGGCCTGTTTGTGGCCGCTATAACTATTACATTCCCCCTGCTCTCCAACCCATCCATTAATGCGAGGAGCTGAGCTACCACTCTCCTCTCTACTTCTCCGACTACTTCATCTCTCTTAGGCGCTATCGCATCTATTTCATCAATGAATATTATAGCCGGGTTCTTCCTCGACTTCTTTTTAGCCAGCTTGAATATCTCGCGTAATCGCTGCTCGGATTCACCATAGTACTTACTCATTATCTCCGGTCCATTAATGGTTACAAAGTATGCGTTAACCTCGTTAGCTAACGCCTTAGCCAGCAGCGTCTTACCTGTGCCCGGTGGACCATAGAGCAATATCCCCTTAGGCGGCTCTATACCAAGTTTTCTGAATACCTTTCTGTACTTCAATGGTATCTCTATCATCTCTCTAATCTTATCTATTATGTTTCCAAGCCCACCTATATCCTCAAAGGTGACGCGAGGGAACTCGCCTACTGGTTCTTCGAAGACGTATATCTCTGTCTCATCAGAGACTAGTGCAGGTCCTCTTGGCTTGATAGAGATTACTTTGAAAGGTATCGGCATATCAGCTATCACAACATGTATCTCATTGTCCTCCATGAGGGGATATCCTATCAACTTACTCCTTATACTCTCTAAAACATAACCCTCGATCGAGGCATGGTAGTTTGTGGGCGCTAGTTTTACTACTTTAGCGTATCTACGCTCTACTTTCTCAACTACCACTGTATCCCCTATTTCAACTCTAGCGTTATGTCTTAGCAATGGATCAAGCCTTATAACGCCTTTACCCTTATCCTGGATATTCCCGCTTCCAGCTAGCGCAGCAGCCTCCATATCACCCTCGATGAGTAATAGGTCTCCATCCATTATACCATACTTCTCCATTACCTCAGGGTCGAGCCTGGCGATTCCCTTACCATAATCCCGGCGATCAGCATCTAGGACCTTTAAAACTATTCTCACCAATATGCTTCACCATATAGTAATTCTCCCATGGTTAAAGAGCTGGTAAAACACCTAGTAGAACTAACTCTCTTAAACCCGTAAAAAAGCTTTCTAATACCGAGTTCTCGAGGAAAATCCACTGGATTAGAGGGCGTCGGCTTCTTAACTCTTTGATATGTTCTCAAAGCTCTTTAAGCCTACCCTCTATGTAGTTTAACCGAAAACTAGAGACCTCCCAGTATATCCTTAGCTTTCAACAAGCATTCTAACAGAGCCTTTGCAAGCATCACCCCTTTCTCAGTTAAAACATACTCCCCATTCTTCTTAACAACCAGGCCTGCCTCGACCAGGAAAAGCATGTTATAGTATATTGTACTAGCCCCTAACCCAGCCTTAATGAAGTCTACTTTACGTTTAGCACCCATATACATTAAGACAAGTATCTTTGAGGGACCGGTTAACAGCTTTGTACGAGCTACCTCGTGCATGTTAAGCGACATCTAATCCACCACTGATTATAAAAAGCCACACGCCCCTACACAATAATTACCTAGACGCTTCACCATAATAAAATTTATTAGTCTACCATATTATGAGTCATCAAAAGAGGGCCCGTCGTCTAGCTTGGTTAGGACGCCGCCCTGACACGGCGGAGGCCCGGGGTTCAAGTCCCCGCGGGCCCATTCCCATTACTTCCTTATGCTATAAGGTCCTCTGTTCTCGAGTCAAATAATAATGCTTTACTCCAATCTAGCTTAAGCGTTACGGCTGAACCCATCTGTATCTTCATCCTTGCCGGTGCCACAGCCCTCATCAGCTCCTCTCCTATCTTAATAGTCACGATATTCTCTGTACCAGTTGGCTCCACCACTAAGACCTCGCCACTTATATCACCTAGGGATTTATCAGCACTATCTTCAACTATTTCAACGTACTGTGGACGTATACCAAGTACTATCTCGGATACACCCTTAGATTCTATCCTCTCACCTATTGTCGGGTCTATGGGTACCCTTATACCGAGTAATTCTAGGAGATACCTCGTCTTAACTGGTTCTATTATCCCGATTCCTTTTACAGCCTTGATCTCCTCGTTAATAACCCTGAATAAGCCTTTTACCAGGTTTATGGGTGGCGTGCCAATGAATCCTGCTACAAATATATTAGCGGGCCTGTAGTAGAGCTCATCAGGCGTACCAACCTGTCTAACCCTGCCACCCTCCATCACCGCTATCCTGTCAGACATAGTCATAGCCTCAACCTGGTCATGTGTAACATATACAGTGGTTATACCCAGTGTTTTCTGAAGCTTCTTCAGCTCAGCCCTCATCAAGAGTCTTAACTTGGCATCTAGATTACTTAAAGGCTCGTCAAGTAACCAGACCTTGGGCTTTCTCACCAGTGCTCTGGCTAGTGCAACCCTTTGTTGCTGGCCTCCTGATAACTGGCCTGGTCTTCTATCGAGTAAATGATCTATGCTGAGGAATCTGGCTATTTCAACAACCATTTTACTAATATCTTCCCTTGTTAACCCAAGCTCTTTCCTCCTCACCTCTAGTGGGAAAGCTATGTTCTCGAAAACCGTCATATGGGGATATAAAGCATAGTTCTGGAAAACCATTGCTACATCTCTATCCTTCGGATGCGTCATCGTGACATCCTTATCCCCGATGTATATTTTTCCCTCATCAGGGAATTCAAGGCCAGCTATGAGTCTCAGCGTCGTTGATTTACCGCACCCTGAAGGCCCCAAAATAGTGAAGAACTCACCGTCTTTGATCACAAGGGAGACATTATTTACAGCGATAATCTTACCATATCTTTTAACCACATTCTCCAGCCTAACACCAGGCACGATGATACACCAATAGACCACTATATATAAAAACATGAATCAACCATTAAAAAATATTGTTATAATGATTGTTATAATGTGTCCCCGGATATCTTGTATCAACCTAGTCAAACCCAGGCCTCCTATGCTTCACTACCTCACTATTCACGAGAGTGGGTGGTACTTGCCCCTTGTAGAACGCGATCAAGTTCTCGGCAACAAGCCTTGCCATAGCTAGCCTTGCCTCATGAGTCGCGCTTCCAAGGTGGGGTAGGAGTACAACGTTCTTAAATGCCGTCAAGGGATGATTCGGTTGCAACGGCTCGTTTTCAAAGACGTCTAGTCCTGCCCCAGCTATCCATCCTTCTCTTAAAGCCTTTACAAGCGCATCTGTATCCACTACTGGGCCTCTGGAAGTATTTATTAATATAGCATTCTTCTTCATCCTCCTCAATACATCTTCATTAATCAGGTGACGTGTTTCAGAAGTTAAAGAGACATGTATTGTTAATACATCAGCCTCGGAAACAACATCGTCGAAGGACCTGTACTCTATTCCCAGCGAGGACTCTACATCAGGCTTCCTACTTCTACTATAATAAATAACCCTCATCCCAAACGCCTTACCTATCTCAGCAACCCTCCTTCCCACGCTTCCAAGCCCTATGATACCCAGCATCTTACCTTTCAACTCGGTGCCAAGCATCATTAATGGATGGACACTTGTACGTGTCCTATACCATTCACCCCATCTAACAAAGTGGTCAGCCTCTACAATCCTCCTTGAGACAGCAAGTATCAACGACCATGTCAACTCAGCCACAGACTCTGCAAGCACGTTAGGCGTGTTAGTTACATATATACCAAGCCTGGTAGCGCAGACGACATCTATGTTATCTAGTCCAACACCATACTGAGCGATTATTCTAAGCCTCCTAGCCACCTGTAGGAGCCCGCAATCAATCCTATCCGTCACCATAGATACATAGGCATCCACGCTTCTCAACTTCTCTACAAGGTATTCATATGATGGGCCATGATACTTATCCCATACTTCTACCTCATAAAATTTCTCCAACTCCTCTATTACCTCGGGAAACAACTCCCTTGAAATAAAGAGCCTAGGTTTCTCCACGAAGTACTCACCTATACTGATCCATGTGCATCATAATTCTTCCTACAGGGTGAAACGTAGTGGGCCCGAGGGGATTCGAACCCCTGACCTACGGGTCACTCCCTCCAGACCTCAGTCATCCCAAACGGTCGCTCTGACCCATAGTGATCTGGAGCATCGGCCGCCAGAGGCGTCCGCCGCTCTGCCTGGCTGAGCTACGGGCCCACTACAAGTCATCAATACTAAGTTATTGGGTGAAGGCGTTTAAATCTTTTTCACACAGGGATATCACGCGTTCCCATTAACGATTCTCTCATTGTTAGAACCATATTTAAAAGAGTTGAACCATTATTTTTTATAAAGGCAGAGCAGTGAAATGGTGATGATGAGGCTTGAAGTACCCACTCGACAGGATATGTGTGAAGAGCGGCGTGCTCTGTGCCAGCTGTCAGAGGAAGGTGGAGTCAGGTACTGTCAGCGAAGATGAAATACCGGTGATGAGGATACTCATGGATCTAGAGGAGGAGTTAAAGTTTCTTAAGAAAGGAGAATATGTCCGTTCCTTTAGGATCAGTAACCAGGTAATAGTAATGCTTAGAAACGGCTTTGAACCCGGCGAAATAAGTGAGCTGGAGAGAGCGCTCTCGCAGAAGCTAGGGGACAGGGTTAAAGTAGTTATTGAGACAGGCGACGTCAAGCGATTAATAGAACAGCTAATTGCTCCCGCATCACTGATAGGTGTAAACCAGGTATGGCTACCAAGCGGCAGTGAAATGCTCAATGTTAGAGTATCGAGGAGAGATAGAAGAATAATAGGGAGAAACAAGGAGGAATATGAGAAACTATTATCAAGCCTGCTCGGTGTTGAAACCCGAATAATTTTTGAATAAACCTAGTTTAAGACCAACTTCTCCTTAAATAACTCCCTCAGTACAACCGTGGCATATAACCCAGGTTCCAGCATAAACACTAATCTACATACGTCACCGGTACAGGACATCCGCGTATTCAACGGCTTGAACAACCCCCTCCTATAGTAGCAGGGAAGACTCCTCGCCTCCTCTAGCGTGAGACCCTCCTCACTGAATATACTACTATATAATTCAACGCCTTCAATACAACCGGGCATAGGGTATGCTTTATTGAGGTCCACGAATCCTCTTTCCTCAATTATCTTGTTGAGTAATAAGTTATACAGGTATCCGGCGTATGCATCAATAACTATCTCGTTAAGAGCCTTGAGAACATTCTTTAACCCTAAGCCGTTGTATCCAGTCCTAACATACCTACCCTCATAGTAGAAGCTGGTGAAATCCCTCCTTATCCTTTTTACTATGGCTTCCAAATCCTCCCCAGGATACACTGTATCAAGGAGGATTCTTGAGAAACAGTCCTCACGTTTTTTCACAACGTATTTACCTAGTAAATGCGTATTATACCTCTTTACACCGAATCTCTGGTATCCATAGTAGGCCGGGAGCCCATGCTTACTGATCAGCTCGAGGATCTTTTTCATGACTTCTTGCTGATGCTCATCAAGGCCTTGGATAAGTACTTCGAACTCATTACCCTTGAATACTTCCCTGCCCGGCTTAAACCTTGTGTACCCGGCTATTTCGAAAACCACTTTGTCTCCCTGTATAGGGAAAATCTTCTCATCCACAAGCAGTCTCTTAATGTAGAAGTATGAAGTGGTAGTTGCATTCTTATCCTTTAATCCATGGAAATATATATTCCCAACCGGGATACCCAGCTTCCTCGAGAGTATTCTTAGGGCTTCGAAGGTATCAAGACCCTTTTTTACAACTCTTACAACAATGTATCCTTCCCTACCATGGAGATCCACTCTTTTAACCAGGTATCCTTCATCAATGACTTCACGGACTATGAAGCTTGAAGGCGTTATTCTGTATTCGTGATTCACTGAGAGGCTTGTTAAAGAATATTTCGACCCTGACACATAGTCCAACGGATGCGGGTATATCCTCACGGTATCTGAATCCATTATAGGGTACCTCTTTTAAATAATTTCATTACAGAAGCTTTAAGCCGCCTGTTAGCTTGTCAACCCTATCATCGGGTGCAGGACCTATAGCTACAGCCGTTATTGTGCCTGGGGGAAGCTCTGTCAACCCAGCGTCCCTCACTATTGAGGCAGGTAGCCCATTGGATATCGCCTCCATATATATCTTCACCAACTCCTCCTCCCCTCTTACCTTAACAACTATCTTCTTCTGCCCGCTATTCCACCACTCATTAAACCACTCTCTATGGTTATAATAGGCTTCGAACGCAGCTATAACTGATGCATGGGCGACCTGGGCGGCTATCTTACCCTTGCTCATCTCCAGGTCGCTTCTAACCACTATAACCTGTTTCATATGTTAAGCCCCCGCCTCATCAGGTATAGCGTGGGCTCTAATTGTGAAATAAGGGACTAATATTTTTAATCCCATTAACCATAATCAATAGGGATGTCTCGCTTAAAAGGTGGTTTAAATGTCACAGTACATGCTTAAGCAGGGTGAGCCAGGGATAAGAATAGAGGAGGCAGCCTCTCCACCTATATGTGATAGCTGCCATAGGTTAATGGAGCCAGGCGAGTATGGTGTAGAATTCTACTGTCCAAACTGTGGAAAAGTATTAATTAAGAGATGCAAGAAATGTAGAAAACTAGTAGTCGAATATACTTGTCCAAACTGTGGATTCAGGGGTCCATGAGGTGGTTATCGATGGCCCAGGTGCTGGTAATAGTTAGAGTACTACCCGAAGACGTTGAGACACCGCTGGACGAATTAAGGAAGAGAATAGCCAATGCGCTCCCTGAGGGATACGAGTTAAAGATGTGGGATGAAGAGCCAATAGCATTCGGGTTGAAGGCTTTGAGACTGGCAATAATAATGCCTGAGCAAACAGAGGGCGGTACTGAGACGCTTGAGAACCTTATAAGCCAGGTACAAGGAGTGAGTCAAGTCGAGGTTGAATATGTGAATAGATTGTCTTAGATTCGATTTGTCTAAACAACCTTAAACCGCATCCAATAATCAATCCTCTTCTAAACAAGTGATCCATATATAAGATGAAATAGCGATATATTCATTTGGAAGGTAATCTCGATGAAGCCGGAACAAGGAGGATAACCTATGGCTAGGCCAAGGATACTTATCATTGGGGGAGGTAAGGTAGCCGAACACCTCCTCACCCTCTTCAATATCCATGAGGAGGCTGAAGAAGTAATCGTTGTCGACAAAGACCCGAGGAGAAGAAGCATTTTTGAGAAAATCGGTGATATACTGGTTCTAGAAGGAGACGCTACAGATATTGGGATCTATAACGAGATAAATATGAAGGATATCACAGCCATACTAGCCCTGACAAACAGTGATGAAGTGAATTTAATGGTGCTTGCAATAGCTAAGACATTCGATATCCCTATTAGGATTGGAAGGTTCACTGACTCCAAGATCGCTGAATTAGTTTCCAGTCTTGGACTAGGTATACCAATAGTGCAACCTGTTGTAGTGGCTAATATAATAGCCCAGATAATCTCATCGATCTCGAGTGGAAAAGTTATCGGGAGCGTAGGGGAGGATAAAATGCTAATGGTCTCGATAAGCGAGGCTGACCCTGTTGCTGGAGGCACTATCGGAAGCATAGATTTAGGAGAAGATGGAAAGATAATATTACTATTTGATGGCTTGAAACTCAAGATCCCAGAGCCCTCGGATATATTGAAGCCTGGAAACCTCCTCTTTATACTGGCAAGAAATGAAGAGGTAATTAGGAAGATTAAAGGCTAGCTGGCTCAGCGAGTAACCGCTTCATCACATCTCATACTCCCCGAAAACTCATCATAGCCACTAATAAGAGAACGGTCATGGATCTGTTTCCCGCCCTAGGTCATCGTAGGTCTCGCTAGGACGGGTTGTGCCTCGATCCTGTGCTTCACTGTGGCTACAAGCCACTCCACGCAGGGGCAGAAATAGTGTTTAGGGTCGTTCATGGTTGTTTCAGTCCTTTCAGGGCTGTGTAAGCCTTGAGGCTACAAGCTTATTATCGGTGACCGCCTATTTCCGAGAGCCGCTCTAGAAGGGCGGTGAGGGGGTGGTCGGAGACCGTGATGAACCCGAGGGTGGCTACCTTAAATAGCCATAAACTACCTTAAACAACCACTCTTGGGTGAACGGCAAACGGCACCCTCCCCACATCTAGGAGGTGTTTCTTAACTAGGTTCATGGCTCCTATGACATCTCTCTCGTGTTTAAAACCACACTTGGAGCATTTTACCCATCTAGGCTTCCACCCGTTCCTCTGGGCATAGCCCCTCATAGGAACGAGTTTAAAGCCGCAAACAGGGCACGTAGAAGAGGTTCCTCTAGGATTAACTAGTACATATGGTACACCGCGTTCTTCCAGCTTCTCTATAATTAACTTGTGAATGCCCCTTATTACATAGGGAACTCTATATACTTCTCCATAATGATATATAATACTAAGGAATTCAATAAATAGATTACGGGAGACACGATGAATCCCGGTACCGAGGGCATCGGAATAAATACTGCAAGCATTAGTTTATTCATTATTATATTGTTGACGATAATATTGATAAGGATAATTACTTCACGATTGCTGAACTCGCTTTCCGAACGTGGAAGTATTTCAGGTAATGTACGGGATATTTCAATAAGGATCATCGATATAGTACTAGTGGTAATATTGATTAGTACAGCTGTCATGCTGTTTATTCCCCAATACTGGGGAATACTTACAATCTTCGGGCTTCTAGGTCTAGTAGCCTTAGTGCTCTTCATACACCCGTTGATCTCATATATATCAATGATAATACTTCAAATGGAGTTACCATTGAAGAATAGGTACTATGAGATATTGATGCCGGGCTTCCAGAAACCATTAACCGGTAAAATATTGAAGATAACGTCGAGAAATACTGTTGTCCAGGATATACATGGAGTCGAGCATTATATACCAAACATACAATTGATACGGGCCATCTTCAAGCCGTTGCCTCCACAGTTAACCCTCAGAGTAGTTGTTGATTTACCCGGTGAGGGCAACAGTATGGACTATTTAAGCGAGCTAGATAGGCAGATCACAGAGAAGCTAGAGGAGTACAGACACCCAGGTTTCAAGGATGTGAAGAAGATAGTTCTAGCTAAAGCATCAAACAGCCGCTTAGAATACCTTATAACACTCTATCCTGTTCAAGCAACTATAAGGGATGAAGATGTAAGAAAAGCCATGATTGAACTGGTTTCAGCGCTCTCCAAGACCCTTGATGGTAAAGCCAGCAGTATCAACGTAGTGAGCGATCAACCGCTTTAAAAGAGTAGAGCGTCTCCCTTCCCAGTCTTGCAGGGTACTACTTACTCTCCAGGAATCTCCCCCTTAGATCGAAAAATGTGGCATCGTCTACGAGTACCCTGATCCATCTACCATAATCTAGAACAAGGCCACCGCCCTTACCTGTTACCACTACCGGGATATAGTTTTCAAGCCTGCAAATCCATGTATTCGAATGCTCCGTGGTGAAGCATTCCACTTCTTTTCCAATGTATTTTAAACGTATTTTCAAGCCAACCTCCTCTATGACCTGAAGGGCCCTTAGAACCCTTTCCTTCTTAACCCTGGTCGGTAGCTGGGGTAGTGACGCTGAATAAGTCAGCGGTCTTATACTATAACCTGCCAAGTGAACCCTCTCAAACTCTAGTTCCCTTATAACTTTGAGGGTCTCGTTGAAGTCCTCATCATCCTCCATGGGGTGTCCAACGATGATATCGGTTGCGATACTTACACCAGGTATCCTTGATTTAACCTCATTAACTATTTCGATATACTCCTCCACGCTATAGTTGCGGCGCATTACACTAAGTACTTTATTGCTCCCTGATTGTAGAGGTATATGGAGGAACCTATATATCCTGCTGGATTCATTGATAGCATCTATTAAATCATCAAGGATGTAGCGTAAGTGCTCCGGGTTTATCATACCTATTCTAACCATGTATTCACCGCTGACTCTTCTACTCACCTCCTTAACCAGTTCCGGGAGCTTCCGCGTCTTATAGAGGTCCAAGCCGTATGTACCTAGATCCATACCCGTCAACTGTATCTCCACAGCCCCGTTTCTAACTGCTCTCTCCACTGCTTTTACAACAGCATCGATACTATGGCTGACAAGGACGCGTCTAGCATGCTTTGTTATACAAAAGCTGCAATTGCTTAGACACCCCTCCTGTATTGGTATCGGGGCGATCCTATCTTCTACATGGATTCCTATTCTATCTCTTTCCCTTAATCCATCAATTAATATAACCTTACCCCGCGTCTTCAAGACTTCCGTGATCAAGGCGGAATTCTGGGGTGAAACAAGGCTGGCCTCAGGCGCTATCTTTAACACGGTGTAGGGTTCGGCCTTGGCCATGCACCCGGCTACAACCAGCTTTTTACCTGTTCTACTAGCTACTTCGTACAGCTCCCTTATCCTTTTAATCATGTGGTATTCTGTATCCAATCTCACAATACATGTATTGATTATAAGAGTGTCAGCATCTTCGATACTGTTAACTAATACGTGTCCCTCGCGTAGAATACTCTCCACCATCAATGCTTCATCGCTCTTATTCAGGGCACATCCATAGGTCTCAATATACACCCTCATATCAGCACCCGTTTCCAGTCATCCCCGGTGTAAAGATGCTCGATATCCGCTTTTTCATAACATATATATAACCCTATTATATCATCCATGGAGCATAGGTGTGGAAATTGAGTAGGCAAAGCCTACCAGGATATGAGAAACTAGTTGAAAGAGCCTTTGAGAAGCTTGGGGGCAAGCGTGGAAGCGGCGAAGTATTTGAGATGCCCCGTGCCGACGTACTCGTCGTCGGGAGTAAAACAGTTGTGCAAAATTTCAGGCATGTAGCCAGCGTGCTTAATAGGGATGAAGAGTTATTAAAGAGGTACTTCATGAAGGAGTTGAATGTGCCAGGCTCCATCAATGAAGCCGGCCAACTAGAGTTGAAGGGTAAGTTTAATCCACAGGCAATCAACCAGCTACTAGTAAGGTTTGTAGATAGGTATGTTAAGTGCAGCACATGTGGTTCAGTACATACAAGGTTAACTAAGAAGGGAAAGGTATTCGTGCTTAGATGCGATGCCTGCGGTGCTGAGACAACTCTTCCAGCATTTTAAGGTGTAATCATGGAGAACCGAGAGAAGGAAAGGGTTAAGACATATGTTAAGAAACAAGTTGTCGATGGAGAGGTAATCATTGCGGCATGCGATGAAAACGTTCTGGGACTACACCTAGTAGACGAGAACATTAAGGCTAACTTCTACGTTGACCCCTACTTCTATAAAGGAGAACTATTAGATCCCGAGGAAGCTGTTAAAATACTTGCTACAGCAACCATCGGTAATATAGTGGGGGAGCAAATAATCCAGGCTGCATTAGAGATGGGGTTAATCCATCCTGAAGCAGTTTTAAGAATAAAGGGTATACCTATAGCTCTTTTCACGAGGATTTAATAGGGGTATAATGTTTTGAGTAATACTCGTTTCTGCGTTAAATGCGGGAGGGAATTCAAGCAGGAGGATTTAATCAATGGTTTATGCATAAACTGCTACTTAAAATACCATGGAGTCTTCAAGGAAACCCCCCATGTAGAACTGACAATATGCCCTAAATGCAGCTCATGGTATTTTAAGGGAGCATGGCATCCCTCCCTAGACATCAGGGAGGTTGTAAGGAGGGAGCTACTGGCAGATCTCCATAGATTCCTATATGAGAATATAAGTGTAATCGAGGTTGACGTGGTTTCCGACATATACAAGATCAACGCTAGTGAATATGGTGTTAAAGCGGTATTCACTCTGGAAATTGATGAAAGACACGTTGCCAAGGTAAACCAGGTAGTAGTTACAAAGCTTAGATATAGAACCTGCGATAAATGCATGAGGAGAACAACTGGTTCCCATAAAGTACTCGTGCAGGTGAGGTTTGAACCACTAGAAAACATAGAAGGGCTACAGCACGAGCTCATGGAGTTACTACGTGATCTTGAAATAGGTGAAAGTATTATCGAAGTAATGGAGTTACGGGAGGGTTTAGACATAAAATTCGAAGATACAGTGTCCCCGAGGAAATATGTTAACATATTGGTGAAGAAATATGGGGCTAAGACCTCGGAGTCGTTTAAGTCAACGAAATACGATTTCCAAGAGGGTAAATGGAGCGGAGTGGTGACGATATCGGTGAGGATACCTGTGATCAGGGAGGACGACATAGTGAGATACAGGGGTAAACTAGGTATTGTTAAACAAGTTGAAAACGGTGTCATTAGAATCCTCATCCTGGAGACAGGAGAGGAAATAGAAGCTCGTCTCTCAGAATACTGGGAGGGAGTGCTCGAAAAACCCGGTGGGATCTATATAGGTGAACGAGTATTTACTGTAATAGCCGTAGACAAGTCAACAATATATCTCCTAAACGAGGAAACAGGGGAGTTGAGAGAGGCACCCTTAACCCCAGCTAATTACGGGTTAAAGCCGGGTGATAAAGTTATAATATTAAGTGATGGTGAAAGAGAACTAGTAGTAAAGAAGGAGAGGTGAGGTGTCTGAGTAAGAAGCATCAAAAACAGGGAGAAGAGCATGGTGGAGAGATACCACTACCCAACCCTGATGAGGGAACGATAATATGTGGTGTAGTAAGGCATCTAGGCGGAGACTATCTCATAGCTAAGTGTCTCGATGGAGTCGATAGAAAGATAAGGATACCGGGTAAACTAAGGAGGAAGGTATGGATAACCGAGGGAGATATTATCCTGGTGGGACTCTGGGATTTTTCATCGGAAAAAGGTGAAGTAGTATATAAGTATGGTAAGAACGAGGTAAACAAACTGGTTGAGAAGGGGGTAGTGCCGAAGGAGTTCATCGACGCATTAAGTGAACTCATATGAGCGACGACATAGATAAATTACTCAGGAAGAAGGAGGAACCCCGTAGAAAAGACAAAGACCTCTTTGAAACAGTTGAGGAGGTCTTTGATACAGCAACAGTCATGACTATCATTGAGTTGATGAGGAAGAAAATAATTAAGAAGCTAAACGGTGTCGTGAGCACTGGTAAAGAAGCAAGAGTATATCTTGGGATAGGGTATAATGGAGAATACCTAGCCGTGAAGATATATTTAACTAGCACGGCAGAGTTCAAGAAGGGAATATACAAGTATATCATGGGAGATCCACGCTTTAGAGATGTCAAGATCAAGGATACAAGGACACTTGTATATGTTTGGACGAGGAAAGAATATAGAAACCTGAAAAGACTCTATGAAGCAGGGGTAAAGGTCCCCCGGCCCGTGGCATTCCTGAACAATGTCTTAGTAATGGAGTTCCTTGGCGAGAACGGAAATAGATATCCCCTCCTTATAGAAGCCTACAAGGAGCTGGAAGTTGAAGAACTCGAACACGTTTACCACCTTATATTAGATGAGGTAATGAAAACATATTGTAAAGCCAGGTTAGTACACGGTGATCTCTCAGAGTATAATATAGTTGTAACCCCAGGGCTCGACATAGCTATAATAGATGTTAGCCAAGCAGTAGACTTATCCCATCCAAACTCCGAGGAATTCTTAATCAGGGACCTCGAAAATATAAACAGGTTTTTCAGGGAGGAAACAGGTATAAGTACATATAGTCTAGAGGAAATACTGGAGGCTGTCAAAGAATGCAGGACGATGAAAAAGGAAGATTAATTCCTGGAGTAACCAGGCTCTACGAGAAGCTCCCCTTGGAAAGGATAGGGGTCATTATCGGCGATAACGGGAGAGTTAAGAAGGAGATAGAGGCTAAGACACGTACGATTCTAACCGTCGACTCTGAGACCGGTGGCGTCATAATTGAGCCTGCTTTCCCAGAGACCACTTCACTAGAATTGATGAAGGCCAGAGATATCGTTAGAGCCATAGCATACGGGTTCAGCCCCGAGAGGGCTTTTAGATTGCTCGATGAAGACCAGGTATTATTAGTAATAGATGTTAGACAATACGTTGGAGACAAGCCTAACCACGTCAAGAGGGTTCTCGGTAGGGTAATAGGTGAGGATGGAAGGGCTAGAAGAGTTCTTGAAGAGACAACAGGCACCTATATATCCGTGTACGAACCCTACGTCGCTATAATAGGGGATTACGAATCCGCTAACATAGCCCGTACAGCTATAGAGATGCTGGTTGAGGGTAGAACTCATGCAACAGTATATAAATACGTGGAAAGGGAGATGTTCACAGTGAGGAAACGCAGAATGCGGGAACTATGGATGAAAGGACCTGAATTAGATACCGGCGGAAAGGAGATGGAGGGATAGGTAAATAACCAGTTATCCTAGACTGCTTCACAACCGTTTTCCTATATTATTAAAAGATATAGTGCGATAGCTATAAGGGCTACCGAGATCGCCTTCTTCAATGTAAGCTCTTCGTGGAGCAGTATAAGTGAAAACAGTATTATGAATAATATACTGGATCTATCGATCATTGCAACAATAGATGTATCACCTTTTTGCAATGCGAGAAAGTAGAATATCCATGAAAGGCCGCCTGCTACACCGCTTAGAATTATGAAGATGTATTCCATGCTCGTTATTCTTCCCACGTAGGCTACACCTCTGAAGTACAGCATTATGCTTACAGCGAATACAGTCATTACGATTGATCGAAGTGCTGTCGCAGTTATCGAGTCAACGTTTTGCAGGCCTATTTTAGCCAGTATCGTTGCCAGTGCAGCCGCTAAAGCATCTAACAACGCATATATAACCCATGACTCCATTTTTACACCAATGAGCCATATGTTTCATTTTATTAATAAATATCACCGATGAAGAGAGAATCCGGGTAAGAACCTGAATATTAGGGGTGCTGAGAGGCCCGCATAGCGGAGGGTTTAATGTTATCACTGCTCCCTAGTTAGTGGGGGATATCAATAGTTATTTAACTAGTGAATGTTTTGATCACGTCTCTATGTATTAGGTAACTAGTTAGAACGATCAATGGTAAGTACTCGGTTTTTCCTAGATACATTCCAGTCATTAATGCTATTTTAACCAATAGAGGCGTTGAAGAAGAGATTATGCCGGTGGATAATCCAACACAACCGGTGGCTGAGGCCGCTTCGAATACGGCATCGAGAAAGTCCTTGCTCGGTAAAACTATCTTTGTCACTGATGCTATGAGGAATGTGGTAATTAGATGTAGTAGTATTATGAGCAGTGCCCCGGAGACCTCCTCTTCTTCAAGTGTCTTGCCATCTATTACCACATGCAGGCTCACCCTTTCACGGAGTAGTGTTGACGCACTATATGAGCTGAGTTTCCTCAGTAGGACGATTAACCTGTACACTTTTATACCTCCAGCCGTTGAAAACGTCATACCACCTATAATCATTGCAACTACAAGGATGATTTTCACCCCATTTGGGAAGCTGGCAATGTTCCCGATATTGAAGCCTGTTGTAGTCATCGCGGAAACAGTGTTAAAGAACCCGAGCACAATTGAATATGCGAGACCTGTATTATGAAGCATGAAGACGAGCGTGGCTAGTAGGGAGAGTATGCACAGTGAAATAAAGTAGTATTTAACCTCATCGCTTCTAAGCACATCCTTGAATCTAAAGTCTAGTAGCTGGCTTAAAGCTAGGAAATTCATACCACCGATCACCATAATAAATATCAGGGGTATAATGCTGAAAGGTGCATAATCATATACTGCTTCATAATTCATCGAGTAATTACTCATTCCACCCGTGGCTATACCCGTCATCGTATGAACAACGGCATCGTAGAAATCTACGCCGGAATAGTAGAGTAAGATTATGCCAGCCAATGTGAATACTATATATATCTCTATAATCCTTCTCGCAGTACTCCTAAGGGTACGCATTACCCTTACAGGCCTCTCTAAACCATATAGTGTATAGCCGAATTTCCAGAAAAAAGGTATGATCACCATTGCAAAGACAACGAAGCCTAACTCACCACTCCACTGCATTAGAGCTCTCCACCAATTAATGCTCTTCTTTAAGTGATCTATATCATTCAACACAGTGAATCCTGTACCTGTAAACCCTGAGATACTTTCAAACAATGCATCAATAAACGATATATTGATTTCCCGCATTAACGGCAACGCAGCCAGAGACGGTATTACGAGCCATGAGGCCGTTGAAACAATATAAGCCTCAAGGAAGCCCATTTCACGAACACTACTAAACCTGGTTAAAATCATGACACCGGAGAAGCCTACACTAATATAGAGCATAGAGAAGAACAGGAAGCTCATGGAAACCGGTTCACCACTAAGTAAATCAACAATCGGCACACTCAACATCATTAAACCCGCAACCAGTAAAAGGCTTAGAAACCCGGTGGCTATAGACGCCGTCTTCATAGAAACCACACCCCATCTCTATCAACAGGTTCAAGCATCTCACAATCTCATAAGAATAATACAAGTATTTAAAATCATGTAATGAAAATGAAAACACAGCATGCTGTAAAAGCTTTCATACCTCAGCCAGTATAACACGAATCTAGCACTGCATTCACCTATATATCCAGCTCCAAATACTATTTAACCAGCGAGAATCCCGCGAACTCATATTTAATTCCCTCGTCTTTGAGTCTAATTATAATGCCAAGAACTCCCCCAGCCCTCCTCATACCCCTCGTCTTGTTCTCCACGGGCTTTCCAGCAGTATTCACTTACAGCGCGGTTCAGGCATCCATATACCCTGCACAGCAAGTATCAGTCTTCGTACCTGTTCAGTCGCCGGCCCAGCAGACTATCAGCGCTAACGGGACGTCTGCCACTGCGTCTCTGACCTCCTCCCCGCCCTGAAGGGGCGAGGCTTTCAGTTGTAGATATGGTTCAGTAATTGTGCTTGAGAACCTAGAGGAGATTAGGGAGAACGCTAAGAAGGGCAGAAGCTTCAATAAGAAGCTGTCCCTCTGGTTCTACAGGAGAATACAGTTCACAGTAGAGTGCAAGGCTCTTGAAAAAGAATTAGAAGCAACCTATGTAAACCCAAGGAAAACCCCATCAAGGTACCCGAGATGTGGTTTCGTAGGTGATAGAGATGTAATAGCATGCATGAATCTATTCATTAGATACTTGAGATGCGGGGTCGCCCTGAACACCCCTAAGCCAGATGAGAACCCGAGTGGGATGCAGGGGAACAAGGATGAGGGATGATACCAATTAACATAAATCTACGTCAGACCGAACCCCGCGTTCGAAGGGAGGATAACTAAGGTCAAGGGCATCTATTACCTTTACCGTGGAGGGGATTGTGGAGGTGTAGCGGGCCCGCGGGGATTCGAACCCCGGGCCTCCGGCTTAGAAGGCCGGCGCCCTATCCTGGCTAGGCGACGGGCCCAGCCGATAAATCATTATCTTGGCAGAGGGAATTATATATTTTAATCTAAATTGAAAACCTAGTCTACTATTGTGAAGCTCCGTGATTCCCTAGAGTAGGGTTGGCTTGATGATGTGACTTATAAAAAAGTCTAGGTTGTTAATCCAAGCAGTCTAGGTAGCCATAGAGAGGCCTCTGGTACGAATACCACTATTATATATAGTATCATATATAGTATTACGAATGGTATTATGCCTTTGAATATTTCCTCGATTTTTACTTTAAGGGAATCAGATACAACAAATACAGCTGCGCCTACCGGTGGCGTCGCTGTTCCTAGTAAGACACCAAACAAGAAGATAGCTCCGATATGATACGGGCTAATACCATATGGTGCAAATGCTGACATCATTGTTGCGCCCCATGCTATAGACAATACTATCACGTCGAAGAACATTCCGAGTATAGCTAGTATTATAGCTAGTACAGTTAATGATACATAGGGGCTATATGTTTTAGATATATTAATGAAGAACTGGAGCATAGAGTTATTTATCCCTGTTAAGGACCATGTATAGTTTAATATATACGACGTCGATATCATCAACATTACTACAGCCGTAGATCTACCCGACTCTAGGAGAATATTAATTACCTTCCTTACTGTCAACCTCCTATAGCAAGCCGCAACCATTAGGGCACCAAGAGCTCCGAGAGCCCCTGCCTCCGTCACTGAGAATACACCCAGGTATATGCCAGCAAGAACTAAAAGCGGTACAAGCAACAATGGTAAAGCCTTTATCACTCTAGTGAATACTTCACGTGTGGTGAACCTCTTCTCTACTCCACCATATCCCTTTATATACGAGGTCACCAACACCAATATGATCAGTGCCACCATAACTATTATTCCTATCGCGCCTCCAACCATGAACATTGTTAAAACAGATGTACCGGTGGAGGTAGCTATAATTATTGCAGGGATGCTGGGGGGTATGAAAGCCCCTAGAGGAGCTGATGCCGCTAATACTGCTGCCACATATTCTCTTGGATACCCTCTTTTCTCCATTTCAGGCCCCATGATCCTAGAGAATGCTGCTGCTGTAGCCGCCACAGCACCTGTGAGTAACCCAAAGAACGCAGACCCGAGTATGGTAACTACAGCAAGCCCTCCTTTCATTTTTCCTACTAGTGGTTCAAGCGCATCTACAATTACCTCTGTTAGTCCTGCCATCTCAAAAACTGTGCCCATTAATACGAATAAATACACTCCTAGCAATGGGAAGGATTGTAAAGGTATCATCATTGCTGTGACAGCGTTTGCCAGGCTCTTTCCATATAGTATTAAGAATATTATGCTTGATAATCCAATAGAGATTGTTACAGGTATCCCTATTAATATTAATAAAAGCAGAACTATAATAAACAATATTGCAATACTCCATATTGGTAGAGAAGATATTATTGAAGATAGGAGTTCAAGCATTTAAGACACCCCCTTATTGCTTCACAAACAAATCGATTATCTTCATGATGTAGCGTATATCAATAAAAACGAACCCAAGTATTAGTGCAGCATAGAAATAGTATAATGGTAACCCCATGGTAGCTGTTTTCTGAAGCATGAATATATCAGAGTAAAGAATTGCCTGGCGCAGTATTATTGAAACATACACTATACATATCAAGTATATGAGTAAATTATATATCTTTCCCAATCTACCTCTGATGATTGTTACTGTAGGATGATCACCCTTACTTAGAACATAGCTACTCCCTATAAAGACTAGCCATGTGTAAAGCAACCATGAGAGCTCTGCCTCCTGTGGGAAGGAACTATGCATGACATATCTCACGATAGCTCCATAGAATAAGGCAACCGTAATTAGTACTCCTGCGACTATTATTACAGTTGCCTCAATACCTACTAGAACCCTATCAATTACCCTTAATAACTTAGCTATAAACATATTTATTCCACTATGATTCATACCGACTTCACCCTCATAATCAATGAGTCAAGCACTGTTTTCCAAGACAAGGGTTCTTTAAAAATAATTTTTAAAAACTAACCTATTGAACTTCTATACTTCTGCAACCATTCTCTAGCCCCTTCCGGGATCTCGTTTAAGTGTTTACTCAAGAATCCCTGTTCGAGTCTATCAAATATAGGCTTCGTGTCCACTTGAATTATTCTCGCACCATGGCTCACAAGGAACTGTATCCCTGTTACACGCTCGATAAATAGACCCCATGCGTTTTTCTCGCTTGAAGTCTCCTTGGCGGCATCAATAATTATCTGCCTTATATCTGATGGTAGGTTGTCAAGTATTTTCTTGCTTGCTACAACAAAGTGCCATGCATAAGCCCATGGTATTAACGCTATATTAGGGGCTACCTCATAGAATCTCATAGCTATTATGGCTGCAACCTCATTCTCCATCGCATCTATGGCTTTGGTTTGTAATAGCGTGTAACATTCTGAGTATGGGAGTGTCTGCGGATTAGCACCCAGTGTTTGAGCAGCCTCGACATACACGGGGGAGCCCATCACACGTAGTTTCAGCCCGTTGAAGCTGTCTAGAGAAGTAATTGGCTTCTCCGGCACTGATAAGAAGTATCTAGCTCCTCCTACAGTTATACCCAGAACAATCCATCCATACTGGTTAAGTACTTGGTTACTATAGTTTAATAGCCATTCGGACTCGGCAAAAGCTATTGCCTCGTCCGTGCTTCTGAATAGACCAGGATAGCTTAGGAAGTTTAATGCATTGGTGTAAGATGAGAACCTTGATACCTCTATAGTAGCCATAAATAGGTCTCCTGTCTTCATTAGCTCAAGGTATTGTGATTGATCACCGAGCTCGCCACCTGGATGCAGGACTATCTGCACCCTTCCATTGGTTCTACTCTCAACCTTCTCTTTGAACCTATAGAAGAAGTATGTGTGAGTATCATATGGGCTTGGAGCGGTTATCCACGCAACATGTAATACATACTGTGGTGATGAAGAGGTTGTTGCCCCAGTTCCAGTCTTTGTTTCGGTGACTGTTACGGTTGAAGCTGTGCTAGAACCCATGAAGTACCCAGCTACTCCACCTATGATCGCGAGTACTATAGCTATTATAAGAGCCATAGCCGTCGAAATACTTTTAGTGGCCCTACTCATCATTTATCCCCATGATAAAATATCTAGAATAAATACCGTTATATACACGAAATAAAACATGTTTTAAATAGATATACTATCTAGAATCTAGACAACCATATATTATTAGAGAGCCAGGAAAATATAAGCACATTATTTTTAAACCGGTATCTATAGAGAACCAATAAATGTGAACAAGTAAAAAAAGAATCTAGAGCTATTAATCCCCTTCACTCTTTAAAGCTCTTTAACGCTTCCTTTACAACTATCCTAGGATTAACGAATGTTAAGCCACCATCAACGATTATTACCTGCCCAGTAATGAATTCAGCATAATCACTGGCTAGGAAGACCGTTAGCTTGGCCACGTCTGAAGGCATTCCAAATCTTTTCAACGGGTTTATGAACTCCTGTATCTTTATGTCTTCAGGCGTCCATATCGATTTCACTCCAGGCGTCAGTATTGGTCCTGGAGCTATGGCATTAACTGTTATATTGTATGGGGCCAGTTCAGCTGCTAAACACTTTGTAAATCCTACCACGCCTGCTTTAGCAGCACCGTAGTGTACTAGGCCTGGCACACCATGATATAAGCCTGTTATTGATGATATATTTATTATTCTACCATATCGCTGTTTAACCATATATGGCGCTACAGCCCTGGTAACGTAGAAAGTACTCGTTAAATTAATATTGATCATGTTAAACCAGTCTTCCTCACTCATTTCGAGAAACGGCTTCCTAGGGAATGCCCCTACATTATTCACTAATATATCTATTCTCCCCATGGAGTTAATTACTTCACCCACGGCTTTCTCAACATCTTTAAACCTAGTTACATCAACAGCCAGCCCTATAGCCCTCACATTCTTCTCACGTATCTCCTTTAAAACATTTCCCAGTTCAATGGGATCTCTATTGAAGACAACAACATCTGCTCCGTGATTAGCTAGCTCCAAGGATATCTCGCGACCAATACCTTTAGCTCCACCAGTTACTAACGCTACTTTACCATGGAGACTCAACATTATCCTACCCCCTTAGTATACTCTAAATAATTCCTCGCCTTTCCTAACTGTTTCAATATAGTCTTCAATAGCTTTTTCATACGTATACTGCGGCCTCCACCCTAGCTCCTCTCTGATTTTAGAGTCATCGATTACCGCTGCATATCTGACTGCTTCGAGTTGTTGAACCTCGTATTGGAGTGCTGGAATATACTTTTTAACCATTTCAACGAACTCTATTACCCGGCTAACAAAGCCAGCCGCATTATAGGCTCTATACTTGACTTTTTCCGCCTCAGCCAGTAATATTAATGCACTCACAGCATCTCTTACATATATATAGTTCACCTTATCGTTGGGATTCTTCACGATTACTTTTTCATTATTGAGGGCTCTCTCAATAATCATACTCGAGTACTCTGCCGAGGGACCTCTGAACCTTCCAGGCCCAAATACCACAGTGGGTCTGAGAGCCCTAAAGTCTATCAATCCTTTTCTATAGTACCATGACCCAATTAATTCCCCGGCATACTTGGTGACTCCGTAATATGAGACGGGTTTGCCTGCATCCTCCTCTCTTACTGGTTCGGGTGTATCAGGGTGATAGACTGAAGCTGAACTCATGAATACAAATCTCTTAATGCCATGAGTTATGCTCAACTCTATCAGGTTTTGTGTAGCCTCTATGTTTACTTTTGTTGCTTGAAGAGGTTCTACCTCACATGTATCGGCTAGCAACGCGGCTAAGTGTATTACTACCTCGGGTTTATACTTAGCCATGATATTATTCATCTGAATAACATTTGTCACGTCTCCAACATGATATTTTATCCTCTGATGTTCTATGAAGGGGGAGGGCCCACGGTCTACAACGATGACATCATACCCTTTTTTCACTAGATCACTAACTAAGAATCTACCGATGAAGCCTCCTCCACCAGTGACAAGGATTCTCATAGCTAGACACACTCCCTGATACATTATATTCAAACTACAGGATATTACAATGCCCATGTTTAAGTAAACAATAAAACCTGTTTTATTGGTTCCAGCATATATAATCTTATATTAACCCAATACAATTTAATAGTTTTAGGGGTTCTAAGTGAAAGTAATTGGTGTACGTGTTTCAACGAAGGGTTCGACTAATAGTTTCTTCGCAGAAATAAGCAGGAATATTGAGAGTAAATTAAACCTCTACGTCTACAAGCATCCCAACGATAACATCTATTTAACAATAGCCTATACGTCCTCACCTCTTGATCCAGGTAAGTCATTTAGGGGTATGAGCAATATAGAGAAATCTAAAATTATAAGTATCGAAAAACAGCTCGGGAAAAATGAGAGCGTAATAGTAGCGTTGAAGGAGAGATGTGAATTCTACGATCTAATAGAAAGCTACAACGTGTTTCTATCAATTCCATACATTATTGAAAAGGGAAGACGAATATTCTGCGTTTTCGGCGACCAAAGGAATATCGATAAGTACCTTGAAAACCTTGGAGCATACTATGGTAAAAACAATATAACCACGAAGAAGACAACGCTCAGTGAATGTATAAGACTAAATATTGGGGGCTATGTATCCTCATATATTCTGTCAGCACTAACAAAGAGAGAAAAGGAGATCCTGGTTAAGGCCTTCAGTCTAGGCTACATCTCTCATAGGCGTAGGACAACACTAGAAGACCTCTCACTGGAAATAGGTCTAGCTAAGCCTACAACCAGCATTATGGTTAGGAAAGCCGTTGAAAAACTAGTTAAAAAAATCCTTGAAGACAATAATATCCAAGACAGCTATAACTAATCTCTAATACTCCTCGGACTAGGTGGATACACTACTATTCCATCAATAGGCTTCTTATCTAGATAATTCATAACGGCCTCTACCACGGCTTCATCCATCCCTGCAAGCGCCTCAAACGTATATGCTGCTATATGAGGAGTTATTATGACGTTGGGATACCTTAGTAAAACATGATCATGCCCTATTGGTTCACCTTCCACGACATCTGCGGAATACGCTGCAACAATCCCTTTTTCAATATATTTGATCAATGCATTGGTATCTACTAATTCTCCTCTAGCCGTGTTAACTATTATCATTCCTTTCTTAGCCTTCTCGAAAAATTTTTCATTTAACATATATTTTGTCTCATTTGTTAATGCTGTATGCAACGTCACAATATCGCATTCCCTGGCTACATCCTCTAGAGAGGCTGCATAACGGTAGCCATAATACTCTACTTTCTCGCGTGGAACGTATGGATCATATACCATTATTTTTGCACCAAACCCCTTGGATAGTATCTCAGCAACCCTGGAACCTATGTTTCCAAACCCTATGATCCCTATTGTTAAATGATTAATCTCCTTGCCCACATATTTTGCTCGCTCACTCCATTTACCCTCCTTTACAGCTATATATGATTGGGGGACATACCTCAGTGCTGATAGCATTAATGCAATGGTATGTTCGGCAACCGCTTCTCTTTCCCTCCAGCCGGGGACCCTAGCAACTATTACGCCGTGTTCTCTCGCCGCCTCTACATCTATATTATCATATCCGATGCCATGTCTCACTATTAGTACAACCGTCTTATTATGCTCGAAGAACTCTCTGTCATAGATAGGTGTAACACTAGCGATAATTATGTGGTATCCCTGGAGCTTCTCTGCTAGTGGTTTACCTTTTAGGTCTTTCCCCACTTCTATTTTATCGACGACACCTACCTCCTTTAATCGCTCAACAGCATTTGTGTATACACCAAATGATTTAGAGTTTACTATCGCTATTTTAACCCTAGACATTCATATCACCTAGCACTTTGTTTAATGCTACTTTCAATTCACCTATTGTTTTCTCATCGTAGTCGAAATCCAGTTGTAACGGCGGATAACCTGGCTTCAACCCTCTTAATGAAGCCAGCTGCCTTAGAACTTCCTGCGACTCGACTGGTATTTTACTTATTTGCTTCCTTAAACCATTTATCTTGTACTGTAGCTCGACAGCCTTCTTGATATCTCCGCCTGTCACAGTCTTATAGAGCTCTACAACGATTTCAGGTATAACGTTTGAAACGGCACATATATGTGCATGGGCACCTATAAGGAACGTGTATAAGATCAACTCATCGCCGGCACCAGCAATAAAGTACTTGTGGCTGAATCTCTTAACATATTCTAGTAATTGATCCACGTCTTTACTCGTATCCTTGATCCCTATGACTGACCTAACTGCATCCACTATGGCCTGGAAATCATCTGGGGAAATATTATATCCCTGCCTATTCTTATTATTATATATCACTATATTAAGCTCGGTTCTCGAAGAGACTTCTTCGAAGAACCTGATCATCCCTTTTCTCGTTGGCTTATGAAATATCGGCGATATCAAGCTTACATCCTTGTATCCGAGATCCTTTACTTCCCTAGCTAATTCAAGCACTACATCAATAGATGCCGCACCTATATGTGGTAGTAGGTATATGTTTGATGGCGCATACTCGAGTGCCTTCTTAAACAGTTCAATTCTTGTTTTAACAGGTAGTATTATCCCTTCGCCGGCAGTACCGGTTAAATATATTCCTGCAACACCTTTGCTTGCCTGGAACTCTATGAGGTTCTTTAAGCATTCGTTACAAAGAGTTAGATCCTTGTTTAATGGTGTTAATAATGCTGTGATGATTCCATGTACTCGCATTAATATACCACCATTATGAAATATTTTTAGTGAAAGGTTTTTAGTGGATAATAAAATCTGTTTTATTGATAAAATACCAAGATTAGAGATTACCCGAGAGGTTAAACAGGAAGAAGCCTCTTCACAAACTCTTTCATAAAGGCTCTTCGCCTACCTAGAATAGTGGCGAGACCCGGAGATGGATTGACCCCATGTTTCATATAATTGTTCTCAATCAACTCCTCGATATTCTTTCTAGATGCATAGTTCAGGCTACTTAACACTATTAAAGCATTACCTATATGGGAAACATCAGGTATATCAGTATATCTAACTGGTTTACTAAACATATTTGAGATCATTAGGGGCGTTAATGAAATGGATGCTATCTTTCCAGCAAGCCTAACCTCGTTGAACACTATATTATTCTCTTCAAGAGACTCTGTGAATAGTGAGAGAAGGAAAACTATTCCTTCTATAATTGAGCCCAATAGACTACTTAAACGGGCTGTAGGCTTCAGCCCAATGATATTCAAACCCATCCCACTTAGATGCGGGATTCTCTCATCATATAGAAGGGGGATCACGTAGGGAGCATCCTCAAGTATCTTTTCATCCCTATATACTTCGCTACTGTACTCTTCAAGGTTCTTAACTATGTTTTCCATATTCATACCTAGAAGGTCAGCAATATAGTTTAAAACGATCCCAGCATTATTTATTCCTCCCCCTGGTATCCACGTATTCCTGTAGAAATAATAAGTCTGAAACCTCATATACCCTGATTCATCAATAACCGGGGTATCCGAGATGCTTCTAATCATCCCGCTAGTACCTATATTTACAACTGCTATTCTATCTCTCCCACCGGTTAAACCGTAGATCATGGCCGCTCCATCATATAATCCCAGGACAACCGGCGTCTTTTCTGTGATACCTGTCTTCAATGCAATGCCTGTTCTCATATAATCTGAGAAATCGCCTTCTCTTAAAATAGGTAGCTGTTTCTCATCAATGCCCGCTATTTCAAGCGCTAAATCATCCCAGCGTAGTTTACGAATATTAAGTAATTGATAAGTTCCACTAGCTGTCGAATAATCTGTAACCGGATATCCAACGAAATAATTCATGAGGAAGGACTTAGAGTCCAATATATAACAGTCATTACTTATTATCGATGGATGCATTTTCTTAAAATAGAGGATCTTTGGAAGAGAATATATGTGGAGAGGGGGACAACCCGTCCTCCTATATAGCTCAGCCCCATATCTACTTATCTCGTATAGAACAACCTTGGATCTCTCATCGACCCAGGTAATGATGTTTGACTTATACTCCCCCATGCTCGTCATGAATAGAGCGGAGAAGAGATATGAGGAGAATACTACAGCATCCGGCTTTCCATGAGAAAAAGACAGGTGTCTAATTATATTCTCTATATTGCTGAGTATGTACCTGGGATCATGTTCATAGATGCCTCCTGCCTTATCCTCAATATGTCTCTGCTTAATATTCACTTGTTCAACAATATTTACATTCATGGATGAATCACTGAATTCTATAAACGCGCCCTTTATATTTGTGGTGCCGAGGTCTATGGATATGATCCTTAACAATAATATCCACCTGTCTCAGCATTGGAGCCTATCAGGAATAATATACATGTAGAGGTTTTGATAAAACAGTAATAAAACTGTTTTTATTCCGGTGGAACGCTATTGTCCACACAATGTATTCTTTAATGCATCCATGACCTCTTCCTTTTTAACGTCACGGGTTCTTCTCAGTGTTACATGGTCTGGTTTGCCGCCTCCCTTAATGCCTTTCCCAGATAGCTCCTCTGTTATTCTCCTTAAGTCTATGTTCTTCTCTACCGCTTTCTCGGGTTTAACCGCTATTTCGATTAGTTCACCAGTATCTATAATGGCGAGTACTCCGTGCTTCAGTGAAAGTTCTTCAAGTACTTGTTTAACTAGTTTCTCATCGCTAAAGGGTGGCTCCACGTATACTATATCAACGCCACAGAGGCTGGCCTTCTCGGCAAGGGCCTTCGATATAATAGTCTTTTCCAGGATACCCCTGTACTTCTCGAGTACCTCTAGCGTCTTATCGTACTCCCTTTTAATCTTCTTCACAGTAGAAGCTAAATCCCCCTGCTTAGAGCCCAGGATTGATAGGGCTTCCTTGATCTCGCTCTCCAGTAAGCGTATTTCGTCAACCAGCCTTGTTGACGCTATGAATTCGAGCCTGATTACTCCGTCCTGTATTCTCTCGGCATTAATTATTTTCACACCGCCTACTTCACTAGTGTTAAACACGTGGGTTCCGAAGCAGGCCTGCGCATCCCAGCCAGGTATCTCAACTATTCTGAGGATTGGAGAGTATATTGCGCCACCCTGGTATATCTTCAACCCGTACTTATTCTCGGCCTCAAACTTACCCGTGTAGTGGAACCTTAGATCCACTCTGTCCTCGATTATCCTGTTAGCCAGCTCCTCTATCTTCCTCACATCCTCTGGTGTGAGGGACTTATGGTGTGTTATATCTAGCCTAGCCTTCTCAATGGTTTTCTCAGCACCGGCCTGCCATACATGGTCGCCAAGTATATACCTTGCTGCTGCGAGTATAATATGTGTTGCAGTGTGGTGTTTCATTAACCTATATCTCCTATACCAGTCTATTACGACCCTAACCATTGTATTCTCATTGATCTCCACGGGCTCCTTCAATACATGTATTATTACATCGCCAACTTTCCCAACGTATTCAACCTCATATCTCCTTCCATCCACCTCGATGAAACCTGTGTCATGATCCTGGCCTCCGGCCCACGGGTACATAACCGTTCTATCCAGGATAAGGTATTTTCCCCTAACCCCTAACACCTTAGCATCAACACTGGTTAGATACGGGTTCTCATGGAAAACCCTATATGTAGCAGGGAATCCAGAGGCCCATTTAACCACGTCCTCGGGGAACTCGTGCTCCTTCTCCTTCACTAACACGCCTGGGGAGGAATGTCTCTGAGCTATTCTAGAGTAGAAGTCACCCGGTATCTCTACTTCTACACCATGCTCCCTGGCTCTTTCAGCAACAAATTCAGGGGGTATTCCATGTGAATCATATATTGTAACGAGATCTTCCAGCAAGAGCTCTCTTTTCTTTTTAAGCAGCTTGTCAACGATGTCTATTCCACGACTGACGGCATCTATGAACTTAGAGGCCTCCATGGTTACTACGTCCAGTATATAGTCCCTGTGCTTCTCAAACTTGCCATATATGTAGTCGTTCTTCCAGTACTTTACCTGGCGATCCAGTAATTCCTGAACCACATCTGTGAGCCTGCTGGGTTCGACGCCGAGCCTGGCGAGGTTTCTGAGGAGGCGCCTGATCACGAGTCTGGCCAGGTATCCCTCACCGGTATTCGATGGAACCACGCCATCCGAGAGCATAAGGCTTATTGTCCTGGCATGGTCTAGAGCGCTATATAAATATATTGTCTTCACGAATTCATCCACGTAGTCTCCGAACCCTAATTCACGAAGTAGTCTCTCATACTCATGTATGCTTCCAATTTCCTTATCGCTCAACAAGTAAACAGCTTTCTTCAACACATCGTAGCTGGGCTCCTCGACCCCGAGTACATCCTTGTACTCGTTAACCAGCCTACCATATATTGCATGGAAGCCCGTCGGCGTCTTCTGGGTGAACCACGCTATTCTCTCTATCCCATACCCGCAGTCGACGACTAAGACAGGGTTCTCCACGTATTTACCGTCAACAACCTTATACATCATGTGTACTAGTGTTGCCAACTCCATGCCGTCAACCAATACCTCTGGAGCGGGCCCAGCATTACCCCCGCCCTCCCACCATCCCTCCTTAAACACCAGGTCGTCGAGGTCTATGCCTATCTCCTTATTAAAGAACTCTATTGTGTTATCCAGTATCCCCTCAACCCAGTAAACGAATTTACCCGGTTTATTAAAAGCATGCATCCCACCCATTTCAAAACTGGTTAAATGCCGTCCAAAGGTTAACCCCACGTTATCTATATCGCTCAGCCTTATAGACGGCTGGATTATAACTAGTGGATTATATGGGGGATCAACAATGCCGTCTGTAACAGCAGGCTGGAATACAACTATTGATGCTATGGTTAAATAGAGGTCATTTCTCCACCTAGCTAGAACTGGATAGGGATCCACTACGCCGTGCCCCTTTGACTTGAGGAACCCTATAAACTTCTCCCTTACCTCCTGGAGGCTTAAGGGCCTCACCCTTTTATACTCCTTGTAGAGGAACTCATACTTGCTACAAGGTCTATCCGGGCAAGTATCCCTTGGAATCCTACTCCATAAAACACCCTCCTCGCATCTCTTACAAGTGTATTTCTCATAGCCGTACTTGCGGAGATAGTCAAAGCTTATGTTTTTAGACATGGTTTTAACTAACCCCTCTCTAACTTAGGATACCTAATGATAAGAAAGCAAATTAAGTTTTCGTAAAACTCTAAAAATCTTTATCATCGTCTACAATACTATTATTTCAGCCGAATAGTGCTGAGAAACCTTCTGAGAGGGCTTCCTCACTAAGCTCCTTAGACTCCTCCTTCTTCTCCTCCTCACCCTTCTTCTCTTCACCAGCGGGTGCAGCCGCTGGAGCCGCTTGAACCGGGGCGGCTGCCACAGGTGCTACAGCAGCCTGTTCAAGGACCTTGGCTATATCAATGTTTTTAATGGCTGCAACCAGGGACTTCACCCTTACTTCATCTACTTCAACACCTGCTGCCTCAAGCACCTTCTTCACATTTTCCTCGCTTATCTCCTTTCCAGCCTTATACAGCAATAAAGACGCATATATATACTCCATACCCTGCACCTCCACTTGTTCAAAGCATTACTGCAGGATTTAAATCTAGAAAGTAGCTTTTAAAGCTTCACCATGCCTCCCAGGCAAGAATTTAGAAACAAAAAATCTTCGCCCCAAGTGCATCCCTATACCTGAGATGACACCACCCTGGTATGGGTTCGCCAAGCATTAGATTCAACATCATAGGATCCCGAAGAGTCCAAATACCTGGGGATAATGCTATATCATTATAGAAATGAGAGAATCATAAGCCTAATCATGGTTAAAAATCAGTGATGAAGTGATTAAGGCTCAGCCGAATAGTGCTGAGAAACCTTCTGAGAGGGCTTCCTCACTAAGCTCCTTAGACTCCTCCTTCTTCTCCTCCTCACCCTTCTCCTTCTTCTCGCCTTCCTGTTTAACTGGTGCTGGAGCCTGTTTAACCTCTATACCCAGCTCTGGAGCATACCTTGCTACCTCAACAGCCAACGCGTTGGCTTTAGCAACAGCCGATAAGAATACCATTTCAACTGTCTCAGGTGTTATAAAGCCTGTCTCCACAGCTAGTGATAAGGCGTGCCTGTGAGCCCTTGATATAACTAGTGGTAGTACCTCTGGCTCCGGCAGTGCTACTTCAACAGCTATCTTTAAGGCGTCGAGGTGAGCCGCCATAATGTTGCTTCTATACTCGTCTAGATTTAGTATGAGTTTATCGCCTGGTATAACAATACCCTCATAAGCTATCTTAGGCCTAAGCCGTATCTCTTTTAATGCCAACCCAAGTTTCTGGAGTAGGCTAGCTAGATCACCAGAGACAACATCGCCTGGTTTAGCCACCACTGTATCCTTAGCTACATGGACAACATTCCCCTGGACCTTGGTTGGTATCTTGAGCCTTCCAAATACACTTAACATAGGGCCTGGAGGTATACCAGTGTTACCCTCAGGTATGACTATCTCCCTATCTGTTTTCTCACCGGGCTTAAAGTATGTTTTAGTTACATGGGAGTCCATCAGCATTGCAAGCTCGAACGCGTTCATATTAGTGAATACAACTAGTATTTGACCAGTGAGATGCTCTTTAAACGGCTCCGGGTTCAAGCCAGCCTTTTTTAAAGCGATCTCCAGCAACCTCGGCTTGACTACCCTTAGCTCCGCTTTACCATACAGCTTCTTCCTCAGCATTTGAATATGGTTGGCTGGAATACCAGTTATATCTGCTATAGCGAAAGCTTTACTGCCCTTGATCAGGCCAACGAGTTCCTCCACTACCTTAATCTTCCACTCAGGTATCTTCCTAGCTGTAAGGGACATATTGATCACCTGTACACTTCTACCGGCATACCCATTGTAGTCTTAAAAACAAGCTTAGCAATGTTGCCAGCACCTGATGGAAGCCTCTGCTCTATCACCGATAAAATAGCCAATGCGTTTTCAGCGAGATCCCCAGGACCCATGTCCTCAGCGCCTATCGGAACCATTATCTGCGGTTGATCCTTAACCCTTGCAACAACGGTATTCATGTATCTCTTTATGAGGGCTGGTATATTAGCTGAAGCAGGTATCGGAATAGGTGCCTTACCCCTGGGGCCCAGGGCCGGGCCCAGAGTACGCCCTGTTAAAGCCATCAAATCCGTTCTAACCAAGACCCAGTCGCATTGATCAGCTATTTTCTTCGCCTGTTTCTTGCTTAAACCCTGGAGATCCTGACTCGTTAACACTATTTTAGCACCGGCCTCCCTTGCTTTAACCGCCAGCTCTTCATCCCCCACCACACATACGCTTAACTCTTTACCCCTGCCCTTAGGCAGCGTTATAAACTCCCTTATTTTCCCAGCCTGACCCTTCACATCGATATCTCTTAGCACTACTATCATTTCAACACTCTGCTTAAACCTCCTACCTTTCCCAAGGACTAGCGCCTTCTCTATGGCGTTAACTAGTGATTCACGAGTATACGCAGGCATCATTGACCACCCTTACTCCACTCTTCTTCATACCTAGATAAGATTTCATCGTAAACACCTTCATCAACTAGTTTCTGAACCTCCTTCGGATCCTTTCCATCAACAGTTATACCTATGGATCTAGCCGTGCCTAAGACTGTTTTAACAGCTGCCTTTAGTGTTTTAGCTGTTAGCGAATCCCTCTTCAATATGGCAACTTTAACAGCCTGCTCAAACGATATATTACCTATCTTCTGGTGAGCCGGGTCACCTGTAGGCTGCTTTGCACCAGCCTCCTTCATTAATAGAGCCGTTGTAGTTGGTATGCCAACCCTTATCTCGAACTCCTTGGTGTCAGTGTCTATTGTTATCTCAACCGGAACCGATAACCCCTCGAAATCCTTCGTTGCATCATTAATCGCTTTCACAACCTGGGGTATGTTAACCTTGTACGGGGATAGGGTAGGCCCTAGGGGTGGGCCTGGTGTAGCCTTCCCTCCCTCAACCATTACCCTTATGGTTTTCTTCACCATTCCTACACACCCTTACTTATCTTCTTAACATAATCACCCGGTATTGTAATAGGTATTGTGAAAGCGGCCTCTAAAATATTCACTGTAAGCATGTTTTTATTTCTATCTATGCCCGCTATCCTGGCACGCATACCCCTGAAGGGGCCCCTCGTGATCTCTACTTCATCACCCACGTTAAGTTCCTCTATAACTGGTTTAGGCTTCAAAAGCTTCTCGAGTTCCTCGTAGGACACCTTAATCGGCCTACCGGCTTTAACATACCTGATATCGGAGATGACCTTGTAGAGCTCGCCTAGCCTCTCAACCTCGATGAACACGTAGCCCCTTACATTTGGAGGTATTATGATACTTCCAATACTGGTTTCCTCTCCCCTAGCCCGCATCTCATCGATCCTCATACTTATAATTAAAGCGGTATCCAGCTCTCTGCCCAGCGTTGTTTTCACCGCATATATCTTCGCCGCACCCCCACCAGACTCCTGTGATTCACTCAAGATAATCACCCAGTATAGGGGTAGAGAAACGTGTAAAATATCATTCTTATAGCGAATGAGATACCGCCTACTATGGCTAGCCCAAGTAAACTTATCTTTAATATGGTCCAGTACTCATCCCACTCGGGCTTCGTAGCTATTAGTAAAATCCTCCTCCAAGCCTCTACTAGCTCACGTAAATCCAAGTCATTACACCCCTGTTTCACTGTAAACCAGTTAAAATCCTCTCAACGTATTCGATTGGGTTAAAAGGTTTTAAATCCTTATAGTCCTGTCCAACCCCTATGAATAACACTGGTTTCTTTAAGATGTAGACTAGGCTTAATGGCACTCCTCCTTCTTCATAGGCGTCGACCTTCGTAACCACTACGCAGTCAACGCCTACAGCCTCATTAAAGAACCTGGCCTGCTCTAATGCATCGTTACCTGTTAAAGCATCTACGACAAGTATTTTCACATCGGGCTTGGCAACTCTTACAATCTTCTTAAGCTCGTTCACCAAGTCAACGTCAACATGCATCCTCCCAGCTGTATCAATCAGGAAGACATCGAAGCCCCTGTTCAATCCATACTGTATTGCGTCATAGACCAGGGCAGCCGGGTCCGAGCCGTATTTACCAGTGAAGACAGGGATACCCGTTCTCTCCGAGTGTATCTTCAACTGTTCCTGAGCCCCAGCCCTGAAAGTATCTGCCGCAACCATTAGGGGTTTAAACCCGTTCTCCCTCATGTATACAGCTACTTTAGCTATAGTGGTTGTCTTCCCCACGCCGTTAACCCCTAGGAAGACTATTTTCAACGGCTTCCTACCACTAGCCAAGCTAAGTAAGTCAATGCTATTCAACCCAGTGAAGTAGCTCAGCAGTATCTCCCTTAACGCCTTTACGAGATCCTCTCTCCTCTTAATCAACCCCTCCTCAACACGCCTCGTTAACTCCGAGGCTATGTTCTCAGCGACGTCGTAGGCCACATCATTGGCTACAAGGCTGAGTTTAAGCTCTTCAATTGACTCCAGCAGCTTCTCCCTTGATGAGAGGAGGGATGATGCTGTCTCAATAAACCTGGAGAATACTTCCCTCAGCTTCTTGAACAATTACCTTATCCTCCACCCTTGCTCTGAGATCCACCGTACCCACGGGATAATAACTGTTGTAGCCTATTTAATTCCTCTAGTACAACACTATACCTCTTCTGTAATTCCCCTAGTACTCTCTCAATATTACTGCTTCTCTTTGAAATAATCTCCAACGCCTTAGCCTTATCTGCTTTCAAATAATAGCCCAGCCCTAAGTGTACCAGTATCCCCTTGCTCCACTCCTTGTTTATTACTGCAGGTATCATCGCTGAGGATAATCTATCGAGGATTATATAGCCTTCCCCGCCATCCTCAGGCAGGTTCTTAAGGGTCTCTAAGGCGAGCTGGAGCTCTCTCTGTTGTGTTAGATAAGTGTTTATTGTTGAGGCAAGTATATTGGCATACTCTCTTAACTCGTTAAACCTCACTAATATTTCCTCTAATTGAATCCTTCCAGCCTCCTTTACTTCCTTAGCATCGTTCCCAGAGCTCATGGCTTTACAATCCTCTCAGCATTTGCTACCTGTCTTATGAATGTATCCCTCGAGGCACTTGGATCTATTTCCTCGATTCTCTCTATTCTTATATGATACCTCTTCACCTTATGGTTACTCCCCAGTATAGAATATACTTTCTCTAACACCTCTTTCTCGCTTATACCTCTTACATCCTTCGTGAACCTCTGCCAAGTAGGGTATCTATCATGGCTTATCAACATGTAGCCTGTAACCCTATATGTTTTAACCTCCACTACTCCCCACCTCCAAACCCCTTTCTAATCCTAAGTATCTCGGGACCCGTTGTATTGCCTCCTACAATTATACCGTGGTTATTGGCTAATAAACCACTCTTCACAAACGGTATTCCAGCGTTCACGGTTGCCCTTTCAACCCTTACCTTTAAGATTTCCTCTATGGTTTTTAAATCCCCATCACCGGCATCAGGGTGTACCACCCCGCCCTGGTCATTTACTACGAGGAGGCTACCCGGTATTTCCAGATTTAATAAGGGCAACTGAACTATTTCCACACCGAGGACACTGCTCAAATCCCTTACAACATCTCTCTCAAACAACGTGCTTGCAATACACCCCTTGTTATTACATACTAGTAGGTTTCCGAGCGCAGTGAACCTCGAGCCCGAGACGTAGGACACGATATCTATACCCTGCTCCCTAACCTGTTTTCTAAGAGACTCCAATTCATCATCGAATATTATCCTCGGCAGAATGATCGCGTTATCGTTTCCAGCTATGAAGACACCGTTCAGCACTGTGCCAGCTATCCTGGACTCAATTAATCCCTTAACCTTTAATACCTCGATCATTTCCCTTTGATCACTACTGCCTATCCCAGGAGGGAGAACCAGTATCTTACTATTTGTATACGCGTAGACCCCTATATTCGAGTTGCCGAAGAAACTCATCCTAGTGATCTCCAATTAAAACCACCGACCCTTCCTGAAACACTGAGAAATATATTTATAGCTAGAGGATTAAATAGTTCTTTAAGTATTCAAGCTACTTAACTCTCTTGAGAAAAACCCTGGCCTCCTTCTCATCCTTATTGAACCTTATTTCAACAACTACTCTTCTAGGAGGTTTCTCACGTCCATACGACCATATATACTTATTTAACTCTGGATCCAATATTATTTTTTCAGCATCCTTGAAGTGCCTGGCAACATATTTTCTCACTAATCTAATAGCTCTATCAGCCCTGTTCATGCGGCGTCCAAAGTATACCCTCTTCAATGGTATTACATGCACGGATTTAACCGTACCCCCGGATTCACTCATAGCTCAACCACCCCTAAATATTCTTAAGCTTACTCCTTCTCCAGTTCCTGAGGCTGAATCCCCTCCTAACCCTTAGACGGGTCTTAGCCGACACCCAGATCGGTATAGCCCTATTAGACTTCAAAGCAGCTGCAAGCCTAAGCTTCCTGGCAACGTGTTTGAATCTAGCCATATTTAAACACCTATTTCCTCTTGAATTCTATTCTCGGTTCTCTATGTGTCTGCTCATATATTTCTGATAAAAGCCTCTTTAAAAACTCATCTGTTATAGGTATCTTCACACGCCCGCTTTGAGCCAGCGCTATTAACTGTTGTTCAAGCAATTCCGCGAGCTCTGGTTTAACAAGTCTTAAATTATTAAGTCTCTCCCTAGCCTCCGGCGTAAGGATCTTTCTGAGCGCTGCATCTATCATTTGACGCCTCTGCTTCTCCTCCTCCATACGGCGCTGCAGCTCAGCAAGCTTCCTCCTCCTTATAGCCTCAAGCTCCTCATCATATCCCTCGCTACCGTATTCGCTCCCAGTGTCTGATGGCATCTAGTCATCCCCAGGGCAATTATATTCCTAGCTAATGACTTGTCGGGGGAAGATACTTTGAGAGCTCTGGATTAGCACGACTCAGCTCCGAGAGTATCTCGAAGCTCAGCCTATCAAGCAGTGACTTCCCCTGAGGCGTGAGAATCCTACCCTTCCTTGTCCTCCTCACTAGCTGTGCCTGCTCTAATTGCTGCAGTATCTTCCTGATCGCGTTGCCAGGAGCTCTCACAGTTCTCTCAGGGCGGACACCCCTGTTCTTCCTTCCACCATACTCTCTTCTAAGCTCCGTTAATCCCACTGGTTCACCGGCTTTATAGAGCTTCCTCAGTATGCTCGCCGCCCTGTAATACCACCATTCCGGATTTGTAGGCGGCTTCTCCTTATGCGAGCTGGTTTTAACAAACATGCTCCATGTAGGCGGCTTTACCTCTGGTACGTTCGCTTTCAAATACTCTACGAGTTTCTCGATTAGCTTGTCAGCTGGAACCTCTAATGCTGTAACCATTTACTCAATCACCCTATTGTAATCACTAAGTCTACATGCTTTAAAATACTTTTAACCATCCTCCCCGCCCCTTATAAGCGTGATAGTGAAGCCCCTGACCTCGTATATCTTCCCGCCTGTTAACCCAGCTATCTCCTCAGCCAGTCTATGGATATCGAAGCCCTCGCTCCTCCTATAGGATTTCAACACCCTTATCTTCACCACGCCGTGTTTCCGGAGCCTTAGCCTGACCTCCTCAATGAATCCCTGGGTTACCCCATTCTTACCTAACTGCACATCGACTTTACCGGCTATCCTCAGCTTGATCTTCTCCCTGAGGCCTTTATCATGTATCTCCTCACCCATCCACATTGTAGACACCTATAGACCAGCCTGGACGACTTACCACTACCCCTTACTCTTACACTAAGTGTTAAACCAGGTATTAATGGTATATGACACCGCCTGCAATAACCTCTCCTAATGTACCTGGGCGGCTTAATCCTGGCTTTCCCAGCTATCTTAAGCATTATCTCAATATATCTCCTCGCCAACCCGAAATCTCCTTCTCTGACCCTACTCACCGAGTACTTGTAGAGCAGTATCACCCGTTCCCTGGCGATCTCCCTTATATATTTTTCCCTATTCAAGGACCCGACCCCGGGTGGTGGAGTCATATAATTATACTCCACCCGGGTATTAAATTGAAGAGAATAAGGTGATTGGACTGAGGAGGCTTAAGATAATACTCGTGGAAGCAGCATTAGAAACCATACCCCCAAGCATTACATCACACCCAGCCGTGCTTAAAAACGCTGGTAAGAGAGGGAAGAGTCCCCATGAGATAATACTAGATGTAAGCATACATTACCACGCCATGAGGAGGCTCCCATTGAAGCATAAGCGGGGTAGACCGGATATCATACATTTAAGCCTGTTAGAGGCGTTGGAGAGCCCATTAAATAAAACCGGTAGAATGGAGATATACATACACACGATACAGGGACACGCTATCTTCATTGATTCATCAACAAGGATCCCGAGGAACTATAATAGGTTCACCGGGTTGATGGAGCAGTTATTTAAGGAGGGACGGGTTCCACCAGGCTCAGAGAAGCCATTGCTCTATATCAAGACAATGCCGCTTGACTCGTTAATCAAGGCTATTGGGGCAAAGGGGCTAATACTCTTAAGTGAATCCTGCGCCCAGAGCAGCCTCGACAATGTAGTAGGGGAGGCATTGGATAATGGATTCGCCATGGGTATAGGTGGATTCCCCCACGGAGACTTCGAGGAGGACACCGTGAAACAGGCAACCAAGTGTTACTCGATATATAGAGAGCCCCTTGCAACATGGATCGTGGTATCAAGGATAATAGCTAGCGCTGAGAGATTACTCGGCATATTTTAGACATAGTTCTACTAATCATAGTCGAGACAATAACTTCGTTATCTACCAGTGGGTTACATCAACCAACTCAACCCTGCTTAAATACCTTGTATTCCCTAATATCTACTTGAAGCCTTATCGGAGATGCATCATGCAGACAAGCGAGGTTAATACTGGTATAAGAGACCCCTTTATAGAGTTTGTTAAATGGAGCAGTCTCGACGTAAACGAGAACGCTAATAAATACATGGGTCCAGGCAGCTTCTTCAGCTACCTGCTCGAGGAATACATGAAGCGCGACATACTAAGCTTGCTTCCAAGCCGTATCCTTAAAGCCCATAGAGATGGATTAATATATGTTCACAAACTACCCCAGAGCATATACATACCCTACTGCACCGGGCATAGTATGGCGAGGCTACTTGAGAAAGGCTTGAAGACCCCTACAGTCATCTCCCGTCCAGCGAGACACTTCGACACATTCGTAGACCACGTGGCCAACTACCTGATCACGCTCCAACACTACTTCACGGGGGCACAGGCATTCTCAAGCGTCGAATGGTATGCGGGCCCATTCATAAGGAGCGATGGATTAGACTACCGGGGGGTAAAGCAGAATATCCAGAGGCTACTCTATAATTTAAACTATCCAACCAGGATAGGTTTGCAAACTCCCTTCACGAACTTCACGATAATAATGGATGCAGCGAGGAAAGCCCTTGAAGGAGACTACGCCGTCTACGATGGTAAGAAGACCGAGCCCCTTGGGGCATATGAAAAGGAGGCTAAAATCTTTCTCTTAGCTCTCTTCGAGAACTATATGAATGGGGACAGCGTAGGGCAACCATTCACGTTCCCAATTCCCACTCTAATGACTACATCTAAACTACTCTGGGAGGATCCAGAGATATATGAAGCGGTATTCAAGACGGCTGCAAAACGCGGAAGCTTCTACTGGCTCAACACCAGGGTAGTAGACCCGGACGCCAGCTATGCCATGTGCTGCAGGCTTTCGATTCAGAAGAACGAGCTCCTCTACGCGTTCAACGGCGGCTCAAAGTTCTCGCTGAGCTCGATTAAAAAAGATGTTGAGGAAGCTAGGGAAGAGTACTGGAGCAAGGTTGAGAGGCAGAGGTTCGGCGGGCTCTGGGCGATGCCGGATGTGACCGGGAGCGTGAACGTTGTAGACATCAATCTTCCGAGGCTCGCGCTCGAGGCCGCCGGCGAGGAGTCCAGGTTCTGGGAGCTATACGATGACGCCTTAAAGTTGGTTAGGGAAGCCGTAGACTGGTTTAGAGCCAGGTATGTGAAGATATTGAGGGAGCACCCGAATTTCTACTATATGATCACAGAGTACATGCCTGAATTCCCCTCGTCACACTTTAACACCATAGGTTTAATAGGGCTCCCTGAGGCAGCCGCTATACTGATGCAGGAGCCGAAGCTCTGGCTAGACGGAAATAGGGGCGACTGGCTCCGTGCAGCAGAGTTAATGAGGAGGATGGTCGAGCACGCGACTAATACTGCTAGAAGATGGATGCAGGAGTCGGGCACCCCATGGAACGTGGAGGAGGTGCCGGCTGAGTCCGCCTCGCCTAAGATGGCGGCTCTAGACGTGAAGCTATACCCTGAGCTGGCAGAGTACCTGCCGGACCCCGATAATCCTGTCTACTCGACCAGTATAGCGCCATACTATGCCTCTGAAATGGAGCTCCCCGATAGAATCGAGGTCGAGGCTAGGGTACAGAAGTACTTCACGGGAGGAGTGATGATGCACATATTCCTAGCCGAGGAGCCCGAGCCGGAGGCGCTGGCGAAGCTGGCTAAGAGAATCATGGATACTGATATCGTCTACTGGAGCTTCACCCCTGCATTAACATACTGCCCATCCTGCAACAGGACTTTCACCGGGCTATACAGCAAGTGCCCGAAGTGTGGTAGCGAAAATATTGAAGTGTGGAGCAGGATAATAGGCTACTACAGGCCGCTGAAGAACTGGAACCCCCAGAGGAGAAAAGAGTTCTGGACACGCCACCACTACGCATTCTAAAACACGAATTCCTGTTTCTTTTTGGCTATTCTCCAGGTGTCTCCTCATGCCCGTTAAACTTATTGGTGGCGGATGGAAGAACACCAGCCTAGTCGACGTCCACGGCTCCGTAACCTTCACAGTCTGGCTCTGCGGATGCAACCTCAAATGCCCTTTCTGCCACAACTGGAGGCTTGCAGACAGAGACGCCCAGTTTTGTAGGCCGCTGGATGTGGACAGGCTCCTCAACGACCTCTCGGCGAGCAGGGGCTTCATAGACTACTTGCACGTCACGGGGGGAGAGCCGCTACTCCAGTATGAGGGCTTATCATGGCTGTTCGGTGAGGCCAAGAGGATGGGTATTGCGACAAGCTTGAACAGTAATCTAACTCTTTATATGCCTCTTAAGAAACTGGTGGCTCAAGGCGTCGTCGACCACGTCGCAACAGACCTTAAGACCCCTTTCGACGAGCTATCCGGCCTCGGCAACGTGTCGAATGTATTGTTTAAACAGTTCATGGAGTCTCTGAGACTCATAGTTGAGGAAAACATTCCCCTCGAGCTTAGGATACCGGTTGCCAAAGACTTAACGATCAAGACGCTGGAGAAGACGCTGGAATACATCATGCCCACCCTCAGTAAACACGTGGAGAATACCGTGGTCATCGTGAACCCCCTCCTATCGAAGCCTCTCACTAATCCCCGTAGCATAGAGTGGTGTGATAAGTACTGTATGCCCAGCGAGGTAGAGCTTGAAGGAGTCGCAGGTGTTTTTAGAAGGCACGGGTTTAAGACCTTTATCAAAGAGGTGCCGAGGTAATGGAGAAATACCTGCCGCAAGCTATCCTCGTTGCACATCTACCCGGTGCAAGTAGGATTATAGCATCCGCCTCGAAGCTCACACTATCACCAAGAGACTTCGCCTTGATTGCAGAGAGTATGGATGATGCGAAAACCGAGGAGTGGATCAGAGAACTAGTTAAACGGGGTCATGGCTCCCCACTAGAACACTCTATATTCATATTCGAAGTGGTATGTAGCCGGGTATGCAGTCATCAACTAGTTAGGCACAGACATGCCTCATTCTCACAGCTGTCCCAGAGATACAGTGATAAATACCTGAGAAACATGGTGGTGAAGATATTCGAGCACACCGGCAGAAACCCGCGGGAAGCCGGCTTCAGAGAATACGTTGAAGCTATAAGCAGATTCCTAAGTACTAATCCAAGCTTTGAAGAACTGCTGGATATTGCCTCAGAGGCATTCATTGTTCCACCAAGCGTGGTGAAGCTCAAAGATGCAGAGTTCCTCAGGTTCCTCCTAGAGGGCGTCAAGTCGTACTACGAAGCACTCGCTAATGGCGTACCCTACGAAGACGTAAGGTACCTGCTGCCGCAGGCCGTGAAGACTAGGCTACTCGTATCGATGAACGCCAGGGAGCTCCTAGAGGTCTTCATCCCGCTGAGGACGTGTGCCAGGGCGCAGTGGGAGATACGCATTATAGCATGGAAGATGCTGAGCGAAGTAAGCAGGGTTGAACCATTGTTATTCAAGTACGCTGGCCCACGGTGCATCCTGCAAGACAATAGAAGCAGGATTAAGCCATGCACCCTGAACGAGTACTTGAGCGGAGAATGCTCCTTCACAATAGAGAGATGCCCAGAACTAGTCCCAAAGGAGAAAATACGGGAATGCATAAGCACCGCCTTAATAATTTAACATCCATACCCAGTATCACTGCTGACCTCCTCTCCGCCCTGAAGGGAGCGTGGTTTCCTTCCGAGTAGTTCATTAGTTCCCCGCATCTATTCCGGGTTTACACCTGTCATCCGCGGGGCAGTCGGGGTGCTTCCATCTATGGATAAATGTTTCGCTGCATTACGGCTCATCGCCGATAGAAAAAAATAGAAGTATTCAAAAGCATTTAAACCTAGTAGTTAAATTCGCGACAGCCTGAGCAATGACCTATTAATGTCTCACTACGACTCACAGGCTTCTTAAGTCTATTGGTATTATTTTCGAGTCCTTCTCATCCATTTTGAATAGTCTTAGAAAGGCTCCCCATATAAGTATGTGTTGATAGGCCTTGTGATAGTTGTTCGGATATTTTTGCATTATTATATTCCTATATTCGTCTACTTCCAGATATCCCTTACTCTTGAGTATTTCTACTATGTCCTTCAATGGTTGTAGTCTAGATGCTAGCTCCCTAAGCTTCTTTACTACGGTCTTCGTGTTCGATTTAACAATGTTTTCACCTGTCTCCGTTAATGTTACGATACCGTCTCTATATGTTATTAATCCAAGCACCTCAGCTAGGTCTATTGTGTGCGGTAATACCTCTATGTTCTCACCTATCACGTCCCCAATATACATGGGATCTATTTTTCCTCCCAGCGTATATACCGTCTCTACTAACCCCAATACATGATCGGGGAGTACTTCCGGCGGGATCAACATTGTATTATTATCCAACACCCTTACGAATCACCAAGGGTATTAGGGCTATCTAGAGTTATTCTTTACATTATTTCAAGCTTTTAAGGTTTCACGTTATGAGATAATACCAGGATATGGTTTCGTGACCCCTATGATGGATCTTATAATAGCGTTAATATATAGTATGGGGAGAATGTTTTTAGCATACATTGTTTCCGTTATCACCGCTCTAGTACTGGGCGTCTCCATGGCCAGGAACAGGTATTTAGAGGCCGTGCTACTGCCTATCCTAGATATTCTGCAATCCGTGCCAATACTCGGCTTTCTACCAGTGGCCCTCCTATATATTGCTAGATTACTCCCAGGCATGCTTGGAGTCGAGGTTGCAGTGGTATTCCTGCTTACAACTGGCATGGTCTGGAACATTATTTTCGGCGTATACTCCTCTGTCAAATCACTCGACCCCTCCATAGACGACCTCGTGAAAACCTATAGGCTCGGCTTAGCCACGAGGTTTTTTACCATATACTCGCAGGCAGGCATTAAATCCATTGGAGCAAATAGCCTGATATCATGGGCGGGTGGATGGTTCTTTATAACTTCAGCCGAGGTAATGGTTGGCGGCGAGGGGAAAGGCGTTATTGGAATAGGCTCCGAGATAATTAAATCATTCACGATGGGTGATTATGCAAGATTCGTCATCGGGTTACTGATCCTCGTAATATCTATAGTAGCTACATATATATTCATCTGGAACCCGATGGTGTCTGAAAGCACTGGTATAAGGCTCGTCGATGTGGGAATATTATATGATGAGGTCTTTAAGCCGCTTGCAAGAATAACGTGGGACGGCCTCGCCGAGGCATGTATATGGTTCGAGTCTAAACTAGTCACCCTAGTTAGATCACTAGCTATACCCGGTAGAATAGTCCGTGGAAGCGCCTATGGGATCCTCGCTGTTCTAGTAGCATTAGCCATGGTAAACATCTCAAGAGCCGTCATAAGCTACGGGGGATATTTAATAAGGGTTTCCACCACTGATGTACTGGTGCTAATATCGAACACTACTATAACCCTGGCAAGGGTTGCTACTGTGGTTTTAATCAGTGTAGTTATAACTGTTATCCTAGCATATGCATCCTACCTCGCTATAGTATACGGGGAAAAATCACTGGGGCACCAAGTGATTGTACTACTCGGAGAAATACTGGCATCTATACCGGCTATATTATGGTGGCCTATTTTATCCTACATAGCTTTCAAGGGCAGTATGGGACAGTATATTGTAGCATTCATAGTCTTTCTCCAGGGAACAATATGGTACAGTTACTTCAATATACTCATCTTCGGGCTTTCAAGCATTGGTAAAGAGCTCACAGAGTTGTCCAGGGTGTACAGAATTAAAGGCTCCTTGTTCCTGAGAACACTGTTCATACCAGCCATGCTACCCTCAGTAGCCTCCGGAGCTCTAAGCGCGTGGGGTGGTTGCTGGAATTCCTCGATAGTAGCCGAGTATATGGCTCTAGGCACGAGTATTATAAACCTAGGCGGTATAGGATCGCTGCTAGACATCTATGCAGCGGAGAACGATTACACCCATCTAACACTAGCCCTTATTATGTTTTCCATCGTGATTGCGATTATAAATATAGTTTTCTGGAGAGGAGTGGTTTTCAAGAAAGTGTCGAGAAGATTCACGGTGGCATGAATGGGGAGCCCTGTATTAACAATAAAAAATATCTCTAAGAGCTACGGCGGAAAGGGGAGAGCCGCCAAGGTATTAGATGATATAAGCCTGGACATATATGAGGAATTCATATCAATATTGGGGCCTTCTGGATGCGGGAAAACGACTCTTCTAAGAATTATTGCCGGTGTTGAAAAACCGGATTCAGGAACCATAGAAAGCCATATCGGCAACCTTAAAATAGGCTTCGTCTTCCAGTTTCCAACGCTTTTACCATGGCTAACGGTACTGGATAACGTGGCACTACCATTGAGAGCGGAAGGTGTACCTAGGGAAAAAGCCCGTGAGAAGGCTAGGAGATACCTGGGGTTGGTCGGCTTATCGGGTTTCGAAGACTTCTACCCACATGAACTTAGCGGTGGAATGAAGCAGAGGGTGAATCTCGCGAGAGCGCTGGCTATAGAGCCAAACATGCTCTTAATGGATGAACCATTCTCAAACCTGGATCCTTTAACAGCCGAGAACCTGAGGTCAGAGGTACTGGATATGTGGCTATCAGGAGTGACAACTGTAAGAGCTGTAATCATGGTGACCCATAATGTTGATGAAGCAGTATCTATGAGCGATAGAATAGTTATATTAACACCTAGACCAGCCAGGATAGCCAGGATAGTAACCATAGATATCCCGAGGCCGAGAAACAGGAGATCCGAGGAATTCAACAAGCTAGTGGATATGGTATACGAATACGTAAGCTAGTATCCTTCAAATACTAGCCCAATTAGCTTACAGCTGAACCTGCTTTTAAGGCTGGAGGATGATTTCAAACAAATAGAAGAAGCACGGGGTTGAAATAACACTAGTTTCTTCCACAGGTTATTATATCTTCTAGACAAGTCTATCTTGTAGCTCTCGTTCTCCTTTATTATGGTTATCCCACTTACTGGGATATTATCAGCGTATTCAACCTGCTTTGATAGCTTGAGAACAATTACATCAACCAGTCTTTCATCCTTTCACAGCTTATCCCACAATATATTCCATGAGGCGATTGCCCCTGTGGTTATTTCAATGATCTCTTCGAGTTTATATAGTGTTCTATGCATTATAACTAGATCAAGGTGTATTATTGTGAACACTGAAATCTCATTAAATGAGTTCCTTGATGCTTGGAAAGAACTTGAGGTCAAGAAGGCTAGAAGAGACTTTATTGATCATCTAGCCGCTTACGTCATCATTAATTTATTCTTAGTATTCATTAACCTTTGGACCAGCCCAGAGCAAATATGGTTTGTATGGCCACTGACTGGTTGGGGGATCGAATCAGCTTTTCACGCGTACTTCTCTAGACCTTCGAGGGTCATCGAGTCAGTAGAGTCTAAAGCCATGGAAATAGAGATGTATGCAAGAAAAAAGAAGAGATAGGTATCCCAGCAGATTCTCTCCATAATCCTCTTTCACACGTGTTAGTTTGTATCATATCCGGGGATATGCGAAAATCCATAAGGCCTATGACTCCTGCTTTGAAGTACAGTTTTACTGAGACTAGGAATAATGCAGTCTATATAAGGATGGCTTTAACGCCGTTTCTCACAGCTGCCTCCACTTGTTTCTTATCACTTGTCACAAGCTCTGTTTTCAGCTCTTTCGCGGCGATGACGAAGAGCGCATCGTAGACGGTGATCTTCTCGTTTACTGCTAGAGTCAAGGCCTGGGTAAGGAGTTTGTCCTGGCTTATAAGAGGTATGGCTTTCTCCTCGGCGAGGTCTCTGATTATCGCTTGCGCGGTGTCGTAGCCAACCTCATTACTCAAGATCTTTCTCCAGAGAGCATTGGCAACTTCTTTCACAGCTAAGTCGAGTGTTACAACGCCCTCCCTCATCACCTCTGCTACTTTCTCCCATCCTTCTTCACGCGAGAAGAATTTGATAAGGGATGAGGAGTCAATGACTCTCACGATCCTCCCTCACAGACCTCTCTGCAAATCCTTTCTCACTAGGGACAACTTCCCCCAGGAGCCTAGTCCACTTATCAACATATCTCCTAAGCCTTACTTTTAAAGCAAGCTCCTCTAGGAACCTCCTAACCTCGCCAGCAATATCAACACCCTCCTCCTCCAGGAGTTTCTTCACATCTTCTCTCACACGAACACTAATAACAGTCGACATAAACCTCACCAGGTAAACATATATGTTTACAGTTATATAAACATAACTGTTGACAAAGCATAGAACACGATAGATTTACCAATTATTTAGTTTACAGAAGAGCCCTGGAAAAGGCGGAGGGATCTCTGGCTTCCCTGAGTACTCTAAACACCAAGCCTGATATATAAAGTAGCGAGACCTTACACTTTGCTCATCCATATCTTCGAGGATTCTAGCTCATACAGAGTCCAATCCTTTATCATGCCAATATCATTATTTTTTTCTCCCTGAAAGACCCCTCCTTCGGCTTACAGGTTTCTACATCTAGGTATAGTCTCATATCCCATTAACAAATTCTCGTCAACCATGTATAAAGAGACCGGAGTGCGGCGGCCGGGATTTGAACCCGGGATCTCCGGCTTGGAGGGCCGGCGTCCTAGTCCAGGCTAGACGACCGCCGCATCCAATAATCTCTTAGAATCTTGATAGGTTTTAAAACATTCTTATCCAATAATTATTCCTCCATTAATTAATGATGCGTGTTACGTATTTGATGCCTGAACAAAAATAAACCAGGTAATTCAACCGTTTACACCCGAGTTTATAACATGGATTCGATGAAGCTGTTAAGCTTTTTATCTTTTTATTATGGTAGATATTAAAATCCTTGAAGCGAATACTCTTTATCATAGTGATGAGAAGAGGGTCTCATGAGCCCCGCAGTGATGAAAGCCGGAAAATCTGACCCGAATATATCCTTAATCAATACCGGTCGTAGTGTGACCCATTATTAATGTATCTTCTAGATGAGCCTTGTTTTATCCAGGCCTTCTAGTTTATAAATGATTATTTTCACTATATCGGTTAATACCAGTGTTATAGTAACAGCGTAGAGTAGTGCTATAATTATTGCTCCAGGGCTTATAGGGGTTACCATAATGCCCTTGTATATTAGTATCGTTGCCGCAATTATATCACATGCTATCGCCACCAACATTGGCTTACTCGGCGCGGAGTTCCAGAAGAATCCGAGCTCTCTGAAGTTGACTATGTTGAATAAGCCCGATATTAAGAGTATATAGAATATGAACGATTGTGTTTCATGCATGCTGAGCTTCAAGACACTGAGTGCTAGATAAAGGGCTAGGAAGAGCTCGGCAACCTTGACAAGCCCGAGGAAAGTGGATACCTTAACGAGCTTCCTTATATTCCACCTTTCCGGAGAGGCCGAGGGCCTTAACCTATCCGTACTTATAGATAATGTTACAAAATCATACATGAATAACATTAATATGATGTGGGTTGGCGAGAGTACAGGTATTCCAAGCAATAATGTTGCCAGAGCTACGAAGTACACTATCTGGAATGTCTTCACAATCTTATTTATACTCCACACAACTATTCTCCTGTATATGACCCTACCTAATTTAATGACGTCCACTATGTTCCTTAAACCCGGCTGAGTAAGCACTATGGATGCCGATGACTTCGCTATATCCGTTGCATTATACACGGCTACACCTAGATCAGCTTTCCTAAGGGCTGGTGAATCGTTGACACCGTCGCCGGTCATGCCAACGACATGCCCCCTTGATTGTAGGGCTACCACGATATCATGTTTATCCTCCGGGTAGGCCTCAGCTATAACACCAACGCTCTCAATCCTCTCCTTAAGAATATCCTTAGCAGTATTCCTGAGAGAAATGATCTCGCCTTTTATACCCACGGCTTTAGCTATAGCGCTGGCTACGTAGAGGTTGTCACCGGTTATCATTACTGGCTTTACTCCGAGACCCTCTATCTCCCTTATGAATCTCGCCGAGTCTTCGCGAGGCTTATCAAATATCCCTAGCACACCAACGAGCCTAAATACTCCGTCCTCCTCGATGCCTACTGCAAGCGGCCTCATACCTTTTAATCCGAGCTCCCTTACTACGTTCTCGAATCTCTCCCTCTCAACCTCTTTATCGAGGTCCAAGAGAACCTGGGGAGCTCCTTTTACAGCTCTTATGGTCTTCCCATTCAGATTCACCAGGGCTTCACTACGCTTCGTCTCGGGGCTGAATGGTTTAAACTCTATGATCCTGTATCCCTGCATCTTGAAGCCTAGCTCGCTAGCTTTAGCAAGTATTGCTTTATCTATGGGGTCCTCGCTTATCTCCTCAGATGCCAAGGCGGCGTATAAAATAATATTTTTCACACTATAACCCTCCAGGACTGGTACTACCTCTCCTACAACAAGCTTGTTCTCTGTTATAGTCCCGGTTTTATCGAGGCATATCGTATCCATCATGGCTGCCGCCTCAACCGACTCAAGCTTCTTAATAATAACCCCTACCCTAGTTAGCTCAACACTCCCAAGTGCCAGCGTTATTGTCGTCATAGCTGGGAGGGCTATGGGTATTGATGCCAGAAACAATGTGAGCGAGAATGGAAGCAACTCATAGAGGTTCGAGCCCTTTATTACAAGGTATAAGGCTACAACCACTATGAAGAACATGTCCACGGCCATAAGCCACTTGGTTATGCTGTTCGTTATCTCCTCAATTATCATTCTAGGCTTACTCACCTCCACAAGCTCGACAACCTTCCCATACCTTGTACGAATACCTGTAGCGGTAACCCTGGCCACAGCCTCGCCTCTGACAACAAGGGAGCCCGCGTATATGGGGTCCCCTGCTTTCTTTTCAACCGGTAGAGACTCCCCTGTGAGAGCTGACTCATCGACTAATAGGAAGCCGTCAACGATTACAGCATCGGCTGGAACAATATCGCCAAGCCTAAGCTTAATAATATCATTTGGGACGAGATACTCCGCGGGCACTTTGCCCCAAGAGCCATCCCTAAGAACATACACGGAGATCTTGAGCTTCTGCTTGAGGAGTCCAACGGCTTCGTTGGCTCTACTCTCATGGATTAAACCTATGACTGCGTTAACCAGTAGTAACGCGATTATAACGGTGAAATCTATGTATCTACCGAGGATAAAAGATATAACTGCTGAAACCTCTATAGCGAATGGAGTAAACCCTATAAACTTGCGGAGGAATAGTTTCAGGAAGCCCTCCTTTTTCTCGGGGATAACATTGAGACCATACCTCCTAATCATCTCCTGGACTTCAACACTAGTTAAACCCTTCAAGCCATCAGAGTCCATAGGAAGTCACCGAGGTATATTGGAATTCATATCATTACATATCCTCATTATTATACCTTTTACCCGCTATCCAGGTTATTATACCTTTTACCCGCTATCCAGGTGACTGGGGAGTGAAGGGCATAAGGCTATAAGCCTCTATCCAGCGTACTTGATACTGTCAAGTGTAGGGTTGGAGAGGCTTTGAGTGCAATGATAATGCTGGATCCATCAGTATACTTGTATAGTGGAGTAGTAGGCGTATTAATAGTAGTGCTACTATTCGTGCTCTCCCTATTCGAGTTGAAGGGGTTGGCGAAAATATTCTTTACAGCGGTTGCCCTAATACTCATCACGTTACACTACATTGTCATATATAATATATCCCATTACGAAGGAGTTGTATTATACCCGTTTATAATACTAGAGGAGACAGATATAGGGGGAAGCATCTCCCCTGACATCGGGCAGATAGCAATACTAGCATTGATTATTCTCTGGCGGAGAGAGCTCCTCGGATTATTACAGGGGGGAGAAAACAGTGCACCCCCTTCTAATGTTCAATCCCAGTGAGATACTCGAGTGCATCATAATTAAACGGATTAACCGCTTCACAGTGCTAGTCAAAGCTGGTGATGAATTGATCCAGGCACACCTCAACAATACCGGTAGGCTATATGGAATACTCGAACCCGGGAAGCGGGGCCTACTCATGGATATAAATGGCGCTAAGCTCAGACATAGACTTCTAGGTGTCTACAACGGTGGAGAAGTAATCTTATTGGATACCAGTATCCAGGAGAAAGCATTTCTGAGGGCGGTTGAGTCAGGGTTGATACCATGGTTGAGCCCCTGTAGCCTCGTTAAGAGAAACACGAGGATTAATCAGGCTGTAATAGACTACCTGTTTAAATGCGGGGACGCCACGGTATTCGTTGAGTTGAAGAGCGCCGTGATGGATCTAAACGGTTACTCTGGGTATCCGGATGCACCAACAGAGCGAGGTAGGAGACAGATAAGGGTTCTCAGTGAGTTGGCCTCGACCGGTGTTAAATCAATAGTTGTGTTTGTATCCAGTGTACCAGGCACGAGAGGCTTTAAGCTGTATTGTGGCTTCGATACGGAAATAGGGAAGGTTGTCCAGGATGCCGTTGCTAAAGGAGTATTGTTTAAGGCTGTGTCAATAAGCTTTAACCACTCAACCTACAGTGTAATGCTTGAAGACCCGGATTTAACCGTGGATCTCTGGAGTATGTGTGAAGAGTAGATTCAAGCCACATCCAGTACTAGTTGCCCCAGGTGTCCTCCTTTCTTCAACTCTATTAATGCTTCATTGGCCTCGCTAAGCCTATAGGTTTTCACCTCGGGCCTCACACCGTGCCTACTGGCTACCTCCAGGAACTCTCCTACATCCTTCCTAGTTACATTCGCAACGCTTTTGACTTCTTTCTCATGCCATAAGAGGCTGTAATCCAGCTTCTCGATTGGAGTCATATATATCTCAGCCAATACTACTCTCCCACCCTTATCTATCTTCTTCAATGCCTCAATGAAGACGCTGGACACAGGTGCATACACTATTGCGGCATCGAGTCTACGCGGGGGTTCTTCACTCGTTGAGCCAGCCCATTCAGCACCGTTCTCGAGAGCCTTCTCTATCTTCCACCTGCTACTCGTGAACACGTATACTCTTAAGCCAAGCTTCCTAGCCACTTGTAGAACAAGGTGTGCAGCTGCACCGTAGCCGAATAGACCCAGGGTTGCATCACTCTTGCCAAGGAGCCCTGTTAGCTTTAGGGATCTATAGCCTATTGCGCCAGCACACATTAATGGAGCTGCATGAGTGTCATCTATTCCGCCAGGTATCCTGTGTATGAAGCCTGCCTTTGCAACCATGTACTCAGCGTACCCGCCGTCCACACTGTAGCCTGTGAATAAAGCGTTTTCACAGAGGTTCTCGAGGCCTCTTCTACAATACCTGCATTCGCCGCAAGCATAGTATAGCCATGGAACCCCGACGCGCTCCCCCCTCCTTACTCCTTCAACCCCCTCACCTACATCTTCTACTACACCGATTACCTGGTGCCCGGGTATCAGCGGGAGCTTTACAGGTTTCAACTCGCCTTCAACAATGTGGAGATCCGTCCTACACACACCACATTTGAGAATCCTTATCAAGACCTCGCCTCTACCGGGGCTTGGTTTCTCGACATCCATGTATTTCAACGGCCTTGATTCAATAGGGGCTGGAGAATAGAGGATCATCGCCTTCAACGTGTACACCTTGCAATCTCAAACCTATGTTCTCTAATCTGTGAAACACTATTTAAGCCTTGAATAGTAATGTTTTAAAAACCTTGATCCATATGATTCATATCCGGGCTGCCGCCGTAGTATAGCCCGGTCAAGTATGCGGGCCTCTCGAGCCCGTGACACCCTAAGGCCCGTTGAGGAGAGGGTGCGGGAGACCCGGGTTCAAATCCCGGCGGCGGCACTCTTCTTATTCATCAACTGCTTCAGCCAGTATACCATAGTGGATCCTATAATAGTGTAGAAGCTTATTGTTAAGGCAAGCGAGTAGGCTACGTAGAAGGCTGGATCAAAGATCATTAGAGTAATGGAGTCCAGGAACCTCCATATATTCATATCGGGATTCTCAATGTGTACATGGCTCCACCAGCTCGTGGGAAACGCCACAGGCCATAACCCTATCCATATATATGTAAATAATAAGAGGGGCTTAGATACAGCGTTCTCCCTGGTTACCAGTAGCAGAGATACATAGGCTATTAAAGGAACCAGGTACTGGTGGTTCACCCTCCAGTAGAAAGCTGTGAAAGCAATATACGCGAGTGAGAGGCCTAGGAGTAAATTACCTCCCCGCTTATAGTATAGTAGTAGAAGTGAGAGGGTTATAACAGTGAAAAAGACCCACCATGACTCAATAACCCAGATGTAATCCCTGTAATTATACGTGATAAGGCTTGATAAACCGTTGAAGCTATATACAACGGGCTCAGTGTATCCAGGCCTAGATGATTCTAACAACGCATTAAGCAGTGATCCCATCGTGCCCGGGCTAGCGATGATGAATGGTGTGAAGGGGATTAATGCACCTGTTAAAACCACCATGATATACTTTAATGAAGTCCTCGATAAACCATGCTTCTTAAAGACATCGGTTATCAACACTAGCAGTGAAGGTAGGATAGTCTGCTTAACGGAGACCGAGAATCCAGCAATGAATAACCCGGCTGACACATGCCTGCCATCCATGTACATGTATAATCCGAGGAGTAGGAAGAATAAGGCAATGTTATCAAACATGCCATATATCGCTGAGATATATATGGTCATCGGGTTCAATAAGTATAGTAGGGAAGCAATCACCGCCACCAGCCTACTCGTTGAGAAAATCCTTCTAGCAATATAGTAGAGCAGGATCCCTGTTAGAACATCAAATAGTGAGAAGACGGATTTAACAATCCCGCACCACGATGGAGAGGCATATATGTTCAACCCGTGATCCCTGACCACCTTCACGGGATCCGGTGCGATAAGCCTTAAAGGAGCTAATATGAAGAGAAGTATTGGTCCATAAATATATTTCCATGGATACGGCCAGCTATTACCGGGCGCCTCAAGGTAGTTGTAATCGTAGAAGCGGAAACCATAGTGTAGAAAGGTATCTGCGAAACCAGCGAACTGGACTACATCACTACCACAGGTGGTCCATAGGAAGGGGGCCCTAACAAGCACACCCACCAATGTAATGAGCAGTAGTATAACCGCATCAACCCTACTTATGAAATACACTTAAACCACCTGATCCACGTGATCCAAGAACTATTAACCATGTATTGTTAAGAAGGCTAAACCTATTATACCTTATCAGGGTTTGACAAGCGTTTCTGAGTTGTAGACTGCCTAGCATTCTCCCTGCCTTATAACTTTATACACCTATAAGCCTAGCGGTGGCCCTCGGGTCTCCGAGACCCATTGACAGACCACGGGAAGAGGGCCGGGAGGGGGGAAACCATGATAGACCACCCTACGGAAACACAGAAAACCATAGATGGGAAACGATGAGGTGGGATTAACACCTTATTCATATATCACCTACCCAGCAACCAGGAGGCCACGTATTTTATCGGCTAGAGCCTCTTGAACACCCTGAATTGGAAGCCAACTAGTATTTATTGTGATCTATTAGAGGGGTTGTTATCGAGCCTGGGTGGTGTTACACCTCGCTGTCCCTGATACTTACCCGTGTAAGGTTTGTACACAGGGCTGCTGGTCCTCGCCAGTATTAAGTGGAGGAATCTCTGACCTGGGTAAACCTTAACCGGCACAGTGCTCCCTACGAGTTCAATGGTTATATTCCCCTTGAACCCGGCATCTATCACTGTCGGCGGAATGTATAAGCCGAAGCGGGCAAAAGTGCTTCTAAGGTTCACCAAGCCCACTAGGTCATGGGGGAACTCAACGTACTCGAGGGTCGTGGTTAAAACATGTTCCAACGGGTTTATCACGAACCCCTCGGCTCCAACCCTATAGCACTCTAACACATTGTCAACCCCGTCCCTCGAGGTATCCACTACACTGTTCTCCCTCTTGAACCTACAGAACTCGTCCCCGAACCTTAAGTCCACCCCGTTCTCCCTCACTGTATCCTCGAATAACGGGTCTATAACCAGGAGCTTCTTCTCGATGTAGACACGGATATCCCAGTCGCTTAGAATCATTCTCACTCCCTCCTTCTAGGTGGTTGAGGTGGTTCATGGAATATTTCATGGATCGCCCTGGATGCCTCCTCTAACTCCTTGAATGTATCTATAGCCTTCCAGAATACACCAGTGTATCTCACCGTACCTAGTACTCCATCCCGGGCCATGGCAGGGAACGCTGTTTTCTCCAAGTCCCCCTTCTCTGGGAAGTATCTTAAAGCCTCAGAGCTTAAAGCGTATACTCCGGCATTGATCCAGTAGTCACTTAACTGGGGCTTCTCAACGAATCCCTTAACCCTGTCTTCATCCTCTATTTCGAGGACACCATATGGGCTTGGCAGAGGTATCGATGCTATTACACCGAGGTATCTTGAGCCCTCGAGTTTCTCGATTAGCTTTAGCGGGTTAAGGTTGGTAATTATATCTCCGTTGATGACTAGGAACATATTGTTCCTGGATAAGACATACTCAGCGTTTTTAATGGCTCCCCCAGTCCCCAAAGGCTCATCCTCAACTACATATGTAACCCTCACGCCAAGCCTGCTCCCACTACCAATATACTCTATTATCTTCTCCTTCCTATAGCCAATTAGGAGAACTATCTCCCTAAACCCATGCTTCTTCAACCACTCGATCTGCCATTCCAGGATAGGTTTATCCCCAACTGGGATCATTGGTTTAGGAACGTCATCCGTGTACGGTCTAAGCCTTTTACCATATCCTCCAGCCAGGATCACAGCGAGCATTCTAGAGCACCACGTAATATCTATCTAGGACTTAAGATAAAAATACTTGACACGGTAAAGAGCTCCCTTAAGATAGTAGATCCCCTTCTGGCTCGTGGAAAACCTAATAAACCCCTGTTTAATCAATTAATAATGATGCCGCCGTAGCTCAGCTGGGAGAGCGCCCGGCTGAAGACCGGGATGTCCGGGGTTCAAGTCCCCGCGGCGGCATATCATTATTCACCCTCTCAGCGTCTTTATATTCTTCAGTAATCTAATCCAAGTTTAGGTGGTCAAAGTCTTGGTAAAGATGATCATTGTCCCGTTAACAAGCTATGGTGTACTTGAGTATCTCGACGCGTTAAGGGATCTACTAGTGGATTCATTAAGGAGAACCGGTGTTAAAGTAGAGGCATATATATGGAGCGAGGTTTTAAAGCCACCTATAAAATGCTTCAACTGGGAAAGGAAGCAGTACCTGGCAAGATGTGTGATAAATCACATCCGCTCATCCCTTCAGCTGGCTGGGGTTAACGAGGACTCAATAGTGATTGGGATAGGCTATTTAGACGGGTATGAAGACGGCTTGAACTTTGTCTTCGGTGAGGCCGTGCCAGGTAATAGCACGGCACTAGTGTTTACTAGGAGGCTCCGCCAGGAATACTATGGTTTACAACCAGACTTCAACCTGTACTTTAATAGATTGGTTAAGGAAGCAGTGCATGAAGTAGGGCACCTGCTAGGATTAAACCACTGTAGTAACCAGGGCTGTGTTATGAGTTTCAGTAATAGTGTCGTAGAAGTCGATGCTAAGTCGAGGTTTTTCTGCGAGGAGTGTGCTAGGAGAATAAGAGAGTTAAATATCTAGGACGAAGTAAGCCACCCATTTATCCTCCTGCTTCAATATCCTCATTAAGTTATATGTTGGAGACTTCACCTCAACCCTTGCCTCATGCCTTAAGGGATTGAATTCCTCACATAATGCCCGTGCCTTAAGCTTGTATGATAAATCCCCATTAATCCTCTCAATACTTAATTCTTTCACACTTATGCTTCCACACATTAGTTTCTCATTATAATATAATAATAGAAGGGACTCAAGCCACTTATACAGTAAATTCTCCATGTCAAAGCCCTCAACTTCTAGCCCCTTCTCCACGGCTGGTCTAAGGTGATCAATATTAGTCATAGAGTCAAATAACGCTAACCCACTGTTTTCGAATAACTCTAAGACGTCCTTACCATAGGCTCTAACATATATATCACTCGTGTGCTCGAGAAAATCAAACCTGCCATTTCTCGATGCAATCACTTCCTCTCCCATGAAAGACCACCCGGCCTCATTTACCCTCAGGAATAAATTCAATGGTATCTTAACATCATTAATATTTTTAAAGAAATTAATTAATATAAATTAGCTTTACAAAAACAGGTGGAGTTGATGAGTGAGAAATTCGAGTTTGAAACATACCATGAGTACATAAACAAGAATTATACCCCCGATCCTAGCAACGATGTAATAGCTATATACAGGGTTAAGCCTGCACAGGGATTCACTATTGAGGACGCAGCGGGAGGCGTGGCCGCTGAGAGTAGTACTGGTACATGGACTAGCCTCTACAACTGGTACGATGTAGGGAGAGTTAGAAGACTAAGTGGTAAAGCATACTACTTCAAAGACCTTGGCGATGGATCATGGATTGTGAAAATAGCATACCCAGTAGAGTTATTCGAGGAAGGAAATATACCGGGCCTACTGGCATCCATAGCTGGAAACATATTCGGCATGAAGCGTGTTGAAGGATTACGGCTCGAAGACATATATCTCCCCAAGAAATTCCTCGAGTCATTTAAGGGACCCAGTAAGGGAATAAATGGTGTTAGAGAGATATTCAGGGTAAAGGATAGGCCTATAGTAGGCACAGTGCCGAAGCCCAAGGAGGGTTACTCACCGGAGGAAGTGGAGAAGCTGGCTTTAGAGTTGTTGAGCGGTGGATTAGACTACATAAAAGACGATGAAAACCTGACCAGTCCGAGCTTCTGCAGGTTCGAGGCCAGAGCTAAGGCCATTATGAAGGTCATTGATAAAGTAGAGAAGGAGACAGGTGAGAGAAAAGTCTGGTTCGCCAACATTACCTCCGATATACGTGAAATGGAGAAGAGGCTGAGACTTGTAGCAGACTACGGTAACCCATACATAATGGTTGACGTCGTGATCACCGGGTGGAGCGCGCTAACATATATCAGGGACCTAGCAGAGGAGTACGGGTTAGCAATACATGGGCACAGAGCAATGCATGCAGCCTTCACTAGGAACCCATACCACGGTATCTCAATGTACGTGCTAGCTAAACTATACAGGATCATAGGAATAGACCAACTACACATCGGCACAGCCGGGGCAGGAAAACTCGAGGGCGGGAAACTAGACGTTATAAGATACGCCAAAATACTGAGGGAGACGCACTTCAAGCCAGACCCAGATGACATATACCATCTAGAGCAACCAATGTACCACATCAAGCCGGCAATGCCTGTCTCGTCAGGTGGTTTACACCCAGGCAACCTCCCACTAGTAATAGAGGCTCTAGGTACAAACCTAGTGCTACAAATAGGTGGTGGAGTAATAGGTCATCCAGACGGGCCCAGAGCCGGAGCACTGGCTGTTAGACAGGCACTAGAGGCAATAATGAATAATATTCCACTAAACGAGTACGCTAAGACACATAGAGAGCTTGCAAGAGCACTGGAGAAATGGGGCTTCGTAAAACCTATCTAGACATTTGCTTTTTTAATCAAAATAGTAATCAAAGCAATATAAGCATAAGTGGATTGATCCTTGCCAATACTCTGTAAGGCTTTTAATCCACATATAATCTTCCACCTTTAAGCACATAGTAACGGGTTGCCCCATATTCTGCCTCCATCTCCGTAGTAGTTATCAGTATGGCTGTCCCATCCTTAGCCATTTCTTTGAAGACCCCTAGAACTCTCTCAGCGCTGTATTCATCGAGGTTTGAAAATGGTTCGTCAGCCACTATTAATGCAGGCTTCTTAACCAATGCTCTTGCAATAGCTGCCCTCTGCCTCTGCCCCCCGCTTAACTCATGGGGGAACCTGTTTTCTAACCCCTTGATCTCTAGTAGCTCTACCACCTCCATGATGATTTTCCACCTGGCCTCACGAGGATACCCTAAGAGTGCTAGTGGTAGCTCTATGTTCTCATATACTCTCAGCCTTGGTAGTAAACGGTACTCCTGGTCTATATACCCTATTTTCCTCAGCCTTATCAGTGATCTCTCATATTCATTTATGCTCGTCGCATCCCTACCCATAAAGTAAACGCTTCCTCCATCAGGCTTAACTAGGAGAGAGGCTATTTTAGCCAGCGTTGTCTTCCCCACGCCGCTTCTCCCCTTAACAACTATGATCTCCCCCTCCCCTACTTCTAATTCGGCTCCATTTAGAATGGTGTCGCCGCCGATATACTTGTATACGTCCACCAGTCTAAGCACCATCACTTCAACCACCCACGGCCATCACGTCCCGGTTATTATATAGTAGGTCGTGTCCAGCATAGTATTCACATGGGCTTCTAAGGCGTAGTACATCCAGAGGTGATAATACATAGCCGTACTTAAAGTTATCCATGTAATACAGGTATAGGCCCCGGGATCCACCGTATTCCTGCAGCATACATAGTGTTGAAGCATTAGCATTACCATAGAAATATGCTACCTTGGAATCACCGCATATAACCCCATCATATAGCTCACGGACCTCCGTGAAACCTATGACCTCGCCTACAGTGTACCTCCAGTAGAAGGCAACAGGATCGCTTCCCAGAGATACCTCCAAGATTATTATGAAACATATGATCAGTGAGGAAGCAGTAGTTAACAACCTGTAGAGCCTTAATAATGGTTTACCATGCTTATCCATGGTCTCCAGCACGATCGGGGTGAGAAAGGATACATAGTTTAACACCCTATGCATCACCGAGAGATATAAGGGATCTATAAGTAGAACATAGAAGAGTATCAATGTAATGGGGAGGAGCACGCTAGCATAGTAGGGTTCATATACATCCTCCACTACAAGTAAGCGTGCAAGGGGGAGTAGAAATAATACAACTGGGACGATATATAGTATTAGTGTTAGTATGCTGAAAGATAAGGCATCACCGTAGTTGAGGATCAATGCTGAAAAGACTATAGCCATCACCACGGGGGCGATAACATATCGAGGCCCTTGCTTAAAGACCATGTATGACCCATATACAGCTACAGCGATAACAAGTAAACCCATGAAATCACTATAACCAAGAGCAACCACACCCCCTCTAAAAGCATATATGAAACTATACACAGCATAGAGGATGGTGAATAAGGAAAGAACATAGATTCCCCTGGCACCACTGAGGCCATGCCACACCCCTTTCCCAGCTTTTTCAACGAGCACCGAGTAGAGATATGAGGCGATAAACAATATGCTCATCAATGGCGATAATGGATGAGACAACACAAGCGTTAAGGATACTAGTGTAAGCACCAGTATGTCCTCAACTCTGCTTCTCTTAGAGGATCTCAATGCCATGAGGAGAAATAGTATCATTAAAGGGTATGAATAGACCTCTTTAAGTAGCGTAGAGGAAAAGAGGGTAAATGAGGGAACCAGTGCAATGGCGTAGAGTGAGAGAATCGATGCACCACCAAGAAGCTCCCTGAGCAATATATATGTGGCGAGAATGATCTCCACAGCTACGATTACAACACCAGTGAATGAGAAGAAGTACTCAGGCCTTAACCCTGTTAGAATAGAGTACTGAGTTGACGCGAGGAGTAGGGCAGGCCATCTATTATTATGTCCATCGAAAGCCGCGTCATCCCAGATCTTTAAATCAGGCTCCCGGATTAATTTATCGCTGAACAATATCAGGGGCCATACATCAGTTGAAAACGGTTGAGCCGTGGCTATGTATGGTATTAACCGGAGTAGACAGGCTGATACAAGCAATACTAGTAAAGGGATAGCCTTCCCCAACTCCTCACCACCCCACCCATTACACCCGTTAACAACAATGCGCAGAGTACCATGGATACATAGATCCCTGCCAACGCATCCACATGGGCTTTAACAACATATGAGAAAACCCTTAACTCAAGGATGCCGCTAATCCATATAGCGAGGGGCAGTGATAGAAGCATTGATAACGCTGTGTAGAATAGGAGGAGAAGTGCTAAAGCCATAGTGATCACCATCCTAGAGACCCCAATCCCATGGAGCTGGATTAGAGTAGTGTAGAGGTGTCTATACAATGCATCACTAATCAAGGGTGTACATAGAAGCACAAGTACAGTAGTAACATAAGCCAGGAGGAGAAGAGAGTCCTTGTAGAAACCCAGCCTAGCCCAGTACCCGCTTGAGACATCCATTATCATCTCTAGGTTAACAGTCTTATTTATCCTTGAAAGATATATCAATGCCCTCTCAATAATGGATTTATACTCCTCCCCTGTTAGTTTACCAGTTATCTCCTTCGCTGAGTCCTCGTTGTCGAAGTAGAGTAGTGCAATGGAGTAGTAACCCCTGCCTATACCTCGGAGTATCCTGGCGAGATCTATAGAGGTTATCAGCTCATAGGTATAGGGGTAACCGGACTCTATGATCCTACACACCCTAGTAATAATTGTTTCATGGGTGAAGACGGAGTATAAGGGGAGTAAATCCCCCTCCCCGATACCTAGCTCACGGCTTAACTCCCCACTTATAAACACACATCTATCACCTAGTGTAACACCTCCTGTCAAGCTGCTTAAAGACTCGTCATCCATGCCGCGGACCACGATGACCATGTCGTCTACGTACACTATTGCGAAGACCACGTACTTAACGTTTACCCCTGTTGTATTCCCTACGAGGTCTATGATCTCTCTCTCACCAATAACTGATGTGAAAGGCGACAACGCGTAGCTGGATACAGCCAACCCCCTTCCCCCATTACCATAGATCACGTCCTCGTACAGGTTCAATACAGATGAAGCATAACCAACTAGTAGCAGGGAGACTGTTTCAAGCATTAAGAGTACCAGGAGTAGCCCAGCATGCACCGTGATACTGGTGGATCTAAAGATTACCCTTAGAATCATTGGAAACAATACCCATCCCCCTTACCGATATCAATAGTGAGAAAAAGGCTTGGATCACTATGAGGGATAGTAGTACAATGGGTTCCATCGCAGGGTTAGCCATGCTGAATACCAGTAATCCACTGTAATGGCTGAGGATGCGTAGACCGAGTAGTATTAGGAGATAGCTTAAAGCATAGGAGTATAATGCCATTAGTGTCGACAACATTGTGAGCGCAGCCGCGAAGGAAGACGCCAGCATCCTGATACCTACTCCTTGATTGTGGAGTATGCGGAGTTCGTGGATCACTCCCCTTAATATCTTCTCATCCACGATAATTAAGACCGGTATATATGCTAATAGAATAATCATAGAGTACTTCTCCATGAATAAAACCACGCTGCTAACCAGCGAATTAATGATGCCTCCTACAATAATGCTGGCGCTGGTTTTACATAAGTAGCCCGGGGCACCATCCACTTCTCCTATTAATATAATAGTGTCCTCGAGTAAACCACTATGAATATAGCAGGGGCAAACCCCTATGCTACCATTATTGAGTAGAGCTGTGAACCCTGTGTCTAACTCGTGATCTCTGTAGAAAATATATGGTATTGATGCGTAAATCCCGCTACATGGGTTACTAAGCGACTTAATGATTAAACCACTAATGTTAAGCATGGAGATATCCTTGATAACAATATACTGAGCCATAAACCCGTTACCGGAGCCACTTAAACCCATTAAACCATATTTAACATGGATGCAATCACCGCCAAGGGGGCTAGTGGTAACAGTGAGCACAGTGTTATCTGGGAGGTAATTAGAGATCAAAGATCTTTGCCAAGTTAAACTTGCGAAAACCTGTGGAAGCATCGAGAAAAGCACAGGGGCTAAGAGAGCTGGAAGCAGTATAGTGATATAGCCATGCCTATAAATAGAGACCAGTAGCACCATGGTTGAGTGTTTAAGTTTATTCATTCACACACGCCTAATAATATTCTATTGTACACCACTAGGTTAAAACCTTGCCACCCAATCCTAGAGGAACGAGTTTAACCACCTCTACGTATACGTCTAACCCTGATCCTCCCGATAGAGAAGAATAATGCAGAGAGCATTATTATAGACTGGATCCTGAATGAGTTACCTATGCCTAATGCCAGCTCGCCGATCTCCCCTAGTTCTATACTTCCGCCTGAGCCCTCTCCTGCTATTAAACTAGATGCAACGGTATATGGTACAACCATCGTCATGCTTATCAATGCTAGGTTAAGGCTCAAGGCGAAGCCAATATTGAACATTATTGTCCTCAGCGACGAAGCAGCACCTCTTCTATGAGGCGGTACAGAAGCCATTATAGAGCTAGTATTAGGTCCAGTGAATAAGCCAGCACCAATGCCGAGTAGGATCATGCCGCTGATTAAATGTATTAGGCTGGAATCAATGGTTAAAGTGCTTAGAATGTAGAGTGCTATAGATGCTGTGAGCAGGCCAGGCACTATTATAGTTGCATACCCGTACTTATCGGCTAATCTACCCCCCAGTAACCCAGCCACTAGAAACCCTAGTTCAAAGGGAACAAGGAGTAACCCGGCTACGCTGGCACTATATCCCTTAACAGTTTGGAGGTATATTGATAACAATACGAGTGAGCCACCGAAGCCTATTGAGTAAAGGAACTGGGAGATTATACCCCCTGAAAACCCCCAGTTCTTAAAGAGTTTTAAGTCTAGGATAGGCGACCCATGCCTTAGCTCGAGCGGTATTAGAGCAATAAGCATTACTATTGATGTAGCGATCATTGCTACAGCATACTCCTTGAATCCGAGGCCATATGTGGTAAATGTTAAGCCCATTAAGACCAGTGTCACAGATGCCGTGAACAATATGAAACCCGCTAGGTCGAATACGGGTTTCTCCACCGGTCTGTAAACATCTCTAAGTCTTAGTGAGCCATATATGAATGCAGCCAAGCCTATTGGCACCTGTATGAGGAATATCCATTTCCAACCCAGCATGTCAATTACGATCCCGCTAATAGTCATACCTAGTACAGCACCAACCCTCCACGCTACCTGGTTCACTCCAAGCCATGTGGCCAGCATACTACTCGGTACATTATCTGTTAGAATCGTTATGCTAAGCGTGATTAAGGGGGCTGCACCAATACCCTGTATTATCCTGGATAATATAACGAGGTAGGAGCTATCTGATAAACCAGAGAAGACGGCGCCTATTGTGAAGAGTAGGAACCCTAGATTGAATAACCTGACCCTGCCATAGAGATCCGAGAGTCTCCCTATCAATGGCTGCATAAAGATGCTTCCAAGCATGTATCCCTGAGTTATCCATATAACTTCCTGGACACCGGCGCCAAGAGATCTAGCTATATCCGGTATACCTACAACAGTTAAACGAGCGTTTAGACCCGTCAAAAATGACGCTAGCGTCGTAACCGATAAGACGCCGAGTATATTTCTTCTAGTAGTATTAGTGTTCCCGCTCATCATGGTCCCATAGTATTAACCATGATAGGGATAAAGTATGGGATTTAAGAGAATAAAAACTTTCCATATACCTGGAAAACATGTTTAACCAATCTGGCTAGAGAGATACATGGCATCAACGTACCTAATAGCCTAAGAGGCCGACCTCCTCCCCGCCTTGAAGGGCTGGGGTTCCCTTCAGGGTGGTTCATTGGTTCCCCGCATCTATTCCGGGGTTACACCTGTCATCTGCGGGGCAGTCGGCGGGGCCAGTGCTCGCCCCATCTCGGGTTTCCCGCTCCCAAAGAATACACTAGAGAACCCAGCCTATAAGCTTATCACCATCCCCACCCTAAAAAACGAGGCTTCCAGTTGTAACCAAAAAGTCAAAGGCGGGCTTGTATCATGATAAAACTTAGAACTCGTGTCTAGCGAGGACTTCTTGCGCTCTTATCAATCCATCTCCAAGCCTTGATAAATATCCCTGTTTATACAGGGCTCTCTCGATAACCGCTATCGTGGCAATTACATCGTTAGCGTTCACAGGACCCATGTGTCCAACTCTGAAGTAGTTTACCTCCTTGAGTAGTCCTCTGGCTATAGCTACGCCAGCACTTCTAGCAAATGATACCAGCGTTCCTGCATCTATACCACCTGGTAGCTTAACAGCTGTTATCGTGTGCGCAGTATATTTCTCACTTGCTAGAATACCTAGTCCAAGCGCCTTCATGGCTTCCCTGAAGGCCTCTGATAATACCATGTGCCTCCGTACCCTGTTCTCCATTCCTTCCCTTAGTATTAGCTCGAGGCTCTTCCTTAAGGCAACCACCAGGTTTACCGCTGGGGTTCCAAAGTATACTGGCTTCTTCTCCTCATAGGATCTCATTACTTCAACCCACTTCTTTAAATCCATGTAGTATGGGGATAGGGGCTCCTTTAACTCTTTAAGCTTCTCGAGAGCCTTCGGGGACAACCATATTATTGCTAAGCCTGGTGGCACGCCAAGTGCTTTCTGGGAACCGGTGAATAATACATCGACCCCGTCCTCCACGAGGTTTATCTCCTCGCCTCCAACGCTGCATACTCCGTCGACAACAAGGATCGTGCCCGTATTCCTCAGCTTCTTACCAACCTCCCTGATGGGTTGTAAAACACCTGTGCTAGTATCTACATGTGTAAGCGTAACCAGGTCGTATCCCCCTTTTTCAACAGCCTCAATTATCCGTGATGCCTCAACACCGTTTCCTATAGTATCCGGCCTGAGCACATCTGTTTTCACAGGGTACCTTGAGAGAAGCTCCTTGAACCTGTCACCAAAGTAGCCATTGGATACAACGAGGACTCTGCTGCCTTTAGTAAGGAAATTAGTTACCGATGCCTCCATGCCCAGGGTGCCGGTGCCAGCGATCACCACGGGCTGATGCTCCTTGCCAGCATAAACTATCTCCCTAAGTTTACCTAGTGCATCGGCAAATATCTCAACGAACTCCGGTGAAGTATGATCCAGACCGCTGACAGCTAATTCCCTTAATACGCTGGGCTCATAGTTTATAGGACCAGGTACCATTACGAGGCGTCTTTCACTCATCGGGTCCACCATGCTTTAATACATAGCGCTGGATCTATTTATTTATTAAACAACCATTGATCTTCTTCCAGGATAAGGTGACGTAAATGTCTAGAACCAGAATTCTGGTCACAGGCTTCGAACCCTTCGCTGATGAATCAATTAATCCATCTGAGATTGTAGTGAGAAGGCTTACCGGTTCATTAGAGAGGGGAGATGTAGAATTAGTGACAGCAATCCTCCCTGTTTCATTTAGAAGAGCCAAAGACTTCGTCAAGACACTGCTCAGGGAGCATAAGCCCGAGATAGCTATGGCCCTGGGGCTAGCACCTGGGACTCAATGCATTAGGGTCGAGAGAGTCGCATTAAACCTGATGGATGCGAGAATACCTGATAACGATGGCGTGAAGCCTGAGGATGAACCAATTGAACCCGGGGCTCCCACAGCTTACCTGGCAACAATACCTGTAAAGAAGATAGTTAGGAAACTAACTGAGAAAGGCATACCAGCTGTTGTATCCAATACTGCTGGCACATATGTATGCAACTTAGTGTTCTACGAGTTACTGCATCATGGATACACTTATGGCTATCCCTTAAGAGCCGGGTTTATCCATCTACCCTACCTACCAGAGCAAGCTGCCAAAAAGGAGCCGCATAGTGTTCCGCCGAGTATGAGCCTCGAATTAATGATCAAAGCCGTTAAAGTAGTCATCGAATCCGTAGTAAGTGAGGATACAACCGGGCAAAAACCTAGATTAGAGTAGTAAGATGTGTCAACGCACCACACTAAAAACAACTTCCCCGAGGGACGCGCCAATGGAGTACACCGAGAAGATAGTCGAGGGGTATAGGCTTAGAATCTACACTGTCAACAAGCTACTGATCGGCATACCATTAGACATAGGTCCCAGGATACTATATATCGCCTCCCTTGAGAAGCCCGAGTTCAATTTATTCAGTATAATACCAGATATCAGTATTGAAACACCCGAGGGCACCTGGAAAATACATGGGGGACACAGGCTCTGGACATCGCCTGAAGCCATGCCACGTTCCTACTCACTTGACGATAAACCAGTTGAATTAAGGATTGAGAGAGATGAGATCGAGATCGTCGGCAACCCGGAGCATGCTAACAATGTTTTAAAGAAGATACATGTTACACCGGGTGAAGAAGACTACTCGGTGAAAGTAGTCCATGAAATAATCAATATAGGTAGATGGCCACTAGAGTTCTCGTGCTGGGCTATCTCAGTTATGAGGAGTAATGGATTCGCTATAATACCATTTAAGCCAAGGCAGGTGGATCACCACGGCCTACTCCCAGATAGATTCATTGTGGCATGGCCGTACACTAGGCTGGATGACCCTAGGATTAAGCTTAGAGGCGACTACATCATAGTACATCAAGACCCAGGCGTTAAAAACCCGGTTAAAATAGGTGCTAGAGCCAACCCCCCATGGATCGCGTACTGGGTGGAGGGATACTTGTTCGAGAAGTCTTTCAGAGAAGAAGACACTGTATATCCTGACTTCGGCTCGAGTGTCGAAGTATACACTAATGATAGATTCCTGGAGTTGGAGACCCTTGGCCCCTTGAGGAGAATAGAACCAGGTGGATCAAACATCCATACTGAGACATGGAGTGTGAAAAGAATTGAGGATCTGAGGCCTCATGAAAAATATTGAGGGAGAGACTAGGGTAGACTTAACGCGTATCGAACTGCGCTGTATGCATCCACTAGTCCATACCCAGTGTAAACATCGAAGCCTGGGGAACCTAGATCATATGCTGTAGATGTTAGGACTTTATAAATAGCGTCGAAGCCCAGCCAGCTTTTACCAGCAGCATACCTTATGGCTTCTATAACTGCCACAACACCTGTTACATGCGGGGTAGCCATTGATGTACCGCTTAGATAAGCATATTGCTTATTCGGGTACGTGGATAATATGTTGACTCCAGGTGCAGCCACATCAACCTCCGGTCCATCACTGCTCCATGACGGTGTATTACCGTTTGAATCCACTGCTGCAACAGCTATCACCCATGGGTATCTAGCTGGGTAGTTAACATTGTCTGTACTTGGGTTTCCATCACCAGAGTTACCTGCTGCAACAACCTGTATAGCGCCCTGCTGGTAAGCCCAGTTTGATGCATCCCTTAACACACTGCTGTCGCTTGAGGAGCCAAGCGACATGCTGAGTATGTATGCTCCAGCCTTCACAGCCTCTACTATTCCCTCAGCTATATCTGTGACGCTCCCGCTTCCTGAGTCGTAGAGTACTTTAACCGCTATCAGGGTCACGTTTGGCGCTACACCTGCTACACCGGCACCATTTATAGTCGCCGCGATTATCCCGGCTACATGTGTTCCATGCCCGTTACGATCCATGCAATTACTTAGTGAGGTACCCCTATAAGTGGTTGAGCCAGTTGTCCTTATACAGTATGCAACCCTGCCATAGAGGTCTGGATGAGTGTAATCAATGCCTGTGTCGAGGACAGCTACGACTACTCCCATTCCGAATGCATACCTGCCATAGTATTGGTAATAGTAGTCCCAGACATCCGTTATGCCGATCATGTACATATTCCACTTGATGTCACCATAATAGTCACTTATGCCGAAAGCCCTGGCCTCCACATCTTTCTCAACGTATCTAATACCCGGCAGGCTTTTAACACGGGTTATCAAAGACTCAGGGATCTCGACAACCAGTACCTTTAGATCCCTGATCTCTTTCACCGGTGATACCCCGAGGATCCTTAACAAGCTCTGCCTAGAGGATTCATCCCTATATCCTACCACTACTCTTACCTTACTTGAGCCCTCATTGACTAGTAACGCCTCTGATTCAATGGAGAATACTAGTGGGATTAATACTAGAGCCAGTAATAGTAAGACATATTTATTGGACACCATAGTCCCACCCAGATTTGATCACACTCGGTAATCAAGGGGATACTTTATAAATTTTTCCATCTAGAGGGCAAGCCTGAGCCATAGCACTGGCCAGGAGGTATACTGAGCCATTCACCGGCCAAGAGAGAACCGAGAAAACATTATTCACCTATATCTGCCCTTCAACCAGGAATAGAGTATTAACGCCATCAGTAGTATCACGATTGCTCCAAGAGCCATCGTGATATAGGTTAACCCGGTGAATGACTCAGCTGCCACTGTTACAGTGGTAACCACTGACTCGTGTTCAACAGTAGTCACAGTGGTTGTATAGGTTAACTCCTTTACACTAGTAACTGTTAGAGGTAGGGTGGTAGTATATGTCACAGTGGTTGTTGAAACCGTTGTGAAAGTAATGGTTATAGTTGTAGTTACTTCAGTAGTTAGTTGAGTTGTCTCCGTGGTAGTGCTCGTTGGAGTCGTAGTAGTCGGCTGAGTAGTCGTTACCACGGTGGTGTTTGACGGGTTAATGGTTGTGGTAGTTATTGGGGAAGCAGTAGTTAGACCGGTTGTCGCAGTAGTAATTGTTGAAGAAACAGTAGTAATCGGGCTACTCACAGTGGTTACCGTTGTTGTTGTAGTAGTGGTTGTGATGGTTGTCGCTGAAGTCATAATCGGGCTAGTCGTAGTGGAAGTAATAGTTGAGGCCGGACCCGCTATCAGCTCCTGGAGGCTTCCAAATCTCACTCTGGCAAGAGCCGTATAAGGGGCTTGCGAGCTATTAGTGTATAGCTTGAAAACATATTGAAGCGTATATGTTGCAAGATCCTGGGGGCCAGTATAGTACATGTTAATGAGTGGGGTAAACTCAACCGCGTTACTGGTTAAATTATTATACACGGTGAACATCTGCCCGCCACTAGGAGACCCTATGAAGGATATACCTGCCTGCCCTGTATAAAGGCTTTGAAGTAGGTCTACACTAGACCCTATCGCAATGTATAGTCTTCCGCCTTCAACACTATACTCGGCAATTATTTCGGGACTCCCAGGATTGAACTTGTATTTCTTAACTATATCTACAAAGCCATTCCTGTTTTTATCAGGTGATGAGAGCTCCACTATGAGGCTACCGTTATCGAGGAGGGTTATTCTCGAGATATTATAGGTGTCTCCATAGTAATTGTCCCCAGTATAATCGAGGTAGTCATCAACGAATAAACCCACCTGAGGACCACCATACCATGTCTCAGACTCCATACTACCCCAGTAAACCATGGGGGCACCAATAGGTATCCATGCAGTATCCCTGCTTGGATCATAGACAACCACGTAGGGTATCGCCCCGCCACGGGGGTCGATCCAGGCGAATAACCTGTTATTATAGACTACTATCTCATCGACTCCATCCCAGTCGAGATCGCCCCTGATATACTGAATCCCTGCAACCCTGTTATTTCTCACATCATCAAGCCACCTAGCTGAGAGGAAGTATATGCTGGTCAACCTTATGTGAGCATATCCTCCCAGGGCCCAGCCAGGCATGTCTTGTAATCCATCTCTATCCCAATCACTTTCCTCATGCCACGCCGTCTCGTAGAGTAATGCGTTGAGGCTTATAATGGTCGTCCACCACAGCTCATTCCTCGATGCTGAATCGATCAGCCTACCCGGTGCAAGAAGTTCGTAGAGTATTGTCCCAGGGCTCCATATATCTCCTAGCTTGACAATATTATCCCCGAGCCTATAGTTCCATCTTGATGGATCGCCGAGCTCGTTGAAAGCCTTCTCACTAAGGGTGCCCCAGTACCAGCCGTCATAAGCTCTTCTATAGTCGTAAGGATAGTTGTTGACCCACTGCTTAATGTAGACGTAGGTATCATAGCCACAGTAGTAGTTGTATTCAGGTGTCCAGTATCCTTTTTCAAGCCAGCCTACTACATCATCTATTGTGACAATCTGTATCCATGGATGCATAGCAATCCATCTAACAGCGTTCTCATACCATGAGGGATCCGTGGGCCATCCTGCTACCCCGGCAGCCTTCTCCCAGTCATCAGCATAGATGAACACCTGTTGCTGATCCCAGCTCATTGCTTTATCTAGGTATATTAACCTGAGATCCCTGTTCAACCCACCATCAGTATTAGATAATAGCTTCTGCTGTGTGTCCCAGTGTATGAAGAACACGTAAAGCGTATTACCATTCGTCCTTGTCTCATTGTACTTGTGAGGCTTAAGGTTGTTTGTCCCTGGACTCCATTCGTCATGATGAGTATTGCCATCGAGTACAACGGCTTTATAGTATTTACTCAGGGTCCAAGCTATTCCAGTCCTCTCATCATCCCATGTTCTCTCGGGCACCCATGCAGTCAGAGGCCTATACCCTAGTATTTTATAGTTGTAGTCAAGGGCTAGGTAGGCACTAGGATCATTGAAATTATCGTAGAAGTAAGCCGTGATATACTCAGCCCACACCCCTCCAACAGGCACAACTATCCCTTGCTCAACAAGGCTTCTCACATACTTAATGAAGCCTGGATCCCACCATAGGAAGCTAGCCATCAACGTCCCGCTCATATGGATCATGACTGGTATCCTTCTACCAGTCAACCTTGATGCATCTTCATGGATCCATAATATGTAGCCATAGCTGTTTCTAGACGATGGGTTATTTAACCCCCTGTTATCGGTTAAATGCTGGTTGCCATGGTGAAGCAGTATAAGCTTCACTGTCCCTGTTGTCTGATTACTGAACCATACACCATACCATGTATTTGGATCACCGCTCATCATATATCCTGGCACAGGCTTCGAGAGCCATTTAACGCCACTAGAGTCAACCCATGTAGATGCAATCCTGCACCACACGGTCTTAGAGCTATCCCAGCCATACTCCCTTAGAAAACCAGCTGGGAGAGACAGCTCCACTAGGTCCCATTGAGCATTGAAAGCTATATTGATACTCAAGTTGCTTTGAGTCCAGTAGCTCCAGTCATATTTGTAAACCCTTATGTTATTTACATCATATATGGCTACCGCGAGAACCCATGGGTAATCACCCATCCTAACACCCCTCCCATTAGAATCAAGTATGAAGTCGGGAAGCCACTCCTGGTATCCTGGGGCTCCATCCCAGCCGATTAACAAGTATAAATCGAGTGCATCACGATACCCTGGGCCACTAGCCACCTCTGCACCATATGCTAGATCCAGCAGGTCTATCCTGAAGAATACATAATTGGTTCCAGGGACATAATACCATGCAACTACATCCCTGCTATCCCTGTAATCCTCCAAGTTATCTCTAAACCCGCCGCTACTGGTTAAACCATGCAGGTACTCATACCTCCACTCATAACCTAATCCATCAACTATAACCGGTTCACTACTCTGGGAGTTATAGATTGGTGCAGTGTTGTAACTATAAAGTGAGATGGCGAGCAGTATAAGTAGAGAGCCTGCTATATAAGGAAGCCTATGCATGCTTAAACACGCCCCTTTCCAGGCTTAGAGTAGAATATAGTGATGAGGAATAGAAAAAACTATGTCATCCTCCTAAACACGAGGTATAAGCCGGCGATAACCAATGCCACTAACCCTACAATCCACGGCTCTGGAACAGGGTAGGGCACGGGTGTTGCAAACGACACTTCAACATAATAGTCTACTACTCCATCTTCAACTTCACTCCATGTATTTGGCCCAATGGTTGTCACAGCATCAAGGGCGTCAGATGAGCCACTAATATCCCATGTTCCACCTCCATTCCCACCGTAATTGCTCCAGCCCACCGCAGTAATAACCTCGAATCTTATAGAGCCACCGGCTGGTGCCCCGCCTATAAGGCTCCAGTTGATTTTAAGCTCTATGCAATTATTATCCAGGTTTACCGCGAGGAGCCCAGCTGCACCTGTATCACCTGGGACATATAAGTGATTCCAGTTTTTATCCAGCAACTGGAATATAGCACCCCAGTTATTAGTGGATTCATTCAATGGATGAGTAATAGACCTCAGACCTTGATTTCTATACCTTGAGTCAGCGAGGTTCACTACTATCTGGTATTCCCAGGCGGCTGATGAGTTAACTTTGGTATCGGATTCTCCAGCAAACCATATCTCGCCGCTTCCACTTGTTAAATCCCTGTCGATTGTTACAGCGATAAATGTTGCCCCATTATCACCTATACTTATACCACTCATATTTTTGAACTTGAACAACATGTAGAGGTAGTCCCCATCACCAGTTATCCTCCACTCGACAAGGTCTACAAGATCCGGGTTTACTGAACCTGCGAAATCTGTTCTCTCATCCCCCGTTGCATCCTTCCACACGAATTCTCCATCACTAATAATGTACGTGTTATCCTGGCTGGGGAGAGGGGCTTTCCAGTCGCTTGGATCACCATCCACTATTATCTGTGGCTGCGCAATAGCTAGTATCGGTGTTGTAAGTAGCATCATGAATATTGCTGAGAATAACAATACCAATGGCTTAGACATTTATTTCACCAAATAAATATTTTTATCTACACATATATTTAAATTTAACCAAGCGACTGAAAAACCCTGATGTTGAATAAACCAGCTGGATTGCATCACTTATTTAAACCAAGAACCCAGGCATTTAATACCACGGGACTTGATAACTGGGATCAAGGATCCAGGATTCTGTCTGAATAATATTTTTGAATACTTTGCTCCATCTCTGGTTCCCCCGCTCCCTCCGGCTTCATCCCTTCATCGCGGAGACGCTTAATGGAACCCTAGTATTCCTGTATACACTGAGTACTCTGTACCAGATATTCATAGTTTCAACAAAACCTCTGTCACCCATAAACCTGCATCTTCTGCGAATGGCTAGCCCATGTACGTAGTTTAGCTTGTGTTATATCTTGGACATATTGATAACGTATTCCTCGGGTCTACAACAAGTATTAGAACATCGTATTCGATTGTCATGCCTGGAGGAGATAAGCGCCGGGGGCGGGATTTGAACCCGCGCGGGCGTGAGCCCACTGGCTCTCAAGGCCAGCCCCTTAGACCGCTCGGGCACCCCGGCACTCCTCATGGTTTAAGATATAGGAGGATATAGCCTTTTTTACTTTTCGCATCGACGATGCTGTAATTCTCCTTTGCTTTCTCAGCCAGGTACTCTCCTCCTCTAGCTAGCACGAACTGTGCGAAGCCGTCTTCAGCCAGGTATCTTCTAGCTCCTAAGACTATGTCCTCCACTATCCTCATGCCTGCTGAGAGCGGGGGATTGGAGTATACTGCGTTGAACCTCATTCCTTCTACAGGCTTATACCTATCACCCTGGAGGACTACTACTCTATCCCCTACATTATTCCTTGAAGCGTTTAAACGAGCCACTTTGACCGCTAAGGGGTTTACATCGGTCATATATACCTTGAGCAAGGGGTTTAACTTAGCCACCACTATACCTATCACTCCGTAGCCGCATCCTATATCCAGTATCACACCGCTCCTCGGCACTATGATGTTCTCGAGGAGTAGCCTTGTCCCATCATCTAAGCCGGATCCCGAGAAGAGGCTCGTGTAAGATATGAACTCGAATGTATGGCCGTGAATAGTGAATGAAAAGAGCTTCCTCTCGCCTGGCTGGCCAGGCTTATAGTAGTGCGTCATCCCGGCTGACCCTTCCTCCATGCAGGGGGATAGATCCCAGTGGGCATTACCACTCTCCGAGTCCTCACCACTATACCCTTCTTCATCCCAGCTATCTCCTCTGCATTATATAGTGCAGTGCCCAGTGCCACCAGCTCGCCTTTAAGCGTTAGAATAGCCGCAGTCTTATTTCTCTCAACATTACTCGTCAACCTCGCGATGCCTGGTACAGCTAGATTGGCTCCATGAGCTATAGCGTCTACAGCTGTATCAAGTATCATTATCTTCGGTAGGTGAGCTATCGATGTCTCAACTGGGAGTATTATCCTCCTAATGTATCTCTCATCCCCGCTACTCCTCCATAATGCAAGGGCCTCGCTGACATCCTGCAGCCTAACCAGTGTTTCATCCTCTCTATAAGGGCCTGTACGGGTTCTACGTAACTCCCTCATGTGTGCCCCGGTGCCAAGCATTAACCCGATATCGTGTGCAAGCTTCCTCATGTATGTACCTGGATCGCTTAAAACTCTCACAAGTATGAATCTATCCCTGATCTCCAGTAACTCGATTTCATATATCCTCCTGACCCTAATACTTCTCTTAACACTGGATCTCAGAGGCGGCTTCTGGTATATATCGCCCTTAAAGTACTCTACAACTCTTTTAACATCGGGCTCCCTGGCATCCCCATGTAACTGTATAACCATCACGTATTCCTTAACACTATGTATAACGTTCCCAATGACCTTCGTGCTATTCGCTAGCCCGATTGGTAGAACACCGGTCACCTTGGGGTTTCCCCGCCCCTAAAGGGGCTCAAGGGTGCCCCCGTGACCGGCTTTATCCAGGTTGAACATTTTCTTAACCCATGCCACGACCTCGTGGCTCGTGGGCCCCGGTGGTTTATCAAGGTTTATCACACCGTAGTTTATGTGATCGCTTACCTTTCTCTCATATGGTAGTACCCCGTGGTCCGGGCTTGTCTCAGCCTCCCTTAGTACTATCCATTCATTCCTGTAGCCAGCTCTCGCTGTTATATGATCTATGAAGGATAACCCCTTCTCAACCAGGTCCATTATACTGCACCTTCCCTAGTGGAGAGAAAATATTTAAAGAAAATATTAATTATTTCGCCGGGACCCAGCTTAAATAGGCGTTAGCTTCGGCTTTACATGCTCCACCATGTAGTCTGTTAAACCGTTTTCACCGATGGCCTTTAAGACTTCTTCATCGCTGGCGCCCCTGGGTATCTTAATTGATTTATCAGTGGGCTCCAGGTGCTTTATGTTCACCTTCCTCCTTTTAACTCCTGTCAGCGACTTAGGCCCTGTTACTAAGACGAAGTTATCGTCTATTATGTCCACTATAACGCATTTCCTGCCTGCTTCCCTACCTGCTGTTTTAACACATATCCTACCTATTTCTATTGCGGGCATTTTTAAACACCCCTTTACTCATTTAAACACTACTCACTCATACTACCATGTTTCTCTTTTAAAATCTTATCTATTGTAGACTTAATAATGTTGAATGCCTCCTCAACCCCGATTAGCTTGGTGTTTATAGTTAAATCGAATATCGATGTATCATATATGTCTATGCCATAGTATTCCATAAACCTTCTTCTCTGAGAGTACTCCCTTATAAGGGTCTCAGCCAACGCTTTACTCAGGGAGGCGTTGTCGCGGCCGGCTACACGGAGTATCCTGAGTGTGAGAGGTGCTGTAACATATATCTTTAAGTCAACGATGTCGGATACTATCCAGGCTGCTAAATGCCCGTCGATAACGATGTCATCGTTGTCCCTAACTGTTTCAAGGGTCATCCTATCTATCTCGAGGTCTATAGAGGGATCCTCTAAAGCCACCCTACTCAGCTCCTCCAGGCTTACACCCCTTCTCCTAGCATACTCCCTGAACAATGAACCAGCCGAGAAATATTTCAACCCATAGTATTCAGCAACACGCTTAGCCTGGGTCGTCTTACCACTACCGGGTGGACCACTAAAAACTATCTTAACCAATTTAAGACACCGCTAGGGGGAACGGGGGTTAGAGCGCTGACCTCACAGCCTCCCTTATACCCCTTGCAAGACACTCGTGACATATATAGCCTCCATAGGGCCTTTCAGGACGCTTCTCAGTCTTAGCTAGTTTACGGAGCTCCGCTGGCCTTAGAGCTGGAACCCCGTTTAGTGGCCTACCACATATAGCACACTTAGCCGCATTAGGCCTCCTCTTCTCATAGTGCACCCTAACATCTCCGCCAGGTGTTTTAACAATGATTCTTCTCCAACTCCTATTCCTATACATTGGCCTAGGCATCGATGCCTCACCGTAAGCATTTCTAGCTCTAGAGTAATAACTTACGAGGGATTCTTAAATTTTACTAGGGTGGCTGCCTTGATTCCAGCCTAATACTCCTTGAGACCAGGTATATTGGTACAGCGAAGCCGATTAAGGCTATAATGTATATATGTGTGTAGTAAATGCCTCTCTCAGCGTTTAAACCAGAGAGGAAGGGTATTGACACGGGTATATCCACGTACTGGGTTGAACGAGCTATTAGCGAGACAACTAGTATCATCAGCGTATAGACCAGTGAGAAGATGGATACATGTATTATGAAGAGGAGGAGCATCCTCCTCCTCGCAGACCTATATAGAGCCCTATACTTCCTAAGCCTCCTTACATCCCCCTTGCTCCTAGGGGTTTCGGGAACCTGTATACTCTGGTATGTCTTAACAGCTTCACTGAAATATGGATGATTCCTAGCTGCCTTAATAAGCAGGGATATTAATACGGCTGATGAGATGGAGATAAGTAAAACAATCGTTGTAATCATTACTACTCTCCCACAAGGCGCCTTAGCAACGGGTATGCCTCGAGAGTTCTCTCGTAAGCTATTAACGCGTAGTACTGTTGCAGGATACCTATAGCCAACAGTATCCCCGTGCCAGTACCATAGGCCCCTAATACATCCGCTAGCACAGCTATCGCTGCAACAATAAGGCTTGAAAGCACTGTCAAGGGATAAATGTACTTAGCTAGTATTTTCTCAAGGATCTTCGGGTTATTTCTTAACCCTGGAACCTCGAATCCACTGTTGATTAATTGTTCAGCCTGTGCAGCCGGGTTTAATCCAGCGACCTCGACCCACATCAACCCGAATAGGACGGCCAGTATGAAGACTAGTAAACTATATACTATTAGATGAACTGGATCAGATAGAGCACTATATAAGCCATTAGGCGATGCAAGGTAGTATGCTAATCCACCGACAAGCCTGCCTGAGGTATCGTATTTAGCTAATAAGTCGACGAGGTTCTGAGGCACCACTGACGCCAGGTAAACCCTGAACAATGTCGCGAAGACAAGTATGTTGGCGTAAAGTATACCCACGAATAACACGGGTATATTGGTTACATAGAGGAACTGAAGCGGTATCTTGGTCTTAATGCTCTGCAACCTCGGCGATGTAACAGGTATTTCAACCTTCATATTACCCAGGTATACTAGGATAAGCATTATAACTATAGTAGCTATGAGTCCAACAAGGTCTCTGCCGCCGGGCCTAATCAATGCATTACCTAAGCCACCGCCACTGCTTATCACCTGGATCATGTATGGTATGAAGCCTATGGGCTGTCCCTGATAAGTTACAGTACTGAAGATATTCCAGAATATAGTTGTAGCGACACCAGCCAGTATGAACAGGGAGACACCGGAGCCTATGCCCCAGCCCTTCTGAATCATCTCATCCAGGGTTATTACAAGGTAGGATGCAACGAATAATTGGAGCCACACTATTAAGCGGACATGCCATCCAGCACTGCAGGCTGTCACAGGATTACCCAGAGGCATCCAGTACCTGCATGACAAGACGTACATTCCAGCCTCGAAGGCCGCCAGTATAACGGCCAGGGTTTTCTGGGAGGCAGTGAAAACCCTTCTGTCCTCGGGATCTGTTAAATCAAGGTCAATCAACTTAGCGCCTACAAGGATCTGCATTATCAAGCCGGCTGTTACAATAGGTCCTATACCGAGCTCCATTAACGTGCCCCTGTTGGACGCGAATATTATCTGTATTAATAATATCTGCTCTGGCCCAGCATAGGATATACCGTAGAGCGGTGTATTAGCCATTATCATGTAGACTATTAAAGCCACACCGGTCCAGAACAACCTCTCATACATCGAGGGCTTGCCCTGCGGCTTAACCACTGTAGGTAGGTAATCCGCTATTTTAGCCATCACCCTGAGTAAACCCATTCCCTAAACCACCCATCTATCACTGTAGTATAAGACCGGTATTTAGTCTAGACTAGACTCTATAATGAGTCGTGAGGGGCTTATTAAATTCATTTCATTATGGAAGCTAGGAGCGATTGCATGTTCTAAAATATAAAAATCCTAGGCTGCACTACTACCCGCTTCAAGCTCCTCGAGAAGTATCACCTTGCCCCCTGCTTCCTCGATTTTTCTCTTAGCCTCCTCTGTTATCCCCCTGGCTATAACCTTTAAACCCCTGGTAACCTTACCGGAGCCTAGTACTTTGTCGAAACCCATTTCAACAGTATTTAACACTATTAATCCATCCTCGATGACTGCCTGACCGTTGGAGGCCAGCCTCCACGCTAATTCATCTAACTCGCCAACATTAATGGTTGTATTCTCATGGATTCTACCACGAGGCCTGAAGCCGTGTTTACCATACCAGTTTGGAGCATGCTTTATTATCCAGATGTATTTATGCTTATGGAAGCCTACCGCACCGAATCCACCGCGTGAACCACTTTTCCTATGCTGCCCAACCCTGCCCCAACCCATTGTCCTCGTGCGACCCTGAAGCTTCCTGGATTTCTTACCTTTTCTAACAACCATCATCTATCACCTCATAGCATTCTCTCAATTAATTCATTTATTTCTTCACCACGGTATCCAAGCTCACCCTTCATAGTGAAGGGTTTTTTACTGGATCCATTGAAACCTCCACGCGGCGGGTGCAGCCTGAAAACTGGTTTTACAATGTTTTCAAGCTTGTGGAGCACTAATTTACCCTCTAATAATGCCTCTGCGAATCCTTCAATATCTTTAATGCCTTGCTCTGCGAAGGCTTTAGCAATATATTCATCTGTTATCCTTATGCCACCGGGGGCTCTTCCACGGACCTTGAACAGTTTCACTAGCGTGGGCTTATTTATCTCACCCCATGTAACCCAGTCCTTCACTTTTTCAAGCATTCCTTCAAGGCCTGGTTGTTCTGCTGGATATATTACTAGGTGGTATTTCTTATGGAGCCTTAGGAGTTTCAGCGTGTACTCGACGTCAGGCGGTGTATCGGCCTGCCCCCTTATTCTTAAGATAGCGTAAAGCTTAACCATCCAGCACCACCTCAGGCCTTTAACCAGTCAACCGGTGTAACGAATCTATATGTGTTATATAATGCGTTGACAATGGCCTTGGCGAAATTAAGCGTCGTCCTTGTCTCGCCGAAACTCTCCGTCCACACGTCCCTGAGCCCAGCCAGTCTCAAAACCACTTTAGCCACATCCCCTGCTACAAGCCCTGTTCCACGTGGTGCAGGCTTCAATACAACTTCCACACTACCGCTTTTACCCCTGACTGTGAATGGGACGCTATGGGGTTCGCCGCACCTGCACTCCCAGCTCCCGCATCCCCTTCTCACAGGGGTGATATTTAGCTTGGCATTCCTTATGGCCTTCGCTAATGCGTCAACGTATTGCTTAGCCTTACCGGTTCCAACGCCGACAAAGCCATTTTCATTACCGATGACTACTACAACCAGGAACCTGGTTCTCCTACCTGCATCAGTCATCTTCTGAACTATCTTAGTATCGATCCTCTCATACTTTAAATCGGGTAGGAGGTAGTCCACTATCTCTGGTTCTAGCAACGGGAGGTTTCTATCGAATACCTCCTTTAAACTAGTTATCTTACCCTCTAAAACCATTTTACCTACACGTGTCCTGGGAACCCATTTCTCTAAGGCAGCTTTATCAACCGCGCTCGCGGACACACTTATCACCTCTTATAAGCCTCCAAGATCTTGTTTTTAACCTCTTCAAAATGCGAGGGGAGGTCCTCTGGTTGTAAACCATTGGCTAGATACCTTGAAAACCTTTTCTCAAGCAATCCATTCTCCCTCAGTATTTTAGCATATGATGCTATATGCTCGCCCCTAATTCTCTCCTCACTAGGAGCTACTTCCTCACTTATTGGCACCTTGAGCCCGGCATCGTTGGCTGCCTTTATAGCTGCAAACACTATTGCCCCTTTAACGGGCCTGTGTAACCCTATATCTGGTACAGCATATTCAATCCCCTTCTCCAGGGCCCTTAAAGCAGCCAGCAACCCTGTTAAATAGGCTGCAGGGGTATTACATGTACCCGCTTTCCACCCGAATCTCTTCCTTAACTCGTTTGAGTGGGCTGCAGCTATGATTACATCCCCCTCTGGTTTAGCCGTGGCTACCTGTACCCATATATAGTTCAACGTCTTCCTAACAATGAAACGTGGATGTCCCGATACAATCATTCTATATCTCTTGTAGTAATTAGTCTTACCCTCCCTTCTCCTCCTCCTTGGAACCTTATACCGGGGACCCTTAGCCATACCTCACCAACCCCTCTACCTAACCTCCTTCAAGATATTGTTTTCCTTAAGGTATAGCTTCAGAGATGAAAGAGAGTTAAAGTGTCCTCCCTTAGCAAGCATATATAGCCTCCTATATGTTTTTGCATCGATGAACTTCTTATCCCTCAGGTATCTAAGATACCTCCTTATCTTCCTTATCTTATTCATCCATACCTCCTTCTCATCCAGCCTAGCGGTCTTACTCCCCTTCCTCTTACCATGCCCCCTTCTCCTTCCCTTAACCCTCTGCTTATGCCTAACCTTGGAGCTATAACCTGTTATACCGTGTTTGGGGGCAACCCATATAGCCCCCTCCTTGATCAGCCGCCTCACATCCTCCCTTGTTATGGCTGCCTCGACATCCTCTATTCTACCAGGATCCACTCTAATCCTTGACACACCGACGCCAAGTAGATCAGCCGCTAGTCTTTTCTGGAGTGTTAGGTCACTCATGTTAAGCACCCTGTGTTAACTGAGTTGTTTTAGGTGGATTAGCTACTTTAAAGCCTTTTGAGACAGCTACCCTGTATAGTTCAATAGCCTTCCTTAATCCAACGCTCCCACCAATGTATACTATGTACCTGGCTGGATCCAGTCCCTCGAGGTCTCTTGGATTATTAATCACAACTGGCTCCAGGCCTGATGGGTGGAGCCCCCTAACTAGGCTTGGCCCTCTATACCCTATTTTAACTAGGGGCGGGTATCCTTTAAGCTGGTGCCTCACCTTGTTGTCTATCCCTTTTGGCTTCCTCCACTTAAGGTCATTCTTGAACTTCGGCTTCTTCCACCATAGATACCTGAGGAAAACCGGCCTCCTCTTATTCATTTCCTGCCTTAACCTGAGTAAACGATCCAGCTCCGTGCTCATAAGGCCTCACCCTTCTCATAAATATATATTCCATCCATGAAAACACGTCTATCTCTATCAGTGACCCTAGTGGCCCTCTCAATTGATGCAGCCGTTAACCCAACCTCCTCGATATCGACTCCCTCAATAATTATATCCTCACCACTCACCTTCACCTTGACATTACCGTATATCTTGGCTACCCTATCTGACTTCTCCCCCATGAAATTTCTTATCCTGACAACCTTGTTCTTCTCATCAACGGATACTGTGATTGGGAAGTGTGAGAATATTATCTTTAATTTATAGCGGTAGCCTCTTACAACACCTGTAATCATGTTACGTATATGCGCAGCTATCGTCCCAACTAGGGCCTTCTGCCTCCTATCAGCAACATATGTTTCAACGATGACAACCCTGTCCTCGAGCCTTATGAATACTCCTCTAGCATGACTGAAATCCCTTGTAATAATGCCCTTGGGCCCTTTAACTGTTACCCTTAAGCCATCCGCTTCAACAGTGACGTTCTCAGGGATCTCTACTTTCTCAGCGACATGAAACACCCTGGCCATACATGCATCACCTAGTAACAGTATGCAAGTAATACCCCACCAGTTTGTTTTTCAACAGCCTCCTTGTGAGAGAGGACACCGTAAGGCGTTGACACTATTATTACACCTATATTATATGCTGGCAGGTATCTCTTAAGCCACTCAGGGAACTCAGCGAGCTCGCGGTGTTTAACAGGGTATCTAGGCTTGATAACGCCGATCTTGTTTATCCTGCCGAGCAACTGTATCTTTATCTTACCCCATCTACCATCATCAATGTACTCGAACTCACCGATATAGCCCTCCCTTTGGAGGACCTTTAAGACGTTTAACGTCAGCTTTGATGCGGGCCATACAACTACTTCCTTCTTAGCCCTTACCTCGGCATTATATATTGCTGAAAGAGCATTTGCAAGCGTGTCCATGACCACCATGGCTTAACACCCCTACTCATATTTCTTGAAGCCTATTACGGAGGCTACTTCTCTAAAACACTGCCTGCACAGGTAAAGCCCGTAAGCCTGTATGACCGCATCACGTGAACCACATCTCCTGCAAACCTGTACCCCACGCCCGTACTTGTATATTTTTGGGGGTTTATACTTAGCCATTTAAACCACCTACTCACCAACTATTTCAACGCCGAATAATTGTTTTAAAAGCACCATTGCCTCCAGCTTGTTCACCCTATGCCTCCTCGGTACATGGGATCTAGCACGCTTACGCCTCATCACCCTGTACCCAGGTCTCTCAATAGTTATGGCTACATCCATTCCGAATACTCCTATCTCTGGATCATATCTTACGCCTGGCATGTGTATGTGTTCCTTAACACCTATACTGACATTCCCGTAGTCGTCGAAGCTTGACTCCCTTACTCTATACCCTATGGTCTCGAATACTTTCCTCAGGAATTCAATGGCTTTTCCTCTTCTCAACGTGACTACAACGGCTATGTTATCGCCTTTCTTAATCCCGAAGTCCTTAATGGTCTTCTTGGCCCTTCTTGGGACAGGCTTTGCACCTGTTAACTCCTCAAGCACTTTCATAGCCTTTGGAAGCCTATCGGATTCAGCGCCTACACCTATGTTAACTGTTACCTTAGCTATGAAAGGCTTAAGCATCGGATTGCTACTCCATTTTTCAAGGATCCTGCTTTCAACATCCTGTGTAAGGATACTCATTACCATGCACCCTCCGGCAGTTTTATCAATGGTTTTTCAACACCTATTGGAAATATATAGTCCAAGCTAGTCTGGAACTTATTGCCTTGCTTATCTTCAAGCGTGACTATACTCCTATATCTCCTCATGCCCTTGTGTATCGATACTATCTTACCCACTCTCCCAACGTTTCTACCACCAGACACTATCGCTATAACACCCTCTTTCAAGGGGACATAGTCGAGGATTTGTTGAACAGGTATGGATAGCTTTAACGTGCCTAGTGTATCATACGTGTCTTCAACAGGATTTCTTGGATCATTGACCCTAATCAATACGTTTCGTCCATCATGCAGGTTTAACTGTATATGCCCGTTCTTCACCGTGGTCTTATTCTCTATCCTGCAAAGCTTGAAGGATGCCTCCTCCCTCGATATCTCAATCAACCCAAGTACCTTGGTTGGTACTGGGATGACCCTGTAGTATTTATTGATCCCCACGATCTCGATTACATCCATTACGCCAACGGGGAACTTGTAATCTCTCCTCACTCTCCCATCGATCTTGAAGTATCCCTCGGCTATGAGCCTCCTAGCCTCCTTGCCTGTTTTAGCATAACCCAGCATATCTCTGACAAGGATTAATAGTGGAATCGACCTAGATATGGGGTGTGGGCCAGGCGATGGCTTAACAGCCCACTTATACTCCTTCCTAAGTATAGGCCAATACCTAGGTGCATTGATCGCTTTTAAATGCCTGCTACCACCCATGCCACCCATTTCTAAGCCACCTCTTGACCGTGCTCGCTACTAGTACCAACCTTCCTCCGCTCAATTATCTCAAGCCTTCTTTTATCACTTAGATCAGCCTTTATAATCATGACCTTACTAGGATGGATTGGAACGTAAACAGGCGATCCATCAGCCTTCTTTCTCTGCACACCCTCAATGAACACCCTGACGCGCTTTAAGTCGACTTCCACAACCTTCCCCTCATGCCCTTTAAACTCCCCCCTCATGATCCTAACAGTATCGCCCTGTCTAACCGGCAACCTCTTCACGCCAAGTTTCTGACGCAGTTCGTCTGAGAGTGGTGCATTAAATAATTTATGCCTTAGGTGAAGGGGCATTAAAGCCAGCTGTTTCCTCTGCTTACTGGGCTTAATGGAATTTGTTAACGGCATAGTTTACACCTCCTCACACAATCATTGATGCAAGATTAGCTATCTGGGGCCATCTCTCGGCTGCCTCCCTGGCTATAGGCCCCCTGATCTCCGTGCCCTTAGGCGTGCCCTCAGGCGTCAATATCACTACAGCGTTATCCTCGAAGGCAACCCATGTACCATCAGGCCTCTTATAGGGTCTCCTTTGACGCACCACTATAGCCTTAAACACCTTTTTCCTCATTTCTGGAATACCCTTCTTAACACTCACGACAACTAGGTCTCCAACACCGGCTGGCGGAACCCTTCTCAGTCTGCCATGGTATCCAGGGACACCTATGATCATTACCTCCTTTGCCCCACTGTTATCAGCTGCCTTAGCTATGGACATTACTTGGAGGCCGGTGTTAACCCTCCGCCTCGAGAAGGCTGGTTTACCGGCTACAGCTCTCTTTGCACCCATCACTCACCACCCCGTTTAATCACTCCTAGGACTACGAAGGCAACTGTTTTTGCGAGGGGACGTGTTTCGCCGATCACTACTGTATCACCTTCTTTAACATCTATGCATGGAGGTAGGTGGGCATGTATGTTTCTATGGCGTTTCTCATATCTCATGTATTTCTTCACGTAGTGCAAGTACTCGTGTCTAACAACAACAGTCCTCTGCATCTTCTTCTTGGCTACAACACCTGTTAAAATTACTCCCCTAACCTTAAGTCTTCCATGCCAGGGGCACTTGGGGTCATTACATGTTTTCTCGGGTGGATTAATACCCGTTACACCTATGTTATTAACCCTGCTCTGACTCATGGAAACCTACCTCGAAACCATTTTCAATCTATCCCAGGGTCTACCAATAATCGTAGACCCTTTAATAACCACGGCTTCCCCGTCAGGAAGCATGAACTCGAGTACACTGTTGAACTTAAAAATCCTCACCCTTCTACCAGATAGAGTCTCAATAACAAGGGTTTTCAACGTCTCATCAACCACCCTACCCTTCAACCCCACAAGCGATGGATCAGGGTACTGTAGGATCCTGACCTCTAGCCCTATGAGCTCGTGGTAGGCGATGTTCCTACTACTCACCCTCATCACGCCTGACCCTCTGAGCCAGTTTCTCCACTAGTAGTGCTTGCCCCGCTCACGGGCACGCCGCCCTCCTCATTGATCACCGTTGATATCCTCGCGATATCGCGCCTCACATTCCGTATTCTAGCGGTATTCGTCAGAGTACCCATTCTAGCCTGAAGCCTTAGCTTAACCAGCTCTAGCCTTAATTCATTTAGTTTCCTAAGCCTCTCCTCCGGGGCCATCCTCCTTATCTCACTTGCCTTCACTACCACCACCCTCTGCTGCCTTAGCTGGCTTTAAAGCCTCCAGCTCCTCGGGTTTCAGGGTCTTTATCTCAACGTGGTCAGGCATCTTTATACCTGGTTTAACAATGACGACTTCAACACCGAATATACCAGGCTTTAAGAGTGCTTTGACTACTGCCCTGTCAACTATGTACTCCACTGGCTCGCCAGCCTTGTACACTTTCCCGGCCTTAAGCTTCTCATATGTCGCCCTTTCACCCCTCAGTTTACCGCTTATAATGATCTCGGCGCCAACTGCGCCAGCATCCATCACCCTTTTAAGCATGTACATCATTACCCGGCGGAAAGGTATCTCTTTCTCCAATGCCCTAACAATTCTGAGCGCCACAACCCTAGCGTTTAAATCAGGGTCTATTACAGGCGATATCGTTATGTTAACATTGTCGAGGCCGAATCTATTCTGGAGTATCGTGGACAGCTTCTTTATAACGCTACCTCCCCTACCTATTAGTCTACCAGGGTACTCAGCATGTATGACGACACGATAGCCTGTTGGAGTCCTATATAACTCTACATCAGCGTATCCAGCATCCTTGAAGTAGTGTGCCAGAAACTCATCGATCATTAGTTTCTTCAACCCATATTCAAGGAAGTACGATTTAACCCGGGGCCCGACCATGCTTAACCAACCTCCTTAACAATGACCTCTAGGTTACTCATTCTACGGAACTTAGGAGTGGCCCGACCGAAAGCACGCGGCATATACCTCTTCAACGTAACCCCTTTATGGGCCGCTATATGGATTATCACCAGTTTATCCTTGTCAAGCCCCTTGTTCTCAGCATTAGCCTCAACATTCCTGAGGACTTCCAAAGCATATCTAGCTCCCTTAACAGGGTATCTGCCAATAGGCCACTTAAACCTATCAGCTAGGCCCTTCTTATGGCTCAGCTTCCCATGATACCTTCTAAATGGGACAGCCTGCTTCATTTTCACAACGTCTTCGAGGAACCTGATGGCCTCACTCAACTTCATCCCTTTAAGCGTGTAAGCTATTTCACGCATATATTTTATTGAGACCGGTATATCATACCTGACTGCCTTAGCGATTTTTGATTCATCCTCGAGTTTTACAGAGTAATGCCATGTAGGCATACATGTAACACCTCTACTTCATGGCTACGAAGCGACTTGCCCTTGTAGCCTTAAGTCCTGGCTCACCATGAGTAACCTTCTTGGTAGTGGGGCTGAACTCACCAAGGTAATGACCTATCATCTCCGGCGTGACTTTAACCGGGATAAACTCTTTCCCATTATACACAGCAATCGTCAATCCCACCATCTCCGGGAGAACCACCATATCCCTTACATGCGTCTTTATCACGGCTTTCCTAGCTAGCTCAGGGTTCCTGGCTATCTTCCTTATCTTCGCAAGCAACTTTATCTGGGCCTTTGTTAAACCCCTTTTCAAGCTCCTTCTCTGCCTAGCCGGTAGCAACGTCACGAGTTCATCCATCGACATATTCAAGAGTTCCTCGAGGCTCTTACCCCTATACTTGAACTTCCTCCATTCCACCGGGAGATCCTGTAAATTCACCGCCAAATCCATCATCCCCTCACACGTTAAGCACTCACGTAATAGACACTACTAGACTCTATTTTTAAGATTTATCCTCCTTTTTAAAATGTTTGCTATGTTCTCAGGGTTCTCGACAACCACGACATCACATCCCTCTTTCCTATACTTCTCTATAGTTTCCTCCTCGATGCTACGCGGCACTACGATGATCACCTTCAATCCCTTCTTAACAAGCTCGCCAGCAACGATCCATGGGTCTACATCAGGGATCGTCTGCTTTAAGTCACTGAATACCACAATGGTCTTAGAGTTACTTCTCAGAGCTAACTCACCGGCTTTCCTTAATGCATCAGATATATTAGTATACCCCTTGAATCCCTCCGTATATAGTTTCTCCAGGAAGCCTGCGAGCATCCGGGTAGTCTTCTTAACCGGGGATCTATATACATGGCTTCTCTCACTAAACAACACTATGTATGAGACACTTGGGAATAACACTGCCAAAGAGAGGATCGACCATAGAGCAAACCTAGCCATGCTACCACTTACATCTACAACGCCTACCATGCGTTGCCTTCTCCTATGTCTCCTATAGACTATTTCATTGCTTAAACGAATCCTCTTATACACCGTGCCCCTGGTGTCAAGCCTACCTCTTAAACCCGTCTTCTCGATCCTCCACGCATAGCCCTCCCCGCCCTTCATGTAGTTCAACAGCCTCATGCCGATGGCTATTGCTCGCTTCACGAGGGATTGATCGATGGCTCCACTCCTAGAATACTCCTCAGTGAGCTTTATCGAGATTAGCTCTATCAGGTCGAAGCCTATTTCCCTGCCAAGGTGGAACAATAGCTTCTTCTCATCGCCTACAATAATACTCTCGAGCACTGGCCTGTACACAGGCTCCAGCATAGATGGATCAATTCTCTCAGCAATGTATAAGGCGTAAACTTTGAAGGAGGTATCACGGGTCAACATGTACTCCACATAGCTCCCTATAACCTCCCCCAGCATTATCTTGCTGGCGAGAGCTTTATCCAGGCTACCAAGGCTCTTTAACTCCATTAGCGATATGGGGTTAAGGTGCTTATAGAAATCAGTATCCCTCACCCTTTGTCTAAGCCCCCTTAAAACCCCCCATCTCTCCTTCAACGGGAGCTCCTCTATCCTCTCAGCAAGCTCTCTTCCCTTCTCTTTCACATACTCGGCAGCGTTATCCATGTATTGAAGTAGATGCGGGGGTATGTCTGCTTTAACCCCTTTAAGAACCTTCCCCAGTACTTTCTCGAGTCTACGTGCATCATTGAACGAGGGCATCCATCCCTCTACTATACGCCTCCTCAGCTCACTGATTATCCTACTATCCACGCTATGGTTGAACCCGTAGAACTTCTCGGCTAGGGACACTAAGTCCCCTGTCTTAGCACTATTTAATAAGTCCTCAGTGAGTACTTTACTCCAGAGCCTACTAGGTATCTCACCGAGGAACCGCTTTATATCATTTAACTCTAACCTATATGTGGAGCCAGCCCGGTGCCTCGACAACTCGTCTCTATCGACTACTAGGGAACCGTTGGATCGCTTCTTCAGGATCCCTGCCTTCCTCATCCATATGTATGTGAGCAGCTCTCCCCTCGAAGACTCCTCGCCGAGTATACTGCTAATGGTTAGAACCCGTGCCCTACCTAGCCTCCTATATAATTTCTCATCCAGTGTAAACAACTCCACGGTATCGCTTGGCTCAACCTGCCTCCTATACGTGAGTCCTAGGGATTCAACCAGTTTATCCCTTAACTCAGCGAGGAGGATGGGGTCACTAGTGATCATTGATAGAGCAAGCTTCATTCCAATATATAATACCAACTTGTCGATGGAAGCCTTCTTAAACTCCCCTAGAGCCCCCCTAAGCTCATCTAGTTCAACCCGTATCCTTTCATCGATGAGCCTTCTCAACTCTTCAACGTTATCCAAGTATCTCATTGACTAATTCCTCATCCTCTGGATTCTTATAGAGCACGGCCCTCCCGGCTTCACGTAGTTCTTCCTCGCTAGCCTTACTCTTACCCTTGATATTGGATAGTAGCGCGGTTAGAGTGAGCCATGCAACCGTGTCAGAGATCCCGGGCTTGTATACTGCTTTACTCCTCAGCTTCCTAACCGCTTCAAGAGCCTTAAATATCACCGCATCACTGAGCCTACTGCTTAAGTCACCTAGTTTTAACTCCACTATCTCATACTCCTCTTCCATGGATGGATACTGGAACTCTATCCTAACAACCCTCCTTAGGAAGGCGTCACTAAGCTCTCCCTGGGCAATATCATAGGGGTTGCTTGTGAATACTACTTGAAACCCTGATCCATTCTGCCTGTAAACCCTCTTCAACTCCGGTATTATTATCCTCCTTTTATCAATAATATCTAACAAGAGGTTCTGGAACTCCTCACTACTTCTCCTTATCTCATCTATTAGGACACCGGTCTCCATTATCAAGCCGGCTAGCAACGGCCTAGGTATGAAGCTCTCCTCATTAAAACCCTTTGACATGGCTATTGCCGGGTGGAAGTCCCCTATGACCCTGTATTCATCATAGTTTTCACTACATGGGAGTATAAAGGGCTTTCTACCGCTCCATAGATATAATATGGCCTCACCTATCTCGGTCTTACCGGTACCCGGGGGACCCTCATAGAGGACAGGCCTGTTATTGATGAAGGCTGAAATGGTTAGGTAAACGACATAGGGTTTAACCACGAGCTTAAACTCTTCCCTTAAAGCTCTTATCATCCCCTCGGGATCCCTGACAGGTTGCCTAGCCTCAACCACCTGGCCATATATATCATAAACCTTTCTAACAATGGGATCCATAGAGTCAACTACCATGATTACAACCCATTCAATAATGTGGAACCGTTAAGCATTATCCAATTACAAGGAAGTAGTTAAAGGGATTTATTAATAACGCCTTTGGTTGCTGTTTTAGTTTTCATATAGGTTTGTATCGGTTGATGTTATTCCTCCACTACTATTACTGCGTATACCCTCTTTCCATGCAGTTTTCTCAGCTTCTCCCTGTTCTCTCTTCCGAGCGGGTATACTACGTAGTAGTCCCTCTTATACCTCATTATGCTACCTTCAACTACATAGACTGGCATAGGGACACCAGAGACATAGATGTGTGGAAAAAGCTTTTAAGTTTTCTCACCAATAATTACATTTGGGAGCTACTCGATGAGGGTGCGAGAGCTGGTTGAAACGCTCAAGGTCAGGGCTCTCCCTGAGGGTAGCGATGAGAAGCTCTTGGAGTTCCTGAGGTTATTCCGTGATGCAACACAGCTTGTTGTAAACAGCATGTGGAGCTTGGAGACAACACCTTCCTTAAAAACACTCCACAAAATATTCTACAGCAAGCTCGTGAGCTATGGGTTGAGAGCACACCACGCTAAACAGATATACAGCTACGCCAAAGCTATTGTGAAATCAGCAAAGAGAAATAGTGGCAAAAAGCCGATTCTGAGAAAATTAACGGCTAGAATAGACAAGTACGACTACAGGCTAAACCTAGAGAATAGGATATTGGTGCTAAAGCTCCACAACGGCTACGAAGCCAAGCTGAAGCTGTTAGTGCCCAAGGAGAGGATAGAGAAGTTCCTTGGATGGAACAACTATGAGATTGCTATCAGATATGATGGAAAAGATTACTGGGTGTCGATATACTTTAAGAAGGTTGTTGAGCTGAAGAACTCCAGAACTGTTATGGCAGTAGACATAAACTTTGACAATGTAACATTAGTTGTGTTCTCTAAGAGCGGTAAGTTGCTTAGAGTTAAGAGGTTTAGGACTCCTCTCAGAAAACTATTAACTCACAGGATATGGGTTGAGAGAATACAGAGGAGATACCCAAGGTCGTGGAGGTTCATCAAAGGTGTTAGAAGGGTTATTAAGAGACATGGTGAAAGAATCAGAAGTATTGCTTTTGACTACGTGTACAAGCTTGGGGACCTAGTAGCGGAGCTGGCAAGTAAATATGGTTCGATAATTGTGCTTGAGAACCTGAAGAAGGTTAGGGAGAACGCTAAGAAGAGCAGAAGCTTCAACAAAAAGCTATCTCTCTGGTTCTATAGGAGAATACAGTTCGCAATAGAGTACAAAGCCCTTGAGAAAAGGCTGGAAACAGCCTATGTAAATCCGAGGAAGACCTCGTCGAGGTGCCCGAGATGCGGCGGCAACCTAATTGAAGCTGGCTACAGAGTTCTGAAGTGCAAGAAGTGCGGCTTCATAGGAGACAGAGACGTTATAGCATGTACAAATCTATTCATTAGATACTCGAGATGTGGGGTGTCCGGGGTCGCCCTGAACGCCCCCAAGCCAGATGCAAACCCGAGCGGGATGCGGGGGAACAAAAATGAGGGGATGATATCAACTAACATAAATCTATGTCAGACCTGAACCCCTATGAAAAGACTAGCCTTTTCTCCTACCTGTCCTCCTAGCAGCTATGTGCCCTACCTTTCTACCTGGTGGAGTATTACGTGCTACCGTGCTCGGCCTACCTACATGCTGATGGCTACCACCACCATGGGGATGGAACGCTGCATTCATTGCTACGCCTCTAACCTTAGGCCACACGCGACTTTTAGCGCTCCACTTATAATATGCTGCACCAGCTTTCAATAAGGGCTTCTCTAATCTACCACCCCCAGCTATCACGCCGATCATGGCCCTGGACTCGTTGGGAACCTCGATTACTCTACCACTCGGTAGTTGAACCTGTGTTTTACCACCAGCTCTGCCAACAATAATGGCGTATGTACCACTTGCCCGGACAAATTTCCCTCCATCACCAGGCCTCTTCTCTATATTTACAACCTGCATTCCCTCGGGGATCATGCCTACCGGGAGTATATTGCCGTTGACAGGCTTGGCTTCAGGACCTATCTCGATTATCTGCCCAGCATACATTCCCTCGACAGCGGGGACGTAGAATACTAGCCCTGTCTCCAGTTTAACCTGGGCCAGAGGTACCCATCTACCGGGGTCATGGATTAAGTCCTCTACTACAGCTTTATAGGTTTTAGAGGGGTCTAGCAACGGGTATCTGGCTGGTGCTACATGTATGTGATCAGGTGTCTTGAATACCGGGGAAGCCTTACCCCTTCTCTGAGGTATAATCCTCTTACCCATATATCACCACCCTAGATTAATCCCAGCTGCGAAGCAACCTCGCTGGCCTTATACTCTGGGGCTAGTTTAACATATGCCTTCTTCTCCCCTCTCGGAGTAATGAGCGTCCTGACGTCCTCGACCTTGACGTTAAATAATTCCTCGACAGCCCTCTTAATCTCGGTCTTGCTTGCATCTATATCTACAATGAATGTCAGAGTGTTCTGTTTATCGATGAGCGTTAAAGCTTTCTCGCTTTGGAGAGGCCTAATAATGACCTTGTATAGTCTATCCATACTCATAGCGGTCTCACCCTATATTTTGAAGCAAGCTCGTTAAGAGCCTTCATAGATATAACCGTTAACCTACCCGGCACACCACCTGGGGCCAGATGCAGGATGCTTAGATTCCCAGGTGTCGCTATGTCTACCCCAGGGAGGTTTCTTACAGCCTTCGCAAGTGGCACACTGTAACTTGACACAATAAATAATATGCTGCGTGGCTCCACGTAGGTCCTCCCCCTCATCTTACCTCTACCAGCCCTTATACCCATGCCATCCATACTTCTCTCTACATCACTCCACAATCCTATCTTCTCCAGGTACTCCCTAACCTGTATAGTTTTAGAAATACTTGACTCGGCTTCATCCACTATGATCACAGGGAGCCTGCTAGGTGTAAATACATGTCCTCTCTCCCTTACTAGCTCGGGTCTCGAGGTGGCTGCAAGCGCTGAGATTATAGCCATAACTCTTTCCTTCTTATTCACCTCTTCATGTATCCTCTCATCGGGTCTAGGTGGAAAAGCTGCGTGTCCTTTTCTAGTGCTTACAACAAACCTTGCTGTACCATTGGGTAGCCTTGGCACCCTGGCTAAACCGTATCCAACACCCCAGTATTTAGCCGTGGTTCTTTTACCAGCCAAGGGATCCCTTCCCTTCGGCTGCAGCATCGCCGTAAACGCTGATAGGAAGGCTCTTCTAATGAGGTCTCCACGTATTGGTACATTAAATAACTCTGGCAGCTCAATCTCACCGACCACGTTACCGTCGACACCGTATACGTTGACCTTTATCTTCTCCTTAAAGGCTAATGGAGTAATTGTCTCGAGAGTCATAACCACCACCTAAATGCCCTGCTTGCTCTCAAGGCTTAAATAAGCTATCTTAGGGCCTGAGAGAGGTAGCCATTTTAAGTTAGGTCTAATCGGGTGGCGCAGTATAAGCATTCTCTTCGCAGGCCCGAACACCGTGCCCTTAAGCATTATATATGGGCCGTAAACAAGCCCGTAGTGTAGGAAGCCGCCTTCAATAGTTGTCTCCAACCCATTCAACCCCATCCTAAGTATTCTCTTGTTATACTCAGTCCTCCTATGGAAACCCATTTGGCCGGCCTGTGGCGGCTCACTCATAGTACCGAAGCCCGGGCTCCTGGCACCAATTTTCCTACTACCCTTCCTGTGCTTATGCCACCTGGGTAGCTCCTTAACACCAAACCTCTTTACAACTCCCTGGAAACCCTTACCCTTTGTTACACCGATGACATCCACGAACTGTCCCTCCATGAAGACATCTGATGCTTTAACGTAGCCGCCTAGAATGCCTTCGGCATACTTCAATCTCTCATCTATACTGCCCCCACCGATCTTCAACTCGACTATTTCAGGCTTCTTCTTACCTATACCAGATAACACCGGTATCGTTGAAGCTATTACCCTCACATCGGCTATCTCACCGCTAAGAGCATCCTTTAACTCGCTTTCACTACTCTCGGCAACAAACTTGAAGCCGTATTCACTTGATGGCTCAGGCTTAACTAGTCCATGATTCACCTTTCTTAATCCATGCAGATATTTTCTCACAACATCTTTCACACTAATCCCCATCAATGGGTTGCCAGCATAGAGCTCCTCGAAAGCTTTTGCAACAGCGCCATAGGGGCTCCTCCAAGCCTCACCTTTGGTCTTCAAGTATCCCTCCTCATCAATAATGTAGGTTCTCACACCGAGCACTACTATCGGTGGGGCATCAAGTACAGTTACAGGCGTAAATACCTCCTTACCTGTCACCGGAGTGTTTGGTCTATCCTCAACTATTATAGCATGAGTCATCCCGGCCTTGTACGCTGGGAACCCCAGGAGCACTGGCCTAGCTACTACACCCTGTGATGCAGCCTCGTTTCCAAGCCTCTCCACTAGTATATCGAACCATGATTTCTCAGGCCATCTCTTAACTCTGGGAGTCAGCTCTTCAGCCCTCTTCCTTGGCCTTACACCTAGACTACCATGCCTTGGCGCATGCAGCTTCCTATGACCCATCCCTAAACACCTTCAAGGCTTCTATAGGTAAACAGGTTTTAAAAGCATAGTGTTAGATAATGTATGAGCACTTATATACACTACTCCTTTTTCAACCAGTAATTTAGGAGTCCAAGGGTTATTATAACTGCCTCCTCGGTTCTAACGGATACAACACACTGACCCGGTATAGTATTCCACACTGCGTCAACATGCTCTAATAGATCGAACCCCTCGCCCCGTGATATCTCGAATAAATCATGCTCAGGGCTCCCGAATAACAGCATCAACTCCTTCCTCTCCTTGAGAGAGGCAAGCTTACTCGACGAGGGTGCCTCCCCAGTCTTATCTGTTGCAATAATGAATACTTTCCCGCCAGCCTCATCCAGGACCTCTCTAAGTGAGCCCCTGAATACCAGTGATGGACCAATATAGTACTCTGTATCAATACACTCGGCAAGCCTCCTCCTGGAATCGATAACCCTGACCCTTGAAAACCCCTGTCTGCACTCACCCGGATTCACTAAGCTATATTTCTCAACGTTATCCAAGTAAGCGGTAAGCCTGCCCTCTTCAAGAGTAATAAACCCTATCCTCTCCTCACCATCAACCGGTTTACCCGATACATTGAACTCTGAGAGCCTTATAGGGGGCAGAGCCCCCACGTAGCGGAGCAAGGGATTGCGTGGAACAAGTCTTCTCCTCAAGTATGGGGGTGTGAAGAAGTATCTCCAGTGAACACTTATGATCTCTCTATGCTCACGGAACTCGTCTCGAGACGTCTCATATTCACGGTAAAACACCACCCTGTTAACACCGAATATAGAGGACCAACGAGCAACCTGGTGTATCCTGAGGGACTTTAAAAACAGGGTGGGCTCCACCGAGAGGATGCTTGTAGGTAGAACAATGCTTAAACCTATCCTGGCCACTCAACCCTACCCTTTCTTCTGACTACTCTGGGACTCTCTCCTCCTCTCCTTAACCATGAAAATAGTTGTCTTCTGCCGTCCACCCATCTAAATCACCCTCTACAGTTTAAGCATTACCGAGGTTTATAATAATGCTTCACAACTATATGTTCTCAGCCATAGTGTTCGCTAGTGATTATCCTTCTACGAGTCTTACGCTTGAATGCTTTAGGGGTTCCAAGTATGAGTGGTACCAGCGTCTTCTCCACTAGTTGATCGCTTATAGGGCATGCCTCCAAGTAGAACCTCCTGGTTTTATCATCCAGGTTCTTTAAAGGTATTGGCCCATTTTGCGTAAGCATAGCGTTGCCTGGTGGTATCCAGAGTATACAACTCCCACATTTAACGCATCCATATGCTCTATAGATCACCTTGAGGAGGTCTACAAGATCCTCTGTGTTCTCACTATTCATAAACGGCTTTACATGGATGCTTCTCTCCGAGACCGTTATAACCGTGTTCACTGATGAAACCCTGAATACGTCTTCCTGCTCCTCCACACTGTATCCCAGCCTACCCATATTCACCTTAACAACCTCCCTGATGCTTGGTGCTAGAACCTCCTTGTTGAACAATATCTTCAACTCGTTATCCGACTCCACTATTTCAAGAGGTGCTAGATTTATACTGCTCCCCAGTAACCTATTAGTATACTCCCTCCTCCAGTCTATACTATAGTTTTCAATATGTCTAGCGATCCTCCTCTTAGCCGATGCCGGCGTAAGCCATCTCCACAATCCCAGCTTCACCCATTCAGCTGGCTGACCCAGCTTAACACGCCACTCCTCCAGGATCCTTTCCCATTTACCCCAGAGCTCCGGATACTCCTTCTCAACATCCTTGAACTCGGCTAGAGCGCTTGAGGGGCATAGGAAGCATCCCAGCCTATCGAATCCACGCTCATAGAGTTTATTGTATGGTAGCTTATGCTTGAATATGTAGAGCCAGCACTCCAGCTGGCTCCACTCCTGTATAGGCGACGTCGACACTAAGTGGGGTATCCACTTATTCCTCCACACCCTCGGGCTCTTCGCCCTGTCAAGCGACTCGAAAGCCCTCTGTCCAACTATGTTTAAAGCCCCGTTAGGCCATAGGGTCCTCGTTAACCTGGCTATTGGAACCAGCTTAGCGACCTTACAGCACCAGCGATAGTCTTTACCGGGGGGACCGAAGACTGTTACAGCTCTCCAGAATATATCTCCGGCTGATGCGATATGTAGTCTCACACCATACTTCTCCGAGACCTCATGTACATTCTTTATTGTCTCAGGTAGTTCAAGCCCTGTATCGTTGAAAACCATTTCAAGCTCTCCGAAAGCCTTGTATGCTAGGTCAAGCGCCACAAGGCTGTCCTTACCGCCGGAGTATGAGACTGAAACTGGGAGTCTATACTTTCCTCTAAGCCTCTTCAGGTATGAAATAGATTTCCCAGCTAAAGCCTCCAAGCCCTCCTCATTATGCTTTAACACGTCTTCGATAGAGGCTGATTTACCACTGGTTTCCACGGGCATTGTTCTATCATGGAACGTCTTAACAATTATTAAGCTATCCCCGTATACCTCCCCAAGACCCCTTATATTCCCCGTCTTGTCTACGATGATCAATTGTCTCATACTAGTACTCGGAGCCGGCTTAACCTCCCTACCAGTGTAGATCGGCCCCTCCAGCACAGCTTTATCAACTAATCCCTCCTCGCTAGCAATATATGCCCCGGAGTATGTCAGCCTAAACCTCCATTTCTCCCTGAATGGGTCATAATATAATTGGCCGAGGACGTTTCCAGATGACACTATCTCATACATTAAGTCCCAGTGCGGGACCTTATTAAACAGCATAAAGCCGGTGTTGAAGAGCCTCATATATACTTTATCGCTCCCATACTCATATAGTATGGCGTCCTTGAGCTTCTCCAGGTCACCGGGGAAGACAGGCCTGGCATCACCGGGCTCGCTGAGCCTTACTGCATAGTATAAATCCAACTCCTCCTGCCTAGGTCTGACAACAGGTATGTTTCTCCATGGATCCCAGTATATCTTCGCTGTTTTAGGCCAGATCCTCACCATACAGCATCACTAGACCTACCTAGATTATCATCTATACAATCAACCTAATTTAGATTGAGTTGAACCAGTTTGATGCAGGCTACTTATCATCCTTGCTGTCAATATATTTCTTAACCCGTAGAAATGTCTTCTCCCTCTCATATATCTCTCTAACTAGATCTGTACCCCTCGAGGCATTGTTAAGTATTCTTACGGCCTCACTGGTTCCCACTCCTCTTCCAGCGAAAACCAGAAGGGCTTGCTTACCGAATTTATAGAGTATAACCGCTCTCTTGGCGAGGTCATCTAAGAGGCGGCGCTCGCCACCCTTCAATTCCATCCCTCTCCTCAACTTTTCAACGATGCCTTTCTCCTCCTCCACATCTCCTTTAACAATAGTTAACGTGGCAAGACCGCATCTGGGACATGAGTACTTACCTATCTCGAGTAGCTCCCTCACCTTGCCTTGCTTGATGTACCCGCATTTAAGGCATAGTAGTGTTAGTTCTCTCTCAAGGAGTCTCTCCAAGTACTGGGATATATCTATGTTTACAACATCCTTCCTAATAGGTAGCTCAATATACCCGAGTATCTCCAAGTGGTGTCTAGCCAGGTCATCGTAGACCCTGGTTTCAACACTTATGCCTCCCCCGGTAATTAATGAGGCTATGCTCCGAGCCGACTCCAAGTCATAGTCCTTTATAAGGACTTCCTTAAATGCTTCCTCACCTATAATGGTGTCGGCTAATGCATTAAGCATGGACTTCGTCACCCCGGTCTCCCCAGGCGTTATAGCTCCGAATCTCTGGGCAACCTGGTATATCCTCCAGTATAATGCCTGGCTATCCTTCACAATACTCCTTAGGAACGCGTTGTTGTCGATGTATTTCCCCAGGTTTATGATTATCGTTTTAACGGTATTGATCAGTTCAGCCGGATATATATAGCCCTTCACCCTCACCAAGACAGCGTAGGGAGAAGAATACGATGTGAAATCCACGATGGGGAATCTCTGTCTAAGCAGGTACGTGATGACGTCGCGTATTAAACTATTCACCTTGCTTCCAGCATTAATATTTATGATGAGAAGGTTCATTTTCTCCACGTAGTCGACATATATCCTGCTATACCCGCTTAATTCCTCGGCGAGGCTCCAAGGTATCTCCACATTAGTCTCCAACAACTTCTTAAGCTCTTCTGGGAGGCTCTTATTCTTCTTTACATAGTCTATTACCTCACCAATTCTCAACGCTACACGCGTGTCAACCGGTATATTCTCGCCTTCCCAGTGCGGTATGAGCGACTCGGCGTAGTCACCCTTTGTTTTCTCAACATAGAGATGCCCTTTTTCATCATCAAATCCTATTACCCTCCATGCCTCCCCTGCTAGAATGATCACGTCATCCGGCCTAAGCCTCAGTATAACGTATTCCTCGTTTAGGGAGCCTATGGTCCTACCTGTTGAAACCTCTACGACATGGATGTCCCTTGTAGAAGGGATCATTGATGTCCTATAGACATAGAGCCTAGTCTTTCTAGTGGGCTTAAGTAATCCTCCATCATCCCTTAAGACGTGTGTGTAGACCATGTATTCGATTAGCCTATTGAATTCCTCGGGGGATAGATCACGGTATAGAACATGCCTCACCAGCCTATCATATAGTTCATCCCTGTTGACACCACCAGGATTCAAGAGGACTAGTAGTGCCATGGCGTATGCTAGGACATCAAGCGGTTTAGATATCACCTCTTCCTTCTCCACTTTATTTCTCAAAGCCTCGTCAACGAGGATCAGGGATTCCAATAGGTGTAGTAGATTGATCGTGCTCAACACCACCCCACGGCCGATGCCTTTAAGCCTGTGCCCGCTTCTCCCAATCCTTTGAATAAGCCTCGAGGACTGCCTGGGCGATAAATACTGGATAACGAAGTCGATGTGCCCGATATCTATACCGAGCTCCATACTCGATGTAGCAACCAATATATTTAATTCTCCTTGTTTAAATCCAGACTCAACCTCCTCTCTGCGACTACGGGATAAACTACCATGATGCACACCCACCTTGAGGTCTAAACCATGCTTCTCGATAAGCTTCCTCAGTAGGGAACCAAGCATTTCCGCAAGCGAGCGCGTGTTCGTGAAAACCAGTACCCCCTTATACCTTCTTCCAGCATCCACTATATAGGATAACCTAGGGTCAACGGAGTCATCACCCAGTAGACTCAGCAAGCCGGGTTTACCGGATACCACAACCTTTACATCCATCTTCTTAACGTATTCATCCACGATGACCTCTACATCTTCACCTATAGGGGATAACAGTTTAAGGTACTCACTAGGGTTGGAGAGGGTTGCAGATAGCGCTATCCTTAATGGTTTAAAGCCATGGTACTCCCCGAGTAGGTATAGTATTGTCAGGAATAATAGTCCACGCTTACTCCTCACCATTTCATGGAATTCATCGATTATCAAGTACCTTGTGTTAGCGATGTAATGGCGGAGCTTCTCGTTGACAATTATGTACGCGAATGACTCGGGCGTGGTGATTAATACATGGGGCGGGTTATCAGCTAGCTCTCTGCGCGCCTTCTCAGGCGTATCACCATGCCTTACTGCGACGCTGAGCTCGAAGCAGGATGCAATCTTCTTGATTCTCCCCTCAATATCCCTGTTTAAAGCCCTTAGGGGAGTAATGTAGATTACCGCGATGGGTTTCAGCCCTTCAACTCTAACCCTGTAGAAAACCGGTAACACAGCAGCCTCTGTTTTACCACTACCGGTTGGAGCCAGTATTAACACTGACCTGCCTTCCCCAGCTACCTTGTTAAAAGCTTTTTTCTGAAGCTCTGTGAAACTCTTGTATCCCAGCTTCCTGATGCATTCTACAATACCGCTCATGGCTACTCAGCTACCCGTTTTAATCTAAGGGCTTTAAACCAGTTTAAACACTCAGGAAATACCATATCGAGGTTTAGGGCTAAGATAATCGGCTACAACACGTGTGAGTGGCATTATGTTGACTCGCATACGAACAAGAAAGTAATAACAGTAATACATAGGAACGGTTTCTTTTTGCATCCTGGGAGAAAGAATAGCTCATACACTAGGAGTATACACCAACAATACTATGTCATCTTATTATAGTATCAGCATCAAAACAATATAAACACTACAACACCTCACCTTAAAGAATGAGGCTCCTAGTTCTGACAACCCCTCCGCCCTGAAGGACGAGGCTTTCAGCTGTAATTATCGGTTAATCTTAGTTTAAAATCTAGATAAAAACATTTTCTAAACAAGAGAGGGGTGTAAGTCATGCTTTTATTTAATGAAAACGAGACGGAATACGAGGAAGACATTACCCTAGAAGAAGAGATGATAGAGGAGGAATACGAGGAAGAAGAAGGGAAGGAAGTACAAATAGAGCAGTTGAAGCTATTACTAGACGTCACGAAAACATGGCGTAGGATACTGAAGGGGGAGGCAAGCATAGAGGAGTTGACTAAAATAATCCCGACACAGCTATCCCATGATAAACATGAGAAAACCCATGAGACCGCAAAGGAGACCACTGGGAAGAAGGCTAAGAAGAAGAGTAAAGGGAAGAAGAGGAAGACAAGTAAAAGCAAAAGCAAGGGGAAGAAAAGCAGAAAGGAGAAGAAAAAATAGCTTACAACTGAAAACCCAGCTCTTTAGGGTTGAGAGGAGGTTAGATCCTCTGCTCCTCAATAGTAACCTCGGTGAAGCCCATCTTTTTAAGTATGGAGACTAGTTCATCGATATTAATTCTTCTATCGAAAACTATCTCAACCATCTCCCTGGCACCATCCATAAACAACCTGATCCTATGCACTACGACCCGGCCCCTCAGAGCATCCCCCGGATCCTTTGGTACGTTAATGTATTCCTCGAACTTCCTCCTAGAGTAAGACAGGTACTCGGTGAAATTTCTCACTATCCTAATCGCCTCCTCTAGATCCCTCGACTTCTTTAAGACTGCATACTCCGTGAGCAACCTTAGAGCCTCTTCCTTATCCAGCACTATCCGAGGGCTTTTAGCTAGGTCGATTAAAATCTTCAACACGGCTGAAACCACCTTAAACCAGCTAGAATAACGTATTTTACGTCATCATTATAATATTTTCATAGCTATTATTAAACTCAGGGGTGTCGACATTGACGATATATTGGGAGAGATGCGATGTATGCGGCTACTACAGCCCTGTTAAACAATGCACCCTGTTCCAGAACCTACTAGTTGATGCCAAGTGCTGTATATCATGCCTGAAGAGAAGCGAGTGCCCTAGACCGGTTTGGCGCGTTGAAGCCGTACTAGAGAAACCTGCTCAACCAAGGGTTGCCAGCCCCGAGGAGCGTAGGAAGCTATTAATGGAGCTACTTGGGAAATTAAGCAGTGAGAGCAGGAAGCCCTCGGCCTAGATAGCTCCTCTAACCAGCTAGCCTACTCTTGGGACAACCCAGTATATTAGTTGACCTCCCCCGGCTAGCTCGTACTCTACTTTCACTGGTTTATCCGTGTCAAAGGATATAGTCACCTGTTTAGATGCTGAAGCCGGTTTGACTGTTACAGCCAGCAGGTCGATACTGTAGACTGCCCTTGCTTTCTCAACCGATGAATACGCGTATAGGAGCGGCGAGCCCTCTGTGAATACGCCTACATACTCCTTCTGCTGCTCCGAGGAGGATATCTTTAACTTGTTTTCCTCATAAGCGAATACTGCTTCCTCACCAATGGTTTTCAAGTCCCCGATTATATTCATATAGTCTTCAACCATCATTTTAACGACTACCCCTAGCTCAATGTTTAATTCTGGAACCGGCTCCGGTGTTCTCGGTAATAGCTCTAGCTGGAAAACCCTTTCAAGCCCTGTTTTCCTATCTCTAAACACTATATTTAACACATTGTTACTCCTGTCAAGCTCCATAACTAACACATCGTTCCTTGTCCCACGCCTCATTATCTTGTTTAAATCCGTTGATGCAACGATGAAGGACTCCTCTTTTTCAACACTATATTCCTCGAAGCTCATGGCAGGTATTCTAACTATGCTAAGCATCGATTTATCAGGGCTTAATACCTTGACCTCCAACCCTTCCTGTGTCACGTAGATTGGTGCTTCATCAGTGATTTTCGCGATAGCCTGTGTAATATATTTCATCTTCGATGCATTAGGGTAGACAGCTTTAAACAATTGACCCACCCCTGATAACTAATTCTATACGTGGTTAAAATATATTCATTCACAAGGGAGCGATATGAAGAGATAGTCTTAACCGTTGGATTTATTAGCCCAAAATATGTATTGTATCGATCGATATATAGGTGTATATATAGGTGTATAATAATGCTACATGAGATATTATTCTACGGGAGAGGAGGGCAAGGAGCTGTAACAGCAGCCAATATACTAGTAGAGGCAGCAATGCTCGAGGGTAAACACGGCCAGGGATTCCCAT
>NZ_JAVZPN010000005.1:0-15948 GCF_038881575.1 Desulfurococcus sp. | reverse complement strand
TATATATAGGTGTATAATAATGCTACATGAGATATTATTCTACGGGAGAGGAGGGCAAGGAGCTGTAACAGCAGCCAATATACTAGTAGAGGCAGCAATGCTCGAGGGTAAACACGGCCAGGGATTCCCATTCTTCGGCGCTGAGAGAAGAGGCGCCCCTGTAACAGCGTTCGCCAGGTTAAGCGATAAGCCGATACTTAGACACGGGATGTTTAATGAGGCCGACGTGATCATCGTGCTGGATCCTGGACTACTGGATCTAGGAGTCGTTAAGAGGAGTTTACTGAGAGAGAATGGTATAGTTGTAGTGAACACCGAGAAGGATGAGATACCAATGGAAAGCATCAATCACCATGGCAGGGCAAGAATATATAGGGTTGACGCCACGAAGATAGCTAGAGACCTAGGGCTAGTTATCGCCGGATGGCCCGTAGTCAACACGAGCATGCTGGGCGCCTTCGCGAAAGCCACAGGACTGCTCACAATTGAAAGCGTTAAGAAAGCAATTATGAACTATTTTGAAGGCGGCAAGGCTGGCGAACTCAACATGAGGGCCGCCGAGCGTGCTTACCATGAGACCAAACTAGTTCTCGAGGTGTAGGCTATGAGTATACATGTAACACCACCTAAAACCGGGCAACTACCTTTAACAAGGCCTGGCATAGGAGTCGCTGGTAAAACAGGGTTCTGGAGGACGACCAAGCCTGTAGTAGACCAATCTAAGTGCACCCGGTGCTACCAATGCGAAATATTCTGCCCAGTGAACGTTATAAGGGTTGAACCCGAAACCGGTGTAAAAATAGATTATGACTACTGCAAGGGATGCGGGGTATGCGCCGACGTATGCCCCGTTAACGCGATAAGCATTGTTGAGGAGGTGAAGTAATGTGGGTGTGAAGAAGGCTTTAACAGGGAACTACGCCGTATCATACGCGGTGAAACTTGCAAGGCCGGATGTAATAGCTGCCTATCCGATAACACCTCAGACAAGCATAGTTGAGAAACTCTCGGAAATGATAGAGAACGGTGAATTAGATTCAGTGATGATCAGGGTTGAATCAGAGCATTCAGCACTAGCGGCATGCTTCGGGGCAGCCGTAGCCGGTGCCAGAGTATTCACCGCGACAAGCAGCCAGGGACTCCTCTACATGCATGAAGTAGTACACTGGGCATCCAGGGCCAGGATACCCATGGTTATGGCTATAGTATCTAGGACAATTAATACCCCGTGGAATATATGGCCTGACCATAGCGACTTTATGGATCAACGCGACGCCGGCTGGATAATGAGTTATGCGATGGATAACCAGGAGGCATTAGACCTAGTGCTACAGGCCTTCAAGATCAGTGAAGACCCCTCGGTATACCTCCCAGCCATGGTTGGACTTGAGGGCTTCATACTAGGACACACTACGATGCCTGTCGACATACCTGATGAATCAATGGTTAGAGAGTGGCTTGGCCCCCGTAGACAGGGGTACATTATCGATGGAAGCACCCCGCTTGCAGTAGGCGGGCTAACAATGCCTGAGGATACGGAGAATATTTTCTGTGGAATACAGGAGGCGATGAATGAGGCGAAGAAAGTGATCAAGGAGGTTACTAATGAGTACAATAAGCTATTTGGAAGAAAATATAGTGGACTAATAGAATGTTTCCACTGCAGTGATGCAAAATACATTACTATATCAATGGGTGCCTGGAGTGGTGATCTCATGGAGGCAGTGGAAAAGCTACGTAATGAAGGATACCCCATTGGATTAATACGTATAAGATACTACCGTCCATTCCCGATGGAAGACATATGGGAGGTAATTAGAAGCAGCAAAGGAGTGCTGGTATACGATAGATCAATAAGCTTCGGCTCATATGGCCCAATATTCACGGATCTAGCAGGTGGATTACTAACCTACACAAGGAACCCTCCCTATGTATCCAACATCGTGGCAGGAATCGCCGGCGTCAACGTTACAACCGAGGACTTCTACAAGCTTACAAAGGAGTTCATAGACGAGGTTGAAAAGAATGGCCAACCACCCGGCTTTAAATGGGTGAGGATCAGGAGGTGATATATGTGTCTACAGGTAGACCCAAGCCCCCTATACCATATAATATGAGGGATATAGTATTACCGGGAGACGCTGCCTGCCCAGGATGCCCTATACCAATGGCATGGAAGGTTCTCTCAGCTGTCTTCGGGGAGAAAATGATACTAGTTATACCAGCCTGCTGCTCCTCAGTAGTCGTGGGGACATACCCGTTTCACTCATTGAAGACAAGTATAATACATGTCCCATTTGCCTCGGCAGCGGCTGTAGCATCCGGGGTTGCTGAGGCCCTCGAGAGAAGGGGCATCCTGGATGTCCAGGTGGTGGCATGGGCAGGAGATGGTGGTACAGCTGACATAGGCATGGCTAGTTTAAGTGGTGCAGCCGAGAGGAATAACAATATATTGTACATAATGTACGATAACGAGGCTTATATGAACACCGGTATACAGAGAAGCTCGTCCACGCCGCTCGGCGCATGGACTACTACGACACCTATCAAGGGTAAAACAGAGCCCAAGAAAGACGTGGCAAAGATAATGATAGCCCATGGTGTACCATACGTTGCTACAGCAAGTATAGGGTATCCCCATGACTTCTACAATAAGTTACAGAAAGCAAAAGGGATCAGGGGATTCAAGTTCATACATCTCCATGCACCATGCCCAATAGGCTGGAGATTTGATCCAAGATATACAGTGAGAATGGCCAAGCTAGCTGTTGAAACAGGATTATGGATACTCTACGAGTACCACGATGGAAAACTCACGATATCCAGCCCGAGTAGGGCCTACATGGATCCAAGTAAGAGGAAGCCTATCGAGGAATATATTAAGCTACAAGGGAGGTACAGGAATATAACGGAAGAACTGCTAAGCGAGATAAGGAGGCAGATGGATGCGAACTGGGAGTGGATCAAGAAGCACATGTAACCTATATCTAGGCCAAGGGGGCAAGCTTCGATAAAACTATTACCGCAACCGTGAACGCCACCATAATAGCGATTAATATATGGGGTTTTAGTTTTAAGCCTACATCACTCTCCTCATAATATCTAACTAATCCAGCCGCCGAAAACATGCCTGGGGTATCTCTTCTACGCCTACCCTTCTTACTCATGGACGCCGCCTCCGAGAGATAATTAATCCCTATTGAGGCTTTTATATATTGTCAAGGCATGGTGTGGCTGGATGGACGTAAAGACCATGCAGGAATATATTAGGAGACAATACTATGAAAGGGATAGTGCAAGAGGCGTATTCGCTACCTTTACATGGTTCACAGAGGAAGTAGGCGAGTTAGCTGAGGCACTGCTACACATGGATAAATCTATGCTTGAGGAAGAACTAGCCGATGTATTCGCATGGCTTCTCAGCATAGCTAACTTGGTAAATATAGATCTAGAGGAGGCATTTAGAAAGAAGTATCTCAGCCCCGGTAGTTCTTGATTGTTTTTATAATACTTACCCCTCTCTCGGGATCCTTCTCCATTATAGTACCGGTAACTATGATATCTGCCCCGGCCTTAATCAACTCAAGTGCCGTATCAGGGGATCTAATACCCCCGCCGACCATAGTGATCAACTCAGTATGCTTCTTAACGATCCCGGGGAAGGCTGGTGGTATGTGGCTTTGGGCACCACTGCCAGCCTCCAGGTAGAGTAGTTTAAACCCCATCATTTCAGCTGCCAACGCGTATGCTAGAACAAGCTCGGGCTTCGAGTATGGTATTGGATACACTCTGCCAATATGCCCTACAGCTGTATCAGTGTTGAAGACTATGTAGCCTGTTGGAATGGTTTCAAGACCATATTTACGTATTAGAGGAGCGGCTAGGACCTGCACCTGCATTAAGTAGTATGGCTCCATGGTATTCATTAGGACCATGAATAATACCGCGTCAGCTTTAGGTGTTAAACAATTTAAATTACCTGGGAAAACCACCACGGGAAGACCGCTCTTTTTAAGTACTTCAGCTGTAGCCCCAGCCTCCTCCGGGGTTACACTAGTGCTCCCACCTATTAGAAAGGCATCGGTACCGGCACTACTGGCTATATCCATTAACTTCTCTAATTCATCGAGCCTGCTTACCTTATCAGGGTCTACTAGGGTGAAGTGTAGTTTCTCTCCTCCCGCTATCTTTCCCACTATGTAATTAAACACCTTATTCTTCATCCCGCTCTTCACCGATTTCCTCGCCGAGTTCCTCTAGCTCCTCTACTATCTCCTCCTCGCTGATCTCTTCTCCTGCCCCTGTTACTGGCTTGAACTCAACGCTTATCTTACCCTCTTCGAATAAATCAATGAACTTATTGTATACATCAACGCTCTGGTATATTGAGGGTACATTATTGTACTCATAGTAGAGCCCGCATCTACTGCACGAGATTATGGCTTTTCTACCAGAATCCTCCCTCCTGAACGTCACTGATAACGTGTGAGACCCGCAGTTAGGGCACTGGAAGAGTACGGGGATTCTTACCGCCTTCTTGATAATCTTTCTCCTCTTCCTCCTTCTACCCATATTACTCACCGATTAATCTAACCATTAGCTCAGTATTTATATAGTATTCTACGTAGAGTCCTCGAGAACCCCTTAGTGAACACCTCTCTGACAACCTTGATTAAGTCCTGCACCTCCACCTCTACCTCTCTATACTTACCTAGTCTACGTGCTACCTCAAGCCCCAATAAGTGTTTACAGTATGGTGCCTCCCCACGGGAGACAACCCTGATAGCGAAATCCATGCAACTACAGAAAGCTCTAGGTATGATCACGTAGTCTCTCTCAGGGCCACCATAGATCCATACTTCTCTATCTCCATCCTTCACCTTTATCTTGGTGAATCTATAGGAGTAAATAAGGGATAGTATATCCTTCCTCAAACCGGTTTTATCCAGTACAGAGTCCTCAGAAAGCCTGAACCTAGTCTCATGTAAATCCATGATCCATTTCTCCCTGGGTATTCATTCCAAGTTATTTTATATAAGTTTATGGTTTCATCTAGGGCTTCCACCCGGCCCAGTTCATTTCATGGATTCATGGATGGTAGTCGAGTTCAACAACACGTGACTCCCATCTATGGGATACCTGCCCAGGCTTTGAGCAACACTCCCATCACTTAGACGGACTCCTTAATAAATACTCCAACAATCAACCCATATAAACCCTCCCTAAACACCAAAAAGATCCCAGTCCACGACTTGTTACTAGTATATAATGCTCTCCAATCATTCCAGCCTCTAGACGCCGGAATATCGTTATAAAAGTTATTAATGTATCTTAAGGAATACATATGGTTAGGGAGTATTTAGATATTTGTGGGAGCATGAACCAAGGTGTTTCAACAGGTTTCCTAGCCATGGTATTTATAATGCTATTCCTACTTCCATCCATCGTTACAACGGTTGGTGAAACTATATATAATGTAGCCGATACCCTATGGATACAGTATTCTAATACCTCTCAAACTAGCTATGCTACAAGCACCTGTGTCAGCGGGAATTACCTCTACGTTATAGGGTATCCAGCAATAATCGAGAAGAGGAGCATATATGATGGTTCATTAATTAGCTCCTGGAATAGTGACGGCTACGGCAAATCCTTACTCCTAAGTGATTGCACGGTAGCCGGGGATAAACTAGTGGTTGTAGGGGTTGAAGGATCCAACTGGTATGCCGGGAGATGGATTATTCTAGGCTTCGACCTAGACTTAAACCTCATTGAAAGCTACCTCGGTAATTATAGTCCGCCTTCAGGGGCATTAAGTGTGACGTATGATGGACGCTACATCTATGTATCTGGGTTCGGGAGCGATCCCGGGACAGAGAAGTGGGTGATTGAGAAACGAGATCCCAGTGCTCTTGGAGTGGTCTTAGCTACATACAACGTAAATCCTAGTATCGGCAACGTAATGAGTGACCTGCCGAGAGCCATAGGGGTGAATCCTGTGACCAGGGATATATGGGTAGTTGGCTCGATGGGGTTCAATAATTCAAGTGGCATGTTACGGATCGAAATCCTAAGCTCTAACCTCACGAGAATAAGCAGTATTAACTCAACAAATTATCACGGTGCAACCGGGATAGTATTCGATGAAGACGGGTACGCGTATATCACGCTAGGGTATAGCGGGGCCGTGTTGAAACTCGATAAGTATGGAGATATCGTTGACAGCTTAAAACTCGATTTCTCCCCAGCGATTAAGATAGCGTACGCCAGGGGATTAATCTATGTCTTCGGGACAAATGAACTATACGGGGAAAGAAAACAATACCTCCAGGTATTGGATAAAAACCTTAAAACAGTTGCATTCAAAAGCCTGGCGCAAGGTAGCTTCCTATGGGTTGGTAAAGCATCAAGCGACTCCGATAGGGTGTATATCGCGGGATACGTTATAGAGCCTGAGGGAGGCTCGTACTCCTGGATAATATACTCCTTTAGCACAGGGGGCAGAGCGAGTTATACTGTGACGGCCACGATCACGAAAACCATGACAACCACTGTAACAACCACATTACCGACAACAGTGACAACGACTAAGACGGAATCTCATACATATACAGCCACCACCACGTTAACTGAGAGGAGAACTATCTACTACCCCTTCTCCGTTCCATACGTGATAACAACAACTACGAGCATTATAGTGTCAACAATTGAAACCATCACAATACAAGGTGCTAACAACACCAGCACATTCATACTACGAGAACTCATAGTTGACATACCATTGTCTATACTACTGCTGACACTAGGCCTAGCAATAGGATTCTTAACAAGATACATAAAACCGAGACGCAGTGGGCCCGCGGGGATTTGAACCCCGGGTCACGGGGAGTTCCGCCTCTTCAGCGGCTCGAGGTCCCGAACCCCGCATCCTAGTCCAGGCTAGACGACGGGCCCCTGGATAAAAATTACTTTATGGAAGGGTATTTAATACTATACCATTCAACCATTCCCTACCTTTCGGAGATCTGTGCCTAGACAACTTATATTAGCGAGTCAGTTAGTGGTGTGATCACCCGTTATTAATACCCATAGCGCTCTAAGGGTGTTTGCCCATATCCATTAGTTTGGCTACTTGTGGACACGGGTTCATTCTACTTGCTTCTTCTTGGCCCGTACGGTTTCAGAGTGTCCATATGTCTCCAGAGGAGTATTGGTAGCAGAGATTCAGCTTCACTATTGAGAGAGCTGCTCATGGGTGAAGAAAAGGCAAGGATAGTTGACCTAGGCCTAAAGGACATCGTGAGACTGGGTGCTAGGCTTGGCATTAAGTTGCTGCCCGAGTCTAAGATGAGGGCTAGGAGGCTTGATGATGTTGAAAGACAAGTAATATCCTCGGCGAGAATTCACGCACCCGATGCAGATATTATAACAGTTGTAAACCTTATTGAGCTCAAGAAGAGGTTTAACATAACAAGCGAGCACACACCAGATGCACTCATAGTAACAAAGGAAGGATTCTTGGGTAGGCTTATTGGAAAAGGTGGTGAGAGAATAAATGCTATTGAAAAAGACGTTGAAATGAGGCTACGTGGGGTTGAGCTAACACTAGACTTCAAGCCATTCATTAGAGCTGTGCATCCCGTGAGCTGGATATACAAGCATGTAGTAGACGTAGACTTCCCCGGGCCAAATCTAGCAGTAAAAGTAGAGAGCGATGCTTATGGAGCATTTGTAGGGCAGAAAGGCCTTCTTCAGAAGCTTTCTCGACATAGGTGTTAGGTGCTATGAAGTCGAAGTAGAACCAAGTTTTAGCTCAGCTATTCCAAATTTTAGTATTTTTGTAACTAAGGAAGAAGCTAGCTGCTCTGCACGAGGACATCTAGGACAACCTGGTGCATGCGTGGACCCACGTTTCTAACCTTCCTGATGTTACGTATTTCGCAGGTTCGTATACTTAGTTCTGCTAGCTTGCTTTCTAGTATGCGTCTACTCTTGCCCCTCCAATGTTCTCCGCGATCTGTGTGGACATATAAGTAGACGTGAACCCAGCCAGTTCTATTCTGCAGGTCTTCCATAGCGTAACCTAGGTAGTCTAGTGCCAATTCTGGGTGTGGCATTAGAACCCTGGTAGCACTACTCCTAAGCCTATTTAGAACAAGGTCCTTAGCATCTCCTAGGATAGGCTCTACCACGTCTTCTACTTTATTGAGCTTGATGTTTTCAACCATGTAGTAGTATGCATCTAGGGTTTATGTCTATGCTGTAAACCTTTTGCAACTTTGCGTGCTTAGCTATGATTATGCTGAAGAGCCCTGCACCCGCAAACATGTTGACAACTACTTCACCACTCTTCACAGCCCTAGCTATTCTCAAGTGCTCGTAGTTAAGGCTTGGTGATATGTACACCTTGTTTATGTCTACTTTGAAGTAGCACCCGTGTTCCTTGTACACTGTTTCGCTCCTTTGCTCGCCTGCCAGCCACACGTGCTTCCTGAGCCTATATGGGCTTTCAATGCCTGGTATTACAGCCCACACGCTCTTAATGTATGGAAACCTCTTCAAGAGCTCCTCGGCTAGAGGCTTCAAGTTAGTGGGTTTACTCCGAGTGATACTCTAATAAGCACTATGTCACCAACAAACTCTACTCTCTTCCAGATCTTGCTTGCAAATTCCTCTCCGAGAACTTCAGCAGCAAGCTTCTTGAGCAAGCTACCCCTAGTCATGGCTACAAGCTCTCTGCATACTTGCAGTACTTCTTAATCACACATGTAGTACAACTAGGCTTGCGAGCCTTGCACGTCTGCCTACCGTGTGTTATCAAGAGCAAGTGCAGGGGCTTGTAGTACTCTGGGCTAGTGTTTTCCATCCAAAAAGTCCTAATTGCTCCGTAGCTCCTCTTGCTAACAAACCCCATTCTCAGAGTAATCCTTGTAATGTGCGTGTCTACGGGAAACGTGGGAACACCGTACTTCATTAGTAGTACGACATCAGCTGTCTTCTCTCCTACGCCAGGTAGCTCGGTGAGAACTCTGCGGGCTTTGTCGAGTAGTCCAGCTTTAATGTAGCCTAGTAGTTCGCTCTCTACGTTGCGGTTCAGGAAAATCTCTGCGAGCTTGCGAATTCTAACTGCCCGCTGGTAGTGCATTCCAGCAGGCTTGATGAGGCTTGCTACGTACTCTGTACTCGATGATACTACGAGTTCAGGCATTAATTCTCCAAGAGCAGACTTTAAGTTCGAGTAGGCCCCAGGCGTTTTCATCACCCGTGTTCTGGCTCAGCATTACAGCTACTATGAACTCGAATAAGGATACTTCACTAAGCCTCGGTGCTACGAAGTCTTCAAGCTCAATGGTATATACCTTCGAGAGCTCAGCATAAATAGTGTTGCCAATCAACCCTACCAGCACCAGCACTAAGGTGTCTTACCACGTTCGTTATGGATAAGCCCTCTCCCTGAAGCGTGGGAATGATATAGCATCTCTTATGTGATCTAAGCCTGCTATCCACATAACGGCTCTTTCTATGCCAAGTCCAAACCCACTGTGAGGCACACTACCGTACCTTCGCAAGTCTAGGTACCACATGTAGTCATCTAGGTTTAACCCCTGCTCAACTATTCTCTGGTAGAGCACATCGTAGTCGTCTTCTCTCTCGCCACCGCCAATTATTTCTCCATAGCCTTCTGGTGCTAGGAAGTCAAAGCCTAGAACATCATCGGGACGTGACCTGTCTACTTTCATGTAGAAGCTCTTAATGTGCTTTGGAAAGTGCATGATGAAGAATGGTGTTTCAAACTCCATTGTCAAAATTCTTTCTTCATCTGCTTCCAGGTCATCACCCCACTCTATGTTAACTCCTTTCTTCTGAAACATCTCTATTGCTTCACCGTACTTTATTGCAGGGTATGGCGTATTCAGCGCCTTCTTGAGGGTACTAATGTCTCTGCCGAGATCCTCTAGATCCCTCCTCTCCTCCAATACTTTTTCAACAATGTATGCTACGAGCTCTTCAGCAACCTTCATCATGTCATGCATACTGTACCATGCGGCTTCGGGCTCTAAGTGCCAGTACTCTGCAAGGTGCCTTCGAGTTCTTGACTTTTCAGCTCTAAAGCTAGGCGTCAAGCTGACCTCCTCCCCGTCCTGAAGGGCGGGGGTTCCCTTTAGGGTAGTTCATTAGTTCCCCGCATCTATTCCGGGTTTACATCTGTAAGGTCCTGCATTTAAGAATATATTTACTCTGCAGTGCTATGTGAGAAGCGCGCAGGTGACTACGCGTGCTACATACTTATAATTGCTTCTTAGAAACTCTTCTAACTAGAACTAGCATTAGGTGGTATAAGCCAGATCCAATTCCAAGAAGTGTTGTTGAAAAGCTCATAGAAGCAGCTACTAGGGCTCCCACTGCTTCAGCTGGTGAACAGTGGTACTTCATAGTTGTTGAAAGCGATAGTAAGAGAAAGGCCATTCACGAGCTTCTGAAAAGAGCCCACGAAGTGTACATCAAAAGCGTTCTGAGGCAACCACTCCCCGAGAACTTCGTGGCTAAGTGGATGGCTAGAATAGATGGAGGCATATACTACGCACCTCTGTACATAGTAGCCTACGTAGACCTGAGGCGTAGGCTCTATAGCGATGAATACGATGAGTACGAGAAACTAATGGCAATCCAATCCTTGTCAACAGCTATTGAAAACCTTATTCTAGCAGCATGGTCCAGGATATTGGAGCAGTGTGGCTTGGTGTACCACTACTTCTGAAAAGCGAGTTTGATAGAGTACTGAATCCACCAGAAGGTCTAGAGCTCCAGGCAGTAATAACAGTAGGCTACCCCGCAGAAACACCAACTCCGCGAAAGAGAAAGCCCTTAAGCGAAGTATACCACGTGGTCTAACACCACGTAACCGTTTGTCCCTAGGGGGTTATTTTATATGGTTTAGGAGTGCTCAAGGTTGCTTCTAGGGGCTTCCACTTCGTCCACAGGGACACGCCTGAGCACATGGAAGACACAATAGACAGAGAGAAGGCCAAAAATCTCGCCTCTTAGTAGAAAAGAAGAAAGATAGGATAAACGAATGGTTCTGCTTTTTGACTGTTGTTTTGGTTTTCATGAGAGTTCATGTTGGTTGATATCAATTTTGCTTAGCCACCTTGGTGTCACTAGATATGTAGATACTGTGTGCCTGTTTAGCCCTCTTATTTTCATGACTCTCTTGCACTCGTCTGAATTAGATGCACCCTTTGGATTTACAAGCACCACACGTAGTCCTTCTTCAAGCTCTTTAGCACTCCGTGTGGCACAAGTTGTCTCTTAGCAAATTTGCTTATCATCCTGATTAACCGTAGGATCCTTAGCGAATTTGAAGAGATTCCCAAATAATATATGAGTTGCCACAAGCTTTCTCAATACTAATTATATGGGATGGTTGTAGCACAATCATGATGGCCTTCAGTCTATAAAGTAGGACTCCTATGAAGTAGGACTGTTATTCATGATAAAACATTTTAAAATACTTCAGGCTATATGATTTAAGCACAATCGCAAATGTACTTTACATATACCCAGCCTACTTGCATATCGCAGTATTCTACCCCCCTTCCTCCGCATGTAAAGTAGGGACATGCAATACCACAAGCTGCTAGAATGCCGAATATTGCTATTACTATTATAATAAGCACTACAATTACTACGGGGATATATAGCTTTCTTGAGGTTCTCTGGGCAATACCATATGTAATCGTAGATGCGATTGCAGCACTTATTATGATGAGAAGTGGTGTGGCCTCAAATATTGTTGCATTGCCAGATTTCTCCACATTGACAAGCAGGCTTGGAGTGCTGTGTGTTGCAATGGAGTACAGTGTAATGCCTATAAGAGATATTGTATTAATCAGTAACGTTAATACTATGACTAGTACTGCTAAGGCAATGTATCGCACAACACTGTGGTTCATAGTTTCTAATCCCCTACTACATAGTATGGGCTGGGACGGTTTTTCAACTTTTATCACCATGATAAATTTTAGAGTAATACAATAGAAGTTATGCTTAGAACATGCACACTAGTTCATTAAAAGCACGAACTTATGTATGATATTGTCTAAAAGATGAAACGGGCAAGCAAAGAAAAGATAGTTTCTGAAGATATCTTGTTGATTTATTCAGAAGTGGGTGTGAATAAGACACCAAAACTCTTAGATGACTCACCACGTAATTGTTTTACACTTAGCTTTAAACATGATGTTGTAGGAATGCATAACAGAATATAATTATTCTTACATTGGTTAATATCTTTTTGCAATGTGGATAAAAAGGGAAGTAAAGGAGGTGCTAATGGAGATACAACCCATAAGATTACTTTGTTTCACATGTCTTTTAGGCAGTGGATCGGGTTATTGCCTGCTTTGTTGCTCTATAGCGCAACTCATCTGTATGAAGTACGCTTGTGTTTGGGATTTCTTTGTGGAATAGCTCTATAAGACGATTTTCTCTACTTGTTATAACTACTGCGCTATAGTTTTTGATATTCTTCACAATGTCTGCAAGAAGTGGGAGACCCTCGTCATCTAGTCCCACAGTGGGATCGTCTATTGCTATAAACCGCACCTTCTTCTTTACCACAATTGCTGTAGATAGCTGTAGACGCCTCCTCTGGCCTTGGCTAAGCTTGGCTATAAGCACCTTTCTTGGTATATCAACAATAGCCAGAGCCTCTTCCACAGATTCGCTATCAGCCTTGTAGAGCAGTGCTATAGTCTTGACATAATCTTCAGCTGTTATACTTACTGGTAGTGTTGTGGTCTCTGGAACTAGGTAAATAAAGCTTGCTGTTCTACGAGGTTCACCTCCACAGCAGATTATTCGCCCCTGCAAGGGCTTTCGAAGCCCAGTAAGCGTCTTGAGAAGAGTTGTCTTACCAGATCCGTTGGGTCCAAATACTATGAGCACATCACCTAGCCGCAACCTAAGGTTGAGGGGGCCAAGGAGTGGATTACCTGGATATCCTACTACAAGTCCCTGAGTCTCAAGCATATAGTCATCTTTCACCATATCTTCTCCTCATGTCATCATGTCAATAGATTGATTAAATGCCCCTATAAAATCTGCTAGAGATAATACAACCATGACAAGGTAGAGCATAATATAGATTGCGTTTCTTGATATGAATATTACAGGGAATGCTAAGATCGAGGGTATTATGAGGCTCCAGACTGCGGAGCACAACAGCAATGATGTATCTATACAATCAACCTCTACTACAATCCTCATACCCTGCCAGTACACAGCAACTTCCTTGTTCTTAAGAGGTACCAGATGACCAACTTCGTGTAGAAATAGTAATATGAAACCAAAGCTAATATATAGCATGGCATCAATGGCTTTCCATACTGTACAATACCTCAATACTGTGAGACATGGTAGCACAACTATAATTACGGCAATCACATAGAGAAGTAGCAGTCTCAGGCCTACGTGCCTTATAAGAAGGAGAAGGTTGGAAATAATTGACTTCATCATCACCACCTCTTTGCATGGAACGTATATAGCTGAGGAATGAGGCCTTTGGCTATGGCTATGAGGTAAACCGCAAGGACTGGGGCTAGAGAGGTTATGGCTAAGGTCGTGAGAGATAGGTTGTAGCGTATAACAAGCTGTTCATACACAAACATCAGTGCTATGTAGATGAGTATGAGCCTCGAATAAGTGTCTTTGTTCTCTGGGTCGACAAGACTAATAATTGCTGCTTTTACCGAGGCCGCGATAACTGCTTCAAGGTTTGAGAGAGATCCGATACCAGCTATAACAAAGGGTGCAAATGCAACTATGAGAACTGCTGTGCCATAGAGCATTGACACCGCTATGTTTATTGCAACAATTAATGCTCCGTAAAGTCCACGAATATAGGGTGCGAAATGAGCTTCAATGAAGCGTGTGGCTGCGAAAGGCAGGGGCTCTAGAAGCCTCAATAATAATTGAAGGGCTGACCACAGCGAGGCAATAGCGTAGATCTCAAAATGCTTTGCCGGATCTAAGGGGCCGACAATGGCAACAGAAGTAGATAATGGGCTGGCGAAAAGCCGGATCTGGTCTTTGGGAATAATATATGCAAGGACTAGCGATGAAAGAAGAGCCGGCCCTATAAGAAGGGCTATGAAAACCGGGTGCTGGATAGTTATAGGCACTTTGCCTATTGTTAATAGCTTAACCTTTGGTATTCTTGCAAGCGCATAGACTATTTCTCCCCCAATCGAAAGTATTATGAGGGCTGTGGCTGTGTATGCATCAAATACATAGACAACTAGACCTGCTATCACGCCGTAGAGTGGGCGAACAAGAAGAGTTAGATAGGCTATTGAAAAGAAGAATAAGACTATCACAGCTTTTGCAGGTTCTAGCACCCCTATGTAAACTGCTACAGTAGCTGGAACTAGAAACACCAATGTATTCAGCAATACAGAGGGTATCAGAAGCTTCCTAGCCACCAGAAGATGCTCAACTCCAAGAACATGAAGTGGATTAGCAGACAGTGCCAACATCACAGCTAAAAGAGTGTAGTAGAGGAGAAATAGTAGGTGGATACAATCCCCTAGTACTGCCATAGGAAGTAAAAGTAGGAAGCTACTGAATCGAAGTAGCAAAAAGGTGAAAAAGATTGTTAAGGCTACAATCATAAGCCAGCTTGGCCTTTTAATGTACGCCTTGAGCAATACTTTCATAAGAGATATCTGGTGAATCTGGTGGTGCATAGCAGCGCACCAAGGAAATATTGAAAGGGGCGTGGATTAATACCTTATCTACTTACCGCCTCTATGAGTTGCTCTATGTTCTCTCTATTCAGCAGTAGTGTAGACAACTACAACCACCTCTTTTCCATGCAGGTGCCCTATCTTCTCGGCAACGCTCTTAGGGATGTAGATGCCTAGAGATCTCCCCCTACCAAGCTTCGAGATAGTAGCCCTAAACACGTAGACCTCAGACATCTTCAGTCCCCAATACAGGTGAAACAAGTTCACCTCTATCTTAGCACCTGTAGCTCTTGAGAGCTCTACTACTTCTCTGGGTACAAGTGCAACAGTGTTTCCATTAACAGAAATCACGGGATGTCTTGCAAGTAGCATGTATGTTAGCTACTACTTCAATAGCTTTCATAGCAAATGGCTGCGTAGCCTCGCCGAGGAGGTAGTCAAAGCACTCTACGCGCCCGTGAGCTATAAGACCCTCCTCGACTAATAGGCCGTACTTAAATCCCTCAACTAGTCTTTCCCTGATAAGCAAGCTGGTTCTTCGAGGGTGGTTGGGTGGTATGTACAATGCTTGCACCAGTTTGCGATATAGTGGTCACGAAGGCTTTAATACCTCTTTTGCGAAGTTCCTCCAGGGCGCTACCGACAAATTCTCTCTTAACCCACATTACTAGAGCAGACTTCTTCAAGTAGTAGCCTACAACTCCTTTGACACGGCTTACTACTTGGTTAGCAGTGCTGTAGTCGAATGTCATGCTTGTGAATCTCCTGGAATTTTCAAAGAAGACAAGTAAATCCTCTGTTTCAACGAATTCGCGTAGGAGCTTCTCGCCAACAGCATAAGCCTCGGTAGGTATCCTGGCTAGCATGCGTGATGTGCTCTCTCCAGTACCGAGCTCTGCAACAATCAGCACTACCTTTTGCCTCGACAGTATTCTGTAAGCATAGCCTATCCCTGGAGCCCCAGGCACCACTCTGACTACTACGCCCCCAAGCCACTCAGCTATCACATCTTCAAGACCCGTAGAGTACTTTACTTCGAGAACGTGAGCTAGTTGAAAAGCTTTTGTGAGAGGCTTACAACTGAAAGCCTCGCCCTTCTGTGGCGGGGATGAGAGGAGAGTTTATTAAGTTTTGGCGGTAGCGTTATGATTAGATGATGATGTGGCGGTGAGTGTGAATAGTCAAGCCCTCGGATGATGAT
>NZ_JAVZPN010000004.1:87674-163170 GCF_038881575.1 Desulfurococcus sp. | reverse complement strand
ATTGCCAAAATGGATCTAGGGTGCGAATACAATAGAAAGAATTGAAAGTACTGGGCCTGGTCAAAGAAGAGGAACACATACGATACCGAATACAATAGAAAGAATTGAAAGGAAAGAAGAGACCATAGCGAAGTGGGTGGAGAAATTCAACAGAATACAATAGAAAGAATTGAAAGCCTGAGGTCTTGTGCCAGGCTCCGCTTACCCACGTGCTCCAGAATACAATAGAAAGAATTGAAAGTTATTCACCTCCTTCAACACTTCTTTAATACCCTGTTTTAACAAGAATACAATAGAAAGAATTGAAAGAGTGAATTCACCGAAAACAGGGATGCTTATCACATCGCCTGAATACAATAGAAAGAATTGAAAGGTGATATACTGGGATAAGGAATATATATTGAGTGTAAGAGAATACAATAGAAAGAATTGAAAGCAATTCTATCTTGAGCTGTGATCGCTACAACTGGTTCAAGCCTGAATACAATAGAAAGAATTGAAAGCTGTCCTCCTATATATGAAATCGAGGTGAAAACATGAGTGAAGAACACAATAGAAAGAATTGAAAGACACAGTATCAGATGAGACATTCAGAGGCTTTGCAATGTCCAGAACACAATAGAAAGAATTGAAAGTGAAACCACCGTTTCATTTAATGTTACGCTACCATCTACGCGAACACAATAGAAAGAATTGAAAGCGTCCTCATACGATAACTCGTTTATCTCATCGCGCAACCTTTTGAACACAATAGAAAGAATTGAAAGTACTCCATCCATTTACTTCACCATATCTTTAAGAATGCGTGGAACACAATAGAAAGAATTGAAAGCTATTAGTATTTCATTTCTATCTTGCGATACTTCTGCAATTGAACACAATAGAAAGAATTGAAAGGCTTACCCCCTTTGGTGTCTTCAACTCAACATTTTCTAGTGGAACACAATAGAAAGAATTGAAAGTGCAAGTCCACAATTCCAAGCCCATAAAGCAGGTCTGGGTCTAGCGAACACAATAGAAAGAATTGAAAAGAATATCTATCCTTATTTGTGTATGAACCTGCTGGGGTCAGCATTTGCAAGTATGCTGAATCCAGTATTCCTGGATTTGGTTTTATTGTTTGATTCTTATAAAAAGTTTTTAACTGAACAATACAGATATTAAAATAGGATGGTTGTGATTGTATATGGCTAGGTATAGAGTTATAGTTGATAGAGCTAAATGTATTGCATGTGGAGCCGCTCCGGCCGCGTGTCCCGAGGTCTACGAGCTTGGCTCCGACAACGGGAAAAATAGGGTGGTCGACAAATATAGCGTTAAAACAGATGAGAATATTTCCATAGGAGAAATACCAGAGGAACTCTACGAGTGTGCTAAGTCAGGGGCAGACGTGTGCCCCGTCAACGCGATCAGGGTTGAAAAAGCTGAAGAGGTCTAGCCCCGTGGCTTCGGGAGATACTTGCTCTAGATGCGTGTTTTTCAAGCCAAACATATACTTTCCCTATATAGGGTACTGTGTTGTCAAGGATGATGCGAAACTGCATGAGGAGCCAGCTGTATGTGAGTCATTTAAACCCGTCTCACTAGACGAGTTGAAAAAAGCTCTGAGGGAGCAAGGCTGGCTGTACTGCGTAAACTGTAGGGAGGTTATTCACACCCTTGAAGAGCTTGAGAAGCATGTCAGCAGACACCTGGTCTCCACTGGCGTAGTTATTGATGAGGCAGTAGCTGAAGAGGCCCATTCATCCGACTAGGGGTTCAGGGGTGATTCTATGCATGCCCAGAGATAAGGTATCCCTGATCTTAGGGGGTCCCCAGGGGGCTGGTGTAGAGACATCAGGGGCAATTTTAACCAGGGCGCTCGCTAGGAGAGGCTATGGGGTTATAGCGGACAGAGAGTACTTCTCGAATATAACAGGGCGCCACAGCTACATCCACATGTCCATCTCCTCGAAATCTTTGCCGAGATCCCTGAGATACCCGGTGGAGATATTGGCGGCCATGGATGCTGAAACTATTTTCACCCACATAGATGACGTAGGCGAGAATGGGTTCGTGGTATACGATACCGGCGTCGAGGCTAAGAGGCTGGATGAGATACCGAGCATGGAGGATGCCACCAAGAACCAGGTTAGGGAGAGGCTCAAGAGACTCGGCGTGGAGCCCGTGGTGAAAAACGCCCTCGAATACATGAAAAAGAGCCGGGGCATCGAGGCTATCGGAGTTAGCTTCTCAGATGTCCTGAAAACACTCATGACTAAGCACCGCGTCGACCCTAGGAGAGCCTCGAGATACGTGAGCAGCATTCTTGTATCTGCTGTAGCCATCCTACTGGGCCTCGACAATGAGGCTGTGAAGTATGCATTAACCATGCAATTTCCGGGTAGAGAAGAAATAGTTTTACAAAACATGGAGATACTTGAGCTTCTCAGGGAGCTCATGGCTGGCTACGAGGGAGTATTAGCGCTTGAAAAACCCGTGAACAAACCCGGCAAACTAATGGTTGTCACAGGCAACGATATCGTGGCAATGGGGAAGATAGCCGGTGGCTTGAGATACCAAAGCTACTATCCGATAACACCAGCAGCCGACGAGAGCTTCGTTATTGAGAAGTACGAGTACTCAGAGGTGGACGGGACTCCCATTGGGCCGATAGTAGTAATGCAGACAGAGGATGAGATGGCGGCCATAGCCTCAGCGATAGGGGCAGCCCTAACAGGTGCTAGGAGCGCTACAGCCACTAGCGGCCCAGGTTTCGATTTAATGGTTGAAGGCCTTTCTTGGGCTGGCGCTAACGAGGTTCCAGTAGTGATAACATATTACCAGAGAGGAGGTCCAAGCACTGGTCAACCAACTAGAGGTAGCCAAAGCGACTTATTCAACGCACTATTTGCCGGCCACGGCGAGTTCGCGAGAATTGTTATATCTTCGGGGGATCACGAGGAGGCCTTCTATGACGCTGCAGAGGCTTTCAACATAGCCGAAAAGTACCAGGTGCCCGTTATTCACTTAGTGGATAAGTTCTTAGCGAACACTATCAAGACGATCATCCCCCCGGATTTATCCAGGTTGAAAATAGAGAGGGGCTTACTATCCAGTGGGGGATCAAACTACAGGAGGTTCGAGCTGGGTCACCCAGTATCTCCAAGAGCCTTTTTAGGAACCCCGGATACTGTAATGTGGTACACTGGAGACGAACACGACGAGCTCGGACACATTGTCGAAGACCCTGAGAATAGAGTAGCAATGTACTCTAAGAGGATCGAGAAAAACGATTTAATACTCCGCGAGCTACCCCGGGATAGGAAAGTAGTTCTGTACGGAGCTAGCGACCCGGATTATTTAATAGTGGGCTGGGGATCTGTGAAAGGAGTTGCTTTAGACGCAGTTGAAGCCCTTAGCCACGAGGGTTTGAGAGCTGCCTACTTGAATGTAAAACTCTTATGGCCCTTCCCGGTTGAAGAAATCTCGAGGATTCTATCTTTAATCCCGTTAGAAAGAATTGTGGCTGTGGAGCACAGCTACGGTGTCCAAATAGCCGGGCTCATCGCTATGGCGACAGGTGTTAGAATCAAGAAAACGATTGCTAAGTTCACGGGTAGACCGATCACTCTGGATGAGCTCCAGCAGGCTTTGAAGAAGGTTTTCCTCGAAGGCGTTGACAGGGTGGTGTTGAAGCATGGAGCCTAGGTCTTACAAGACGGATTTGTGGGTTGACTGGTGTCCTGGCTGCGGCAACTTCGGAATTTTGACGGCTGTCATAAGGGCATTCGAGGAGCTTAAATTAGACCCGTCCAGAACAGTAGTTGTCTCAGGTATTGGATGCTCGGGTAAGATAGCACATTTCATAAACGTCAACGGGGTTCACACGCTACATGGGAGAGCAATAGCTTTCGCGACAGGAATTAAACTAGCTAATCCAGATCTGACAGTAGTAGTCCACGGTGGAGACGGGGATTTATTAGGGATAGGTGCTGGCCACTTCGTAGCACTGGGGAGGAGAAACCTAGATATAGTTGTCATTATGCATGACAACGGTGTATACGGGCTCACAAAAGGACAGGCCTCCCCCACACTACAATTAGGGATTAAGACGAAGGCCCTGGCCAAGCCGAATATCCAGCATGGCCTCAACCCACTCGCGCTAGCCCTCTCAGCCGGCTACACCTTTGTAGCAAGAGGCTTCGCATTCGAGGGAGATCATCTCAAGAATCTTATTAAGGCGGCAATACAACACAAGGGGGCGGCATTCATAGATGTTCTACAGCCATGTGTAACCTTCAATGATGTATACACGGCTGAGTACTATAGGAGAAGAGTATACAAGCTGGACTCCGTAGAAGGCTGGGATCCCATAGTCGAGAAACCTGAGGAGAGACACATTAAATTACTAAAGGCTTACGAGAAGAGCTTTGAATGGGGTGAGAGAATACCGATAGGAGTATTCTACATCGACAAGACGCAGACCACGTTAGAGGAGAGGTTCTCGGGGAGAATACCAGTGTATCCAAAGCATTCTCCAGCTATGTCTCGGATAGCCAAAGAAGGAACCGGAGAACCCATTATTGATAAGGAAGTCTTCGAGAAATTATTCAGAGAGTACATAATCGAGACAGATCCATAATCAAAAATAGCATTACCAGGCATTTAAACCGTGAAAATCAATAACAGCAGAATTTACCTTATCCCTATGAGCACATCCACGAGCCTAACAAAGAGATATACTTTTATAGACAGGAGGATTGCATTAACAGTATCATGACTCCTTAAATAAAAACTCTGAAAATGGAGTAATGCAAAGCTCCTCCCTTACCCAATATGGTGGTTTTGTTCGTGAAAGCGCCATCCTTATATTTAAAGGAAGAAGGCCTCCCTTCTCTTTAAGGCTAGCGATAAAGGATGAAGGTGTATTTCTTAGTGTAATGATCCTGGTTTTGCTTGCTTCCTCGTAAGCTATTGCCATTGGACCGATTATTCTTAAATTATTGTTGGAACTTGCTGTTACTTGGTATATTTTCCAACCTAGTAGGTCTCCGAACCCCATGTCACGCTTCTTACCGACTCCTGTTCTTTTCAACACCTTTAGTTCCTCTTCCAAGATTTCTGTGTTTCTTACGCTAGCTAGAAAAGCCATTTTCGTTGACAAATACTCTATAGGTATTTTCAATGATACATCGATAGCCCTATATCCTCCTCTACGACTGTCTATAGAAGCGGTCATTCTAATCAACTTTAAGTGCTCACCATTCAATATTTCAAGTTTTGTGATATCGTCTCTTTTACGAAGCCACAAGTTCTCTTGCCTAGAGATACTGTCAGACTTGGAAATTTCCAATAACGTTGCCTCAGTGCCTCTTATTAATACCTTTAGCAAGTAGGGATACTTAGTCGATACCAGTATTTCTAGGTATCTCTCATTTTTATCATGGTGATGCTTGATAATATCAATAACTTGGTCAACATCCACGTATGATGGGAGTTTCGATGCAGATAGGACATTGTCTATATCTATTAGCTTACTACCAGTATTTACCTTCCACAAATGCCGCCAATTCCAACAACCTTTTTTCGTCTTTCACAAAATTCAGAAGTGGCTTAAGAACGTCGTGGAGAAGACCAGCAAAGAACAAGGAGGGCTCACTAGCTATGGCTGTTGCGACGATGAGTTGGTGATGGGTTATCTCAGCCATAAGTGGTAAACCACCAAAATACTCTTGTGTCCTACCTATTACCCCGAAGAGGAGCATACTATCTAACACCTACACCTAATAGTAAATGGTTTTCATAGTTTACGTGTGGCTGATTATTATAATCTACTTTTGGCTTATAAAGCTGTACTAGATCGTATAATATTAATTTTAATGGCTGAGTTTAGAGACTGAAAAAGCTCTTTTTGCTGCTACTCAAGCCAGAGTTCTATAGGGTTAGGCTCTCAGGCTATCGCCACTCAAAATAATAAGACGATGAACACTCTGGATACGATGAAACCTAAAAAGCTTGCACCAATGTGCACCATGAATTGTCCAAATTAATTTAACATGCATTCCTTTAGAACTCATGAGTAATACAATTGCTACTTATAAGTTAGATTGGCATTAATAGTTCTATATAGATGTAATAACAAAGTGTACATTTAACACTTGGTTATAAACTAATAAGATGTATAGGGATAGCTATTCTCTGGACATCACTAGGCTTCAATAGTCTATATTCTCTCTTGCATTTCTTACCCTTTATCTTTTGTTATCTTTACTAGTGCTATTGCTGAGAAGTATTCGTATAACCCTTTGGCGTCTTCGGTATATATATTGGTATATATATTACATGCGTAATGCATCTCTAACGGCAACTCTTCTATCAATGTCTCTCGAAATATGTAATATGACACTAGGTACATATACTTAAAATTTGCTTAGATTATGTGTGAGAGTCGTGTCGGCTGGAAAATTGAGCGAAGAGCTTGCTAGCCGAGGCATAGACTTCAGAAGGGTTAGGAGGGTTCTCGTTGTAACGCGTTGCACACGTAGAAAACACGTAGATGAAAAGGGGTTGAATAGTGTCCTCAATAACTACAACCTACCACTACCAGGCTTCGATATCGAGAACGAGCCTAAGTACAGAGAGGTGTTAAAGCAGTTCGTGAAGCCGGCTAGGGAAATGTATGGTGGAACCTTCACTCGTGTCATGGAGATTGTAGATGCCTTGAGGAGCTATGGCAAGCACGTTGATGTCTACATAATTAGTGGGCGCTACGGCCTAATAAGTGAAAACGATGAGATCGTGCCCTACGATGCACCTCTCAATAAAATGAATCCTAGCGAAATACGTGAGTGGTCTCGGAAGCGGGATGTTGAAGAAAAGCTGTGGAATATCATCCAGAGAGGCGAGTACGACGCCTACACAATCGTGTTGTCCGAGAAGTATGCTCTAGCTATTTGTGAAATCCTAAGGTTCATCCTCGAAAAGAAGAACGCCATAATTATCACAGCAAAATCCGCAGTAGATGAGTGTAAAAACAAGGAAAACGTGAAAGCCCTAGTCTTGCCGAGCAGTATACCTGGACTAAGACAATTAAGAAGCCTTAAACTCCTCAAAGAAGTAATATACAACCACCACATGAAGAAGGACTGAAATGTCTATAGTTTATTCAAATGGCTAAGAACATGAGTATAGAATAGTGATACGGTTAAAGCACGCCCTATGTACCTGGTCGTAGTAGAGGCCAAAACCTTGTTTAACCATCATTTATTTTACCCTGAGGAAAAATGCTACATGAATTTATTCTTGAGAAATCCCTCTGGTTAAACCCTAGCTTATTATTAGCTCCCTTAAGATAAGGCTCTGCAAGTATCGCCGCCGAGAGAGTTAACATTATTCTTCTCAGCTACCAAGGGACGATAGTACAGTTAGCAGCCCGATTAGTAGTACAGGCCTTTTAATTAAAACGCTGATCGCAAAGGAGTAAAAAGGATGTATACTATTCTTGATGATGTCATCGTCGGCCTTTATTGTTTTCACTATACTCCTTCGCCTTCTTGATAAACCTAGTTAGCTCTTGTGCTAGTTTCTCAGCAAGCTCTCTGCCTACGCCGATACACCCGCTCAGATAGTCTGTTATCTCCATGACGCTTAGATCCCGGTCGTACGCGTTTTTGTACATTATCTTACCTATCTGCCACACTATGCTATCTAACCTTAGCAAATTAATGTTACCTCTTATTTTTCCCCTAACCTTTTCATGAACCATTCTCCAAGCCTCCCTAAACTCGTCGTCGCTACCATATTCCTTTAGTAGGCCAGCGCTGATTGTAACCTGTTTAACGTGGAAGTCCACTGGGATATAAATATCCTCAGGTAGCTCGACGTAGTTGCCAAAGCAGATAAAATGAGAGATATCAAATGCTTTCATTGCGAATACGATGGTTTTCTCCCTCATCTTACTTCTAATAACTGATTCCTTCCCCGTCTTACTAAGAACTGATGCCAGTTTTTCCCAGATAATGCCGGGTTTCTTCTTAATTTCGTCATAGTTTTCAACAATCTTGCTTGCGAGTCCGGATTCAAAAATTTTCTTTATTCTACTAGATTTATCGTCACGTTTTATTGAATTGATCTCCTTTGATAGAAACTCCTCCATGAGCTTCTCCACTTGGCTAACACTATTTAGGTCATGATAGGATCTCGCAACCTCCAACAATGTTGCCCAGAATTTATCACTACCACCAGCCTTTAGCTGGTAATCTATGACACCGGCACAGACTGCTATAAGCCCTAGGTAAGGGGGTTTGACTCCCCGTTCGTAGAGAATCTTTAATACCCGGTATTCCGGCTCAAACTTGTCGAACCTGGCAATCCCGTTAAAGCCGAGCTTGGATAGAAGGTCTGCTATAACATTAACGCGTTCTTCATTTATGTTCGAGCTATGTGCACCCATTCCAGGTTTTCGCCTCCACACTAATATACTGCTGGGATAACATAGCAATATTTTACAAACCTGCTTTAATTAAGATCGCGTTCGTTCAGTATTAACAGTGATTTATCATTGTTCACCATTTATAGGATCTTGCACTTGCTGTGCAACACCCTGTTCAAAAACAGAGTTGTCGAGGTGCTGGAGAGTTTCGAGAAGATTAATGAAGGCGGTAAGAGGGTGTTCTTAGCCCACACTAGTGTGAAGTTCGAGGGCTGTAGCTCAGCTGACTATAGCTAAAGATATAGCGGTATAGTAAGGTTGTTGTTGCGGGGGATGAGCGGCTTGGTGTCCTAGGGAATAAAGTTGAATATGTCGCCTTAGGGCATATACACCATTCTATCCCGCTCTTCCAGGGTAGCAGGGAATGTTTCGCAACATACCAGGGAGCCCTCTTTGGGGAGAGCTAGGTGACCCTGTTGAAACAGCTGATCTCGCCAACGTAGTCTGCGAAGAGAGTCTGCTACGTGGAACGACTTACGCCGAGTATCACGCGGCAGTAAGTAGTGTACTTGCACAACCCTAGATACTTTATCTTTAACCGGTCCACATGTCGTGAAAATTATTCGCAACGTCGCTGTTCAAGAAGATCTCTACTGGGTGTTTTAATTAAATGACTAAGAGAGAAAGACGGGCCCGCCGGGATTTGAACCCGGGTCCTCCGGCTCCGAAGGCTGGTTTCCGCACGTTTTTGTCCCATGAAGTAATTTTCATGTGGGACATTTACGGTAAGATTTTATACCTATTATCCAGATACGTGGGACGAAAACATTGCAACTACGTTGTAGCATGAGCTTGAAGCTAAGGAGAAAGGATATCTAGTTGTGTTTGAATAGTTAATTATCTCAGAGATGGCTATAGTGCTGGGATTGAATTATTGTGTACCTCTCTTGATTCTCTTAGTTACATACCTTACTATGGCTTCTACCCTAGAGCCTTGATAACTGCTTGAGGATGTAGTAGATGCATACTCTGAGCCAGTCTCACCTGCAGGTCTATATTTCAGAGCCTATTCCCTGGCCCTTCTCTAAACCTTAAGAGCGTGTCATTATGTGCTAACATCCGATACCTATCCCAGAGCCTCTGGATAAAGGGATGAGTCTGCACGTAGCTTTTACCTGCAGACGCCTCTCTAGCTCTTTATAGACACGGCTGCCTAGACCATTTTCATGCGAGGACATGCTCGCTTAGCTTCATTAACTACTTGTTTTGTTATGCTAGTCTTGTCGGCTTCGTGATATTAGGGTAATTGTTATTCTGTGAATGTGCCTGAGCGTATCGATTACGTTAGGTATGTTTTCAAATTCCTCTTTTGGAACTGTTCCCTCACCGTACCTCGTAGCATTATAGTACTTGAATAGGCAGAAGTGTAGTGGGAGCGTCATAACGATTACAATATTACCCACTATAAGGCTCTTTAGTAGGTCCTTTATTAGGGAGTTCGTGAAGTTCTTTGGGAATATGTCACTGAGGCCTAGAGGTTCCAGTACTTCTTTTCTAATCTTTTGGTCTAGGACTTCTCTGTATTCTAGTATGGCTTGATTGTATGCCTCCTCAGCTAGTTTCATCACGTAGTCGATGAAAAGGGTTGTTGCTTGGAGGCAAGGCCTATCTTCTCTTTTGAGCCCTTCTAGTGATGTACCGAAGTCTAGTCTCGCTTTGTCACATGATTTCCGCCTGATATCTCCTCCTATGGTTATAGGTGCCGGCTGTGAGAAAATGTAAACAAGTAGGCTGTATACTTTTTCAGCTATTTCTCTCGTAGTCCCTTGTTCCATGAGTTTAGCGATTACTCGCTCCTTGTTTATTATCACGCGTTGAAGCCAGGCTTTCAAGGTTGCATTAACATATTCAACCAGTCTTTCCGAGCAGTACGCCTTATACAGCCATGGTAAGAATCTATTTAGGAACCTGCTGAAGTCGTGACCTAGATTTCTTGGCACTATATAGTTGTAGATGGCTGATTTCAGCCGATGATGTATGTCTCTAAACTCTCCTGCCGTGCCTATATTCTCTGCAGTGTCAACAACAATCTTCATAGGATAGAACCATATGCCGATAAGATATGCCTTGAGTGTTTTCTCAGAGGCCTGCTCTAAATGATAAAGACTCTGGAGCATTAATCCTCTTTCATATAGTACTTTAGCAGCTTCCAAATCTTCTTCAGCATGTTTTAAGAGTCTATCTGCTACATCAACATGATTATCCGGCAACGCCCTCCACCTCCAACACTACAATTGTTCATTAACTTGTCCTTATCCTAGTAGTTGGATATCTCGACTCCTAATCCATTGCTTTGTAACTCTTCCAAATTGTTGCTTCTAAGCGTTTTACATTCCAAGGAGCAAATCCGAGTATTGTGCTCTTCCCTGACACAACCCAGCCTCCTCTACACACTTTGGAACCATCCTTTAAACTAAGCACTAGACATCTCATCGGGTAGACGCAAGCCACCCCGGCTGTCCCCGGAGGGGGTGCGTCTACCTCGTTGGTGTTTATTCTTTGTGGCTGGTCTGTTGTAGTGTGTTTGTATTTCGTAGTGGTATCGGTTAGAGCTCTTCTTGATTGTTCTAGAGGGGTTCTAGGTATTTCTGTCACACATGATTATTCATCCACTTCTCTTTCTCTACGGGGTGAGTGCGCTGTGAGCCTTGTTGAGGAGGAGAGGTCTAGTGTATCGAGGATGACTCGTAGCTCCAGGAATGGAGGGTATAGTGGTGGGTATAGGCGTGTCTTCGCGGCGTATCCCGGGGAAGATATAGGTTTTGCTATAGCCATCAATGGACCGCTTGGCCACGTAGTCAGCATCTCAGCTGAGGGGCCTTCCCCCTCTGTGGCAACAATTACAGTAGCACCTAGCAGGGGATTCGCTCCCTATACATCCGGGATTAAGATACATGTGAATAATGGAGCGCCGCCCGGCCTCTACTCCTTCAACCTTATCATAACCAATGAGAGCAATAGGAGGCTTCTCGGCAGAGAGCCTATAGGTCTACTAGTCCTCCCGAGGAGCACTCCGAAGGCGCTCGAAAAACGTTACCTTAAGCTTAGGGAGCTTTACAGGGAGCTGGGGGCTCAGGCAGTCATGTGGTGCCTCCTGGCAAAGATATTCACTAATGGAGCCACCTTCAGCCAGCTGAAAGAGGCCTACGAGCTAATCAGAGAGAAGCCGGTGAGGAAGGCGACTATAGCTGTGATTCTGAGAAGAATGGCCAGGAAAGGACTGGTGGAAAAGGACAGCGACAGCAAGTACTATCCGCTAGTGACTAAGGAGGAAGTAGCATTCAGCCGGATTGATAAGAAGAGAGTAAGAATACCGCAACAACTAAATGCCTCGGGAAATGAGGAGATGCAGGAGGCTTCACTCCCCGAAAGACAACTACATGAACCCTACGTCGCAAAGCTAGCATTCAGAAGAGCTCAGAAGATAGCAATGAAGCATGGAAAGCTAGCTGCCGCATACTTCCTGGTCTTTAGCCTCGTGGGAGCTAGAGAAACCGGGTACCTGTTGCTATGGCTTAACTCAATGTTTGCTTACTGTGAGCAAAAGGTGGAGTCCTGCCACTACTTCTACTCGCAACTACTCCACCACTACTTCCAACTGTTGAGGTTAAGAGAAGGAATAATGTACAAGCAGATCCAGGAGTACCTGGAGGCCATAGATATAGCCAACAAATACGTGAGGAAGTACTATGGTAGCCACCAATCCTCTCGCACACTCCACTACGAACTCAAGAAGCAAGGTTACCTAGAATACGATAGTGAAATATACAATGCCGAAATAATCTACTATGAAGATGGAGACGTAGGAGTCAGAATATGGGATAACAACATGGAGGAAGTCGAATACGAGGAAAACATAGTAGACAAGCCCATAGTAAAAAGAGAAATTAAACCAGTGTATCCATTCAAGCATATTTATGAATACAACGAGGAAACATACTTCCACAGACCAGGAGGGCTATACTGAATATTCCTGCAGGAATCCCTAGTCTCGCACGCTATTTATCCTCAAAACCAGCTTTCGCAGTAACTTTTATAGATTTGGCCGCAGAATACTTTATAGAGGGTGTGCTTGTTGGCTCTTGCCGGCGGGAAGCTTCTCAAGGTCACACGAATAGGAAAATACCATCGCACAACAGTTCCCGGAGAGGCCTGGAAGCTCCTTGAAGTAGGTGAAGGCGATGAAATAGCGTGGTTTCTGGAAGAAGGCAGAATTGTAATCGAGAAGTATGTAAAGGGTGGAAACCATGAGTAGTAGAGACGACAGGAGGTTTATCGAGACCCCGGAGTTCCCCGTTGACGTAGTCAATGAGGCTTCTGCTAAGGAGAAGCAGGGCGGTGGTCGTCCGCCCTACTGGGAGATGGTGTTTTGGTGGACCCGTAAACCCCTAGCAGGTGCCCGAGCAGTAATAGCTGGGACGTTGCTACCGGCGGACACCAACCCTGCTGAGTTCAAGTACAACCTCCGCCTCACCGAGAAGGTTGCCCATGGGAAGAACCCGAATGTACCACCTAAATGGAGGGAAATATTTAGCAAGTCAAGGCTCCTAGACCCCTTCGCAGGCTTCGGAAGCATACCACTAGAAGCCATAAGGCTAGGAATAGGGGAAGCCGTAGCCGTCGAGCTGCTACCCACGGCCTATGTCTTCCTCAAAGCAGTTCTAGAATACCCGAAATGGGCTGTTGAGCGAGGTCTAGGACAGAAGCTAGTCAAGGATGTGGAGCGCTGGGACAGCTGGATAGTGGAAAAGCTACGGAACGACCCAGACATAAGAGAGCTATACGATGACGATACAGCAGTCTACATTGGAACATGGGAGGTACGTTGCCCACACTGCGGAAGATGGACACCACTAGTCGGCAACTGGTGGCTTGCCCGAGTATCCGGGGAGGCAAGCGAGGAAGAGGAAGAGGCTGAAGAAGCCAGGAGCGGCACATTCGAGCGCCTAGCGTGGATGGAGCCGGTCAAAGCAGGAGACCAAATAGCAGTCAAAATAGTGGACCTAAACAAGGAGCTGGGGAGAAAACTCCTAAAGGCAAAGGTCAATAGTAGCCAAGGCATAGTTGTAATCGATGGCAAAACCTACCGTGTACCACAGGCTAACATAGATGCAAGGAGAGAAGTAGCCACATGCCTCCACTGCAACAACCAGATACGAAAAGGACGGCAAGACTGGTATGTAAAGGAGACAATGAGGGACTGGAACCAGAAGCTAGAACAATACCTAGCCGGGCAAATAGACCTACAAACACTCAAAGAAGCCGTGAAGGCAAGGCCAAGAATACTAGCAAAAGTCAAGATAGCCAACGGAGACCTAGTATTCGAGCCAGCAGCACAAGAAGACACGGAGAGGCTGTGGAGAGCCCTGGAGAAGCTGAAGCAGGTGTGGGGAGACCCGGACATACCAACAGAGCCAATACCAGAATATGAGCGAAGACAGCTTATGGTATGTACTTCTACAGGTGCATGTAAGTGGTTTAAGCTCTTCAACCCGCGACAGCTCCTAACCCTAGTCAAGCTTGTGAAGCTGATACGCGAAGCAGGCAAGAAAGTAGAGGAAGAAAAGCTCAGAGAAGGCTGGAGCAGGGAAGACGCACACAAATACGCAGAAGCAGTAACAACATACCTAGCAATAGCACTAGTAAAGTATGCTGACTTCAATTCTTTGGTTACTGCATGGAACGCGGGATACGAAATAATACAACATACACTAGCAGTAAGGGGTATTGCCATGCAATGGAACTGGGTTGAAGGAATCCCCTACATTTCTGTAACTGGAACATTCATTAGAACTTTAAGAAATGTTACAGAAAGTCTTGAGTATCTCATTAACGCTGTTTCTGGTAGTCCTAGCAGGGTTAGGGTTTTGCTTGACGATGCCACCGCGTTGAGTAGGCTTGGAGATGAGAGGTTCGACCTCATTGTAACTGACCCGCCCTACAGAGACGATGTTGCCTATGCCGAGCTCAGCGACTTCTACTACGTGTGGCTCAAGCGTGCCCTGGGCGACGTTGTTGATGTTGGCGGCATGCTTATTAGAAGGCCTCGTTTTCTTGAGGAAGCATTCTTCAGTAATGAGGCCGAGGTTGAGACACAGTGGAAGTATTTTGCAGATAAGGAGGTTAGTGAGAATGGGGGGCGCTCCAAGTACTTCGGAGAAGGCATTGGTAATTTAGAGTATTTCAAGCAACTTCTTGTCGAATCTTTCCAAAGAATGGCTGAAAAGCTAGTTAATAACGGTGTTCTTGTCACGTATTATGCTCATACTAGTCCTGATGCTTGGGAGGCTTTGCTCGATGCTGGCTGGAGGAGTGCTGGTCTCAGGATTACGGCGGCTCATGCTGTGGTCACTGAGTCAAAGCACCGTGTCACGGCTCGCGGTAAGGCTGGTCTCGATATTAGCATTATTGCTGTTTGGCGTAAGGGTGTGAGCGGCCAGGTTCTCGCCGGTGAAGCCTACTCTAGGGCCCTTGAAGGATGCACGGAGTACGCAAAAACTCTACTGAAAATAGGGTTTGATGGTGTTAACTTGTTCGTGGGTGTGCTGGGCTGCGTGTTATCCGTGTTCACTAGATATGAGAAGGTGGTTGGCGCCAAGAGTACCGGGGAGCTTGTGGAGGAGTACATGTATCCCGCTACTGCTGAGGCTATCGCACGTGCCCTCGGCGGCGGCGAGCCAGCAGCTAGACTCAGCAGTACTTCCCTGTTCTACCTTCTCAGCAAGGTACTTATTGCAAGGAGACGTCGGCAGGTTAGGAGGACACTGGATAGGAGTACCATGACTATACTCTCTATTGGCACCCGTAACGAGGTGAAGAACTTGAAAGAACTTGGGCTTGTACAGCAGGAGGGTGACAAGTTCCGCCTTCTCGAGCCTGCCTGGGGTCAACGTGAGTTAGCTCAGGCCGTGAGGTCTGTGCTAGAGGAGAAGGGGATTAACCCGAGTAACCCCACGGCTCGTACTGCTGTGGACTTACTGCATGTCCTTGAGTACCATGCTATAACCCTGCCCAGAAGCGAGTTCTCTAAGAAGGCTGAGGAGCTTCGTGCCAGGTATCCCGCACTATACGAGGAGGCCTTGGGCCTAGCTCGTATTCTCGCAGAGGTTCTCCCACCTGGCGACCCTGAGCGCGAGCTTGTAACTAGTGTTATCAATGTGCTTACACCCAGCCAGACCGGTCTTAACAAGTGGTTTAGGGGTGGTAAGTGATGGGGTTTCTTAGCCATGTTAAGCTGTGGAATGATGTGCTTGAGCCAAGGCTCGACGAGAAGGCTGCTCCAAGCCTAGGAGGAGTACACCTAGGAAAAGAAGAGCCCATATATACAGACCCCCTGGAGTTCTTCAGAAGGACGCTTGTTACTAGGCATATGGCTGAGGCCCTAGAGAATGTCGTCAATGCCCTTCTCGGTAGGGGCGGTAATAAACTGGTCATGCTCCTCTCGCTTTACGGCGGCGGTAAGACCCACACGATGCTCACTATTTACCATGCCTTCCGCAACCCCGTAGCGCTTCTCGAGGCTAAGACTGAGGATAACGAGACGAGAGAGCGTCTGCGCAGGTTAGTCGACGAGCTATCTAGGGTGGGTAGTGTAAGGGTGGTTGTGCTCGACGGGTACTTTAGCGAGCTTACCCCGACCCCCGTCAACCCCTTAGTGGTTCCCGGCGGGTATGGGGTACAAACTATCTGGGGGTCTCTAGCCCACCAGCTGGGTCGATTCGGTGAGGTAAGGGGTAACGATGAGAAGGTGCTGGCTCCTCCTGCTGATGTGATTGCTAGGCTACTTGGAGACGAGCCAGTGCTGATTCTAGTTGATGAGCTTGCTGACTATGTTGTCAGGCTTAAATCCTCGGTTGACAATGTCCTCAGGAATTACGCGGACCAAGTTCTATCTTTTATGGAGTCTCTTGCTAAGGCAGTCGACTTGTCCAGGCACACTGTCCTCATAGTCTCAATGCCTGTGGAGGAGAGGAGAGAGGGACTCGAGGTTGAGGAGCGGTACAAGTCGCAACTCGGCGTTGTTACAAGCCTGTATAGGTCTGTGAGCAGGGTTGCTTCGAGGAGGATAGTTCCTGTAGCATCCTCTGATATCCCGAGCATACTCAGGGTGCGTATTTTCGAGAGCGTAGACGATAAAGCAGCCAAAGCCCTGTCTTCGAGCCTCGCTAAGCTATATGGTGCTGAGGAGAACAAGGAGTTATTCGGGGAGGATGCTGTTAGGAAGGCTCAGCAGGTTGAGAAAACTTACCCGTTCCACCCATCCTATATCGAGACCCTTGTAGACATACTAGACAAGCACGAGGGCCTTGAAAAGACAAGAGATGCCATTAAGATTACTAGGAAAGTCGTGAGGAGGCTCGCAGAAGTGGGGAGCCCTGCCGAGCTAGTCATGCCCTTCCATATCGATGTTGAGGACCAAGAGATAAGGGGTACATTACTCTCCCACGAGCTATACAGGCAGTACGCTACCATAGTCGAGGAGGACGTGGTTGAGAGAACCAAGAGCTACGAGAAACCGGAGCTGGTGAAGACAATAGCTAAAACTATTTTTGTCAAGACGTTCGTCTATGCCGGCTCGATAAGGCATCACCAACTATACCCTGATAAACGCTGGGTCATAATATCGTCGTATGAGCCTAGCATGGCGAGAGCCCTTAACCTACAGCCGAAAGACTACCTGGATGCACTGGAGTGGGCTTCTAGCAACCTCGTCTACTTGCTGAGCGAGGGAGGGCGCTACTGGTTTACCCAGTTCACTTCACCCATACGTAGGGTTGAGATGACGGCTAGAACGGTGGAAGACCATGAGGCGCTTAAGAAGGTTGAAGAGTATGCATGGAAGCTTCTAGCCAAGCCCTATGAGGACGTGGTATCAGGCTCAAGACGGCGTGGGCAGAGGAGAGAAGTAACGGAGTCGCCCTTTAACACAAGCTCTAGCATAGTCTTAGAAGAACCTAAGCCAATAGACCACGACTCCAGAGAATACATACTGGTGGCGGTTCTCTCGCCCATCCGGGAGAGCGAGATAGAGAAAATAATTTATGAAACCCCCAGCGGCGGGTCTAGGAGATACGCTAATACTGTTTACCTGATATTTTCACGCGACAATAACAGCGTCTCGCAGATGCTCGGTTTCGCTAAGCACCTAATAGCGTGTGATATAGTGGGTGAGGAGCTAGACTCCATATACGAGGATAGCGAAGTCCGTGAGGTCATGAGAAAGAAGCTCGAAAAGTACTGTAAGGAAATGGAGGGAGTGGAGGGTAAGCTCGTCATGAACATACTCGCAGGCCTAAACCTCGTTGCATATCCAAGCTTCGACGAGAACAGTCATAGGAATACATTCAAGCTTACCGATGCCTCTATGGCCGATACCATAGTTGAGACAGCTACGCGTGCTCTTAAAAACACTAGACCACCGAAACTCTATGAAGAGCTAGACTTTGAGCAGCTCGAATACATGCTATCCCAAGCCGGCATTAATATATCCGAAGGAGACTCCGCAAGACTCGTCTCAGATATCGTCGACTACTTCTACTCCAACCCAAGACTACCCATGGTGAGAGAGGAGACAATCAAAAACGCCCTAATCGATGGCGTAAAGACTCTAAGGATTGGAGTGAAGAGGTCGGGCAAGATATTCTTCAAGAAGGTGTATGAGTGCAAGTCTAGGCATGACTGTAACCCGCCTTCGATGGAAGAGGGAGAGGCTCCGCGGGAATTAGAATCGAGTGATTTAATACTACCGTGGAGGATGGCTCTCCAGGAGCAGCTTGAAGGCCTAAGAGATGTCAGAGAAGAGAGGGTAGCTGGCGGAATAAGGAGGATATGGTACGCATTCCACATTAACGGGAACTTTGTACCCGTAGCAAAAGCACTGGATACCATGGACCTCGATTCATTACGCTATAGCCCATTAGTTAGAGTTACAGAGTTCATAGAGGAAGGTGTAGACGTTAAGCTAGACAAACACGAAATCACTGCTTCGCCAGGCGAGGAGGTAACAATAACAATACTTGTAGATAGGATTGGCGGGTTCAAAGGAGAATTATCCCTGTCAGCTACCAGTGGCGAGCTAAGCTCTAGTAAACTTAGTATCGACGACGAGAGAACGTCTGCAACGATAAATTGGAGGATAAAGGCCCCGGAGGAGCCAGGTACGTACAGCTATGAAGTGAAAGCCTTGAATACTTCTGGAGAGATACTAAAGACCTCAACGGTCACGATTATAGTTAGGCCGAAGGGCCGCGAGGCTGTTAAGGGTGTTCCACCGAAGGGTACAAAGCTCTCGCTGATAGAGGTTGAAGTCTCCGGCTTCAACTTCAAACCACTAAGGGTTATCGATTCCAAGTTTGGCTCTGAATGCGAGGTTGAAGAGGCTGTACTCGAGCTAGAGGCTGAAATAGCTGGTAGGAAGCCCAAGGTGGCCCTAAGGCTCAATGGTGTAGCCCTTGATGACGTAAAGAGCATCTTCCCGGCTATTGCACAGAGATACGGCATCTCTATGAGACACCTGTGGTATCGTCTTAGGCTGAGGCCCCGCAATGGTGAATACGTTTTGGCGCCGGAGTTTAGCGAGAACGAGGCGAGAGATGTTGAGAACTATATGACCTACTACGTGTTTGAAGAAGGGTGATAACAGTGGAAGCTAGTGAGAAGCGAATAGTTTTACGTTTTACAACTAGGAGAGTGGGCAAGCATGGCAAGCCCGTGGAAGTTGTTCATTTTTATAGCTCAACAGGTGGTAGGGTTTTCCACGCATGCTGCGAGAGGGGAGTGGTTTCGAGTTTCCTCCAAAGGATAAACTATGACGCTAGGCGGAGTAGGACAGGCAAGACAATCTACTTAGAGGGAGACAGAGCCGAGGAGCTCTTCAGGAAGCTGGTTATCCTTGCAGGATGCAGACAATGTACGAGAAGCCGGGCGAAAATACCCGAGATAGCAGAAGTGGTAGCAGGTCTTGGCGAGTTCGAGACAATCTTCTGGTACAGTAAAATCCTCGAGGAATACGAGAAGAGGGGGTTCTGGGGGGTGTGCAGGGTTGCAAAAGGCTTCCGGGTTCTCTACAGAATCGACTAGGAGACAGGCCCTGAGCCTCCTCGGTAGGATTGTTAAGGGATACGAGCTTCACCCCTTCTTCTTCATTTTAAACACCAGTGCCGACCCTCCGATATTGCCCTTTGCTCACCAGACAGAGCTGCTTTTCAGGCTGGCTTTTCGTAAGCCCATTAGAATCCTTGTTGGCGACGAGATAGGACTAGGTAAGACTATCGAGGCGATACTCGCAGTCAAGCTACTTGAGAAGAGAGATGGGGTTAGAAGGGTACTGTTCCTCGTCCCTAAGATTCTATTGGAGCAGTGGAGAGGGGAGCTTAAGAGGTTCGGGGTTCATGCAAAGGTCATAAAGAGGGGGAACATCTCTACTCTAGCCCAGCAAGGCTTCCCCGAAGGATGGTATATTGCTTCTATAGACCTTGTTAAGAGAGAGGAACACAAGCCTAAGATAACTGGCGTTGACTGGGACGTGGTTATAGTTGACGAGGCTCATAGAGTAGGAAAAACTAGGTCGGGCCAGGAAAGTATTACACAGAGATATGAACTGGTGGAGGATTTAGCAAAGACTACTAGTCGAAATATCATTCTACTCTCAGCAACTCCTCATAGGGGACATGTCACTGACTATATTTCTAGGCTTAAGCTTATTGACCCCTATCTTATTGGCGAGAAGGAGCTGGATAATGACTCATTCTACAGGCTAACCTGTGACTCAATTGTGATACGCAGAACTAAAATGGACGTGAATGAGGTCTATGAGTACAGACAGATATTCAAGAAGGCCAGGTTTGTCGCAAGGGTCATAAGTGCTACACGTGAAGAGGCGGAGTTCAATGAGCTTCTATTTAGATTTCTACGAGATAAATTATTAAAGTATTATGAATACATTGGAGAAGAGCCTAAGGCTCTTCCCTTGCTACTTGCCCTTATAGCTAAGAGAGCCTCCTCAAGCCCCTATGCTGCTATGCAGACACTAGAAAGAATGCTCTACAAAAGGTCCCTTGTAATTGAAGGAAAGGCAGCCTCTTTGGTTGATGCCGATAAGCTTGATAAAGAGGCTGAAAACATAGTTGAAGCTTACCTTGGCTTAGGCTTTGAAGACTATAGTGAATTAGGTGACCAAGATGAGGCCGTCGAACCCGACGAGCCCATTAATAGATTCGCTGAGAAATGTGGTGCCCTGCTCGAGGAACAAGACCTAGAGATAGTTGAGCAGCTCTTTCGTCTTGCAGGGGTAATAGCCGAGCGTAATGATAGTAGGTTAAAGGGCGTCTTTAAGCTTATACGTGAACACCTTGCTAGTGGAGACAAGATTGTAGTATTCACAGAGTACAAGGATACGGCCGAGTATATTTATAGCAAGCTTAAAGAGGAAATGCCGAACGTCGTTGATGCAACAGCAGTCATCACGTCCGAGGGAATAATTATTCCTGGTTGGAGAGAGCGTAGAAGACCCGATATTGAAGACTTAAAGAGATATTTACGGCTTGGGAGAATTAAACTCATTATTTCAACAGATGTCGCATCAGAGGGGCTGAATCTACAGGTAGCAAACATCATTATAAACTATGAGCCCACCTGGAGCCCTATTAAAGTAGAACAACGCCTCGGGAGGGTGTGGAGGCTTGGCCAGGAAAGAGAGGTAACAAGCTACACGCTTTTCCTGGCTATAAGAAGCGATAAAGACGTCCTAGATGTGTTGTATAAGAAGTTGCTTGCATGGGGTCGCTCCCTCCAGGAATCCCGGGTATCTATTGGAGAGGAAGTCGTCATAGACATGATGACGGAGGAAGGGTTTACAACGATTCCCATCGATGTAGCTAAGGGCACTCCGAAGTACAGCGAGTACAAGGCCTTATTGACATACATACGTGAGGGCCGTGATGGACTAGAGCACTATGTTCAAAGCATCATAAATGCTCTAGCTGCTCTGAAGAAGAACCTCGAAAGGGTAGGTCTAACCAGGAGGAATATTGCATTTAGAATTGAAAGACTGCTTAGCGATGTTCTAGGTGATTTCCGTGGAAACACTGTTGACGAAGTGTTCAAGAAGCTATTCATAGTAGTAGCAGGGCTGAAGGGATTAAGTGTTAAAGTTGACGGAGACAGGGTATTTGCCGGGACATATAGACTAGACAATGTAAACGATTTTTACCTAAATACTATCTCGCTTCTTTCAGGCACTAGTGGTTTAGATAAGCCCGTTTACATGGTATCCTCGGCGCAGGTGGAAGGTTTAAAGGAGTTGTATTTGTTCAAAGTCACGATATTCCTTGGAAATAGCCCTATTTACTCTGAAACCGTGGGCGTTGGAGTTAAAGCTGGTTCTACTGAAGTGTTCAGAGGGAGAAAGTTACTTGACATTATTGCCGAGAGTTTGTTGCCGGACCGGATTATATCAAGTGTGGACGAGTACTACGCCCCAAGTACGCTTTTACAAGACTTAAGTGTGAAAGCCTCGAAGACGATTTTAAATAATGTTGTGAGGGCGGCGACAAAGGAGCTGCTCGACTATGTATCCAAGCTTGAGAACCTACGTTTAAGCGCACAACACCGAGATTGGGAGCCCAAATCCCTGGAAGTATACAGTGATAAGTCCGAGTACCTTGGAGCAATAATATTCACAGCACCATCTGAAGGTGGTGTCAGCAGCTCTGCTCCACCAATCCCAATTAAGGTTAAGGAGATAGAAGAAGCTGCTATGAGGATAGCAATGGAATACGAGAAAAAATCGGGAAGAATACCTGAGGACGTCAGCATGAGAGAGCATTTCGATATTCTAAGTAGGAATCCACGAACCGGCGAGGTGCGGTATATAGAGGTTAAGGGGAAGTCTAGCTTTGACCTTGAAATCGAGCTTACTGAAACCGAGTTTAGAGTTGCTAAAGAATATGGCGAGAAGTACTGGCTCTACATAGTCTATGGAATTGGAACTGGAAAACCCAGGCTATTAGCCGTCCGAGACCCTGTTAACAATATGAGGTGGAGTGAGGTTAGCGTTAGGAGGTATAGGTTCAAGCCGGAGTAGGTGCTAGCCTTGAAGCCGCAGCTAGTCCTAACCGAGGAGCCGATAACCCTTGAGGTGTATGGTGGGTATAGGGAGATTGGCGGGAACTGCATCGTCATCAAGGATAAGGATAGGAAGATAGTTTTCGATAATGGTATTAGGTTCCAGGTGCTTAGGAGATATTATCGTGGAAGGATACGACCTCTCGGTATAAACGAGTTGAGAAGTATTGGTGTTATACCACCACTAGACGTGTTCGAGGATATTGATGCACTCTACATATCCCACTTTCACCTAGACCATTTAGGGTTACTTGGAGCGCTTCCTCCTGGAACGAGGGTTTATGTTCCATCAATTAGTGTATTGGAAACTATTGAGGAATGGTATAGAGTGACTCCTACCTGGCTTGCGGAGTTACCCCATAAGCTGCATGTAGATATTGCTGAGCTAAAACCGTACAAGGAAGATGAGCATGGAGTGACTCCTATACCAGTAAGTCACAGTGCTTATCCCTCTTATGCACTAGTCTACAATGGGTATGATAAGACTGTTTTCTACAGCGGTGACTTCAGGGTTCAAGGACCACTAGGTCCCAGAATCGATACACTGCAAAATATGGGGAGGGTTCTCGGTGCTGAAGGTACAGACTTCGCTTTACTCGAAGGCACTAATATAGGAGGTGTCGAGACGCCTATAGGACCCGAAGAGTTTAGAAGCATAGTGAACAGGGTTCTCATGGGAGGCGGATTATCAATAATCTCCCTTGACCCTCTTGACTTCGAACTTCTTACAGCAATTTCTGAACTGGCATTATCCAATGGTAGAACGGTTGTTATAGCGTCTTCGATGATAGCTAGTGTTCTGCCACAGTGGTTTACTAGCGAGTTTAACGTGGGTAACCTTAAGCTTGCCGTAGCAACCGAGCTAGAAGAAGTATCAGCAGTGCCAGTAGACCATGTTAGCCTCAAACAGGACGTGTTCGAAGACCCTAGTAGTTATCTGTTAGTGCAAGAGCCTGTTGGCTTCTTAGAGATGCTTAGACAAATGAGAGTTTGGGGGGAGAGGTTGCCAAGGGATGCAACAGCTCTCCTGACTACGCCAGAACCCTTTGAGGCCGAGTCAGAGGTCGAGGAGGAGACTCTCGCCTACTGGCTGTACATGCTGGGGATACAGGTCTATAGGGTAAGACTCTCCGGACACTACTATCCACACGAATTAAGAAGCATACTCGACGTAGTCAAATACAGGAGACTAATACCGATACATACTAGGCACCCTAAACTAATGCATACCCTCTCCGGGTATAACAAGTAGGGCCTAAACTAGATTATCACACAATGTGATAATTAAAGCACAAGCATAAAACACAGCATTCACATTAAGCCAAGTATACCACTAAGGTATACTGTCTAAGTTAAGAAGACTGTATCATCTGTTGTTGATATTTATTTGGGCACCATATACAATACCTTACGGTAATGTTCAACAAATAGTCTAAACAGGTAAGTGTTACATTTTTCATTATGTTGGTTCGGCTGTCCAGGCGGTTATTGGAGGATTCCACCTCATTAATGCACCATATGAGAGGATAAAGAAGACTGTCGAAGCGTTGGAACAGTTGAATGTTAAATACGTATATGCTGGACACTGCATCGGCTTCAAAGCACAAGTAGAGCTTTACAGAGTGTTTGGAGACGGGTCCGCACCACTGAGTACTGGAATGGTATTAGAGTTCTAAATTTCTTAATTGATGAAAAGGTGATTAATCAGCATAGAGAGGTCTCACGGAATTCTAACCAGTAGGATTCCCTCCTGAGTAGGTATTATAGTTGCGACAAAACCGCTCTCGCCGCTCATAACGTCTTTGAAACTTTTAGCAACCTCGTCTACGTATGCATTATGGAAAGCTATTGCTCCTCTAGGCCTCACCTTCTTCACTGCTTCGTTGAAGAACTGCCTGTAGGCGTGTTTGTCGATGTCGACGAACACGAAGTCTATCTCTCCATCCCCGAATGCTTTTATAAAGTCGAGAGCGTCTTGGTTGACTAGCTTAACCTCTACACACTTACTCTTCACATTTTCGAAGTTACGTTTTAACACCTCATACCTTCCACGGTTTCTCTCTACAGCGTAGACAACTCCTTTAACGCACAACGCGTCGAGTGAAGCTACAATCCATAGAGTCGAGTAGCCGACGCCGGCGCCTGCGTCAACAGCGGTAAAGCTCCTTTTGTTTTCAACCAGCATTGAAACTAACGTGTATAGTGCTAAACCGTCTTCCCTATCGATCCTAGGGATAAACATTCTATCAGAGGCTTTCTCGAGATAATTGAGATATTTCAGCAAACCGTTCGAGTAACACATTCTAGCCCAGCCCAACATAAAGCTGTTATCGAATGCCTAACATCTTATTAAAATCCCATCAGCACTTATTCAATATTTACGCAGGAAGCTCTTGAAAATCCAACTTCAACAGTCTAGTTGAAACCAAGCCTACTCCTCACCGTCGAGTATAGTTCATCGAGTATCATCACTAAGGGATTCAACGTTAACATTCTCAAACCAGCTACCACGATAAGAGGTAACACTAGGTAGTCTACCCAACAGTTTACACTCCTTGAATAATGATATGAACTACAGGAGAAAAGCAGATGTTTCTACGGGCACGCCGGGATTTGAACCCGGGGATCCTCCGGCTCCGAAAGCTGATACCAATATCAGGGTGTTGTGTGAAGCCATTGAGTGTTTACAATGTTTTTGTAGGAGTGGCTATGTGTTATCCAGTGGTGGAGTTATTCTACTGCAATACGTTTTAATCTCTAAAGTCATAGTATAGTAATTGGGTGAATGCATGTCCAAGGTTATCAGGGTAAAGTATGAGAAGGGGGTTCTTAAGCCTTTGGAGCCTTTGGAGCTTCCTGAAGGTGAAGAGCTACTGGTTGAAATTATTGATGTTGAAGAACGTATTAGGAGGCTTCAAAGGTATAGAGGAGTACTTGGCCCCGTTGATGAAGAGCTTTTAGAGGAGGCTGTAGAGGAGGCAGAACAGCTTTGATATACGTGGACTCAAACGCTCTGATTTATTTACTTCACGATGTCAGGCCCAAGTCCGATCTAGTTATCAGACACTTAGCTAGGCATGAAGAGGTATTCACTAGTTTGAGAACAGTAGAGGAAGCATCATACATAATAATTCGGGTAAAGGCAAGCAAGCTGTATGGTGCAAGAGGAGTTTATGATATCCGCAGGATTGTTGCTGAGCACGGGCTCGACTTCGTGAAGGACGAGCCGGAGGCTCTTAGGAAGCTAGTAGAGGAGAACAACATAGCTGTTCTACAAGACGTGGCGACTACAGAAGAAATCCACGAAACTATGTTAAAATACAAACTCCTTCCAGGAGACGCTATCATAGCCTTAACCTGCAAGCGATACGGCATAGACACCATACTAACCTTTGACGAGGACTTCAAGAGGATACCCTGGCTGAAGATTATACCTTAACCCCTACTCTAGGATAAATCACGCCCGACTATCTATCCTGCGAAAAGACTAGCGCCCTTCCAGGGTCTCGACTACCGATACATTTCAAGCATGAGTTAACACGGTCTTGACAAGTTCCAACGGACACGCCGGGATTTGAACCCAGGGCCTCCGGCTCCGAAGGCTTACATCTATATTAAATTATTGCATGGAGTCAAAGGTTTTACTACCTGATAGGTCTTCTCCTAATACTAGTCTCGGTCACTACCTTTGTGTAGCCATATAGTTTCTCACATAACTGTAAGGCACGTAGTATTGCCTCTAGTCTATGAGGTATTGTAGTGGTCCTTAATCTTAGGAGCAGTATTCCTGGAGGATTATATTGCTTGTGCTAAGTAGCCGAAATCCCTATCCGTAGTCACCACTACCTTGCCATGGCTCACGGCTATTCTGAGAACCTTCTCGTCTGAAACACCGCGTAGTTCTTCAATAACTGTTTGGACTAGCAATATCTGTGACACTTTTCTGGGGGTTCTACAGTATGTTAGTATATCCCAGATAATCTCGTAGATGCTCCGCCTTGGCTTCATTGCTTATCACGTGCAATATTATTTTGATGGAACTACTTGATGGACTTGAAAGCACATTTTCTATCTGTTTAACTCTCGCCAGCCTTCTGAAAATAATTCTCCTCTCGAGGTATAGATCTAGGACTCCATAGCCAAAGTATATGGTGGTCAAGGCAAATCTAAATAAGCCCGAACCTATCTCCCTATCAATGCTCTCTTTCACAGCCAGTACTGTTAGTGCTATAAGCACGGCACCTATTGTTGTCAGCATTATCCCCACCAAGACTATGCACCAGCGATAGCCCCTGTAAAGCGATATTACGTCCTTTACAAGGTGAACAGCCTCCTCATCCAGCCCACGTATTCTAGCATAAGGAAATGGTAAAGGCCCATATCTTCTTAGAATACACAAGATATTGTAGATTAGTGTAGCTGAAATTAGAAGCCCCAGAACACCGGAGAGAGCTAACAATGTATATTAAGTAAATAATCAGCGATACCAGTAGTCACTAGAAACCCCCCTAACGGAGCTACCTATCATTGAGGCTGAGAGACCGAGCAAAACTGATGAAGCGGCCAACCAGGCAGACAACCCGTCAATCTTTCTTGGCGACCGACCCCTCCTTTCCAGCCACTACAAACACCACTAACATAACGAACGCTATACTTATCTAAAAAGCTGTTGTGTATTTTAGATTCAAAAAACTTATAAACAAAAACGTGAGCTAGGTATTGACCAGACTAACGAGATAATGTTACAGAAATCGCTTTAGTCCGTACTACATCAATGGATGAATATAAATGCATCTTGGTAAACCCTCAAACATAGGGTTGACAACGCTAAATCTTTAGTCGCATGCCTTTCTAGTGCTCTGTACCCTAAGGAAGAGCTGATTTATCAAACTGCGTTAGAGAATTGGAGTCTGCTATTTAGTTAAACCTTAAATAAAGCGCTAAACTACATCTATAATGGTGGAGATTGTGAACATAGTTGTAGAGACTAAAGTTGGTAAGAAAAGAATTATTGTTATACCTAAGACTATTGCTGAGGCTGTAAAGATTAGTGAGGGCCAGAGAGTTAGGATCATGGCGGCTGAAAATAAGATTGTTATAGAGCCTGTGAGAGATGCTGTATGGCTCGCTCTCTACGGCAGGAAGATAGGTAAGATACTACCCGAGGAGGTTGAGGAGGAGAGTCTCCGTGAGCAAGAAAAACTCTCGGGTTAGTAGCAGGGTACTACTCGACACATCATTCCTCCTACCAGTCCTTGGTTTTGAAACATCAGATAGAGTTATGAGGGTTTTTCAAAAACTAGGGTCTTACGAGCTATACTACAGTGAAATCAGCATACTTGAAGCCCTCTGGAAGATAGTGAAAACTATTAAAGGAGTAGAAGAAGAGCTCGCACGCATTGAAGAAGGCGTTATAGCCATAAGAGAATCCATGAAGCACGCGCCAATCAATAGCGAAGCCGTCAAGAACGCTATACACATGTATAAGCTGAGCCACAAGGACATGGTGGATAACCTGCTCTACTCGATCGCCGCATCGAACAAGCTCAGATTTCTCACGGTAGATGAAGAACTAGTAGAGTTCATAGAGAAAAATGGTTTAGCAAGAGAGTATATAGCTACCCCTGAAGAACTAGGATAGGATATAACAAGATGATAGTAGTTCTTTTCGAAGAGTTCTTTTACTAAAAAGTGGAGGAAAAGCTACTGATCGAGATAGCCAACAGACTGAGTAGACCTGTTTTAACGAGAGTCCACGATTCAATCCTGCAACGGCTACTCGACTGACCGAATTGAGAGGGTAACAAATGATCTTCGTGCCAAAGAACCTCTACCCTAGTATTCTACCATCTGCTGGGTGCTCTGGAGGAGGCTAAGCTAGTGTATAAAGCTAGCATAAAATTCATATCCACAGAATTGACATTTAATCACAGCCATTGTGTCCTAACCCCTCTTCCTAACAAATATCTTACCATCCTCGAAAATCCACTCACCTTGTCGTTCTCGTTTAAGCCTAGAAGCTTGCGTACCTCGCGGGGGACAGTCGTCCTATAGTACCTGCCGATCCTGGTTACGGCGAGCACAGGCATAGACTCTACAGCACCTACTATAAGATTTGCAATAGTAAGGTAATAAACCCGCTGTCTAAGCGGCTTCTGCATCTCTAGGAACTATGGTCCTGGACTCATCTGCATCAGTTCACGGATCATGAAAACCTTGTCTACATCTTTCTACACTTCCATCGCCACGATGTCTGCGTAGAGCACTAAGTAGTGCCCATAACCACCACCTTCACTACTCACCGCCTCACCCTATTCCCTTCTCTTCCAGCTCACTAACCAGCTCCAGGTACTTTGGGTAGTACTGGTCTGCCTCGCTCAGTAAGTCCTCGTACCTGGCTTCAGAGACCCTTAGCTCTCCAAACCTGCTCTGGATGAACCTCGCAACCTCTCTAGGCATGGCTTTGATCATAAGCCTCCAGGCAACCTTCCTCATGTACTTGGGTAGCACGAGGCCGTGCCGCTTAGCGTATTTCCTGATAGCATTTCTATCTATATACTTAGGAGCAATAGTTCCAAGGACCTTTGCTGTCTCCAGGCTCATGTACACCCATTCACAAGGCTTCTCAGGGCCCTTCAACCCCATGTAGTACCTGCAGAAGCCTTCCTTCTCGAAGCAGACGAGCCTCTTGGTCTCCAAGCCTACCCCTGGCACCTCGACTACTTCGCTGGGGTTCCATTCCTCTATCATCTTGAGGGTGTGTTCGAGCCTAGTGCCTGACTCAAGCATAACCCTGTATACAATGTAGTACACTTTATGCCTCTCCCTGAGGAACTCCAGGGTTTTCTTAACGCTCTCAAGGTCTATCTGATACGGCCTAACATCTAGTTTGTAGCTCCTGCTCGGGACAACCTCCATTATCCAGCCAAAGGTCTCTGGACTGATCCTGCGCTTGTAGTAAAGGTATTGAATGTAGTGGTGGAACACGTTTCTAAGCCACTTGTTGGGGTGGTTCACCACGTAGTCTATGAGCTGCTCCGAGAGCTCCTTGCCCTGCAGGTACTTCGTGAACAGCGACTTGTAGTACTTCAACGTGTCGACGTCTTTCACCTTTCTTCTCTTCTTGCCCTCTGATAGAAAGCGCTCGAAGTCACTGCTCCATTCAAGCTTCACGCCCGCGAAGCTTATGCCAAGCATCTTCCTAAGATCCTCCCTGAAGTTCTCGACGACGGACCTCAATATCAGCTGCTTGAGGTACTCGTCGCTGGCGGCTATCCTGAGGATCTCGATAGCCACGGGGTAGTTCACGCTACCATCCTGCCTTACAACACCCAGAGCCTCCAGTGCTTTCCTCGCGCCCAGGACCTCCCTGAACTCCTGCTCTGTCATCAGGGAGAGCAGGGCCCTCAGCTTCCCATCGTCTACTTTCTGTCACCTATTCAAAAGCCGCCACAAAGTGACCCTGCTAACGCCTAAAGCCTCTTGAACCTTATCCTTACCTAGCCTATTAATGAGGTATTCTAGGATTCTGTACCTGTCGTCGTCACCCACTCTGCTTAAATCAAGCGAATCTACCCAGCTAGCCAAAACCACGGCACCAAGTATATTATTCCATGGTCTTATCAAATAAATGTTTCATGAAGCCGACTTGAAACATGAAACATTGAGGAAACTCTACTCACGGGTTTAATCAAGTGATGAAAAACTGACGGGCCCGCCGGGATTTGAACCCGGGTCCTCCGGCTCCGGAGGCCGGCGCCCTATCCTGGCTAGGCGACGGGCCCGTGTTCCTTGATTATAGTATGCTCCCCGATTTTTATTAATTATGTTGTTGCTCTGGAGTATTGATGTCTACTCGTCTTCTTTAACTAGTTTCTCGAGGATCCCGGTGATGCCCCATGCCGTTATGATGCCTAAGATTACTAGTAGTAGTGGCATGATGTCTATGTAGACCTCTATGTTGTCTTCTCCGGTGGCTAGTGGGGCTTTGATTAGTCCTGGGCCTGCTGTGGATGTGATGAGTAGTATGCCTACTAGTATGGATAATGCATGGAAAACTATTCCGATAAACGGCTTCAACAGGTATGAAAGGGTGCTTAGCGCTGTGAAAACACATATCAGGAGTAGTGGTAAGTGGGGCTCAACTAATTCGATCCCTGTATTCAACATATGGCTTAGTGTGCCTGGTAGTATGAGGGCGAATACAGCATAGTATATTAACCCAGTTATAAGCCCCTTGATGATGCTGGCCACGGTTTTCCCCACGGTCGTCATACCTATCCACCAGTCTTAATCACTATCTTGTATAAGCCTAGAACCTTGAACTCAACGTAGTTGATGCTCGGGGCCTCGTTAACATCTAGGTCGACCTCTACTACTTTTTCTCCTTTATCCAGCTCAGGGATCGAGATACTGGTTGTATTGAGGTTTACCTTGAAGTCCCTTAGCTTTATGGTTGAGCAGTATGAGATAATTAATGGAACCCTATAAGTATTATTATCGAGGACCTGGAGACCACTGGTATCAACCCTGATTGATAGGCAAGATGGATTAGTAGCGAAATCACGCATTAGTATAATCAGCGGGGATATTAATAGAATAACCACTGTAACAGATGCCACGAACAACACGTACTTGAATGGGCCGAGCAAGCTACTTCCCTTGCTTTTCTTCTCTCATCTTAGACTCAGGCTTCTCTCCAGGCTTCTTCTCCTCCCCTTCACAAGACTTACCCTCAGACCTTAATCCCTTGATTCCATGCCCTATTAGGATGGAGCCCGCCCACACGGTTATGCCTAGGAAACCCAGTCTAACCGCTATATCGACAAGTATGCCCACTAATTTGACTACTGCTTCCTCCATGCTTGAGCCCTCGATCCCTGGCAATCTATAACCGTAGAATGATGACAAAGCTATTGATACAGCTAGAACTATGAATACTAGTCCCAGCAGTATCAAGACTAGGGAGACGAGTGAGGCATGCTTAACAAGATCCATCTCTATATCAACTCCTCTAGAAATATTATTGTAATCCATAATATTTAAGCCTTGAATACCTTGGCCGACTAATAGTACTGGATACGCTAGCTGTATTACTATACCCGTTGTTTAAAAACCGTTCACAAGGGATATGTTGGTGGAAGCGTGTGGTAAGGGGTTTAGGCATGTCTATCTCTATTAGTGGCTCAAGAGGTGGCTTCTTCAGTAAACTACTGTGGGTGTTTAAGCCTAAGGATCCATTTGTCAAGAATATTGAGGAATCCATAGTATTAATGGATAGGATGATAAAGAGTATTGAGGCATCCAAGAAAAGCCTTGAGATCACCCTCGAGGAGCATAAGAGGAAGCTTAAGCTAAGTGGTACACAAGACAGGGAGCTCCAAGAGATAATAGACGAGGAGAACAGGAATATAATGGGCTACCTCAACCTCTTCACAAAGGTATACTATGATTTAACAAGGGTCAGGCTCAGGCTTGAGACGATCACGCAGGTTCAGGAACCAATGAAGGTGTTACCAGAGGTACTGGAAGAATTAAAGAGGATCGAGCCTGAGGTCGAGAAGATCAACCCACAGCTGGTAAGCTTGATAAGAATGATTGAGCAGAAGGTTGGAAGCATAAAGGTGTCAACAGATAGCTCATCGATACCTCAGCCCCTCATAAATAAGTATATGAGTCAGAAAAACGAGGAAAAGACACCGGTAAAACCGATTGAAAATATTGAGGCACTAGTCCCGCCAGCTACAGTGGACGAGGGAGCCAGGGCGGCTGTGAAAACACCGCCTCCACCACCCTCGAACAATGTGCAGCAAGCGTTGAAACCAATAGAGGTTGAACCCGAGTTTCAGCGGGGCAGTGTAGAGAGCAGGGATGAGGTACCGTTGAATATTGTTGAGCAATGGGTGCTGGCTGAGCTAAGGAGTAAAGCAGGGATACTCGACATCCAGTACTTCACGTCGAAGTACAGGGTTTCACGCGACAAGGTTTATGAGGCATTAAGGCGGCTAGAGGAGAAGGGATTAGTGAGGTTAAAGCGCTTCTAAGCTGAATCAACCCTGGCTGCTGGAGGGTGATTGCTGTGAGCATGCAGTATCTCGTTGATAAGGGTGTAGAATATGCTCACAAGGCTGTCTCAGCAGATAAGGCTGGAGACTATGAGACAGCTATAAAATACTATAACTCCGCCATAGATCTCTTATCAAAGTACCTTAAACTATACCCTGACTCACCTCTAGCGGAGACATATAGGGACCTGGTGCAGAAGTATAAGAATAGGGTGGCACTGCTAGAGAAGTACCTATCCAACTCGGTGAAGATAGGTGGCCCCCAGGGCGAGGAGGGCAGTATAGATGATGTTGTCGAAGTACTGGAGCCTGAGAAGAGGAGTAATAAGAACATGTTTAAGGATCTAGTAGACCTGGAGGAAGTAAAGCAGGCGTTGAAACGTTCAGTGATATATCCTGTGAAAACACCACACCTCTACCCTCTTGGATGGTCGCAGGGAATACTCTTGTTCGGTCCGCCTGGATGCGGTAAAACAGAGCTGGCGATAGCCCTTGCCAACGAGGTAGGCGCTGTCCTCATAAATGTAAGCCCAGCCACAGTTATGAGTAAGTGGCTCGGCGACACAGAGAAAAACGTTAAGAAGATATTTGATAAGGCCAGGGAGTATGCTTCGCAAGGTAAACCCGTGATCATATTCATTGATGAAGTAGACAGCTTACTACAGCCCCTGGGAAACGAGGTGGGCGGCGAGAAGAGGATGAGAAACCAGTTCTTGATCGAGATGGATGGATTAAAGAGCAAGGAGAACAAGAAGATGCCGTTATTCGTAGTGGGTGCAACGAATAAACCATGGACGCTCGACATAGGCTTCATAAGGAGGTTCGAGAAGAGGATATATGTTCCACCACCAAACAGGGAGGTCAGGAAACAATTATTCATACACTACATCGGTAAACTAAGGGACATCTACTCAATCGATAACATAGACTATGAGAAGCTAGCGGACTTAACAGAAAACTATAGTCCAGCAGACATAGCCAGCATAGTTAAAGAAGTACAGAATAATGTAGCTGAGGAATTAAACGAGAAGGGGTTATCGAAGCCAGAGGACATAAAGCAAAGCAGGCCACTAACCACAGAGGACTTCGTGAAGGTAATAGAGAAGAGGAAACCCAGTATAGATCCCTCATGGCTGGAAGCATACAAGGAATGGCAGGAGAAATACGGCGCACTCTAAGGAACCGGGTACCCGGTATCCCGGTTTTCGCACTCTATAATAGGGTCACATTATACTAGCAATGTCTTACTAGTGCGTGAACCCATTCCATGCCTTCCTACCGGTTCATTAATACTCCTTATACCCGGTTTTCATAGTTGTTCCAAGTACTCCCCGTGTCCATTGATATCCGTGGAAATGATTAAATCCATGTCTCGGAATAAATAATATAATGTGCGATGAGGAGAGTCATGCCGAGGGATCCCTAGGATGACCTCAACCCTGGGGTAGCTGAGCGATTCTTCATCTATAGGACCAAGCTTATGAATAGATATTACAACTGAAAGCCTCGTCCCCAGGATGGAGAGAGGTCACAGCCAATCATGCTAGAACCCTGGCATCAACTAGTCCTCTTCCCAGGATTAATAGAGGTCTATATTGATACTATCTTGGAAGAGGATCATATCCTCGAAACAGAGATAGAGGGTTAAAAACATACTGTGGTTAACCAGCTAGCTGCAGAGCGGGTATTCCTCTGGTACCCTGGTTCTAAAGTATCTCCCGGTTCCAGGATCCTGGAACAACCCTATCTTTACTCCTTTCCTACCCCTTGGGTTCAGCTGCCATACCTTTACAGGAACTAGCTCTAGTTCCCTACCACCCGGGGTTTTCACTTTTACTTTCTCTGTACAGGGCATATGGATCACCATTGTAAATTAATATGTTAAACCCTTATATAACTTTTCCCATAGCTTAGTAATTATTCGATTTTTCTCGATACAATACTATCTATGTACATAACAATGTTATTACATATATTCAACTATATTGAGAAACAATAAGCTGACCTCCCCCCAGCCCTAAAAGGGTGAGGCTTTCAGTTGCAATGTTAGTGCTTATTTACCTGTTTTAACAATATATACTCATAATAAAGGTTGGTGGGAGAGTATATGGCTGACCTAAGTGTTGAAGTAGCCGGGTTGAAGCTAAGAAACCCAGTAATGAATGCTGCATGTCCTGTATCAAGGGACGCCGAGGCCATGAAGACGTTAATAGATAACGGCGTTGGCGCAGTTGTGGCTAAGACTATAAGTGTGAAGCCGGCTATAGTCCCGCGCCCCAGTATGGCGGCCGTTGATCGTGGATTAGTGAGGGCTCACCTACTGAAAACCCTGAAGCCTGGCGATGTAAGGATTACGCCGGTGGACAGCGGGAACCACCGCTTCATATATGCTGTCCTCAATGCTGAATTATGGAGTGATATACCTGCTGAGCATTATTTAGAGAGAGAGTACCCGCTTGTTAAGAGGTATTGTGAGGAGAAGGGGGCAGTGTTTATAGCGAGTATAGGGTATACGCCTGAGGAACTATCTTTACTCGGCCCGAAGGTTGAGAAAGCCGGTGTTCAAGCGATCGAGTTTTCAACCCATTACATAGGTAGGGATTATCGCCCAGTAATAGAGGCTGCCAAAGCCCTTAGGGAGAGCGTTGACATACCAATATTCCCGAAGTTAAGTCCCTTCACCCCTAATATTCCCGAATTAGTGAAGGAGCTTGAGAAAGTTGGTGTTGATGGAATCGTTGCTACAAATACCATTGGCCCAGCCCTACACATAGATGTTGAGACCGGCTTGCCGATCGTTGGCGGTCCATACGGCTATGGATGGATGAGCGGCCCAGCCCTTAAGCCACTCGCATTAGCGGTTGTCTCACAGGTTGCATTGAATACAAAGCTGCCTGTGATAGGTGTTGGAGGGATTAGTAGGGGTGTGGATGTCATAGAGTACTTCATGGCCGGTGCTTCAGCAGTACAGGTATGTACAGCAGCGTTGATCGAGGGCCCACAGGCATTCGCTAGAATAATCAGGGAGGTGAACGAATGGCTCGATAGACACGGATATACAAGTATCCTTGATGTAAAGGGCTTAGCATTGAAGCACTTAAAACCGGAGCCTAGAAGAGTGTGGGCCCAGCCACCGGTAGTGGATGAGAAGAAGTGTATTGGATGCGGGTTCTGTGAGCAGGTATGCAACTATGATGCTGTACATGTTGAGGAGTCGAGCGGTAAGCGTGTTGCAAGGGTTAATATAATGAAGTGCTATGGATGTGGATTATGTACGAGTGTATGCCCCACTAGAGCTATACACTTCATTGAGAAGTAGAAGTAGTTTTAATCAGACACCATAATTTTTCTTAATTCTTCATTTTATCATGTTTATGTAAAAAACCATGTAGGAATTCTCGTTGATTCGTTTTAAATATTTAAATAAACCCTTCCATTGGAAGTTATAAACGCCGGCGTCAATGGGATAAATGGTGGAATAATGAGCCACTTAGAGATCCCCAGGCTACCCACAATAAGGGATATTGATATAACGGGTAGAAAAGTCTTCATGCGTATAGATATAAATGTCCCCATGGATCCCGACACCGGTGAAATACTCGATGATCGACGGATTAGAACACATTCCTCATTCATCAGAAAAATAATGGAGGAGTATAGGCCTGCACTGGTACTTGCATCACACCAGGGTAGACCCGGTGACAGCGATTTTACATCAATGGAGAAGCATGCCGAATTATTATCAAAGTACACTGGGATAGATATACGTTATATCCCTGATGTAATAGGTCCAAAGGCTCTTGAGGAAATAAATAACTTAAAGCCAGGCGAGATCCTGTTGCTGGATAATCTGAGGCTCCTTTCAGAGGAGGTATTAGAGGCCCCACCCGAGAGGCAGGCATTAACCATTATGGCCAGGAGGCTTTCATCAGTGATCAACATATATATGAATGATGCATTTGCAACGGCTCACAGGAGCCAGCCGAGCATCGTGGGATTACCACTACTCATGCCGAGTTGCATCGGCCCCCTGTTTGAGCGTGAGATGGAGGCAGTTAAAAAAGTATTCGGCTCCGGTGAGTCACCCAGGATATATGTTCTAGGCGGCTCCAAGGTTAGGGAATTATTAAGGGTCATCGAGAACCTGATGAGGAATAAGTTAGCCGATAGAATACTTACAACAGGCCTACTAGCACATCTATTCCTAGTCGCCAAAGGAGTGAACATAGGGACGGAAAACATGAAGATCCTGGAGGAGAAAGGGGTACTACCCCTTGTCCCCAGGGCTAGATACATACTGCTACGGGGAGCACCGGTTGAGACACCAGTGGATCTCAAGGTTGAAGTAAACGGTGATGTAAGGAACACATATATAGGTGAGGTTAGAGGTGTGGCTAAGGATATAGGTGAAAACACAGTCCAGATATACAGCGACCTCATAAGGGATGCCAGGATCATAGTTATGCGTGGCCCGGCGGGCGTTATAGAGGATGAGAGGTTTAGAGATGGAACACTTAGGATACTCGACGCCGTATACAGTTCCAACGCTTTCACATTAATAGCTGGAGGACACTTGGCCTCCATGGTGAATGAATCGAAGTTATCGAATAGAATACACGTGTCAACAGGCGGTAACGCACTCCTACTATTCCTCTCCGGCGAAGAACTCCCGGCATTGAAGGCACTGGAGTTATCAGCTAAAATGTTCCTGGGATGGTAGCCATGCCTGTTAAAGTAGCTGTAAACGGCTCGGGAACCATAGGTAAGAGAATTGTTGACTCAGTATTGTTGAACAAGGACTTTAAGCTAGTTGGAGTCGCCAAGTATAAGCCGGATTACCAGGCGTACCTAATGATGGAGAAGGGTATACCAGTGTTTGTTCCACGGGATAAAGCAGGGGAATTCATTAAATCAGGCATCGAGCCGAGTGGATACATAGACTACTTGTTTGAAGAAGCAGATTTAATATATGATGCCTCGCCAGGTGGTAAAGGCGTATTAAATAAGGAAATATATGAGAAACACGGTAAACCAGCTGTCTTCCAGGGAGGCGAGGACCCGGAGATAGCTGAGATCAGCTATAGCACGCTCTGTAATTACAGTGATGCATTAAACAAGAAATATGTAAGAGTCGTCAGCTGCAATACAACAGGCATGCTGAGACTACTATGTATACTGGGAAGGGAGTACGGTGTCAAGAAGGCGCTGGCAGTAATTATCAGGAGAGCGGCGGATCCCAAGGAGGATAACAGGGGACCTGTTAACTCCATACTGCTGGATCCCCCGGAGATACCTAGTCACCACGGGATAGATGCCCGCACAGTAGCTCCATGGCTTAATATCACTAGTGCCGCCGTCGTGGTTCCAACAACTCTTATGCATATGCAGTTCATAGAGGTGGAGTTAAAGTCCCCTGTCAAGAAGGATGAGGTGCTGGAGGTGCTGGGGAGATATAGGAGGTTTCTACTTATAGATTCAGCCCGGACAGGCATCGATTCCACAAGTAAGCTCATGGAGCTAGCCAGGGATGCTGGTAGGATGCGTGGCGACATATATGAGAACTCAGTGTTCATTGATACAGTCAAGATCGAGGATACACGACTCTACCTGTTCCAGGGGATCCACCAGGAGTCAATTGTTATCCCGGAGAACATGGATGTAGCATACGCGATGCTGGGCCTTGAACACGACCAGTATAGGGTTGTGGAGAAAACAGATAGCCTACTGGGGATCGGCTCCCTGGAAAAATTGATTAAGACGAGTAGACATAAATAAAGAGGTGAGAACCATGAGTGAAGCACCCACATACGAGATAAGCTTCTACTTCAGGAAAATCCTTGTCCCAGTAGATGGGAGCGAGAATAGTTTGAAAGCACTGGAGTTCGCTATTGACCTGGCAAGGCACTACGGCTCCAAGATAATTGTAGTATACGCTAAACCGAGGGGAGATCTACGGGGAGACCCCTTTGAACGCGTGAAGCTAAGGGTGGCTAAGGAGGGCATGGATATACAGTATAAGCTGATAGAGTATGATCCCTCAAGTAGTAACACTCCCTCAGTCCTTGTCAGGGAGGTTATTGAAGGAGGTTATGACGCAGTGGTAGTGGGGGCTAGGGGTCTAAGTCTCTCGACGGAAATACCTATAGGGAGTACGGCTTTATCCCTAGTAATAAACTCGCCGGTTTCAGTGTTTATTGTGAGGTAGATCCACTGAAATAATATTTTTTCAGGACACCAGTCATATCTACTTTTTCAGGAGTCCTCTTCCAGGCATTCATTGAGACCTCTAGGTATTTCTCCGGGTCTTTATGATACATGTCTATTATCCATAGTAGCTTGCTTCTGAACTCCGCGTATTCTCTTTCATCTATCTCCCTGGCTCTAGGATCAGTATATATGTTTATGAAGTCCCTGAGGTCCTGGCCAAAGAGCCAGCCTGTAACCCCGTCTTCAACCACCTCGAGTACTCCCCCATCCCTACTAGAGAGTACCGGTACTCCATTAACCTGCGCCTTCATAAAGCTTGTTCCACATGCCTCCCACCCGCTGAACGGGGTGAAGAGCCATAGGTCTGATCCCTGTATTATTAAACGGGCTGTCTCAACATCGTATTCTGGAAGATACACTACGTGAGCCAGCTTCAAGTCTAGCTCCCTGAATTTCCTCAGATACTCTATTCCATCCTGGTCTCTTGGATGGGGTTTCCCAGCTATTATGAAGAACGCGTTGATATCCGGGTTTTCCTCAATGAATCTAGCTATAAAGTAGGGCCTCTTGTATCTAGCTAAACGCCTTGTCCACGCAATAATTGGCCTCCCCTCAGCGTTTACATTATTTTTCACTGCTTTAACGAGTGAGAGAAGCTTCTCCCGCGACTCGGTCCTGGCCTTCACTAGTATTTCTTTCTGGAATAAGCCTTGCCTCCACGCATTATATAGCTCTGGATGCATCCACCTGGGTAGATATATGCCGTTAGTTATCCCCTTGAATTTACCAGCGTACGCCGGGAAGATCCTGCCTATTATCTCCTCCTGCTTCCTGGATACAACGATTGCTGATTTAAGCCGTGATAAAGCATACTCGGAGAGGTTTACATTGTCTCCCAGGAACAGCCCGAATTCTCTCGCTATATATTCCCCTGGGAACCCTGGATGACCCCAAGGCCCGGGTGTGTGGATTATTATCCTGGCTTTATCGCTAACATCTAACATGCTTAGGATGAGCGCGGTGTATGACTCCTCGAGGTCTATTACGCTGATCTTATCCAGGCCTATAATGTTCCTTATATAGTACGAGGACGCCTTCGCTAGAAGAGCATACTTGAGGAAACTCTCCTCCGCATTGTCTTCAAGGTATACCCTATCAGTTAGCTTCCTCGCCCATTGAGGGCAAACAGCCTCGAATAATACGGCTTTCGCCGTCTTATACTTGTAGACCCAGGGTCTGACTATTACCTCAGTGTTCCTCAGGGTTACCACGAACTCCTCCTCAGGGGTTAGTTTTTCAAGGAATTCTTTACTCTGTCCTTCGGGAGCTAGTAGTGGTTGAATGCCCTGGAAAGACACAGACACATATCCATGCCTATAATAGAGGGAGAGCACTGTGTAATCAATACCCATATCGCCTGCCCCATATAGCTTATCCCCCTCTAGGACGCCTAGTCCGCCTGCATATATGTGTGATTTATCGAGGGCTAACTCGGGTGTTATACTTACAATGACCATGCATATCTCCCGGTATTATTTTTAATGGCTTGCCACACTTTATTATCCCTATAGATTATTTAAGTATTACTTACATGGGGATTGACGAATTTGATTAAAGAAGTAATGGAGTCCCTTAGGAGAAATACACGTGGTTTAATAACATTAGACGTCTTAAACATGCTGACAAGGCATCATAGAATACAGGGTAGTAGCGGTCTCGAGAACGCTTTAATGGATCTACGCGAAATACTTGAGGGGCTGGGCTACTCTACACGGATGATAGAGATACCCAGCGATTCCAGAAAAGGATTCATCGATACCCCTGTTTCATGGGATATCGACGAAGCCTTTCTACAATTCAAAACAGGGGGTAATGTGATAGAGGAGTATCGCTTCGATGAGCATCCAACACTGGTTGCAGCCCACTCGCCTCCAGGGGAGGGATGCGGCGTTCTCTCCCTGTGTAGTGGAGGAAAATGCGAGGGTGAGGTAGTTTTAACTAAGGGCCCTGCCTACGAGGCGTATGTTAAAGCGGATGCCAGGTTGGTGTTGGTCTATGATTCTAAGAGATATAGTGAGGCAGTACCTTACATGGGGTTGTTCCTCCATAGTAATGAGGTGAAGGATAAGGTTGTAATGAATATACCGTATAAAACAGCCCTTAAACTAATGTCGATGCTGATAGAGAACCCTGGAAGGAGGATAGAGGTTTGCTGGAGCAGTAGGACAAGGTATACGGGTAAGCCTATGCACGCGCTCATCGCTTGTAATAAATACGAGGAGCCCGGTATAGTGCTTGTAAGCCATATATGCCACCCTAAACCAGGGGCTCATGATAATGCCAGTGGTAGTGTCGTAAACTATATGGCGGCTTTCGCATCACGGTTAACCGGGTTGGATGTACCTTTATGTCATGTATGGGTCCCGGAGCACACTGGGACCGTATTCCTCGATAACGCTCTACCATGGCAGCCTCTTGGAGTAATCAACCTAGACATGGTGGGCTCTAAGCAATGGGTGACTGGGTCCACGCTCAACATAGTTAACACGCCATTATATATGGAGTCGATGATTACCCCGTACATGTATCTAGCTGTGAAAGCGGTATTTGATACAGCACAGTCATTCGGAGGCTTTAATCTACCAGGGGCGAGATACTCGCTGTCACCGTATACTGTTGGAAGCGATCACGATGTCTTTATTTCATGGGGGCTTGACACAGTCATGCTTAACGAGTGGCCGAGTAAATACTATCACACAGACATGGATACCGTGGAGACTCTTTCACGGCATTACCTACAGGAGACAACAGTGGCTTCACTACTGGCTGCGTTTCTAGCTTATAGGAGGCTTCATGGCGACGAGGTTTCCTCAGTGTTCAGGAATTATTTAAAAACATGGTATGCTGTAGAAGCCGTTAAAACAGGCTTCGGCACCAGCCTGGGAGATCTATCAAGAGTGATCGATGGATTCCCGAAGCTGAGGCCTGACAATATCGTGAAACTGTCATCACCAATATCAACAAGGAGTATTCAGAGAATACTGGGATTTGAAACATATAAGAGGGTTTCAGAGATAAAGGGGGCTCTCACATATTTATCGCTCTACGCGCCCTTAGCCTACGTTAACGGCTTAAATAACGTTGCACAGTTATTCCAGGTTGAAAACTTGATTAAGTGGAGTAGTGAGGAAGAAACATTAATCAATAACGCCTGGGAATCAATTAGAAATGAATTATTGAAGTGATAGATATGCCGGTTATCAGGGTAAGCATTAGCGATATAGAGGCCTTGCTGGGTAGTCGTGTCACATTGGAGAAATTATATAAAGGGTTAACGAAGCTTAAATGCGAGGTTGACAATGTTGAGGGAGATATATTAGAGTACGAGGCAAACCATGACCGCCCCGATCTCTTTAGTGCAGAAGGCCTTGCAAGGGCTCTGAGACCCTTCCTAGGGCTGGAGGGGAAGCAGTACTATTTTGTCAATTCAAGTATTAAAGGATATAGTGAGGGCATCCCTGGGAGACCCTATATAGCTCTCGCCGTGGTAAGGGATGTAGTTTTGAATGAGGAGGCCATCGTCCAAATAATGCAACTACAGGAGAAACTGGCCTCCACATATGGCCGGGCACGTAGGAAGGCGAGTATAGGTGTATACGATCTCGACAAGATTAAACCACCAATATACTATCGGGCTGTCGACCCCTATGAAACCAGGTATAAGCCTTTAAATGAAAACCGTGAAATGACGCTTAGACAGGTGCTTAGTGAAACCGAGAAGGGGAGGTTGTATGGGTATATAATTGAGTCCATGGAGAGGTACCCGGTGCTAATAGACTCTAAGGGGACGATACTCAGTCTAGCACCTATACTTAACTCCGATGATAACAAGGTCACCACTAATACACGCAACATATTGATTGATTCAACAGGTTTAAACCCAGAGATCGTCGTAGACATGGTTACTATAATGGCTGTGAACATCGCCGAGAGATCCCAAAGCAGGGTAATCGAAGTCGTTGGAGTAGAGCATCCCGGCGGATTAATCATTGAGGCGCCTAGGAGAAAGGGCAGCCTCATCAGTGTTAATTTAAGTGATGTCAGTAGACTCATAGGCGTCGACATCAGTGTAGAAGACGCTGTAAGGTATCTCTCACTCCATTATTATACAGTGAGAAGCATTGAGGGGGGAGTCCTCACGGTGGAGACGCCTATCTACAGGATTGATGCTAGAAGCTGGGTTGATGTTGCAGAGGATATAGCTATATCCTATGGCTACGATGCTATAGGAAGGCAGGCAGACTCCCTACCCTACTCAACCAGCATTGGGAAGATACATCCATTAGAGTATATATCGAGGAGGGTCAGGGATATACTAGTAGGACTCGGATTCACTGAGATAGCAAGCTACATGATGACTAGTATCGAGTCCCAGACTACATTAATGGGGTATAATCAGGAGGTCTTCGTTGTCGAGAACCCTAAGTCGGATAGGTATACAGCTATAAGGTCATGGCTGACGCCCGGCATAATAGAGGCGATGATCGAGAACAAGGGTAAGAGGGCCAGGCTTGCAGTGTTTGAAATCGGGGATGTAGTGCTCCCCGACGAGTCAATGGAGACGGGTGCACGCGTGGAGAGGAGAATAGGTATTGCTGTTTCCCATGAGAAGGCCACGTTAACCGATGGCCTCGCAGTGGTTAGAACACTCTTCAAAGAGCTTGGTGTAGCATTATCTTTTGAAAAAACCATAGTCCCAGGCTTACTCCCCGAGAGAACGGCTGCTATCAATGTAAACGGGGAACAGATAGGCTTTGTCGGGGAAGTGAAGCCCGAGATACTGTATAAGCTGGGATTAATGAATCCTGTCGTCGTATCTGAAATAAACCTGAATAAAATTATTAATTACTTGTAACCAATCGGATATTTTCGAGGATGAGGCTTGGAAGGGATGACTCGAAAGGGGATGAATGCACGGGCCTAGCTGAATCCTTTCCTAGATAATAAGGATACAAACATTATTGAAGCAATGATAGTGGAGAGGGCAACGGCCACCACGGTGTTAAATATCTCAAGTGATACAACCCCTAGTTCGAAGCCCTTAACCAGCAGGGTTAGCTCCAATACCCCCCTCCCTGTCATTGATGCCCCTGCAGCCAGGCTTGTAAATGTTTCTTCACCCCGGAGCTTGAAGAATGAAAAATACACCAGTGTTTTAACAGATAACCCTATGACTAGAAGCAAGACGAAGAGTAATGTGTTGATGGCTGATACTGTTATATGGAGCCCTACATATAGCATGAATAAGGGGGTGAAGACACCATCTATTATGGTACTCAATATACTGGTGAAATCATTTATCCTGGTTCTATATCTTAACATGGGGTCATGCATCCATATTCCCCCCGAGATGAATATCCCAGCTAGATAAGCAGCTATAAAGGGGCTTACACCGGAGACATAGGCTACTAGTAGCATTAGTGATAATAGTAGCAATGCTATATCAGTGAAAAACGCTATGTCCCTAGACATATAGATAAACATGTTTTTAAGGATGCTCTGCCGCCTCGATAATATTGCGAGGACCAGTATCGTGAGCGCCATAGAGACCAGTATTGGTAGTACAACATTACTGATGTCCCCTGTTACATACCAGGTATAGTATGCAGACGCAGCAAACAACATGAAGAGATCATCAACGAAGCTTGCCGAGACCAGTATCGACTTAATGTGGATGGGGAGCCCCTTTATAATCATAGATACTGTTTCAGTCGCGGTGTTAGATAATAATAATGCGATGATGAACGCTGACTCGAGAGGGAATCCAATATATGTTACAGCCAGTAAAACAGATACCATGGTGAAGGCAACGGAGAGCAGTGAGATCATTGTTGATGACTTGAAATTCTCGATTACAGTCTCTAGATCACTCGAGACGCCTGCATAGAATACTACAAATATAGCCGCCACATTTGAGATAAGCATTAGATCACGTATATACTCGCCCCTACCCAGGGTTAATCCAAGTAGAATAGCCGTTGCTAAATAACCAGTTGCCTCGTTTATATTCAGTCTACGTGCCATATGCCCGGCGATCTTCGAGATTAGAAAGCCTAGAAACACGTATTCTATTGTTTCCATTTTAGTCGGTATCACCGTATATTATACTGCTTATAGAATAGCTTTTAAGCCTTGCCTAGTTAAAAACAAGCCTTAAACCATAGGCAGCTGCTTCACACCCCATAGCCTATATGTTATCTCTACTGCTGAAAGAGATTTCCCGAGCGATACCAATTCGTTTGCGAGGCCCTTGACGGAGAGGTTTTCGATTTTACCGTAGAAGCCTATAGGCTCCCCATTCCTGTTAACAAATATCACTAGATCCACCGTATCGCTTTTATCCTTTACAGAGAGTATCCCCATTTTATACTGCGAGAGCACGCCTTTCTTTTCACGTGCCTTATTTATAAGGATGTCGATATCCCAGGGCGCGGTTAACTCACCTGATGACACTAGGTCGGAGTTTATGAGTGCCATCGCTATCGATACCTCGTCAAATAATTTAGTAACGTCTATAGTGGTTTCTTTTTCCTGGGGAACCTGCGTCTTCTCGAGTTGAGTAGGCTTAGGTGGAGCGGGAGATAACGGGGGTGGGGGAGGCTGGGGGGTCGGTGGCTTTACTGCTTCCTGTGGCGGGGTTTCAACTCTTTGAGGTGCTACCTCGGCTGGCTTTGGGGCTGGCTTAGGTGGAGTTATCATTGGCTTTACAGGCTTCTTTAACACATCCTCTAACTCCTTGGTGAATGAGTCGAGAACGCTTGAACACAGCGCTATATTTCCTCCCTCACACACAGCCCTTAAATTAATATGTAAGGCGTAGAAGACTGGTACAAGCCTATACTCTATCCATGCCTTAAATGCATCCGAGTTGAAATACATTAGGATGGTATCATCACTCTTGACCTCGCTTCTTATCTTCAGAGGTATCCTTGTTACTCCTAGAATAGACCTCCTGCTTAAGACGGCTGAGACCTCGTTGGTGGATGGGTCGCGCGCTGTTATCGTGAAGGACTTCATGTTTGATATAAGAGTGGCTACATCATACAGTAATGCATATGCTTCCTCCTTAGATAGAGGCCTTATTATTACCTTCTCGAAACCGCTTGATGCCACGGAAAATGCCACCTAAAATAGATTTACCCCTACAAAATATTAAAAATAACAACTATGACAAATATACTTTTATCCCAGCTTTAAACCAACTATAACTCGATATAAATAATTCCGGGAAGTAATGTATCGTATACGAGATTAAAGCCTACCGCCTCCACTGATCTCTTCTATAGGCTCGTCAACAGCATTAAGAACCTCCCTGTAGAGGCCTCTCGAGAATAGGGAGCGGCATATACTGCATTGATCCAGGTCTTTCATTCTTCCCTTCCTGAAATCCTCTACAGTCTCCTCAAGCAAGTTCTTAAGGCCTGGTATTCCAAGGACTGTCTCATAATACTTAGGCTTCCTCTTTCCCGTTAAAGCATAGTTTACAGCCGACTGCTTCATACCTAGTGCTCTGGCTGCTTCAAGTTGTGTGAATCCTAGTTCTTTAACTAGCCTCACCGCTAGATAGGATTTAATAACTGGCATTATCTTCCTGTTTAACACCATGCAGAAAGCCTTCAAACTCACCACCTATAACCATGTTATTTATTAAGTGTGACCAGGATATTAAAATAATTAGCTGTTCTTCACCTCTTGACTGCTGTTTTGGTTTCGTGCGTGTTTGTGTTGGTTGATATCAGTCTTGCTTGATGCTCTTGTGCTACTGGGTTTCTTCACAGCGTTATCGTGCTCTTCGAAAAGCTATAAGCTTTTCACTTACATGATTATGTTGAGGACGGTACAGTGAACTCGGTGAGCAATGCGAGGGGATGGAAGCTGCTCAATGAGGCCCCGTGCCTGCCCGAGAGAGGAAGGCTCCTGAAGGGCGGGCGCAGAAGCCGGGCAAGGGGTGATGAGGCAAGCGGCGAAACCAGTTAACATGAACCACTATGAAACCAGAACCCCTAGCTCGGGATTCATTTACTAGGTAAAAACTCTAAGAGGGTTTACTTAGGATGCTGGATTCCAGATCCACTATATAGTCTTCTTTAACGTGTCCCTCCAGGAATTCCACACCTTCCAGGCTTAACAGCTTCTTCTTCACATGACTACCTCCCAGTGAAAAACCACCTATTCCTCCATCACTATAAACGACCCTATGACAGGGGATGATAACCGGGTGTTTATTAATGGAGAGGCAGTAAGCCACTATCCGGGGGTGTATCTTGAGTAGCCTAGCTATACTCGAGTATGATGTTGTTTTACCAGGGGGTATGATCATAGTCAATGTATAGACGGCTTCACATATATCTCTCATTGACGCTTTGTATGCAGTGACCTCTCCGTCCTTGACCTCGATTACTATCAAGGCTCACACCTTTAATGGCTTCTAACAGGATTAAGCTTCTTAAATGTTATTTTAACACCTTCCCCGGGATCGGCATCTATGTCTGCCTCCTTACTCTACACTGCGTGATAGATTCATGTGAAGTAAGAATAGTGTTGATACAGCTAGGTTAATTAAACACGTGGGGGTTCTAGTTATCCATGGTGTTGAATATGGCTGTGAAATTCCATATTGTAGTGGTTAGTGATAGGGTTGCCAGTGGGGAATCTATGGACGTCAGCGGTGAGAAAGCCGTTAACTACATTACTGCGAGGGGGCATATAGTTACAGGGAAAACCGTGATAGGTAATAATTATAGAGACATAGTCAGGGTAATACGTGAGGCTAATGGCAAAGTCATATTATTCATTGGCGGTACAGGCCCCAGTCCCAGGGATATAACCGTGGACGTTATTGAATCGCTTGCATGGAGAACATTACCCGGCTTTGGTGAAGCCTTCAGGAGAATATCGTATGAGAGAGAGGGGTCGAGGGCGTTACTGTCCCGTGCAGGCCTCTATATACTGCCGGATGGGAGAATAGCTGTTGCGCTACCAGGTTCCCCCAGCGCGCTTGAGATAGGTTTAAAGATACTAATGGATATTATTGAACACCTTGTTGAAGAAGCGGAGAGATTCGAGGGCGCTCATAGGTGATTAGGTATGGCTGGTTGCCTGGCTATAAGTTTCGATATATGGGGTACGCTTGTGGATCTCGATAAAACCCTTGATCACCTCTCAGAGATAGCTTCTAATAGGCTGGGTTTAAGCATTGATGAAGCGCGGAGAGCAATATATGTATCGCATGAGGAGGCCCGGAAGCTCAGGAGGTTCACGCCGAATATTCCACCACTTGAACTCATTGCACGTGGCAAGGAGATAATCGCGGCAAAGCTCTCAACCAGCCTCAGCACTGTTGACTCCATCCTAATGGAGGCGTTCACAACCGTTGATCCGGGATCGATAATCTACCCTGATGTTATACCGGCTTTAAGTAAGCTCCATGATGAAGGCATCTATATGGGTGTAGTGGGTAATGTTCTCTTCTGGCCCAGTGCTTACACAATGATCATATTGGATAAAACCGGGCTCTCAAAATACTTTAGGGCAACCATATTCTCGGACATTGTAGGCTACAGCAAGCCGGATAGAGAGATATTCCTGGAATTCGCTAAGACCTCCGGTTTCGAGCCAAACAAGGTAATACATGTAGGAGACAATGTCATCGAGGATGTTGGCGGAGCATTGTCATCGGGATTCCTTGGTGTATTGATAAATAGGGGGTCTAATAGAAGTATATATGTATGGGAGCTTAACGCGGCCGTAATTAACGATATGAGGAACCTGGTAGACCTCTACAGGGAGGCATCGCTGAAGATATGCCGTAAATAGTGCAATGATTTACTGGTGATCGAGAAAGTGATGAGGATAGAGGAAAACAGGGAGAGAATACTTTACGGGCCCATTGGTAGAACACTCCTATGGCTCGGGCTACCATTAATGGCTGTCCAATTAGTGAACGTATCATACAATATAGTGGATACATATTGGCTAAGCCGCTACAGTGAGATAGCTTATGCTGCACCAAGGCAGGTCATGCCAACTTTCATGTTATGGAACTCGATAGCGCAGGGATTAATGGCGGCGAATCTAGCATTGATAACTCAATTGATAGGTGCACGCAGGTATGATGAGGCAAGGAAATACGTGTCATTCTTTGTCTCGGCAACGCTTCTCATCAATACTGTTGTTTCTATAATATACTTTATTCTAAGACCCATAATATTCAGCTACATAGTGCAGACACCGCCTCTCCTCTACAATGATACCTTAACTTATTCCGGGATAATCACGCTAGATATAGTTTTCTCGGCATTCACTCTAACCTACTCGACAATCCTTCAATCAATAGGTGATACACGTACACCTGCATTAATAAACTTCGGAGCCGCATCCATGAACATGGTTTTAGACCCCATATTCATTCTAGGGGTTGGAATCAATGGATCGATGCTGATACCGCCTATGGGGGTTGCTGGGGCAGCGTATGCTACAATACTTTCAAGGTTCATTGGAGTATTACTCCTGTATGACAGATTGAATAAGAAATACCCATATCTAAAGCCCAGGTTAACACTTAAAATAGAATGGGACTGGCTTGCTAAAAACCTGAGGATCGGGGCTCCAGTGTCGTTAATGATGGCTTCAAATAGCTTGGCATTCATGTTTCAGAATGGCCTTATAAACCAGTTCGGTGAGTATGTTGCCGCTGCAGCGGCCATAGGGCTTATAATGATGGATCTAGCTGATGCAACTTTATGGGGTTTCACAAGCAGTGTCGCAGTCATGGTGGGGCAGGCACTTGGGGCTGGATTAATTGATAGGGCAAGGAAGGTCGCCTTTAAATCAATGCTCTATATAGGGGTGTCAACACTAATAGGGTCATCCATGGTTTACATGTTAAAGGAGGCATTTATCTCCGTGTTCACTGATAACCAGGTTATATCGTCTGAGGCAGATAGATTCGTCACAGTTTTCCTACCATCAATAGTGTTCTTCGCGTTATTCTTCATAGGCATGAGCGTTGGCAGGGGTTCAGGGCATACAATGGTTCCAACAATAATGGGGATAATTCGCTTATGGGGTATAAGAATACTATTAGGCTATATACTAGCGTTCACCATAGGCCTTGGTAGTCTAGGAGTATGGATCGCGATGAGTTTAAGCAACGTGGTTGCCGGCCTCTTAATGATAATATGGGTTGCTAGAGGTAGATGGGCTATCCCAGTTGTAAAGACCAGGGAGTCCGCAACAGTTTAACAGTGTTCTATCACTCTTTAATGGTTGAACCTAATGCTTTAATATTGCATCCCACTTAGTTGTGTTTTAGGGGTTCTCGAAATGCCTAGAGTTCTGGGTATGGATCCCGGCTCTAAGAGTATTGATATATGTGGTCTCTGTGATGGGAGAATATGCTTCGAGAAATCAATAGATACCGTTGAGGCGAGTAAGAATCCTCTCAGAGTAGTGGAGCTCGTTGAAGGCTTCCACGGGGTTGATCTAATAGCTCTCCCCTCGGGCTATGGTGTAGAGCTCACATACCTGGATCATATAGAGGACAACATGTTGGAGGACTGGTATTACACCTTCATACTAGCCACCACCAGGGAGGAGATAGTGGAGGGCTTAAACAGGAATAATATCGGGGCATTCATCTATGACGCGATGGGGAAGATAGTGAGGGAGTTGAAGAAGAGGAGGGTTAGAGGGGTATTTATTCCAGCAGTAATAAACCTTGAAACAATCCCCCTACATAGGAAGCTCAACAAGATCGATATGGGTACAGCTGATAAGCTAGCCGTTGCAGTCCTAGGGATACACGAGGTCTCCCAGGAGCATAAAATACCCTATGATAGAGTTAACTACATACATGTAGAGATGGGGTTCGGCTATAACGCAGTGATAGCAGTTAGGAATGGGGTCATAGTTGACGGTGTCGGCGGCACCTTAATGCCTGGCCCAGCGTTTCTAACTTCGGGCGCACTGGATCTAGAAGTAGTACAGGCCGTAGGGTTATTCAGCAAAACAGATGTGTTTTCCACCGGTTGCAATGTATTAACTAATACTATGTCACCGGAGGAATTCATATCTAGGATAAGTGAAGATCCATTAGCAGAGATCTGCTTCGACGCGATGATCGAGTCTATTGTAAAGACGGTTTACTCTATGATCCCGCTGGTGGGCGAGGTACGTGAAATACTGTTATCAGGCAGGGTTTCAAGAAACCCTGTCGTTAAAGATTACATAGAGGATAAGCTCGGGGACTTGACGAGTATTAGGGCGATGAAGGGATTGCCTGGTGCATCCATAGTAAAAGAGACCGCGCAGGGATACGCTGTAATAGCTGATGGCATAGCCGGCGGCGTCTTCAAGGAACTAGTTGATCACGTTGGAATAAGAAGTGCTAGAGGCACCTCCCTTGACTACATAGTTCACCCGAGATTCATGAAATCAAGGCTTGGAGCGAAGTTCGCTGAGTTAAGGAGGCTGATGCATGGGGAAGCATTTAATATAAGATGGTGGAGGAGTCTTGGCTCTAATTAGGGAGGGAATACTATACGAGGCGATAATATCTCTACTAGATGATCTAGGCAAACCCTATGCAACACCATCGGGGTTCTGGAAGTCAAATGGGAGAATACTGGTGAAGTTCTACAAAGGGTTTAAAACACATGAGTTATTAGTGACTGTGAAAAACCCAGTACTCAACATTGTCAGGGATCCGCTTCTATACTATAGGACAGCTTTTAAGGCGGAATCCAGTGGGTTGACTCCAGAGGACTACGTGGTTGATGAGGTGAATGGGCGTGTCTTCCTGAGGAATGCTGAAGCCTACCTGCTACTAGACCTTATTAGAACCGTGGATTATGGGAAATATAGCTTATTTGAATATGATTTAAGGGAAATAAGGGTGAACCCACATATCCACCTGGTACTTGAACCATACTCAAGATGCTATAGCTCTCTCATAGAGATGATTATATACGCTACCAAGATAAGGGCGCGAAGCCAGCTCTCAACCACAGAGCTTGAAACAGCTTTAAGAAGTATTGAGTATTCATATAATGTAGCAGTGAAGACCTGTATGGATAGTGCTTACATGGATTTAGCCAATACGATTAGAAAGGTGGTGGAGGATTGGCTAGGAAAGTAAAGATTAACACACCCTCGAGACTACACTTCGGCATGGTTAACCCGTTTATCAGGGGAGCGAGGAGATATATTTCAGCAGGGGTTGCAGTATCATACCCTAACAACATCGTTATCGTTAAGGAGGGAAGTGAACTACGCGTCGAGGGTTGCAGGTCCGATGAGGTGTTTACCAGAATAAAAGACTTCGCCGTTAAACATGGTTTAAAGGGGATCATCGAAATAAGGGAATGCATACCCAGACACATAGGGCTAGGTTCCACAACGCAACTAGTGCTCGCAGCTGGATATGGGCTTGCATTAGTGAACAACCGCCTGATAGATCCTGTCGAAATAGCTGTCGAGACAGGGCTTGGCAAATACTCTGGTGTTGGAACATATGTATTCAAACATGGTGGATTCGTGGTTGACATGGGTAGATCCGGGTCCACAGTATTCCCGCCCCTCCTAACCAGGCTTGAATTCCCTGAGGAATGGGTTTTCATCATTGCAATACCTTCAGGTAGTGGGCTCGATGAGGAGAGGGAGGACAGGATTTTCACTGAAGAAAACAGGAATATTCCCGTAGAATTAACATGGAAGGCCTCATATCATCTAATCGAGTTATCCTCAGCCGTAGTCGAAAGGGATTTTGACTCATTCGTGAAGGCGTTGACAGCTCTGCAGGAAACCGTTGGCTCTATGTTTTCCAGATATCAGGGAGGTGTTTTCTCGGTTAATTCTGCTAGGGCCATTGAGCTACTCAGAGAAAACGGTGTAGAGGGGGTTGGGCAAAGCTCGTGGGGTCCGGCTGTCTATGGGGTTGTAAAAGGATTAGAAGAGGCTGAGGCGATCTTAGAGAAGTTGAGGCCGAGACTTGATGGGAAGGTATTCATTACTAGTCCACGTAATAAAGGAGCCGAGGTTGTGGAGGAAAAATAGCGTTGTAATCTAGTTTATGGCTATAGCTATCCCCTCGCTACGTGGGTCGCCGGCAAGTATTAATTTCTCATTATCTAGGATGGCTACATGTACATGTCCATGGCTTCCAAAATACTCTACTTCTTCGATGCTTATGCCTCCAACCGTATTAGCCTCAAGCGGTTTCTCTAAGACAAGTCTTTGGCTTCCGCGGGGTTCCACATAGATGAACCGGGGAGCTGCAACCGCTTTTACGGGGTCCATTCCATATACGAATATGTTTTCATATACCCTTAGATGTAATTGAGGCCTGTAATCTCCCCCTACACAGCCTATAATATATTTTTTATCGTCTTCAACCACGCCTAGAATCGACAACGTGTGGAGGGGTAGTTTCCTGGATGCAGGGCTATTAGGTAATCCATGCTCTTTCGCGAAGCCTATTCCTCTATTCTGCACGGGGAAACCGCCCATCATTAGTCCTGAGCCGAATGGATGGAAGAGGCTTTGAATGAATCCAATTAATGATTCCCCATCTGAGACGATGAAGAATGTCGTATCTCCCCCGTGTTTTCCACGTGTACTGCTTTGACTTACACCGTGTTCGATAAGCTTCTTTACCCTACTATATCTCAAATACTCGTTTACATCTATCTCCATGTAGTCGGGGTCGCCTAGGTAGAGGTCTCTGAATGTGTAGACAATATCAACTGGTTTACTCCAGGCGCTGGCTCGCTGGGGATCCTGGAACCCATACCTGGATAACTCTTCCTCATAGAGCGCGCTGATCAGCTGGAGCGTTGATGCCCCTTGAGTGTTTGGCGGGAGTTCATAGAGTATTCTTCCTTCCACCTCTAGCCTGAGGGGATCTACTTTAAAGCCTTCATGGATCATAAGGTCTTCAAGCCCTATATTAACTCCCTGATCCTGTAGTTCCCTGGTTAGTTCCTCAGCCAACTCCCCCTGGTAGAATTCCTCCCAGCCCCTTGACGCGATTAGCCTAAGGGTTCTAGCAGCGTCTTTATTGGTGATTTTACTGCCTAGTTTAACTCCTTTATAGTATTTAGCCCACTTGAACCCAGATAATTCTTTTTCAACCGCCTCAATGGATCTCGCCAGGGTATACCCAGCATTAAATCCATTATATGCCAGCGATATCGCTGGCTTCAATAGTGTCGCTAAATCAAGTGTTCCATACTCCTCGTTAACTATACCCCACAGGTATACGAGCCCGGGGATCGTTACTGTTAGAGGTCCTCTGAAAGGCTTCTCCCTAATGTATTCATCAGCATTGAATCCGCTGGGCGAGCGACCTGATGACGCGTAGGCAACAATCTTGTCTCCTACGAAGCCTAGTAGGAATCCATCACCCCCGGGCCCCCCCATTTGGGGCTGTACAACCGATAAAACAGCACTAATGGCTATGGCTGCGTCAAATGCATTGCCCCCTCTCTCCAACACGTCTAACCCGGTCTTTACAGCTAAGGGGTGGTCGGCTACTACACCCTTAGATCCTATCCCGAGCTTAGCTACGGGCATGATGACCGCCTATGGATAATATATAATGCCCATTTCTTTAAGCTTGCTTATTTCCTCCGGGGTGTATCCAAGCTCCTGAAGTATCTCTACTGTGTGCTCCCCGAGTCTTGGTGGATGTAGTTTCGAGCTGTATTTTTCATTATCAAAATATCCTGGCTCGCTTAACTGGGGGATCTCGCCTAGTATTGGGTGATGTATCTTATAGACTATTCCCTGCTCTCTAACATATCTGTCTTGAAACACCTCGTCTAGCTCGTATACTGGTGCAGCTGGAACACCAGCGTTCTCCAGCTTCCTAAGCCAGTTATCCCTTGTATCAGCCTCGAATATTGATTGAAGCATGTTAACGAGGGCCTCTCTATTAGCCACTCTATCGGCATTTGTTCTGAAGCGCGGATCATTTACAAGGTCTTCCCTACCAATAGCCTGGCACAGAGAACTCCAGAGCCTATCGTTTGCAGCTGCCACAATGAACCATTTCCCATCCCTATCTCTGAAGGCTTGGTAAGGCACCATGGAGGGATGAGCACTACCCATCCTTCTCGGTTTTCTACCCGTCGTGAGGTACATTATTGGCAAGTAGCACATCGAGAATATTGCGGCATCATACATTGGGACCTCTATTTTAACAGGCCTCTTTCCTGCGTAGAGGGCGCTTAATATATATATTGAGGATAGTAATCCAGTGATCACATCAAATAATGCAAAACTAACCCTCACAGGGGGTCCTCCTTCCTCACCAGTGGACATCATGAGGCCTGACATGCCTTGTAGAACCAGGTCATATGCTGGCTTATCCTCATATATGCTTCCCTGTCTAAACCCCTTAATACTCAGGTATATGAGCTTTGGATTGATTTTTACGAGGCTTTCATAGTTGACCCCGAGTTTCTCAGGCACCCCGGGCCTATAGTTCTCTATCACGACATCGCTTCTCTCCACTAGCTTGTAGACTATCTCCCGCCCCTTAGGGTTTTTCAAGTCTACTACAATACTCTTCTTCCCCCTATTTATCGAGAGATAGTAAGCGCTCTCCCCCTTGATGAATGGGGCCCAGCTCCTGGTTTCATCTCCATGTGGGGCCTCGACCTTTATTACCTCGGCTCCTAGGTCAGCTAGCACCATGGAGGCAAAGGGCCCGGCAAGTGTATGGCTTAGATCAAGTATCTTGATATTCTTCAACAACATTTCCACGCCCCCTCGTTCCTAATTCGAGTTGCGATATAAAATGATTTTAATATTAGGCTGGGATATTGCATAGAGCTTAGATGTATAAGTAGGGTTGATGATGTATGATAGCTAGAATACCTTTACTTCTACTCTTTACTACCATAGTATTTTCAAGCATAATCAGTGTACACGCCGGCTCCGACACCGTTAATATAACTAGGCTTCATGCTTCGATAACATATGATCCATTAGAGGATAATGGAGTATTCGATCTAAACATCACTCTTTCAAGTAGGAGTGAAACCCCTGTTGAACTGACACTGGATAATCCATTTGATCCATCCGTAAACCTCTCCTTGGTCTCAGTGGATTGCGAGCCTGGAGGAAATGTTGTTGTAGATTATGGTGTCAGTGATAACGATATCACTATATTATTTAATAATACGAGCTGGGTGATGTTGTACTTCACTATAGAGGGCTTCATGGAGTCCAGTAACCTTGGGTCTTACGCTGCCTACATAGACTTAACCGGTTATAACGGTGTAGCGAATCTATTGTTAACGCTTCAAATACCATATGGATACCAGGTAAATGTAACGCCTTCAACAGGTGTCACCGTATCGCAGGGTAATGAATCAATAATAGTGAACTTGTCCCAGGCACTTTTCTACACTATAACAACATGGGTTCCTGTAACAGAGGCTACCACATCACCAACGGCAACTATGACAACAATTACTAGTACTGCAACGTCAACTACCATTGGTACATCGGCTACAGCTATTACTACTACATCTACAGAGCCAGCTACTGCATCGATCCCTGCAACTCATGGAGTATTAGACAGCATCTTACCACTAGTGATAGGTATAATAATTATAGTGATGATCACTGTAATACTGGTTTCCTATAGGTATAGAAGATAGTTTTCTCTCCTAATGGACGTTTTAAATGCCTATGGATATTTAAACTGTGTTACCGTAATTTGTTGCCCACTATTTTTTCTCAACCTTTAATATCACCGGCTTAACTCCGGCGTTATCAATCGCGTAGAGAACCCATCCATGCCTATGTGTCACGCCCTTTATCTTCCTCACTATTATCTGGCGTACCTGTATAGGTAGCTGTAGGGATAAACCCTCTTCTAGACCGCGTGTTTCAATTATACCGTCAACCAGGTGTTCTATAGTGTACAGGTATTCTTTAAAGCCCTCTGTGGAGGTGTGGAGTGTTGCTATTATAGGTATTTTCAGTGTCTTAGAGATATTGGCTCTTAGAAGCTTGATGAACTCCATGAACCGTGTGGGGTCGAGTGAGATCATTGCTTCGTTTAATGAATCTATAATGATTAATCCCCTATCACTTAACCTCGTTGAATCCAGTACACGTAGAATAGCATTGGCAATGTTCTCGGGATTCCGTGGGTCAACATCTTCTACTACAAGTGGATGAATTCTTCCTTTCTTGCCTTTGATCAGATAACTGAATCCATCTATTAAGAGTAGCTTAGAGGAGGTATTGCCATCTATTCTTAAACCAAAGGACTCTAATTGCTCTATTATAGTTAAAGGATCATCGTCTAGGCAGACATATATCACTGGCTCATTGTTCTCGATGATGTTCTTAGCTATATTGGCTACTATCGCGCTTTTCCCGGAACCTCCTTCCCCAGCTAACACTATAAACGAGTTCCTTGGGATACCCTCGGGTAGTATGTAGAGGAATAAGTCCAGTGTAATAAGGATCTTCTCCAAGGCTACTACTACCCCCGTTTTTTATTTAATCCCGGGGGCATTAAATATTTATTTCCCAGTAGTATCTTAATGTATATATTCCGTATATATTACCCAAGGAGCTGCTTGATACGTGGTGGGAGCTAGTGCCAGATTACAGGATATACGAACACCCCATAATAGATTTCAAGCGGGGGCGGCGCATCAAGTTCACGTACAATGGCAACGTTATAGAGGCATATGAGGGAGAAAGCATACTTGCCTCCCTATATGCCTTAGGCTACAGAGTTTTCTCCAGGAGCCCTGATGGCAGCAGGCTCCGGGGCGCTTTCTGCATGATTGGCAAGTGCTCTAGCTGCCTCTCATATGTTAACAATGTCCCAAATACAAGGATATGTATTGAGCCAGTGAAGGATGGGATTAATGTGGTAAGTGGAGACGGTATCCCAGAGCCACCAGCTAATATTGGTGGTGCGCCCGTGAGAAAGGAGATAGTGGACACGGATGTCCTTGTAATTGGTGCCGGTCCGGCTGGGCTCCAAGCAGCTTTAAAGCTGGGTGAGAAAGGCGTTGATGTGGTCCTCGTTACAGATCACTTCAGGCTTGGAGGTCAGCTGGTTAAGCAGACCCATAAGTTCTTCGGTGATACAAGATACCATGGTGGTGTAAGAGGCTTCAAAATAGCTGAGAAACTGGTCAACGAGCTCAAGAAGTATTCGACCATTAAAACATACACGAGGGCTTTTGCCTACGGATTCTTCAGTGAGGGCTATATGGGTATAGCCGTCCAGGGGGAGGAACCTGTTAACCTACTTGTCAAACCCAGGTACACTATAATCGCGACAGGTGCAACTGAGAGGATGATTTTATTCGAGAACAATGACCTACCAGGTGTCATGGGGGCTGGCGGCGCTCAAACACTTATGAATGAATATGGTGTTAGACCGGGTGAGAATGCATTGGTTGTGGGCAGCGGTAATGTTGGATTAATAGTGGCGTATCAATTACTGCAAGCCGGGGTAAGGGTTCACGGTATAATCGAGTTAATGAGGGAGATCGGTGGCTGGGTCGTCCACGCAGCAAAGGTGAGGAGGCATGGAGTACCAATCCTTACTGGTCATACAATTATAAGGGTTGAGGGAGCCGAGAAAGTTGAGAAAGCAGTAGTAGCGGCTGTCGACGATAAGTTGAACCCTATCCAGGGCTCGGAGAAGGAATATAGTGTAGACCTAGTCCTCCTAGCAGTTGGTTTACAACCTAATTACGCACTCCTGAGTCAAATGGGGGCTACTATGAAATATATTCCAGAAGCCGGTGGTCTCGTACCAGTTAGAACGAAATACATGGAGACAAGTATACCAGGCGTCTTCGTGGCAGGCGATCTAACGGGTATTGAGGAAGCTACAACAGCCTTCATAGAGGGAGAGATCGCGGCATATACAATCCTTGAGAGAATGGGGTTTACAGATGTGATTACTGAAAGAGAGAAGTTGGTGGATTTCCTGTGGAATGAATACAGGATGAGCCCTGTTATCTCAAGGGCCAGGCAGGGCAAGCTCAAAGCCACTGTAACGGAGGAGGAGATGGAGAGGCTTAGGAGGGGGATGGATATATGAGCTCTAAGCGGACAGGCATTATAACTAGAGAGGAACTAGTGGAGAAGAAGTTGCTTCCATCCATGGAGAAGCTCTCCAAGGGACCCATAGCCATACTTGAATGCCCTGAGGAAATACCATGCAACATATGTGTATCGGCATGTCCCTTCAACGCTATCTCCAAGAGCAGGATATACGAGGTACCCAGATTAAACCCGGATAAATGCATTGGTTGCGGGGTCTGCGTGGGCAAGTGCCCCGGCTTAGCCATATTTGTCGTTGATGTAAGTAAGCCTGGTAAGGCCTATGTCACACTACCATATGAAATGCTGCCGCCGCCCTCTAAAGGAGCCCGGGTGGAGTTACTGGATAGGGAGGGCAGGGTCCTCGGGGAGGGGACAGTGGTTAAGGCATGGGTCTATGAGAAAACATGGGTTGTGACAGTTGAAGTACCAAGTGATGCATGGTTTGATGTACGCGCGATCAGGGTTGTAAGGTGATGAACGTGAGCATGGATCCAAGGAAAATAATAGTTTGTAGATGCGAGAATGTTACATTAGCCGATGTATTAAACGCTATAGATAGCGGGCTAGATAACCTAGAGGTATTAAAGAGGAAGCTGAGGATAGGGATGGGTCAGTGCCAGGGGCAGACATGCCTCCTCCTGGTTGCAGGCATTCTAGCGAGGAAGACTGGGAAAAGCTTCGATGAGGTCCTCATCCCCCGTAATAGACCCCCGGTCTCTCCTGTGAAAATAAAGTACTTTACAGGTGATAAGGGATGAAGACGGGCATACTAATTATTGGGGGCGGGGTAACCGGGTTATTCACTGCTGTAAGCCTTCTGGAGCAAGGGTACAGGAATATAGTGATTATAGAGAAATCATACATTGGTTCAGGCGGTACGTTTAGATGTGCAACTGGGATAAGGGCAAGCTTCACTAGTAGGGAGCATGTTAACGTGATGAAGAGGGCTATAGACTTGTGGCCTGAGTACGCTAGGAAACTAGGGTTTCTATACAGGAGGGATGGCTACCTATGGGTATTGACAAGGGAGAGGGATGTCGAGTTCTTCAAGCAAGTTGTCGAATTCCATCACTCACTCAGTGTACCTTCAAGAATGGTTACTCCTGAGGAAGTAAGGGAAATAGTTCCATCAATAAATACTAATGGAATCCTTGCAGCAGTACATGACCCCTTGGCTGGTAAGGCTCAAGTATTCAACGCGGTTCTAAACGCTGTCATCCATCTAAAACGAAACAATATTAATGTATATGAGGGTATGAGAGCCCTTAAAATCAGTGGTGAAGGAGGTAGGATAGTTGTTGAAACAAATAAGGGGAGGGTTGAGGCGGATAAGGTAATCGTTGCCGCCGGTAAAGACAGCGCCGACCTACTCAGAGGCCTCGGTGTTGAACTCCCAATACATAATCTAGCCAAGCATGTTTTAATCACTGAGGCGTTTAAACCGGTTATTAAGCCGCTTATAATAGACTGGTCATCGTCATCGTACATTCTACAGGTATTCCACGGCAACATATACATTGGCTCGGATATACCTGAGAATTATGATGAACCGGCTGCAAATAAATACATGTTTCTAGAGAAAGCCGCCAAAGTATGGACAAGGTACTTCCCGTGGTTGGGTGAAGTATATGTTCTAAGGTATTGGACCGGGTACTACGATATGACACCGGATCACCATCCAATAATAGGGCCTCTGGAGGAAAACGAGAACATACTTGTCGCAGCCGGGTTCAGTGGTCATGGATTCATGATGGCTCCAGCGGTCGCCGAGGCGCTCACACAGTATATTCTAGGCGGGAAACCCACCATACCGGAGTTTGAGAATCTTAAACCTGATAGGTTTAAGAAGGGGAAGTTGATAAAGGAGATAGCAGTGTTCGGCTAGTCCTCCATTATGATGGTGAAGGAGTCAGCGTCCTCCTATACCTGACTCCATCGCCTATAACCCAGTATTCGCCATCGCTTCTTTTTTCAAGCTTGAAAACCGGGACTTCCTTTTTAACCCTTTCAAGAGCCTCCATCATTGCTGGGTTAGTGTTCTTTCTGCTTGCACCCATCGTAACGATATATATAGTGGTTTCACCTGGTTTGAGCCGTCCAAGCCTATGATATATCACGACAGCGCTGAGAGAGTACTTGGTGCATATATCCCTCGCGATCTCCTCGAGTCTCTTGGCAGCAACCTCACTTATAGCCGTATATTCAAGTTCATGTACTCTTGCCTCGTTTAACTCCCCTTTCACTAAGCCAACAAATATGGATAAAGCACCGTTTCCGTGGTTCTTATCCATGGCTGAGAGCTTCCCGATTAATTCATCAAGGAGTATTTTTTCACCACTCTCTAGGAGCTTGGCCTCGATATAGCACATCTCAGCCACCTGAAAACGGAGGCGCTATATAGACTGTATCACCGTCCCTAAGTTGTTGATCCATGCTCGCTATCTCCCCGTTGATCAGTACTATTGGCTCGGGTTTTGATGGTAGACTATACGTGTTCTTCAAGTAATCCAGTAGCTCGCCCACCGTGATAGACTCATCGAGCTCGATTCTCACTTCGTTTCCAAGGAAATCCGAGAATATGGAGTACGACCTGATAGTGATCCTCATGACTACACCCCCTTCTTCTTCTCTATGACCCTGAGATCAGTTATAACCGTATATGGGTATTGCCCATCTTCATTCTTCTCGTATTTCTTAACCATATCCCATATGTTCAATAATGCTATGGCTGCACCTGTTAAAGCCTCCATTTCCACCCCTGTCTTAGCCGTTGTCTTAACTGTTACATAGACTCTTATACCGTCATCGAGTACCTCGAAATCAACTTTGACATTTGTTATGGGGATGTTATGTGTTAAAGGCAGTATTCTAGGTGTCTCCTTAACACTCATTATGGCTGCTATTGTTGACGCTGAGAACACGTCTCCCTTCTCAACAAGCCCTTTTTTAATAATTTCTATGGTCGAAGGCTTAAGTTTTATATAGCCTGTCGCCGTCGCCTCCCTGTACACGTCCTCCTTCCCGGTTATATCAGCCATTCTGATGCCCACGTGGATCACCCAGGTTTAAAGAACGGCTCCCTTAAATAAACGGCTCTCTTTATACCGTTTATAACTCCTTTCTCATCCCTATTCTTAAGCTCCCTAGATATATCTACTATCGGTTTATCTACAAATAGGCATGTCTTGATCCATCCCTCCGGTGTAAGCCTAAGCCTTGTACACCTTGAACAAAGAGCTGGATTTCCATACCCCTTCACAACATCTACCTTTATACCGCTTGGCATAATGTACTCTGGCCTACTCTGGAACTCCCTTACTGTTTTAGCGGTAGAGTTTTTCTCAAGGAACTCTATAACCGGGTCCACCATAACATGTTGATCCCTGTAGACATCCTGCGGTGTCCCAAGTGGTATAAGCTCTATGATGTTTACGTCAAGCCCCCTATCCGACGCATATTCCACTATATTCTTTACTTCATCAATGTTCACCTTCATTACTACGAAATCTATTTTAACCTTGATTCCATGGTTCAATGCCTCGTCAACGCCTTTCAAGACCTTCTCGAGTAGCGTGGATCCCCCGGTTATAAATCTATATACGGGGGGCTTGAGGGAGTGTATGCTTACATTGATTCTATTTAATCCAGCCTCTGCAAGCAATCCTGCTTTTTCAAGTAGTAAACTCCCATTCGTAGTCATTGAGACATCCCTTGTATAGGTGGCTATCTCTCTAACTATATCTACTATATCGCTCCTCACCAAGGGCTCTCCTCCAGTTAGCTTGAAGGATTTTATGCCGTGTTTTACCGCTACCTCGGTTAGGAAGCCGTAGTCCCCGGCATCTAATGCTTCATTCCCTGGGTTATTCATCATTCCTTCCCGGTGGCAAAATATGCATTGATAGTTGCATCTCGAGGTTACAGCGATCCTGAAGCTATCTATTTTCCTGCCGAACCTATCAACCAACACTTTTAACTACCTTCCTGATCGATTAAGTAGGTGTGCTCCCTGCTCATATAGAGGAGTATCCTCTTACCTTCCCTGAAACCATTTAGCTTGGACCACTCATTCTTAGGTATTGTTAACGTCGTGATTCGCCCCCATATATCTATAACTAGCTTTACACCGGTTAAATTATCTATTTCCTCAAGCAGGGATGCCTCAAGAGTATAGTGATCGCCTTCGCCTGGAGTAAGGGTTATATATCCCGGGTTTACAACTATGAGGGAGTTTCTCCCTTCTATGCAGGAACTAGCGTATTTATTATACTCTATCTTCTTCTCCACTCTATCTATAGCCACTAACGCCTCGCTATCGCTGCACTTCTTTATTCTAGCCGGGATCACGAGGAATTCAAGGGCTTGAAGCATGTATGGGCTTGAAAGAATCTTGTGCTCGCTTAACTCGCCATCATATACTATTCTACCATCAACCAAGGCTATGACTCGCTCCTTGAAGAAGAATATATCTTCTATGAGATGGGTGGTCAATAATACTGTCACCTTAAGCTTATTAAATAAATTAAATAACTCATTCCTCAATCTCTCTCTGGTAACCGGGTCTATGGGGGACAACGGCTCGTCTAATAGTAGTAATGAAGGATTATATGATAATGCCCTTGCAATAGACGCCTTCCGCCTTAATCCATTACTTAGTTGGCCAGGATACATATCCCTGTATTCCCTTAGCCCGAAGACCTCGAGTAGCTCATTCACTCTTCTCTCAATATCGTTTCTACTCCAACCCCGCTTTCTCAAGGGTAACTCAATGTTCCCCTTAACCGTTAAATTAGGGAATAACGAGGGTTCTGATGGCACGTAACCTATGTTTCTCTCATAGGGGGGCTTATTCACTCTAGGCTTCTTCATATATGGTTTTTTCTCATATATTGTCTCACCATCTATGATTATAACGCCTGAATCGGGCTCTATGAGGCCGGATATCGATTTCAACAGGGTTGTTTTACCAGACGCGTTAGGACCGATTATTACGGCTATCTCACCCTTCTCCAATTTGAACCCTATGTCCTTGTTAACTTGTCTACCATTGAAACTCTTATTGAGCCCGTTGACTTCAAGCATTTCGCGGAAGCCCCTCCATGGATTCCAGCTGGTAGACTATGGTGATGAGCACTAGTATTGACACGATATATATTGACAACGTGATCACAAGTACACCTATACCCCCTAGTTGGCTAACCAAGTAGAGGTATATTGGCAGCGTCACTGTTTTCCCCCATATACCTCCACCGATAATATAGGATGCCCCGAAATCCCCTAGGACACGTGTAAAAACAAGTATAAAGCCAGTGAACACCTGCCTAGTGCTCATAGGTAGTAGGATACTGTAAAGGTACTCGATATTAGTAAACCCCATTGTCAAGGCGGCATCCTCATAGCTTCTAGGGATACTTGAGAACAATGCAGTGAAATAGCTCACGCCAACCGGTATTCCTAGAAAGAGCTGGGCTGCTATTATCCCCTTTGGGTCATTCACTATTTTCAATGTATTATCGATGATCAAGCCTAGAGGGGTCTTAGTGAAGAACAGCAGTAACAGGAGCCCTACAGCCGCTGGAGATATAGATGATGGAAGCATTATAACCGGGAGTAATAGATTCCTCCTAGTTATCCTCCTTGAAATATAGTAGCCTACGGGTATTGTGATCAGTAATATAAGGATGGATGAAGTAGTCGAGGTGTACAGGGAGAGAAGCATGGAGTAGTAGAAGTCGCTTAACATGTGCCCGGGTACAAGGATCCCCTGCCATATAGCCATGTATATAGGGGTTGCAAATACCGTGGCGTCAAGGACTAGTAGCAGTATAAGCAGGAGGAGGAACACCCTCATTTCGCATACCCTGTGCAAGCATTATTAAACAATAGCTCTTCGGGTCTATAAGGAGTTATAGAGGATATCTTATCGAGGCCCCCTATATATCCATTCTCCAAGGGATATGGATTGAATCTAACATACTCCACAAGGAACTCCACGAACTCTAATGCTGCCTGATAGTTTTTAGTGGTGTTGAGTACTGCGATCATTTGACAACTCATCGCAGGTAGCTGTGCTGGATTAAGCCAGATTATACTTGTATCATTCAAATACCAGTAATGCGCTACATGTGGAAGTATTGCAACATCCACGAGTCCTAATGCAACCTGCCTAGCTGTCTGCCCTACATCTCCATAGATCACTAGCTTGTCTTTTACTTTATCGTAGATGCCGTTTCTAACAAGTAGTTCCACAGCCATTCTGCCGAAGGGGGCCACGTTCGGGTTAGCTATGCCTATTTTCACGTTCTTTAATACTAAGTCATCGAGGCTGGTGATATTTGCCGGGTTATCCCTGGGGATTATAAGGGCTAATACTACATATGAGAGCACCTTAATCGACTCGTTCACTACTAGCCCCATTCGTGAGGCATTCAACATGTACTCGTGATCCGCTGTGATGAAGACGTCTCCTTCACCAGTCAATGATATCTTATTTAATAATGTCCCGGTAGCACCTCCAATGATCTCGATTCTAACATTTGGATGCAGTTGCATGTATTCCCTTGAAGCATTCTCCAGTAATGGTTGAATCACCGGGGGAGTATAGACCAAGAGCTCCACCTGGACGGGACTCTGTGAGTAATACGTGTAGATCATCCATGAGGATACCACTAAAACCAGTAGTATCACGCTTAAAACTATTGTCCTAGACACAGGCTTCAACAGGCCTCACCGCTTCCGCAGAAAGTACTCGGATAACCCTCCCTCGCCAAGTGAGATCAGATACTCCCTCGGGATTTTTACCCCGGCCGCTATCCACGGTAACACTACGTCTAGGATATTGTAGTCCGGGAAGTATATTATTCCGCTTGAAACCCCTATCACGGCTTTCCCATCCTTGTATGCAATCATGCTCATAGTGGTTGGCTTCATTGGGACACCGTAGGCTACTACCTCACTGGCCACACTAGCTATAGCCTTCGGTGTTTTATCGGTTGGATCAATACTCATACCCCCGGTGACAACTACTGCATCATGGTCGAGCAATAGGTTTTCAATGGCTCCCGCTATCTCGAATTCATCATCCCGGACATATACTAGTGCCCCCTGCTCTAATTCATATAACCGTATCTTCTCAACGACAACCGGGGATGCAAGATCCTTCTTCCTCCCCTCCACGATCTCTGTTCCCGTTATAATAATACCTATCTTAGGGTGTGTATTCCTGTAGACCTGTAGGATTTTACGTGATGCAAGTATTTCACTTGATATGTATGAGAGATAATCCCTGGGGATACTCAGAGGTATTAAGTCGACAATGCCGACTATATCTGAGCGCTTCACATATACGCCTTTACGTCTAGTTATGACGACGTATACTCCTGTAGAATTGATTTTCTCGAGTAAAGTTGAGTCAATCACGAGTAACCCGTTCACGGCTGACCTAAGTATTGCTTTTCCCTCAGGCGCCTTCTCAACTATGATATTTTCCCCTGAGATCAACTGGGCAAGCTGTAGCACGGCCTCCTCCTCGTGCAAGCCGTACTCTACGTTGTCTTCATCCTCAATATACACGTAGTAGTGGCCGTGATTCTTCAGTAACTCAACGTCTTCAAGACCCACTACTTCACCACGTCTTTTAATCGGTGACTTGAAATCCGGTGTAACAGCCGAGTAATCAAATGCCAGCTTTCTACCTACTGCATCCTCTACTTTCACGAGCTTCATATTAAATCAGCCTGTATTATGTGACTATTAACTATTGGTCAACTATGCTGAGAAATATATATTTTTGTCCAATAATTAATGGACAGATCAAGATTTATCACGGCATCATATATAGTGAATCACCAGGGATGATGACATGAAGCCACAGGCAGAGTGTTTAAGGTGTATTTTGACAACGAGGCTTAGAGAGATAGAGTATTCATCGTTAAGTCCCGGGGAGAAGATAGTATTAGCTAAGAAGGTAATGAGTAAACTAGTGAACGACTTCTCCCTTGATTCAACTGAGTTAACGAGGCTTGCATCGGACCTGTTTCAGCTAACGGTAACAGCACCAGGTGTCCTCGACTACTATAGGTTGGTGAAGACTCAAAGCATGAGAAGGGCCCTCGCAATGAGGGATGCCCATAGGGAGCATGCGAGATACCTAGATGACTACAGGAGGCTACGTTACCTATTGAAGGTCTCAGCCCTCGGAAACCTTATAGACTATGGTGTCATGGATCACAACTTCAATGAAGAAATAGATCCAGGCATCGCTGAGAACGTGGAGATAGCGATAGATGATAGTGTTAAATTCTATGAACTAGTGAGAAGAGGCGGGCTTAAGATAATGTTTCTACTGGATAACGCTGGGGAAGCAGTCTATGATTCACTACTCGTAGAGTATCTCCGTGGAAAAGGCAACACTACTATAGGGGTAGTTAAGGATGAGCCAGGCTTTCAAAACGATGTAACACTTAGCGATGTCATAGAGGTCGGCTTGGACAAGGTATTCGATGAGATTGTAACACCCGGTTGCAGAAGCATATGTTCATCCATACACCTCGATAAGGTGAGCGAGGACTTTAAATCACTATTGAATTCAGTCGACTTAATCATTGCGAAGGGTATGGCGCACTACGAGTACTTAACAGACATTGATATAGGTAAGCCTGTATTACATGTCTTCATACCTAAATGTGACCCCATCTCTAGAAGCCTTGGCTCGGTAACTTACCGTGGTAAACCGGTGGTGTATTTAAGGTTTCCGGGTTCAAAACCGTAATCCCCTCATATGGGAGCCTGAATCCACTAGGCTAAAATATCTCACGGTGTACTCATGGATTATATCTATTATTAGGCCTGGTGGAACCCGTTTCCATAGAAGTGAGGCTGTTAAACAAGTAATGTTGTATATGTATAGGAGGATGTACCCGGTGAGAAAAGATAGTGATAAGATTATTCCCCATAATCCAGCACCTATAATGATGTCCAGTAATTCAAGAAACAATATTACATAGTGTTTTCTATTATCCATGGGGCTTCTCCAGGCACTTCCTCAATATTATTCTAGGCCTCTCACTACTCCCCATGTTTACTACAATACCTTTACTAAGTAATATTCTAACTCTCTCACCAATGATGCGTCTCGAGGCTTTCCCACGTATGTTTCTAACACCTCTATACACTTCCGAGATACTCATTTCATTACAGCTGGAAAGCACTTCAATAATCGCCCTTGTAATCGGATCCGGTTTATCTAGCCTAATTAAAACATCATAAGCCATCCTAGCGATTTCAAGGGATCTAATTAACGGGAGTGAGAATGCTGATGCTACCTCAAGCGCTATTTTAATTTCCGGGTGATCGATGTTCTGTCTCTCCAGTCTCTCCTCTAGTTTCTCTAGTTTCTCCAGTAGCTCTCTCAATACTGATATGAGGAGATCTAGTTTCTCATCTATACTACTCAAGCCATGCTTTACCTCTCATATCAAGTACTCCGGCCGGCCTCTATTGTTTCTCTCCTTCATCAACCCTTATTCTTTGTGAAGGCGTTCTCTGCATTATTAGCTGGGTGAGGCGTTCAAGGAGGTCTCCCCATGCTGGCAGCGCTTTAAGCCTTGAGTAATAATATTCTTTAACCATTTCTTTAACCATTTCATCGGGGAGTCCCTGAGCCTTGAGTGCCTGGTATAATTGCCCTATATCCTCTCCTAGTTTTTTACCATCATATGATGACTGGATGAAGTTGAATATGTCTCTGAGCCCTGATCCAAGCCAGGTGAATAGGTTTTCTAAGAATGGTGAGACGGCTGATAATATCTTGGATACCTCCTCTGCTTCGCTTTCCTCTCCGCAGTGTAGTTCATCGAGTTTTTCACGTAGCTTATCTCTTAGTTTATTTCTTAACTGCTCATCCTGTATCCCGAGTTCCTCTACTACTTCATTGATAAAGTCTTCCCTCCAGCTGTCTCTCCTACTCATTCTACCACCTTCACTCTAGGAATAATGAGTGTTCACGATATTATTTTTACCTGGATGCAGGTGATCAGTTATTGCTCACTCGATGTTAGCATGCCTATTCCTTAATTCTTCCTCGGTGACGCCGAGTTTATCCATTAGCTCAGCAATAACGCCGTCAAGGAATATTAGCAGTGTATCCTCGAAGAGAGTTCCGAGAGGGGCTAGGGGCTCGTGTAGTCCCAATATCTGCCTGCTAATGTAATCCTCCTCGGCAGCCATCTTGGTTCTACCAGGTATTCTAACAACTATATCGGCTAGCTTACCTAGTGGGCTATCAGGGTATGTGGTTATAGCTATCACCTTAACTCCTACACTCTTAGCTACCTCGGCAGCTGCAACAACTAGTCTAGTCCTACCCGAACCCGAGATGGATACTAGGACGTCGCCGGGGGAGGCTCTTGGGAGTATGGTTTCACCGATAATATATGTGTTGAAGCCTAGGTGGAGAAGCCTCATAGCAAATGCCTTTCCAACCAGGCCGCTTCTACCAGCACCTATAATGAATACCTTCTTATTATTTCTCAATGCGTCTATAAGGGTATCTATCATCTTCTCCTTCTCATCATCGCTTATCAAGTCGACTGCTTTCAACGCAAAGTCTATTATCCCAAGCATAGCATCCCTTGTTACACCTGAAACCATGAGACTCCCTTAGGCTACTATCTTTTAACAAGTATTTAAATAATACAGTATTTACGTGGATCAGTTTTTACAGGGTCTGACCTCCTCCCCACCATTCAGGGCGGGAGGGAAGTCAATGAAGAAATATTAGCTGGGCTAGACATAACCTAATACAGCCCCGCCTCCCTCACACCTCCACGAGACCCCATCGACGGGGGGTGAAAATGAAGGAGGGCGGTCAGGCGGGGTACACTAAATCAGTGAATCGGTATGAGTTGGACACGGTATGGGCGTCTTAAGGCGATTCGACCCTTGGAATTCGCCCCTATGTACTTGCCCATTTAAGTACAGCTTGCACCCTTACACGGGGTGCAGCCACTTCTGCCTTTACTGCTATGCAGCCTCGTATATTGGCAGGAGGCCTAGTATACCTAAGGAGCGCTTTATCGAGAGGCTTAAAAAGGATTTAGGGAGGATGAGTACGAGGGGTATTGTAGAGCTAAGCACTAGTAGTGATCCATATCCACCCATCGAGTTGTGGATGGGTTTAACCCGTAGAAGCCTCGAGATACTTGGTAAAAACGGCTTTAAGCTCTTAATCACAACGAAATCCAATATTGTTGCAAGGGACATAGATATACTGGCGAGATACCCTTCATCAGTAATGATCACTATCACAACCCTTAACACGGAGTTGGCTAGAATACTGGAACCCGGGGCTCCACCCCCTGAGAAAAGAATAGAGGCTGTGGAAAAGCTCAGGAGCAAGGGTATTCCAGTAGGTGTTAGAATAGACCCGGTGATACCCTTCATCAACGATAACCCAGGCGAGATAAGTAAACTAGTTAAAGCCGTTAAGGAAGCCGGCGCGCTCCAGGTAACTGTGTCAACATATAAGGCTAAATGGGATAGCCTGCGGAGGCTCATGAACGCGTTTCCACAGGTTTCAGGAAAACTAAGGGAGTTATATGTGGAGAACGGTGAATACATTCATGGATACATGTATCTCTCCAGCGAGGTAAGGAAGAGTATTCTAAGCCGGGTCATCAATGAGGCTGTGAGAAGCAACCTGCCTGTTGCAACATGTAGGGAGGGGTTTCCAGGGTCCTTCACCAAGGCTTCTTCCTGTGATGGAACTGGATTAATAGTGTATCATCCATTAAACAAACTAGGGTGATGTACTTGGATATAAATGAGCCGGTGAAATTCAACGAGTACACTGGTAAGTGCCCTGTTTGCGGGGGCTTAATGGTTTACGTAGACTATGTTTACAGGATACCCTACTATGAATCAGTGCTGATAACCACTGGAGAGTGCTCCTCATGCGGCTATAAGTACAGGGATGTAAGGTTGATAGATCAAAAGGAGCCTAGGAGAATAATATACAGGGTTGAGAAACCCGGCGATGAGAGGGCATTGGTGATCAGGTCGTCGGGCAGCATCCTCTTAATACCGGAGCTTGGATTAAGTATTGAACCAGGGCCATTCTCCCAGGGATTCATAACAACTGTGGAGGGATTAATCATGGATTTCACTGAGAAAGCAAGGTTCCTCTGTGAGGGAGATAAGGAGAAGGAGGCTGAATGCGGTATCGTGATGGAGAAGTTGGCTAAGGCCAGGGATGGGTTGATCAGCTATACTGTTATTATAGAGGATAAAACCGGGTTAAGCGATATCGTGAGTGGGAAAACAATCTATGAAAAGCTCCAGCCCGAATCCTAGGCTAGATTATGAACCGGCCGTTTTCATAGATTAACTCGTTATCCACGTAGACCTTCGCGTTCCTCATGTCCTTAATCATATCCCAGTGTATTGCTGAAACATTCCTCCCGCCTGTCTCAGGGTAAGCCGAACCTAGGGCTAGATGTATCGTGCCCCCGATCTTCTCGTCGAACAGTATTTCCTTAGTGAACCTGGTTATATTATAGTTCAACCCGAATGCTATCTCCCCCACTCTTCTAGCTCCATCATCTGTTTCAAGCATCTTCTTTAAAAATGCCTCGCCGCGTCTAGCGGTAGCCTCTACTACTTCGCCTTTTCTGAAGACTAATTTAACGCCTTCTACTTCTACACCACGCCATATAGCCGGGTACTCGAACTCCACATATCCCTCGACACTATCCTCTACAGGGGCTGAGAATACCTCGCCACCAGGCATATTGTAGTGTCCATCATCATTAATCCATGTTCTCCCATCCACGCGTAGATAGAGATCTATCCCGGGGCCCACGTATCTTATCTCTCTAGCCTTATTCAGGAACTCCGCTATTCTCTGCTGTCTCTTCCCGATCTCGCTCCACATAGACACCGGGTCAGCCGAGTCAGCGTATGTGGCGTGATAGACGAAGTCCTCGTACTCACTTATACTCATACCGGCTTCCTGGGCTAATGCCCTCGTTGGATATGGGGCTATAACCCATTTCAGCTCACCCTTCGCGCTTCTCTCCAAGTATATTTTATTTAGCTCCCTTCTAGCCTGACTCCTCACCTTAAGCTTCTCCGGGTCTATTCCGATAAGCGGCTTAGTGTGGGATGGCGAGAGTATGCTTATCTGCGCGTTTACTCTTGACACGGTTTCCTTCTCGAGTATGCTTACATGTGAGAGGACTTCTTGAGGCGCGTACTTGTAGAATGCCTCGGTTATTGATTCATCACCTATATTTATGAATACTGGGTAAGCCCCGGCCTCCACAGTATATCTGACTATCTCTCTAACCAATGGTATTGATTCCACCGTGGCATTGATTACGACCTCTTCTCCTTTCCTCAGGTATACACAATAGTTGACTATAAGGCGGGCTAGATTAGAGATCCTGGGGTCCACCATGCAATACACCACGGTTTAAAATGATCGAATACGATAAAATAATTTTAGGTGTCCCCATATGCACCCGGAGTTAATTGAAGCATTAAATAAGCAGTTGAACCAGGAACTCAGGAATGCCTACCTCTACTTCTCCATGGCGTCCTTCCTCGACTACAAGGGGCTACAGGGATTCTCGCACTTCTTCAAGGTGCAGGCGAAGGAGGAGCTAGAGCATGCCTTGAAAATATACCAGTTCATCAATGATAGAGGGGATAGAGTAGTACTCCAGGTGGTAGATGCACCCAGGCAGGAGTGGAGGGATATAGTAGAGTTGGTAAGCGATTTCTACAACGCTGAGCGGGAGAACACTGAGAGGATATGGAGATTAATGGATCTAGCCAGGAGACACGGCGATAAAGCATGTGAGGTATTCCTAGAGTGGTTCATTAACGAGCAGGTTGAAGAGGAGAAGAACGCATTAGAGCTCCTGGGGAAAGTTAAAATGATAGGCGACAATATAGGGGCTCTATTAATGCTTGACAGAGTTCTTGCGGAGAGGAAATGATAATATTTAAACAGAGTTGAAAGAGTAGGGAGCCCTGGAGTGTGAAAGGGGAAAGTATTTGCAAGCCTCAATCCTAGAGGATTTTTCAAGGGCTCTCTCACTAGCCTTAATACTTGAAGCTTCTGCATGGCCTAAGCCAGGTAATGTGCATAGGCTTAGGGATAGACCTGATCTAAGGTATGAGGCGTTCCTGGCTACAGGGGTTATGGCCTATAGTTATTTCAGGAAGGGCATTAAACGAGGCTTGAAAGGATGGCGTAGCATAGTGCTTGGTGATTTGATCTATGGATTAGTCTCAGACTCCATGAGGAAAACCCCTTCATCCAATACATGCCTTGGCTCCAGCACGCTCTTAATCCCCCTCAGCCTTGGTCTAGGACGCTGTATTGCAAAAGGGATCCCTGGATTAGAGTGCGTGATAGGGGAGGCCATGGAGGCGCTTAATGGGGCTGGCGTGTGGGACACCATATATTACTATAGAGCCGTGAGAACGGCTTCACCAAGCTATCTTAAGCCAAGCGATGACACAGGGGAATATGTAAACATATGGGATCCACACTACGCTAGGAAACTAGCTGAGAAAAATACTCGGCTAATAGACGTCTTAAAGTATAGCTCTAGAATAGATGTGGTGGCCGACGAGCTGGTTAACGGATATAAACGCTCCATCGCCTCGGAGAGATTTCTCAGGGAGCGCTTCAACCTGCATGGTGACTGGAATAGAAGCGTTGTTGAGACATACCTGTATATCCTCACGGAAAACAATGATACGATAGTGTTGTTAAAGCATGGGGCTGGAATGGTAGAATATGTGAAAAAGAGGGCGGGGGAGGTTCTCTCAATGGTTCTCAAGGATAATAGTAGCGAGTGGATGAAGCCTGTCACGCTTCTCGATGAAGAATTATACAGGCTTAAAGTAAATCCAGGTGCCGTAGCCGATCTCACAGTATCCTCGATAGCTTTATTCCTGTTGAAGAATATTATCCAGGGCGATGCTTTTCTAAAACCTAGTATTGTTTAAACCTCTCCTCTAGATCAACCCTTCCCCGTGGATGATACCCAAGTGCTTCCCAGTATCCATCCCTGTACTCCTCGCTAAGGATTATCCTTGAAACCCATTTCGCGCTCTTCCAGCCGTATAGGTGTGGTATTATTAGCCTGGCTGGGTATCCATGCAGGATATCGAGTGGTTTACCATTCATTTCCAGTGCTACTATTCCTTTAACCCCGTCACTATACGGGACTATCGTTGTATACCCGTCGAGGCTCTCTGTGAACATCCATTCAACGTTGTGACGCGGAGCCACTATCTCCATAATCCTTGAGAGCCTGACTCCCGTGAACTCGAGGCTTCTCACGCTCCAGCCTGTTACACAGTGGAAATCCACCCTAAGCGTTTCCACCCCTAGTTCGTAGAGGTCGTTCAGTGACAGGCTCACTGGTTTTTCAACGCTTCCAGCTACTTCTAAACGCCATTCGGCTACATCTATTGATGGTACTCCGAGTATATTATATACAATCATGTTAGGTATATATGTTTGCCCAGGGGCTCCGAGTCCTCCCCTATTGTTGATATGGAGCTCCCTGAGGGGATTATACATATTCTCGAATCTAACCAAGTGGACGTAGCCTCTTGGTATAGTGAATAATATGCGTGAAGCCTTATTGTTTCTCACCACTATACGTACACCTATGTATTCGCCACTTGTATCTGACGCTCTGTATTTAAACCTGTATAACATATGTGTGGATCCAATAGATTCATTCGAGTCGAAGACTAGGATTCCCTCCGCGGTATCCTTGAACACGGCTTCCAGGTATTTTTCAGTAATACCCCTTACATCGCTTACATCGTTGATAACCACTGCCTCCTCGATGACGCAGTCCACTACTACTTCAACACCCTTACTCTTCAGCCCCTCGTTCGCAGTGGTATAGCACTTCAACTCAACCACCTATCGGGTTATAAGTTGTAATAATTTATTAATATTATTAATGAGGTGAACGATGTGAGCGATGAGCTACCTGATTCACTAAGACTGAAACTTTACAAGAAGTATGTTTCAGCAATTACTAGGAAGAGTAGTGAGGTGGATAAGACACGGGTTGAAAAACCCGAGGACGTGGTGTGGAGTAAATTAACAGATGAAAAGGCGAGGGAACTCATGAATAAGCTTAAAGCACTCTACCCTGATATTTACCAGGTACTCGTCGGAGAGCTATATAAGTTATTGAAGGACGGCGTATTAAAGGAGCTGGATGGTTTAACCGTTTATAGTATTATAAAGGCTCTAGGACTGAACATACGCCCAGATATAAGGATAAAGTTTGTTAAGGATGGTAAGGAAGTAGATCTCGACGAATACATGAAATAGGGTATTTTAGAAGAGTAAGGAGGGATAGGAAAAAGAGAGGCTTTAACTAAAACTATAACCAGAGCTATTTAACACCGTACATCGTTAATGCTAATA
>NZ_JAVZPN010000004.1:63248-87578 GCF_038881575.1 Desulfurococcus sp. | reverse complement strand
GTAGGGAAGTAGATCTCGACGAATACATGAAATAGGGTATTTTAGAAGAGTAAGGAGGGATAGGAAAAAGAGAGGCTTTAACTAAAACTATAACCAGAGCTATTTAACACCGTACATCGTTAATGCTAATACAGCCATCTTCGTCCATAAACCGTTCTCTGCTTGTTCATATATGACTGATTTCCTTGGGTCATCTATTACCTCGTCATCTGCCTCATATCCCCTGAATATTGGGAGAACGTGCATTAATACACCATGCTTATCCATTAAGTCCATTAGGCTGCGTGTCACCTTCCAGTTCTTATACTTCTCATATATCTTTAATTCCTCATCCTTGAACTTACTGTATCCGAGCTTGACTAGTTGTGGGGAAGCCCAGTTCCTCGGGAACACTGCATGTGCACCTCTGACAGCCTCCTCAAGGTTATCGGTGAACTCTATTGTGCTACCATGTTCTCTTGCCAGTTGCTTAGCTTTTTCAACCAGCTCTGGGTCTAGGTCGAAGCCTGGTGGTCTAGCCACTACTACATCTACTCCGAAGCGTGGGAACAGTATCATGTCCTCCTGGACGCTGCACCATCCTCTTATCTCAGGGCTGTATGCCCACATTATGACATACTTTTTGCCTTCCACGTTTCCGAATCTCTCCCTGAAGGTGAATATGTCGGCTAACCCCTGTGTTGGATGGAACTTGTCATCAGCCATGTTTATTACTGGTATATTTGCCGCGCCAGCCATCTCCCTTATATACGCGTTGCCGACTCCATATAGGTAATCTATGGCTTTATCCAGGATTCTAATCCCTAATCCATGTCCATAGACATCGTACATAGCTGCGACGTCTTTAACGGCTTCACCGGCTTTCTCCTGTTTCCCGAAGGCCATGCGTGTCGTTGTTGCATCAATGAATGCTGCATGTCCCCCTAGGAATACCATGGCTGACTCGAAGGCTGCCCTCGTCCTCGTTGATGGCGCGAAGAATAACATGTAGAATACCTTTCTCTCCAGGATCTTTGGTAATGCCTCCACACCATAGTAATGTGCTATCTCTTTAAACTCCTTAGCTAGTCTAAGCGTTATCTCTAATTCCTCATCGCTCCAGTCAAGGGTTGATATTAGATCTCTACCGCTTAACTCTCTTACCAAGTGTCTTAGGGCCGGCATTAGTTGGACTCACCTTATAATAATTACTTTCACCATAGCCAAGGTAATAAATTTTTAATGTAATCAGGGTGTCCACAGGATTTTGTTTAAAATGCCCTGGCTGATATAGGTTTTAAGAAGGTGTGTGAAGTGCGTGGGAGACTAGTCTTAGTTATAGCAGTCCTAGCTATTATCGTGGCAGTCGCCTTATTATACATGGTGCTACCACCAAGGGAATCTATACCTAGGAGGATTGTTGTATATGCGTACAACGATAAGATAACAGGTATAGATCCAAGCATAGAGGATGACACGGGCTTGGTTATCCTAGGCTCAGTATACGAGCCATTGCTCTACTATAATCCCCTTAAAAACGAGTTCAAGCCGGCTCTCGCAGTGAACTGGAGCAGTAATGAGGATGGTACTGAATGGGTTTTCCACCTGAGACAGGGTGTAAAATTCCATGATGGAACACCATTTAATGCCACGGCTGTAAAGATAAGTGTTGAAAGAGCCCGGGATATATATAGGGAGACAGGGAGGGGTCTAGGATATATATGGGACGCAGTTGAGGAAGTCCAGGTGCTCGATGAGTACACGGTTAAATTCAAGCTTAGCTATCCACAGAGACTAGATATGATCGCGGCTGCAAGCTATGCAGCCTACATATTCTCTCCAAGCGTCCTTGAAAAGAGCTCAGCATCCTCCTACATGGATGAAGCCCTTGAGAGGTGGTTCAATAATGGCAATGATGGTGGCTCAGGACCATATATGATTGTATCCTATCGTCCCGACGCCGAGGTCAGGTTAAAGAAGTTCGATGAATGGTGGGGGTGGAGCATAGTTAACAACCCTGATGCGCCAGATGAAATAATTATAAAGATACTTACAGAGCCCCAATCCCAGTATAATGGACTTATTGCCGGTGAAATAGATATCGCTTCAAGTGTGCCCCGTGACAACATAGGGGACCTTGTAAACAGGGGGTTCAAGGTATTCAATTTAACCACGTATCACAATTACATAATGTTCTTCAATATAAAGAGGTATCCAACAAATATAACAGAGTTCAGGAAGGCAGTGCTCTACATGATCAACCTGGATGAAGCCGTGCAACTAGCCATGAAAGGGTATGCTCTCAAGGGAAGCGGTATAATACCTCATGGTTTCCCAGGGCATATAGATAACCTAGTATACGATTATAACGTAGAGGAAGCATTGAGACACCTCAATCAATCCGGGGTCACTACCCCTGTAACCATTGAGATACTTTACCAGGTGGACTATGAGGAATTAAAGATCTTTGCTGAATATCTGCAGTCGAGGCTTAGAGAGATAGGTGTAAACCTAGTGCTTAATCCACAGCCCTGGTCCCAGTTAAAGGATATCGCCAAGGGTGTTTGGGAGCACCCGGAGTCGACACCGCATATAATTATAGCTGACTGGTGGCCCACCATACCATCCCCATACGACTACCTATACACAATGTTCCATAGTGAGTCAAAGGAGTGGAACTTCGCTGGATACGAGGATCCAGAGTTCGATAACCTGGTTGACACTGCATTCGAGCGCGAGGGAAGTAATTACACGGATGCGATCAACCTTTACAGGGAGGCACAGCTCAAACTATATAATGAAGCAATCGCTGTAAATCTATGGGATGAGCTGAAACCATTTATCTATAGTGGGAAACTGGAGATACCAGAGGAAGCCATGAACCCGCTCTACATGTATGTCGTGTTTTTCCAGTATGTGAAGGTGAAAGCGTAAATTGCCCGTGAGCATCAACTATGTTGTGAAAAGGGTTTTTTGGTGCATCCTAATAGTTCTCGGGATAATTGTTTTTTCATACTTGATCCTCATCTTCTCACCGGGGGATCCAGCCGTTAAATGGGCTGGAAACCCAAGGGGACCGAATGCCTCAATGGCTATTGAGAAAGCCAGGGAGGAGCTTGGACTCAATGATCCACTATACCTGCAGATCGCTAGATTCATATACAACGTTTTCAACGGTAATATAGGGGATAGCATCGCCTATAAGCAACCAGTGCTACCACTCATCTACTCAAGGCTTCAATCAACACTGGAGCTACTTGTAATCGCGTATGTTATAGCTGTACCTCTAGGAGTTTTCCTAGGCATCTACTCAGCGCTGAGAAGGGGTAGTAGGAGTGACTCCTTGATACAGGCTGTCGGCACGATCTTAGCGAACACGCCTACTTTCTGGGTTGCAACAGGGCTCTTCCTAGTGTTTTCGATGTCAGGGATCTCATTATATGGTAGGATTAATACGAGGCTAGCTTTATCAACAGGGTTTCACTCTATAACCGGGTTCTACTTGCTCGACAGCCTTATCCAGGGCAATCTACTTGTTTTCATTGACGTCCTACTACGGCTACTGCCTCCAGCTCTCGCTGTAGCTGTATACCCGCTTGGAGTATTAATCAGGTTAACGAGGACTCTTATGGCTGAGGCGCTCCTAGAGGACTTCGTAAGGACGTCTGTCGCATGGGGGGTTAGAAGGGATATAATCATATGGAGATATGCATTAAAGGCGTCTGTCCCAGGCATAATACAGATAACCGGGCTTTCATTCGCCTACAGCCTCATTGATGCTATGGTTGTGGAATACACGGTGTTCGGTAGGGAGGGGCTTGGGAATCTATTATACGATGCCCTCAACTACTCTGATTTCAGGCTAGCAATAGGCTTAATCACCGTAGTAGCCGTCTTCTACCTCGTGGTTAACACATTAACCGATATAATTCAGGCACTCATAGATCCAAGGGTGAGGCTATGAACAGTATCGAGGCAAATATTAGGGGTGCAGCATACCTTGTCAAGAAACAGTTTAGGAAGACGAGGTTTAAAATAGGTTTAGCAATAGTGTCAGTGGTCACCATTCTAGCCCTGCTCTCACCGATAATGGCTCCGTTCCCAGAGGAGGGCTTAGGCTATGTACCGGAGAACGCTGTAGCGAGGGCCAGGCTTCCGCCCAATCCAGTCAATATATTTGGAACCGATACGAGGGGGAGAGACTTATTTTCTAGAGTGCTCTTTGGCGCCGGATCAGCATTGATCGAGATATTGAGTGTTGTTCTCACGAGTCTCTCTATAGGTATAATTATAGGGGTTTCGGCAGCGTACTTTAAAGGCATCGTGGAACACGTATTGAACTACCTTATCGAATTATTTGTAAGTATACCAGCAATAATAATAGCCCTGGCTTTGAGACTAGCAATAGGGCCCGGCTTATATGTGGTCATACTCGGGTTGATTACAACATGGTGGTCGTGGTATGCTAGGATCGCATATATATATGCTAGAAGCATTGTTGAAATGGATTACGTGGTATTAGCGAGGCTAAGTGGGCTGAGCAGTTTAAAGATAATTTACAGGCATGTGTTAAGGAACACGATTCCACCCGTCCTAGTGCAGGCTGTGACAGATATGGGGAGCGTCCTCTTAGAGGCTACCTCCATAAACTTCATAGGGCTGGGCGTTCCCTTAAACTCGCCCGAGTGGGGGGTTATAATGCTTGAAGGCCTCCCAGTTATTACTATTGCGCCATGGATAACCATGTTCCCCGGCATCTTTCTATTGATCACCGCCCTCGGGTTCAGCTTAATAGGTGATAGCCTAAGAGAAGAGCTGGATCCAAAGATGAGGAGGAGGTGGAGGCTATGGTTCTAGCCGTTAAAGCCGTGGACTTGAAGATAGGTTATATGGATGAGGAGGAAAAGGTTTACTGGGCTGTTAGAGGCGTTAGCTTCCAGGTAAGTGAAGGTGAGATATACTGCCTTGTCGGGGAAAGTGGCTGCGGTAAATCAACGATCGGTAGTGCCATTGCTGGGATATTGCCTTCCCATGCTGTGACGAGGGGCGAGCTCTATATATATGATAAAAAGGTAATTGACAACGAGAAAATGGATTACACCGGGATACGAGGCAGGATTGTCTCATATATACCGCAGAATCCTGGGACAAGCTTGAACCCTTATGAGACCATAGAGGAACAGTTCTACCACGTGTTGAGTAGTGTATACGGCTATGATAAGAGGAAGTCTGTTGAGACAGCTAGAAGATACCTTGCAATGGTTGAACTGGATCCCGATAAAGTACTCGATTACTACCCCCATGAGCTCAGTGGAGGCATGCAACAGAGGGCTGCGATAAGTATAGCGTTGGCTACGGGGGCGCGGATAATCATCGCTGATGAGCCAACCTCCTCACTGGATGCTCACCTCAGGTTGCAATTGATTAGGTTAATGAGGAGGCTGAGGGATACTGTGGGGTTATCCCTAATACTGATAACACATGATCTCGTCTCAGCTGGACGGATATGCGACACCATAGCGGTAATGTATGCTGGTAAAATAGTTGAGGAGGGAAGAGGGGGCCTGCTTCTAACCGAGCCTCTCCACCCATATACTCAAATGCTTGTAGACGCGGTTCCAATCCTGGGGTTGAAGAAGCCGTTGAAGAGTATTCCAGGTGAACCACCCCAAGTCGGGGGCGAGATATCGGGGTGTGTGTTTCGTGAGAGATGCCCTGTTGCATTCGAGAAATGCGGTATACATCCTCCCGAGCTATATATAATGGAGAGGAAGGTCTCATGCTGGAGGTACATGAATCATGGGGCCGGATGATATCATTAGGCTAGAGGATGTCACAGCTGGATATGTTGTTGCTAAACAAGGCATTAAGAGCTTGGCACGAGAGAAGAGAGTGGTGTTGAGAAACATTAATCTAAGGATAAAGGATGGGGAGAGAGTTGTAATCATAGGTGAAAGTGGCTCGGGGAAAACCACCCTGCTAAGGGTTATTCTAGGGCTACTTAAGCCCTTCAACGGGAGAGTATTTGTCATAGGGAAAGATATATATCGTCTAAAATGGAGGGAACGAGTGAAAGTATTAAGGCAGATAGGATATGTTCCACAAGATCCCTATAAAGCATTGAATCCAAGTGTAAAGGTTGGAACAATACTGGAAGAACCCCTAGAAGCACTTGGCATAAGTGAACGGGGTTCCCGGGTTAAAGACATCTTAAGACTTGTGAACTTACCTGAGAATGTTCTTAACATGTATCCAATGGAGTTGAGCGGTGGAATGAGGCAACGTGTGCTTATAGCCAGGGCTATAATACACGATCCCGAAGTACTCATCCTGGATGAGCCAACCTCAGCGCTGGATGTATCAATGCAGGCCCAGATAGTGAACTTGATAAATGAAATACATAGGAAGCTCGAACTCGCTGTCCTCACTGTTACCCATGACCTCGGTGTTGCACAGTACCTGGCCGATAAAGCAGTGGTATTATATAGGGGTGAAATAATTGAGGAGGGCGACATAGATTCTATAATCAAGAACCCGAGAAACGAGTATACAAGACTACTTGTCTCGAGCTACTAGGTTTGGCTCTAAAGGGCGAGGCTTTCGGTTGTAAAGCTAGTATGAAAACACTCTTATTCTCCATAGCTTGCCCTATCTCAAGTGGGGCTTTTACCTCAATGCTCGGCCTCAATGATCATCATCCAGCTATAATGCAAGCATGAAAGCCCATAAACATTCTGCCATCCCGCCATAAAGAGCAATGCTTTCAGTTGTAACAAGGTAGCAATAGGTGTATGCAGGGGTACTTTGGGAAGCCGGAGGGAGCAGGGAACCAGGAATGAGGAGGTGAAGCAAAGCAATTAAAAATATTTAGTGGTAATTAAATAATGACGAAGAGACCCGAACCCACCGGCACCTTAAGGGTGAGTGTATTAAACGTTCACCATGGGTGGTGAAGACTGCTTGAGTAGACCGGTGTTTCTACCATCTAGGCAGTATAGGATAGTATCCATACTAGTGGAGAAGAAGGCCATAGATATTAATACTCTTGCCCAATTAATTGAAGGCAGGCCAGAAGATTTAATGAGGGATCTCGCTGAACTAGAGGGGAGGAAGTTAATTAGAATCCTTAAGCAGGCAGTGAAAATACCTGTTTTAACAAGTGAGGCATACTTCTACCTGGAGAAGGGGATGCCAGAGGAACAGGTATACAGGGTGTTCGATAAGTGTGTTAATAAACCGCTCAACGAGTTCATTCAGTGCATTAGAGAACATGCAGGTATACCAGAGGAAATAGTAAAGATAGGGTTACAGTATCATTTGAAGTCGAAGTGCCTGGTAGTCTTGAATGGCTTGATCGTCAAGGGGGAGGAAGAAAAGTGTATTGAATTAATGAAAAGTGCTGAGAAAATTAGGGAGAGCCTCGAGTTAATCAGGGATAAGGGCGAGACACCCCCCGACATAGAGTTACTTAGGAGGAGGCATCTAATAGAGTTGAGGGATAGGACGAGTATCACTGTATCACCGATGCCGGAGCTCTTAGACCTCTATGGGAATGGATTGGTGAGGGAAAAAGAGGTATTAACCATAGTAAAACCAGCTCTAACCCCTACACTAGATCAATACATTATAAAGGAATTCGATCTCTCAATAGAACCTCCCGCCATACCCTTGGCTAGGAAGCATCCCTTTATGGAGTTTATAGATGATCTAAGGGATATCCTAATATCGATGGGTTTCGAAGAGGTTAAAGGACCCCATGTAGAGGCTGAGTTCTGGAATTTCGATGTCCTATTTCAAGCACAGGATCACCCGGCTAGGGAGATACATGATACATTCTTCCTGAAGACTGATCTACGGGCTAAGATACCTGCTTGGCTCCTCGAGAAGGCTGGCAGAATACATGAAGAAGGATGGAGGTATAAGTGGAGCCCTGAGAGATCTCTAAGACTAGTCTTAAGAAGCCAGACGACGGCTGTTTCTGCTAGAGCTATATATGAGAGGGGAGAGGGTGAGTACAGGGTTTTCACGATAGATAGGAACTTCAGGCCCGAGAACCTTGACGCTAAGCACAGTATGGAGTTCCATCAGTTGGATGGAGTGATCGTGGGCAGGGATGTTAACTTCAAGCACCTCCTGTATTTCTTCAAGGAGCTTGCAGCAGCCTTAGGGATAAAGGAGGTCTGGTTTAAACCAGGCTACTTCCCCTTTACTGAGCCAAGTGTTGAGGGGTATATTAAACACCCGAGGCTTGGATGGGTTGAGGTGTTTCCCGGGGGTGTTTTCCGACCTGAGGTCATGAATATTCTTGGAGCACCGGGTGTTAGGGCTATTGCATGGGGTATAGGTGTAGACAGGCTGGCTATGACTGTGCTGGACTTAAACGATATCAGGCTATTATTCACCAGGGATCTCGACGTGTTGGAGAACATTAAGTATAATGGATTGCCATTCTTTAAGTCGAGAACAACCGGTAGAGAGGTAAGGGTTGTAGAGTACCCATACTAGGTAAGGGTTTAGTGTTCATGAGGTTTTTCACATCATTCTTCTACGGTATACACCCGAGTAAATGCTATGGCTACATAGTGAACATAGATCCCCTTCTCCCCCCGGGCAAGTGTGCCTTGAACTGCCCGTACTGTCCTTTACCAATTAGAGAAGTCGTTGGGAAAGGTTATAGTGTAAGAGTCAACATTGAACACTTTAAATCAATACTGGAGAAGCATGGCGACGTGCTCGCGGAGGTTAAACGCGTCAGGATATGGGGATTCGGCGATCCATTCCTAGTTGAGAACCTCGGTGAATTATTAATGGTTCTAAGGGAGTATATGCGTAGTCGTGGCGTAGATGGATCGCTAATATTACACTCCAGCGGGCTGACACTCCACAGGACGGTGAAGATGAATACGGCTGAATTAATAGATGAGGTTGGAGTGGCCTTTCCATGGTGCATCGGTGAACATCCTCTTCATGGTTTCGGAGGACTAATTAACGTGTTGCAATCATTTCCCGAGAAAGATAGACTCGTTATAGAGGTGCTTGCATATAGGAGGAATAGTGAGATATATCCGGATCCCCTGTTGCTTCAAGAACTATCCTCTTGTATTAAGAAAACCGGTGTTAACAGGATACGTGTCAAAACCCTCTCGAGACCCTCGTTCAACGAGGAACTCAAACCCGTATCTCGGCGGGTATTAAATGATATCGTGAGGCATCTAGAGGAGGATGGCTTCGACGTGTCGACATGTAACATGAATCTACCACCATTGGGGAGCATTAAGATTAGTGGGCTCTTAGAAGTAATATATAATCACATACTCAGGCTTCCATTGTCAACTAGGGATATATTACAGGTTTATGGTGAAAACGGGCTTATAGCAGTGAAGAATATTGTTGATGAGCAAAAAGCTGTTACAAGGGTCTGGGAGAACACATTGTTCTATAGGGGTATACCGTAGGATTATTAGTTCCTCACCTATGCAATGATGCAGGCTCCGTGAGGGGCACCGGAGCAATGATGGTTGCCCTAGAGGAGCCAGAACCCCCGTCCTGAAGGGCGGGGAGCCGTCAGCTAATGGCTCGAGAATTTACTAAATTAATCTAGGTTATTTGCGAGCTGTGAAGCCAAGGGAGATCCTTATCCTTAGTTGCACTAGGGGTAGAACCATGATTTAAAAAGTGGCGGTTATTTAGAAATAATCCTTAGAAAAACCGGTATGGTGATTCCATGAGGATTAGCCCTGTGTTCATCGTGAGGTCGTTAATTATAGCGGCCGTCTATACTGCTGTAACCTTGATGCTTGGATACATATCGTATGGTGAACTACAGTTTAGGGTGAGCGATGCAATGATAATATTACCGTTGATAGCTAACATGGGTTTGGATGCCGTTGTTGGCTTAACCATAGGTGGGCTGCTTGGGAATTTAGCGAGCCCCTTCATACCATGGGACTGGGTCTTTGGACCACTGGCTAATCTAGCAGCTTCAACTATTATTTACCTAGTTGGGAGAACCAGGTTGAACACTTATGTAAAGCTTGCTGTATCCTCGGTACTCGCCTCTCTAGCTATTGCCGTGATAGTGGGATACGAGTTAACAGCGATATATGGGCTCCCAGAGCTAACTATGCTCTATATTTTCATAAGTGAGCTAGTCATTATAGGTGTCATAGGTGGGTTAGTATATAGGTCTCTCAAGGTGTTTTTTAAGTGAACAGGGTAAGAGGGGTAGATTTATCAATAGGTTATTCGCCGGGTAAACCATTAATAGAGGATGCAGAATTCACTCTGGGCCCCGGGCTCCACGTATTAATCGGTGCTAATGGAAGTGGTAAGTCGACGCTGTTGAAGACGATAGCTGGGATAATAAAGCCTTTAAAGGGTAGTGTAGAGGTAAATGGTGTAAATATACATGATATGCATAGGCGGGAAGCAGTAAGGCTCGTGGGATATGTGTGGCAGAACCCTTTCCACGGCTTCATAGAGGCTACTGTTGAAAGGGAGATATCGTTCATCACGAGGATGACTGGGGCACGGGTAAATGGTGAGATACTCTACAGGCTAGTGGATATGGAGTTAATGGATAGAAACCCGTTTACACTAAGCGGGGGAGAGGCTAGGAGGGTTGCGCTTGCAAGCGTTCTCTCAATAGATCAACCGGTATGGTTGCTTGATGAACCCTTCTCGGATCTAGATTACAACGGCTATCTTATCCTCGCGGAGCTAATAAGGTATGGAGTTAAAAACGGTAAGGTAATCGTTGTGACAACACATATTGTTTCACTACTTGATCCATTAGAGCCAAGTACTTTTCTATTAATAGATAGGGGTAGGAGACGACTGATCAAGGGAGACTGGAGGGATTTAACCGATGACCTATTACTTGGGGCAGGTATAATTCCGAGGAGGATTTCATGTGGCACTACTATATGAATCAGTGATGTTGCAGGATAGGGATACATGGCTCAGTAGGAAGTGGCTCATCTTATTAAAGTTAACCCTCCTCATTGTTAACCTGGCCATCATAGTCCTAGATAATCCCTATATCACCTTATTACTCACCGTTGTATACGTGGTCTTCTATGCTAGTATAAGAGCTTTGAAACTAGTTTACTCCGCTCTCTTAATGTACATACCCCCTATCTCGGCTATTGCATTATTAACATACCTAGTAGGCAACCTCTCCATGCATCACTTGAACCTCTATATATATGGGTTCTCCCTAATCCTCTCCATACTACTTATCTTCTCAACAAGCAAGCGCGAGGATCTACTTAGGTTGCTATCGAAGATAAGGCTTGATATGGCGTACTCGTTGACCCTCAACATATTCGAGGAGCTGAGACAAATGGTTGACTCTAAGATAGCACGTGGATGGGAGCCCGGCTTCAACCCATTTAAATACTATGTTGTAATAATAGATGCAATAAAATTAACGATAATTAGGTTGCAGGAAGTAGAAGAGGCTTTAAGAGCTCGTGGAATAGAATAGCATGTCCCGCCTAAGATGGATTATGTAAATAAAAGGATGAATAAGGTAAAAAGATATATCCCCGGGTTAAAATTATCTTCTGGAGACCTCTACGACGAGGGGTACTAGCCGTCCTTTCACGACATCAACTAAGCCTTTATCAGTTATACGTAAATCCGGGATTACTGGCAGAGATACAAGCGCTAGAGTCATAAAGAAAGACTCGAAATCCAGTTGGAAGCGTGTTCTCAAAGTGTTAACCATGTCAAGGTATTCCCTGAATACCTCATCTGGTTCCTTTATACTCATTAATCCAGCAAGCTTCAACTCTATTTCAGATACTATTTTACCATCGTCAACAACGACTATTCCACCCTGGAGCCTTATAACCCTCTCTACGGCAATCCTCATGTCCTCCTTGTTCCAGCCTGCTACAATTAAATTATGCGTGTCATGTGCTATTGTCTGCGCTATTGCCCCTGCCTTAAAGCCTAGTCCCTTGATTAGCCCACTGCTATGAGACCCGGTGGCTTTATGCCTGTCTATCACTGTTATATACATTATATCTCTACTTGGATCTGGGAGTACATTGTGCTCGGAAACCTCTACGTCCAGTATCCTCCACTTGGTGAGGGCTGAGCCTGGTGCAACCTCTATTACGTTGGCCAACACGCTCCCTTCTTTTACCTCTGCGCGTGGGGGGATGCGTAGTGAGGAGGGATCCACCCCTATTTTCACGGTGTTTAATGCTTCCTCGGGGTATTGTGCTCTCTCTATTACCTTCTTTAACTCGCCCTCATAGTATATTATAGAGCCATTCGCTATGGTTGTCACAGGTTTTATATAGTCTATTCTCTCCGTGATCACTATGTCACCCAGTCTCCCAGGAGTTATCGAGCCTATCTGATCCTCTAGATGCAGCCTTAACGCTGGATTTATCGTGGCGTATTGGATCGCTTTAACGGGGTCGACACCATACTCTATTGCTAGGTTGATTATTCTATCCATATGACCCTTCGTGAATAAGTCGAAGACATTTACGTCATCGCTTACGAAGCTGCATAGCATACACTCTCTATTCCTTATCAATGGAAGGAGAGCCTTTAGATCCCTCCATGCACTCCCCTCCCTGATGAATATATACATTCCACGTCTAAGCTTCTCTAAGGCCTCCCCGCTACCGGTTGATTCATGGTCACTCAATATTCCAGCCGCGATGTAAGCATCTAGTTTTTCATCACTGAGGAGCGGTGCGTGTCCATCGATAATCATCCCCCTCTCGCTGGCAGCCCGTATCTTAGATAATACTTCCCTGTTGGCGTTTACAACACTTATGAAGTCCATGACTTCTCCTAAGCCAATGATGCCATCCATGCTTAATGCTTCCTCGACTTCTCTAGAGGACACGATATTACCGGGCGTCTCAAGCATATAGGATGGATCTGTGGCCGGTACACAGCTTGGCACCTCATAGAGTATTTTCAGCGGTAGCTCCCTGGATACTTTGGTGAATATCTCTAGCCCCTTCAACCCTAGGACGTTGGCTATTTCATGTGGATCGGCAACCACAGTTGTTGTACCATGCTTTAAAGCAATCTTGGAGAAACCTATTGGATCCAGCAGGGTTGATTCGATATGTATGTGGAGGTCTATGAAGCCTGGCACAGCATACCTTTTCCTTCCATCTATTACGATGGTCCTCGACGATATATATCTCGAGACATCAGGGATCTCCCCGATCCTAGCTATTCTGCGCCCCTTAATTATTATGCTTGCATCCTCCAGTATCTCACCCGTGGTTGAGGATACAAGGTTTATATTGGTTACCACAATGTCTGCTGGCGTACGCCCCATCGCCGTATTTATTAGCTCGGCTCTTTCATCAGGGTTGAAGCTCGCTAGGTAGGATGGCAATCAACCACCTTTAACCCTTTTTGATGTATTTCTCACTATGCAGGGTTATTAACTTTTACGAAATAAACCAATTATGTGGGTGGACTATTTGGCGGACATATATATTAGAGGCGGTTGGATAATAACCATGGATTCCTCGAGAAGGATAATTCGCGACGGTGCTGTAGTAGTAGAGGATGGGGAAGTCAGAGCTGTAGGTAAGAGGGAGGTGCTTGACAAGGATTACCGTTATTACTCAGATATAGTAATCAATGCTGAGAGAGACATAGTGATGCCAGGGCTAATCAACACGCATGTACACCTAGCCCAAGGCCTGCTGAGGGCATGCGCTGACTACCTACCTCTAATCCCCTGGTTGAAGGATAGAGTTTGGCCGCTTCAAGGTAACTATAGGCCTGAGGAGGCATTGGCGTCAGCTAAACTAGTAACCCTTGAAATGATTAAATCAGGGACAACGGCTTTCCTTGAGACAGGGTTGGTGGGGCGCTATGGTGTGGATAATATAGTGGAATTCCTACACGGCTCAGGGATAAGGGCTGCTATTGCTAGACACGTAATGGATTTGAAAGGCTATGCATTAGAGGAAAACATCCTACACGAGGGGCTAGTTGAGCCAGGGGACACTAGTTTCAATGACACGCTGAGATTACATAGCAAATATCATGGATGGGATAATAGGATATGGATATGGTTTGGGCCAAGAACCCCTGGAGCCGTAAGCCTTGAACTCTATAGAAAAATCTCTGAGAAAGCCAAGGAGTTGAAGACAGGCATAACAATGCACCTCGCAGAAGTAAGGGATGACGTTGAATACACTGTTAAGACATTTGGTAAAAAACCAGTTGAATTCGCTCACTGGCTGGGATTAACGGGGCCGAATGTTGTCCTGGTACACGTAGTATGGGTTAGCGATGAGGAGGTAAGGCTTCTCGGTGAAACCGGCACCTCTGTCAGCCATAATCCCTCAAGCAATATGAAGCTGGCTAGTGGGGCAGCCAGGGTCTCGGATATGTTGTCTAATGGGGTTAACGTAGCCTTGGGGACTGATGGTGGTCCAAGCAATAACACATATGACTTGGTAAGGGAGATGAAGCATGCTGCACTGCTCCAACCCCTTAGAACGCTGAGGGCTGACGCGATAAGGGCTGAGCAGGTCCTTGAGATGGCTACTATAAATGGTGCACGGGCATTAATGATCGATAATATTACTGGGAGCATAGAGATCGGTAAGAGGGCGGATATAATAGTGATTGACTACTGGAACCCGCATTTACATCCATTGAACAACCCTGTCTCGCACATTGTCTATGCTGCCTCAGGACATGATGTAAAACACAGCATTATAGATGGGAGATTAGTGATGTTTAATAGGAAAACACTCACGCTAAACGAGGAGGAGATAATAGAGGAAGCGGAGAAGGCGGCTTGGAATCTATATAGTCGTGCCGGGATATGTAGGGAGCCTGATGTAGTATGGCCGCTGGTTTAGTCTTCAATATACAAACAAAAAGGTCCTGTACACTCTTAATGGACAAGCTTAATCACTGATTCATAAACCATAACACAATATCTTTAATTGAAACAATAGCTTAAAACCAGTACATTTTTATCATAATCTTTATACATTCATATTGATTGGAAACAGTGATTGAGTAATAGTTATTAATCATATTTTATATCAAACATAAACGTGTTCAGTGGGAACTGTTTTTACAAAACATAAAGTTTAAATATGGCAACATACTAAATAAAGTAAACGAAAGAATGGAGGGAAAAGGAATGCCCGAGAAGCTAAAGTTCTTCGATCTAAAGGCGAAGAAGTACTTCGAGACAGACCAGTACGAGGTTGTAGTGAAGGAGACCAAGAGGGGCAAGATAAAGATAGCCTTCGCTGTTAGCCCCTATTCCGGCAAGAAGTTCGCCAGAATCCTTGGTCCAGCAAAGTAGGCTTAAAGAAATACTCTAAGGAATAAATTATTTTTTAATTATCGCTACCTCGTACCCTAATTCTTTTAGCTATGTGCCAGTGCAGACTTCTGTGGGTGGTTTTGATTTAAGCGACTCTCTTAGAGAAACTATTTTCTCCAGGGCATCGATAAAGTAGTCTACTTCCTCTAATGTATTATATATGTAGTAGCTCGCCCTCACAGTACCCTTTAATCCAAGCCTATAGTGCAATGGGTGCGCACAATGCATCCCAGTTCTCACAGCTATACCGAATAAGTCGAGTGCCGAGCCAACCGTGTGGTGGTTTAACCCCTTTATATTGAATGCTATTACACCAGTCTTATCGTGTGGATTGCGTGGACCATAATATTCTACATCCTCGATCTCGTTAAACCTCTTCAATGTGTATTCAACCAATGTTTTCTCGTGTTCACGTATATTCTCCATACCTATTTTCAACAGGTAGTCTACTGCAGCACCTAATCCGATGCCCCCTGCTATATTAGGTGTGCCTGCTTCAAATCTCCATGGTAGGTCATGCCATACTACATCATCTAATGTGACATCCTTGATTGTATCTCCACCAACTTTAAATGGATGCATGGATTCAAGGAGCTCTTGTCTACCCCATAGGACACCTATCCCGGTGGGACCGAGCATTTTATGCCCGCTAAAGGCGAGGAAGTCTATTTCAAGCTCCCTTATATTTGTCGGGAGATGTGGGACGCTTTGAGCTCCGTCGGCAACAACTATTGCTCCAACACTATGGGCTAACCTAGCTATCCTTCGTGAATCATTTATCGTGCCCAGGACATTGCTTGCTATAGGGAAGGCTACTACACGTGTTTTCTCGGTGATAAACTCCTCTAGTAGTTCATACTTTAAGTATCCATCATTAGTTATATCGATATATTTCACCTTGGCATTCCTGAGCTTCGCTATCAGTCTCCATGGAAGCATACTGCTATGGTGATCCATAACTGTCAATATTATTTCATCGCCCTCCCTGAGATTCCATAGCCCCCATCCATAGGCAACTATGTTCAATGCCTCGGTGGTATTACTACAGAAAATAATCTCTCTCCATGAGTAGGCGTTAATGAACTTGGCTACCTTCTCATGTGCTTCCTCATACATCTGGCTAGCCTCCTGGCTCAGGGTGTGGAATCCACGGTGTACATTAGCGTTGTGCTGCATGTAGAAGTCTCTGATAGCGTTGATCACCTGGATAGGCTTCTGAGTCGTCGCTGCGTTGTCGAAGTAGACCAGCTTCTTACCGTTGACCTCTCTGTTAAGGATGGGGAAATCCCTACGTATTTCCTCCGGGTCAATCATCCATGACACCTATTAAATGACATAGCAATAGCCCTAAATATAGCTGACCTTCTCCCTCGTTCTAAAGGATGAGGCTTTCACTTATAAAAACAATGATTCAACCAGTTAGGGACCTATGATTCCCGGGATCCTTGGATGAGGGGACGCGTATGCTATGTGTCGGAGTCCATGGATGTATTTTACCAGTCTCTCGACACCCATACCCCATCCACATGAGGGTTGTATTGCCCCTGCTTTAGCCAGCTCGAGGAACCACCTGTATTTCTCAAGCGGTTCTCCATGATACTTTATTCTTTCAACTAGTTTCTCGTATCTATACTCCCTGCACCCGCCATCCAGTACCTCGCCTGCATGGCCCGGTAGAATCAGGTTGTAGTCTATATTGTATCCTGGTTTCTCGGGATCCGGCATATAATAAAAGCCCCTGCTCACCGTGGGGAAGCCGTGTAGCCACACTGGGGTCCCATATATATCTCCTAGTGCTGCCTCAGCCTCGAAGCTTATTTCCTTACCGTGTTCAAGTCTATACCCTTTCCTCTCCAACAACTCTAGTGCCGAGTCGTAGTCTATCCTAGGGTAGGGTGGTTTTGTAATAGTCTTCTCTAGGAAATCTACCTGGTTGTACGTTAGGAGTTCGCTGTGATGGTTGAGTATATATCTCACTGTTTTATATAGTGTTTCCTCAGCCAGCCTCATCATATCGCTGGCTGTGGTTATAGAGGCTTCGACATCTAGTTGAGTGAATTCAACTAGGTGTCTCCCAGTATACATGTTTTCAGGTGGCTCTATTCTGAGATTCCTGGCTGCGTAATATATCTTCTCGAGTAGCGAGGCATATAGTTGCTTATACATGATGACGCTGCTTTGCACCTCATATGTCTCACCATATATTTCAACAACGGCTTTTCCCGCTCCACGCAGACCTGGATCGCTTACATGACCTATTATTGGGGCCGGTAATTCCATGAAACCACGCTCATCAAGTATACGTCTCATAGTCCTCAATACTATAGAATATGTCTTAACAACCCGTAGTATTTCAGGGTGTCTAATATATATAGGGTAGTTTCTCACATACTCAGCCAGGTCTAAGGGCACGTTATCCACGCATATTTTCGCGGGCTCTAATGGTTTATGGAGAACCTTGAAATCGTTTACCTTCAACCCCTGCTCAGTTAGCACCCCGGTTATTAATACTGTTGACTCACATGGTAGTGAAGTAATATCCCTAGCCTTCTCACCCAGGATTCTTATCTCTTTCTCGCCCGTGGCATCTCTTACAAGGATTCTCGAGGAGTCGAGGGGTTTTATCCTTGCATATATGGCTATTTCTTCACCTAGGAATAGTTTATGCACAGGGATTTTTAGACTACGTGTTAAATAACATCCCTTTCACCTGTCAACCACATAGTATCCTCTGGATGGTTTTTAAATCTTTAGACTAAGACATATATATCTTCATTATTGATCAAGACGGTGTATATGATTTAACCACGGATCCCCCCATTAAAGCGTAGACCTCCACATGGTTCTTCAAGGGTGTTGACGATATCTTTGGTACAAGTATTTCATCCACCTGGAATATCCCAGCTCGCTCCGTCATGTTCACGTTTATTCTTACAGAGAATCTCTCGGAGGGGAGTATTTCAACGGATTTTATGCTAAGCGCTGAAACACTATGTATGGAGATACCTCCAAGCCTATAGGGTACCCTCGCCCTCCCTTCAGCCATATCGACGCCGTCACCTACTTTAACGCATCCGGCCTCATAGGTGAGGCACTCTACGTCATAGCTTGTACAATATATTGCATGTGCTATCTCCTGCCTCAACTTAGTTCTGGTTAATTGATCCGTGATCAACTTCTCAAGAACCCTCTCGATAATTGGTATAGCCAGTAGGGCCCCTATCCTTTCATGCATGTCCCTGTGGATGCTATTACCTATATCATGAAGCAGTGATCCTATTAATGGTATAAGCCATGTATATTCAATATTCTCCACAACCCCATCCTTTAATAGGGAGGGCTGGACTCCTTTGGAGAGAAGTAACTGGTATATATAGAGTGATGCACCGGCGGCTATATGTGCATGCACTGATCCATGGTCATTATATTTTAAGCGGTTTACAGCCATAACATTAGCCATGCTCCATAACGCCTGAACCTCTGGATCATTTACTAATAGCGTGTATGCCTGTTTAAGGAAGGGATTCCCAGATAATATGGATTCGATGAGTTTCGGGTTAACTAAAACCATCACTTATCCCTTTACAGGTGTTTCCATGTAAATACTAAATAAACCCTAATATTAATTATTCAATACATAACATAGATATTGGCATGGCATGCTTCTAAAGGTGTACCCTGTGCCACTGGTTACAATAAAGCTGATTAAGCCAGGCTTACTCAGCGGTGTTAAGACACGGTTTTACGCCTGGGATAGTGGTAATCCACCCAAGGAGCTTAACGGTCTACACCCTTTAGCTGAGATTATCAGTCCCCGCATAGATTTTACGTGGTTTGAGAAACCGCATGAGAAAATCACCTCAGAAAAGTACATTGCTGAATTCAAAGGCTTTATTAAGATAGATGAGCCCGGAGTATACAGGTTTTACGTGGTTTCAGGTAACGGTGTTCTATTCTCCCTTGGCGACGAAATACTTATTGATGCATGGTCCAGCCAGGGGTCCCAGATATATAGTAGTCCCGAGATAAGGTTGAATAAGGGTTTCAAAAGGATAGTACTGCTCTACTATAGCAGGGCTAGACATAGCGAGATAAGGCTTGGATGGGTGAAACCAGGGGGTAGAGTAGAGGTAATCCCAGATGATAGATACTATTTCTCGATCGGTGAGCACGTATTCATCACTGGGTTACCCGACGGCTATGTGGTGAAGATGCTGCCATTAAGGGATACATCATCAGAGAAGACATGTGTCTCCTTAATGAATATATGCATGATGGAAGTACCGTGGAAGGAGCAACCGCTTGAAGCCTACGTAAGCATATATAATAGAGAAGGGAAGGTGTTCGCCAGGTTCTCCGAGCCGCTGGTGTTCTTCGGTGGCGACGAATATATCATTGAATACCTTGGAGGCCAACATTAATATTGATAATTCACATTGAAAATAGCATGCACCAGGGATCTACCAGGGGGTCTCAGGCTTGAATGAGGTTTCCGTGTTAATGTTGTTAATAGGTATAGGTGTTCTTGTACAGGTGTTTTTCAAGCGGATCCTGGGATTAGACGAGCTCTTCGAGAGAATATTGAAAAAGCTTGTTGATTTCATCTACTATCTACTAATACCCCTAGCATTCATAAAGACCTATACAGAGAGGGGTGTCATGGCGAATGATTTATGGTTGATGGCTTCATTCATAATATTTCTAGTTATCTCCATGGCATCCCTGAGACTTATCGCTGGACACTGGAGTAAAGACTATTATAGTGCATTACTTATCACATCCATATTTCCCAACGCAGTCTTCCTTGGTTTCCCGGTTTCACTTGCATTATTCGGATCCATACATGTCGCATCAATATACGGGCTTGTAACACTCGTCCTTAATGTCGTGGTACCGGATATTATCGCGCTGGGTAAAGCCTCGCTGATAAGGCTCATCGAAATGCCGGCACTACTAGGCTTTATCATAGGGTTGACTGGACACTACCTGTTCCCCAAGGAATTAGCCGAGGCCATCGTTAACACATTGTGGTGGGCACCCTACGCGTTAAGCTATACAGCTACAATGATCCTGGGAGCTAGGCTACCGCTAAGAGTGGATGTACTGCGGGGAAACATCAAGTTCATAGCGCTCACCTCTATATATAGGTTCATGGTTGCACCACTAGTCACATGTATAGTACTGCTTATACCTAGTGTGGATTGGAGTATTGTTGCACAGGCCATCATAGTCTCAATGATGCCTCCCGCCGTGTTAAATACACTGATTGCAAGCAAGTATGGATGGGTGCCTGAATTAGTTGCATCCACTACATTTATTCTGACATCAATAGTGGTTCTATGCCTCCCCTTCATCAACCTAATGATTTAGGCGATCACTAAGCGGTAGTACTCTGACTCCGGGATATGCCATCTGCCATGGATATTGACAGCCTGATCCTACCTCCTTTAATCCACTTCACGACAATAACACAGCTTACTCGAGTTCCTCAACAACTATTGGGACATCTATCTTGAATAACTTGCCTCCCCTAATTATCTCCAGCTGAATAACACCCGTATCTATGCTCTCCTCTATAGCCTCCTTTAACTCACTGGTTTTCCTCATAGGTTTTCCATTAGCTGACACTATTACATCTCCCTCCTTAATGCCCTTTCTATAAGCTGGCATACCCGGCACAACCCTTACAACTAACAACCCCTCCTTTACTGGTAGCCTATATATTGAGGAAGTGGTCGGGTTTAATGGTGCTACGTAGACCCCTATCCATGCTCTCAGCGGCCTACCATATTTTCTAATGATCTCTATGAAGCGCTTCACCGTGTTCACCGGTATGGCGAATCCGATTCCCTGTGCGTAAGGTATTATCGCCGTTGCTACCCCAATAGCCTCTCCATTCAAGTTCACGAGCGGCCCCCCGCTATTGCCTGGGTTTATTGCGGCATCTGTCTGAATGAGGTCCTCTAGTATTACTTCACCACTTGAGAGCGTTCTTCCCACTGCGCTTATTACTCCTAGTGTGACGCTGGGACCTGGTAATCCTAGTGGAGATCCTATGGCTAATACTATTTCGCCGGGCTTAACCATGTTAGAGTCTCCTAGTTTTATTGGCACACCATGTCTCTCAGTCCTTAGGAGGGCTAGGTCCCTGCTTGGATCTATGGCTACTATCTCAGCCTCACTGATGAATCCATCACTAAACATTATCTTAATGACTGATGCATTTCTAACCACATGTGCATTGGTTACTACTAGGCCCTCTGAAACAATGAAGCCTGATCCATAGCTTCTAGCCTGCTCCTGGCTGAAGAAGAACGGGATTGGATAAGATATTTGAGTAGCTATGGTTACCACTGACGACTCTATCTCCTCAACCATTCTAGTTAGCTTCATGGATAACTCGGAGGGATCCATTGTAAATCACTAGTGTAAAATCAGGGTGAAATAATTAAAATACTTTAATCTTTATTAAGCCTATGTCTCGGCGTGAATAATTCTGGACATATATTGCATTTGAGGGAGTTGATTAAGGGTTCTACGTTCTTATGGATGTGGCAAAACCGCTTCTCTGCCAGTAAAGTAGCTATGGCTAAGTGTATTTCCCTCTCTACCTCGTAACCGCTGAGTCCATTGCTCAATATTTTGCCTACTATGTTATCTATTAGTTCATTGATCCTGGGGTCCTCTAAAGGATTGAAGCCGGTTCCCTTTTCACCTTTAATATATCGTGTTATTAGTGATGGGGATACAGACAGGATTTCAGCTATCTTTACTCTTGGAATCCCCTTTTCATATAGCTTAATAGTAATGCCCCTCTTGATCGAGGGCTCAATATGTCTATAGACTATTTCAAAAACGCTTTTCACAATACCACAATCCTCTTCTTTATCTCCTCGGGGTTATTAACTATCTCAGTCATATCCTCAACTATTTCTATCGTGCCCAGCTGCTTTCCACTGGGATCCTTGACGGGTGCAATAATAACTCTTATTATTCTATCACCGAGCCTCGTCCAGAACTCTCTGTATTTAAATTTACCTTGTTTCAGGGCCTCTACATTGGTTTTGACATAGCCTTCCAGCCTTGGTGGATGACAGTACTCTAGTCTTCTACCAATGATGGTCTTGGCTCTAGCGAATCCCCCTGCAAGCTCGCTTTCAGTGAAGAATCTAACTCTGTCATTGATGTCTGCATAGGTTATCTCAAGCGGTAGCGTCCTGAATATAGCCTTTATCTCCTCGGGTGTCAGGAACCCGGTCTCGAGATCCAGGTCTCCCTCACGTCTAGCCACGTATGTATCTATTTTCACGCTTCCCGCTTCAACCACTTGCCTGAATTCCTGTGGTAGTTTTTCAAGCTTCTCCTTGCTTACTTTGAGGTGCTCCTCGCTTAATTCATATGGTAGTATCGGCTTCGCCAGTGGTCTCCACTCTCCTTCTTTCCTAACTATGTAACCAATATTGTCTGCTATTTCAGCTATACCCGCCCACTCCCCCTCACTTAGTAGCACCCATACCGATGGATAGAGTATCTTGTTTTCACGAAATACTAGTTCACCTATCTCTGCTGAGAGGCTACGTAGCTCGCTGGCTATCTTAGACACTTCTTCTGCGGGTATTCCTCCACTCTCCAGGCCCTGGAGCTTCTTCGATAAGTCTCTTATCTTCACGATGACCTGGTCTTCTCTCCCCCATAGAACGCGTGGAACAGCTATTATCCCCCGTTTCTCTAGATATGGGAATATCAGCATCTGGTTCTTCCTGTAGTGTATCCGTATCTTTCTGAGTTCATTCAGCAATGTTTTTACACTGCCTAGAATACCTGTAACCTCCTTCTCATCCCTGGCTGATTCAAGGAGGGATGCGTATAATCCTAATGCCTCACTCCACTTCAGTATCTCCTGGTTTTCCTGGATTAATAGATCCAGTGGATGGCCTCTCGGGACATCCTTCAACTCCCTACTAGCTAATACCTCTCTGAATAACTCAACGTGGAGATCGCATAGCTTTAATATATCGTCCACTCTGAAGCCCTCCTTGAGGAGTTCCTGCTCTATAAAAGGTATTTCAACTGGTGAAACCTGGGAGAGCTCATACCTGTATTTCTCCTTTAACTCCTTTACATCGACTCCTTGATGGAGTTGCTTTATCAGGTTTTTCACTATCTCTTTTTTCTCATTGCTTATACTCGGTTTTGATGTCATCTTGTTCACCATGTGTATATTGAGTAATATCCCCTTATAAATTTGACCCGGGTCAAATAATCATTGATAACACAGCGGCTTGGAACTATGGGCCGGTGTTCCTCGCTGCGGAGGCATCAATGAGGTCGGAGATACCTTTATCGCTACATTACAGGTGTAGTTCTGGAGTGATAGTGTGGGGGTTCCTGTTGGCACAGGAGATTTAGGGCTACATTTCTTTGCTCACACTTCAAGGCGGGGAGTTAGGTCGGGCTTAGTTGAATATTATCCAAACGAGGTATCCCATAAAGTAGGTATGGTTCTGGCCGGGATTCGACAAATGGAATGTAGGTAAGGCAACTGTGGTGAATTTAAATGTATGCGTCGGCTTTGATTATGTCGGTGAGTATTGCTGGATAGATATTTATAACGCCATCCATATTCTTTATCTCCTCATGTATTTTCTTTAATTCATCACTATCCCTTGCCCATATTACTGCGAGTAGCTCGTGATCCCCCGATGTCAACGCGATGTATTTAACATATTCCTTCTCCCTTAGTTTCGATGCTACCTCGAATAATTTATCTGGTTTGACATTTATACCGGTGAAGCTGATCTTATTGTATCCCAGGCTAGCCGGGTTAACTATTAACGCATACTTCCTTATCACACCTCTTTCCTCCAGTTTTCTAACCCTTTTAATCACTGCTACATCACTTAGCTTCAGCTTCATCGCGATTTCTCTAAAGGGTTTTCTAGCGTTCTCCATTAACTCCTTTATTATAAACATGTCAATCTCGTCAAGCAAGTCTAATCACC
>NZ_JAVZPN010000004.1:33121-63152 GCF_038881575.1 Desulfurococcus sp. | reverse complement strand
ACCCTGCTTACACAAGTCTAGCTTAAATACACCAAGCCTTTTAAACTCATTATCCCCTAGCTCCCTGTATTCGATCAATCTAGCTTCGCAACCCATAGACCTTAATACATATGCGTAGTCCTCCACCCAATCCCTCACACCACAAGTTAAGCAGAAAGAACCCTCGAACTCGATCACGACTATTCCTTCTTCTTCACTAATACTTACAAGGCGGGCAGTGGCCTCGGGAGACCTGGTTTTATTATATGCTTCAAGGGCGGAAAAAACTACTTCATGGAGTAACCGGTTTTTCTCCAAGGATCTTACCCAGATATCTTTATTTCCTTGTAGTTCTCCCATAAGCCATGGAGGTTACAGTACTCGACAGCGATTAGTTTACCCGGCTTCTGGATCTTCAAGTATACCTCCACGACGGGCTCGCTATATACTGGTGTGAACTCATACCTACCTATTAGGATGGGGTTGAATGCCCGGCCCTCCTCCTCAAAGTATAATTCTATCCATCTAATAGAGTGTTCCACAGTGTTTGGATGGGGTCCAACACTAACTTTTACCTTGAATACCTCGCCAGGTTTCACCGAGTCAGGGGCCTCTATCCTGGGTGTGTGGCTTTCCACCTTGCTCAATGCCTCTCCCTTGGCTGATGAGGGCGTGTATATGAGATCTTTTAATCCAGCCATATTATCCACCCTAACTAATAAATTAAAATATGGATTTTTAAAGTTTAATAATGCGAGCCATGTATTTCAAGTAACTATACTCCATGATAACCCGTGGGACAACTGGGATTACCAGCCAGGAGACAAATCAATTATTTAATTTACCCTTACAATATCTAATGTGTTGATACTGCTTACAGGTGGCATAAATGAGTGATGACCGAGAGATCTTAGAGCTGTTAAGGAAGCTCCTTTCAAAACCCGAGAGAAAGATAGAGGGCCGGGTAGGGTTAGAGGTAGAGTCCATTGGGCCGGAGTCGCCTCATGGAGTATATGTATTCGATCATTCAAGCGGTAAATGGATCCTGAAACAAATAGAGGGAGACTATTTTAAGCCATGGGAGGATGGATTATATATAATATACTTCGATAACGCCAAGTGTCCGGCTTGCAGAGGTTATGATGCATACTGGTATCCCTTCGTCAAGCTCTTCGGCTCTGCATTCAAGAATTCGCACTATGTCGTCATACTCTGCGACTGGTTTACAAGGGAGTGCGATTCAAGCATTGCTAGGGGTAGCTTCGAACACTACGGTATCCATGCATCACCGACAACCCTACTATTATATGTGGAGAATAATGGGGTTAAAGCAACCAGGAGACTTGAGGGCTCTAAGAGAATAGATGAACTAGTCAATGAGGTATCAAACTTCATCGAGAGCGTTAAGGGTAGTCAAGTAAGTGGAAGTGGTTGATGTGGCCCACAATGGGATCCCCGATGTCCACAGTGAGAAATCCCCCTTCGAGTTGGATGTGGATAATGTTGGCTTAAGAGGGCTTCGTGGACCCGTTATGAAGATTAGGGAATACATGGTTATCCCGGTATTCAAGGTGTCGGTTAGCCTACCGGCATCATTGAGGGGGGCTCATTTATCGCGTTTATACAAGGCTTATACAGGGGTTGTGAAACCAGGTGCCGAGCTAACAATGGATTTACTGAGGCAGCTAGCCATAAGGTTGCTCGAGGTAAACGAGTATGCTGTGAGAGCTATGGTTTCAGTTAAGGGGAGGCTCTATCATGCGGTGGATCGGGGAGGTGTGCCGGAGTACTCTAGCAACGGCTTTATATACGCTGGCGTGAGGTATGAGCATGGAGGCAATATGGGTGAATACTCTGGTGGAGGCATTTACGGGTTAACCACCTGTCCATGTGCAGGAGCGGTCTCTAGGCATATATATGGAGAACCCTACACCCACATGCAGAAGGTAAGGATTAATGCATATATTAAGTCCAGTAAAACCCTTATCGAGCCCATAGAGGTCTTCGAGAAGCTTAATACAGTTGTCTACACGCCACGTAACTACCTTAAGAGGATTGAGGAGGCTGAATTCGTTAAGATGATATATGAGAAGCCATTGTTCACAGAGGATATCGCCAGGCTTGTAGCGGTTAAGCTAGCCGAGCTAGCGGCTAACCGTGGAATCAGTGGGTCCAATGGAATATTATATGTGAGTGTAAGGTCCTATGAAACCATACATGAGTATATTGTTGAATCAATAGTTAGAACCAGGTTAACCGATATCGCCGGCTTTAAAATAATTAATAAGACTTAAATAGGGTGGTTAATTGAGCTGGGTAATAGATCCCTCTGAGTGGAAACCGTTATATAATTACATAAAGTCCAGGCTAAACCTTTCATTCGATAGGGATCAGGAATCCACTGATTTATTGAGTAGGCTTCTAGAAAACCGTGATAATATAATCGAGTATGATGAGTTGAAAGAAGCCTACAAAGGTAGAAATCGTGCACTTATTTTCGGATGCAGTCATAGCCTTGTGAGAGACCTGGGGAAGGCTGTTGAAACCAGCGTACTTAGAGATGCCCTGCTTATAGCTGCTGATGGATCAACCTCTCTCCTTCTATCACATGGTATCCGCCCGGATATCGTTGTCACCGATCTAGATGGATACATATATGACCTAGCCAGGGCTTCGCATCAAGGCTCTATAACCGTGATACATGCTCATGGGGATAACATACATAGGATAAACAGGTTTATCGGAGAGTTTAAGGGCCCGTTAATCGGCTCTACACAGGTGGAGCCACGGCCACACGTGTACAACTTCGGGGGATTCACCGATGGTGATAGAGCAGCCTTCATAGCTTACGCTATAGGTATTAGAGAGATATATCTAGCAGGCTTCGACCTCTATGGAGAGCCCTCTATATGTCCAGGTAAAATCGTCCCGTTTAATAAGAGGTTGAAAAAAGCGAAGCTTGAAGTAGCCTCATACATGCTCAAGTACTTAACGGGTAAAGGGGTTTCCTTTAAGTATATTGGGGAGAGAGTTGACTAGCGATCCAGCTGCAAAGTATTTCTCAGGTAAAACCACGTCGAGAGATAGAGCAGTATTCGAGGCAGGCATCGCTATAGGGATGATCGTGCACCAGTTCACAGGTATACCTGTGAAGAGGCCGGAGGATATAGAGTTAATAGGGAAGGTCATCGAGAACGCTGTAAAAGCACAGCCTTTCAGGGAGGATGCTAAGATAGAGATAAGGATGGAGGATCTAAGCGGTAGCCCCGGGAACCCATATAGCTACACCACCCTGAAGACGAGGCACATAGATGCCAGGATAGTGGTTAGATACAACAATGTAAGAGTTGTAGCCAGGCTTAGATATATTCCCGAACTAGACTTTAACCTGGCATATATAGAGGATATTGAAGAGCTTTGAGGATGCCGCTTCATGCCAGGGAAGAATATTGCATGGGGCATAACAGGTGCCGGTGCCTTCTTGAAGGAGAGCATTAACGCTATTTCGAAGATCATGGATAACGGTGTAGGCGTCACAGCATATGTTTCACGCGCCGGTAGAAGTGTGCTAGCGATGTATGGGTACCTAGATCAATTAACAGGTATTCTTCAAGGCCCTTATCCTATCGGCGTGGTCTTCGAGGAAGAAGATGATGCCGGGTATCCGTCTACTGGTAGAATATATAGGGGCGTATATAACTTGGTGGTTGTCTCGCCAGCCTCCATGAACACTGTCTCGAAAATAGTTAACGGGATAGCAGACTCACTGGTATCCAACCTGGTAATGCATGCGGTTAAGAATAATATCCCGGTCTTAATCATGCCTGTAGATCTCTACGAGTCTAAGAGCGTGATACCCCTTGTAATAGATAGGGATAAATGCTCCATGTGCAGCAAGTGTATTGCAGCTGAGAACTGTCCAACGGGTGCTCTACGACCTGACCCTCGGCACAAGGTCAGGGTTAGCCCTGCAAGGTGTACAAGGTGTTTCATATGTCGAAAAATATGCCCCTATAACGCTATCCACTTCGATGTAGAAGTTGTGGTTAAACCACATCCATTCTACGTGGGCATCATTAAGAGACTTAACGATATAAAGGGCGTGGAAATAATAGATCACCCTGATAGGGTCTTAGAATACATCTAGGTGAATTAATTGAGGATAGCATTAGTGACTGGTAGGCTAGCAGGGGAGGCTATTAGGAAAATAGCATCGGGGATCAACGTTTCCGGGATCGAGTTAGTGGTCGTGGAATTACCAATACCTGTAGCAGCCATGATGAGTGATACTTATCTCGAGAAGGAGTTGCCTAGGCACATGGATGTACTTGGAAACGTGGACCTGGTTATAGTCCCGGGATACACTAGTGGTGACCTCACAAGGATATCAGAACTTATTGGTAAACCAGTTGTAAAGGGGGTGAAGTACATGTATGACATCCCATTAATGATTAAAGCCATCTCCAATGGCATTGAACTCTCACCCAGGACGCCAGCAGATGATGTGGTAAGGCTCTACAGGGCTGAGAGAGATAAAGAGGTTCTCAGGGGTCTCAGAGAAAAGGCTAGTACACAATACTATTTCACCATAGGGGATAGATACAAAATCTACGTGAGCCCCGTCTATCCTATTATCATCCACGAGGTATACACGGGGCATGATGCATACACGCTTGACGACATCGTCAAGAAATCCGAGAAAGCTTTACTCGATGGAGCCGACATAGTTGTAGTCGGGTTTCCCCATAACACACCAGTAGACATCATTGAAGAGGTGGTTTCAGAAGTAAAGAAGAGGCTTGGAAGACCCATTGGCGTGGATGTGGGGGATGTCAACGCACTATTGAAAGCTGCTGAGGCCGGAGCAGATGTATTAATGAGTCTCAGTTACTCTAAGATAAGGATGCTCGATAATGCATCATCCATTAGCGATAAAGGCGTTGTCTTGATACCAGATCACAGCATCCACGGGGAAGACAAGCTTAGCAGTCTTGTAGAGGCATATAAGCTGGCTGTGGAGGAAGGGCTCTCAAAGATAATAGTGGATCCCATCCTAGACCCCCCGCTTAGCGGGCTTGCATCCTCTCTAGAGAGATACAGGGCGGCAAGACGGTTGTTCCCTCATACCCCATTATTAATGGGTGTTGGAAACGTTACCGAGCTAATAGACGCTGACAGCGTTGGCGTAAACGCTATCCTAGCATCGATAGGTGTTGAAATCGGGGTTGAAGCTTATTTGACAACTGAGGCCAGTGTGAAGACGCGTGGCTCCACCAGGGAGCTTAGAAGAGCCCTCGACATGTGCCTTATAGCGCGTAACGAGTCCAGGCCTCCAAAGGATTTATCCATGAACCTTTTGTTACTGAAGGATAAGCGGAGGAAGTCTGTTTATACCAGGCAGCGTGGCATAATCTTGCATGCTAGGGAAAGAAGGAGCTCGGGGATCGATCCAAAAGGCGTGTTTAAGATATATGTGGATCATGATGCTGGAAACATCATCGTCGAGCACTACAGGCTCGGAGAATTAGAGCCCGACTACACTATCATCGGGAATGATCCATACGCTATACTTTCAGAGATAACTGGGAGACAGCTTGCTTCAAAGCCCGAGCACTATTTCTACTTGGGCTACGAGTTAAGTAAGGCATATGTAGCGTTGAAAACCGGGAAAGAATATGTTCAAGAAGAGGATTTATTCGGGGATGCTTAAAAATATAGGTTTCAACACCCCATATAGCAGTCTTAGAGGTGCTTTCATTAATGGAGGATAAAATAATTACAACCCTCCACGGGGCCGGCGGAATCGAGTCATGGGATATAATAGAGAAGCTGATACGTGGGCGTGTACCCAGAGACCTCTGGAGCACACCAGGGGGAGCAGGTCTAGACGTACTCGACGACGGCTCATACCTTAGGATCGGTGAGTCATATATAGTGTTCGCTAGCGATGCATATACTGTGAAACCATTGTTCTTTCCAGGTGGAAATATAGGTGAACTCGTTGCTTCAGGAGTATTAAACGACCTGGTAATGATGGGGGCTCGACCAGTAGCATTCATGGATAACATAGTTGTTGAAGAGGGTTTCGCTATAAGGGAGTTGGAAGACATAGTGGACTCTATGGTTAGAACGCTCGTTGAAAACAATGTCGCATTGATTGGCGGGGACTTCAAAGTCATGCCAAGGGGAAGTGTTGATGGAGTAGTTATCTCGGGCTTCGCCATAGGGGTCTCTAACAAACCACCCGTGGTTGATTCTATAAAGCCTGGCGATAAAATAATAGTTACAAACTATATTGCGGAGCATGGCTCAACAATATTAGCTGCCCAGCTGGACATGCTTAACGATGCACCCGGGCTTAAAAGCGATGCAAGGCCTCTTGTTAAAACCGTTTTACCAGTAATCGAGGAGTACCGTGACTACATAAACGCGGCTAGGGATCCCACTAGAGGAGGACTCGCCGCGATACTGAATGAGTGGTCTCGTTCCAGTGGCTTCACAATAATTATTGACAAAGGGAAGATACCTGTTAGAAGAGAGGTGGCGGAGTTCCTTGAGATGCTTGGGGTAGATCCTCTTACACTGGCATCGGAGGGTGTCGCAGTGTTAAGCGTTAGAAGCGGGGCAGCGGATAAAGTAGTTGAGGCCCTCCGTAGAAACGGTGAGAACCCATATATCATAGGGGAAGTCGTCGAGCCTAAATCAAGGGAGTTGAGGGGTCGGGTGGTTGCTTTAACAGAGGTTGGGGGTTTAACGATTATTCCCCCTCAAGCATATAATTTGCCGAGGATATGTTAGGTGGAGTACTATGTGTTTAGGCGTCCCAGGCGAGGTCGTAGGTATTGAGGATAATAATGAGCTGAAGACTTTGAAGGTGAGGATTGGTGGTGTGATCCGCGAGGTCATATCGGCACTGGATAAAGTGGAGGTAGGCGACTATGTCATCGTCCACGCTGGTGTAGCCATAAGCAAGATCAGCAGAGAGGAGGCGGAGGAAACACTCAGGCTCCTTGCGGAGATCAGTGGCGTCTAGAACACCGTGAAACCGGGGTCTTGGATGAAAGCGTTCAGGATAGTGGTTACAGGGCTGGTGCAAGGAGTTGGCTTCAGGCCATTCATAGATAGGGTTGTTAGGCAGATGAAGCTGAATGGCTATGTGAGGAATGTCGGCGGGAGCGAGGTCGAGGTATGGATTGAGGGCGATGAAGAATACTTATATGAGTTTCTAGCTGCCTTGTTATACGAGAAGCCGCCTCCAGCATTGATCGATGAGGTTGTTTTCGAGGAGGAGATCCCAGTAGGTTACACGGGGTTTACGATTCTGAAGAGTAGTGAAGCAAGGATTCTTAGGTCGAATATACCGCCCGATCTTGCTGTATGCAGACACTGCCTCGAAGAAGTACTAGACCCCTTGAACAGGAGGTACATGTATCCCTTTAACTCGTGCGCCTGGTGCGGCCCCAGGTTCTCGATGATGCATAGGTCGCCGTATGACAGGGAGAATACAAGTATGTCCAAGTACATACTCTGTGAGGAATGCACAAGGGAATACAATGACCCAGAGAATATAAGGAGGCACCATGCCCAGGGAATAAGTTGCCCTAGGGACGGCCCCAAGCTCGCTCTCTACGATAAGGATTTCACCCCTATTAATACACGGGACCCTATTAAAGAGGCGGCTCAATTAATTGATGAAGGATATATAGTGGCTGTTAAAGGCATAGGAGGGTATCATATAGCATCGCTCGCTACAGATGACGAGGTGGTTCATAGATTAAGGACTAGGAAAAAGAGGCCTAGGAAACCGTTTGCAGTAATGGGGCTCAACACAAGCATTCTAGAACTACTTGTCTACATGGATGAGAGGGATAGGGAGATACTTGAGTCGCCGAGGGCGCCAATACTGCTTCTGCCTAAACGTGAGGATTCACCGGTGTCAAGGCTTGTCTCACCTGGTTTAAGCCATGAAGGAGTCTTCATAGCTTACACGCCCCTACACTTTCTACTGTTGATGAACACCAGGGATAAATTCCTTATAATGACCAGTGGTAATGTATCGGGAGAACCCATGTGCCGTGACGAGGAATGCGCTAAAAACAAGTTGGCCAGTATAGTGGACTATTTCCTCGTGCATGACCGTGATATCGTGAATAGGGTTGATGACAGTGTTATACGTAGAACAGGCGGCGAATATGTTTTACTTAGAAGATCTAGGGGTTATGCCCCCTCATGGATCAAGGTACCTGTTGAACTACAGCGGGAAGTAATAGCTTTCGGTGGGGATCTTAACAATGTTGGTGGAATAGGCTTTGAAGACAAGGTTGTTTTAACACAGTATATTGGGGATCTTGAGAGCTATAATGCACAGGTCGATCTAGTAAACGCTATAGAATACCTGGTGAGAAACTATGGAGTTGACTCAGAGAGGGTTGTCATAGCTGTTGATAAACATCCTTCATACCACTCTAGAAGGCTTGGGATAGAGTATTCCAGGAGGCATGGTACCGGAGTAATCGAGATCCAACATCACTATGCACACGTCTTTGGCGCAGCCGTCGATAGAGGTTTAAGCGGGGTGGTTGCTGGACTGGCAATAGATGGTGTTGGATGGGGCGATGATTCAACGATATGGGGTGGGGAGGTATTCGTGTTCGATATGGATAAACCCGGTGTATATAAGAGGGTTGCATCCATAGATTACATTCCATTAACCAGTGATAGAGACACCGTTAAACCATTCAGGCTCCTCTATGGATACCTCGCTAAAAAAGGATGGGATATAGGGGAAATAGACAGGGTTCTAGGGCTAAGGGATGACAACCGTATATTGGAGGGGCACCTGGTATACAACATGGTGAAGCGGGGCAGGTACACCCCGGCTTCCAGTACCGGGCGTCTCATCGATATAGTGGCCTCTATAATAGACCCCGGCATTGAGAGGAGCTTTGAAGGGGAGCCAGCTATAAGGCTTGAAGCCATGGCATTCAATGGCGTACCAAGACTACTGGAGGGCGTTAGGTTCCCAATAGATGGCAACCTGGTGAGGCTGGATGTATACGGCATTATATCCAGGATCCTTGAGGAAAGGAGCTCTATGAAACCATGTGACCTAGCTGCATCCTTCCTATATAGCATTGGCTACTATTATGGGGAGCTTATAGCAGCATCTATTAAGGGTTTCAGTGTCTCCAACATAGTTGTCTCTGGTGGGGCATCTGTAAACGAGTATATTTACAGGGGTCTACGTGAGAGGCTTGCCTCTGAGGGCTTGGAGCCTTTACTGCCATTAAATATCCCGCCTAATGATGAGGGAATAGCCTTTGGGCAGGTGATCGTAGCTGGTTTAATTAGGTAAACCTATCGCTTGATTTATTTATCCCATCAATGAATCACTAGACCATGGTGAGGGTGCTTACGCCTTGGATGATGAGGCTGTAGAGGGGAAAACTGTTAGAAGAGATTACAAGGTAATCAGGTATAGTCCATGGCTAGTGCACTTCAACACTGGTGCCTGTAATGGATGTGATATAGAGGTCTTAGCAGCGATCACCCCATTATACGACCCGGAGAGATTCGGCGTGAAGCTCACGCCTAGCATAAGGCATGGAGACATACTAGTGGTGACGGGAGCTGTAACCAAGAAAGCAGCTGAGAGACTTAAGAGGCTATATGATCAAATGCCCTGCCCTAAATTCGTTATCGCTGTAGGGGCTTGTGCCTGTACTGGCGGCGTGTTTTCCAAGTCGTATCCTGTCCTAGCCGGTGCTGATAAGGCTGTCCCTGTTTCAATGTATATCCCGGGATGCCCTCCACGCCCGGAGGCCATTCTAGATGGTATTGTGAAGCTCCTTAAGAAGCTTGAGAGTGGCGAGAGCGGTGATGGCTGTGGAGGGAAAGCTTAGCTTCATGGATAAATATGTGGTTGAGAAGGGCTTTGTTAAACCAAACAGGAGACTCTTCACTATTAGATCGGAGCATGTGAGACAAGTGTTTACAGAGTTTATTGAGAAGCTGGGAAGGGAGAACTTCTATCTCTCAACCATAGTCGGCACCGATATGAAGGATGAGGGGAGGATACGGCTGGACTACTATGTTGTACTACTTCCTGAGGAGGAGACTATTGTTATAAGAACCTACCTACCCCGCGATAACCCTGTGGTTGACTCCATAATAGACTTACTACCGGGGGCTCTCTCAGGTGAATGCGAAACATATGATCTTCTCGGAGTGATTTTCAAGGGTAATTCATTCTTGAAGCACGGCTTCTTCATCCCGCAGGATTTAGTTGAACAGGGCAAGTACCCCCTGAGAAAAGATAGCGGGGTGTAGACATATGGCTATAACAAAGATAATCGAGGTCCCGTTCACACTAGAGATCCCTGTAGGACCCCAGCACCCTGCCCTCCATGAGCCCTTATTATTGAAGGCTTATGCAGATGGGGAGGAAATAGTAAAGGTAGATATTAATACGGGATATAATCACAGAGGTATTGAGAAGCTCTGCGAGAAAAACAGCTTCTACCGCGACATATTCATTGTGGGAAGGGTCTGCGGTATATGTAATGCAGTACATGCAAACGTCTATGTGAGGGCGCTTGAAGCAATATTAGATGTAACACCTAATAATAGGGCTAAATACCTAAGAGTCCTGGCAATGGAGCTAGAGCGTATACACAGCCACATGCTGATAAATGCCGTGATGGCTGAAAACATAGGCTTCGAAGCACTATTCATGAACATAATGCTAGACCGTGAAAAAGTAATGAAGGCCAAGGAGATCGTGACAGGTGCTAGAGTTATGGCGGACTACATGATGGTTGGCGGCGTTAGAAGAGACATAGATGACGTCAAGAGGGATAAACTGAGAAAGCTTATCTCAGAGCTGAGGCCAAGGGTTGAGTACTATAGGAAGGTATTCGAGGAAGACGAAACACTCTTGAAGAGACTAATCGATGTAGGCAGGCTTAAACCAGTGGATGTCACAAGCCACGGGTTGCTTGGCCCCGTTGCAAGGGCTTCTGGTGTAAAGATAGATACAAGAGCCAGTGACAAGTATGATGCATACAATGAGATCCCATTCAACGTTGTAACCAGGAATGAAGGGGATTCATGGGCTAGAATGATGGTTAGATGGGATGAGGTCCTTGAAGCCATAAACATGGTGGAGTACATCCTGGAGAAACTGCCCAGCGACGGTAATCCAGTACCGGATGAGAAGAAGTTGCCGAGGAAATTCCCCCCTGGAGAGGCATACACAAGGGTTGAGGCTCAAAGAGGTGAGCTGACATACTATGTCATGAGTGATGGTAAGGGTATGAATCCCTACAGGGTTAAGATAAGGACTCCCAGCTTTAATAATATAATAAACACGGGGTTCATGTATATTGGCCACACAATACCTGATCTCCCTGTAATACTTACATCTCTGGACCCATGTATTTCATGTATGGAGAGAGTTACTGTTGTGGACTTAGAGAAGAATATTGTGTACAAGGTTTCCTTGAAAGAGCTGGGCGGTGGTGGGAAATGGGAAAGCCGAAGATACTCGATCTAGTATTAAAGAACCTGGCTAGTAAGCCAGCCACCATACAGTATCCCAGGGAACCGACCCCTGTGGAGCCCGATTACAGGGGGAGGCATTACGCGGATCTAGGTAAATGCACTGGTTGCTCTCTCTGTTCTATTGAGTGCCCCGCTGACGCAATAAAGATGACACCTATACCCAGCGGGTATGATGTACCGAAGAGCAATCCCAGGAAGATATATCCATTAATAGACTATGGTAAGTGTGTTTACTGTTATCGTTGTATAACCGTGTGCCCATTTAATGCTTATGTCTCCACAAACGAGTACAGGCTTGCAGATACCACTATGCATAATTCATCCGAGTTAAGTCTTTCCACGCTTAAGAAGGGTGGTCCTGGATGATCATCGATATGGTTGTACCTGTAATAATACTCGTATACACTATATCAATAATACTCGTCTTCATAAGGGCTGTAAAGGGACCCACAATAGGGGACCAAGTACTAGCCATCGATACCATGACCTATGCCGTAGTCACATTAATGATTATAGTGGCTATCTACCTGAAAGAAGCCATACTAGTTGTCACAGCCATACCATTAGCACTATGGATTTACGCGCTTGACATCTATATTGCTAAATACCTTGAGAAAAAGAGCGAGATAGGTGGTTGAGTATGACTCTCGTGGAAATCATCCTCGAATACATAGGCTTAGCACTACTATGCCTAGGGGCTATTGCTTCACTCATAGGTGCTATAGGTATGCATAGACTCAGGAATTTTTATCTCAGGCTTCACGCAGCCACAGTTATAACAATATGGGGTGGTGTGTATCCGATTGTAGGTGCATCGATACTAGCCATGGTAATGCCCGAGCTGGGTGTATACAGGTGGTTTATGGCTGGAGCCGGGTTTGTAACAGCGTTCATAATCCTCATACTTGCTCCAGCCGGCTCTCATGCACTGGCACGTGCCGTGCATAGATCTAGGACTGCACTGGTTGAGCCCTGTGTTTATGACGCGATAGATAGTGAGATGTGCGTGAAAAAGGAGGTGTCTGCGCAATGATAAGCGCGGAATTAACCGTATACTTATTGATAACTATATCTAGTGTGGCATCGACTATAGCTGTATATTTTGCAATCATGGAGAAGGATCTTGTGAAAGCAGTGATCTACAGTGCTATCCAGAGTACTTTCTACGCTATTCTCTTTTACCTGCTAATGGCTCCTGACATAGTCTTGGTATACCTACCTGTCTCGGTTGGATTGATCCCTGGCGTACTACTCATATTGATTGGTAAAACCGAGAGAGGTGAGAAAGAGTGAGAAGGAGTATTCTACACCTAACTATAATTCTAACGCTGCTTCTAGGGTTAAGCCTATTAGCCAGCATATCATGGCAGTGGCTTGTCCCTGGCGAGTGGTTTAAGTGTCCCTTGCAGGGTATGTGGTGTCTTCCAGTATTCTACTTGGCTACAACGTATAACCCGGAGTTACCCAACTACACTGTGAATTCACCGGAGGCTGTTACAGCAATAGTGTGGGACTACCGTGGCCTGGATACGTTATTTGAGACATCGGTGTTCTACCTAGCACTGATAGCAGGAATCGCGTTAGCCAGGGGTGCATCATATAAGCTGCCAACTGGTGGAGAGCTCGGTCTCTCCAAGATAGTTAAAACTGTTTCGAGGCTAACACTTCCAATGATTATAACTGTTGGAGCTTCCATTGGGCTACATGGTCATTTAACGCCTGGTGGAGGCTTCCAGGGTGGAGCCACAGCAGCTGTTGCATTCATGGTTGCCATCGTAGTGTTCTCCATAGTGTTCCTTGTGGAGCACGGTGTCAGCAAGGATAGAATGCTTGTATTAAGGAGTATTGGTTTAACCGGTATAGGTTTAACGGCTGTAACGTTATTCTTCGCTGGATTAGTTCTCGGTAAGAACACGTATGTATTCCAGAACATGGCTAAACCATTTGCAGAATTAAGCTTCCCCTGGGAGGTGAATGGCGCACTAATAAGTGGGACACTGTGGTTTTTCAACTTATTTGAGTTCCTAGCCGTGACAGCCGGGTTTACAATAGCATTCATGCTTCTAGCAATGAGTGATGCAGGGTCTGAGGAGGGGGTTAGGCATGAGTGAGTTTATTGTAAACTACTTGTTCTCGCTTACCTTGTTCTCATTAATATTTAACTTTGTATTATCCATATACGGCTTATTCTTTAAGCCTCATTATATTAAGAAGGTGATCGCATTAACCATATTCTCTGATACGATCAACGTCTTCGCGATATACGTTGGATACAGGAGATGGGTCAACGGAGTTAACCCACGTCCACCAGTACTGATTAAGCCGCCTACCCCTGGAGCTATTTCAGAGTTCATTAATAGTGCTGTAGACCCGTTACCACAGGCGCTTGTGCTGACGGCTGTGGTGATAGGGCTTGCTGTCACTTTGTTCCTTATATTTCTGGGTTACCAGTTATACAAGCACTATCATACTCTCGACATGAGAGAGATAAGGAGGCTTAGAGGGTGATCATGATGAAGAGGCTCGGCAAGGCAGTAGTAGTATTCATGCTTTCATTCATTACATATATAGTGTTCTCAGGGAGTATACAGCCATATGATTTAATAACAGGTGCCGTAGTGGCGGGTATCGTAGGGGTATTATTCGCAAATATAACCCTGGCTAATCCCGGTAAAGTAATTAATCCCGCTAGATGGTTCTGGCTAATGGTCTACGCGCTAAGATACTTCACTATAGATGAGACAAAGGCTCATCTAGATGTAATAAAGAGGATACTTCATCCAAGAACCCCCGTTAACCCGGCTATAGTTAAGGTTCCATACGAGGTTGACTCAGACTACGCTATAACCGCCATAGCCAACTCGATAACCAATACCCCGGGCACGGTTGTTGTAGAGGTGAGGGAAGATGAGAAAGCATTCTATGTTCACTGGATTGATGCTAAAACCGTGGAACCCAGCGGGGCCAGGAATGAGATATCTTTTGTTTTCGAAAAGTATTCCCGTAAAATATTCGAGTAAGGGGGTGTAGATCATGCTGGATCAACTAGCACTTAAACTAGCTGGGTTAACGGTCCCATTGCTTGCACTCATAGCATTCCTCATACCTTTGCTCGAGAAGCTCACGGGTAGTAGGGATGCCCCGAGGATCCTAACCTTATTAGGGTCGCTGATAGCTGTTTTTTCATCTCTAGTAATCCTCATTAGCGTATACACTAGTGGAGAGGTGATCCTATACCCATTTGGTGGATGGCCCCCGCACTTCGGTATAGTCTACGAGATAGATGAGTTAAACGCGTTGATTGGTGCATACATTGCGTTAGCGATGCTTGCCGTGGTTGCGTACTCTACATGGTATGGCCGCCACCTTGATGAACCTGTATGGTACTATGTGCTCCTCACAGGGTTAGAGATAGGTATGCTTGGATGTGTTTACACAGGCGATGCATTCAACCTCTTCGTAATGCTCGAGGTTCTCGGTGTATCTGCATATGGATTAGTGGCCTACCATAAGAATAGGGCTGAGGCTGTTGAGGCAGCGGCGAAATACGCGTTAATCGGTGCTGTAGCCACGAATCTTTACTTTGCTGCATTAGTAATAATTTACGTGACCCATGGCTCGTTAAACATGGGATTATTATCGCTGATTGCACAGCAATATAGCAGTGCAGGGGAGGCCGTGAAATACGCTGGCTTAATAGCTGTAGCCTTCTCGTTATGGGTCTTCACTTATAAGTCAGCATTATTCCCCTCACACTTCTGGCTGCCTGATGCACATCCAGAAGCCCCTACACCTGTCTCAGCAGCTTTATCCGGTGTTCTTGTAAACGTGGGAGTATATGCTGTAATGAGGTTCCTCTACACTATATTCGGTCCTAGTAGCTACCTTGCCGAGTTCAGGGCTATCGTGCTGGCTGCATTATTTATCCTGGGTTCTCTAAGTGGCTTAATCGGGGCATTAATGATGATGACGCAGAAGGATGTGAAGAGGTTGCTCGCATACAGTACCATCAGTCATATTGGGATAATATATATAGGATTATCAATCGGCTTCCTCTCAGGTGTTGAGGAGGCTGTAAAGATAGCTATGGCAGGCGCCATAGCCCACATGATCTCACACGGTATAGCGAAGACAATGCTCTTCATGGCGAGCGGGGTATTCATCGATGCAGCTGGCTCCAGGGACCTGGATGAATTAAGGGGGATCGGTAGAAGCTATCCTATCGCTAGCTTTGCATGGTTAACCGGGTTCCTTAGTCTCGCAGGGCTGCTACCGTTCTTAGGCTTCTACTCTAAGCTACTAATATACTATGGCTATACCTATTCAGGCTTCATACTTGGAGGCATAATGATAATAGTGATATCGGCTCTCTCCCTACCAGGGTACTTCAAGGCCATATACTCGGTTATATTCAGTATTGGCAGGGAGAGGGAGAAAATTAATGCGGGAACAGCTGAGGTAATAATTTTCATCATGGCGATTGCACTGGTGATACTGGGTCTCATGTTCCCATTCATGGAAAACGTGTTCATGAAGGCTTCGGAGGCTATTACAACCCGTGCAGGGGTGTATGATTATTCTTTGAAAGCTTACCATGAAATACTAAGGATCTTAGGAGGTGGATAGGCTTGATGATAGAGGTAGTAATGGATCCATCCATTATAGCATTAATTATTCTAGCTGGAAGCGGGCTAACGCTACTTGTAGTAGCCACATTATACCATCTATTAAAGTCGAAGACCGTGAGGACAACAGAGCTCTACTTATCCGGTGAAGGAGAGAATGCTGTAAGCAACCTATCGCCTGGCGTGGGTAGCCTATACTATGGATTCATGAAGAGATTCGCGAAAAACCTGTATAGGATTCTGATCGAGAGTGTTCACACAGGGAGCCTCCACGACTGGTTCAACTTCATAGCTTCATGGCTGGGGCTCCTCGTGTTAATCGCGATACTTATTTTAGTATTAATGCTTACAGGGTGGTAGCATGGAGGTAAGTCAGGTAGCCTTATTCCTGTTCTCAACACTGGTATTCCCCGGGTTCCTTTTCATGTTCATACTATCCCTGTTCACACAATACCTGGTTAGAAAGATAAGTGCCAGGTATCAGAAGAGAATGGGTCCCTCATACGTAGGACCCTATGGTGTACTCCAGCCATTCATGGATTTCTGGAAGCTTCTAAGAGTTAAGGAGGTGGTTAGATCCAAGTATAGCATGCAGAGAGTAGCCGAGCTAACCCTATTAATCGGCATAGCCTGTATTACCGGTGCAATAGTGTTACTACCAATCGGGGTCCTCAATATCCGGGGTCCACTAGATTACCTGGTGTTCTTCTACATGGCCAGCGTCATGCCGATTCTAATGATAGTGCTTGCATCGCTCTCGATGCCTGGGCCATATACAAGTCTAGGAGTGTCTAGGTTGCTCAGTATTCTAACGATCAGTGAACCAGTGTATTTCACCGGGTTATTCATACCATGCTTCCTAGCTACATATAGGGATCCATTGACTCTCTCCGTCAGCATGGCTTCATATAGGGTCATGGATTTATGGCTTAACCCTGTTACGGCATTGATATTACTGTTCTCACTGATAGCCCTGGTGATCTCACTACAGTCTAAAGCCATGTATCCGCCATTCAATATACCTGAGGCCGAGCAGGAGATAATAGCTGGTTTTGAAACAGAGTTCTCGGGACCTCTATTAGCACTAGCCTCGCTACTACACGACATGGATCTAACAGCGTCGATCCTTGCAGTAGTATATATAGTGTTCGGAGGCCCAGCGCCCTTCCAGCATTTAACACTTGGTGGTATACTAATGGTGATACTAAAATACCTGGTGCTAGTATCAATAGTAGCTACAATTAAGAATATTTTCGGAAGATACAGGCTAGAACAGGCACTTATGCAATTATTAAAGTACGGAGGTATACCCGTGTTAATCTCAGCAATATTATCAGTTGCATGGGTATACATCTAGATAATATTTTCTGTAGCTGATCATCCCCGTTGACTTCATATCTAACCTCCTCCCTGCCATAAAGGCCGGGGATTCCCCTAGAGGTCTTCAAACCGTATTTATTCAGAATACTCTGGCACCTAGCCATCTTACTCCTTCAGTAAAAGCCTTTGCCTGCTGTTTCAGTTTTCATACGGGTTTATAAGAGTTGATATTGTTTTGCTGCCGTGAAGAGTTTATGAGCCATGAATCCTGGTATCCGGGGTCGCCTTGGATGTCTCCAAGCGGGTGCCCTATGAAGCTGCTTGGAAATAAAACTACGGGGTTAGCTATATATCGAGCTGGGGTGATGTAGGTTTAATGGATCATGTAAATTAATTGGCTGACTGGATTAGTGGTGTATCCATTAGATTAAACCATGGATTTAAAGTTTTAAAATTATGAATGTATTATATGTACCTTGTAGGGGTGACTATTATTGGGTCAGCTGTCCAGGCTTGTCGGCTCCCTTATCCTGGTTGCTTCATTACTGGCTCCCCTGCTAGCCCTGATAGTGGTAAATGCTCAGAGCAGTGCCGTTATACATGTGAATCCAGTGCCGGGGTTGTCGGGGGATTTCCTCAGGGGTTTAGATCTCTCTGAGGTCCCATGGATCCTGGAGCTAGGTGGTAAATATTATTATGGGGATGGGAGAGAAGGCGATATACTCGACATAATCGCCGAGAACGGCGTCAACGCGGTTAGACTGAGGGTTTGGAATAACCCATACGATGAAAAAGGTGTTCCATATGGTGGTGGAAACTGCGACCTCGAAAGGATGACACAATTCGCCTCTAAAGTAAAGAGCAAGGGGTTTAAGCTCCTCATCGATTTCCACTATAGCGACTGGTGGGCGGATCCCTCGAAGCAATACAAGCCGAAGGCGTGGGCTAACCTATCATTTAATGAACTAGTGAGTGCAGTGTATAATTGGACCAGGGATGCATTATTATACATGAAGAACAATAATGCATTACCAGACATGGTTCAAGTCGGCAACGAGATAAACAATGGCTTCCTATGGCCCGATGGGCGCGTTGAGAACTGGACTCAATTCGTGACCCTGTTAAAATCTGCTATAAAAGCTATCCGCGACGTAGATCCCTCAATCAAGGTTGTTATACACTTATCTGGTAACAGGGAGGTAGACTACTATGTTAACTTCTTCGGGAGGCTCATCAATGATGGAGTAGACTATGATGTCATAGCGTTATCATATTATACATACTGGCATGGTAGCCTTGAAAAATTGAAGCAGATAGCCTCAACCCTAACCTCCAGGTTTAACAAGGAGATCATACTAGCCGAGATAGCATATCCATGGACGCTGGAAGACGCCGATGGATACCCGAACTCATTTGGCAGTAGAGATCAGGAGATTAAAGGCGGGTACAGGGCCAGCGTACAAGGTCAGGGAAGCCTCATTAGAGACATAATCGAGGCCCTGTATGAATCAGCCGGGGACAAGGCCTTAGGTGTATTCTACTGGGGTGCAGCCTGGATTCCTGTGCCGGGTGCAGGCTGGAAGACTGGTGAGGGTAATCCATGGGAAAACCAAGCCTTATTTGACTTTAATGGAAAGGCCTTACCATCGCTAAGAGTGTTCAGGATGATCTACGAGGCCGAGTACACCGAGGTGAAGCCTGTAGAGCTATACAATCCTGGATCATTAAATGTGACAGCCTATGCTGGTTCAAAACCCGTTCTACCGGAGAGCATCCTGGTAGTCTACTCGGATGACTCAATTAGAAACGCTTCAATCAAATGGGGTGAAATACCGGTATATGAGTCGCCTGGTACATACTACCTTAATGGATACGTGGAAAACACCAGTATAATGGTTGTAGCCAGGATCACGGTCTTGGAGAGGTTGTACATAGATGTAGGAGACCCTGAGGGAGACGATAAGGGGCCGGGAACCTATGGCTATCCAACAGCATCCGTGTACGCTCCAGGAGTATTCGATATTGTGAGGGCCAGTTTAGAGGTGGATAGCGAGGACTTGGTTGTAAGGGTCTACTTTAGGAACCTGGGTGGAAACCCCTGGAACGGGCCAAATGGATTTAGCCTACAGTATATTCAAGTATATATACGTACAACAAATCCACTAGCGACTAATAAGGTGTATAGGAGGGATACTTTTGGACTTAATATAGAGCTCAGAGATGATTATGCATGGCAATACGCGCTACTTATATCACCTGGATGGGGTTCAGGACCCCTTCCAGATGGCGAGTTATCCTCGTTGCACTATGCCAATGGAACAGTCCTCGTGGAGGGCAAGGACTTCAAGGTGTCATCAAACACGAGTGATAACTATGTGGAGGTAAAGATACCGTTGAATCTGCTCTTAGACTGGGAAAACTTGAAATCTTGGAAGATAATTATAGCTGTTGCAAGCTGGGCTGGTGAAAACCCTGATCGCATAAGGGCATTTGCACCGGGAGGCGGGGAATGGCTTTCAGACCCCGTGGCCTACGCTAATGAATCATCTAAGCCACTTATACAGTCAGCACTACTCGTGAATGTATTGCCGAAGATGTATGACTTATTAATTTACTCCCAGGAATATCCGCATGGATTGACCGCGGATCAACAGTATACATGGTTAATGGGTTTTGATCCATCTAAATCCGCCTTAGCGATTATTCCACCCGAGGTAAAACAGATGGAAACTGTGACACAGACCATAACTATGACTATTACAACCACACTGTTTTCAACCATAGAGAAAACCGTGAGTATATATGAGACTCAGGCAGGGTATCCCGGTTACACGGTAAACACCGTGATCGGTGCAGCATTACTCTCACTAGCACTAGGTGTCGGAGTAGGGTATTTCTTGCTAAGATTACAGAAGAAGTGATTTTTACATAAGTATTTCAACTCCCTTCATTCAGCATTCTAGACGTAACCCATGAATTTTTACAAAAATTAAATATATAACCCTGGTTTACTTATAGGCATTAATGGGGGTATACCTCATGACGTTATCAGCTATAACTAAAACCTCAGCTATCATAATAGTTGTTATTGCAATCATCGCGGTGGCCGGTGGAGTACTCCTATTAACTCAACAACCAGCTCAGCCGCCCGCTACAACCACTACTACGACCACTACGGCAACCACTGCAACCACAACAATCACCACAACTACCACCACTACAACGACTACTACAGCCACCACACCAGTGAGCTCTACAATAACAATTGGCAACGTCACCATAAGGGTGCCTGAGGAGTTTGCCAAGTTCGTTGAGAAGGTTAAGACGGGCGAGGTCAAGGTGACAATATACTTTGGGCACGCATTAAACCCTGAGGAAAGGGACTCCTTCATTAAAGTCATAAATGCCTTTAAACAAGAGTATCCAGGAATAGATGTCGTAGAGAAAAGGTATGGAGGAATGGGCGAGCTTCAAAGCGCGGTCATAGCCGCTGCCACGCTTCCATCAGCGCAAAGGGAAAGCCTTGTTGGCCAGGCTCCCGATGTATTTAACTGGGCCCATGACTGGATTGGTTGGTTCGCTGATTCCGGGTACATTGTATCGCTTGAGGATTATATAGGGTATGACGCAGTTGACGATATATCTCAGAACATACTTCCATCAGCTATGAGCTCTGTCACATATCTGGGCAAAACGTATGGTCTCCCATACGCTGGTGAGGCACTAGCGCTCTATGTGAATACAATGCTGGTTCCAAACCCGCCGACAACGTTCAACGAGTTAAAGACCTTAATGGAGCAGTTCTATAAGCCGAGTGAGGGTAAATACGGGATAGCTGGCCAGATCACTGGCCAATACCATACTAATCCCTGGGTTACGGCGTTCGGTGGTTTCTACTATGATGATGTGCGAAAGGAGCTAGGCTACTTAAAGCCTGAGACAGCCGAGGGCCTCAAGTTTTTCGTGGCCTACATCCTACGGTACATGGATGTATCCGACCTCGGCAATGATTATCAGAGGAGATTATTTGGCGAGGGCAAGACCCCATTCTATATATCTGGGCCATGGGATGTCAAGTACGCTGTTGAAACATTAGGCGTTAACAATTTCACTGTTGTTCCATTACCATCGATCGATAATAAAATACCCAAGCCGTGGAGTGGATTTAGAATCATATACATTTCGGTTATGGCTACAGCTGGAGGTAAGGAGAGAACATATGCCAGCATATTGTTTGCATTATACATTGCCCTAGATGACAACGCTATTCAAACACTCGTCAACGAGCTTGGATACATCCCAGTCAAGCCAAGTGTAGCTGACTATGTGAGGGCGAACATTAATGCAAACCCGCTCTACAAGATAGTACTAGGATTCTATGAGCAGCTAGGAAAAAGTGTTCCAATGCCGAAGGATGCAAATATGCAGAAGGTCTGGGGAGCCGACACATATCTCCAAGCAATATGGAAGGCGTATTCGGATGCTATAAGCTCTGGTAGATCACCAGATGACGCTGTGCAGGCCGCGATCGCTCAGGTAGACAAGGCACTCAGCGATGCTTACAACGACGTATCTGCAAAGATACAGAAATAACAGTTTTCAAGGATTAAGGACCGGTGGATAGGATGAGCTCTAAGAGGAAAATCCTTTTTCCCACACGCATCGCGCTCATCTTAGTGATGCCGGCATTGATCCTATATTTATTTTTTAATACATGGCCAATGATATTCTCCATAGGAATAGCATTTACAGATGCTACTCAGAAGAATATATCGCCTAGTCCGGAAGCTGTGAGCAACTGGGAGAATGCGATCCGATGCGCTATTGACCTTAGGGATAAGCCGGAGTACAAGGAGAAAGTCTCAGGCCTGGTAAATTCCACAGTAAGTAGCCTAGAGGATATATATGGCAATTTAACAGGGATAAAGAACTATATTGAGGCCGGCGGAGACTTCTTGAACACACCTCTAAGCTACTTAAGGGGGTTAGATCGCTCTGTCAGGAAATTAATGAGGGTATCAGAAGAGTTCAAGGTGTACTTCAACTGTACTGAGCTAGGTTACCCTACAAGTATATCACCGATCTCTAAAGAAATGCTTGAGAGATTTGACGCATTGAATACATTGAATGGGAGGCTTCAAAACCCAGGTGCATATGATAATAAGACCTACTATAATGAGGTTGTCACCGGATACAATATAACCATTGAGCTGGTAAACTACTTTAAGCGTCTTGAGACGGATTACGAGGGATATATGAATGAATTCATAGCGAGCGCCCAGAATGAACTGGATTCACTACAGTTGAAGTTCATAGGGTTGGAGAACTTCAAGAAGTTATTCCATGACCCGAGATTCTATAACTCACTATATAAGACGATGCTCTTCGTGGCTACTAGTGTACCACTCAAGGTTGGATTCGGCGTTCTACTTGCCTTATTTTATTCCTCAGAGCTCCTCAGAGGCAGGAGAATAATGAGAGCCCTCATTATTGTTCCATGGGCGATGCCATTTCTGCTCTCAGCGCTTACATGGAAGTTCCTGTTCCTACCCAATGGCCAACTAGGCCAATTACTCGGGCTCAACATGAATAACAGGGAGTGGGATGCATTCCTAGTGTACAACCTATTCGAGACGTGGCTTGCATATCCATTCATAATGACTATAACACAAGGTGCTCTTGGAGGAGTACCAAAAGAAGTCATAGAGGCATCATATATCGATGGTGCTAATGCCTTTACAAGACTAAGAAAGGTGTTGCTCCCATTGATCAAGAAGCCCGTGCTGGTGGCATCGATCTCGACGACGGGTGCTTCATTACAGGCATTCCTTGTACCGTTGACGCTTAATGGTGCAGGCCCTACTGGATATGTTTGTGCACCGTTTGTCGGTTGCACAGCAGGGTATATGAATGAGATGCTAATAGTGTTCGGATATTATAGGGTCATAATTGACCAGGAATACGGATATGCTGCCTCAGTCTACCTCGTTATCCTGGCAATAATACTGGTTTATGTAACTCTATGGCTTAAACTACTAATGGGGAAGGGTGGTAAGTAGTATGGTTTCAGTCTCTCTAACTATACTTAAAATAACCCTTACAATTATAGGGGTCTTTATAGCCGTCGCCGTCGCTTATCCACTAGTATACATAGTGGCGCAGGCATTGATAGGGAAGCCAACGATAATAGTATCTAGTTTCCAGCAATTACTAAGCTACGGGGTCACATTCGATAACTTCATTAAGACGCTTCAGGATCCCGAGTTCCATACGGCTTTAAGAAACTCATTAATAATTGCATCAATCACTGTAATCCTAGCGATCCTTATCATCATACCGTCTGGGTATGCGTTCTCGAGGTTCGAGTTTCTAGGTAAAAACACGCTGCTATACTACTACCTCATCGTAAGCCAGGCTGGGGGAGGGCTTGGAATCATAGCTGTATTAGCGATGTATATATTCTTCCTGAGACTGACAGCTTATGGTGTAAACATAATCCAGATCTGGGTATTACCACTAGTCTATGTCTCAGGTCTAACGCCATTCCAGACATGGCTTATTAAGAGCTACTTCGACCAATTGCCAAAGGAATTAGATGAAGCATCATTCATTGATGGAGCCGACTGGTTTACCATAATATTCAGAGTAGTGCTCCCAGCATCCAAGGCAGCATTCATCATTATAACAATATTTGCATTCATGAATGCGTGGGGAGAGTTCATTATAGCAAATATTCTAGGGCTCGACACTCTTGGACGTTACATATACTCTAAAGCGGTTGCCGGTCAAGCCGGGACAATGAGGCCGGGTGAATTCGCTGCAGCTGCTCTACTATACGCTATACCGATGATAATATTGTTCATACTATCGCAGAAGTATATTGGAGAAGCCTACAGGCTTGGAATGAAGGGCTAGGTTAAGCCTAGTTTAAAACAATTTCTTTTCTCTCGTGTACATGTGTTTCTTTCAGACGCAGCCCCCTTATACCAGAGCTCCTTGATGTAACTATAGCAAGTAGTGTAATATTGTTTAAACCCCTTCTCATAGCTGTCTCCGGAACATATAGCTCTCTTTCTGGAGAGTCATCGCTAATCCTGCCTATGAATTCCCCGTTTACAAACACTAGTATTCTACATCCCCAGAAATCCACTTCAAGTTTCACCGGTGAGGAGCTCGTTGGCTCCTTCTCATATGGAATCACAGCGTTGACCCATATAACACGTCCTGCCTTATCCCCAAGTAATATAGGGGGTTCAGCTGTCTCGCCGCGTGGGCTACTTCTAAACCATTCCTCAATTAATCCATGGAGGCCTTCTTGTATAAGCCATTCGCCGTTCACCTTGTACTGGTAGACCCGTATAACTGGGTTGACCACGCCCCATTCAACGAGTAATGCCACCTCGTTTACCCCGGGTTTGAGATACCTGGTTATATCGGTAGGACCTATGAGGGGGCCGACGTATACTTTGTTCACGAATAAGAGAACCCTGTAGTAATGATTGTAGTAGAATTCTAGGCCTGGATCTAACACGTAGTGCCTGGATAAATCGTCTACTTTGAACTCTGTTGTATAGAGGCCTGGGGAGTCGATGCTATATGTTTCCCCTACTATACTACTCCCCTGTTCTTGTAGGGCCTTAATCACTGGTTCTGGGTTGGCGATGAATTCCGCGAAGTCGAAGCCTGGACCATATGGTATCTTGAACTCTGATTTCCTCCACTTGTAGAGCCTGATCTCGCCTACTCTACCAAGGTAGACTCCACCATATATGCCGTTTGGAACATATAATAAGCCGTCATTAGGGTGACCCGTGGACTCCAGTATAACTGTTACTTCGTTCACGCCTTCCCTAAGGGAGTCTGCGGACATCTCTATGTAGTGGTAGCCTGATCCAGCATATTCGTTGTTAATGGATACAACAGCGTAGTCGCTGAAGCCGATTAACGCGAGGTGCTTGTCTAATAGATCCCCTAGTTGCTTCTTATCAAGGTGAAGCCTCAGCTTGTACACGTAGATACCGTTTTCATAGAAACCATTCTTTTCCAGCGGGGTTGAAGGATTAATACTGGTTAACGTGTGGAATACAGGATCTTCTAGAAGCCTGTATTCTAAGGGGTGGTAGGTGTTTTTCCCGCTCCGACACATACTTAGTGAAATATGGGTGGCATAGACATACTTAGAGAGCCTTGTTAAATCTAAGTCTAGGTCTCCAAGCCTGATCGCGTTTATTTCGCGTGAAGTAATTACTAGTAATCTTCCGCAGCTGTCTTCGTCGAGTTCAGCGTTAAGCACCACTTTGCCCTCATCTATCCTTGAGTCACCTATGTAGTAGATGTTGGATACGAGTACGAGGTCTTCATCTATAATCCATGTTTTCTCAGCTCTACACCTACATGTGAAGACTAATAGTAGGTTTTGCCCTCTCGCAGACTTCACAATGGCCAGGTGTTCACCGTGTGTATGGTTAACCACTAGGTATACTCTCTCACCATCTCTACGGATCAACACGTCTCCCTGTATATCTACACCGAGTACCCCACCCTCTACTTCTACAGCTGTCTCAGTGTATTCACCGTGGTCTCCGTAAATAATCATAACCACGGTGTCCCCTAATCTTTTCATTAATAATGCCTCTCCACTCGTGTATGCGAGTTTGAAAGGCGTCCCCTCTACGATGAGGTCTAGTAGAACTATTTTAGCGTACCGCGGTGGCACACGTATAGGCGTCCACATGGGTATTATTTCGCCCCTGTTTATAAGCCTCTGGTAGCACAGGTTATCACCGGTATTTCTCAGTACCACTATTTTCCCGTGATCACCTACACGCTGTAATAATTCACTGCAAGTAGACGTGGTTTTCACGGTTTCACTGGGCTTTAAACTAGTCACCAACTCCTGGAACTCGTTGAGGAAGGTAAATACCCTCTTCACTCTATAGTATCTCTCCGAGAGCTCCCCCCACTCCCTAATACATGCTTCAAAATCATATGATGAAGCCAGGTACTTAGCGGTGTAGTAGCCTGGATTCGATCCTCCATGAAACATATATATATTTATATTATCCAGGCCCATCCCAACAGCTGTTTTCAACAATATCTCCGTCCACTCCGGTGGAATACTCAGCCTATTCGTTGGATAGTATCCATACCTAGACGACTTGAACCAGCCTCCCTCGAGCTCCATGATCATCTTGAATAACCCGGGTTGCGACGACAAGTAGCTCCGCAGCCTCTCATCGAATTGCCTCATATCCCAGGGAGAAGGATATAGGTCTATTGTATACGGTATCCTCGTTAAATACGGGTCTTCATTGGTGAACACTAGTACACCGGGTAGCTTCTCCTCCACGATCTCCGCTAGTTTCTCAATATACTTCTCATTACCCCAGAAATACTCGTTTTCAACCTGGATGCCAATTACAATCCCGTTCTCCACGTATGGTTTGAGAATGTTGAGGACGCTATTATACCACTCAGCCGCATGTTTAAAGTACCCGGGGTCCAGCGAGCGTAGCCTCGTTGTCTTAGTGTAGATCCAGTTTGGATGGCCGCCGCTATCCCATTCAGAACATATGTAGGGACCGGGCCTCGCTATGACTCTTAAACCGAGTTCTCCAGCTAACTCGAGAAATGAAGCTAAGTCTCTACTATAGTAGCTCGCTACATGCCATTGCCTCTTTTCATCGGTGAAATCCACAACTTTTTCCCGTGGGCCATGCCAATTCCACGGTATATAGGTAGATACACAGTTTCCCCCAGCCCGCTTCAACTTTAGGAGCCTATCTCTCCAGAGGTGCTTTGGAACCCTGAAATAATGTATTTCACCACAAAGCAGAGCCATAACTACTCGCCTAAAAACATAAATCCCCGGAAAAAATAAATGTGTTTTCTAAGGATCCTAGTGATAGTTACGAGAATAATGACAACCCGGGTCTCCTTCAAGATGCTAGTGGTGCTTACAGCTGAAAGCCTCGCCCTTTAGGGCGGGGAGGAGGTCAGTACTAGGGAGGCTGAATTTGAAACCCTTGGTTAGAAACCAAGGGTTTAGGAATCCGGTGGGCGATGCATCGCGGGGGCCACTTCGATTCGGTATCTATTATCATCAATCTTACTCGTCGTTATTCTCTCATTAAGACACTACTACTTAAACCATGTTATTCCCACGTGTACTTGGTAGAAGGTTTAAAAGCCTTGTTAATTACTTGGTATTGATTTCCTGGGGTGGGAGCATGAGTGAGCTGATTGGTTACCTAGGTATGTTGTTCGTGTTTACATCGTTTATAATCCGTAACTGGCTCTGGCTGCATGTTCTTAATGGTATCGGCACAGCTCTTCTCCTTATCTATGCATTAATCCTTGGTAATCGTGTCTTCGCAATAGTTGAGGGCGGGGTCTTGGCATTACTGGCTTACAGAGTGTACCAGGACCTGAAGTCTGGGGACAGTAGACAAGGGTTTATAAAATAATTATGTTGTTTTTAAGCCGGTATCATTGACTATTCATTATATCTCTTCATGGATACATGAATGATTCTTGTTGAGATCTCGTTTTCTCAAGCGTCTTCAAGTATACGTAGAATGCTGAGATAACGGTGCCTATAGTGAACGTGGCTAGAGAGAGCAGTGAGAGTAATAGGAATGGCTTCTCCTCTCTTATACATGTCATATTGATTAATACCCGGGTATTCTCGGAGGCCATTATATTATAGAATAAATTATCCAGCGTGAAGACCACTACTTTACCTGGCTCAACGTATTCACTATACTCTATTAACCTGTTGAACACGGTTATCCTTGCTATATGAGTATCCATGTTCTCAACCGTTAAGGTGATGTTTACCAGGTTCTCAGGGCTGGTGTTCTCCAGGATTGATGTGAGGGGTATTTCCATGGTGGTTAAATTATATATTGTTGAATAATGGATTACACTGTAATAGGTTAGCGTTGACGCCATCGACAACAAGATTGACACGACCAGCATGGATAAACCAATCAGCATCAATAACCTCGGGGTCAACCCGGTCAAACCCCTCCCAAAGCCCACTTGTTTATAGCGGGCTAAGATTTATATACCTACTCATGTAATCCTTAATAATTGTATGGGTGAGAGGTATTGAGTAAATATATTCCATTACTATTATTAACAATAGTATTAGTCTCAATACTAGTTATACCCACACAAATAACATCAGCTCAAGCTACGCAGCCGGGCCCTGCATCGGATAAAATAGTAGTCACGAGGAAAACCATTGAGGAAGTACCAGACGCGTTGACCAGTGGTAAAATAGATGGATATCTCTACAGTTTAAGGCCGCCACAGGCTGCCCAGTTACAGGGTGTATCTGGTGTATCCCTGTACTCGGCTCCAGCCGGCTTAATAGAGTTGACATTAAACCCTGCTCCAGTGGCTGTTTTCACTCTGGAGGGAGCCCTTTCAATAAGTGATGCAGCCGCTAAGCTGGGTATTCCGGCAGCTGCAATAACTAACCTGTATATCCAGGGAGGGAAAACAGTTGTAGAGGTTGGAGCATACCCTGGTAAAGGCGTCAACCCATTCGCATTTAAAGAGATTAGGTTCGCCATGAACTACTTAATAGATAGAGTCACCGTGGCTAGCACGATAATGAAGGGTTTCGCTGTCCCCATGTACACATTCCTGAGCCAGTATGACCCCGATTATGCTACAATATCAGATATCATTGCTAAATACGAGTTCACGTATAACCCATCATATGTCGACCAAGTAGTCACGAATGTGTTAACCAAGGTAGGTGCTGTGAAGATCGGTGGAAAATGGACTTATGAGGGTCGACCCATAACAATTAAATTCATTATTAGGCAGGAGGATGAAAGGAGGGATATAGGTTACACGTTCTCCTCAGAGCTCAAGAAACTAGGCTTTGAGGTCAACGAGATGGAGATGCAATATGCACAGGCAATAAACACACTCTATGGCACTGACCCAGCGAATTTCGAGTGGCATATATACACTGCTGGATGGGGTAAGAGTGGTATAGACCGCTATGATTATGGATCAATCACACAGTTCTGTGCCTCATGGTATGGCTATATGCCTGGGTGGGGTGAGACATCGTTCTGGAACTTTAAGGATGATATAGTTGATGAGCTTACCTTGAGAATATACCAGGCCAATTATACTAGCAAGGAGGAGAGGAATGAGCTGTATAGGAGGGCAGCAGAGCTATGTATACAGGACTCTGTTAGAATATGGGTTGTAACGAGGTTAGATACCTGGCCTATGAGGAGCGAGGTTAAAGGGATCACGCTGGATCTTGGTGCTGGTTTAAGAGGTATATGGAACCTGCGTGAAATGTATGTCGAGGGACGCAATACATTAAACCTGGCTCACTTATGGGTATGGACATCCTCGAGCGCGTGGAATATCTGGGGTGGATTCGGCGATGTATACAGTGTAGACTTTGAGAGAGTCACCTATGATCCCTCGATGTGGAATCATCCATTCAACGGTGAACCAATGGCGTTCAGGACAACGTACGTGGTAGTTACAGCTGGGCCCTCAGGCAA
>NZ_JAVZPN010000004.1:0-33023 GCF_038881575.1 Desulfurococcus sp. | reverse complement strand
GGCCACGTTGCAAAAGTAAAGGCAACCCTGCAGTCATACAAGAACAATCAAGCCGTGTTAGACAAGGTGAATAAGTATGCCATGGGCACACTCAATATGGATGAGTGGAATGCCAGAATAGACGCTGACTTAAACTGGATCAACACTTACAACCTTGCATGGATAAGCTACGGTCCATTTATGCTGACAAAGTTAGATACCCAGGGCCAGGTATTAGAGCTAACGGCATTCAGGGATCCAACATACCCGTTTAAGAAGGGAGACTGGTATTTTGGACAGCCGGTTGCCACTTCAATAGTATCAGTATCAATAGAGTCTCCAATACAGGGTAAGATACTGCCAGGTCAAACAGCTAACATTACTGTGAAACTATCCGGTATTCCACCATTCTCGCTGAAATACATGATCAGGGATCCCAGAGGAATAATAATAACTAGTGGAGACGGATTAAAGATAAGTGAGGATACATTCAGGGTTGTACTTGACTCGAACTTCACTAAAACACTGGCGTATGGAAGCACTTACACAGTAATACTAATTGGTTTATCGGAGGAGGTGGCCATACCCGGGATAACCCGTCAAGTCGTGAATACAGCAACGCTCTCCGAGGCTCTCTCAGCACAGTCTATAAGTGATGTATTGGCTAATGTAAAGGCGTCGGCGTTAGGACAGGTGGATATCATATTATCACAGCTGAAACAAGAAAGGGTCGTGGATCTTGAATCACTAAGGGACCAGTTGGCAACCGCTATCAGCGGTGTTACTGGGGTATTGATAGACCAGTACGTCTCGTTAATCGGCACGGCGATGGACAACATGAATAAATTATCACAGACCACGGCTTCAACGATAACTTCACAGGTTTCCTCACAAATACAGCAGATTAGATCGGATGTCACAGCTCTAAGCGAGAAGCTTGATGCTACACAGAGCACCGTGAGTAGCTTACAGACATATATAGTGGTTAACATAGTGTTAACACTGGTTGCAATAGTCTTATCAATCATAGCCCTGGTAAGAAAACCTAAGGCTTAGTTTTTTCATCTCTTCCACCCTTATTCGATTTTCATGGCCGGCTTTGACTAATGCGGCCCTGATATCGCTCCTAGCATTGCTTTTCCGATTCTTAGTCGGCTTCAGTAATAGAGATAATATAACGGCATGGGACCACCTAACTAGGGAGATGCGTAAGTATTGGTATGTAATGTATTTATAAGCCTCTGGGATTTATCAGGATTAATGGTGGTTGAATGCCGGGAGCCGGCTACTATATAGCTAGGCGTGGAGTTGTTTTACTGGTTTCCTATGTTGCAATAATTATAATAATAGCTGCCATACTGGAGCTATCAGGTTATGCAACCCAGATATACCAGGCAATAATCAATGAACTTGTAAGGGCGGATGTAGATGCATTGATAAAGGCACATCAGGGTCAAGTAGATCCAGCATACATCCAAGAGTATCGTCAAAATAGAACTATAGAGTATATGAAGCAGTATGGGCTGATAGATGAAAACGGTAATCCGATTCCCCCATATGTGAGGATGTGGAGGCTTGCATTTAATGCTTTAACATTTAACTTTGGTAAGACAAAAGAGGAATCTGTTGCTATGGTTGTCCCTACTATGCCTCCTGCAAGCATCACGTATATAATATCGGTAGTTCTACCTAGGACAATAATAGTTGTCACCGTTGGCGAATTAATAGTAGTCGCAATAGCGTTGCTGGTTGGTCCTAGAATAGCGTACAGGCACGGCACCTTCTTGGATAGGTTGGTGGTGGCCTACGCGGCTCTTACCAGTGCTATACCATTATGGTGGCTTGCAATGCTGTTTATAAGGGTTTTCGGGTACCAGCTTGGATGGTTCCCCACGAGTCTAAGAGGAGTTACCACGCCGCTTAACAACTTCTGGTCTAACCCGGCTCAGAACTTTGTAACTATACTATGGTATATAACACCGCCGCTTATAGTATTCACGGTTATCTCGCTTGGTGGATGGCTATATGGTATTAGGGCGATGGTTTTGAGGATAGTTAGAGAAGACTATGTAATGGTTGCGAAAGCAAAGGGGTTGCCTGAGAGAGATATTACAAGGAAATACGTGATGAGGCCCTCACTAGCACCAATACTGACTAATGTGATACTAGCATTGGCTGGTACCCTTGGCGGTATGATTATCACTGAGTCGGTATTCGACTGGCCTGGGATGGGAACATTGTACTATGCAGCGATAATGACGGGTGATGCTGAAACTATTGTAGCATTATTCGTAATATATGTGGGAGTCTACTTGATAGCAAGGTTTATACTTGAAATATTATATGTATTAGTAGATCCCAGGGTCCGCGCGAGGTAGGTGAGATCACGATGGCGGCTACAAGGGAGTTAACATTTAAAGACAAATTAGTTCTCAGGGTAGTGAATCCATTAAAGGGTGGTCTAAAGGAAATATGGAGTATGACAACAGGTAAGATAGCATTAATACTATTATTAATCCTAATAGTTGTCTCTGTATCAGCAGCGTTAACAATGCCTCCTGGCTTCCTGGACTCATGGCAGAGCGCGTCATTCTGGGAGGATAATCCCATCATAGTACCACCGGAATGGGTGAAATACTTTGGTGCGAAAATAGCTCCAAGCATAGTTGAGGAGAAATCGAAGCCTGATGTCACGCCTCAATGGGATCCATCAGCAGGCATACTTACATTAACATATAGGTTTGAATATACTTTAACCGACCCAGTATTTCCGCAGGACTATTATTTCGCAGTCTACGATATAAAACCCTATGGTAACGCTACCCCGACTATAACTATAAGTGTTGAACGCCCAGACGGTGTTGTAAGTGTTTTATGGGAGGAGCATATATTTATAAATAACACCAGTACCAACGCTGCATCAATTTTCAAGACGGACCCGAGGAAAATAAAGATGGATGACCTTGTCTCGGAAATATTCGTGAAATACAATATCACAGTACCCTCCAATATAATCGGAGAAAACTACATGATACAGGCAGTATCAAGCTCGTTGCTACGTGATAGAGTAGTTTCAAAGATATCGCAGCCTTCAACAGCTCTCTCGATCTTCCAGAAACCAGTTAACGTAGAGAACTGGGTAACAGCGTTGAGAAGTGAACAGAGACCCTGGCTTGAGGAAATAAACAACCTGCTAAAGAAAGTCAGCGATTCCATCAGCGATGATCCAGCCAACATATTACCGCTCATCAATAACGCTATATCTAATGTTACGTTCCTTATAAACAACCTGGATAAAATAACATTCAGCAATCTCTATGAGACGCTTCAAAACGTTTCAGCGCTCCTAAATAACGCGTATAAGTTAGCTATGAGTGAAAACTACCCCTCAGCGGTTGTAACCAATATAAATGATGCTAGAGGCAGAATAAATAAGTATCTCGACTCACTAAAGGTCACTGCCTCATTCATTAATGTAAGCCCTGAGTTCGAGATATTAACAGGGACGTATAGGTTCGAGGTGAATATTACTTATTCAGGGATTGAAACATACCCGTCTAACCCGCAGTCGCTAATAGGCTATGTAAAATTCACCGTGAAAGGCTCGGCGAAGGGAATACTTGGCACTATAAACAATGGTGCCGACTTAGCCACGCTACTATACTATGGTTTCCCGATAGCCTTACTAATAGGATTAATAGCGTCGGTGTCTTCGACACTCATAGGCGTTATAGCTGGTATTATAAGTGGATACTATGGTGGATGGATTGATGAGGTTATCCAGAGAGTAATAGATATATTGAATAACATACCATTCCTCCCATTAATGATAATTATTGGTACAGCCGCGATGAAAGTGCTTCCACCCGGCACACAGAAATCCTTCTACATAATAATGCTATATGTTACAATACTGATAATATTCAGCTGGGCTGGCCTAGCAATAGTTGTACGCTCAATGACGCTCAGTATAAAGGAGGAGCCATATATCGAGGCAGCTAAGGCTATGGGTGCATCTAATACGCGTATAATATTCTACCATATATTCCCACAGGTAATGATGTATGCTGTTGCAACCCTGGTATATAACGTCCCAAGCGCGATACTAACGGAAGCCGGGCTAAGCGTGCTAGGACTCAGGCATGGATGGCCTACATGGGGTGCTGTACTAGCTGAGGCGAGGGCAGCTGGACCAGTTGGATATGCTGCATGGTGGTGGATACTGCCGCCCGGACTATTACTATCCTTGACGTCACTAACATTCGTACTACTCGGGTTAGCAGTTGAAAAAATAGTTGAGCCACGCTTAAGGACTCTATAGCTACATTGTTTTTTACCTCTTCAATTTCTCCCTAGATGTTCACTCCAATCGCTTTATATAATTTCATGGCTGCATCTAGGAAGTTCCGCCTTGCCTACAAACCTATATAAACCTTTCCTCTAAGCATCAAAAATGTGCCAGCCCATTATTATGTGCGGGCTAACTAAACCCTCAACCCGGTTTAGGGGGTTTATCGAGGGTTTTTGTATGTCTTTTATTTTGGGGAGGAGTGTGGTATGCCATCTCCTAGATGCGGGATGTGTTCCGTTCACCTCGAAGGTGTCCATGACCTCTACGTGGAGTGGTTTGTAGCCATGGTGAAGCCCTATAATGACCTAGGGCGGGAAACGGTATTAAGCCTCCTCCCTATTAATAATCCATCCTGGTCTTCTACTATCTCTACTAGAACCTTTTCTCCAGGCTTCAGGTTTTTTCCTCTAGGTATTATGGTTACAAGATAGTCTTCACCTTCAACTACGCCTATGTACTCGCCCCTGAATAAGCCTCTACCAGCTACTTCAGCAATTACTTTCCCACCCTTCCTCACTGGTGGCTGGATTCTCCTTGAGTAATACATGCCCCATTCATTCATCGACCAGTGGAGTCTTATACCTGTCTCCTCCTCTACCTTGCTGAGCCATTTCCAGAACCCATCCCAGGATACTTCCCTTACTCCCCTGGGTTTTCTCCCCCTCTTATGCCTTATGTATTTCTGGATGGTTACGGGTGGCCAGCGTTTGCCAGCACCTATTTTAATCGCCCACTTGATAATGGATACCACGTCTTCATCGTTTAAGCCTGGTAGCCATAGTGGTGTTACATGGAGGTCTATATTCGTTTCTCTGACAATGTATTCCGCGAGCTCCATTACTCTCTTGACATCATAGTATCTTGTACCATATATTAGATGGGCTTTCTCATTGTCTACTACATCTATGCTAAGGTTTACTCTATCTAAACCCGCCTCATCTAGTTTATCTATGATATATTTGTTTAAGAGTAATCCATGGGTTTCAATGGCCACGCTCGAGACACCCGGCATCCTTTTCAACTCGCTGACTAGCTCAGTGAGCCATGGATATGTTAACACATCCCCCATAGAGTCCACCAGTACTTCTACCCCTCCACCCTTCACACTAATGGCTTTCCTCACACCATTCACTATAAGCTCGGGATCCACTATGTATTCAGCCCAGCGGTTAAGTGAATGTATTCCAGCGTCAACGCTGCAGAAAACACAGTTCTGGGGACATATAGTCGTCGGCCTTGCCTGGAGCACGTTTGTACCTCTATCTATTACTCCAAAGGCTATGTACCCATATGCCGGCATAGACCCGGGTACCCTATATATTATCCTGTTACCCGGGAACCTCCCAATAGCCTCCAGCAACCCTTCTTAACCCCGGTTATACTCCCTCTAAAATATTTAAACCTACCCTATTATTCACTAATATAGACCAAGGGGCAGGTGTTGAATTATTGAGTGAGCCAATACTCGATGTAAGGAACTTGAAAACATATTTCTATACAGCAAGAGGTATGGTAAGGGCCGTCGACGATGTATCGTTTACATTGAATAAGGGGGAGAGCCTGGGTATAGCTGGCGAGTCTGGCTGTGGTAAGAGCACGCTTGCATACTCATTGATACGTTTAGTCCCTCCACCAGGTAAGATAACCGGGGGGCAAATCATTTTCAAGGGGAAAAATGTTTTAGAGATGAGTGAGGATGAGTTCAGGAGAGAGGTTAGGTGGAAAGGTATTTCAATGGTGTTCCAGGGAGCAATGAACGCGTTAAACCCTGTTTATACAATTGGTGATCAAATAGCTGAGGTGCTAATGCTTCACCAGGGATACTCTAAGAAGGAGGCACTTGAAACAGCTGCTAAAATGCTTCAAATGGTCGGCATAGATCCGAAGAGGTTGAAGAGCTATCCGCATGAGTTAAGCGGGGGCATGAAGCAGCGTGTTGTGATAGCAATGGCGCTTGCTCTTAACCCACCAGTAGTTATAGCTGACGAGCCAACTACAGCACTCGATGTAGTAGTTCAGGCACAGATCATGAATTTATTGAAGAGACTGAAGAAGGAGCTAGGCTTATCAATAATACTTATATCCCACGACCTAAGCTTGATCGCCGAGATAGCTGATAAAATAGCTGTAATGTATGGCGGTGAAATAATAGAGTATGGCCCGAGCGAAGCTATATACAATAGGCCAATGCACCCATACACGATTGGATTACTCGGAAGCATACCTAGGCTACATGGTGAATTAAGGGATCTAACCTGGATACCCGGGTTTCCCCCTGATCTAGCTAATCCACCACCCGGGTGCAGGTTTATGCCCAGATGTCCCAAGGCATTTAATAAATGCAGTGAGAAACCCCCGTTGGTTGAGGTTGAGCCAGGCCACTACGTCAAGTGCTGGCTATACGCTAAGGGGTGATGGAGATGAGTGAGGAAAGAATATATGAGCCTAGGATAACATCTAACACCATATTATTCGCGAAAAACCTAAAGGTATACTTCCCGGTGAGAAGGGGCTTTCTAGATACACTACGTAAAAGACCCCAGTTATACGTGAAAGCAGTTGATGGAGTATCCTTCGATATAAGCAAGGGAGAAGTATTCGCATTAGTTGGTGAGTCGGGCTGTGGTAAAACAACCACGGGTAAAACCATATTGAGGCTTAATAAGCCCACGGAAGGCGAGATAGGCTATCTGCCCTCGAAGGAGGTCCTGGAGGAAGTGAAATCATATGGAAGCATCAATAATATCAGTGAATACGGTCATATAAGCCTAGCCTCACTCAATGAACACATGTTACGTCCCCTCAGAAAAGACATCCAGATGATATGGCAAGACCCGTTTGGAAGTCTTAATCCACGTAGAACCATATACGAGATCCTCGAAGAACCCCTTGCAATCCATGAGGTGGGCGTGAGCCGTGAGGACAGATACGATATAGTGGCAAAGGCGCTTGAATCGGTTAAACTGACGCCGCCAGATGAATACATGGATAGATACCCGCATATGTTGTCTGGTGGGCAAAGACAACGTGTAGTAATAGCAAGGGCGCTGATACTTAATCCCAAGTTCGTGGTGGCTGATGAACCCGTCTCAATGCTTGATGTCTCAATAAGAGCTGAGATACTCCAGTTAATGATGGAGCTTAAGAATAAACTAGGGCTGACATACCTATTCATCACCCATGACCTAGCTGTTGCGAGATATATATCTAATAGGCTCGCAGTAATGTATCTTGGACAAATAGTTGAAATAGGCGATGCCAGAAGGGTCATCGAGAATCCATTACATCCTTACACTAGGGCTCTTGTAGAAGCCATACCGGAGCCTGATCCATCGAGGAGGCTTGTCATTAGGGAGATACCTATTAAGGGTGAAGTCCCCTCACCTATAAATGTCCCAGCTGGGTGCAGGTTCCATCCAAGATGCGTTGCACTTGATGAGAAACCAGAGTTGAGAGAACACTGTATGAATAGAGAACCCCCGTTGGTTGAGGTTGAGCCAGGCCACTACGTCAAGTGCTGGCTATACGCTAGAAAGTGATATTTTTATCTTTGGTAATAGAATAGTGTAGAGGGGTGCATTCATGAATCCTGAAGAACGGGTAGGGATAATTGGCTGGGGCTCATATATACCTAGGTGGAGACTATCTCTCAGTGAAATAGCTAGGGTATGGGGATTCAATCCTAAGGAACCAGAAGAATTAAGCGTCACCGAGAAGAGCGTTGCCGGGATAGATGAAGACGCTGTCACAATGGGCTGGGAAGCCGCTGTAAACGCGTTGAGACGTGCTAGGATAGACCCGGGGAAAATCGGGGCAGTATGGTTTGGAACCGAGAGTAAGCCCTATGCTGTAAAACCCTCGGCAACGATTATAGCTGAAGCTCTAGGTATAACTCCCGAAACCATGGCGACAGACCTGGAGTTCGCGTGTAGGGCTGCAAGTGAGGCGCTGAGGATAAGTATTGGAGCTGTAGCATCTGGTTTGATAAACTATGCACTAGTAATAGGTAGTGATACAGCGCAAGCGAACCCAGGGGATGTGTTAGAGTTCACAGCCTCCTCAGCCGCTACAGCCCTTATAACAGGGCCCAGGGAGGAGTCCGCGGCATACTTCGAGGCAAGTGCAACATTCGTCACTGATACACCTGATTTCTGGCGTAGGGATCATTCACGCTACCCACTCCATGGTGAGGCGTTCACAGGTGAGCCAGCATACTTTAAACACATAGTGGGTGCCGTGAAACTACTAATGGAGAAGACCGGGCTTAAACCAGAGGACTTCGATTACGCTGTCTTCCACCAGCCAAACGGTACATTTCCGCTTAGGGTTGCAAGAATGCTTGGAATACCCAGGGAGAAAGTAATACCTGGGTTGGTCACACCGTTCATAGGTAACAGCTATAATTCATCAGCCCTCATAGGGCTCTCCCGTGTGCTTGATAAGGCTAAGCCGGGTCAAAGGATTCTCTTGGCACCATTCGGCAGTGGTGCTGGTAGCGATGCCTACAGTATCGTTGTAACTGATAGGATCACAGAGAAGCAGGGATTAGCACCCACCGTGGACGACTATATAGCGAGGAAAACATTGATAGATTACGCCCTATACGCTAGATACAGGAGGTTGATTAACAGGATAAGGTGAAAAGTGATGAAGATATCTATACCTCCATCCTGGAGAACAAGACTTGACAGATACAGGCTTAAAGCCAGTAAGTGCAGGGACTGTGGTAGAGTGGCCTACCCGGCTTCAAGTATATGCAGGTTCTGTGGGTCAAGGAATATCGAGTATATCGAGTTGATAAATGAGGAGGCCAGGTTGATCACGTGGACAATAATTTATAGCGCGATGGAGGGCTTCGAGGAGAAACGCCCCCTCATGATAGGTATACTGGAGACTATTAATAGTAAGGCACGGATAATGGCTCCCCTCACCGATGTATTACCAGAGGAGTTAAAGCCGGGTATGTTAATGGAGCCGGTTTTAAGGAGGATATCCGAGGACAGTGAAGCGGGATTAATACACTATGGTATATCATATAGACCGGTGTTAAAGCAGGTTGGAGTCTAACATAGATTTTTTACTTGAATCACTTAGGAAATCCGGGAAGCCGTTTGAATACATAAATGAATTAAAACTAAGTGAAAACCTGAGAGCACTTCTAAGGCGCCTCTACATACAGGGCAAGGAAGGCATCAGTCTCTCGGCCATTGGGTCTACAATACTTGATTTTGCAGAGGGTGATTACGAGGGATTCAATGTAGTAGGTGCTTTACAAATACCTATCGGGGTAGTAGGGGTTTTAAATCTATTCATAAATAATGAGAGAAGCGAGATCTATGTCCTTATACCATTCGTTAAAGGCAGGTTGCTTAATAGGTTGAGGGATGGTGTCCGCATCTTAGAAGGCTCTATTGTTAACATTGGTATCAAAGACCATGGGGATGTATGTAGTTCTGACGCGTATGTAACGTTCAGTGATCATAAAGGTGTATTGGATCCACTGGTTTTTACAAGACTATATAATGACTCAGCTTTCCTCGGTGCGAAGCACTCGTATATGGCCCTCATATACTATATGCTCGGCCTCGATCCATTTTCTGCAGGGATACCGGTGGCTCCAAGCGAGTATGCTATCAACGGGAACACCCTGAGATACAAGGTTATACATGGTGCACCATATACATTGCTGAATAATATAGTTACCAACGAGATCAGGGGGCTACTTAAAGTCGTTGAGAAACCCTATATATGCGCTGTGCTCCTCCTCTACTCATTAATATTCGATTTAGGGCATACTTCTCCCACTGCTAAGACTTAGGAACACCTCGTATTGTTTCTCAGCGATTTTCACAGGTAGATCACCTAAAACAATGAATTCCCAAGGTAGTTTACCACCAAATTCATATCCATTTAACACGTAACTGGTTCTAAGATATTCGTCTCCAAGGGTTTTCCTCCAAGCCGATAACCCTCCACCACGGGTTGCTACGTTGATGAATACATTGTCTAATGGCGTGCTGGATAAAGCTATATAGGCTTGTATGAATCCCCATTCTATATCATATGGTCTCGCATCTATTAACCCCCTTAACTCCCCCCTATATAAGCCGAGTATTTCCTTAAGCTTAGCTGGCTCCTCCATCCCAATCCACTGGAACATTGTATGAGGCTTCGGTATTAATGGGTTGAGTGATATTGAGAGCTCTCTGCCATGTCTCCTAGCTGAGCTGGCCAGCTTCTTCAGAGTATTGATGTCTATTCTAACCTCATCGAGGTGGGTTCCTTTCACACCATATATCATGTATAATTTAACATTGAAGCCTTGTTTCAGGATGTCCTCTATAGTATTCACTATTTCATCGTGGAGGCTCACGTACTTGAAGAACACTCTATGGAGTAATGGACTGAACGTCTCTGGTGCCAGGCTAAGAGTTCTTTGACCTATCTCTTTGATTAACTCTAATACATCGTTTCTCAGTGTAGTAAGCCTTAGTGAGGGTAGTGAGGCCTTTATTTTCTCATGTGAGATGTATTCAAGTAGTTTCACATGAGTTGGGGTTACTGGGAATGAGAGACTATATATTATCACTCTCCTCCCCCATATACTACTCGATAAACCCTCCTCTATGATCTCCTTAAGCATCATTATACTCCTCTCTCTATATGGCTGGAAAACCCTTGATTCGAGGCAGAAGCTACACCAGTACGGGCATCCCCTGCTGACCTCGAGCTTAAAGCCCCCGCCATATATCGGTTCAACCTCCGTGTTTTCCACCTGGTGAACCGGGTGAGCTGCGTCATCGAGCCTTTCAACATATTTCCTTATAATTTTCTCTCCATCATTAACTCCTGGGACGTAGACGTAGGGGAGTCCAGCTATTTCTTCCAGGAACCTTTTCTTATCCATTGTCTCAAACCATTTCAGTAACACTTTTTCCAGTGTGACCTCGGCCTCACCTATAACGAATGCATCTATTATGCCGCTGTATGGGATAGGATTCTCCATCACCGCGGGTCCCCCTGCGATGATCGGTGTATCACGTTGTTCACGTTTAACCGGTATTTTCCCAGCTATCAATAGCCTTACGAGGTTTACTATGTCTGGCTCATAGTGTAGCGTGGTTAGTATGAGGTCGAAGTATTTTAATGGAGTGTTTGTTTCAAGGCTTCTAGGGGGAGGTTCTTCACCTGTGAGTCTCGTATTAGTGAATCTCTCAGTGTATGCTTCATCCATACTGTTCGATAATTGATATATGATGTCGGGGGCTAAGCTGGAAATCATTACCCTGTATATGCTTGGATAAATATATGCTATTCTTGCCTTTACTTTAACCGGGTTTTTATATATCGTGTTCAATTCCACCCGCGTATCTCCTCCACGATATTAAGCTTTATATACCATATATACCTATACATATATCCCGGTGTAAGCATGACTGATTACTCCAGGTTCATTAGTAAGGTTGCCTCGAATATTAAGGCATCGGAGATACGTGAACTACTAGCAATAATACGAGGCAGAAAGGATGTAATAAGTTTTGCAGGAGGCATACCAGATCCAACCTTATTCCCGCGTAAAGAACTAGCAAAAATAGCTGGAATAGTCATCGAGAAATACGGTGATGATGCATTACAGTACAGTGAAACCAAGGGGATAATAGAGGTCAGGGAGACGTTAAGCGACTTCTTAGCCAAGAGGAGGGAGATACACGTCGATGCAGAGGACATAATTATAACTAGTGGGAGCCAGTCAGCCCTAGACATAGTTTCAAGGACCCTCATAGATCCAGGTGACATAGTGATAACTGAGAGCCCCTCATATCTGGCAGCACTTGGAACATTCAAGATGAATGGCGCCAAACTAATAGGTGTAAAGATAGATGAGAACGGTATGAGGACAGAGCTCCTGGAGGAAAAACTGAAGCAGCTGGGAGATGATGTGAGAAGGGTGAAATTCATATATGTTATACCGGTCGGCCAGAACCCGGCCGGCACCACTATGAATAAGGAGAGGAAGAAGCACCTCCTCGAGATAGCTTCGAAATACGATTTATTAATCCTGGAAGACGATCCCTACAGCTACATCATCTATGAGGAAGGAGCTGAAACAGCATCACTGAAGAGCATGGATAAAGAGGGTAGAGTTATATATATGAGTACTGTAAGCAAGATTCTAGCACCAGGCCTGAGGATCGGGTGGATCGCCGCTGAAAAAGAGCTTATAAGGAGGTTTGAGATAGTGAAGCAATATATAGATCTGCACTCACCCACCTTAAACCAGTTCATAGTTGCCGAGGCCATTAAAACGGGTTTAATAGACGATGTTGTCCAGAAAGCCGTGCCATACTATAGAGCCAAAAGGAACACGATGCTTGAAGCCATCAAAGAAAACTTCCCCGATTACGTCTGGTACTCTAAACCCATAGGAGGGCTCTTTATATTCGCATACGTGTACAAGAATGGATTCGATGCAGGGGTGCTCTTAGAGAAAGCGGTGAAGCAGTATAAAGTGGCATATGTACCGGGCGGTAGCTTCCACCCTGAGGGAGACGGAGTTAATAGTATGAGGCTGAACTTCAGTTACCCCACGCACGAGCAGATAAGGGAGGGAATAGCTAGGCTGGCCAAATTGATTCGTGAATCCTAGTTTTACTTCAACACTATTATGGATCCGAGTTCTTTAGGTGGTAGCAATCCAATAGTTTTCTCAATATCCCCTATCTCAATTATTTTTACAAACCTGGATAATTCATGAAGAATACTATCGGTTGCCCCAGGGTTGGTATTCCTAATGGTATTCTTGTATGTGATCACTGTTTTCTCGAGGCGATTGTTTATTGGAATCCATGTTGTAAATGAGAGCGGCGATATAACTATCTTCTGGGGGGTTAACTCCTTGAGTAATCTATAATAGATGTGGGCACCGGGCTCCGTTAACACAAGGGTATTGATTCTACTGGGTATATTGCTCACATGGCTCACAATATTTAACCCGAGATACTGGGCTAGACGGGTTGAATCCCTACAGTATAGTATCGGCTCTCCATTACTTCTCCCAGTGAATAAAGCAGTTGAGAACGCTGTTATATTGCATCCAACTATCAGGGTAACCCCCTCGGACTCGACTCCTAGTTCTATCCCATGGGCTATAAACGGCTTCACAGCTGTATATGGGTTTGCATTAAGGGACTCCTCGAAGACGTATTCCGGCTTAACTGAAACGTAGTCGGCAAGCAATCCATTGACGTTATATGCGAGTATGCCGTGACGGCTGAGCGGTGAAATAGTGATATACCTGCCTGCCACGCTTGTATTACTGCCCGAGGTCTCTATAGCCTTCACTACCCCGGATGCCCCTAGGATGATTCTCCCAGGGGGAGTAATGTTGTGATTCATTATGTTTCTCTCTATCTGTCCCACGTAGACAAAAACTGTTTTCGCCAATATGTCGCCATGCTCGACTTCTATAAATGGTAGTTCATGTAATTTCACAGTGCCATCGAAAACTATGCTACGTTGCCTCAATAAAGCCACCTACTATAAGCTTTTAATATAACTAAGGGTAATATATCACTAAGAAACCTGGATTTATACTTATTTACAAAGGTGTTGGGGATGACCAGCATCCCGGAAGCGAAAAAAGAGGCATCGATGAGTTTACATTGGGTCAGTAAGGATGCGAGGGCAAGGCTTATAGAATTAATGCTTTCAACAAGGAGCATTATTGAGCTATCAAGGGACTTAGGTATCTCGCCGACAGCTATAAGGAAATACTTGAAGAGGGAGGCCTATCCCAGTGATGAAGTCCTTCAAAGAGCGGTGGAAAAGCTGGCGCCTTATGAGGTGGATGAGGCAATGAGGATAATAATCACAGACTTGCTGGAGTCGCTTAGAGGCCTCTACAACTCTGTTAATGAGAAACATAAGGAATATATAAGGGAGTACTTGAGAAACATTACTCTTTAAAGGATGAACAGGTTTGGGTAGAAAACCTTTTTTAGCCAGCGGTAAAATACTTGGAGACTACTCTGTTTTAATTAAATACTTTGAAATATGCATGTCTAAAGGCGGTGAGTGCATGGATCTGTTTCCTTCACGGGAGGTACTGGATGACATTAAAGAGATGGCTGAGAATAAAGGGCACTCTTATCTAGAGGTTTTAGAAGAAATCCGTGCAAGAATAGAGGATAAGATCGACTGTGATATAGCTGTGGAAGCATATAAGATGGTTCACGGTATAAGTGTATCCTGTGAGGACGCCAGGATGGAGCTTCTGAAAGAAATAGTTGCATGGTATCTAGAGGCAGCTGAAACACTAGGACTCATCAAGCTCAAGGAATCATGGAAGCCATAGTGATATATATGTTAACAGTTAACACGCTGATAGATGTCCTGGGAAGACTTGAGAAGATGCTTAGACAGGAATACGGCGAGGTAAGCCTTAAGGAGATCAGAGAGAGCAAGGGCAAGTTTCAAGTATACATTGGGATACGTAATAGATACCTTGGCTCCTTAACTATAAAAGTTTTAATCAGTAAGGATTGTAGTAGAATACGGGTTTACACGGGTAGGACAGGCTTAGACTTGAGGATCAAGCGGTTTCTACTTAGAGAGCTTCCATGTATACAGGGTGATATGCGTAATGAGGCAACCACATAAGAAAAGAATCCAGGTAGCAGTATCGATACTGAGCGAGGCGGCAAAGAGAGTTAACGAGCTTGATAGAAGAGCCCTTGTCGACTACTTGAGGAAGACGTATGAAAAAACTGGATTAAGCCCGATCAGAGGGAAGACTCTGCCCCCTGACATATATGACAAGGAGCTTACAACACTCTATGTAATCGGTAAATATGGACTGGGGCTTGCCCAGGATTACCCATACATGTTCTCGAAGATTTTCTACGTAGAGGAAAACCTGGATATGGCGCTGGATCTAATACTCCAAGGCGATATCGAGGGAGCTAGAGAGAAAATAAAATCAGTGTCCCCCACAGGCGTGGTCGATGGTAACATGATTGCAAGACTGTTAAGAATACCTCTAACAAAATTCATATTTGGATTCATGAGCGAGGATGAATTCACGAAGATACTGCATACAGTATATAATGCATTCCCGGAGGAGGAAAAGACAGTTAAAAGCTATGTTAAATTCTTCATAGGTTTAAAACTAGCTGAGGCAATATACAGGGGCGAGATAAGATCCCGCGAGTACAAGGAGGCATTTAAGAGGGCTCTTGCAATCAGGATCGGCTTTCCTAAAACCACGCCAAGCGACGAATATGTTAGAGCTATAGCCGAAGCCGTCTTCAACATGTCCAAGAAAGAATTAAGCAGAGTACTCAGAGTTGAGGAAGGAGAGAAAGATGCGGGGAAGGAAGAAGATAAGTGAACACGTGTAGTCTTTAACCAGTCCAGTGTTGCAGACTATTTACTCCTGGCTGAAACCGGTTCTACATGTCACCCCCTGCCTCCTGCACTCAGTCTCTATTAGTTCCATGATCCGCCTTCTCTCTCTACGGGTTTTCTCAATGTAATTATACAATGGGTGCGCGGGTGTATTCATGAATGATTTCACATGAAGTATATCGTAATATAGTATTATGTTTAGTTTCTTAGCTATCTCCACCACGCTTTTCACAGTATCGGGATCACTGTTGATGCCTGGGATAATTGGCCCGTAGAAAATCCATGAGGCAATGTTTTCCTCGACTAGTTTTTCAAGTGCTTTTAAACGGGCATTTGGAGGTGGTGCATGTGGCTCTATCTGTATGGAGACCCTGTAATCAAGGGTGGTTATCGTGAATCCCACATCAACTAGATCTCTATGTGTTACCAGGAGGTCCATGTCTCTTAAAACCAGGGGATTCTTTGTCTGGATACTTGCATGGAAACCATGTCTTAATAATACTTCTAGTGAACGCCGCGTTAGCTTATACACGGCTTCAACGGGTTGATATGCATCTGTCACCGTGCCAATACCGACAACGCCCCTTGGGTACTTAACCACCTCCCTCCTTAATACGTCGACTATATTCTCTTTCACTAGGATTATCCTCCCCCAGTTGCTGCCTACGTCTCTATTCCTCGTATATAATCTCGCATAGCAGTAGATACAGGCATGTGAACAACCGATATAAGGGTTTAAAGCATAGTCCAGCCCCGGCAACCCGCTCCTCGACAGGGCTGTCTCACACCTTGTCTTCATTACTTTAAACTCCTGGAACAACTCAGGTATCCCTCGAGAAGAAGTCTCTAATACTCCTCGTCTTCACAATCCTCTGAAGCAGCCTGGAGGAATTGTACCATTTAGTAGCCCCGAGCCTGGTTACTTTATCCAGTAGATCGAAGACCTCCTTTAACTCGCTGGTCTTTAAGACTGGTTCATGCCTGTACATCTCTCTAATTGACTCCCTGACGAACCAGACACCCAATGGTAGATTGAAACCTGGATATATCTCCCTAAGTAGTATCGCTGTAGCCTGTCTTCTCATCCTTGAAAGATGCTCGAGTGTTGCAAGCATGCTTGCATAGTAGCATCCACCAATACCTGGATAAGTTGTCCTCCCGTGATAGTCCTCATAGTCTCCCTCAACAACCACGTCCAGGGCTCCAGGGTTCCATGTGGAGCCTGGCCACCAGGCCTCCATCCATTCATAACTCCACTTAGCTGGGTAGAGTACTGCTATGAATAAGTTATCATAGTGCCTAAGCATGTATACCTCTACCTCGTTGATGACGTCATATTTTTTCACCTCCCTAAGCAGCTCCCTGGATATCATGCTATCAACAGCAGTGATGCTCCACCTTGTAGGCACTAGTCTCCTCTGGTTTTTAACACCTAGTGCTCCGGCACTGAGTATCTTCTGTATATGGGACACCGGTATACTTGACTTATAGAGGTAGACTACTGCATCATAGGCTGGTAAATCCGTGTCATTAAACGCCTTCTCAACAGGCCTAGGCACAGAGGGGTTGCCTAATACCTGTAGCCTTACTATTGGCGCCCTAGGACCCTGCGGCGGCTCTTCTTCGCTGAGATGTAATATTGGACGCGGTGGTTTAGCTAGCTCTACCCTAATATCCACAGGTCTACTGCTCAGGGTCATGAGTCTTGTCTCCTCAACTATCCTATCGTATGGCTTTCTTACATCTATACTGGTGTATCCTGTTACAAGGCTCCATCTATATTCGAGGATATCCTCTATTCTCCTTCCAAGCCATGATTCAGGGTAATCATACACTAATACGTCATTGTTTGGAGGGGCAGCGCTTGGGCCTGCCCTAACATATGGATAACCATATCTCCCAACAAATATTGAGGGCGGGGTGGAACCCTCTATCACGCGTTGACCGGTGATCCCTGATAGCTTAATGGATGCTCTAGCCTTAGCTATAACAGGGCAGTAAGATAACCCGCAGAAGCCCCGGCCCCGGCATGTAGAACAGATCCTGGGATTAAAGCTTATCATAACTTGCTCCTGTCACCCTATATGTAATTAATTATAATTAAACTTACCACACCTTAATTTAAATTATTCACCCGAATGAAACCATCTCTATCTAGCCAGGGCGCTATATGCTGGTTTAACCAGCTGGCTTACCACTAATTCAGGGATATTGAAGAAAGGAGAGAAGAAAAGAAGAAATAGGATGGTATGGGGCTTAAATATCTAGCTCCTCTAGCAACTGCTTCCTGTTAACTATTTCACGCTTCTTCTTGAAGAGCCTGGTGCTGAAGTATCTGGCAGCGTAGTCTGGTAGTATTGTTACAACCTTGTCGCCGTTTCTCAGGTTATGGGCTTGTGCGAGCTTTATAGCTGCTACAACATTTGCTCCACTGCTTATTCCAACTGGGAGGCCTTCTAGCCTGGCTATCCTCCTAGCCATTTGTATTGCTTCATCACTATTCACGGTTACAAAGTCATCGAGTAGGTGCTTATTCCTCATAACTATATCGGGTATGAAGCCGTCGCCAACTCCCTCTATTTCATGTCTTCCCCAGGGACCCGGCTTACCAGTCTTAAACCACTCTGCTGCAACCGGGCATTCAGCTGGTTCAGCACCCGCCACTATGATGTCGTGGCACTCCTCTTTAAGCCTCTTCGCTATACCTATTAAAGTACCCCCGGTTCCAACCTCGGCTACAAAGGCCTTGGGACACCCTATTTGATCAAGTATCTCTTTACCCGTTGTCTCGTAATGGGCCTGTATATTGGCTTCATCTCCCCATTGATCGAATAAGTAATATTTATCAGGGTTCTCGGCTACAAGCTTTCTAGCTATTTCTAATGCATTACCGGCATCGGCTTCACCGCCTGGTGTGAAGTAGAATTCGGCTCCGAACAACTTCATCAACATGAATCTCTCGGCACTCATCTCCTCTGGTATTACTATTAAAACCTTGAAGCCAAGCACGCTTGCAAGGGCTGAGAAAGCTATACCTGTGTTACCTGTCGTGGGAACAACTATTGTCATACCTGGCTTCAATTCTCCTTTCTCAACGGCTTTTCTCAGCATGTATAATGCCATCCTATCTTTCACACTGCCTGTTGGATTGGTAAACTCCATCTTACCCCATACTTCGGCCTTGAAGCCCTGTGGCAGTATCCTTGAGAGCCGTATTATTGGTGTGCCCCCTATACACTCGGTTATATCCCTACATACCTTCATGCATATACCCTCCTTCAGTATATATCTTACTAAAGTGGGAGCCCGTATTTAAATCATTATTACAGTTTAGAATCGTAAAAATTTATTACCCACGGGTTCTTAGAAAATAAAGTAACTAATGGGGGTGTAGAGTATATTCGACATATATCGTCCACAGGACCTTAGCGACGCCCTGCAATTCCTTGACAAATACTCGCCGGATGCAAAGCCCCTGGCAGGTGGCACAGAACTACTAGTATTGATAAGAGACCGGAAAATACCTGTGCCAAAATACCTAGTGGATCTCTCCCCTCTGAGGAGAAACCTCTCCTATGTAGTAGTGGAGAATGGCGTGGTGAGAATAGGGGCTCTTACAACACTATGGGAGATCAGTAAGAGTATACTGCACCAGGATATAAGATATGCCGGGTTCATAGATGCATTCAGAAAATTTGGTACCATGGCAATAAGGTTTAACGCCACGATAGGCGGTAACATCGCATCGGCCACACAGTACAGTGATTACATAACGCTCCTACTCGTCTACGATGCCGAGCTGAGGCTTGAAAGCGTGAACGGCGTGAGAAAGGTTAGACTGGAGGAATTCCTTGTCGATAAAAGAAAGACTATTCTCATGCCGAACGAGATTATCACGGAGATATCATTCAAGGAGCCACCGTCTAGAACCAGTAATGCATTCATAAAGTTTGATAGAAGGGAGCTACTTATAGCCGGCATAGTCACCGGCGCCTTCTATTTAACAGAGGAGGAAGGACGGATAAGGGAAGCCAGAATAGCCTTCGACATGGTTGGTGAGCACAGGATACCTGGAAGGGCCAGGAGCACTGAGAAATGTATAACTGGGAGAAGTATAAGCGAGGAAACCTTCATGGAGGCGGAACAATGCCTTGAGAAGGAGATGAAGAGGATTAGTGATTGGTGGGCTACCAGTGAATACAGGCTTGAAATGTCTAAGGCTATTTTAAGGAAGGGTCTGCGCCTCGTACACAATAGAATCCTAAACGGGGTGATGTAGGTTGGCGAGGATCGTTAAAGTTAGGTTGGAGGTTAATGGCAGAGAATACATAGTTGACGTACCTCCTCATGAGAGATTAATTGATACACTAAGGTATAGACTAGGTTATACAAGTGTTAAAGAGGGATGTGGTAGAGGGGAATGCGGAACATGCATAGTCCTCGTGAACGGGTTACCGAGGCATTCATGCCTCACACTAACATCCACGCTTGATGGAGCCAAAATAACGACTGTGGAAGGCCTGGCTCCCGAGGGCAAGTTGCACGCTATTCAAGTAGCATTCATCGAGACCAGGGGCATGCAATGCGGCTTCTGCACACCGGGCTTCATAATGATGACTAAGGCGTTACTCGACCATAATCCAAACCCAAGCTATGACGAAATAAAGGAGTGGCTTAGTAGCACATTGTGCAGGTGTGGGAGCTACCACTACTACTTTGCAGCAGCCAAGCTTGCAGCCAAGTACATCAATGAGGGCAAGATCTACTTCGATGAAAAACAGGTGAGAGAAAAGTATCATTTAAAAGTTGTCTAGTAGGTGGTTCGCATGAGTAAGCCCGAGTATGTTGAAATAGTTGAAAAGATATTCAATGAAACAAGGGGCAAGCCTACAAAGGACTTCAAGTATATAGGTAAGCATGTAGTGAGATGGGACGCCATAAGTAAGGCAACAGGTAAACCGATATTCACGGCGGATCTAATTAATCTATTAAAGAACCCTGTATTCGTTTACAGTGTTAGATCCAAGTACGCGCATGCATTAATCAAGGGCATCGATGTATCAGAGGCATCCAGCTACCCGGGTGTTATAAAAGTTATAACATCCAGGGATATACCGGGCATAAATGATGTGGGCTATGTACTACCGGATCAACCACTTATAGCCGATAGGAAGGTAAGGTATATAGGGGATACCGTAGCGCTAATAGTGGCTGAAAGCCTTGAGAACGCTAGAGATGCTGGGGAAAGAGTCCACGTGGACTACGAGCCATTAGAAGTATACCTGGACCCGTTGCAGATAATTGAATGGAATGGATTAAAGGAGAAGCCTCATACGTTAATACATGATGAACGCGGAAGCGACGTATTAACAAGATACAAGATCAGGGTTGGAGACGTAGAGAAAGCATTCAGGGAGGCCAGCGTCATAGTTGAGAACGAGTATAGGACACCTATGCAGGAGCACGCCTATCTTGAGCCAGAGGTAGCCATAGCAATACCAGAGCCTGATGGAGGAGTTACAATATATGCTAAGACACAATGCCCCTTCGATACAAGGAAAGCTGTTTCAAACGTATTAGGACTGCCATTCAACATGGTAAGAGTCATAGCTCCAGCACTGGGAGGCGGTTTCGGCGGCGCAGAAGACGTGGGCAACGAGATAGCCGCTAAAGCCGCGTTAGCGGCTCTATACACGAAGAGGCCAGCGGTTGTATTACATACAAGGGAAGAATCCATAATAGGACACACGAAGAGGCATCCGATTATCGCTAGATATAAGCATGCAGCCAGGAGAGATGGAACATTACTCGGCGTCGAGGCCGAGATAATACTGGATAAGGGAGCATATGCTAGCCTCGGCCCATTTGTCGCATGGAGGGCGATAGTGCATAGCACCGGGCCCTACAGGGTTCCCAACGCGAAAATAGATCTCGCCGCGGTGTACACTAATAAAGTTCCCGGAGGAGCGTTCAGAGGCTTCGGTAACCCACAGGTAACATTCGCTGTTGAAAGGCAGATGGATATACTTGCTGAGGAACTAGGCTTGGATCCAGTTGAGATAAGACTTAGGAACGCATTGAGACCAGGTGATAGAACGGTTCATGGACAATTACTGGACCACGGCGTTGGACTAGTGGATGTCATCAAGAAAGCAGTTGAATTAAGCGGGTGGTATGAGAAGAGGAAACTGTACTCCGAGGCCAAGGGTACTATTAGGCGTGGAATAGGCATAGCTGTATTCTACCATGGAAACAGTATTGGCGCAGAGGGAGCCGACTACTCGTCCGTAACACTAATCATACAGAGAGATGGAAGCATAATATTTAGAACAGGGTTAACCGATATGGGTCAAGGCTCTATTCAGGGCTTAATCAATATAGCTGCTGAAATACTAGGTGTCCCACCAAGCTACTTCAAAGTAGAGTTACCGGATACAGCATCAACACCTGATGCAGGGCCCACGGTTGCATCTAGGAGCACTGCGATGGGCGGTAATGCAACACTTGTGGCGGCATATAAGCTAAGAAAAAGGCTCAATGAGCTAGCCTCCTCCATGCTTGGATGCAGTAGCCCTGATGACGTTGTGATAGATGCTCCAAAGGTTTATTGCAGAGATGATCCAGAACACTACATAACATGGAGAGAACTAGTGGAGCAATCTTTCTGGAAAGGTGTTCCACTGCAAGAATTCGGTTACTATAGGGCTCCACCGGCAGAGTGGCATGAGGAGACAGGTACCGGCCAACCCTACTTCACGTATACATTTGGTGCCATAGTGAGTGATGTGGAGGTAGACCTCGAAACAGGAGTTGTGAGAGTTAAGGACGCTGTAACAGTATATGATATTGGGAGGGTAATTAATCGGACTGGTGCAGAGCACCACGGTGTTGGAGGATATATCCAGGGTATGGGATACGCCCTAATGGAGGATACGTATTATAGCCCTGAAGGACACGTCTACAATACAAACCTATCGACATACCATATACCCACAGGCCTGGATATTCCAGAGAGAATACTAGTAGACTTCGTGGAGGCAGGATATATCAGGGGGCCCTTTGGAGCCAAGGGGCTTGGAGAACCCTCTATAGTTGGCATAGCCCCAAGCATCGCCAATGCTGTAGCACATGCATTAGGGAGTAAAGACGCGAACAGGGATGTAAACAGAATACCATTAACCCCAGACACGGTGTTCAGCATCATAAAGAAGCATGGATTAAGTAAGAGGTAATAGGTTTTAACCATATTCTTCTTTTTCCCTTATACTACTTTCCCTCCCTCTCCTTTAAGTAGATTCAATGCCGTAGTATAGGCTTCAGCAATCCATGGTCTGGTACAAGGTATATACCGCTAGGCCTTTCCTCTATTTTATTATTTATGGCGAGGTAGCTGCCTGTATCCAGCTCCGAGTATACTTCCCGCATGGATTCAAGGATCACTTCCTCACCATTATTAAGTAAGCCGATATATCTCGATGGTATGGCATGATCTATTATTGACTCAACCACGCGTACTAGTCCAGTGTACTCTGATATATTCAAGACTGGGTCTATGCATCCATGGACTCCTCTGGAGTAGATAACTGGTCTAAGATTCACGTGGATTCCCAGTATATTTAGGTGTAGAAGAGTGTTCTTTTTAAACCATAGATATTCAGCGAGGCTTATTCCGCCTCTATGCTTTTCCCAGTACTCGTCTACAAGCACCCATTCATCAACCCGTTTAAGCACTCCTCTATTAACGAGGTCCTCGAGGTCTTTGGTGAAGTCTTCTCTAACCCCATATATCGCGATATCAATGTCATTGTATTTACCGAGGATCCTTGAGGACCCTGTGACATATATGTCATTTTCTCTCACGCCTAGAGCATCTGAGATTATTTCCGCGACTACTTGTTGAATACTGTTGAGCCTATTTAGGAACACAGTACTTTTCGACACCGGTATCACGGGAACCCTGGACTTAATGCACTCCCAGTCCACGGTATTAATGTATCTCTCTAGGTGCCATCCGGGTATTTTTCCGGAGATATAAAGATCGTACCTAGGGTAAGCTACGATCATTCCTTCAGGGTGTTGGAAACCCTTGGCGATATATACTACTCCATTATACTCCCATAACTCGCCTTCAAGCATCCTCAAGAGAGTGACCCCACCTAGTGCCAATCCGCTATGTGGGTATGCTCCCCGAATACTATGGCGCAACTCCTATATATTTTCACCAGCACCTCCCGCGAAAGAATGCTGTTTGGATCACCATACTTATATTCACCATATCCTAGCAACAGTATTTTACTAGTGTATGGCAACAATAATACAGGATCATGGCTCGTTACCACGAGTAATTTCCTGCTTGAAAGCTTACCAATGATTTCAGCCAGCGCCCCCCTCCCCTCAGGATCTATATTGGAGAGAGGTTCATCCATTAATATTATCTCTGAATCTACTGAGAGAGCTCTAGCCACTAGTGCTCTCTGGAGCTGCCCACCACTTAATTCACTGATCTTCTTACCCCATGAATCCCTGGGCAATCCAACCATTTCCAGTGCTGACTCGATTCTCCTCTTTACAGTATGGCTGGATCTAAATGACATACCTCCTTCGTAAGCCCTAATATAGCTTTCCATGAACTCCCAGAGCGTTATCGGTGCATCTCTCGGTATATGGAATCTTTGAGGGACGTAGGATATTGTTTCACGTAATCCTTCCCCTGGATTCTTCAGCTCTGTATCCCTGATTCTAACCACTCCTTTTACGGGTTTTATTAAGCCTAGGATGGTGAGGAGTAGTGTTGTTTTGCCAGCTCCATTGGGGCCTATAACCTGTATTAGTCCAGGACCCTTGAACACAGCGTTTAAATTGTTCAGTACCAGGGTGTGTCCTCTCTTCACGGTTAAATCTATTAACTCTATAATCATGTTGAATCCCTTGTGCACAAAATGTTTATAAGTCCTTAAATAGATTTGTGCACAAGGTGTGAAGCCATGGGACACGCATTGATCCCGGTAATCACCGTGTTAAGTCTACTGATTTCACAAGGGTTATTGGTTTCTCTTCAAACCACTAGCGGAGTATACGTTGTTACTGTTTTCCCTAACCTGGTAAGCGACATTAAACTCCTATTGTGCGATGGCGATGTAGTCGATTATATTATTCCCCCCGGCGTAGATCCCCATGAGTACCAGTTAACCATTAGTGACTACCAGAAACTAAAGAGGGCGTCAATAATAGTTTCAACAGGACATACTGGTGCAGAAGTAGAGATAGAGAACCTTGTGGAGAAAGGCGAGTTGAATGCGACGCTTATCAATATACTTGAGATCCCTGGAATCAGGATTACCATTAACCCCTCTAGTGGGCAGGCCAACCTCCACATGCCTATTTACGATCCATTAAACTATATCCTCTTCGTTGAAAACCTGACAAGCACACTAGCGAAAGCCAACCCCTTGAAAGCCGATTGCTACAGTGATAAAGCCTTAAAACTGGTAAACTCCCTCGTATCCCTAGTTAATAAGATGATGGGCAAATACCGTGGCATGTCCACTATAATAGACCTCCCTGAAATACAGTATGCCGTGGAATGGATGGGGTTCCAGGTAGTTAAATCACTTGTTCCAGAGCATGAGGTACAACCATCTCCTCAAGATATAGCGTCTGTCGAGGGCTTTATGAAGAGTGGGAGCATCCCGTTGGTGTTTATAACATCGCCAGCCGCCTCTAGTGAAAGTAATGCATTGATCGAGTTATCTAAAAAATATAATGTAACCATAATAGAGGTTCCGTCGCCGCTAGTAAACGGCTCCATACCTGATAAACTATACTATATAAGTTCTCAAGTAAGCAGTGTGAACATTAATGAAGCCGGAAAGCCTTATACGAAACTAGAGGAGCCATCTCATCTAGCACCTGATCCCCTCTCCATAATACTCTATGTAGTTATAGGTGTCATAATAGGTTTAGCGCTGTCTAGGTGGGTTTACAGATGATCTCCAGTACCAGAAGAAGATCGAGTTCCCTGTTAGCATGTATTATAGTATCCATAATTTTCCTAGTGTCCCTAGTGGATTCCTCCAGGGTTATAGGAGTGGATAGAGTTATAGCATACTGGTTGACGGGGCTATCGCTTAGCCTAGTCGGCTTGCTAGCCTATTATAAGGGATTAGAGTTCCTTGTCTCAGGCTCCATACATAATAGCTTTCTAGCGGCTACCCTCGGCTACCTCTTTGCATTGATATTCGGGGTGAGCATATATTATTCAGCGATACCGGTTGGATTGATGTTAACATATCTCGCCGGATACTTAATTCACAGGGGAATAGATCCCAACAAGGTATCCTCTTTCATGGTTTCATTCTCATCATCGATGGGTGTTCTACTAGCATACTATGTGTTAACAATGTTCCCTACACAGTATAGTCTATCCAGTATAATGCTAGGGGATCCTGTTCTAATGAGCAGACAAGACGTCCTAGTGGCTACCATTATTTCAATAATTGTAGTTGCCGCGGTTATTTTAATGTACGACAAGATAATTTTATTAAGCATAGATCCCGTGTCAGCCAGGATAGCTGGTGTGAGGATGGGCTTCTACGATTTCATCACTTACACTCTAATCGGTTTAGCCACGATAGGGCTACTACATATCAGTGGTTACATAATGGAGCATGTAATGATACTTCTCCCAGCAATAGTGGGTGCAAGAATCTCTAGAAGCAGTAAGGAGCATTTATTATTAACACTACTAGTGTCAACAACGTCTACGATGCTCGGATACGTAGCTGCAGTGAACTATGGATTAAGCCCTGTAGGTGTAAGTGGTTTTATCCTTGTTATTGCTTTTCTATATGTGGCGCTTACAGGGTGGGGAAGGTAGATGAGCGGGAATTCGAAGAAGAGGTTTGGTGTGAGCGTGCCCTACCATGTGGCTGAGAAGCTGGATAATCTCGCCGGGTTATTCCACTGTGATAGATCTACTATAGTATCGAATGCCTTAAACGAGTACATACATGAGAATCTTCACGAGAATGGGGAGCACAAGTGCCGTGGTGTAATAGTTGTTTACTCACGGAGCCCGCTGCCCTCCTCTATTATTTCGAGATACGGCTCTGTTATTATATCGTATAGTGTTCATAGGATGGGGGATGGATTTATAATAGTGATAATAGTTGAGGGGTCTTCTAAACTAATAAGCGAGTTGAGAAGGCTTGTTTCATCAAGCTCCAAGATCCAGAGGTATCTCCCATTAGATGATTCGAACGTGTTAAGCCAGTAAATTAAATGAGCCAGGTATGAACCGTGCCCGAGGCATTAGTGTTTAAACCCGTGAAAGGATACTGGTTCACTTTTTTCACTATTGACGAGCTGAAGCGTTCAAGCGGATGTGTTGAAACCACACTGGATCTAGGTTTATCAACTATGGTTGTCTGCGTAGGGAACAATAAATTGTTACTTAGCGAGGGCATCGAGGCAGATATTAGGGAGTTAGAGCCAAGCGAGCATGATAGGGTTGTACTACTAGAGGAAACCGGGAAAATATATGAGGTAGCACTCCATACTGAAACAGGGTTCTATAAGTTGAAGGCGACAGGTAAAACTACGGCACCAACGCTCGAAATAAACGGCATCCACATGCATAGAGTACAGGACACCGATCCGTGGCGTGACACAATCTCGAAGATACGGGCAGCTAGGGTTACAAACGGCCTAAACATCCTTGACACGTGTATGGGGTTGGGTTATACAGCTATAGCTTCTCTGAGGAGAGGGGCTGGTAACATCTATACCTTTGAGATAGATGAGAATGTTGTGTGGATAGCTGAGAGGAATCCATGGAGCAGGGAGTTATCCAGTGATAGAATAAGGATTAATATAATGGATGTAGTTGAAGGCGTCTCCTCGCTGGAGTCAGAGTATTTTCATAGAGTAATACATGATCCACCTAGATTCACAAGGAGCACTGGTAACCTATATAGTCTCGACTTCTACAAGGAACTATACAGGGTGCTCAGGCATGGAGGTATTTTATTCCATTATACTGGTGAGCCGAGACGGCATGGGGCACCAAGTATTCTCAAAGGAATAAAGAATAGGTTGATGGAAGCCGGGTTCACCAACGTATATTATGATGCAAAGGCTCAAGGCTTCATTGGCTTCAAGAAGTAGTTATTCAAGGAGTTTTTCAAGAGGCTTGGATTCACCTGGCCTGAGCCTTCCAAACTTCTTCTTTACTAGTTCCACCAGCCATGGCGATAAACCATATACTCCATTCCTATGGTACAATATCCCCTCTCTGACTAATTCTGCTAGTACGCGTCTCACCTCTACTTCGATAAGTGCATCCTCTGTTTCTGGGAAGAGATCTCTATCTCCTTCCCTGATCTTCTTTTTCACTTCTTCACGTATATCTAATACTGCTATTATATCGCCTGCACTTATATGTCTTAGAAAGTAGTTTACAATAATCCTCTCAAGCCTGGTGAGGCTTCTAAGCCTGTTAATACCCTTATTAATGTCCGTGCCACTGTCGCCCTGGATACTCAAAGATACCCACCTATCAGTAATACCATGTATTATAGTAATAGTGCTCTGGGACCATAAAACTATTATTCCTTCTAGCCCTGCAGAAACCCTTGAACAAGCATTTATCGCATCTAGGTGGGTTATCCCTTAGGCATATCCTCCTACCCATCAGCCAAAAATAGTCATCCAGGGTGGCCGGATCTATACCTGCCTCACTGGATATAGCCTCATATCCTCGTCTAATAACCATCCTCAATAATATGTCTTCTTCACGTGAGACCTCCCTCTGCTCCCTTATCTTAACCCATAGATTGCCTGAAACCATCACTATTCCAAGCCTATACGCTATCCTTGATAAATGATTGTCAACCGGGATCCCTGGTTTATCGAGAGGCGTGAATATCCTCCTTTTGGCCAGGAATTTCGCGAGTAATAATGACTTCTTCTCAACGGGGTCTTCATAGGCTCTGAAAACCCTTAGGAGATCTATGAATCCAGGCTCCATTAGAGAGCCGTAGAGCCTCCCTCTTGATGCCTCTATGATCCTCGTAACCCTGCCCTCGTATAGTTTAGAGATTTTCAACCCCAAATCCCTTAGAAGAATAGTTCTAGCCTCTATGTCCGGTGGCCTTGCACCACCTATGCTGAGCCAGGATTCAACTTCCTCGATTCTCACCTGTGCTAAGCGCACTGGATCAAAGAATCCTGGGTCCTCCGAATACTTTTTCATTCCAAGCCTATATAGTAGATCAGCACCATGGTAGAACCCGTCTTCAAGCATGGCCTCATATGGTTTCCCAGGTCTACTCAGCCTGTGATCCATGGCTACCATGACTATAAAGTATCTGAGTATGTTTTCTAGGTTATCGTTACAGGGCGGGTAGAATTTTGTATCGCAGAGATCCAATGTGTCAAGCCTCTCAATATTGTTTCTTAAGACTCTCGAAACCCTCTCTATTATTGATGTGTCTAATCCTATAACCTCCATAATACTCACCTTTATTCTATCTAGGGTTTCATGCTAGTTTAATTTATCTTTAAACTAGGAGTAGGAGAAAAGAATATTGAGGGATAGTACTATGTCCGCTGACAGTGTTAAAAAACGCTTGGAAGACGGGAAAATACTTGTTGGATTTATACGTGAGCCGATATTAGCAGGGGATTTTATCGCGGTGAATGGCGGATTCTCTGTAAAGATTGCGACCGGGAAAACCATAGTGCTTCATGGTAGGGGTAAGGTGTGGTTGTTAACTGGTGAAACATGCATCGCTATAAGTGAAAAAGGAGCTATAATAATTGATCACCTATATTGCGAGAAAGCCCTACTCATAGGTATCCAATACCCGGTTATCGCACGTTACGTGAAGACTCTAGAGGCTTATACACGTAGGGTACATATTGGGGAACTCAACTCCGGTAAATGGGTGGCGTCGTCGATGAGCAACGTGGATAAGGTAAGCGTTGCCACCGCTCTATTTATGGATCCTCATTCCCATATCTCGGAGATAGAGTATATGGATTCGATACATTATGGGTATTAAAAACATATATGGTTGCTTTGATTACCATGGTTAAGGCGCTCGTTTAATCTTGTGACGAGGTTAGACTACTCGAAACCTTTATCCTGGCTACAACTATCTTCTCCCTCAATAATACTAAACTATTATATAGCTGGTAGATTACCCCAGGAGTTATATTATCACCTGGCTTCAGCCTCTGTAGGACTCCTTCAAGTTGATCAATGATATCTATAGCGTCCTCCAGTAGATCGATTATTTCATGGGTTGACATATCTCAATCCATCCTCATATGATTTCTTGAGAAGCCTCTTGTTTACATCTACAAGGTGCCCTCTCAACGTTTTCTCAATAGCCCACTCGATATCGTTTAACTCAATGTATTTAGATAACTGCTTATCTACGGCTAGGGTGAATCCCAGGAGGGCTATATTTGATGAAACAACCGAGCCACTTACCTCTATGCTGGCTTTATTTGCATCGTAGAGGTAGTAAGTCAAGCCCTTACTAGATATTGCGGCTAGGATTGTATCTCTAGAAGGATATTTAACTAATGGGGGAGGCCATAGGAAATCGTTTACTACTAGTGTTGCCCCCTTATTCGCGTATACTAGGCTCCGGGCTCCCTCAAGCAATTCCAGTGATATAATTGTATCAGCGCCTCCTACCGGTATAATCGGGCTTTCACCTTCACCTATTCTCACATGCACTATAACGCTACCGCCTCTCTGGCTCATACCATGTACTTCCGCGATGCTGACGTCTACGCCGGCATGCATGCATCCCAGCCCTATTAACCTGCCAAGCGTTATTATACCCTGACCCCCTACACCGGATAACACTAGATTAAACCTGGTCTTCATACTGCATCACCAGAGCCTCTCCCACTCAGGGCTCGGCGTGTTTTTAACAGTTATCGCTTTATAGGGGCAGATAGATGCACATAGTCCACAACCGTTGCAGAGCTCCTCTAGTATAATGGGCTTCTTCGATCCTGCTGGCACTATTATAGCTGGACAGGCCGTTAAGTTCACGCATGCCATACACCCGGTGCACTTGTCTTCAATGATGGTATAAATGGGTAGTACTACCTGCTTCCTTCTAGCATCCCTCGCGACTTCGAGAGCGCATCTCATACGTGAAACTATTGCTATTCGCTCACCCTTCAAGTACTCTTTGAAAGCCTGTGTAAGTAATTCTATTGATTCTTTAACTCTTAATGGATTAATAATAATAGTTTTAAACCCTGCCTGCTCTAATATCTTCTCCGGGAGTATAGCCGTTGTCCGCAGCCCCATTGCTGTTATCCCAGTACCTGGATGTGGCTGATGCCCAGTCATAGCTGTTGTCGAGTTATCGAGTATTAATGGTATGACCTTAGAGTCATTGTAAACTATGTTTAATACCGGGGGTATACCGGCGTGGAAGAATGTAGAGTCTCCTATAACAGCTATCACTGTATTCTCTAATACTTTTCCGAATCCATGGGCTATGCCCAGGCTCCCACCCATCTCGAAGCACGTCATCTGTGTTTCAAATGGTTTTTGATACCCTAGTGTATAACACCCGATATCGCCGGTGAACACGGTATTTCTTATACCAGCCCTGTTAAGGGCTGTTTTAACTATGTAATAGGTACTTCTATGAGGACACCCGGCACAAAGCACTGGGGGACGTGGTGGAATCGGAGGCTCGGTTTTCACCTCCCCAATACTCTGCCATGGAGGCAGGGTTTCCCTACCAATGAATTTAGCTACCGGCTCGAAGATCCTATCTATCGAGAGCTCTCCGTTTTCGGGTATCATGTTTTTACCATATATCTTTACGCTTAAACCCTCATCAACAGCTATGTCTTTCACCTGGGTCTCTACCACAGGATCGAGTTCCTCGATGACCAGTACTTCTTTTGCATCCTTTAAAACTGTAGCGATAGGTGCTGGTGGAAGGGGGACTGGTAGGGAGACCTTGATTAATGTCACATCGTTTAAGGCGTCGAGTAGTCTGAGAGCTTCCTCGGCATGAGAGTAGCTAATCCCGCTTGCAATAACTACTTTACTCCTACCTGGATTCCACACGCGTATAAATGGTTCCCTCCCCTCATTACGCCTTATAGCCTCCCATATCTTCATCATCCTAATCTTCTGCTTCCTCGCGTTAGCTGGTACAAGCACCCATCTCTCATAGTTTTTATCGAAAACTCCTTTACACTTTTTCTCTGATGGTATATCACCGCTTAATTCAACTGGTTGCCTTGTGTGACTTACCCTTGTAGTGGTTCTAAGAATAACCGGGTGCTCGTATCTACTGCTTAGCTCAAATGCCTCCTTGGTTAAATAATATGAGTCCCTCGCGCTACTAGGTTCAATAACTGGTATATGGGCTAGTAACCCGTACCACCTATTATCCTGCTCGTTTTGACTGCTATGCTCACCTGGATCATCAGCCGAAACCACTACGAAGCCTTCTTTAACACCTGAGTAAGCACTACTCATCAATATATCTGCCGCCACATTAACGCCCACATGCTTCATGGCTGTAATGCTTCTAACCCCAGTTATCGCTGCCGCGTACGCTGTTTCAAATGCCACCTTCTCATTTATACTCCATTCGACATATATCCCGCATTTACCGGCTACCTCGCTTAAAGTCTCTATTATCTCCGTGGATGGTGTTCCAGGATATGCTGTTGCTACACATATTCCTGCCTCAAGTGCTGCTCTAGCTACTGCTTCATTCCCCATTAACAATACTTTTTCACCCTTTCCCGCAAGCATGTGACTCATATCCTACACCATTATCTTATGTATGGTATGTACGAGTATATATACTATAAACTACATATATTCTCATGCGTGACCGTTCACTCGAGAGTGGTAGGTTGGGGCAGTTTATGGTTATTCATGGCTGCCCCCGGGTTCATTACAGTCTCCGCCCACCCCCTCACCGTGGTTCAGCCACGGTTCTCGGAAATAGGCGGTCACCGATAATAAGCTTGTAGCCTCAAGACTTAAAAAAGCCTTCTAGAGTATAGCACACAGCTAGCGCGTACCTCACAGCCCTGAAAGAACTCAGACAACCATAAACAACCCTAAACACCATTTCAGCCCGTTTTTAACCCTATGTAATCCTATGGCAGATTCAAACCCGGTGGAACCAGTGGATTATGTTATAAATGCTGGCTAACCATTGACTGGTGGGATTTAATAATGAAAAAAGTTTATATATTACTATCCCACATAATATAGATC
>NZ_JAVZPN010000003.1:88665-239905 GCF_038881575.1 Desulfurococcus sp. | reverse complement strand
ATCATCATCCGAGGGCTTGACTATTCACACTCATCGCCACATCATCATCTAATCATAACGCTACCGCCAAAACTTAATAAACTCTCCTCTCATCCCCGCCACAGAAGGGCGAGGCTTTCAGTTGTAAATGTTTAAAAACCCTTATAGGTAATCATAGCTCTTTTTGCCCGATGCATGGGATTAGGGTGGGATAGTAATGGGGTTTGAGAGTAAGTCTAAGCTATTTAGTGTAAAAATAGTCGACCTGGATTTACATAGGAATTTAATTATAATGAATAGTGGTGATGCTGAGGAATTAGGTGTGGCTACAAACAATATTGTTTTAGTTACTGCTGGAGATTACTCGGCTTACGCGATGGTTATAAATAGTAAGACGGTTGTTCAACCCGGTGTAGTAGCTTTATCAACGCAGACGGCTTCAGCGCTAAGGGTTTCAGAAGGAGATATGGTTGGCGTTAAACCCATTGGGTTACCGAGTAGCTTCAATGCGTTAAAGAAGAGGATGAGCGGTGTTAAGCTCTCTGAGAGCGAGATGAAGGGTATTATACAGGATGTTGTGAACGGGATCTATGGCGAGGCTGAGATAGCAGCTTTCCTCATTAGTCAGCTCTACCATGAGTTAAGCGAGGATGAATTAAGCTATCTTGTTAAAGCAATGGTTGAAACAGGGAGTAAACTCGTCTTCGAGGAGACAGTATATGATGTGCATAGTATTGGAGGGGTACCCGGTAATAGTAAGGTGGCTTTGATAACAGTACCAATAGTTGCTGCTTCGGGGTTATTGATACCTAAAACCAGTAGTAGAGCCATAACGAGCCCAGCTGGCACAGCTGATACCATGGAGGTCTTAGCTAGGGTTGATCTAACGATTGATGAGATAGTTGAGATAGCTAGGAAGGTTAAAGGCGTTTTAGCCTGGGGAGGTAGGCTTAATCTGGCTCCAGCGGATGATATATTTGTTAATATTGAAAGAAGGCTCTCTATAGATCCCGAGCAACAAATGGTTGCAAGTATATTATCCAAGAAGCTCGCTATGAGTGTGGAGAGACTGGTGATAGATATACCGGTGGGGCGTGGAGCAAAGGTTGAAAAGGTTTCTCTCGCCGAAAAGCTAGCCGGGTTATTCATAAGGCAAGCCGGGTTACTAGGGGTTACAATAAAGGTCGCCTTAACCTATGGTGGGCAACCCATAGGTACATCGGTTGGCCCAGCTCTAGAGGCGAGGGAAGCTCTAGAAGCCCTTATTGAGAGGAAGGGAAGTAGGAGCCTTATTGATAAAGCCATACTTCTAGCTGGATTAGTTATGGAGTTAAGCGGGAGAGTTCAGCCTGGGCAGGGTGAGGAGGTGGCTAGGGAGATATTTGTATCCGGAAAGGCGTATGAGAAGTTTAAGCAGATAATAGAGGCTCAAGGAGGGAACCCTGAGACCAAGCCAAGCGATATACCCATGGGCTCCCACACCTACACTCTCACCTCACCGCTTGAGGGAGCTGTTACACATATAGATAATACTGCCATCTCTCTGATAGCTAAGGCGTGTGGAGCTCCCTACGATAAAAGAGCCGGCGTGAAACTCCATGCAAAGGTGGGCTACAGGGTTAACAAGGGTGATCCATTAATAACGTTATATAGTGACAGCGCGCCAAGACTTGAGACAGCTGTGAGGCTTCTAAGAGACCTACAGCCAGTGATAGTTGAGGGGATGCTTTTAAGGACTCTACCATAGGATGATAGATTATTCATGTCCTTAACCAGAGTGCTTTTATTTTTATTTACTTATAACATAGTTAAGTATTATAAGGGGTGCTAGTGCTTTGAAGTATGATGTAGTAGTCGTTGGAGCCGGTGTCGCTGGATTATACTCCTCATTAGTCCTGGCTTCAAAGGGGTTCAGGGTCGCGTTAGTGGAGAGCAAACCAGCCAGTAAAATAGGGGATAAGACATGCGGGGACGCGATAGGTGTCCATCATTTCCAGCACATAGGGTTAAGGCTACCTGAAGACATCATAGACCATGTCTACAGGGGAGTGAAGATATATAGTCCAAGCGAGAGGCATGAGATAATAGTTCCCGGTGAGGGAGTAAGCGTTAACAGGGTTAAACTAGGACAGTGGCTGCTTAAGCAGGCGCTTGATAAGGGTGTGGAATTACTCGACCAGCACAGTGTCATAGGGGTGAATATAAGGGGTGATAGGGTAGGTTCTATTATAGCAAAGAAGGTTGGCGGGAGCACAGTGGAATTAGAGGCAGAGGCATTCATTGACGCAAGCGGCTCCAAGCCGGCTTTAAGGAGTAGGCTTCCCGAGACATGGCCTATCTCTGATAAACCCTATACAACAGACTTCAATATAGCTTATAGGGAGGTAGTAGAGTACGATGGCGGTGTAAGGGAGGAGGATAGGGATTACGCTGTAATATACTTGAACACTATTATAGCCCCAGGCGGCTACTGGTGGCTCTTCCCTAAGTCACGTGATGGCAGAGTGATCAATGTTGGGTTGGGAGTAATATGGAATGGACTCCATAATCCAAGGCATAACTATGATAAGTACCTCAGACAAAGATTCAATGGTAAAGTGCTATATGCAGGAGGAGGAATCGTACCTACACGCAGGCCATTGCCAACCATGGTCTGGAGGAATGTCGGTGTTATTGGTGATGCTGCATATACAGTAAACCCTGTGCATGGAGGTGGTATAGGCTCATCATTGGAGGCAGCCGATATAGTAGCTAGACATGTAGGGGATGCCCTCGAGCAGGGAGAAGTCAGTGAGAAGGCAATGTGGGAGGCAAACATAGAGTATATGAGGGCCTATGGGGCTAAGCAAGCAGGGCTAGATATCCTAAGGATGTATATGCAGAAGCTCTCCAATGAGGATTTCGAATGGTTGATGGCGAATAAGATCGTTGACGGTGCATCAGTCTATGATATAGGCGTTAAAGGCGAGTTGGGTGAGAAAATAACTCATACGATACTATCAGTGTTAAGAGCCTTAAGCAGGCCGAGCCTGCTAAACCAGTTAAGGATTGTGAGAAGCTATATGAAGAAGGTGAGCGAGCTATATCTTGATAAATACCCCTCGACACCTAACGGGCTACCAAGCTGGATGAGGATGGTTGAAGACATGGTTGAAGAATACAGGAGGACAATAGGATTCAATAAGGGAGAAAGAGTTAAATGGTGATATATGCTGGTATAGATCTAGCTGGTTCACCAAGGAATCCGACAGGCGTAGCATTAATCAAGCATAACGGTGGAGCCAGAATAGTTTTTATAGGAGTCCTTTACAGTGATGGAGAAATAATCGATTTACTGGGGGTATTTAAGCCCAATATAGTTGCACTGGACGCTCCCTTAACGCCTGGCCATGGTTATCGTGAAGTAGATCTCTTACTCCTGAATAATGGATACAGGGTATTGCCCCCGGGTTGGCGTGGTATGAGGCTCCTCTATGAGAGGGCTGTTAGATTAACTAGAATACTTTGCAATATGGGTATTAAAGTCGTGGAGACCCATCCACGGAGTGCTTTAAAGTCGAGTGGATGTAGAAACATCTATGAGTTAGTGGGGAAGCTGAGTCTCCCAGCCAGGACTGGCCTAACCAGGGATGAGGAGGACGCTTTAATAGCTTCTATTGTTGCAATGGAGTATGCTAGAGGAGAAGCTGTCTCATTCAAGGCCCCCGACGGCGAGATCTTCCTTCTTAAACCACTGTGTGGTTAAATTGGCTGTAAAAGCCTCGAGTACTCTTCTATTCTACTGGCAACATGTTTTAACAAGGCTTCCCTCGAAATCTTGGATAAAACCCTGATCCTCCATGGTATATTGATCCTGGCCCCTGAAGCGGTTAAATGCCCGCCTCCTCCCAGTGCTACTGCTATATCTCTCACGTTTACACCTCTGCTTCTAAAGCTTAGTTTTCCATCGCTTGAAGCGATGACAGCGACATCGGTGTTGAAGCGCCCCATTATAAATGAGGCCAGGAAACTATTTTCCACATTCTCGTTTGACTCAACGATACATACCCTGAAACCATTCACCTCTCTGATGATTTTTCTAACATCGTCTCTGAATAACCCTAGTTCCAAGTCTATTGTAGTTGAGATTTTTTCATTGAATAATGGATCCCAGTAGACACCTTCGGCAAGCCTGCTGAGAACCCGTCTTCTCCACTCGTTACTATCCTTTCTCCTGATCAGCCTTATATAGTATGGGCCCAGCCAGTGATCAAACCTCCATAAGTCGCCTGCGCAAACCCCGTTGACAAGGTTGGAGGCGAAGTCTTTATTAGCGTCTACCTCATGCCTACTATACTTGTATACTACCCCTGTGGCACATGTGGATTCATCAATATATAGCTCAACCCCTATACTTCTCACCTCCTGGATCCACTTGGTGCACCATACATGGTGGTCGAACCAGTATATCCTGCTCCCTCTTCTACGATACTCGTCTAGGAGTTCCTTAACTCTCTCGAATATTGTTGGATTAACCCCTATGTCTGTGATTACTATATTTGAATACTCTTCGTCATTATTCCTCTCGAGTGCCTTGTGGAGGTTATATGGCTCAGTGAAGTATACATGGTAGTCCCTTAGATTGTTTAAATATATGTATAGTGCTGCCGATGCAACGCCATCCATGTCTGTGTGGGTTATTATCAATGTATTAGTCATGGTGAACCACCCTCTCTCCTCCTTCCCGCCCTGAATGGGGCGGGGCTTCAGTTATAACCCTTATTCTTCCCTGATTTAGGAGTGAACCCTTATAAGTAGATCTCATCTAGATAAAATACTTGAAACAGGTGTATTATGTTTTGAGTGATTTTCACGATTTAACAGGGTTGAAACACGATCCAAGTAGTCTTAATTTACTTGAAGACCCTGTTAAAGAGGCTGAATTATTTTTAAGAGGACAGTATGTTGAAGCCGTTACCATTACATTATCTGATTTCGTAGAACTTGTCTCTTCAAGGCTATCAAAGGGCTCCTACCTGCTCTCCTGCCGGGATGACATCAGCTATACTATACTAATCGAGGACGGAGTAATCAAGTCGATAGTCGAATACTTTGAGACATCAATTAGAATACCAGGGTATATGGCTCTAAGGGATTTCAGTAGAAAGCTTGCATCATCGATGATTGAGTGCCGTATATTCGATCTCACAGCTAAGCGGAGAGAAGGGGAGTCAGGAACACAGGTTAGTATGCAAGCTGGAGAAGTAAAAGAGGTGCAACCTGTAGAACCCGGCGGTAAATCTATGGAGAGTGTGAAACCAGCTGCCCCACCAGCTATAGATCAAGATAGATTAAAAGGATTTGTAAAGCATTTAAGAGACATTATAAGTGAGACAGCCGAACTATATGGATGTGTAATGATTGATGATATCTCAACCGATCTAAGCAACGAGGTATTAGCGGTTAAGGTTAAACTCAGAAAAAAGGGGTTGTTTGGTAAATGCAGGGATAGCGAATTAAAGACTAATATAGAGAAGGATTTACCGATACTAAAGGAGTTACATGAGGTGGGCTTGGAGGTTAAAATAGAGTTTCAACTAACCGGTTAGCCTCTAGGTGTGGGTTTCAATGCTATTAAATCTACCCGGTCCCCGGCCTGGTTTCCGCTGTGATCTCCTCACTAATCTTCTCCCTACTCTCCCCTCTTATCTCTGCCAATCGTTTAACAGCCTTCTCGTACACTAGTTGTGGCTCATAGTAGTAGTCGAAGATTATTCTTGAGACATCCCAGGCGTCTTTAATCCCCTCCTCCTTCATCCACTCGAGGACAAGTGCTCTCCTCTTTACCTCCTCTATAACGTCTTCCAGGTCCCATCCCTTCTTTGCTGCGACATCCTCTAAGTGGATGCTCTCTTTTAGGTCTACTTTATGAGTATCTGTTCTCGGATCCCATACGCTTATCGACCTATATTTTTCAAAGTCCTCGACCTCCTGTACCACGGTTATTCTTCTCCTAACCTTTACCACTCCTTTCTCCACTCTAGTGATCACTCTCTGGATATGCATAAATACATTCATAAGCTTCATATATGCCGGAGAAATATTCATCGGGGGGCTTGTAAGCCTTTTAATAGCGTAGTCAAGTGTTTCAGCATGGATGGTGCTAGCACCGCTGTGTCCAGTTGCCATTGCCTGGAATAATACAGACGCCTCCTCACCGCGCACCTCTCCAACAATCACGTAGTCAGGTCTGTATCTAAGGCTTAACTTTACTAGGTCATAGAGCTTCACACTTGTCCCAAGACTCTGCATTCCCACAACATAGGTTTCCCTGCTGGTTAACTGAACCCAGTTGACGTGGGGTAGGTTTAGTTCTGGTGTATCCTCGATTGTCACTATTTTCATACCTGGCTTAATGAACATTGAAAGCGCGTTCAGCATTGTTGTTTTACCTGTACCGGTGCCACCAGCAATCATGAATGTCTTACCATGCTCTAGAAGTATCCATAGGTATGCTGCGGATAAAGCATCTATGTTACCCTGCTCGATAACTTCTATGATGCTGAATGGTTTCTCACGGAACTTACGTATAGTGAAGGAGGGTCCCTTGGTGGAGACCTCTCTACCGTAGGTTGCTGCAACACGGTGTTTCTCTGGTAGCATTGCGTCTAGAATAGGATATGCGATGCTTATGTGCTTACCCGCCATATGAGCCATTTTCATTATCAGCTCGTTCAATGCCTCCTCAGCGGTGAATGTGATGTTGGAGGGTATGCTCTCATATTTCCTGTGCCAGACGAATACTGGTATCCCTACGCCGTTGCAGGAGATATCCTCTATATTGGGATCCTTCATTATAGGATCCAGTACACCATAGCCGAGGAGGTTTCTCTCAATATAATACATCACCTTAAGCCTTCTAGAGCCGACCATACCCAGTTTCTCACGGTATTTCTCACTAATTCTCTCGACCTCCTTAAACACGTATCCTCTTAGATCAGCCAGATCCTCTCTTCTCTGGGGCAGTCTTATCTCATCCATAAGGATCTCGTAGAGTTTCTCCAGGGCTATCTTATCTTCATTGTCCAACCCCTGCTCCTCCACGAAGTACATGGGTCCCTTAGGTGTTTCAGCAATGGTTATCTTAACGAATGGCTTATATATGTAGTATGAATCGAGGATGCGCCAGGAGGGATCTCTCGACGACACCTGTACTAGTTCCTCAATAGCTGTGATACTCTCCTTTAATATCTTCGCTTCCCTCACTTCGGATTTCTCTTCCGCAGGTTTCTTCCCCAGCTTCATCAATGGTATTTTTAATTTCAAGCTTGGAACCTCCTATATCCAAGTATCAGCTGTGTTTAAAACACGGGGATGCCTTTTACAAATTATTTATTAGATTAGTTAATAATAAAAATTAAATTTGCATTTAAGTTAAAAATTTAGAAGTAGTGGTAGGTGTATACATTTGAGGTTTTGGGATTGGATCTACCGTCATTTCCACTGGATCGGTAAGTGGATTCTAAAATGGTTTCCAAACATATCTGACTCCGTGAAGAAATCAGGTATACATGTTTACTCAGAGGTATATGCGTCTTTCACAGGCTTCATGTTCATGATTTCCCTAGTTGCATCATTATCTTTAATTGCTTTAACTATATTCTTATTCCCCAATCCCTTCCTCATAATCGTACTGGTTGTTCTTCCCACTATAGTCTTATTACTCATGGTGTCTCTCCCATCCCTCATTGCGGCTAACCGGGCTTCATCGATTGACGGAGAGTTCCCTTTTCTATCAGCTTATCTCAGCACGATGGTTATGAGTGGTCTTTCACCATACATAGCTTTTGAGAGGGTCTTGAGGGGCAGTATTATATTTAAGAGGAGTAGTGAGCTGGCTCAGAGATTCATATTGTTAAGCCGGGTTCTCGGAAGGGATCCATTAACGGCCTTCGATGAACTTGCTAAGAGGGTTGCCAGCTCCAGGGTTAAGGAGACGTTGTCAGGTTATATAGCCATAGTGAAGGCTGGGGGAGACGTTATTGATTACCTCAATAAGAGATCCAGGTTGCTCTTCAATGAGTTGCTTGTCGGCATGAAGATTGTCGCCGACAGGCTTGGTGGGCTCCTCGAGGCTTACTTAGCCATGGTTTTATTAACCATGATAAGCTTTGCTGTGCTGTACTTCGTGACCACGGGGTTTGCTGGGGTAGTGCCTTTTGGTTTGTCAAGTGAGGGAATGTTCTTCTTCCTCTACATAGTTATGCCTCTGTTAAGCGGCGTCATAATATATTTGGCTGATCTACTCCAGTATAAGGATCCATATATGGATTGGAAGCCTTACATAGTGTTCTTCGCCACCTTTATACCTATAATACTAGTTCTCTCGTTATTCGGTATATTATTCTACCTGATGCTTCCATCATATAATCCATTGAGATTGAACCCTGTTACCCAATTCATTGGGAGAATACTCCTGTTATTTGGCGCGGGCAATCCACCCGGTTACATGTATTCAACTATAGCTTTATCAACAGCGTTAATTATAGCCACCATACCCGGCTTCATCTACTACTTGTATGCATCGAGGGAATATAAGGTGGTGAAAGGTATAACAAGGTTTCTCAGAGATCTCGTTGAAGTAAGGAAAACCGGGTTGCCGCCTGAGAGAAGCATTATAGAGCTTAGTAGTAGGGACTACGGTGTTTTCACTCCGTACCTTAGGAAGGCGGCTATGCAGCTAAGCATAGGTGTTCCATTAAGAAGGATTATTGATGAGTTAATGAAGAAGATAAGGTCTTGGACAGGTCAGGTATTATTATTCATACTCACGGACTCCATAGAAGTCGGGGGAGGAACTGTAGAGGTGCTTGAGAACCTAGCATGGTTCGCGGAGAGCGTTGAAGCAATAGAGGATGAGAAAAAGAGGAGTCTGAGGACCCTCATGATAGTCCCATACATGGGTGGGATACTCTCAGCGGTTACAGTAATATACATGGTCAGCTACATGGCTAAACTACCAGTGCAGGTAGGTGCATTCAGTCAAGCAGCCGGGCTAGTCTTACCTAGCATAGTATTAAATAACTACATCATGGGGCTTGTCGCGGGTAAAATATCCTCAGGTAGATTAATAGCTGGATTATTCCACGCTATACTGTTAACCCTGATAACCCTGGCAGCCATACTGGTTTCACCATTATTCACGGGGTAATACATGATATGGTTAGGAACCGTAGAGCTGTAAGCGAGATAATAGCCGGAGTAATATTATTCGCTGTAATAATCACTATTTCACTATCGGCATTCTTTTATATTATGGCATATATTGATCAAATGAAGGCATCCACAGAGTATGGTTATATAAAAACACTCTTCACCAGGCTTGCCTATAATATTGAAAACTTCATGAATGATATGAAACTAGAGTACGTGTATCCTCATGAAGTGTCGGCTATAGGATTTACTTATAGTAATGTAAACATTTCATTACTCATAACGGATTCTACAGGATCCAAAAGCATCAAGCTTATGGATGGATGCTACGAACTAGTTGGAGCAACTAGAAGGAGCTTGATACCTACTAGTGAGCCAAGAATTATTACCGGTTTAAACACTAGCTTAGTTGATGATATTTACAAAATACCACTTGTATATGAATACTATAATAATGGCGAAACAAGAATAGCATTTAATCTATGCAGGGTGTTCTATATCTTTAGACTTGAAAATGCATCTGGTCAATTCATAGATACGCAACTAACATTAATATTATTCAATATAACCAGTATTGACAATATTGCTCTGCCGCCAAAAGTAACTGGACAAGGATACCTATTTATATCTAGATCACAAAACGATGACATCACTTCCATATTTTCAAATGTTACATCAGTAATTATAGAGATCGACAAAGATAAATTAGATCTACTTAAACAAGTAGGAGCACAAAACATTACAAGTCTAAAAATACTCATAAAACCAATCAGGATCCTGATAGGTTAAAGAGATTGCATCTCCTAGTATCAATTGTACGCCTTCTTCAATATATGATCATTAAATGCGGGGCGGGCAACCACTACTTCCTAGCTTATTGAATTTGTTTTTATTGTTACATAATCTACTTAAAGTAAGTCCTCTGGAATGATGAAGCCTTGTAAGGTGAAGCAGGCTCTATATATAATACATGCCAATGGAAATAAATATTTTAGGGTGACAACAAATAGTAGTAAAAAAGGATATTTTGATTAGTTTAAAGGTGTGAAAATGAAAAAATCGGTTTCGGAAACAGTTTCAACTATTATATTAACTAGTTTAATAGTTGGTATACTTTTAGCCATACTCCCATATACATACAATTTACATGCTTTTCAAAATAATGTTGTCGAATACATGTATTATAGGCAGGTATTCGTCAGCATAGCCAATATATTACCATTGGTGTTGCAAGGGGGAGAATACGAGGTGTCCATTCCCTCTAATTACATGTCAGTCGGATACACATCGGTAGGCATGATTAGTCTTTTCCTAAATTCCAGTATAACACCTAATCTAACTATACCATGTAACGCCTTGATGACATCGAGTTATATATCGGCTACTACAGGGAGAGTATACGGTGTTGAAAACATAGTTGTTAACGATACTCGATTGATCCCACTTGTTCGTGAAAAAAGAATCAATGGTTCACAATACCTACTGCTTGATACCTGCAGGGTCTACCTAGATATAGAGATTACGGAGGACAGAAGTGGTAGAATGTATTATTACAGGTTTATATTTTATAATTTAACAATCAATTACCATGGAGAAGAGGTTCACTCTATAAGAGTTAGATTAACTGGGGAACCACTAGTGGCATCATATAATGAGTCATTATACAACTTAACCCTAGTGTTTAACGAGTATGGGACAGGTAACTCTAGCATATTAGGACCATTTGATTTAACTAGAATAGTGCTTGGTGAACCATTGCCTGGTATACCATTAAAGTTAGACCTGTATATAAATAACATACTAGTTGAGGTGTCCTAGAATGCCTTCAACAATTATAACGCATGTAATAGGCACCACAATAATGATCGGTATATTTATAGCTTTAATAGCTTACAGCTCATCACTATACAACTCTGTAAGAATGAATAACCTAGTGGAGATATATAAAGCTCTGGCCGAGAAAATAGCAGTAGAGCTGAGAACAGCATTAATCAATACATATATGAAGGGAATAAACAATACGTTGATATCACTTATAAATCCTATTGAATCCGCTAGTATGGAGGGATATAATGTATATATTGGTAAAGGAAGAGAGCTAGCATCGCTATTCTCCCTTTTAAAGACGGATCCCAATTATAGCGATGATACAATATATGTGGTTGTTTCATCACCAGACGGCTTGATATACGCCTACTCAATCCTGATATCTCCATCAGACCTGGTGTCTTCACCAAATAAATCGGTCCAGGTAATTCTTGCAAAGGGCAGGTTCATAATAGATAAATACAGAGTGGGGTTCGATCCTGTTCAAGGCTACCGTGAGCAAGGTGTTGTATGGTTATGCAGACAAGCCATAAATATAACTGAGAGATCAGGAGTTCGATCACAGCCATTTACCTATATAGTAAGAGTTAAAATAGATAATACGAGCAAGTTAACATGCAAATATGGTGACTTAAACATATCCCCTAAGCCAGATGGCTCGGATATTAGATTTACCGATAGCGATGGTTTAACACCGCTTAGGTACTGGATTGAGAAATGGGGACCCACCGATGCAGTTATATGGGTAGAGGTCTCAAACTTGGTACCAAATTCTTCTAGAACCATATATATGTATTGGGGTGCACCATACGCGCCCAGCAGAGGTGATTCATCGATATTTCCCTTGTTCGAGAATTTTACGATGTATAACAGTATAGAGGATCTATTACAGAGATGGTCAATCAAGGAGCAGGGTGTAAATAATTTATTGATTTTCAACAATGGATCAGGATTGATAGTATCCGCCACATATAATAGTACACCATCATATGTTAACATATATCTAAACAGGATATTTGATACATCCCAGTATCCTGGACTAATAGCCGAGTTTTATGGGGCACCCATAAGTACGAGTCTTAATGATCAAAACTATCGTGCAGGATTCTATATAGAGTTCCCAGGTCTAAGGAAGTTTAATATAACATATAGACCGGTCATAGCAGATCCCTTCATGAATAACCTAGCCAATTACACCACAATATATGGTAATTGGACAATAGCGATCAATGATACTAGTAGGAACATATATTTAGATGCATATAAATATAGTAATTTAACAGGAATATACCTGGCAGTAGCACTTAGAAACAACCCAGCTGCAGACATCCCTCCTGGTAGCGAAGATTACCAGTTGTTATTCAAGATAAAGGTTATTAATGATGATGCATATCGTGGTGTATTGATCTCGCAAGATATAGCACTTACGAAGAACAACTATTATGGATTCCTCTTAAGATATGAGGAACAAAATGGATTAAGTCTTTATGGCCTCAGTGATATATCTTCTCTAGAATTAGAGAAATTAGGGGGTAATGCTAGTGAAAACCCTGGAGATGGAAAATGGTACTACGTATACTATAAAATACGTGGACCAGGCTCAGCCAACCCAAAGCTTGAAGTTGTTGTATATGATGAAGAAGGAAACATTATTATACAATACTCTCCTAAAAAGGGAACACGGTTTACGCTACAACCAAATTATGTTGGTCCAATAGTATTATCTGATACACAGATACTGAATAATTCATCATTCGATGATTTAATATCTACAAGATATGATTCAAGCCTCTTAATAAATCTTACAAGGATCAATATAACTGGACTTGGAGATGGGTGGGTGGCAGAGCTGTGGGATGGAGTCTATGAGAATGAATCGGTAAAGTACGAGCTTATTGGCAGTGGAGTAGCTGACTCCAATGGAGTTGCCTCAATAGATGTCTTAACACATCCGATACTTGGAACACTAGCTCCCCCATTACTTAGAATACTAGATCAATACGGCCACGTGGTTGACGAGATCTATATGAACGATATTATTTCCGGAGGCATGGTTATAGAGTACATGCCTGGATTAAAGGAGAGCGAGTCATCTTTTGATGCTATGATACATGGCGCTGGAGCAACCCCTAAAAACATATGTAACGGTAATGCAGTCAATAAATACATCTTGATATATCGCGACAATTCTACATCATCATGTAGTATCACAAATATAGCCTGGAGAGGTTTTACATATACGTCTGTTGGATACTACAATGGAAGCTTTTACTACTTTATAAATGATAGCTTACAGGGTAGGATCGATGCAAAAGTAAATATTACCTCGTTAAGGCCGGTGTTCGGCGTTTCTGACGGGAATACTAATAAAATACCGCAGACAAATACAACAGGAATCTACGTGTTTGCCAGGGTAAGACCTTTCGTATATCCAGAGCCCAATATTACCCTATGGGGTCAACCTGAAGGAGCCCAAATCGCTAAACCACCTGAGTTATCTATAGATGAAGAAAGAGGATACATAGTGTTTTCAAGCAGTCTTCTAGTAGATTTCTCCATCCTCTTAAGAAATAACGGACAGCTTGTACTAGTATTAATTATTCAAGGAGGGCGGGGTCCTTGAAGGAGATCATAGAATACATTCTCACAGCAATAATAATACTCTCAGTAATCCCATTCTATAACATGGTTGTTTCAAACTATTATGTAAGAACATCCCAACAGGTCGAAGAAGGTATTACGATTCTTTACGCTGATGCTATTAAATATGCTTTGCAGAAAGCTTATGAAAAAGGCAATTACAGTCTCAACGTCAATGAAATAAATATGCTTATTGATTCATGGATAAAAAGCTATGTGGGGAATACTACTGCTTCTCAATACTCTTATTATGTAAGAATTTACTCAGCCATAACGAATATCTCTGTAGATGCCGTGAATAAGAAGATAATCGTAAAAACATTATACAATATGAGCCTCCAGCTCACTTTAATTAGCAGTAACGGATTATCCAGCATGAGCACTCCGATCATCTTTGCGATCTCTGTTAACAACACTGATAATACCTACATATATATGGTGGATTATTCAAGCTATATAATCAAATCTTTTTCAGCGATAATAGCAATACTTGAATCAAGTAATGTTAAATTCGTTGGATACTGGTTTAACAACACGATGAATACTGGTTCAATAATTAATATGAACAATCAGTTAGCAATAGTAAATAGCAAAGTTATTAATGCATTAGATATACCAGGCATGGGAAAGGTCGCAAATGCAACCCTTTATTACTACTCAAGTACCGCGGTCTCTAATTACTCGAGAAGAGTCTTTAATATAATCAGGTGGGCTGTTTTCAGTGGGAATGTTCCATCATGTTTAAACTATAATGTAAGCGAGGTCAATTATCTAGCCAACTACACCAATTACAATAGTTCTCACGTCATGTACAAGCTATGGATGTATAGAAACGATCTTGTTGTAAATAACTGTCCAGGCTTTAGTGAAGTGCCGGCAGGACAATACAATTATGTGTATCAAATAGATTTCCCAGTTACTAACTTACTGCTAGTGACGCTATATGATGGGAAAGGAAATGTAGCCTACGCACCTGCTTACTGGCATAGCCAGGAAATAGGGCATGGCCCTCCCTCGTTAAATGCTAAGAAAATGTATTTCTGGATCGAAATAGGCATCTTCACTTATATGGTTGAACTATGGGTGTGGCGTGTATGAGGCTTCAAATACAGATTATAGCTACAGTCTTGGCTTTCAGTCTTCTAGTATTTAGCATAATGGTTCTCTACGTTAATATTTACTCTTACACAACTTCATATAATGTAAAAGGGAGAATAGGGAACATTTATCAAGTAATAGTTGAAAAACCGACATGGACGGCCTGTGGATTAGCCGAGAGAATAATTGAGAGCATTAATGCTCGCTTAGTCTATGTGAATTTAACCGAGGTAAATATTCTCGATGGAGCTATCATTAGAAGTGAGGAATGCAATATTACTGCATCCGCGAGTTCCATGGTCACATACCATGATAAGAGGGTCTACTCTGTTGGGACCCCTATTGGTACAATGGTGATTTATAGTGTTGAGGTGATGTATTAGTGAGGTCTCAAATACCAATAATAATAGCTGTCATATTATTACTGGCTTTAGCCGTGTCAACAATATATTACACTACTTCAATGCTTACATATACTAGTGTAGTTAGGTTCGAACGAGAAGACGTATCTCAATGGAGCTATATAGAGGAACAGATAACATCAATCATACTCTCATCACTAGCTTCTGCCAGTGTAAATGCCTCACAAGGCTTTAAATCACACTACTGGAGTAGCTACAAGGATTCAGTGGTTGAAACCGGAAGCTGGCAACGCACCTGTGTTCTTATTAACAATGAGAATTGCGCTACATGCGGTAAACTAACTAATAATAAGAAATACTGCACTGCTTCATGGATATCATATAATTACGACGACTTCAGGTGTCCTGGGCTGTGTGGCAGCAACTATACTTCAGCCGGCATCAACTGGGCTTTAGCAAACTATACTAACATCCTCATGGATAGTGCACAGGTATATGCTGGATTACTTGGCCAGATTGTTTCAAACTACCTGGATAACTGGGCTAGAATAATGAATAAATACGGCCTCTCCATCTACGCTAAGAGCATAAATGTAAGCTATAATATAACCGTGACCTCAAAGCCTGGGGATTATAATACATCATGCTCAACCTCCCAATCTAAACTCAGGGTATCAGTATCGCTTGATGCATACTCTATATATGCAGGATACCGCAGGATAAATAATTATGTGGAAATAGCGTATAACAGTACTTTCTGTATGGGACTTTGGTCCAATGATGGAATGATCTTACCAGTCTACTTAACAGCATATGTTGATTTAAATGGTCAGAAAGGTGTCTACATTATAGATCCAGATAAAACGAGCCTCACAATTTATAGTGTAATGTTGAAGAGACTCTCCTTCCTCAATACTAATAATGGAAACATAACTTTGAAACCATATGCATCATACTATATTAACAATGGAACGGTACTCTTATACTTTAAGATACCTGCAAAAATCACCGATTTCTGGAAGCAGGAGGAAATAATCTGGAATACCACCGTACTAAGTTGTGTGTATTGCGATGACACTTTTCCTCCTCCATTCACTACTAAAGATGATAAATGTACACAAAAACTAACAAAGGTAACAGTAGCATTTCTGCTTGCGGGCCTTGTAGAGACAAATATAAATGGGTTAACAGTGTTTAATGGTCTTAAAATAATCTTAAAACACTATGCTAATACTGAATATAATGACTGGCTAGATAGCATCCCCTTCGATCTTTACGGTGATGAGAAAGCCTCATTCCCACAGTTTATATCGTAAACTTTTAACAGTTTCCTAAATTCTGATAAAGAGTACAGGGGAACATATTCCTTCTCCTTACTGTACTTGACCCTATGGTTCTCTATTTAAAGCAATAGAGTAAAATGATACTGTATTTTTGAAAAACTTTTGCATGGATAAATCATTCTACTCTTCTTGATCTTATGATTAGATGATGGAAAAGGTGTTGTCAGGATTACCGAGCTGGTTCTTTCAAAAGGTCTCAGCATAGCTAATATCTCTAGCATCAGGGATAGGAATAATTTTAAGTTTAAAACTCCCTGTCTTTAATCTATTTATTCTTGAGGAAGCCGGGTCGTCTAGCGGCCAAGGATGCGGGGCTTTGGTCCCACACGGGAGGAAACCCCGTGACCGGGGTTCGAATCCCCGCCCGGCTACCTTTTTATTATTCATCCCCTAGTAAATGATGGTTAGGGGTTGACGTGTTTTGACCGAGCTTGTGTACCAGGGCGACTCGTATTTGAAAGAATATACGGCTACTATTAAAGCCGTTAAGGGAAGCAGGGTCTTCCTGGATAAGACGATATTTCATCCACGCAGTGGAGGCGTTGAAAACGATACTGGTTACATGGTTTTCAATGGGGGGATGGTGAGGGTTGTAAATGTATATTATGATAAGGAGTCCGGGGATGTAGCCCACGAGGTTGACAATGCATCACTACTCCCTCAACCTGGGTCAAGCGTTAAACTCGTATTGGATTGGGAGAGGAGGTATAGGCTTATGAGGCTTCATACAGCTGCCCATATATTATCCGCTATAATGTATACTAATTACAATGCATTAATCACTGGCGGGAACATTACGCCTGAATACGGGTACGATGATTACAGCTTGACAGAGTTCAATCGTGAAATATTCGAGGAAGCCGTGAAGAAGGCTAACGAGGTGGCAGCAAGAAACATCGAGGTTAAAATATACTGGCTACCCAGAGAGGAGGCTCTGAGAATACCGGGGGTTATTAAGCTGGCTAGTAAAATGCCCCCTGAAGTAGAGAAGCTAAGAATCGTTGAAATACCGGGGGTAGATATACAAGCCGATGGAGGACCACATGTCAAGTCAACTGGTGAAATCGGTGTGATCAAATTACTTAGAGTCGAGAATAAGGGTAAGAATAAGAAGAGACTATACTTCAGCGTTGAACCGTGATCACGATCCTGGTTTCCAAGCCGACTCTAACTCAAAGACTCTGGGAAACCATGCTTCTTCTTACAGTAGTCAAGTATCCCCTCTACATCTACTCCTTTTAATTCAGCGTTCTCCCTAATGGACTCGCATATTTCCCATGGAAATATAATCCATTCATCCACGATTTCGCTATAGTAGTCGGGCATTATAGTGCTCCACGGCTTCACGTAGAGCGTGGCGAATTTCATATCTCTATATTTGAACCTACTTAATACATCCGCGACTACTTGTAGGGTCCTACCGGAATCAACTATATCGTCTACGATGATGATTCTCTTATTATCTAGCTGGGGAAGAGCTGTGAAGGTAACATATGGTTTCTCACGTGTTTCCGCTATCCCCCTGTAAAATTTAACCTCTATAAAGCCCATTTCATCTACTCCAAGTAGATCCACAAGGATCCTGGCCGGTATCAACCCACCCTTCGCTATCGCTATAATAGTGTCTGCAGTGTACTCGCTACTTATTTTCTCAGCTAGATTCTTTAGTGATTCATGCAGCATGCTCCAGGTTATATACCTGGTTTTAACCTTCTGATGCACCATTCATCCCCTGTTAATTAAGTATTTTTAAGCCATGTATTTATTATATTGAAGCGGGCGCCATGGCTAAATACGTGTTTGTAACTGGAGGAGTGTTATCCGGGCTTGGAAAAGGCATCGTGGCAGCATCAACAGGTCTACTTTTAAAGTCCATGGGCTACAGGGTTACAGCTATAAAGATAGATCCCTACTTAAACGTGGATGCCGGGACAATGAATCCCTATATGCATGGCGAGGTGTTTGTCACTGAGGATGGTGGGGAGACCGATCTAGATATAGGGCACTACGAGAGGTTCCTGGGTATAGAGTTATCTAGGAAGAATAATATTACGTCGGGACAGATATACTACAGCGTAATATCTAAGGAGAGGAAAGGAGAATATCTGGGGCAATGCGTCCAGATAATACCCCATGTAACCAATGAGATCAAGGAGAGAATACGGGAGGTTGCAAAGGAGCAGGGCGCTGATATAGCAATAGTTGAGATAGGGGGTACCGTGGGAGATATAGAAGGACTGCCATTCCTAGAAGCAGCTAGACAAATGAGGTTTGAGGAGGGAGCCTCGAACACGCTCTACATGCACGTCGCCCTGGCCCCTGTGTTATCAAGCGGTGAGATCAAGACCAAGCCTATCCAGCACAGTATACAGGAGCTTAGACGCATAGGTATACAGCCAGATATCGTGATAGCTAGATCCACCAGATCCCTGGATCCAGAAGCGAAATACAAGATCGCGTTATTCGGCAACATACCCGTTGAAGCCGTCTTCAGCAACCCGGATGTGGACCCAGTATATAGGGTTCCACTGGTCTTACATAGCGAGGGTTTATCAAGATACCTTGCCTCAAGACTGGGATTAGAATATAGGGAACCGGATCTAACCCGGTGGGCTGAAATCGTGGAAAAGCATTCAAATGCTTCACGCGTAGCCAGGATAGCTATGGTCGGCAAATACACTAAGATAAGGGATAGCTATATAAGCATTGTCGAGGCTCTACGGCATGCAGGCATATGGAGCAACACAAGAATTGAGCTTCAGTGGTTTGAAGCATCAGAGATAGAGGCTGGCAAGGTATCGGTTGATGAGATATTGAAGGCTGATGGAGCTGTGATACTCCCCGGCTTCGGGCGCCGTGGAAGCGAAGGCAAGATACGTGTTATCAAGGCATTCCGTGAAGCCGGTAAGCCTCTTCTAGGGATATGCTTCGGCATGCAGTTGATGGTTGTGGAGGCAGCTAGAAACATGGCTGGATTGGAAAACGCTAACAGTAGTGAGCTGGATCCTTCCACACCCTACCCTGTAATAGATATCCTCCCAGAGCAAAGGAACCTGAACCAGCTGGGTGGAACACTGAGGCTTGGCGCTAGAAAAATATTGATCGAGCCGGACAGCCTAGCCTGGAAGATCTACGGTGTTAGAGAGGTGTTCGAGAGGCATAGACACCGCTACGGGTTAAACCAGAGATATATCGACATACTCGAGAAAACCGGGTTAAGGATAACTGGCTGGAGCGAGGAGGGATACGCTGAGATAATAGAGTTAAAAGACAGTAATGTATTCTACTATGGGACGCAAGCCCACCCAGAGTTCAAGAGCAACCCATTGAAGCCGAGCCCAGTGTATAAATATTTCGTGGAATCCACAAGCCATTAATCACTAAATAAGCCTCCTTAACCATAATATAATAATGCCCCGATGAAAACCCGTCGGGAGACTACCCTCTGAGAGATGAAGAATCCCCTGGCTACGAGGGGCATTCACTTTCAATGAAATTTAAACCTCTTTAACTATATTTCTCTAATGGTGCCGGGGTGCCCGAGCGGTCTAAGGGGGTGGGCTCGAGACCCTTCCGGCTACACGTGGGAGACCCACTGCCCCTTCATGGGGCGCGCGGGTTCAAATCCCGCCCCCGGCGCCTTTGACTACTGTTTCGTTTTTCATATTGGTTTATGGTTATCGATGTCGATCAGGGAAGCTTATAAATAATTTCAGTTACAACTGAAAGCGTCGCCTTTTTAGGGCGGGGATGGTGAAAAGCTTGTAAGCTGAGTTCTCTACTATATTCTTTGAGAGAGCCTCGGTAGGCATGCTTCCAGCGTGGAATAGCCTTAGAGCTCGTGGAAACCAAGATGGAGGCCTGACTCCCTCGACTGCCCAGCAGATGACAGGTGTAACCCCGGAATAGATGTAGGGAACCAATGAACTACTCGGAAGGAAACCCACGTCCTCTTCAGGGCAGGGAGGAGGGCAGTTAAAATCATTAAGCCCAGTATCTATGAACAGATTTAAAACCGTGCCATGAATAATTGTGAAATAATGGTGCGGGGGTGCCCGAGCTTGGTCAAAGGGGTCGGGCTTAGGACCCGATGGCGTAGGCCTGCGTGGGTTCAAATCCCACCCCCCGCACTCCCTCGAAGTAGTGAATGATGCTAAATAATATATAGGTGAAGTGTTCCCCTTCCACAGTGTTTTTAGATATTTTCAATGTTTTCAACTCGGTGTGGACTGAAATGGTGTTTAGGGTTGTTTATGGTTGTCTGAGTTCTTTCAGGGCTGTGAGGTACGCGCTAGCTGTGTGCTATACTCTAGAAGGCTTTTTTAAGTCTTGAGGCTGCAAGCTTATTATCGGTGACCGCCTATTTCCGAGAACCGTGGCTGAACCACGGTGAGGGGGTAGAAACATTAGAGTGTAGCTTTCTGTATCGGTTTGCGTCTTTCTATACCTTTGAGAGCTATGAGGTAGGCTGATGCTGTGTGTCTATCTAATCCATGCTTCTTCATTGCTTTGCCGTGTTCTTTAGAGCTTGTAGTCCCTTTCGGGTCTATGTATGCTACGTCTATGGAGTATAGCGGTGCTTTGTATGATATTGTTTCTATAACTCTGTTTCTGAAGATGCTTACCTTGTAGTTGTAGTTTTGTGAACCTCTATCGCCGTTGCGTATCCAGTAGTAGCGTAGGTAGCCAACGACCTCCGGGTTTTCTAGTGCTATGAGGGATACCCCAGATCCCGAGTTTGTCGGGTTGGTTAAAAAATACTCGGCTAGACCTGTTGTGATCGGGAGCGGGAGTAATCCAGGTAACCTGAAGATGCTGATGAGTATGGCTGATGGAGTAATTGTAGGCTCATATATTAAAGGGTGGTAGGGCTGGAAATCCACTAGACCCCGAGAGAGCGAGGACATATATATATCGATGTTTAAAAACATTGTTAGCTAATATTTCCCTTCCCCGGAGCCGCTCCACTGGGATTTACAGCTTCGGTACTTTATAAACGGGTTCAATGAAGGGTTTTTTAAGTCTAGCGCAAGATTTATAAAGGTATATTCATAAGGAATATTTGTATGCACCTTAATGGGTGTTTTAACAATGTTTATAGATTCCACTACATCATCTCCTGAGTCATCCATGAATAGTGAGCCGAAGAAGCCTAAGTGCCCTCAGGACAAGATAGTATATGATGCAACACATGGAGAATACGTGTGCCAGGACACCGGCGAGGTAATAGAGGAGAAAGTGATAGATGAGAGGCCTGAATGGAGGGCTTTTACATCAGAGGAGAGGGGTAGACGCGCGAGGACAGGCGGCCCGGTCACAGCTACAGTCCATGATATGGGGTTTGCGACAACGATTGATTACACAGATAGGGATGCAGCAGGTAGAAGACTGACAGAGAAAAAACATGAGTTGGTTAAGCTAAGGAAGTGGCAGGCAAGGACGAGGATAATAACTAGTGTTGAAAGGAATCTAGCACAAGCAATGAACGAGTTGGATCGGTTATCAGATATATTGAACCTACCCTCATACGTTAAGGAGGAAGCAGCTAGAATATATCGTAATGCAGTTGAAAAGGGAATAGTTAGAGGCAGAAGTATTGAGAGTATAATAGCTGCTACAATATATCTTGCATGCAGAGAAATGAAGGTACCGCGTTCGCTTGATGAGATAACAAGACATACCAGGGTGAACAGGAAGGAGATAGCCAGATGCTATAGGCTCCTATTAAGGGAGCTACGTATAAAAGTTGCTACAACCGATCCGGTGGACTACGTCCCTAGGATTGTGCATGGATTAGGGCTTCCTGGGCAGGCAGTTAAAATAGCTATCGAGATAATTAATAAGGCGAAGGAACAGGGTGTGACGGGTGGAAAGGACCCGGCTGGATTAGCAGCTGCAGCAGTATACATCGCTGCTGAGCAACTGGGGGAGAAGAGGACCCAGAAAGAGATAGCACATGTGGCAGGAGTGACGGAGGTAACTGTGAGGAACAGGTATAAGGAACTCGCGAAAATACTTGGACTAGAGTATGAATAAACCACAGATGTTTCACAGACTCTAGAAAACCGGCATTAAGTGGTGAATAACGTAGGATGGGTTAAAAATAGTTTATTCAGTATTTCAACCCTAGTCTATAACTAATATGTTTTCAGGAGGTATCCCGAATTCCTCTATCAGGATCTGTTTTACTCTATGCCTGTGATCTCCCTGGAGCTCTATCCTCCCTTCTTTGAATGTGCCACCAGTGGCTAGCTTCGTCTTCAATGCTTTCGCAACCTGCTTGAGGAATTCCTTATCGTTTGGTAATCCATCTATAATGGTTACTGCCTTACCGAATTTTCTCGTATCAAGCCTTATCTTGACAAGCGACTGCTCTATGCCTGATTGCTCGCAGAGCTCTGGTGGTAGCCCACCACATATTGATTCATCTATCTTCTCATCCATTGCCTACTCCATCACCAACTCAACGATTCCAATTAGAAAATATGTAGAGGGAGGTTTTAAAGCCTTTGAACATTATACTGGTGTATGGTGGGCTAGCATGGTTAAATATAAATGTGGTAGATGCGGGTATGTATTTGACGAGGAGGAGATGAAGAGGATCTTCGGTAAACAAGTTAAATGCCCTAACTGCACATATGAGATAGTATACAAGGTTGCAAGACCATATAGAATCATTAAAGCTATTTAGCCCTAGTAGATCTACCTCCCACCCCTGGCTAATGCAGCTAGCTCAAATACTAGTTTACCAGCTAGTATACTTGTAACATCGTTTACGTCGACCAGCGGGTTCACTTCAACTATATCAAATCCTACCAGGCGACTCGACGACCCCACTATTTTCTTTAACAGTCCAAGTAATTGTAGAGGGGTTAACCCGAAAGGCTCCGGGTTCCCCACGCCAGGCGCATATGATGGATCAATGACATCCATGTCTATGCTTATATATACCCTCCCTAACTCCACTGCTTCCACTGTTTTTTCAAGGACGTCTAGAACTGAGTATACCTTGATGTTTTTCAAGGTTTTCAAGTACTCCAACTCCTCGCCGCTATAGGCTCTGGAGCCTATATGTATAACTCTCACCCCTTTCTCAACTAGTCTTCTAAGGAATGAGGCGTGATTTAATCTAGAGCCAAGGTATTCATCCCTTAGATCGAGATGTGCATCGAAAACCACTAGGGTGTCAATGCTGTCCATTAGCCCGTTTACAATCGGGTAGGTGATTAAGTGTTCCCCTCCTAAGAAACCAAGGGGTATCCCCTGGTACTCCCTCCGAGCCCCCTCGGCAACGCTTTGTATTATTGATAGAGATTTCTCTACATCCCCGGGTGGCAGGATAATGTTTCCCAAGTCAATGAAGCCCTCGCTCTCCATGATTTTCCCGGTTGACAAACTATAGAACTCGATGTTACATGACGCGTTCCTTATATAGTCCGGTGCGAATCTCGAACCAGGCTTATATGTTGATGTGTAATCCATGGGTACGCCGATTAATACCCCTATATTACTACTGGACTCCATACAGGCGAACTTCACGGATTCCTGTAGTAGTAGCCTCCAATTCATGTCAACCACCACTTAAACGAATATTTAAGGTGAACGCGTTATTTAAAATCCAAGTACAAGGGGATCGAGTTGAGTAATGGAGAAGAGATATATGGTAACATAATGGAATTAGCGAAGAAACGCGGTATATTCTGGGGGAGCTTCGATATATATGGCGGGTTAGCGGGCTTCTATGATTTCGGTCCGGTTGGAGTACTCCTTAAGAGGAATTTAATCAACCTATGGTTGAAGACCTTCGTATACTCTAATGACCTGGTTGTGGAGATTGAAACACCGATAATTAACCCTAGGATAGTATTTAAGGCAAGTGGTCACGAGGAAAGCTTCATGGATCCTGTTGTAGAATGCCTTAAATGCGGTAGAGTATACAGAGCTGATCACCTGGTTAAGGAGGCAGCACACATAGATGTAGAGGGTTTAAGCCCCGAGGAAATACACAGTGTTATCCTGAGAAACAATATCAAGTGCCCCGAGTGCGGTGGTGATCTAGGCAAGCCCTTCTATACCCTCCTATTGTTTAAAACAGAGATAGGCCCATACAAGGGGGAAACAGGCTACCTCAGGCCCGAGAACGCCCAAGGGATGTTCATAAATTTCGCGAATATCCTCAGAGTAGCTAGAAACAGGCTTCCACTAGGCATAGCACAGGTTGGCAAGGTTGCTAGAAACGAGATATCGCCGCGTCAAGGGTTACTCAGGCTCAGGGAGTTCACTATAATGGAGCTTGAGTTCTTCTTCGATCCAGAAGAGGCGGGAGAGGCAAGTGGGTACATTAATAGCATTGCAGATGTAAAAGTGAGAGTGCTCACTGGTGAAGCTAGACTAAGGGGTGTGGAAGAACCAGCTGAATATACTATTAGAGAACTAGTTGAGAAGCAGGTAGTTAAAACCCCGTGGCTTGCCTACTGGATTGGTTTAGGAGAGGTGTTTGCGAGAAGACTTGGAATACCACATGAAAAGATCAGGTTCATCGAGAAGCTGCCTCATGAAAGAGCCCATTACTCCCAGCAGACATTCGACCAAGAAGTATACACCGAGAAATATGGATGGATAGAGATAGCTGGATACGCGTATAGAACGACATATGATTTAAGCAGGCATATACAGTATAGTAAAGCAGACCTAACGTTCTTTAAACACTATGAGAAACCGGTTGAAAGAATTGTCTTAAAAGCATACCCTGATCCAGGTAAAATAAAAGACCTCTATGGCGAGGAAAAAGGAAGAATAATGGAAAGACTAGCCCAGAAAACCCCTGAGGAGATTTATAGAGAGCTGGCTGAAAAGGGATATATCGAAGTAGAAGGACTTAAGATACCTAGCGAGGCCTTCATAGTAAAGCGGGAAAGGGAGAAAATACATGGAGAGAAAATCATTCCACACGTCGTAGAACCATCATTCGGTGTTGAGAGGCTCCTATATATAGTCCTTGAATACTCGTACACAGTGAGAGATGGTAAGACAGTTCTAAAACTACCGGCATACCTAGCCCCCTATCATGTAGCAGTATTCCCATTGGTAACAGGTAAAAAGCAAGAGCATATGAGGATAGTGGAAATAGCTAGAAACATATATAGAAGACTCATTGCAAGAGGATTCAGAGTTATCTACGATGACGACGGAAGCATCGGTAGGAGATATGCCAGGGTCGATGAGATAGGCGTCCCATACGCTGTAACAGTAGACTACCAGACCCTGGAAGACGGCACAGTAACTGTGAGAGATAGAGATAGTACTCTCCAGGAGAGAGTAAAGATCGATGAGCTCGAGAAATACCTGCTCACGAAATACGGGTTCCAGCCTGACTTACTTACTCCTTAACCAGCATTCGTGTTTTTAAGGTTGAACACGGTATATCTCAATATAATGGTGATTGAATGGAGCAGTCCCCCAGTGGAGGAGAAAAGGAAACAGGTACGCAACAGAAAGTCGACGTCTCCAAGTTGGTCTCAATAGTTCCACCAGCCTCTGAGTTAAAGAAGAAAGAAAAGAAGCTGACTGAGAAAAGGGTTAGGATAAGGTTTGATCGGACGCTGAACGAGGCAATAGCTAAAATACCCTCAGCCCTTGCATCAATGCTGGGCATAAAGAATGATGAGCGGGTTGAAGTAGTGGTGGCCGGTAGGAAAAGATTCGAGTTTAAGGCACTAATCTTCGAGTCCACCGATGAAAACATTGTCTACGTATATCCAGGAGAAATAGAGAAAAACGGTGTTGCAGATAATAGTATTGCAACAATAAGGAAAGCCGGCTGAGATGATAATCTAAATGCATTTAAATGAATTAGCCTCATTAATAAGAACCCTTGTCGATGACTATGAGAAGCTTATAGACCAGGGGAAGATCCTTAAAAGCCTGTATGATAAGGAACAGGTTGACTTATTCATCTCAGAAGCCAGCAAACTGCTTGATTCCTCGGCACGCATCCTACCAGAGGCTAAATTAGTTGTAAGTACCCATAGCTTGGAAGATGTTACAGTTAAACATATATCAGTGTACTATAGGATGTTAAAACTTATCAGTATAAGATACATTGTGGATCTCCTAGAGGAAGCCTTACCGGTCTACCAGGGGATGCCAGAGGTATTAAGCGAGCTTCAGAGGCTTTTAGCCGGGTTCAAGAAGCTGGAGGACACTCTTTAATCTTCACGATCCTACCCTTCACATATCTATACCGTGCTCCAGTCACCTCAACTATCACTAAACAACCATTCAGACCCCTCCTGGCTATCCGGCCCAGAAATATCACTGGTCCATGTTTAACTGGATATCCATAGACTCTGCCACCGCTTTCAATTATGAATGCCTCTACATGCTTACCCAGGATTTCCTTTTTCTGCATAGTGTTATACCTTCTTACGGCGGCTTTCAACCTGGCTATCCATTCCTCCACGCCACGTTCTTCGGGTGGTATTTTTTCAAAAGCTGTATATGGGAGGGGAGTATACTTGTAGAGAGTTATTTTTTCAACGCCTGCCCTACCTAGTTCGTTAACAGTTTTGAGTGTCTCCTCATATATCTTCCCGCTGGCGAAGGGCAGGCTATGCATTAGGTATACGTAGGGTCTAAGCGAGTTCTTCTTTAAGAGCCTTACCGCGTTTACTACGTCAGCTACTTTTATGGGTTTCCCTAATACCTTGTCATTATATGCATCACTACCGGTTTCAAGCCCTATATGCACTGTTGTCCCAGGCAGGTATTTTCCCAGTATTTTAGCTACTTCATCGTTGACCAGGCATGCCTTGATATTCTCAATCATGACCACGACTCTACCCTGGGACACTGGTTTCAACGCGTTGAGACGTGATAGTAACTCCTCGATAGCTTCAGTGTTCGCTGGTGGGTTACATGGATTAGTTAAAGGCCCATTTACGAGTAAATCCCTCCCATAGTCTAGGATATCCGGGGCGCTTAACACTATCCTACGTGCACCATGCTCGATTAACTCTTCTACTTCTTTCACTATACTGTCAACACTCCTCGACCTAGCTGGACCAAACATTGAGGGAACACTGCAAAAACTACAACCAGGCGGGATATTGGCTGGGCAGTTAGCCCGTTCCTCGTTCATACTGCTTCTACAGTTTCCGCAGAATATGCAACCTATGCTCCCCACCATAGGGCGCGTGAAATTACTGCATCCCCGCACGGCTTCCACATATACTCTGTAAACCTGTGGATAGTCGAGCATTTCATCTATCCGTGTCCAGGGTTTGATAGAGGATAAAACATCGCTGGGGGTGTGTATGTGCCTAGTCGTTAAGGTGACTAACCCATTATCTCTAAAACCTAGCGCTGGAACCTCGTGTTTACTACACCTGCCCTCAACTACGCATTCCATAAATCTTTGAAGAGGTATCTCGGCTTCACCAACTATAACGTAGTCGATGTCGAACCTCTTCAATAACTCGCCGTATTCAAAGCCAACTGGTCCCCCCACAGTAATTACTGCTGAGGGATTAACTCTTCTAATATACCCTATGACTTTACCCAGAGCTCCCTTATCACTGCTCATTGCTGATAGAAAGATATGGGTAGCGCTTCTGACGACGTCCTTACTACCTATGGCTTTTTCGTATGGTATGAGTAATGTCTCGTATTTTTCAGAAAGCATGCCGGCTACTACTCGTGGACCTGCACCCACGACATCATGTGTTGAATACCTTTTACCCGTGGACCTGGCAAGTACATCGATAACTAGCATCCTCATTTTTCCAGCCTCGCCTAGATAATATTCTTGGATATAGAGCATTATAGCGGTGCATTATCCTTGGAAAAGCTCTTGAAAAAGCCAGGTAGCTTCGACCCCTATGATATCTACTAACTCGTTAACATTGGATTGCTTAGCGTTCAAGGAAAGTATGTTTTAACCGGTCTTATCACCTTATGAAGTCGCTTACATCATAGTCTTCGAACTGCTTCATTTGCCTAAACATTTCTTCATCACTGCTCTGCTTAATCTTTCTCTCCAATGCCTTGGCGCATCTACCATCTGGTAGTAATGAATTCAACCTGCATGATGCATATTGGCACTCACCGTTGATACAATCCCCGCCTATTAATCTACATTGTGCAACGCGGATCATTTTTCCCCTTATAGACTTGGATGTTATCATTAAGGCGTTCTTGTTGCAAGTGAAAAATGGACATAGAGGATTACATTTATCACCTATAGGCTGCGGCTCCAACCTCTTCTCCTCGAGGTGTTGGAAACGGGTTGATGCATAACTACCATGATGCCCTGTTTTCTCGTACCTAGCTCCTCTACCTTCGTAGTGGCGTCGGTCTTCACTCCTCCATCGCTCACTACTGGTGTTATTCAACTAGGCACACCTCATGATTCACTATTATCAGCTACATTATCCCTTGTTAACATTTAATGTTGAAAAATGTTTTTAAGGCTCACACAGGCTCAGACCCATGCTTATATCTCATTATCTCACCAGGTATATGTTTAGAAGTGATTCGCTAGCACCATTGCACACTCGTTAAAGAAGCCTTATTGCTAAATACCCTCCTAAACCGTTTCCAACCTACGGTTTTATTGTCTCAGTAGGCGGAGAATGGTTGGCCATAGCCGGGATCCAGTTTAGCTATGGTTTCCACCAGTCGAGTAGGTGGTACACTATGTTGTTCCCAGTATAGATTGCTATGATAAGTTTCTTTCTCACAGAGTGGAGTAATCTACCCATCCTTACTAATTCCATTGGATCTATGATCTCATCTGTCCTGAAAACTTGAAGCCCGAAGGGCGCGTGATCTATGCCAGGTCCATGCCTATATACTAAGTAGTCGCAACCGAATTTAAGCCCTCTTCTCGGTATCAAGCCATGGCTACGTAGGTCGTTATATACGGCGTATAATTCCTCGAACCTCGGTATCTTTCCAACAGCTATACTATATAAATCCCCTGCATTCAGTGAGGAGTCGCCTTGGAAAACCCTTATTCTACCCATCTTAAGAAGGTAGAGAGCTTCTATCAGGGAGAGCTCTAAAGGGGCGCTTATGCTTCTATCCTTCGGCTTGGATACGCCGAGGAAGGAACCATAATATCCATCCCAGTATATCTTAGAAGCGCATTTGGGATCGGGAATTATAACCCTGTTATGTAGTAAATATCCCTGGCACTCCTCTACTTCATTTACCTCGTCACGGTTCTCACTAGTGCTAGATAACGTATTTCCTCACCGAGATTCTTGAGTAGGTCGCTGAGCTCTTCAATATATTCTATTAAATCCTTTAAAACCATCAATCCAGCTACGGAGCTAGAGTAGGCCTCATATACTTTGAATATAGACTCCCTAAATATGTTGTCCACCTCATCCTCTAGTTTCAACACCTCGTCAACATGCTCCATGGATTTTCTTGGATGCGTTGACAGTTTTTGTAGTGAGTCCTGTATTAGGTTAACCTGTTGTCTAACCTTCCCTATCATTGTTTGAAGCGTGGTAACCAGGTCGTTGTTTATACTGATATTGTTTTTAGATGCTATGAGTATCCTGTACGCTACGCTGTCCACGTGTTGTATGAATCTATCTATGGTTCTAACCATCTCTATATAGCTCCTCGAATACATCATTACCTCGCTATTCTTAACCAGGTACTCCATCAACATTATTTTCATCTCCTCTCCACGATGCTTAATAGACCTTACCCTCTCATACATCTTCTCGACATCAGGGCTTGGAGAATACTGGTTCATCAAGGCCGTTAACACTGAGACCTGATCACTCACAATAGACATCATGTTACCTAGGTACTCTATAGCCGTCAACTCAGCCAGCGAACCTCTCTCAGGGCCCTCGCTCACCACTAACCCCCTTTCATCTCGGTCAAGATAAATCATTGTATAAAGGGTATTTAAGTAATTTGGGAGTCAATAACATCAGCATGCATATAGATCAAGCAGTGGGGCAAAAATAGTGTTTAAGGTCATTTATGGTTGTTTCAGTCCTTTTAGTGTTATTAACTTAATTACTTCACCGTGTTCTTTAGGAAAACTTATTAGGTATTTGCATAAACATAGTTAGTGAAGTGGGGATGAACTCTGTGAGCCATGCGGGGGGGGGGGGACTCTTAGTGAACCGCCTCTCCGCCGAGGAGAGTGTGGTGAAACCCTAGGCAACTAGGGTAGATGCACTCCCACACGCGGGGAGGAGGGGATGGGAAGCCGTGATGAACCCGAGGATGACCATAAACTGCCCTAACCTACCACTCTCGGGTAAACGGCTAACTAACGTCCCCATCTCTTATAGAGATTATGTTCTACATGTAATGCGTCGAGTATCTTCCCAACTATGAAGTCGGTGATATCCTCTATGCTTTTAGGCTTAATATAAAAGCCTGGTGAGGCAGGCATTACTACCGCGCCAGCCATTGCTAGTCTATATAGGTTAAATAAATCTATACTGGAAAGCGGGGTTTCCCTAAAGACTAACACTAGTTTATTTCTTAGACGCAATACTGCACTAGCTGTTCTCGTGACTAGATTATCTTGGATGCCATTAGCTATCTTAGCAATCGTGTTCATTGAGGCAGGCACTATAACCATGTCTGTAAACACTAGATTACTACTGCTGGCTAGCTCCGATGAAAAATCATTTTCAGGGTAAACTGCCTTAACACCATTTAAGCCCTTGAGGAACTCTAAAAGATCTAAGCCCTCCTCATATAAAGCCACTTTAACAGCGTTAAAGGTGTAAACCACGTAGACCTCACTATACTTGTTTTTAAACACATTTATTTTCTTAAGCAACCTCAACCCGTACGAGATACCACTTGCCCCAGTTAAGGCGATAATAAGTGAGGAGCCTACCATTATCCATCAATCCTGCGCGGGGTCATCACATACTCAGACCTTTCGAGCCCTATCATCTAATGTTAATTACGTGTTTCATGCTTATTAAGCTGTTCCATGTATCTATAACAATAGCATACCGTTCACCTGAGAGCAGTTGTTCAGATTGTTTTATGATTGGTTTATGGCCGCAGCCCCGGGTTCATTACGGTCTCATCGAGCTCCCTCTCATGGTCCCCCATGGATCTTGGAACTAGAGTCCACCAAATAAATTCGTAGTCTCTAAGATTAAGAATTATAATCCTTCCCAAGCACACAGCACTAACCCACATTACAACCCTAAAAACCATGAACACTGCTTCTGCCTCCTAACCTTCTCACTTCTTGGCTGAAAGGTCTTCATGCTGTAGGAGTGATGGTTTTTAAAGGAGTCATTATCGCAGTTATTAAGCGGGGTCGAATTGAGGATCATACTTATAATTGGTGGAAACGGGCTCTCGGAAATAACTGCTGAAACACTGCTTCAAGCGATTAAAGCAGTAGAGCTCTCAACCGGTGTGAAACTAGATGTGGAAATTATACAGGACGAGGAAGTAGTGTACCCTGTTATAAAAATCAATGATCTAAGCCCTATAGTAGTTAAGAGCCCACCTGATATCAGGGATCTGGTAAGGATTATTAGGGCTAACGTTGAGATCCGTGAACTGGTTCAGGATACTGAAATACCTACTACTTCCCGTAGTCAAGCTATAAGCAAAGCTTCATCCTCCTAGCTTGGAAGTAGTCGATGACTTCTCATTGATACTACTGGATATTACTGCGGCTTGTTCTACTCCTGCATTGCAATGTATCTACGTGTCTTTAATACTTTATCAGGGTATACGACTATGCCTTTATCCGTTATCTCCATTAAATGTCTCTTCATGCTGTGACTTGTTCCACGCATCTTCCAAACTATTATGCTCCTAACTAGTTCTCCATCTATTTCATCAAGGTCTAGTCTCACTATTCCATCAGCCGCGTGCTCAACACCCGGACCCCCGAATCCCCTCTCGGTCACTGATACCTGTGAAACAAGAAGGCTCGTGGTCCCCATTCCAGACAATACCTTCTTTAATTGAAGCACCACGTTTCTGGCTATTGAGGGCTTTAACAGGTATAGTGTTGAAACACTGTCAACAACGACTCTCTGGGCATTAATCTCCCTGATCGCCGTCCTCAATACATCAATCAACTCCTCGACACTATCAGTATCCTTCACAACATACTTCTCCCGCTTAGCTGCTTCACCAACCCCACCGGTAAAAGCATCTATCACAGCGAACTTGCCCTCCTGCTCGTATTGGCGGACATCCCATCCAAAATTCTTCATGTTGATGCGTACCTGTACAGGGTGCTCCTCGAGTGCGACATATATGCCTGGCTCGCCGAGTTGCAACCCGTTCCAGAGGAATTGTGAAGCAAGTATCGTTTTCCCTGTACCCGGCCCCCCGCTTAACAGTACTATGTTTCTCTTTGGTATACCTCCATTAAGGATATCGTCTAAGCCAGGTATCCCTGTTTTAACTCTCTCCACCATAATGATCACCGTGCTATAATTCTCCGACACCTATATATCTTATTTTAATAGTTGTTGAGATATAAAATTATTATAATCAGGGATATGAAATGAGTAGTCAAAAGAGAAGTGAAAAAGGCATTAAGCTAAGGGTTGGTGAGGCAAGGCAAAGAGATGTAGGTAGAAAAATCGCGCGGATCGATAGGGAAACCATGGATAAACTAGGTGTTTCACTAGGAGACTTCATCGAGGTCATTGGTCCAAAGGGTAGTGATGTAGTGAAGGTTTGGCAGGCTTACCCTGAAGACGAGGGTGCAGGACTGATACGAATAGATGGAATGGTTAGAAAGAAACTAGGTGTTTCACCAGGCGACTATGTTACTGTTAGACCAATATCTGTAGAGCCAGCGGTGAAGGTGACTGTTGCACCTATTGGCGAGCTACCGGTGTACGGTGATTTATCCAGTTATATTAAGAGGCAGATAATGGGGAACCCGGTTAAGAGAGGAGATATAATCGAGGTACCATTATACGGTATGCTACTCAGGTTCGCCGTGATAAGTACACAACCCTCTACCATAGTATACATAACTGAACACACGTATATCGAAGTTAAGACTGAGCCGGTGAGGCCCGAGGTACTTGGCGAGGGCATTCCGAAAGTAACATGGGAGGATATCGGAGACCTAGAGGAGGTTAAGCAGAAAATAAGGGAGATCGTTGAATTACCTTTAAAATACCCAGAGCTCTTCGAACACCTGGGTATAGAGCCGCCTAAGGGGATATTGCTCTATGGTCCACCTGGCACAGGTAAGACGTTGCTGGCTAAGGCGTTGGCTAACGAGATAGGGGCTTACTTTGTAACTATTAATGGACCGGAGATAATGAGTAAATTCTACGGTGAATCCGAGGAGAGGCTGAGGAAGATATTCGAGGAAGCCCAGGCCAATGCACCAGCCGTCATATTCATTGATGAGATAGATAGCATTGCTCCTAAGCGTGAGGAGGTAACCGGTGAAGTGGAGAAAAGAGTGGTGGCACAGCTTCTCACATTGATGGATGGCTTGAAGGAGAGGGGTAAAGTAATAGTTATCGGTGCAACAAACCGACCGGATGCATTAGATCCCGCTCTCAGGAGACCTGGGAGATTTGACAGGGAGATCGAGATACCTCCACCAGATAAGAGGGCAAGGAGGGAGATCCTGGCTGTACATACTAGGAACATGCCTCTAGCCGAGGATGTAGACCTCGATAAGATAGCTGATATGACTCATGGATACACCGGGGCCGATATAGCGGCGCTTGTGAAAGAAGCCGCGATGAATGCTTTAAGGAGATTCATGAAGGAGGAGGGTATAGAGATAGAAAAGGGGCAACCGATACCAGCGGAGAAGCTGGAGAAGCTGAAGGTGACAATGGATGATTTTCTCATAGCAATGAGGAATGTGCAGCCCTCATTAATCAGGGAAGTATTCGTGGAAGTACCAAGTGTGCACTGGGATGATATAGGTGGGTTAGAGGATGTTAAACAGGAATTAAGAGAAGCCATTGAGTGGCCGATGAAGTATCCACATGTATTCGAGAAGATGGGTTTGGAGCCGCCTAAAGGAATATTATTGTTTGGTCCTCCTGGAACAGGCAAGACCTTGCTTGCAAAGGCTGTTGCAACTGAGAGCGGGGCAAACTTTATAACTGTAAGGGGGCCGGAGGTGCTCAGTAAATGGGTTGGAGAATCTGAGAAGGCTATTAGACAGATATTTAGAAGGGCTAGAATGGTTGCACCAGCCGTTGTATTCTTTGATGAGATAGACAGCATAGCTGGTATCAGGGGAAGCGATCCTAGCGGTGTAATAGATAGAATAGTTAACCAGTTATTAACGGAGCTCGACGGTATCCAGCCTTTGAGAAGGGTTGTGACAATCGCTGCAACAAATAGGCCTGACCTCCTGGATCCAGCCCTCCTGAGGCCGGGTAGGTTCGATCGCCTTGTATACGTGCCACCTCCAGACTATAATGCGAGGCTCCAGATATTCAAAGTCCATACAAGGAAGTTACCCCTAGCCGAAGACGTGAACCTGGATGAGCTAGCGAGGAAGACAGAGGGTTACACGGGTGCTGATATAGCGGCTGTATGCAGAGAGGCATCACTAATAGCTCTAAGGGAGAGATATAGGAGCACTGGGACTCTGGATGTAGTTAAGGTGGGAATGGAGCACTTCATTAAGGCTTTGGAAAAGGTGCCTCCCTCACTGAGTAAAAGCGATATAGAGATGTATGAGAGGCTTGCAAGGGAATTAAAGAGGGTTAGTGGCAGCGGCTCCTTTAGAAGGGTTTCACTACCCTACGGCTAGGTTTTTTACTCGTAGTACACGGTTTTCATGTGGTGAGGCATCCAGTATATTCGGTGACGAGGATGAATAGTTCTACCCCGGCTTCATTCTTAAAGTTTTTAACGCAGTGTGGGAGGGCTTCGGAGAAGCTAGCTAGATACCGTATAAGAGGCATGGTTGTAATCTCCGGCTCGAACCCGGTTAAAATGGCGTCTCTAACATATAGGCTAATATATTACTATATTAAGAAATGGCGTAGAATGATTAAGGATAAGAAGGAGTTCACAGGGCTATATATCTACCACGACGAGTTCGACGATGCAGTCTCAATGCGTAATGAGTTTGAAAAACAAGTAGGAAAACTAAAGAGCATAGATTTCCAATTCACAGTCTACGAGAAAAGCGATAAATACCTAGGTACAACGGTCTCAATCCTCGTTATGGATTTAACACGTGATTTAAAGCCTAACGACCTAGGGAGGTTAATCGGTATAGTTGAGGGAGGCGGCCTTATCGTATTACTGACACCACCGTGGGATAAATGGGATGAATTCAAGACAATATTCAAAATGAACCTAACGGTTCCCCAATACCCTGAGCCACGTCACGTGTTTATTAAATGGGTTAAAAAACACCTGTTAGAATTCGATGGAATAGGTATCTATGATGCTGACAATAATAGAATTATAAAGAGGCTTGAACTAAGAAACGAGTATAAGCCTTACGAGAGAAAAATAGATATACCGAAAAACACGTTGTTCCCGAGCGGGGTTTACGAGCACGCCTTAACCATGGACCAAGTCAACGTGTTGAAAATCATCGAGGAATTCTACGAGAAGCCACCTCCCGGTAAGAAAAAAGTACTTGTACTTACAGCGGATAGGGGAAGGGGGAAGAGTTGTGCAGTGGGCATAGGCGCTGTGGGATTAATACACTTACTTAGAAAAGTAAAGCCTAAGCCACGAGTCCTTGTTACAGCACCGGAGCCAAGCAATATTCAATCCTTAATGATGCTCGCCATGAAGGTCCTCGATAAACTAGGGTATAAATACGATGTAATCAAGAGGGATGGGAATGTAATAGAGTTAAGGAGCGATAGGTTCAGCATAGAGTACTGGGAGCCATTAAACATCCCGAAAATCAACGGTGATATAGTCATAGTGGATGAAGCTGCTGGTATCCACGTTCCATTATTATACAAGATCCTGGAGTCACATAAACGGATAATCTTTTCGAGCACTATACATGGCTACGAGGGTGCCGGTAGAGGGTTCTCGGTGAGATTCCTTAAGAGGATAAAGAATAGCAAGGATATTATCTTATACGAGTATGAAATGACTGAGCCAATACGTTACAATTACGATGACCCCATAGAAAACTGGCAGTTTAAAACACTTCTCCTCGATGCTGAGCCAGCCGAGTTGAGCGAGGAGGACTTGAAGGACATAGAGTCAGGCAACCTCATGTATGTAGAATATGCTCCAGAGGAATTATTTAATAATGAGGATGAGCTGAGGCAGCTATTTGGAATATACGTCCTGGCACACTACCGTAACGAGCCAGACGATCTCGGAATGATAGCCGATGCACCCCACCACCTTGTGAGGGCTGCGAAGACGAGGAATGGTAAAATAGTTTGCGCGGTTCAGATAGCCTACGAGGGACCAATAGATGAGGCAACAGCCACCGAACTACTTAAAGGGTCGAAGATACCTGGAAACATTATCCCGGATAGGTTTCTTAAGCACCTGAGATATGTAGACTTCGCTAAGACCAAGGGGTGGCGTATAGTAAGAATAGCAACGCATCCAGCTGTACAGGGTAGGGGGATTGGAAGCTGGATACTTAATAGAATAAGAGAAGAGGCTGTTCGACTGGGATTGGACTGGATTGGCTCTGGATTTGGTGTAAACGAGCAATTATTGAGGTTCTGGCTTAGAAATGGGTTTATCCCTGTACACATCAGCCCGGATAGAAATCCTGTGAGCGGGGAGTATACAATACTGGTGATACAGCCGATAAGTGAGGTAGCAAGAAGACTGGTTGAGAAGGCTGCAGGCGAGTTTAAATCCAAGATACTTAATAGTATACCGGTTAACTACAGGGAGATGGAGCCCGAGATAGCCCTACTTATTCTTGACAGCGAGCCATACGTATATCGTGATAAACCAATATACATGTTCACTCCTGTGGCAATAGATCGTCTATGGACGTACTGCCAGGGACCCATGACTTTCGAGGCTGCTGCAGATATTATGTTTAAGATTGCTAGAATACATTGGTTGCTCCACCCGGATGTAAGGCCTAAGCTGACCCGTCTCCAGGAAATAGTATTGCTCACTAAGTCTCTTCAAGCACTCACATGGGACGAAGTTCATGAGATAACCCGTGTGCCAGTTAAAGAGCTTCAGAAGGAGGGGCATGAGATAGCCTGTATATACTTCAACTACTTGACTAGCTTAGAGCCGGATAAATACGTGCCCGGTGTACGGGATTATATGTATGAATTCCATGAGTCCAATATTTAGCCCTCGTACTCTAATTTATCAAAGCCGCTCTCAATAATTCTCGCTACTACATCTGGTGGGAGTGCTAAATCCCATCTTGAGGCCTTCACGGGTCCAGTAATTCGGGCTCCTAAGCCATCCACTATCTCTACTTCGAACACGCGTTGATCATGATTGGTCTGCCTCATTTTCTCGATAACTAGGAAGCGTTTGAGGACTCCTTTTACAATGCTTTTACGGAGCCTTATTACTCCATCGGCAACATGCTCGATGCCGAAGCCGAAGCCTAGTTGAGTTGTTACCGCGTATTGGCTTGTAGCAAGTATTGTGAATCCCCATTTACTCAAAACCCGTTTAACCTGGTAGCTGTATTTCCTAGCCATGACCGGCTTCTCAAGCCAGAACGCACTCATAGAGTCTATGGCTAATCTAGCGTGGCCTGGGCCAAGGTACTTCTTTGCCTCAATGATGATAGAGATTAATTCATCTATGTCTAGTTCTTTAAGACTCCATAGATCCCCGTATTCACCCATTAACGCATCTATCACAACTAGCTTTCCATCATCAATATATGGTTTTAAATCAGCTCCAAACCGTTTAGCCTGGGTAATAATGCTCTCCCTGGACTCTTCTGTTGTAACATATATTGCCTTATCGCCTTCCAGTAGCCCCTTTGATATGAACTGTATCGACATAGCTGTCTTACCGGTACCTGGTTCACCTACGAGAGCAACCATGAAACCCCTTGGTATACCCCCCTCTATGAGCTCGTCTAGCCCTGGTATCCCAGAGGGTATTCTCTCCATATCCAAGAAGACATCAACCCTTACGTATCGTAATAATTCATAAGTTTAAACAGGATTATAATCATTGTTAAATAGTTAAGCAGGAAACCGGTGAGGATTGTGACGCTTATTTTAAGAACTGATCCACTTAATCCCAGCAGGGAGATCCTGATCCAAGCCGTGAGAATATTGTTGAATAAAGGTATAGTAGCCTTTCCAACCGAGACAGTGTATGGGCTCGGCGCAGTCATATATTACGAGGATGCTGTTGAGAAAATATTTAAGGCTAAGATGAGGCCTCCTGACAACCCCTTAATCATACATATATCTACTCTAGACATGCTTGAAGAAGTCGCATTGAATATACCTGAAGACGCATACAGGTTGATAAATAGATTCTGGCCCGGCCCCTTAACACTGATACTGCCGAGAAACCCCAGGGTACCCAAGATAGTTACGGGGGGATTAGACACTATTGCTGTAAGAATGCCGGGTCATCCAACAGCTCTTGAGTTAATAAACATGGTTGGCTACCCGATAGCAGCTCCAAGCGCTAATCTCTCAGGTAGACCAAGCCCTGTGATGGCTGAGCACGTGATAAGGGATCTCATGGGCAGGATTGATGCGGTTATAGATGCTGGAGAGACGTTTTTCGGGGTGGAATCAACGGTTGTGAATATACTTGAGGAGCCACCCACCTTACTCAGGCCTGGTGCCTACCCAGTGGAGGAGATCGAGAAGGTGCTTGGAAGAAAAATAGCTATACCTGATTTCGCTAGGGGCCTCAAATACTCGGAGGTGGCTCTGGCACCCGGAATAAAGTATAGGCATTACTCCCCAGAGGCAAAGTTGATCCTGGTTGAGTCTGCAGCAGATGATTACAGCGTAATTGTTAATAAAATCATTGAGGCGGTTAGGGATATATATAGCGTATCCACTAATAGCGATGTATGCATAGTTTCATCTATTGAAACAAGCAGTTATTACAGGAAGCTGGAGAAAGTGAAAGCCGTATTAATCATTGGCTCTAGGAGAAACCTATATGAAGTAGCTAAAAACCTCTTCAAAATACTGAGAGACGTCGATAATATAGGGTGTAAAATAGTATTTGTTGAGGGATTCCCTGAAACAGGTATCGGGTTAGCAGTTATGAACAGGCTTAGAAAGGCGTCTTCAAGCATTATACATGTCTAATACATTCTCGACCTCGACTTCTCTAACCACGTATCCCGATAGGTAGATACTCATTACCTCTTTAACAATACTCCTTATCCTCGAGTTTATGAAGGGATCCCCGCTTATAAGCTTAAGCACTGCTTCATTGAATCCTGGATAAAGATGTAGTGAAGCAACGAATCTATTATTATACATTATTCTCAGGCTGTAGGAATGCCTCTCAGTCCATAAGCCTTTCAGCCTAAGCTCCTCAACCATGTTATTTAATACTTTAACCGGGATCCCCTTAATGAAATACGTGCTCATAACGCATTACCCCCGTGAACAATACGCCCAGCTAGATGGATTGAAACACTATTTATGTTTTTATGGCTGTTTTAATTTTTTCAGGTTGCTAGGTAGGTTGATGCTACATTCTCGGGTGCATCAACTCCAGGTATTGTTATGTGGCAAAAAGCTTATAAACGAGCTCCCCGCCTTGAAAGGTGAGGTCTCGTGAAGTGGTGAATGATCGCTGATCATGAATATTATTTGTTCTCTCTGAAGAATAATCATCGATCACAGGAGTAGGGATGATTTTAAATCCTGATATATAGAGTAATAATATAGGGTGGGAAAATGAGTGAAATCAATCCTACCGGGGAAGCCACCAATATAGGTACTAGTGGTTCCGGAGATGTCTTAATCGATTTATCAAACATACCTTTGAAGCCGCTTGGCAAACGCGAGATAAGCCAGCTTGAGATGGCACTGATAATAGGCACGCTCTACAGACCGGAAATCCTTGAATTAATACATGATCCTGTAGAGAGGTCTACATGGGTTGACAGCCTAGCGGTGGCGGCTGGAGCATATGCCAGAATGAAGGCTGGATTACCCATCAGCCAGATAGCTGAGGAGCTAGGAAGAAGCGAGACCACTATAAGGAGCCATTTAAACATGAAGACAAAGGCTGGTAAGCTAGTCCATGAAACATACGAGAAGCTCAAGAAAGGAGAGTTAAAGCTACTCATACCATTCATCAAGGCTCCTGCCGCAGGCATTGAAGACCAAATCAAGGTGCTTAAGGAGGAGCTTGAGAAACAAAGGGAGAGAAACAGAGAGCTCGAGGTCAGGGTCAATGAGTTAACGGAGTTATTGAAGCATAGGGAGAATGAGGTACAGGTGCTCAAAGAAGAGGTTAATAGGCTTCAGAGCGAGATGGAGGCGAAGAGTAAGGAGTTAAATACATGCATAGATAGCAATAGATTACTTAAGGAGAGAATAGATGGGTTCGTGAAAAACCTTTATAAAGTACTCGAGGAACTGCAGAACACCCTTAGCACAAGGTAATAATAAGCCCCTTCTTTTAAAAAAGGTGACCCCCTGATTCACCGATAGGGGGTTGAATGGGGTTTATACTTGTAAAGATGGATGAGAATGGCAGAGTACTTGACTACGCCACGAACGCTGTTAAAATGAGTGAGAAAAAGTTTCAGGCATTACTGAATAGAGCGGTGGATCTAGCCAGGGTGGAGATACTTGCATTCAGGAACCTGGGGTTAAGCGATGTTAAGAGTGCTAGTATAAATGCACTCGACTTCTCGGTTACAATTACCCGTAATATAAATGGCAACCTTGTATTAGTGGTATTCAATGATGAAGCATCCGCCTCTACTTAGAGCTAGTGATTTTTAAGTAGTTCCTCCATATTTTCTCCTCTATCTCTCTAACACTACTACCTTTTATAGACGCTAAGTACTCTATCGAGTCCGGTATTAGATCGGGCATTAGTTTCAACCCATGGTACTCATATGGGGCATCGCTCTCTGTTAATATGTTTTCCATTGGTACCCGTGTAATAATCTCCCTATGTTTAACCTGGATCCTCCACGCAGGGTTTAATCCTACATAGTAGCCTGCTTCAACTATGCTATTTAATAGGTCCTGGGGACCAGTGTACCAGTGGAAAAACGCCTTTTCAATGCCTCCTCTATATACTTCATCGAACGCTTCCTTCCAAGCACCAGCTGCATGTATATTGAGTATTAAACCATACTCCCTGGCATAAACCACGGCTTCCCTTAAGAACTCCAACTGCTTATTAAAGGTTTCCGGTGTGAAACGTTTATCAAGCCCTATCTCCCCCAGGCATTTAACATCGTTTTCCACCGCTGTATCTAATATGTTCTTTAAATCACTGATACTATACTCCCTAATGCTCCATGGATGAATACCAACACAGGGCGTTATATCAGGGTATGCTTCAGCAAGTCTCATAGTCTTCATACTCGACAATGGATCATCTGAGACGCATACCAACCTGTATTTCCCAAGGTACTCCTTTATCGTATCAGGGCTTAATTCATGACAGTGAATATGCATGTCGATTAACAATACTTACACCCCTCTGAATCAATGAGTATTAGGAATATTATTTCCTAGTAGCGACGGTATCTTTTCCCTGTTTAATTCATCGCTAAATATATGAACCGCATTGATAAGTGTCGAGGCTATGCTGGCATCATCTACCACTAGAGGGATATAATCCTTGGTTTTCAATACTAGTATTAAAAACTCGTTGAGACCCGCGGGCTTCACTCTCCGTATCTTACCTGGTTCCTGGAGATATACATAGTAGTCGCCGTGATCCTCTAAAACACCACCTGAAGCAATAACGCATTTACCCCCTGGTTTAATCCCCCACATAGTGTATTTCTCTCTCACCCAGGTAAACACCTGCATGAAATATCCCTCACAGAACACTCTTGTATCCGGGTCATGCTTGAATAATATAAGAGGATGTTCTCCCTTGAAGTAAATCACGCTGTCTCTGATAATATATTCCATCCGCCCACATCCACCGTCGGGGAGAGGTTCACATACCTCTATGTTAACCATTAATAACCCCTTTCAACAATAGCTCCGTATTGATGATGAATTTGCCGAATACCGTATTAAAGATGAGGTGTCTCCCGAATACCTGATCCTGTGTAGTCTCTTAGCTTAAATAAGCTTTTATTTTTGACTATGGATCTCATTTTGAATAGCGCTGCCAGCACATTGAGTATAAGATACTGGGGAAGGGTGTATTTATTGAATATCAGACTGGTGCTACTGGACTATGATTTAACAATGGTATATAATGTATTTGATTTCTACGAAGCCTATTCAAACGCTCTTAAACACTATGGAGGCGGCTTTATATCGTTTGAAGAATTCCTGACATTGTTAAACCAGGATAAGCTATCTACTCGTATCCCTGAAGACGTAAGTGAGGTTGATTTCTGGGTTTTATTTAGGAGACTATATGTCTCAAGACACTCACTACCGATGGATGGCGTCGGAGATCTCCTGAGACTCCTTAAAGGTCTCTCCGTGAAGGTGGCTGTGGTATCGGGTCGTGAGACTAGTAGTGAGTATATATGGAGGGATCTTAGGATGCATGGGTTAAGCGAGTACGTAGATGAAGTATACACTGTATGCGACCTTAAGAGGCTTAACGGCTTCGAAGAATACCTCTTCGATAAATCATGGCTTATATCATACATCCTTAGAAAACACTGGGTAAGCCCCTGCAACGCGTTATGCATTGGTGATTTTACAACGGATCTACTCAGCTGTAAGAAGCTCGGCATACCATTCATCGGGGTAAATAAGGATGAGTATAGAGGTGAATTATTAAGGAGGAAGGGGGCTGAAATAGTAGTTAAAAACCTCTTCGAGGTCATTGAATGGATACCTGAAATAGATAAAAGGGCTAGGTGCTAATGTATCTTCCATCACTAGTTATATAGGCTTCACCACGGTCTAGTAGAGAGTTAAGCGCTCTTCTGATTTTATCCTCACTCGCGATACCTGATAGTATTATATGTATTTCACGCAGGTTCATTGGTTTATAGCTTATCAACTCCTTTATGATGGATTCCAATTGCTCCTCATTAGGGGCTGTCATGAGGACTACTTCCTCATCCTCATGCAATATCTTCAATCTTACTCTCCTAGCTAATTCCTCGATCTCATCCTGGGTTAAATTAGTCATTGATATCGCCTCACTAGTTCCATAGGCTAAACATTTATTACTGGAGTATAATTTTGGTTTAAAGACGCTTTAAATATATCTCCCCAATAAGTACCCGGAATAGGAGTGCCTAGCATGAGTGTAAGACTGATTCTACGGTATGATAAAACGGTGAGGTATAGCTTAAACCCGCTTATCGCTGTAGCTGATAAAATACCTGGTGTAAGAGTAGTGTTAGCCGAGGACGCCAGCGAGCTCTACGCAGCTGTCAACAAAGCTTTAATGAATAATGAGAAATGCGTTGTAGGATACAGTATTCTAACAACCATGTTAGTGAATGATGCATTCCTTAGTGAATTAAAAAGCATCCTCAAATACCTCGAGGAGAAAAACTGTATTACGATAGCAGGTGGTCCTCATGCCACAGGAGATCCACTGGGAACCCTATTCAGCCTCGGCTTCAAAGTAGCCTTCATAGGTGAAGCCGAGGAAAGCCTCGATGAGTTCCTACGTCACCTGGTTAACGGCACGGATCCATTTACAAGCAAGGGGATAGTCTTCCGTGAGGAAGACAAGGTGATAACCACGGGTAGGGCGAGACCCGTAGACCTCGATAAACACGATCCCTTCCCATACTGGAGGAGAATAATTAATCCATTAGAGATAACGCGGGGATGCCCATATGGATGCCTTTACTGCCAGGTGAGCTATATACATGGAATGAGCTATAGGCATAGAAGCATTGAAAAAATAGTGTTCTATGTTAAGGAAATGGCTAGGATCGGTGTAAGGGATTACAGGTTTATAACGCCGGATAGCCTATCATACGGGCTTACGAAAATAAGCCGTGAGCCCGACACCGGTTTAATCGAGGAGCTTCTCTCATCGATACATAGTGCTCTGAGAGGTATCGGTGGACGCGTATTCTACGGCTCCTTCCCTAGTGAAGTAAGACCGGAACACGTGAACAAGGATGTAGTAAGAGTACTAAGGAAATACGTGAACAACCGAGAGATCATTGTAGGAGCTCAATCAGGAAGTAACCGGGTACTTAGATTAATAAGGAGGGGACATAGTGTTGAAGATGTTTTAAATGCCGTAAAGGAGATCTCAGAGAATGGTTTCATACCAAGCGTTGACATCATTCTCGGGATACCAGGTGAAACACGGGAGGACCAGGAGCTAACTCTAGAACTTATAGATGAAGTAATAAGAAATAACGGCAGGATACACGTACATTACTATCTACCATTACCGGGTTCGCCGCTGGGGCTTCATCCTCCAGCGAGGATACCTAGCGATATAGAGGTGAAGATAAGCCGGTTAATAGGTTCTGGGAAGGCTTATGGATCCTGGTTTAGTCAGAAAGAGTTATCTGAAAAAATAATAAAGCTGCATGAAAGAGGTGTGATAGCGCCTTCCCTATATAAAGGCTCTTCTATGAAAACGTTTTAACAATCCTTCTCAAATACCTTGAGTCTTGGATCCGCTTCTAGGGCTGACTAAACTGCCATGAGTTCCAGCGCTTCTCCTCAGATAATCTGTGAGCCATTGGCATGAAGCGGGATCGTAGTATCCTCCCTCATAACACTTATATATATATGGACACTTAATGCATGGGATATCCGCTACATCGTTGAATACTTCTTCCAGCGAATAAGGATCTACACCCGCCTCCTCCATGATTCTAACTAGTTTCTCTCTCACTGGTTTAACTAGGAATGTCTTACGGCCGCCATACGTGATAGAGGCTCTTTCCACGGCACCGAGTTCCTCGAGTTTTATGAGGGTTTTCGAAATGATCCTCGGGTCGAGGTTTAAATCCTTGCTTAACTGGCTTTGATATATCTCATGGCCTGAATGCCTTACCAGGTATTTTAGTATCTGTATCTCGTTTTCCGAGAACTCTCTGCCACCCATTGTTGTTCACCACAGGTTTCACGTGGTTTGTATGGTAAGCACCTTACCTAATTAGATATTCTGGTGAAGAATCTAATATATTTGACATCAACAGATACATTCCTGAATACTAGGCTTCAAGTTTTCCAGGCGCACAGATATACGCGTTTTTCGTGTTAAGAATAAGCATCCGGGTGTCTTCAACAAGCCTGGATGCTACATCCACCTTATGTCTCAATCCTGGTGTGAGGGCGTCCGGGTAATCTAGTTTCCTCAGGCTTATGTATATCTCCTCCATGAGATTAAAGTATTTAACCGCCTCCTCTATTAGTCCTTTGTCAAGTAATTTAATAATATATCTCCTGAGTTCCCCAATGAGGTCCCCCAGTCCCTGTAAATATGGAACATATGGTACGTCTAGGCGTCTCCACGATGAGGCATTGTTTTTAACTATTACTTCATAGAACAATACTGCCTCAACATATTCGCTTAACCCATTGTAAACCATGCCACTATAGTATATGTCGGGGTGTTCCTTCAATAACCCGTTTATCTTTTTAACGATATCTTCAGCGATACTGAGCCTTTTCTCGGCATCGCCGATGAGCCCCCTGTGTACCAGTGTTACAACGTCGCTAGAGTTCCTTGTGAGCTCTCTGATAAGCCTGTATACTTCTTCACGTATAGAATCCTTACGGCCTAGAATCCCGTCGATCTCATTGATGCTATCCCTGATAACATTGAGTATTTTCTCTATGTCCTCCATATCTCCCCCTAGTTGAAAACTATATAAGACCCTGCCATAATTAAATTGTCGATGGGAGTCCCGCCGTAGCTCAGCGGCAGAGCGCCCGGCTGTAGTGGGGGCATAGACACCGGGTGGCCGGGGGTTCAAATCCCCCCGGCGGGATTTCCCCTATATATTTCAACCCTTTATCTCTTTCCAGACGTGATCGGGTATTCTTCTATTAAGGATGTAATAGATTAGATCACTCGATATAAACGGCTTGCCCTCTACCAGTGGGTATCTGAACGGTAAATGAATTATCCTATCGCCATCCCTGATTGATACTCCATCCACGTACTTATAGCCCTCCATCCCCTTATTTAAGTACATGTAGTATATGTAGTAGACTGCCCCATCTATACTGTATTGCCCATCCCCTATGTTATAGGATTCGATTGATTTAAGCCTGCTACTTATAAGTTCCCAGGTTCTCTTCTTAGGCGGGTGATCTCCTAATATACCTCCAACTACTATGTACTTAGTTCTAGAGAGGATATCGTAGGTTAGCTCTCTGGGACTGACTGGATCAAGTATTATCGCCTCACCGGGCTTGATGACACCATTGTTAATGATCTCAATAATGCTTTCCTTAACCGGTATTCCATATCTGCCTAATATTCTATGGTATTTCTCAGGGATATTTGTGAACACCACACAGTTCGAGCCGTAGAAACCGGAGAGATGTCTGTATTCGAGGAGTATCCATGGACTCAATCCATCTTCCAAGTGCTCTATTATAATAACCGGCTTACTACATCCACCGGGAATCATGGCGATAGCTTCACCGGGATCAAATCGTATAATATGAAGACTGTTGATAACCATGCCGTGTAAAAAGAGAGCAATCCCCTGAGATACAGGTGCATCCTTTTAGTAGGCCTATACCTTACCGCGACGAAGATTATGGTTATATAGTACACTATAGGTGAAAGACTCCAGGTTATAACACTGGTTTGCATGGGACCCATGAAATACAGTAGGATAAACGTGATGACGCCGTATACAACCCCTGAGGCAAGTCTGATAAGCCATATAGCATCTTCAATGTTCATTCGCCTGCACCACATGATAATAATCTCGTTAAAACTAATTTTAAATAATGGTGAAGGGCTTGCTTAAGAAGGCCATGGATATATTGGATATCCATTCATGGGTGAACAAGTACAGTAGCGTGGTCACGGGCTGCCTTATAGATAACGCATACCATTATAAATCATACTGGATCCTCAAGCTAAGATGCCGCGAGGGAGTATACATCATTAAAATAGAGCCCGGGGTAAGGATGCATCTCTCACGAAGCCACCCTGAGGAGAAGGATATTGATGGCTTCACCAGGTTTCTTCGAAGCAGGATAAGGGACTCCAGGATCACGTCTATTAAACAGCCATGGTGGGAGCGAATAATATTGTTTGAGACAAGTATTCACGATAAAACCCTGAAACACTATGTGGAATTACTCCCAAGGGGACAATGGATCATAACGGATCAAAGCAATAAGATAGTATATGCATCGAGGTTCATGGAGTACAGGGATAGAAGCATAAAGCCCTCTGAAGCATATAGTCCACCCCCGTTGAAGAGCCCGCCTCCATCGGACAAGTATGCTTTATTAAATGTAGTTAAGGGCGGAAGGGACCTAGTGAGAACTATTATCTCAGCATGGGGTATTCCAGGCCATATAGCTGAAGAAGCGATACACCGTGCTGGACTATACGGAGTTAAAAACAAAGGTGTCTTGGAAATACCTTACCAGGATCTCGAGAAGCTTGTGGATGAATACAGGAGAATAGTGAATGAGGCATCGAATGGTAAGGGATACCTGGTGTATGGCGATGAAAACAAGCTTGAAATATACACCTCTTATGAACCAAGGCTATTCAGCGAGGTATACGATAAAACCGTGAAGCCCCTTGACGATATCAACACAGCTATAGATGTCTACTTCACCGAATACGAAGCATACCTGGATTACCAGGCGAGAATGGAGGAGATAACGGAAAAACTCAGGGAGATCGAGGCGAGAATCAAGCGGCAAGAGGAGATAATAGCCGAGTATAACAATGAGATAGAAAACATAGAGTCCATTCTTCAAACCATATACAGTAACTACCATGTAGTCGAGGAGATACTTGAATGTGCCCGTGAAACCAGGGAGAAGAAGGGCTGGGAACACATAGTCGAGGAATGCAATGGTGTCATCGAGGTACGTAAGGATAAAGGAGTGATCGTGGTCAAACTCAGCGAGAAAACACTTGAGCTATCGATACGTGAAGACCTGAGTAGACAGGTAATAGAGCTGGAGAGAAAACGTGGTGAACTAGTAAGGAAGACTGAATCAGCTAAGAAAGTACTCGAGGAAATGCATCATCAATTGAACACTATATCGATAAGTATGAATACTGAGGAGAAGACTATTAGAAAACCCTCCCCCACATTTTGGTATGAAAGATTCCACTGGTTGTTCACCAGAAATGGTTTTCTAGCCATCGGTGGCAGGGATCAATCCCAAAACGAGTTGGTAGTACGTAAGTATCTCGGTGAAAACGATGTATTCATACATGCAGACATACATGGAGGCTCAGCCGTAGTTTTAAAAAGCGGGGGTGCCCACAGTCTGGAAGACGTGGTCGACGCTTCCTATCTAGCAGCATGCTATTCGAAAGCGTGGAAAGCCGGTTTCAGCTACATAGAGGTTTACTGGGTACCGGGTCGGCAAGTCTCGAAGACTCCCCCACCAGGCGAGTATCTACCCAGAGGAGCGTTCATGGTTTACGGTTCGAAAAACTATCTCCAAGTACCGTTAAGACTTGGGATAGGAGTCAGGGAATACATTGATGATATCTACGGCGAGTACTTAAAGATAGTGGTAGGCCCCCAAGAATTAGTTAGAAGCCAGGCTATGGCATACGTGGTTATCACCCCCGGTGATAAAAAGCCACATGACATATCCAAAGAAATTGCTGGATACCTGGAGGAAATTATTCTAAGACAAAGAGGTGTTAAGTATAAGATCCCTCTAAGCGAGATCGAGTCAAAGATACCTGGATCCTCGGATATAATGCTAGTCTCCACCCCATTAAATGATTGAAGAATCCTCCCCCTAGAACACTATTTCCACCAATACTAGTCTTCAACAACTGGCCTCCTCCCCACCCTAAGGGTGGTCACGGGTTCCCTGCATCTATTCCGGATTTACATCAGTTAAACTTATATTCTATATTAGACCTTCTTTTAATCCTAGTACATGTTAAAGCCGGTAAGGGGGATGATTGTGGGAGGAGGTAGAAATATAGAAGTAGAGCTTTTAAGAATGACTAGTGTAAGCAGGATGAAGGTTGAACTAGTCGAGAGAAAAGGAGTAGGACACCCAGACTATATAGCTGACTCAGCAAGCGAGGCCGCTTCAAGAGCTCTTTCAAAGTACTATTTAAAAGAGTTTGGCACAATATTACATCACAACCTCGATAAAACACTGCTTGTCGGAGGACAGTCGAACCCTAGATTTGGCGGTGGCACGCTCTTAGAGCCTATATACATAGTGGTTGCAGGCAGGGCTACTACAGAGGTAAGAGTTGAGGATGGCATAGTTAAAGTACCCTTCGGTAAAATAATCATGGAGGCCGTTAAAGACTGGATTAAGAGGAACATGAGATACTTGGATCCAGAGAGACACGTAATAGTGGACTACATGGTTAGAAAGGGCAGTGCAGACCTCGTAACAGTATTTGATGCTGGGAGATCATCCATACCCCTTGCAAACGATACAAGCATCGGTGTAGGCTACGCCCCCCTTTCCACACTGGAAAAACTAGTACTGCAGAGCGAGCGATTATTGAACAGTCCAGAGTTTAAATCCAGGGTACCAGCTGTAGGCGAAGACGTGAAAGTAATGGGTCTGAGAAGGAATAAGGATATAGTGTTAACAATAGCGGCTGCAATAGTCGACAGCGAGGTAAGGGATAAATATGAATATCTAAAGGTTAAAGAAGACATAGTAAACGTTGTATCAGACCTGGCTGGTAGAATAGCTCCAGATTATAATATTAGAATACATGTAAACACAGCTGATATACCGGAGAAGAATAGCTTTTACCTAACAGTCACAGGCACCTCTGCCGAGCATGGAGACGATGGCGCAACCGGGCGAGGCAACCGTGCCAATGGATTAATCCCTCCTATGAGGCCTATAAGCCTTGAGGCAACCGCTGGGAAGAACCCTGTGAACCACGTAGGCAAGATATATAATGTGGTTGCTAGAAGGATAGCTGAGAGAGTCTATGAAGTATACAACGGCATATTCTCTGATGTATATGTGGAGCTATTGAGCCAGATCGGTAAGCCGATAGATCAACCGCTTGTCGCAAGCGTGAAATTGATTCCAAGTGATCCATCGATGAACGATATCCCCTCACATATCATGAGCGAGATCCATGGTATAGCAGATGAAGAACTCGCTAATATAAAGATGGTCACCGAGATGGTTCTAAACGATCAAGTAACACTGTACTAAGCTAGCTGTTTTTCCTAGACCTCTGATACTCTTCTATCATCCTCAATATTCTCTCATGTCTCTCCAACTCGATTAACTCATCTATTTTACGCCAGAGCTCGTTAGCCTTCTCAATGACTCCTTTTTCAACTATGACATAATCTCCTAGGTCATATATGATCTCCGGTTTCACCACCGGGATCCTCTCCTTTAACGGGTCGACTGCCACCACGGGTGAAACAATGAAGCCCCTTCCACTAGTTAAGATGTCCTTTAGCTCGCTTGATACCTCTAATACTTTCTCCATGTAGACACCGCGGTTAACTAGCACCCCCTCCCTACGCATTGTACTCACTTTTGGTATCATTACTAGGTCTCCGCGACCCAGCTTAACTACATGTTCCTCCAGTTGCAACAGCTTCTCATATAGCTCCCTAATAACATTGTCCTTGTCCTCTATTTTCCTCCTTAAGGCTTCCAGCTCGTTTTGTAAAGCACTTATCTTTCTCTCGTAATCCTCTATCCCTGGCTTCCTAGAGCGCGTGAGTTTCAGCTCTAATTCTAGATCTTTTATATACAGGTCTTTTCTCTCTATTTCATCGAGTAGTTTCCGGACTAGTGCCTCCAACGTGTTCACTTTCTCACTTAACTTCTCGCATACAGGTGTAGTGGTTGGTTTCATCTTCTCCTCTACTACTGGGGAGCTCTTAGGAATACTTCTTTTAAAGTGTTCCTCGAGAACCTCTGAGAAGGGTTTGCCCTTGATTATCTCGGCTATAAGCTGGTACTTATCTACTTTTTTCACGTTAGCGAGCTTCGATTTCACTTCTTCAATAGTGGCTTTATAATTATTATACGCCTTCACAGCAGCTGCCAAGGCATCCCTAGTATGTGAGTCAGGTATGTTGACCATGTATTTCTCCGAGTATTCCCTAGCTATCCTGTTTTTCTCATCGATAGTTATATCTTGCTCGGGAACGTAAAGCACCGCGTTAAGCATTGATGCAAGCTTCACAACCGTTTCAGGCGGTTTTGAAACATCCGTCGCAACTACTACAGGTTTACCAATCCTGCTTATCAAGTTAACTATTTCATCCCTATCAGGGCTCTTCATACTGGTTATGAGTACTGGTTCCCCATCTAGCGTAAGAACTGAGACACCTATACTCATACCTGGATCCACGCCGACTATCACAGGTTTCCTGGCTTGATCACTCACTGGCCCTATTGGCTTCCTGCTCGCATACGGCTTAATAATTATCTTAACATTCTTGTACTTTAAAGGCTTTATTAAACCATACAGGCTTTCCCTTGGAGCATAAACTATGAACACGCTTTTCTCAAGACCTCCCTTACTCCTCTTTATCACCATATCATAGTCGAGCTTGCTCTCATCCAGGATACGCTTTATCTCCTTTGTTGCTTGAGCGATACTGGCCCTTATACACCTCAGGAATCTATCCCGGCTCATACCACCCTGTGTTACACTTCTCCCCTTTGTAACAACTATCCTGGTTTTCTCGGCAAATAACCTGACCTCATAACCTATACCCTTATAGGCTGCCAATGCATTTACATAGGCTGTCTTCAAAGGCGTCTCAACCACCGTATCTATCCCTAGCTCCCTTGCCACACTATTCACATCTCTTGCATCATTCGGCGGCCCTGTCACCTGGACCACTTTAACATTTCCAGGGAGCAACTCAAATATCCTTCTCAACTCATTCTCAGAAGAGGCTAATTCATATATGTTGTCAACGGCTATAATATCAACATGGTACTCCAATACTAGTCTAAGCAACCTATATAACTCAACGTCCTCGAAGGAGGCGATAATCTCTCCATCCCTTAACACCACGGCTGAGTAGAGGGGCTGCCTTCTACTATTCGGCGATGAACCAGGTTGTATATCCACGCCGATTACTGTGACGACTATGGTATCACCTAGGTAGTTACTTAGCTTAAAACATCTATTTATACCCGATCCCACGGGGTTCAGGTCTGATATAAATTCAATGTCATCCCTTCATCTCTCTTCCCCTGGATTCCTTCTTGGATCTGCACCCGGCTTGGGGGCGTTCAAGGCGACCCCTAGAGCACCCCACATCTCGAGCATCTTAGGGGGCCTTCAGTCCCTTACCCAGGCATTCACGCTATGTTATTTACCATTAGTTCATAAGCTTTTATGTAGCAATAGAAACAACATCAACTCTTATAAACCCGTATGAAAACCAAAACAATAGCCAAAGACTCCCGTAGATCCCCCTACAACTGAAAGCCTCGTCCTTTAGGGCGGGGAGGAGGTCAATTAACCAACTGACACTATTCTATTATAGATCGCCATGTGATCAATGTTCAACCCATACACCTTATTGAAGAACCTCACCACATATTCAACATCCCTCCTCAACAATTGTAACGCATGGGGTTCCTCCCTGTAGACATATTGAGGCCAGTCTATTACATAGGGCTTCTCATCGCTTACCGTTACGATTATATTGTACTCGCTTAAATCCCCGTGTACAATACCGGCTTCCCTGTATGCTTTACTAATAGTATCAATGATATATTCGAGAACCTGTTCGGGCTTCCTAAGCTCAGGGCGTTTATAAAGCTCTACGCCTTCAATGTACTCTGTGACAATTACATGTCTATTGTAGCCCAGGGGAACCGGTACAAGTGCGTTTATCGAGGAGAGGGTTTTCAATGCTTTGAACTCTCTCTCAGCAGCCAGCTTCGACTCCTCATACCATGTGGTTGAAACCCTGTTGCTACTCCAAGATCTTAGTAGCCTCGTACGTTGGAAGCTGGTTCTCCCGATCCTAAGTACCTTGACCACTACCTTTAAACCGCCTGGTGCAAGCCCTATGTATATTTCACTCTCCTTGCCAACCCCTATTTTATTTCCTAGTGCCTCAAGTATGTTCTTGTTGACCAGGGCCCTGAAAGCCAGCATATCATAGCCTATATATGTTAACCTATACGCCTTATAGCCTGTTATAGTCTTCCTCTTAACTAACCCAAGCTCATGGAGCTTGCCAAGTACTAGGATTACCTCTCCTTCATGCAGGCCACTGATCCTCTCTATGGTCTCTAGGGCAACATATTCCATTCCTCTTGAAATCCCCTTTTCGATGGCTGCGAGAACCTTGAAGTCCCTGTCTGTGAGCGACTTATATATTTCACCGGGGAGCAAGATTAACCACTTCCATGGATTAATTTAAGTGTATTGATAAACTTATCAAGGTGTTCCCGGATCACATGCGGCATTACGACCACTCGTAAAGCATGCAGGGATGGCGACTTGTACACGTATATCCCTTTCTCAGCTAAAAGCTTGAACAGCTCAATATAGCTGTATCTCAGGGACCTAAACACATTTATAGGCAGGATCGGCTTGAATACTACTAGCTCAGGGATATTTTTCAAGCCATTATACAGGTAATACGAGTTCTCCATCATTCTAACCGCGTTCTCCTCATAGCCCTTGATACCCATTGCCATAAAGACGGCTGCTGAAGCAACAACAGCTCCACCAGGCCTCGTGCCAAGGAGCCCGCAGGATTTACCAAGCGGCATATACTCCATATCAAAGCATGCCTGCTCAAGGAAACCACGGTTGGAGAAGAAGAGGAGGCCCGAGGGTATTGGCGCACACCCATTCTTATGCATGTCGACGCTTAGGCTTGATACCCCTGGGAACATCCGTAAATCCACGGCAATATACCCCCTCCTATATAGGAATGGTATTAGGAGGCCGCCATAAGCAGCGTCGACGTGTAGGTAGACACCATATTTTTCAGCTAATTCCCCGGCTTCCTTAACCGGGTCGATGACACCTGCCTCCGTAGTGCCAGCTGTTACGACTACCGCGAAAGGCTTATATAATCTGATATACTCCTCCAAGATCGCTGGGTCAACTGGCTTCAATGGATCAACGGGTATCTTTACCAGTTTACAACCCATTAGAAGGCATGCCTTATCTATGGATCTATGGATGCTTGATGGCGCAACCACTATATTCTCCTTGCCCTTGTTCACTCTTTTACCAACATAGAGCGCCATGATATTTGATTCTGTGCCACCCGAGGTATACATACCGTGCTCAACATCAAATAACCCTCCGATTCCTTTAACAATGATCTCTTCAGCTTCTTTAACAATAGGGAAGACCATGGGATCATTACCATTTATATGAATGAATCTGAGAAAAGCCTCAACACCTAATTCATGCGGCATAGTCGTCATTGAACCAAGTATCGAGCCCTCTAAGTGGTTGGGGGTCTTAGAAAAAGCCTTCTCCAACCATTCTCTAGCCTTATTAATATCACCAATATACATCTATTACTCATCATCCCCAGTTCATTTACTTCATGAAGAGTCTCTCATATTGTTTTAGATACTCGGTACTTATGGATACATCTATAAAGAGCTTCCTAGCTCTCTCCACGTCTTCAACCTCTATCCTGCTTGCTCCCCTTTCCTCTGCAATTATTCTAGCTGGCTCAAGTAGTTGTACAGCGTATCTTAGACTTGTCTTACTACCTATTTCGACAAGTTTCTCTAGAGCCTCATTAGATAAAGCTATCTCTTCCTCGCTGGCACGTATCTTGATGATCTCCCTGATCTCATCAGGTGTGTAAGGCCGTGTAGGTATTATTAGTAATCTATCCAGTAAGTCTAATGGCATGCCATGAGGCGACTCTATGTCCGTACCCCGTATCCTTGCAATACCTCTATTGGTTGCCAGGATAAGTATCGGGGCGAACTCGCTCTCCATAGCTCTTGTCAGAAAGCTGAATGATTCTATATCTAGCATATGTGCGTCATCTATGAAGAGTACACCGGGGAGTAATTCAGCTTTTTTCTCATCGATCCACTTCTTCACTGTTTCATCTACTTGGCGCCTTACTTCTGAAGGTATCTCTCTTTCAAAGGTTAACCCGAAGAAGCTGATCACGCTTCTCTGTGCAGCGTATATCATGTCAAGATCATACAGGGTTAACACGTTTACTATTTCCTTTTCCTTCCTCACAGGCCCCTTGGGTATTTCGACAATCCTCTTAGTCTCAACATCATATGTTCTAGCACCCTCTACCTCCCTGGTGCGTCCAACCCTGTGGACTCTACCTGTTTCAGCATCAATCCATATTACGTCGCCTTTACGTATACCCATCTCGAGGAGCTGCTGGGTTACTTCCTCAGGCACTGTTAAAGTTAACTCTTCATCCTTCGTGGCTAGAACCACCCTTGCCTCTACTGGGACTGTTAGATAAGGCACCATTGGGTGTCTCGCTCTACGTATCTTCAACTCCTTTACAACGCCTTCATAGACTTTTCTAATCTCCCTGAGCTTTATTCCAAGCGACTTCCTTAGGGCCTCCATGAGTACCTCGGTCTTTTTCTTTTCTGTACTATATATCTCGCTACCACTCATTATGACAAATGGTGTTTCCTCACCAAGCTCCCTGGCTATTGCCACAGCTATGGCTGTCTTACCTGTGCCGGGTGGCCCTACCAACAGTATCCCTCTTCCAGCTATTCTCCCCTCCCTAATCATCTTGACAACTATGCCGGCGGCCTCCCTAGCCTCCGTCTGTCCTACTAAACCATCACCGATTATTTTAGCCCTGCCTTTTTCATCCAAACCTAACCCGGTGATATGACTGTGTGCACTTATCCTTCTACGAACAGGTGCTTCAACACGTATACCACTCATCCCATACCACCTTGGCTGATCATCTAACTTAAGCTGGTTAAACCTCTACGGAGCAGCATGGATTATCATAGTATAATTAATTATGCAAGAGGGATTTTTAACTAGCTTTCTTAGTATCATCTCTCTACATATACTTATACTATCAATGAATCGACTCCTCGATACCACCGGCTACGGTGGATACGAGAGCTCGTTATACTACTTTACAACCGAAAGCCTTCAGGACGGAGGAGGCCAGATAACCAAGTGGAACTAAGACATGATCATCTTAGATGAACTAGGATAGCGGTGGCTCAGCGCCGCTGAAGTCTTCATAGACCCCAGCCCCTAAGGCCTCGTCTTTTCTTCCTCATCATCACTTATAGAATAATGATCTAGGGCATGGTTATTATACTCCCCGATAAAAAATAAAAATCAGGGCTGAAACTAGTATGCCGTTCACACCTTACCATCTCGGCCCTGGTCTATGTCTAGGTTTACCACTTAGAAGAGTCATTCATGCGCCTACTTTTATTCTCGCAAACATTCTTCCTGATATTGAACCATTCCTGGTATTGGTTTTCAATCTTAAATACCCTTTACACGGGTACTTGCATTCGCTTCTAGTAGCTATATTAATAGGGGGGATCTTCGGTTATGCAATGTACGTTATTGAGGAGTTTATGCAGCCACTTTATAAGCTTCTACTGCTTGAAGCCCATGAAACCCTAGGATCCTGGCCCTTCATTGCTGCTGGTTCTCTTGGAGCATTACTACATGTCTTACTGGACGCCCCATTATATAGTGATATAAAACCATTTTATCCATTAATGGTAAACCCTTTATACAATCCCTTGCTTGCCTCACATATATATACTACATGTTCTTTAATGTTGATTACTGGACTAATATATTACATTGGGCTAGCTGCGAAAACCGTGTTTACAAGATGAAAAAGTAGCATCTATCATACTTTATAATGATAATGCCGATTAGCCATAATGCATTAACCTGATTCCTTCCGTCCTGAAGAGCGGGATCTTCATTCGTAGTTGACTTATATGCTGATCGGTGGATTAAGCTATTTAATCCCCTATTATTATTTTGATCCCAAATAGTAAACACGTATAAGTGAGCCAGAGTGAACCCGGTCTTTGAAACAGTTTCAAAGGAGATAAGCATTCTTGTAAATAGACTCAGAGATCTCAAGGTACCTGAATACCGTGTTTCAAGGATTGAGGAGATGATTAAAGCGCTCAACTCCACTAGAACCCCGCAGATAGTTGCAAGAGATCTCTTTAACACGTATGCCGGCTTCATATCACTAGTGAAAGAGCTTGAATCCGGGTTAGATAAAGGGGTTGATGAATTAGAAATATATGTTTTCCTGGATAAAATCGAGGAAAAGCTGGCTGAGTTCATCAATATCACTAGAAAATCCTATATCAGGGAGAAGATACAGCTCTCACTCCCATTATTAATGACCACGGTTTCATTTGCCTTATTCATTGTGATAGACCCAGTTATCCCGGATATTGTATCCCTCGGCTTCTCCATCTTGAGTATGCCTATCTTCTATTTCAATTCAACACTAGGCTTGTTAAGTGTTGTAACTAATATAGTTTTAAACATTATGCTATCCATCTACCTCAACGAGCTAAGGCTTGACATATTATTCCTAGAGGTAATAATTGCTTTTTCGGCAGTGCTCCACATATACATTATTAGGGAGTCCTCGAGTATAAGATACATAGACCAGGTAGTTAAATCCCTTAAGGCTGTCGACACTCTTGTAGCATCCTATATTAAACCCATGGATGCCAGCACCGTGTCAAGCCTATTAAACACTATTCAGTCACATTATAGCGCTGATAAAATAGCTGAATTATTCAGGTATAAGGCCGTCGTTATGCTAATGAATGGCTATAGTATTGAAGAGGTTGAAAAAAGCTTGTTCAGAGCCAGCCCTGAGAAACAAGGAGCCTGACTACTCAGTTAATGGTCATTTGGAAACAAATCAGCTTTATATTGCTTTTTAACTAGTTAAAACATATTTGAGGCAATAATCGTTTATGGTGGTTTGAGGCATGCCAAAGGAGAAGAAGGATACTGGTCAACAATCCACTGGTGCTGAGAAAGGTAAGGAGATAAAAATAGTAACAAAGCATGTGGTGACGCCAAGCGATCTTGAGAAGAATCCTAGGGCGGTTAAACTACTCTATATAATATCGCTAAGCAATGGAATAAGTGAGAAAGCCTTAATGAGCCTCCTATACTTAATGAAGCAGAATGGATATGATCTAGGCTACTCCTTTACCCTTTTAACTCAGTCGCCAACCAGTAGGGATGTCTTGAATGAGTTAACGATGTTAAAGTATCTGGGTTTCGTGGAAGTAGGGGTGAATAAGAAGCTGATCATATCTAGTGCAGGCAAAGAGTTCCTGGAGGCGCATTTAAATATAGTGGGCGGTGACGCCGAAACCATTAAGAAGCTATTCAGTGATTTAAAGCCTAAGATACAGCCCCTCGATGTCGAGGTAGATGTAAAAACCAAGAGAAAACTATAGGCACATTATATGGTTGGAGAAACACCTCTCCTAGTTTCTTTTTCCTCTTTCTCGAATGCAAATAATGGATTCAGCGCGTTTTCCTCCGCTAGTTTTCTTAGATGCTCACTGAACTTGCTGGTGTGCTCGATATCTAGCTCTATTAACTCGTAGAGTATAACCCTTAGCTTAGACCATAGTTCAACCAGCATCTCCCTAGGCATATGGCTGGTTATCATGGGATCTTTTAACCACTGGTCGAACGCCTCAATAGTCTTCCCCATGTGTTGGAAAGCTAGCCTTGAAAGAGTGATCAACGCCAGTCTATCCAGCTCCTTATAATTCTGCTCAGCCTTCTCAAACATCTCTTTTACCATGCTCTGCCTTTTCACCCATGACTCTAAGTTACTGAAAAATCCATCCATTCCAATTCACCCTTATCATTTTCAAGGTATTAATGCTACTTTATACTTTACTATTCCATATAATCAAGCAGATAATGCAAAACAGGTTTAATTATTCATTAATACTTTTACCTCATAGCCCTTAAAGACATAGAAAGACATAAACTGGTACAGAAAGCCACATGCTAATGTTTCTGCCCGCGATCCCTGTGTCGATGAATTATGAAATCGATGTAATTCTACTGGGGGCACTCAATCTGAGGGATTAATTAAAATATTAAGAGAATGGGGTATAATTAAAATCTCTTGAAGAGGATACAGCAGATAATGGGAAGGAGTAGTGGGTAAGCCTGTGACTATAGAAATAGGTGTTGATGAAGCCGGAAGAGGACCATTTATAGGAGACATGGTGATAGCTGGTGTAATTGGTTTAAGTAGCACGTTTGAATCACTGGTTTCTATAGGATTAAGAGATAGCAAGCTCCTCGAACCCTTGAAGAGGCTTACAATATTAAATAACATGCTCTCGCTGGACATAGATATTGTTGCAACATATGTAAGCCCTATCCACATAGACAGAAGTAACATGAATATACTTGAATACACCGCGATATGTAGTATCCTTAAGTATCTATCTTACAGCCATATCCTAAGACAACACCAGGGTGCCGAGGTAAGGATATATATTGATGAAGTGAAGGGCTACAATGATAAAATAGGGGAGTGTGCTAGAGGACTGTACAAGGGTAATGTAGAAATATTCATTGAATCCAAGGCAGACGCAAAATACCCGGCTGTTTCTGCTGCAAGCGTAGTAGCGAAAATACTCAGGGACAGCAATATTAAGGCGCTACAAGTAATAGCGGGTGAAACGGGCTCCGGGTACCCTGGCGATCCAGTCTCTAGGAGATGGCTTGCTAATATGTATAGAGATGGTGAACCCCCTGTATACATCAGGAGAAGCTGGGGCATAGTGAGGGATCTAGCCCCCAGCTGGTACGTTAGTAAACAGGTGAAGCATGGTAAAAAGGAGAAATCCTTACTAGACTATATTAGAAGGGGAGTAACCTATGGTAACCAATCTACCAGCGGAAGCAAAGGCTAAATGGCTAAAGGTAATGGAGGCTAAAACACCAGAGGAAAAGATAAAGGCGCTAGAGGACTTCTTATCCAGTGTGCCCAAGCATAAGGGCACGGAGAAACTAAGACTTTGGGCGACTAGAAGACTTGCTGAACTCAGGGAAGAGATTGAGGAGAAAAAGAAAAGGAAGACCGGTAGAGGCGTCTCATTCTTCATCGAGAAGGAGGGGGATGTCCAAGTGGTTGTTGTGGGTCCTCCTAACACTGGTAAAAGCATGCTGGTTAATAGGTTAACCGGGGCTAGAACCATTATTGCTGACTACCCTTACTCCACTACGTATCCGGTACCAGGCATGCTTAAATATAGGGATATATACATACAATTAATTGACACCCCTCCATTAAGCAGGGACAGTATTTTCACGAATAGGGTTATCGGCCTCGCTAGAAACGCCGATGGCCTTCTAATAATCCTGGATGCAACAATGGATCCCAGGGCTGAATTCAACGAGGTTAAGGAAATACTTAGGGAGTACGGTATAATACTTTCAAAGCCAGCCGGTAGAGTAGTTATCGAGGTATTCAGGAGTGGAAAACATGGGTTAAGGTTTACGTTGATGGGGAGATTACTCAATGCAACACTTGATGATGTACGTAAGCTACTCGAGGAGTACAGGATATATAATGCACATGTAAAAATATATGGGGAAGTCACATTAGATGATGTGGAACAGGCATTATTCGAGAATACAGCCTATAAGCCTGCTATAGTATATATTAATAAAGCCGACCTGGTGAAAGACATCGATACCGTTATAAAGGCTTTCACGAGTTCATGTAATCTACCTATATTATACGGCTCCGCTATGACCGGGCTGGGCCTTGACAAAATAGGTGAAGCATTATTCAACCAGCTTGAACTAATCCGGATATACACGAAGTCGCCTAATACACCTCCATCCGAGAAGCCGCTTGTACTTCGAAAAGGCGCTACTATACGCGATGTCGCTGAAAGCATACATAGGGACTTTGTGAAGAACTTTCTCTACGCGAGGATATGGGGTAAATCTGTTAAATACCCTGGTGAAAAAGTAGGCCTTGAACACATCGTCGAGGACGGGGATATCGTGGAAATACATATCCGCGGCTAGCTAATCCTTAATTCGAGAGCTGGAGATCATCACTCATTAGACATCGCATTCCCTAAGAGGTATGTTGAGCCTGGTAAGCAGTGTCGATAACACATTAAGAGAGCCCCTCTGATCACATATAAACGCCTCCACCGGGGTATACAGGGTTATCAGCCTTAGAGAATCCTCCTCGGGGCATCGTTTATTCAACACTATTAGTTCAATACCCCTCCACCTCTTTAAAACACCTGCTTCACGGAGGAGTTTAATGCTCTCCCTATCAGTTACTATTATCTTATCACCTCTTGCAATTGCATCCTCCACGAATTCAACTACCGGCTTACATGGCTTCTCAATGGATAAAACTATCATTGCCAGGATCCTCATGGAGTAGATGTAGAAACCAGGTTTTTATATTTCAAGGAATACAGTTTATAATAGGGCTAGTTTAACTATAGGGGTTTACCATGATAAATGATCTTGCCGAGTTTCTTAAGAGGTATGGTTTCACACCAGTTGTTTACGATAACGTAATTCGCGTCTTTGACGAGGAGCTCCCAGTATACCTTGAGATAAAACTAGACACCGGGAAAATCTATACATCTATAGGTTTCACGAATGAATTGAGAGAGGTTTTTGATGAGATATCAGCAAGCGGGGAGGACGTGGAGGAAGCCGTGGATGAGGCATTAAGCCGTTTAAACGAGTGTGCCCTCCTAGTTAAGAAATGGGCTGAGTCGAGAAAACTTATAACTATCTTTAAGTTAAGAGAGGGTAGTGCCGAGTTATTATCTCTCTTAGAGGAATATATAGAGGGGTTAAATGAATGAGCGATCCCCGGAGACTTTTCGGAACCGATGGAGTCAGGGGAGTTGTAAACGAAGACTTAAACCCGGAATTTATACTGAGACTCGGGCTAGCAATAGGCTCCTACTTTGATAAAGGCTCCAGGGTACTTATTGGAATGGATTCAAGGGCTGGGGGCGAGATAATTAAGGGCATTGTTTCAGCAGCACTAATGTCAACAGGTGTAAAGGTATATGATGCTGGATTCACTCCCACCCCAGCCCTTCAATACGTTGTCAAATCTAATGGCTTTGATGGAGGAGTCATGATTACAGCTAGCCATAACCCTCCTGAATATAACGGGATAAAGGTGATCGGCCCCCACGGAATCGAGATCGATAGGGATGAAGAGAGAAAGATAGAAGAGATATATTGGGAAAGCAACTTCAGGAGGGTTAACTGGAGTAATCTACCATATAGTGTAGAGAAGTATAAGATGGTTAACGAGGAATACGTGAAAGCTGTGTTAAGCCATATAGACAAGGACCTTATTAGAGCCAAGAACTATAGGGTACTCATAGATCCAGCTAATAGTGTTGGCGCATTAACAACGCCGCTAATAGTTAAGGAACTAGGTGTAAAACCAATTGTAATTAATGGAACACTAGATCCCTTATTCCCTGGGAGAAACCCTGAGCCAACGGTTGAAAACCTGGCTGAAACAGCAAAGGTAACAAGGGAGTTAGGAGTCGCACTCGGTATCGCACATGACGCTGATGCCGATAGAGCTATAATAATAGATGAAAAAGGCATTGTCAACTGGGGAGATCGAACAGCAACGCTTCTAGCTAAATATCTGAAAGAGGAGAAGGGATTAAGTGGGAAGGTCTATACCGCTGTATCATCCAGCATAATGGTGGAGGAGGTTTTGAAACCCCTCAACATAGAGGTTACCTGGCTTAAAGTGGGTAGTGTCGATATAGCTCACACTATGAGAAGGAATGATGATGCCTTATGTGGATTCGAGGAGAACGGTGGATTCATGTATCCACCACACCAATATGTACGTGATGGAGGGATGACAACTGCATTATTTCTCGAGATGATGGCTAGGTACAATGCATCAGCATCACAATTATTCGATAAGCTGCCAAAGTATTATACCTTGAAAAAGAAGTATAGGATGGATCGTGAGAAGGCTTTAAGAGTGGTTGAACTAGTTAAAGAAGCGTTTAAGGATAAACGGTTGATAACGATCGATGGTGTAAAAGTCATCTCATCCGATTACTGGTTACTGGTGCGGCCAAGCGGTACTGAACCATTGCTCCGAGTAATGATCGAGGCTAAGGATATTGAACGATTAAATGAGATATCATCATCAATTGATTCAATAATAAGGGAGGTGGTAGGTAAGTGATGAGGTATTGGGGGCTAGATGTCCTAGTATGCGTGCACTGCAAACACCACCCATTAGAGATCACAGTGATAGAATCCGAGACCCAAGAAATAAACACAGAAAATATTGAGGTACCAGTGTGCAAGGATTACTGTGGATACCTCAAGGAGAAAATAGATAGGAACAAGGTTTACCCTTGCCAGGAATGCCTCAGGATAGGTATTAAGACAGCAGTACTATATTGTACCAGCTGTGGAAGATGGTACCCTGTTAAAAACGGGATAGTCTACATGCTGACAGACAATAGGAGAAACCTTTCAAGCGATAAAGAATTCCTAAAGCTCCACATGGACAAGATACCTGAACACATATTGAAACATGGTAAACCAGTAAACTTAGAAATGAATAGGGAAGAAGTAAATAAGTAAAAAGGTCTTTTGGTTAAAACTCATTTCTGCCTAGGGCATACATAGTCTAATTGGTATTTACCTCTCTCCATTAGTCGATCCCATAAACGCTCTACAACCCTGTGAACGTATTCTACTGTTTTTTCCTCATCAACCCTGGTTAGCCTATGGTTCCTCAATATTATTCTACCATTAACTATCACGGTGTCAACGTCTTTACTGCTGAAAGCATTAATTATATGCCCTAGAACAGTCTGTGAGTTAACCGGTGTTGAAGGCGTCTCAGGTCTTAATAATACTATATCGGCTTTCCTCCCCTTCTCTATACTCCCTAATTCTTTTTCTACGTGAAACATTTTCGCTACGTTTATGGTTGACATCTCGAATACCTGGAGAGGTGTGAGTATCCTAGGATCCCTGTTCCATAGTTTATGGATGAGGTATGTTGCCCTCATGTTCTCGAATTGATCAAAGACATAGCCATCATTACCTATTCCAACATTTATCCCCAGCCTAAGCATTTCAGGTACCCTGGCTACTCCGACAGCGTTCAACATATTGCTTAAGGGGTTGTGAGCTACATGCGCCCCTGTCTCCTTTATAATGTAGAGCTCGTCCTCCGTGACGTTAACAGAGTGCACCAGGTGGACGTCGTCTCTGAGGAATCCAAGCTTCTTCATTCTCTCAACTGGCCTTACCCCGTACCTCTCTATATTATGGTAGACATCTACTAATCCCTCGGCTGTGTGTATTGCTATTAAGGCTCTATGCTTATCCGCTATTTCGCGGGCCATTCTAAATAATTCATCGGTAACGGTGAAGCTTGCATGAAGATAAACAGCTCCCTTCACCAGCTTGCTGGGATCACTATTATTTTTCATAATGAATCTCTCATTCTCCTTTAACCCCTTGATCCCTTCCTCTATGCTTCTCCTCTGCGTTGCTTCATAGGATATTATCCCTCTTATCCCGACTTCACTAACCCCTTTCTCAATATAGTCTAAGACCCCGTTGATCGCGTTTGGACTACTAATGTTATCGAAGAAATTAGTCACACCCGACTTAGCGAACAATATTGAACCCATGAGGGCTGAAGCATAGGCATCTTCATACGTTAACTCGACATCTAGGGCCCACCATATTCTCTGGAGGTTCTGCTGGAAATCCGTGGGAGGCTCTATCTTAGAGAACCATGGACTCCCCGTCAAAAGGAGTCCGTAGAAGTGGGTGTGTGCACACATTAACCCAGGTATGGCTATCATGCCACGACTATTTATTGTTTCCTCACCGATATACTTATCGGTTCCATCTCCTGCTCCAACATCAACTATTCGATCACCTCTAATAGCGATGTATCCATGGTCTATGATACGTCGCTCATTATTCATTGTTACAACTAGAACATTTGACACCAGTACGTCAACTTTTTCCCTCAAGGAATACCCTCCACTTCTTTGATTTAATATTACCTTAGCTAAGTAAATAAATTTAAGTCGAAACATCGGAATAGCTATACTTAGGGATATCCCTCTTTATTTTGACCTATTAGAGGATAACTCGGCCATAGATGAGAGGTAGGTGGCTATTACTATTAGTCCTCCCCCGATTACTTTATATGGTTCAATTTCCTCCAACCCTATCGCCAGCGAGAAGAGTAGAGCAAAAACTGGTTCAAGCAGGAATATTAGTGCAGCTGTTAGAGGGGAAACATATCTCTGACCCCATACCTGGAAAAAAGTTGCCAGAACCGAGCAGGCTACGGCGAGATAAGTTATATAAATCAAAGCCTCAATGCCTACAGCTCCTCCGAGAATTAATGCAAAGGGATATGTGAGCGCGCCCGGTAAGAACATGCCATACAATATCTCTATTATACTAGAGGATCCATAGCGGGAAACCAGGATTATCTGGGCTGCCCAGGCAATAGACCCCATGAAAATAAGGAGTACACCTATGGTTAACCCACCGCTGGGAGAGGTTAACACATATAGGCCGGAGAGCGCTAAAAGAAGGGCTATACCATCTATTAAACCATAATTCCTTTCAACGAGTGCAACATATAGGTGGACATGTACAGAGTTAAGCCCGGTTATGAAGGCGCTGAGAGACGGTGTTGTATATACTGTTCCAGCTGCTTGAAGAAATAAGCCAAGGAAATACGTTATGCCCACGATGAACCCCTTATATAGGCTGTTAATGGATAGTACTCCCCTATACATCCTCAATAATATAATCGGTGTCAACAATATTACTGCGATAAATGATCTGAGAGATGCGTAAGTTAAAGGAGATACGTCTGTTACCGATAACTTAATGAATGAGAAGGATGAACCCCAAAGTATAGTTGTAACCACCAACGATACCACGCCAGTAACTCTCTTATTCATGGAGACACCTGTAAGTCTGCTCTAAGTTGATTAAGAGACATCGTATTTTCACATAATAAATTACAGGATATGAAACGCATTTAATTTAAAGTATTAATCAAGTAGGTAGAATAAGAGATAGGAGAAAAAGGATATGGTTCTTTAAAACCAACTATGGACATGATTAGTCAGGTATTATTCTCGTACCAGCATTCCCCTTTAACGCTTCATAAGCCTGCTTCAAATGAGCTATTACAGCCATCTTACCCCCGTTTTGGACGAATCTTATCCCGGCAAGTATTTTTGGACCCATGCTCCCTGGCTTGAAGTGTCCTTCCCTATAGTATTTTAATGCCTCGCTAACCTTCACCACGTCAAGGGGTTTAGCACTCGGTGTTCCATAGTTTAGAAATGCTTTCTCGACATCTGTTAATATTAATAATACATCTGCCCTCAACGCTGAGGCCATTCTCTCCGCGCCAAGATCCTTATCTATCACAGCCTCTAATCCATGCAATAAGCTGTTTTCATCCCTGTATACAGGTATTCCCCCGCCTCCATCAGCTATCACGATGAATCCCTGTTCAACTAGCATCTTAATGGCATCTATCTCAATCTGGCCCATGGGATCTGGGGACGGCACAACCCTCCTATATCCGCCGCGTGGATCTGGTTTAAATACCCAGCCAAGTTCTCTCGATAATTTTTCAGCTTCCTCCTTGCTATACCATGGACCTATGTACTTTGTTGGATCATTGAAGGCTGGATCATTCCTATCTACAAGCGTCTGTGTGATAATGGTTAATACTCCCCTTACCTTGGAGCCAAGTAGCTTCTTCTCTACTAGCTTATTATATAAGGCCTGCTGTAGCATGTAGCCAAGCCATCCCTGACTCATGGCGCCGGCTACATCAAGGGGCATCGGTGGTATGTTCTTCTCCTTTAATCCTAGGCTCATCCATTCCGCGATTATACCTACTTGTGGACCATTGCCATGCGTCACTACGACACTATAGTTTTCCTCGATGAGTCTCGCTATAAGTTCTGCGGCAGTATAGGCATTTCTCCAATAGTCCTCGGCCACGCCTCTGTCTCCTTTGGTCTGGAATGCGTTTCCTCCTAACGCTATTACTATTGTATCCAATCCTTTCTTCATATAGATCTCACTCTCCAACGATATAATTAATATTAGTTTCGTAGGAAGCGTTTTAAATCTTGACAGTTGGTGGGACAACAACATTATAAAATTTATTTATTAAAATCAATATATCCCACTAATTTTTAAGGCCTTGAAACATAAAACTAATAACAGGGGTTGGAAATGCTCGAGACATTGAACTTAGTGGTCGAGGTAAACAATAAAATAGTCATTAACGATGTAAGCATTAAGGTGGAAACAGGAAACATCACCGCCCTCATGGGCCCTAATGGTAGTGGCAAAACATCCCTGGTATACGCGATAATGGGGCATCCATACTATAGGATCCTTAAAGGGAGTATATTAATAGATGGCTTAGATTATACATTTAAGCCTACACACGAGAGAGCCCTAGCCGGCCTATTTCTCGTGTTTCAAAACCCAATTGAGCTCCCAGGTGTATCGCTTGAATCATTAATAAGGAGTGCAGTAAATAAGAGGCTGGGTAAAAACGACCTATTAGAGCACGTGCCAGGATTACCCGAAAGGATACTCGGGGAGGCAAAGCTTATTGGGTTGAAAGACGAGCTAATCGCTAGGGATTTAAACATTGGTTTCAGTGGTGGTGAGAGAAAAAGAAGCGAGATACTTCAAGCCAGGGTTCTAAGGCCGAAGTACTTGATCCTCGACGAGCCCGATAGCGGCCTCGATGTCGACGGAGTTCGAATAATTGCTGACTACATTAAGGAGGTAGCATACTCTAATGGCGGGGTACTACTTGTAACACATAACCCTACCCTACTAAGTTACGTTGAACCCAGCATCATCTATGTCATGCTGGATGGGAGGATAGTTGCGGAGGGCGGGTTAGAAATAGCTGATAAAATAGCTAGGGAGGGATACAACTGGTTGAGGTAAAGTAGTATGGCTATCGAGCTATCTAAGGGTCTTGAACACCGTGAGATCGAGCCTGTTGAATACAGAAAGGAAATAGAGATCAAGGGCAGACTATCTAGAAGTATTGTAGAGGAGATCTCAAGAGTGAAAAAAGAACCAGAATGGATGAGGCTTTATAGGCTTAAGGCACTGGAGGCATTTGAAAAACTCCCTTCGCCTAGATGGCTTCCTTGGATTGAGAGCATAGACCTCGATGAGATAGCTTCATACTATGTTAAACCAGTAGCTTCAACAGTAAGCAATTTCGATGAACTACCCAGCGAGATCCGTAGAATATACGAGAGGCTTGGATTACCTGAGACGTACGCCAAGTACCTGGCTGGGCTTTCAACCGTACTCGATAGTGAAAACATATATACTGTAATGAAGGACTTACTCAAGGAGCTCGGGGTAATAATGCTTCCTATGGAGGAGGCAGTCCAGAAATACCCAGACATCGTTAAGAAATACTTTGGTAGGGTATTCCCGTACACAGACCACAAGTTTGCCGCGCTGCATCATGCCCTCTGGAGTGGTGGAGTATTCGTCTATGTCCCGAGAGGCGTTAAAGTACCCTACCCGGTTGAAGCATTTTTCTTCATTGGAAGCGAGCTAGAGGGGCAGTTCGAGCACACAATTGTAGTTGGCGATGAGGGGAGCGAGATAACATTCATTGAGGGTTGTAGCGCGCCAAGACTGAAGAGGCATAGCTTCCATGATGGTATGGTTGAGCTCTATGCTCATAAGGGATCCAGGATAAACTTTGTAACGGTTCAGAACTGGAGCAGGAACATAGTGAATTTCAATAATAAGAGAGGTATTGCGGAGGATGGAGCCATTATAGAATGGGTTGAGGGAAGCATAGGTAGTAAAATAACCGTGACATATCCGTCTACGATATTAAAGGGGAGGGGCTCGAAGACGACGAGCACCGTGATAGGTATAAGTAATGGTAATGTGGTTAAGGACACCGGGTCGAAGATTATTCATGCCGCACCCTATACTAGTAGCAGGATAATATCCAAGAGTATTAGCAGTAATGGGGGAATAAATATATATAGAGGACTAGTACAGGTGAACAAGGGAGCCCTCAATGTAAAGAGCTATACGCAATGCGACAGCCTTATACTCGACGATAAGAGCTCTAGTAGTACATATCCGATAGAACACATTATGGAGAAGGATGCTGAAGTCGCTCATGAAGCAACTACGTTCAGGATAACTGAGGATCAGTTATTCTACATGGCTTCTAGGGGTCTAAGCGAGAAGGAAGCCGTCTCGCTCATAGTACTCGGATTTGTTAGGGACATTTTTCCGAAGCTACCATTCGAGTATGTATCGATGTTGACGAAGGTTATACAGTTAGAATTCAAGGAGATCGGAGGGGTTGGATAATGGCTAAGACGGCTGCAAGAGGGGTGGGGGACTCACCAACCATTAAAAAATACATTGATAAATCCCCGCTTGAAGAACTTGTTCGGAGAGCATTAAACAGGGAAGCCCCTGTCACTAACATATTAATTAAAGACTTGAGCACCGATGTATTTATTGATCCGCTTCCACCAAGTGGTAACATAGGGTTTAAATCAATCCCGGTAATCACAGTGTCCCAGGGCTTCTACAGGGTTCGAAGCACTGGTGGAGTATTTGATGTAAATGTAGAGGACTCTGAGGATGACGTGATAGCTGTAGGGTATATAGAGCTGATCTTAGAGGGTTCAGGTCTCACGATTCTAAGAATACCGGAGAATCCCGCACATAGAATCATGGGTATAAAAGTAACTGTGGTTAAAGGAGTTGATCACGAGGTACTCTTGATTCATAAATCAGGTAGGAGGGCGATGGATCTCAGCGAAATCATGGTTGAGCAAGGGGATGCAAGCAGGCTAGCCCTCGTAGCATTATTCAACACTGGCTCTATACTACAAGCCAGAGTGGAATCCATTCAGGGTGCTGGCTCATCAATGGGGAAGACTATACTGGTTAACTCTACACAGGGATCACGTGTAGAGGTAGAAGATTACTCATATATAGATAATCCTAGTGCAAGCGTGGAGTCATATATAAGATCTAGACTGGAGGGGGGCTCTATAGCTGTTCTACGTGGCAGAGGCGTAGTCTCCAGGAGGGCATCTGGCTCTAGAATAGTGTATGGCATTGAGTCATTGATTAATGATGCTGAGAGTACAGTATACATGCATCCATTCCTAGATATACATTCCAATAATATAGTGGAGGCCAGACATTACGCTAGGAATTATTTGTTAACCATGGATAAATTATTCTATCTCGAGACAAGAGGGCTGAGACCAGAGGAGGCGGCCATGTTACTGGTACACGGCTTCCTAACAAGAGGACTGAGTAGAACTGCGAGAGAAATTATTTTAAGCAATATCAGCTCTTCTTGAAAACATATATTATTCTATTATTCTCAACGGTTTTAACACTTACTTTATAACCATATCTATTGCCAAGTAGTTGTGCCAAACCCTGGGGTATTATCTCGGGTGTTGTGGTAACCTCCACCTCATCTATGTTTTCCTTTATGATGGATATCAACCTCGACAATGGATTATCACTACATCCACCAGCCTTGGTGAGGTCGAGTTGTAAAACCACTGTAACCACCATTATTCTTCTAACTCCTTTCGACCCTATTAAGAACTACCTTCAGCTGCAACGATAGTTATCTAATGTATTTTATGAGATGCTGCCCACAGCATAAATAATACAAACAATTTCAACATTAAAATATTTATAAGCATCCTTATTGATACTACCTAATCGAGCCCTCTACAGGGGATCTGCATGTCCAAGAAGGGTAAGAAGGAAGAGAAGAAACAGGAGCAAAAACCTGAACAAAAGAAGTAACATCCTGCTTGTTAAATCTCTTGTTTCAATCACACTTTTTTTACCTCACCAACCTTGTTCAACATGATGCGGATTTTCGCCTATCCCCTCAATGAACCTATTCTGTGATCTAGTAGTGGTAAGCTGATTTATTATTGAATTAAACCTCTTCCTTTTAAACTAGCTCGGCTTGGTAAGGGGGTAAAATTTATAAATAGGGAGAGGGGGATTTATTATTGAAGGGGAGGGGGTTGATATGGAAGCGCTTACCATTAAGAAAGTCATAGGGAAGCATGTTTACGGCGAGCTCTACGAGTGCGACCCAGGGATTTTAATGAATGAGGAAGATTTAGTAGAAATAGTTAGGAAGGCAGCTGAAATAGGTGGTTTCACATTACTTGATGTAAAGGCGTGGAAGATCAACCCTGGTGTAAGCGTCGTTGGCATAGTGTTGGAGAGCCATATAAGTATTCATACGTGGCCCGAATTCGCTTTTGCCACAGTAGATGTATATACTTGTGGCAATAAAGGCGACCCGGTTAAAGCATACAAGTATATTGTTCACGCTTTAAAAGCCAAAAGGCATACATTGAGAGTGGCGAGTAGGGACTACGAGGATAATTAATGATTGAAACAGATGTATGCGTAATTGGTGCTGGCCCAGCTGGGTTGAGCCCTCTTGTTTTTATTGGGAGCAGGGATGTAGTTGTTTTCGAGGAACATAGGCAACCCGGGATCCCTAAGCATTGTAGCGGGCTAATAGGGATTGAGACACTCAGGTTAATGAGGAGTTATGTGGGCGATATTACTGATGCATCCTATAATACAATATTATTCCACGCTTTTAACCGAGTATACGAGGTATCCTACAGGGATAAATTCGTATTCCACATTAACAGACCACTGCTAGAAGAGAAGCTTGCCTCACTCGTCGAGGGAAAGGGACATAGAATACTTTATGCTTCCACAGCTAAACCGGTAGGAATCAATACCATATCTATTGGAAGTGTTGAATACCAGTGTAATATAATACTTGTAGCCGAGGGAACTGGTGGGAGGTTTAGACGTTTTTTCGTAAATCCCTATCCTGGATTTATTATTGGAATCCAGTACTTGTCTAGGGTTGAAAATATTGATGTTGATACTATATATATAAGCTATTCGGAATTCACACCTGGCTTTTTCTCATGGATTATACCATTGGATAAAGATACAGCTATAATAGGAGGGGGATTCGATGAACCCCGCGTAGAAATAATTGAGAAAGCACTTAAGCGTATAACCACTGTCTACGGGGTAAAACGAGGAGAAGTGATCGAGAAATTCGGTGGGATAATACCAAGGGACAAGCCACTACTGGATCCGGTCTATGCTGGTAGAATAGTGTTCCACGGGGATAGTGTCCCATTGACTAAACCATATACGGGGGGTGGACTCCACTATATTTTTAAATTATCAAAATACCTGGGCGAAGCCATAGATAACAATAGTCTTAGTAGTTATAAGGGAATTTACCATAGTGCTGTTCATAAATTACTTCTGGAGCATCAAGCTTTAAGCATACTTAGAAAGATATCGATGAAAATACCAGTACCCTTCATAACAGGTTTAAATAAGATAGGGTTCTTCATGCCAAGCGACTACGATAAGCACTATGTGCTTATATTTAAAACCATACCACTAATACTGGGCGGCTTACTCCCCTTCCTAGCTAGTCCTCTAAGAGATCATGGAATACATAGAAATTCGTAAACAAGTGTTCCCAACCTAGGCAAGGTGTTCCAAGGTGATATAATCCACAATACCCGGGATGCTGCGAATCCTCCTGGCCTCCCTGAGTTTAATCTCCGCATAGTATTCCAGCAAGTCCCTCGGGAATATGGGCCTCAAGTACTCATTATCGCTGATAAGGTATTCAACAGCCTCCTCTAGACTCCTTGGAAGCCTCCTTAGTTTTCCCTCCCGTTTCTCATATACATTATAGTTGAGTGGGTCTCCTGGATCTATTTTCCTCTTTACCCCGTCGAGTCCGGCTAATATTATAGCTGATAAACCTAGGTAGGGATTCATAGAGGCATCAGGTGTTCTTATTTCAATCCTCCCGCCATTAAGAGGTATCCTTACCATAGTGGAGCGGTTGCCTATACCCCATGACACATATACAGGTGCCTCAAATCCCTCTATAAGTCTTCTATAACTATTAGTTGATGGGTTGGTAAACGCGGTAAGGCTCTCCGCATGTTCTAGTATACCCCCGATAAAGTATCTCCCAATATTACTTAACTCGCCTCCATCAAAGAAGAGGTCCCTATCGCCACTCCACAGGCTAACATGTATATGGAGCCCGCTACCGTAGTCATCCATAAATGGCTTGGGTAGGAAAACACTAGTTAATCCATATGAACGCAATACTTCCCTGATTGAAGCTATAGCCAGCAGTATATCATCCCCTAAGCCAACAAGGCTACTGGGGGCTAGAGATATCTCGTACTGGTTTGAAAAACCATTCTCCCTGTGAATCTTCGATAGTGTAACAGCGTCACCATTAAGCACGTTAATTAACTCCGTGAAAGGCTCCTCCATAGTTAGAGACACGTTTAAGGCGTAATAGCTTCTCCCAAGCTTTTCGATACTGTTCCTGCTAATATTTCTGACTAGCAAGTATTGTTTTTCCCTTCCAAGCCTATACTCTATATTCTCCACAACATAGAATTCTAGCTCGCAGCCAACCCTGGATATATAACCTTCGTTATGAAGCTCATCAGTGAGTTTGTCAGCGATCAACCTGGGATCCCATGGATGCTCTCTCCCATCATGCATTACTATTTTCCCAGGTACCCAATACCCCTTGTTAAACCTTGATAAATCAATTATCTTCGATGAAGCCGGCTTAACATAGAGATCGCTCTTCTCTATTGAGCTATACCCGGGTATGCTTGAGCCATCGACACCAACCATGATTCCCTCAAGAATCTCAGGCTTGCCACTTATTGATATCGATACCCTACGGTGGGCCCCGGTAACGTCAGTGAATAGTATATGGAGTGTGGTCTTATACATATTCCCACTAGATGCGTAAATTCTATGAATAAGTTTTTAAACTGTTTTCTAGATCAATGAAAAATATACATAGGGATAACGAGGGTTATTGTATGAATTCTAAAATTATAGACGATATAGACAAGAAGATCCTGAACATTTTACAGGAAGACAGTCGTCAATCCCTTAAGTCTATCGCTGAGAAACTGGGTAGACCTGTTTCAACAATACATGAGAGAATCAGGAGACTACTTGAGAAAGGTGTTTTGAGAAAGTATACCGTGCTAATAGACTATGAGAAACTCGGCTACACGGTTAAGGCACTTGTATTAATGAACGTGGATGGCAAGCACATTATAGATGTTGAGAGATATATATCCCAACACCCTAACGTGCTCACAGTATATGATATAACTGGGGAATTCGATGTAGCCGTTATAGCTGTTTTCAAGGAAATAAGGGAGCTCGACAGCTTCATTAAATGGGTATTACAAAACCCCTACGTGAAGCAGACGCGTACAAGCATAGTGTTTAGGACTATAAAGGAGAACATACATTTACCGCTGGATTAATCCTTTGCCACTATGGAGAAAAATATTGATGTTGAAAGGCATTTAAGGGATTTATACCGGTGACTCAGCGAAAACATCTCTCCGGTATACCAGAGGTTTAAAAGTGGTACTACCATACGCGTCGACAACTCTAGCAATTATCAATTGGTGATCACCGGTTTGCACCTCATTAATATATTCACATTCAATCGTAAGTGGAGAATTGGGTAGTATAGGTGCCACTATTCTCTTTGCCCTCAACGGCTTCACACCAAGCAATGCAAACTTATCAGCGTTTCTACCACTCAGTGAACCAAATACATCCACAACCTTCTCCTCCATTCCGCTGGTCACAGGATGAATAGCAAAGCCCCTGTATTTCTTGATTAATTGATAGGTGAATCTCTTCTGCGATATAGATACAGCTAATAACGGTGGATCCCATGATACCCTGGTAAGCCATGCAGCCACCATGCCACCACGTTCACTAGGTTTATCCGGGTCTCCGGCTGTAACTATAACTAGTGGATGCGGGATTAAGCCCAATACACTGAGTAAATCTATAGACTCCATACCTACTATCCCCTCTTATAGGGTTTTCCAATATATCTTGGGCCTGGATTCACCTTCCTTATATGGGATTACGTTGTTTAATATCATTTTTGAATCCACAGGATTTATGAACTTTATAGTTTTATATATCATAGTATTCTATATATAGTTATATACATATGTGTTTCAATAGTTATTCCATGGATATTCCAAGTGGAAACATTAATTAATGCTGGAACAAATATTTATTATACTTGGTGTCGAAATGAATGTACCAATATCCCGGAAGCCCCGTCCTCTCAGGAAAACTGATCCATACAGGCTACTTAGAAGCGATGGTACCCCCAATTTTGATGACAATATCTTCAAGGTAGAGAAGGAGCTTTACTTTATTGCTAGAAGAGAGCCCAGGACAGTCTCTCCCTCAACCGTGATAAGGCGGGCCCTTGAGGAGATGTCTACATATGGGAGAAGCCTCCTTGTTTCACTAAGTGATAGGAGGCTTCACGGTTTACTCACCCTTGGAGACTTAATTAGTTATCTCGGTGGTGGAGAATACTTCAAGATCGTTGCCAACAGGCATAAATATAATATCTACTCAGCCCTTGAGAAGGAAATTGTTGAGACCATAATGGTGAAAAACCCTATTAGCTTATACGTTGACGATACATTAATCAACGTGCTTGAAGCAATGATCGTGCACGGCATAGGCGTTATCCCCATATTGAATAGGGATAACACTATCTACGGCATCATCACTGAACATGATCTCGTTAAATACCTCTACGGCATCATCAAGACCGGTTTAAAAGCCAGGGAAGCTATGTCAACACCGGTTTTAACAATAAGTATCAATTCAACACTAGGAAAAGCACTGGAAACCATGGGTACCCATGGGTTTAGAAGACTGCCCGTGACAAGCGGCAACACTGTGGTGGGCATTCTGACTGCAATGGATATAGTCAAATACTTCGGGAGTCATAGAGTATACGGAGACACCAGTACCGGGGATATAAGGGAGGTGCACTCTAGGAAAATCGAGGACTTGATGACAAGCTCCCTAGTAACTGTGAAGCCCGATGATGATCTAGCAGTAGCGATACAGGAAATTATAGATAAAGGGGTCAGCTCTGCACTCGTTGTTGACGATGAAGGAGTACTCCAGGGAATAATCACGGAGAGAGATGTATTATACGCCTTAACAATAGCGGGGTACAGGGCTGGTTAGCATATGAGCCTAGACGAGTTTATTGAGAAGACGCCGGCAACCCTGGATAAAAACGACTCGCTCATAAATTATGTAAGACTCCTTAAGAAAACAGGAAACGATAAGGCAATAATACTGGAGAATAAGAGGGTTAATGAAAAGTATGTTAAAAACATTGCAGGAGTAGTCTCAAGTAGAGACATAGTGGGGAAAATAGCCACTGAGAGGCTCAGACTCTCATCACCTGGCAGGCTAAGAGTATCGGGCTTCATGAGTATACAGCCATTAATAGCTAGACTAGATACACCTTTAAGCGATATAGTGAAAACCATGGCCTCGAAATCCATCGGGATACTGCCTATTGTAGGCAACGAAGGACTAGAGGGAGCTATCTACAGGTGGAGCCTGTTAAAGCTGGCCGAGTCCATTACAGACCCGGTTTCGAAAATTGTGAAGAAGGACTACTTGAAGATCAGGGCAGACGATAGTCTCTTGATGCTTAGGCAGGGCATGTTGAACCGTGATGAAAGCTTCGCGGTAGTGGTGGGCGAGGATGGTAAGCCTATTGGGTACATAACCATAATGGATCTAGCATATGCCTTCACAACATTCATTGAGAACATTCCTGAGAAACATAGAAAGGAGAGGATAGAGGAGCTAGTGGTAAGGAACTACTATAAAAGAAGCCTGCCAGTGGTGAGCGAGGAAGCCGAGATATATAAGGCGGCACGAATACTTTACGAGGAGAAGACACGCGGCGTATTAGTATTAAATAATGAGGGTAAGGTGAGCGGCATAGTAAGAGAACATGATTTAATAGGTTATCTAGCCTTAAAAATCCTGGGTATAACAAGATGAGCAGTGAGCAGAAATTCATCGTAGACGCTATGCTAGGCTCCCTGGCGAGATGGCTTAGAATACTAGGCTATGACACTGTTTACGGGAATAAAATGGAGGATTGGCTAATACTTAGGAGGGCGGAGCTAGAGGGTAGGATAATACTTACAAGAGATAGAAGCCTACATCATAAAGCATTGAAGAGGGGGTTGAAAAGTATTCTTCTGCAGGATGAGGACCTAGCTACCATGCTGGCCAGGATAGCGGGGTTAACAGGCATAAGACTCTACGTGGACTATGAGAAGACAAGGTGCCCCGAAGACAATACACCCTTAAGGAAAACAGATAAGAGTGAAGTAAGGGATAAGGTTCCTCCAAGAGTATACAGTATACATGAAGACTTCTGGATTTGCCCACGCTGTGGTAAAGTATATTGGGTAGGAAACCACTGGAGAATGATTGAGACGATACTGAGTGATGCAAGGAAGAAACTGGGCATGTTTCAAAAACAATTTGAGAAGGGGATGATTAGTGAACCCAGTGCACCCTTCAGAGTTAACCTTTGAGGAAGGGGTTCTCCTAGTTAAGATAGCGAGGAAAGCAATAGAGGCATATGTGACAAAGGGTGAGCACGTAGATGCTGCTAACTATGCTGTAATTAGTGAAAAACTAAGAAGGCCAGGCATGACCTTCACCACTATAGAGAGGATTGATGCGACCGGAAGAACGTCTCTCCGGGGATGCATAGGATTCCTGGCTCCTGTGTATAGTTTAATAGAGTCAACCATTGAATCGGCTATTGAGGCAGCCGTAAATGATCCACGCTTCCCCCCACTTAGCCCGGATGAGCTAGGGGAGATAATAGTAGAGGTAACAGTGCTTTCCAACCCTGTATCAGTAGTTGTAGAGGATAGGTGGCAAATACCATCAATGATCATTATCGGGAAACATGGATTGGTAGCAGAGAAAGGTTGGTTTAAGGGAACGCTACTCCCAGTTGTACCGGTGGAGTACTGCTGGGATGAAGAGACATTCCTCGCAGAAACATGCCTGAAAGCAGGGTTGAGGCCTGACTGCTGGCTTGATAAATCAACGAAAATATATATTTACGAAGGCAGAGTATTCAGAGAGAAAGCACCAAGTGGAGAAATATACGAGAGAGACATGTATAACGAGTATGAGGCCTCATGCAAGAAACCCGGGGATGCCCGGCCGTCTTGATATTTTTGAAACAAGGATCAGGCTGGAACGATTTTCATGAATACTTTTCAAATAACCAAATCTTATAATAATACGCTATCCACGTGCTTGAGACAAAAATAACCAAACCGAATAACAGGGTATCGCATATTTAACTCGTGGATTTAAATGCTTTTGAATTTTCTGTTGGCGATGAACCGTAGTACAGTGAGGTATCTATCCATAGATGGGGGCCCTCTAAGCGAGGCAGGAGCCCTAAGGCGCGACCATGAACATAATATAAAGTGATTAGAGTGAACACCTAGGGAGAAACGGTTAATGCTTCATCAATCAACCGGATAATCTAGGAGAAGCCTAAGAAATAATGTGAATCACTCGATAATTATAATTAAAAGTATTGGTTAAATTCGCTTTGAACTCGTACTCCTGGGTTCATGGGTCTCTAGCCGGATGGGAGCAATCGCGGCACCGGATACCTGTCTTTTGAATGCTACATGCTATGATGTTTTATCCAGCCATAAGGAAATACTGGTTGAGTTAACAGTAGTTTAAACCAGGTGTCAAGATGGATAACCACCACGTACTAATTGATCAGGTATATTATGAAAATCTATTCTCAAATACACTGTTTACAAGCGAGTCCTTTTAAGCTTCGACGAGACAGATTATTTAAATGGTGCCGGATTTGAAGCATATCTCCATTGAGGATTTATTAGCGATACCATTTGATGTCGTAGCTAGATCGATAGCGGATTTTATTGAGAAATATTTCAATGATTCCGGAGCAAAGAAAGCCATTATTGGTTTAAGCGGTGGACTTGACTCGTCTGTAACACTGAAGCTACTTGTTGACGCGGTTGGATCGGACCGGGTTATCGGAGTCATAATGCCTGATACAAGGGTGACACCTACCGAAGACGTAGATGATGCAGTGGAATTATCAAGGGATCTCAGCGTGGAATACATGATCATACCAATCGATAACGTAGTCGACTCTTATAGAGTTATACCAGGCTTCGATGTAAACGAGAAATTAAGCACCGGGAATCTAAGAGCCAGGATTAGGATGAATATTTTATACTATTTAGCAAACAAGTTGAATGGTGTGGTGATCGGCACAGGGGATAGAAGCGAAATTCTCCTAGGGTACTTCACAAAATACGGTGATGGAGGCGTGGACGTATTGCCCATTGCATGCCTATACAAGACACAGGTCAGGGAGATGGGTAGGTATCTTGGGCTACCTGTAAGAATAACCAGTAAGCCGAGCTCACCGAGACTATGGAGGGATCATCTGGCTGAAGAGGAGCTTGGCTTATCATATAACATGGTAGACCTAGTATTCTACTCGTTAATCGATAAGGGATTAAGCATGGAAGAAGCCGTTGATGCAACCGGCCTACCCCTAAACGTGTTTGAAAAAGTTCTAACGCTACATAGGAGGAGCCGGCATAAGAGGAGGTTACCGCCCATACCTAGTCTACCATGGCTTCCCCAACCAATTAGAGAGATCTAACCTTAATGATTACATCGAGAAAGGATTGTTTAACCTCTATGTAAGGGTTTTCGAACACTAGTCTTGCATTTAATGGATGAGTGCTTAGACTTATTATAGATCTTGTGTTCTCGAGCCTCACAACTACTTCGGAGCCACGGTATTTTCCAATACCCGTAGATATTGTGATGTCCCGCTGCATTCCACGGATATCTATTGAGTTAACAGTCCCAGTTAATTCGACCCCGTTGTCTACGAAAAGGATGTTTTCCTCTAATAAGACCCTTGGATCAGTATCAGCTGTGAGAACCCCTTCTATTTTATCTCTAGTTAAAACTATTTCCCCGGTGAAAACTCCCTTCAAAACTATCTGGGGAGCCGAGTAGGCTCTCCCATTTACATCAACAACATCGTTCCTGAGAATAATACGGGTAGTCATGCTACCTACACCCAAAATCCCGGGATAAACTACTAAGTTCTTAGGAGTACAGAGGCTTTTAATCATATATAAAACAATAGTCTCCGGAGTTACACTTCGAGTTATCATTCCTCAGCCTTTAACCACCTTAGCCGCTAGGTATGATACCGCACCGTATAATGCTCCACTTAACGCTATGGCCGCTATAACCACTACTGCCTCGTTAACTGGGTAGATATCGCCGAATAATAGGGCGTCTAGAATAAATGCTGGTACCGCTGGTAAAGCCCCTGCTAGGCATGCCTGTAGCAACCCATACCTTCTATATATAAAGGCTGCATATGATGCCTCGCTAAATACTCCCTGAGCTATACCATATATAGCATTCGTTAACCCGCCTGGAGTAGGTATTATTGATTCTAGTAATGCTGGAAGGAACTCGCCTAGTAACGCGCTTCCTGGTTTACGGATTAGAGATGCCGCCAGGGGAGCTGGCATAAACCATAATCCATACGTGATTAATCTAGCCACGATGGGCCCACCAATGGCTTTTATGAGATAATATACATCCCACCATACGTAGAAGAGGACGCTATATATAGCTGCGATAACGCCGAGTAATAATATATCCACTATTGTATATTTTTTCACTGCCTGATCCATCTATATCACCATGTATCGATATTTATATCATGGTTATTAAATATTCAATTACTATGTTATCAAAAACCAATCATATAAAGCAACTACATGAGGTATTTAAAAATGATAACGCTATTGTAGAGCACACGGGGCGTGTACGATGTTCTTCAGCGATGCACACCTACATTCAAACCCTGTTAAAGGCCTTGGGGCTGGCAGGATCTCAGCAAAGTTCCGCAAGGAGGGTGGCTGGTTTATGGCACTCGTCGCTCTTCCCCCATATCACTATGGCATAAAGGAGATCAATATAGAGTCATATAGAAGAGTACTTGAGATATTAGACAGGGAGGCGAAGGCAGCGGTTGAGAACGGGGTGAAAATAGTTAGACTTATGGGTTTCCACCCTGCTGAAGTAGATGAATACTATAGGCAAGGCATTAAAGGCAGACGCCTCTACGAGCTTGCTGAGAAGGTTTTAAACCTGATAGAGGATGCCTTGAAGAATGGTCTTCTCGACGGGATCGGTGAAGTCGGTAGGCAACACTATGGGACAAGCGTGGAGAGAGTTGTTGTCTCCGAGGCAATAATGATTAGGGCACTAGAAATAGCTAGAAACTATGATGCAGTGGTGCATCTACATTTAGAGCAAGGTGGGTGGATCACAGCATACTCCATTAGGAAGCTGAGGGACTTAATAGGGTTTAAACACAGTAAGATAATACTCCACCACTCAGCAATAGACACGGCTGTATCGGCTGAGGAACTCGGGCTAGGATACACTATACCCATAAAGAGCTTTAATAAGGAAGCTGTCTCCCTGAAGCTTTCCAACGCCATGATAGAATCGGACTTTATAGATGACCCAGGAAGACCCGGTGTGGCATCATATCCCTGGGAAATACCTAGAGTCATAAGAAATTACTTGGAGGATAACCTGGTTGATGAGGAGTATGTTTATAGAGTAATGGTTGACAACATATCGAGATACTATGGTGTTTTACCATAAGAGGAGACGAACACTTCAAGGGAAACTAGGTGAGGAAGATGAACTGTGAAATATGCGGTGAGAAGGAGGCATTGTATAAGTGCAAGCTCTGTGGTAGAAGAGTGTGTGAGGATGACTTTGACTCGGCGAAGAAGACATGTAAAATATGCAGTGAGGCATTATGCGAGATTTGTGGTCAACAACTATCTATCGGGTACTGTAAGCATTGTGGAAGGATTGGTTGCGAAGACTGCCTTATACAGGTCTCTCCTGTAGAATATATCTGCAAAGACTGCGCTGCAAAGTATCATTTAAAGCTTAAGATAGATAATTGAATACCATGTGGAGGAACCGAGGGTTGCTTATGGATAAGACCGGGAAGTTTTCATGGAGCATTATGAATAGGTTTCTCTCGCTGCTTCCCTCAATGGATCCGGACCTAGTAATAGGCCCGATGCAGGGCGAAGACGCTGCCGTCATCAGGTTTAAAGACGGTTTTCTCGTGACACACGTGGACCCCATAACCACTGGAGTGAAAAAAGCCGGTTATCTAGCCGTGCACGTAGCAAGCAACGATATAGCTGTTAGAGGGGTGACCCCGAAATGGTTCATGCCAGTAGTGTTAATCCCAAGGCATTATAGTGTGGAGGAGGCGGAGGAATTGTTCAGTGATATGGGGAAAGCACTAAGCGAGATACATGGTGTAGCTATAGGGGGTCATACAGAGGTCACGCCGGGATTAGATAGACCGATAATAGCGATGACCGTGATAGGGTACACTAATGGAAGGGTAATTTCCACGAGAGACGCTAGGGAAGGGGACTACGTGGTTGTAATCGGGAAGATAGGGGGTGAGGGTACAGGGGTTATTGCATGGGACTTCGGGGATAAATTACTGGGGAAAGTTCCGAGAGATGTTATCGAACATGCACGCAGCTTCATCTACGATGTAAGTATTGTTAAGACAGCTTTAGCTATAAAAGACTACGTGAACACTATGCATGATGCTACAGAGGGAGGTATATTACAAGCCCTTAGAGAAGTAGCATCCGCCAGCGGGAAAGACATCGTAGTCTTAGAAAAGGCATTCTACATCGATGAGGAGGTTAAAAGAATAACAAGCGCTGTCAACGTAGACCCGCTTAGATTACTGAGTAGTGGATGTATCGTTGCAACAGTCACTCCTGGCTACTTAGACAGCTTGTTAAATGAGTTGAAGAAGCATGGTATCAGGCACAGTGTAGTGGGACGGGTTACCAGAGGGGAGGGAAGGGTCATAATTAAGGGAGATAGTGGGGAAACCATTACTATTATAGACTCCGATATAGTTGATGAAATTTATAAGCTGTGGAATAAATGAGTCTGAGACTTGGTGAATGCAATGAGTGCTACACCGCCCACCATCGAGGGAGTAGTTAGAGCACTTACAATGCTCTCACAAAACATTAAGTCCCAAGTCATTGAAAGACATGAATTAGACCCAAAGTCCATCACCCTAATCTCGGGGCTAAGGAAGATAGTTGATGATATTGCTATGTGGCTTGATCAAGTGGATAAAAGACTGAAGGCCGAGGATGTAAAGAGGGGGGTTACTAGGCTGGCATCATATACCTATCTTATAATAGGTAAAAACGAAATAGTGGTTATGCGGAGTAAACCGGAATATATTATTGTATCGGTAAACCCGGAGAAAAACTCGATAAGCATAAAGACAAGAAACACGGTTCTATTGATAGAGCCTGGTAGAATATACATGCGTGTAAAAGGGGTGAGTGTCGAGATCGATCCATTAAAGGCAGAGGATTATATATCAAAGAGAGATGAACTAGTAAATACCCTAAGAGTACTCGGAAAAAACATAGACCTTAAAGTATCACAGTTAATTGAACAGTATGTAAGTAAAAAAGCCGGTTAGCCGCTCTTTACGCTTTCTCCCTCTGGAACAATAGCCTTCGGCAGCTCCGCAAACTTCTCCTTCATCTTCTGCTCTGCTACGATCTTCGCCTCCTCTAATACCTTCTTCGCCTCGCTGTCCATACCTACTCCTATATCCGTGGTTAGGTCTACGATTCCAGCGCCTACAGCTGTCTCTAGTTCCCTCACAGCGTACTGTAGGTCGATCCATATGTCTGGTGCCACACCCCTCAATATATTTACTGCTTCCTTCATAACGCCGAGTACCGGTGCAACCTCGTTCACAGCACCACCGTATATTATGAATGTCTCGAGCTTTAATGCGGCATGCTCTAATGCATATTGTACGGTGAGTAATTGCTTACTGACCTTCCTTATTTCAGCTACTTCCTTGGCATACATTTTAGCCCTTAACTCATCTTTCTTTGTAAGTGATTCAACTATCATCTCAAATAATTCACGGTCTCTTTCAGAGAGTTTTTCAAGGTAGTTGTTTATCCTACCTATCGCAGTCTTTATTCTGTACTGGGCGATTATAGCCTTCTTCTCAACGGGGTCCTTATCATTTGTGAACAATTTTCTTAATTTCTCCCCAACGGTTTCCTCTCTTCTATAGCTCATAGGTTTTCCCCGCTATGCTTATGCATAAATGTTTATTTTTAAACCCTCGACCCCCTACGACAAAAAGGTTCGTTTGATTTCCCCGGTGAAAACATTTATAAACAATGCATTCCTAGTGTTCTACTAGTTTTCTATGTTAGAGAGTGGTCTCCGTGTCTACGGAAGAGTTGAAGAAATATATCACATGCTGGAGTAATTGTAGCCTAAGACACATAGAAGCACTCGCGATGATCGGGGTTGTGATAAAGGTTGACATCCTGGACTGCGATAAAAAAGGTTTTAAGAAGCTCGTTGCAACATTAATTGATGGAAGTAAAATTGACTCCTCCTGCTTCTACAGTGAGGAAGTGGAGCAGTCGCTTAGAATAATCAATATATATATAGGTTTCGCGAGATCCAGAGGTTCCTTAGGAAAGCTGACCATAGTTGATTCAACCATGCATGCCCCATAACCAGCCTTCACCAATTATTGAATTTAAGGATTTAAGGCTCAAATGAATTAATTTATCTCGTGATGAATGGTATTACCGGTGAGCCAGGCGATGAACGGGCCCCGAAGCTGATGGCTCTAGAATCCTTCAACACACAATGAAATCATCTTCATTCTTGTATGATATATAACCTCTCATTCATGACTCCATCAATTAGGTGTTGAAGCGCTTTAAAAGCATTCCTATACGCGTTACAGCCGATGGGGGACACTCCTACCCCGACAAACCCTATGCTTGTTAACTCATTAACTAGGGACCCGAGTTCCTTACCTCCAACAATAGTTACTAATCCAGTTGCTTTCTCAACAAGTAGTCCCCCATACTTCTCTGCCGCCCTATGAATCGAGCTATACAGTGAGTTATACACTATGTATGCATCGTAACCGCTGGAGAATAATGGTAGCTGTATCGATGCAACCCAGTACTCGTCTCTACCCCCTGCTTCTTCCTCGAACACGAATCTATGGCCTTTACTGAAATATATTGATGCACCCAGTAAAGCCGTTAATGGGTTTGAAGCCGTCACAGAGGCTATCTGAACCCCGTGTATGGTCTCCTTATCTAGTTCAATTAATAATTCCCTATGTATGTCCTCACCTATCCCATTAGTTAACGCAATATACTCGCCGGTATCGAGGTTGAACACTATTCCTCCATAGGGTTGGAGAACCCTGTTAATAATGGAGTGAACACTACTACTATATTCTAATAGGCGACGGGTTTTCTCGGAATACTTCTTATTGTTGAGGTACCTATGGAGCTCTCTGAGTTTTATAATAGTGTATCGAGGCATGACGTGCTCTCCTGTACGCTAGCTAAATTAATATAAATAGGGAGTCGAATTATTAAAATGGTGCTTTAGTATGGGAGGTATATTCGGCGTAATATGCAGCACCACTATACCTGGGGGACTCATAGTTACTGGGCTACGAAGACTCCTTTATAGAGGATACGATGGCGCCGGTGTTGCATTCCTCGTAGACAAGGGGCTTGAGATTAGGAAAGCCCCAGGACACTTGAACAATGTGGTTAAGCAAGTAGACCTGGAAAACATACCCTCCCGCATAGCGTTGGCCCACACCAGGTATGCGAGCCGTGGCTGGCCAGTTTATGAAAATACTCATCCATTAACCGATTGCAACGGGAGAATAGCTGTTGTTGGAGATGGCATAATAGACAATTATGAGGCATATAGGACAGGGCTTGAAAAAGAAGGGCATATATTAAGATCGAGAACCGATACAGAGATCGCGGTGCACCTCCTCGAGAAATACTATACTATGGAGAAGGACCTACTAAGAGCTTTACTAAGGGTAGGTAGCGAGTTGAAGGGCCTATACTCATTAGCATTCCTCGTCTCCGGGGTGGATGGTATATTATTTATTCAGAACGGCCAGCCCCTGGTCATAGGGATCGGTTCTCAATGCGTGTACCTCTCCAGTGATCTAACATCGCTTCACGGATTAGCAGACACAGCATACATTATTGATGATGGAATGGCTGGATTAATCAGCTTAGAGAAACAAGCATTATATAGGATCTCGACAGGAGAACACGTGGATTTAGCTAGTCTACAGAGTAAGCATGTTAAATATGGCATTGAATACGTGGAAAAAGCCGGCTTCCCGCACTACATGCTGAAGGAGATATATGAGACCCCGGACGCTATCTATAGGACAACCATTACAATAATGGATAAATACCTAAGACTAGCCTCGATGATCATACATGGCGCTAGAGACGTCTATATAGTTGCGAACGGTTCAAGCCTCCATGCAGGATTAGTTGCCTCATACTATTTCGCCGAGCTAGCCGGTGTCTCCATCACACCTGTCTCAGCGGCTGAGTTCCCCTACTCTATACTAGAATCCATAACCACGGGCTCTGTTCTTATAGCGGTGAGCCAGAGTGGTGAGACGAGTGATGTAATAAATAGCGTTAAACTAGCTAAGCAACGAGGAGCCGTTATTGTAGGGGTCACTAACAATGTTGGTTCACGCCTTGCGTTAGAATCAAACGTGTATCTACCAATAGGGGCAGGCCCCGAGATCGCTGTGCCGGCCACTAAGTCTTTCTCCGCGACAATAGCTGCATTATTACTACTGGCATCATACACTGGGATATTTAATGGAAGGCAGAGCTTCAACGATTATAATACGATAATTAACGAGATTAGGAACACAAGTAAAGAGCTTAAGGAATTAATTACAAGGCTTGACTCCAGGATTACATCGATAGTGGATTCCCTCCCATTATTCTATAATGTATACGTGGCCGGAAGCGGCATCACATACCCTATAGCGCTGGAGGGTGCATTGAAGCTTAAGGAGGCAGCCTTAATACATGCAGAAGGGATGCAACTAGGTGAATTGAGACACGGCCCTCTTACCCTGGTATCCCGTGAATTCCCAGTGATACTAATCGAGCCCTTTGAAGAATCAGCGAGACAACTCTATTTGAAAGTTGTAAAAGAGGTCCTCAACCGTGAAGCCATGTTGTTCTCCATCAATATCGATGATGCCTCGTGTAAAAATATATGTGTGGAAGTGCCGGGTAAAAAATACCTATACCCTATTATAGCGACGATACCGCTTCAATTGTTCTCATACAGGATCGGCGTGAAGCTTGGAAGACCGATAGATCACCCACCAGGGCTGGCAAAGGCTATAACGACATAACTTTAATACTCCTTTCAATGCTCTCTCTTATTAATCGATGAAGGCAATGAGGTATCCTAGTCCAGGTTGAATAGTGATGAGGAATCTCCGGGACCGAGCCAGAATTTGAATAGGGTGGTTGAAATGAGCGCCAAACTAGATCCATGGGGTCACTACGCTATAGAGGATTATAGGAAACTACTGGAGGAATTCGGTATTAGCCCGGTCGATAAGATCCTAGGACTACTACCCCATAAACACAAGTACTTCGAGAGACTAGTCATATTCGGACACAGGGATTTCGACGTATGGCTTGAAGCACTTAAACGCGGTGAAAAAGTGGCTGTGCTTACAGGGTTCATGCCTAGCGGAAGACCCCACCTTGGGACAGCGATGGTTTACGAGGAATTAAGGTTCCTTCAATCCCTTGGAGCACATATAAAAATAGCTATAGCGGATGCCGAAGCATATATTGTGAGAAGAGAGGATAGGAGTGAGGTAATAAGAAGAGGGATGGAATTTGTAGCCCACTCTATTGCATGGGGGATAAACCCGGATAACGCGGAATTCTACTATCAGACAGCTATGGATAGTGAATACTATAGACTCATACAATTATTCTCTAGGAAGATTACTATGGCTGAAATGGAGGCTATATACGGCGATATAAACCCTGGTAAAATAATGGCTGCACTCACACAATCGTCGGATATACTACATCTTCAACTAGATAAATATGGAGGCTACAAGTATGTAGTGGTGCCTGTTGGAGCCGATCAAGACCCACACCTGAGGTTGACAAGGGATATAGCTGATAGATTTGAGCAGGAGTTGGGGTTAAGGAGACCGAGCTCCATCTATCATAAGCTATTAAGGGGATTAGATGGAAACAAGATGAGTAAAAGCCGTCCTGAATACGCTATACACCTCGACGACGATCCAGAGATAGCGGAAAAGAAGCTTGCGAACGCGTTAACCGGTGGAAGGGCTACAGCAGAGGAGCAGAGAAGACTTGGGGGAGAGCCATGGAAGTGTAGCATATTCGAGCTCTACGTATATCATTTAATAGATGATGAAAAAGAATTGAAGGAAAGATATGATGAGTGTGTGAACGGTAAAATACTCTGTGGGCAATGCAAGCGTATAGCAGCTGAGAAGCTTAGAAAGCTACTTATAGAGCACCAGAAGAGATTCAAGGAAGTGATCGCCAGCGGAATAGTGGAAAAAATATTGAAGAAGCCGTCTTTTTAACCTACCCATAGCTCCACCGCTTCATGTTATTATGAAAGCTCTCTGAGTATTTCATCCACTACTTCCAGAGGATTAGTTGCCTTTGTTATAGCACCCCCCACCACTATGATGTCAACCCCTCTCGAAACCAGTTCTCCGACGTCTCCAGGTTTTATTCCGCCGGCTACAGCTATTTTAGCCGAGATGCTTCTCCTTAGATTCTCTATTTCCTTAAGCATATGGGCTACAGTTATACCCCTGGCTTTTTGAACACTTATACCTACATGATATAATACCACGTCCACACCCAACCTATCCAGCTCGATAGCCCTATTAACAGGAGATGGATGACTTATGAGGTCAGCCACAACTAGCTTGCCACGGGACCTAGCAGTCTCAACCGCCTCCTTGACCACCTCGTCATCAGCCACACCTAGCACTGTGAAGGCGTCGCCGCCCGCATCAAGTACTATACCGCCCTCTATAGAGGGAACATCAATGGTTTTAGTATCCACTAGTATGAAACAGTTTGTCAGGTTCTTCAATGCTTTTACAGCTATCTTGCCCCACGCCTTCAATAATGGTGTGCCTACTTCGAGCCATATATTTTTACACTGTACATGTGAGGCTATCTTGGTTGCTATGTCAACAGATTTCGTTAGCTCTGCTAGGTCAAGCGCGACTTGAAGTATTCTAGCCATGTTGCATCACATGTCTTCTTATATCCCGAGTATAAATTATATTTTCTATAAATTATATTTTCATAGATGATGTAGATGGGTCTGACCTCCCCCTGCCCTGAAGGACGGGGCTTTCGATTGTAAAAGAGTTAAAAGCATCTCTAAGGGAGAAATGGAAGCTGATGGTGGAGCAGGACATAACATTATTATATTTTCAGGCTACCTGATCTCCTAGACTGGTTTATGGGAAAATACCCTAGTATTCCTAGAGTATACTGGAAGCTAGTTGGAGATACAGGAACTCAAGCTTATTATTGAAGCCCTTAATAAGAAATATGTGGGTGTATACATGGGCCAAATAAATTACGATGAGTTGCTGAAATATAGTGTGAAACTCGTTGAGGACAACTTGAAAACAGTGTTTTCAAAACTAGAGGAAGAGGCATCCTCTGTTTCACCACTTACATATGATATTATCGAGATAGCCTCGGATTATACTCTGAGAGGCGGTAAAAGGCTGAGGGCGTTTCTAGCCCTCGTGGGCTACTGGAGCAGGGAATGGGGAAGCGGCGATCTAGCAACTATAACAAATGTGATGACTGGTATTGAGCTACTTCAAAGCTATCTCCTTATACACGATGATATAATGGATAGGGATGAACTCCGCCGGGGCGGCCCAACTGTACACGCATGGTTTAGGGATAAATGTCTAAAAGAGATGAAGGGAGACTGCGTGCATTACGGTGATTCACAAGCCATAACAGTTGGAGACTACTTGGAGGCGACAGCTGTCGAATATATTTCAAGGGCGAATTTACCTGGGGAAACATTAAGAAGGCTATTGGAAACATATAGTAGGGGGTTGAGAATGGTTGCCTACGGGCAATACCTAGATGTCCTGTTTTCCAATAAACCACTGGGCAACGTATCCGAGAGAGACGTACTATTAGTCCACACTCTTAAGACAGCCTCCTACACTATAGAACTACCCTTGCACTTAGGCGTGATAGCATCTGGGAAATATAGTGAGAAAATACTACGGGAGCTCACCTCCTACGCTATCCCAGCCGGTATAGCGTTCCAGCTGAGGGACGATATCATAGGCCTCTATGGTGACCCACGGCAGACGGGTAAACCTGTTGGAAGCGATGTCAGAGGTAAGAAGAAGACGCTCCTGGTAGTGAAGGCCTACGAGCTCGGAGACCATGAAGTAAAGAGACGGCTAAGTGAGATATATGATGTGCTGGGAATAAATGAAGTAACCCAGGAACACGTGAAATATGTGCAGGAGATAGTCCGTGAAACAGGTAGCCTGGAATACAATGAGGAGCTGATAAAGAGACATGTGGAAAACGCCTTGAAAGCACTTGAGGAATCCAAGGAAATATCAGCTCAAGCAGTCAACATATTAAAATGGCTCCTGGAGAAACTAGCATACCGTGAAAAATAGCACTATAACTCTACAGGTCTACAAGAGCAAACCTGTGGAACAACTAGCCCCGTATCCCTAGGCCTTCTCACTGGAAACAGCTTCTTCAACCTCCTCCGGAGGAAACACGTTTGTCCTCAGTAAGGTGTAACCGACTATAAATAGGGATGCCAGCAAAACAATTACAAAAAAGTATACTGTGAGCTTTAATGTCAGAGCCTGGACTTGATGCGTGGAGAAGAACAGTAGATAGGTATAAATGACACCGAGAGCAAGAGTGCTAAAAGTGATTATCAACCCTACTATTTTCTTCCTACCCATAACTACCCCTCATACTAATTGAGACGCTTGCTGCAACATTACCTAGCATGACTTTACCTGATAAATTATTAGAGTAAGGAATTAATTAAAACCACTTATCTCTTAAATCAAGGTCCACTTAACCAGGTTAAGCTATAAGTAGTCTTAAATGGATCACTTAGATCAGGTAGTTGAAGGTGGCTTAAGTAGATATGGGGCGTAAGAGAGGGGAGTTAGAGAACTGGCTTAGGAGAATAGTTTTCGGCGGATTTAAAAACAACTATGTGATCTACATAAGATACCGGGTAGAGAGTGGTGAAATCCTGAAGCCCGTGCCCGGTGAGTTAATAATCGATCTACGGGCAGGATATATATACACATATGACGAGGTCATACCATTGCACAGGGTTGAGGAGATCAGGGATAAAAATAATAGAGTTTTATATAAGAGGGGAAGATATGAGGGTTAGATCCATCCCCTTAGCTTCATAGCCTTTACAACACGGTCTACAGCTATAGCGTAGGCAGCAGTCCTCATTGGATGCTCTGGGAACCTCTTTCTCCACTCATCGTACACTCTGTTAAAGTTTAGTGACATCATTTTATCCAGCCTCGATAATGCCTCCTCATCAGTGAGCCAACATCCCATCCTGTTATGGCTCCACTCGATCCAGCTCATTGTCACTCCTCCTGAGTTCGCTAGTATATCCGGCACTATGATCACGCCTTTCTCATGTAACACCTTCTCGGCTTCAGGCGTGGTTGGGCCATTAGCACCCTCCGCAATGACTTTAGCCTTTATTCTATTAACGTTTTCCTTTGTTATAACATCCTGTGTTGCAGCTGGTATTAGGATGTCAACGGGTAATTCAAGTAGTTCCATATGGTTTCCAGAGACCTTCACATTCCCCTTCTTATAGTTTACCACCTTGCCTGTTGTCTCCTTAACCCTTATTGCTTCCTCGATATCTAATCCGCTCGGATCATATATGTATCCACTGCTGTCACTTACAGCAACTACTCTTGCACCCCATTCAGCAAGATATTTTGCAGCATACATGCCAACGTTTCCGAAACCATGTACTGCAACTGTTTTACCCTCCAATCCACCTATCCATCTCTTAGCTGCCTCTCTTGCAGTAAGAGCTGTACCATATCCTGTTGATACAACCCTTGCATATAGTCCTCCAAGCTCCACAGGCTTCGCGGTAACGACTCCCCATGCCTGGTATCCCACTATCTTACTATATTCATCGAAGTACCATGCCATTGTCTGTGGATTAGTGTATACGTCTGGGGCAGGTATATCTACATCCGGGCCCACGTCCTTGGCTATGCCGGCAAAGAACTTCCTACTCAACTCCTCTAGCTCTCTCTGGCTTAAAGCCTTCGGGTTAACCCTTACACCTCCCTTTCCACCGCCATAAGGTATGCCAGCTAGGGAGGTCTTCCAGGTCATCCACATTGATAAGGCAACTACTTCACCAGGGGTCACGTCTTCACCATATCTTACTCCTCCCTTATAAGGTCCTAGTGCACTGTTGTGCTGACTCCTCCAGCCTAGATACGTCTCTAGCTTACCATTATCCCTCCTAATAGTGATTTTGACCTGTACCAGTTTCTCCGGGTGTCTGAGTATTTCGACGATTTCATCGGATAATCCTAGAAGCGATGCCGATTCACGCAGCTGCTTCACAGCCATCTGGTATACTGGATCATTTTCATATAGTGATGCATATTCGTTCATATTTTTCACCGAATAACTATTATTCCTGGAATGCTTTAAAAAGATTACCTATCAATATATACGATATATACCTGAATACGCTTCCAGGACTCATGAAGTAACGTATGATACATCCTATTAATATCAGCCCTCACACGGGTCTTCATCGCTTTGACTCAGAACCGAAGTCGGTCATCACATTAATTTTTAATTCCCTCAACCACCTTTATTAATAACCGGTGTCATTCTTGAAGCCGGCTCTACTAGTAGTGGACATGTTAAAGGAGTTTGTATATGGTAGATTAAGAAGCCCGGAGGCGTCGAGAATAATCCCTGTGATAAAGGATCTAGCAAGCGCCATGCATAACAGGGGATTCCCAGTTATATACCTAGCTGATCACCACTATCCATTTGACCATGAGTTATCCATATGGGGGTCGCATGCAATGTATAATGATCCAGAGTCAGAGATTATAGAGGAGCTGAGGCCTGGACCAAGCGATATAGTGTTATATAAGAGATCCTATAGCGGCTTCAGGGAAACAGGCTTAGACTACATGCTCAGAGACCTAGGCGTGGACACTGTGATTATAACAGGTATACATACTCATATATGCGTACTCCACACAGCAATAGATGCATTCTATAACAGGTACCAGATTATAGTAGTCGAGGATGCAGTGAGCGCTTTTAGTAGAAGCGACCACGAGTGGGCGTTAAACTATATGAAGACCATACTTGGATGCAGGATAATGAAGTCCAAGGAAGTAATAGAATTCATAAGCAACAAATAGTGGTGAACAGTGATCAACTGTGGCTTACTGGAAACAATTAAAAATATTTCAAAGGAGTCGGGATTCACTGTAGCAGAGCTATTAGTAGTTATACTGGGGATACATAAGGAGGGTCTTGGAAGAGTCTCGGTGTCAAGGAAAACCAGTATAGGGGAGAGAAGAATACGCCGGATAAACGAATACATTAAATCACTTCAGAAAACACGCCCGGAACTATATGAATTCGTGACAGAGGGTATCCATCAAGCATCAATAATTACACAACCAGTTAAACAATACTTCCTCACAATATTTCACCCAGTCGATCCGGGCCTCCTTAAAACAGTTAAGTCAAAAATAGTGGAGGTAAGAGATTGGATCATTGTTGAAACCAGGGATAGAGAATGTATAGAGGTTATTGGTGTAGTACTGGATAGAATAGTATTCCCATTGGTTCCCGAAGAACTTAGTAGAAGATACATCGAACTCGTGCCTACAACTCTCCTGGAAAATAACTCGGTATTAGTTTTATGGAGAAAGCATATACCATTACTATATGAATCAGCTGTTCTCAACGCCCTTGTAAACATATGTACAGAATCAATGGTCTGACTAAATTCCTTTAAGAGTTTGGATGTAGATTTGAGATTCCCCCTAGAAAAGTTTTTAATACGTGCTGTTTTCTAGTATTGTTTGGTGTTGGACAAAATGTCCAAGCAGATTAAATATGGATATATAATAATACTTGCCCTACTTATAGTTGCAAATATCCCTGTAAAAGCCGGAGTAATAGTACAAGATGCTACTGGGAGAACCATAAGTCTTAATGAAGCACCATCTAAAATAGTTTCCCTCAGCCCATCCATCACGGAGATCCTTGCTTACCTAGATGAACTAGATAGAGTAGTGGGGGCTGATTCGATATCGTTAAGCGATACATGGTTTAATATCTCAAGCATTCTCAAGTCACGCGATGTAATTGACGTCGGCGGGTACTGGTGGTCAACTGTTAAAGCCGAAGAAATACTCAGAGTCAACCCGGATATAGTTTTAGCCGATAAAGGAGCCCATGTTCCATTATTAGATTTCTTCAAGAACTACAATATTACTGTAGTATACCTAGCTGGTGGTTCATCTAAAAGTATACAGGATGTTTTAAGCGACTTCTACACTATTGCCATGCTCTTAAATAAGACTAGCCTGGCCGACGACTTCACTATTAAACTAGAGAGCGAGCTAGGTAAATACAGGGATCTAATAACCAGTAAATACAAGGGTGTCAAGGTATTAATCGTGGTGGATTTAACAAGTGGCATATGGGTTGCTGGTAAAGGAACATACATAGATGACATACTTGAAAGGCTGGGTTTATCGAATGCCTGTAGTAATATATATTCATGGTCATCCATAAGCCTCGAGAAAGTAATCGAGTTGGCTCCAGACATCATAGTGGTTACATACACCGGCTCCGGCTCTAATACGTTAAAAGAGAGCGGGCTAACTAATCTGGGTAAACCCATTATTGTATTAAACCAGACAGAAACAGATATAATCTCGAGGCCGGGACCCCTTATAATATATGCGCCCCAGGTAATCTATAATGTTTTAACACGGTCAAATATTACTCGTGTAACCGGTAGTGAGGAGTCATCAGCATACTCAGTCATGGTGATCATTATACTCGTCGCTTTAGTAGCGTTGATTACTATAGTGCTTGCAAAGAGGTATTGGAAGAAATGAAGCAAAGGGATCTCTGGCTTCTAGGCCTAATACTCGTTTTTTCCATAATGCTAATATACGATCTCAATGATGTTCAACACAGCCCATTATTATTCAACTATAGATTAAGCAGGATTCTCTCAGTGATTTCAACTGGTATAATTATAGGTTTAACCGGAGTATACCTTCAGTCCTCACTGCGTAATCCACTAGTAGACCACTACATACTCGGAATAGGAAGCGGTTCACTCGTATTTACTTATCTAAGTATTTTAATAGCCGGAGGCTTCACTCTCGCCACCCCATTGTCCTCGATGCTTGGCGGACTTCTAGCCTTATTCCTCACAATCATACTGGCGGAGAAGTTATCTGGCACAGCTACTTCATACGTGTTAGCCGGCATTGGCGTTAACTCTTTTTTCTCAGGCCTCTCTGCTCTCTTATCTTATCTAACGATCCGTGTTTACCCGTATGCACAGCTTCTTCTCGTTGGAAGCTTCATAGTTGCCACCAATGATAAGTTATATATATTATCTATTCCTCTAGTCATCTCAGCATCCATAATGCTCGTTCTTGCAAAACCCCTTAACACGCTGGAGGTAAGCGATGAATTCTCAGTAATAACCGGGTTTAACCCCCGAGTTATACGCTTGATCTCGATAATTGTCGCCGGCCTAACCAGCAGTATCGTCACCTCGCTCTATGGTTTAATAGGTTTCATTGGATTGGCATCACCACATATAGCGAGGTACCTATCTGGTAGGAGTGATAACAGGGTTGTCGCGCCTTTAGCGGCCTTCACATCATCTATAATACTTTATGTAACCGACTTTGCAAGCAGGAGGCTCTTCGCTGTAATGTGGAGTGAGATACCGGCTGGAGCCATCGCCTCACTTATGGGGTCACCATTCTTCATATATTTACTGCTCTCGAGGCGGAGGATATATGGTGATTAAGGCCAGTAACGTGGTAGTCGAATATACAGGTGGATTAAAGGGATTAAACAATACATCTCTCGAAATAATGGAGAAGAAAATCACATGCTTAATGGGTCCTAATGCATCAGGTAAAACTACCCTCTTACGTGCACTAGCCAGGCTGGTAGGCTACAAGGGCTCGATACTAATTGATGGAAGAGAGGTCTCAAAGACGCCGTTGACAGTTTTATCAAGGATCCTCTCGTATGGGTCACAGCAAACCATATCTACGTCCCTACAGTTACGGGTTAGGGAGGTGCTTGAAATGGCGCTTTACCCGCTTAAAAACATAGATGTCGAGGAGGCAATATATAATACATCAATAGAGCTAGGCATCACGGGTTTACTGGATAGATATATCAATGAATTAAGCAGCGGCGAGCTACAGAAAATAGTGATAGCTTCAGTACTGATAAAGAAACCACAGTACATACTACTTGATGAACCAGACGCCCATATCGACACAGGATTCAAACCAGTCCTCTCCAAAATACTTAGAAAGAGGTCTAAGTCCTCAACAATAATTATCGCTACACACGACCCAATATTTGCATCGTACACCTGCGACTATATAGTAGTCCTAAGAAGCGGCTCCATAGTGTTCCATGGATGGCTGAATGAATTAATGGGAAACCTGGATACCCTAAGAGAAGTCTACGGTGTAGAGTTCGTGGTCACTGAAATACCTGGAGGCAGGAAAATCATTATACCATACTACTAGCCAGCATCACCTTAAACACCATCTCTTCTCTTCACCATGCGAAGTTAACCCGTTATCGTGAGGCCAGCTATATACCTGAGGCTCTCTAACTCTATTGGGTGAAGCCTGGCAGCAATGATTAGCGAATGAGGTGGAGGAGGATAACTATATCTTTTCAACTCAATAAGCCTCCCAGCCCTGATTACCTCACTACTCCACCCAAGCCTAGCCACGCCAATGCTTATTTGATTCATTAATTGTTGTTTCTCATCAAGCTCCATAAGTATATCCACAGCCTCTGGAATACTCATCGCTAATCCCTCCTCTAACCTGAGATCAAGCAGTATGAGTGTATGGAGGTTTCTACCTAGATTATCATACACGGTCTCGACAACACTGTATGGTTTAAAGCTGTCGGGATATACTAGGGTGACTATTTTACCGAATCTATATGCTTGGAGACCAATCCTGCTGTGGACTAGGTTCACCACTGATATACCAGTTACAACCTTTACGCTTACATTGCTCTTCAATGCCTCAACCCTAATAGCGTCATGTGTTGTGGCTGTAAATGGGTCCCCGGCACAGAGTATCGCAATATTTCTCTCCTTAGCCTCCTCTACTATTCTATTTATACCCTCTCCCTCTAAATCCCTTCTTCTAGCAAACACTATCTCAGCCGACGGATTAACCTCTCTAAGCCAGTTGAAGCCATCCTCATACATTGATGTATAGGTATCAACATATATCTTTTCAGCACTCTTCAAAGACTCAAATGCTTCCTGAGTTAAATGTCTACGTGAATAACCAGCACCAATGAAGATGAGCAAGAGGGACACCTGGTTCTACACTCTGACCTCTTCCCCGCCCTTCAGGGCGGGGCTTCAGTTATAAAACTATAATGGAAGCCTCTAAATAAATGCCTTCTATTGTTGTTTTGTTTCATGTAGGTTTTGTGATTTTCAAAATACCTTATGGGCTTTCTGCCACATAATCTAATGTTGAGAGAGATACAGTGAATTCTCTGACCTCTTCCCCGCCCTTCAGGGCGGGGCTTCAGTTATAAGTAGTTGTGAGGAGAGATCGCTCAATGCGACCTCTGGGCAAGGCGGAAGACCCCTAGAGGTGACCCTAAACAACCCTAAAACACAGGAAACGACCTTCTAGGGACAAACGGTCTTTAAAGCAATAAAACCCTGTTCCCAGTTTATCTTTATGAGGATAACTATGTCTTGTAGAATAGTCCTGCTGGTAACATGTAGAACCGGGAACGATGAATGGTGTGCTCGTGAAATAGGAGACGCGGTCTTCGGTCTCGATAATAGTGTGGTTGTTGAGAAAGCGGGTTTTCCAGGGCTCCTCCAGGTCTATGGATGTAGAGATGTCGATAGTATATATAGGAGGGCTATAAGTAGGGAGTACGGGTTCGTTGAAACCATAATACCGGTTCACTGTATCATGGGGCTTCAAGAGGTATTGGAGGAACGACTTGAATGCATTGACGGCTTGAAGATGCCTAGGGAGGTGAAGATCAGGGTTAGGATGCGAGGGGTTAGGGAGCTGAGTACGCGTGTCTTCGCACTTGTATTAAAGAATCTGAGGTCTAGGGGTGTGGTGCATACACCCTCGGCGGATGAATGCCTATTTATCGAGGGGATCAAGGATAGAGTCTACATAGGCCTAGGGCACTGCAGAACACGTATTGCAGTACATGGGGGATGAGATAGGTGGTGAAGTGGGATGCAAGAAAAATAATAGAGGACGAGTTAAACAAGCAATCCATCTTCAAGAATCGTGAAAGCCTTATGCCAGAATACATACCTGAAGCACTGCCACACCGCGATAACGAGCTCAAATTATTAGCCTCCTACTTCAGGCATTTAATAGTGAACCCGGGTTCCATGTCTCAGAGAGTACTCATAGTAGGTAGAGTCGGAACCGGTAAGACAACGTTAATGAGGACCTTTGCCACAAATTTAACGAGTATAGCAAGGGAGAGGGGCTTATCCTTCGACTATATTCATGTCAACTGCTATAGGAATAGGAGCTTATTCAGTATAGTGAGAGACATAGCCCTGCAACTAGGCCTCTCAGTACCACATAGAGGATTATCATCAAAGGAGATAATGGATGCTGTTGTCTCGTTCCTAGATGAGGGCAACCGGTATACTTTAATAGTATTCGACGATTTTCACTACTTCGTGAACATGGCTGGTAAGGAAGCGGTATACTTTATTACAAGGGCATATGAAGCCTTCCATGAGTCGAAGCGGTTGAACATGGTCTTCGTGTCAACCGATATAAATATAACAGGGTTCTTCGACCCTATCACCGAGTCGTATCTGAATAGATATATTATAAAACTACAACCATACACCTCCAACCAGTTACTTGATATATTAAGGTATAGGGCTAGCCTGGCCTTCCATGAGGATGCATATGATGAGAAATTATTGGAGCTTATCGCTGAATATGAAGGGGTGGACAGGAACGGCGAGGGTAATGCTCGCCACGCCTTGACAATACTACTTACAGCCGGAGATATAGCTGAGAAAGAAGGAGCTGGAAGAATCAGCGTAGAGCACGTCAGGAAAGCTATAACGATCCATGATAGAAGCAAGGAAATAGAGAGGATTAACGATGTATTAAGATATAGCCCCCTTCACGAGCTATTATTACTACTAAGCATAATACGCCTCCTACGCAGGAAAAACGATAAAGAAGTAGAAATGGGGGAGGTCGAAGACGAATACAGACTACTCTGCAATATACACGGGGAAATACCACGCTCCCATACACAGCTATACGAGTACACCAGAAACCTAAGTAAGACCGGCGTCATCAATACCGTCACCAAGAACATGGGTAACCGTGGTCGAACAACCCTCATATCCATACCTTATGGACCACTAGAAGAACTAGAGAAATACATCACTACACTGATAACGAAGAAAAGGGAGATAGAGTACTAAGCGGCTTACCAATAACTAATGAATAGAGTTCTTTTAGGGAGCAGTAAACCAATAATATCTATATTAGTGATGCAAATGACCTGTGCGGAGAAACCAGTTATATGTAGTAATAGGATATATCTCAGGCGCCATATAATGATTAAAGGCAGGTTTACCGAATATATCCTCACTGGTAAGAAGAGGTCCACAATCAGACTTGGTTGTGTTATCCCGAGGTATAAAGAAGTCTTCATACACGGTGGTGGTAGACCAGTAGCCAAGGCCATGATAACCAGTGTCGTCTATAAGAGAGTATGCCAGCTTACAGAGGAAGATGCTCATAGAGATGGATATAGCTCCGTAGAGGAGCTCCTCAAGGATCTCGAGAAAGTATACAACCGTAAAATAGCTCCAAGCGATGTTGTAACAATAATAGAGTTCGAGGTGATTAAGAGCCTATTAGACCTCAGCATGCAGGATATATACATGGGGCTCAGCCCGGCCGATATAGCTAGCCTTGCATACAGATACCTTGAAAAAGAATTAAGCAAAGACGAGCTCAGGATCATAGACGCGGTTATAAAGCACGGTAGCATAAGGGAGGCATCGCTGAAACTCTATGGATCACTAAATAAGAGATGGATCATCAGAAGAACGCTGAGAAACTGCTTAAGGATCCTTATAGAAAAAGGTATTATAGGTAATGCCGTTAAGGAATAGAAATAGTTATTAAGACTTAACCTACTATGACCTATAGCTCCAGCCCCCTCATCCACTCTTAAGGAACAGAGATCCCTCGCTAAACTACAATATCCTGGAACTCTATCTACAATTATCTATCTCATCCCGGTACCTGGTAAATAGGGATTAAGAACCGGGGATAATGGCTGGGAAATATTTAAAACCCATTCATAACTCTAAGAGATTATTGGATGCGGCGGTCGTCTAGCCTGGACTAGGACGCCGGCCTGCCACGCCGGAAATCCCGGGTTCAAATCCCGGCCGCCGCACTAATAATTGGCTTCTCATTTAAAAGAATTCATAAGTGTTGTTCAGACCCGAATCCGTCATCCACTACAGTCTTTATGGAATCATTGACTGGCCGGTTGAAACATCTGGTTAAACTAACTGGTTAAAAGTGATATAATTGACCGCATTGATCCCCACTAGATTTTCGCATTTGCTTGTTGAAAGGCTAGGATCCTGTTTACTATTGCTGTGCCGTATTCTGTGAGACTGTATATGTTGAAGCGCTTTACCTGCTCGACCTTCACTAGGCCGAGTTTTTTGAGTATGGCTAAATCATGTGAGATAAGTGTTCGGTCTTGTTTAAGTATGTATGCTATTACGCAGACTGGAAGCGGGGATTGATAAAGGAGGTATAGGATCTTGAATCGCGTGGGCTCCAGGGCAGCTCTTAAAGTGTTGAGAAGGTTCTCGAGGTCTTTACCAGGTAGACGCAATACTTTATCGGCTTCTTGGATAGGAGGGGGCCTGGTACAGAGATTCAGCTCCCTAACCCTCTGTACTGCCTCTTTCAAGGAAAACTCGTCCACCATAGATTGCACCAAAAAGAAAATATGTTAACAGCTAAAATAATCACTGCTCTCCATAGTATCTTATTGCTCCAGCTGGGCAGATTCTTTGGCACCCCCTGCAAAACTCGACGCAGTTATCCGGGTTAACCACCTTGGGCTTTTCATCTTCGCTTACGCTGTATACTTCGTGGGGGCAGAAGTTGTAGCAGGTTAGGCAACCGGTGCACTTCTCGTAGTCTATTATCGGGTACCAGTTCTTAGCCACTTCCAGCACCACCTAGTCTTGAAGTGCTTTTTCTATCGCCTGGGCAGCTTCCTCGGTAGTCATATTCCTTATTTCAACAGGTTTGAACTTGGACTCGTCGAACCCCGTCTCCTTGAATACCCACCTGAACATCTTTAACTGCATTTCAGGTGCGCAACCAGCCACGACAAGCTTTGAGATCTTGTCGCCATTAGATAGCAGTACTTTCCAGAAGTTATCTCCATCACTAGCGCAGAGTTGCGGATGTATTGCCACAAAATCCACTTTTTTCTCACGCCTAAACTTGTTTAATAGCTCGAAGATATTGATCTTGGAGAACGAGGGACATGTACCCTGACATACACACTACCAGCCCCTTCATGTGAACCACCTTTCACGTGAATAAACATTCACACACAAATAAAAGCTTTTTGGTGCACAAAGTTACAACTGAAAGCCTCGTCATTTTAGGACTGGGAGGAGGTTAGGGGAAGAAGGTTAGACAAGCGGTATGACTGCCTTTAAATCCTTGTCGACTCTTACTTTAACCCCGTATACCTTCTCGATGATCTCTTCGCTTAGAACCTTATCTGGTTCTCCTACGGCGTAGACTCTCCCATTTTTTAAAACAACGACTTTGTCCGAGAATCTATATGCTTGTGTAAGGTCGTGAAGAGACATCATTACTGTGAGCCTCTTGTCTACGCTGAGGCTCTTTATGAGATTCAGGATCTCTATCTGAAACAATAGATCTAGATTCGACGTAGGCTCATCTAGTAGCAACACCTTTGGTTCTGCCGCCAATGCTCTCGCGATCAAGACTCTTTGGAACTCTCCACTACTCAGCTCTGTTAAATCCCTCTCTGCTAAGCTGTCGGCTCTCACGGCCCTAAGCACGTTCATCGAGATCTCGAGATCTCTCCTAGTTGGTGCAAAGTCTATGTGTGGCCTCCTCCCGGTTAAAACGAAGTCTACGACTTTGACGCCGGGTGTTACATACGTGAACTGTGTTACTAGGGAGATCTTTTTCGCAAGTTCTCTCCTAGGGATCATGAGAATGTTTTTCATATCTATGTAGACAGATCCCTTCGTGGGTCTTAGGATGCCGTCTACTGTTTTCAGAAGGGTTGTTTTCCCCGAACCATTTGGTCCTACGACGGCTACAACCTCCCCTTCATATATATCGATGGAGACATCTTCCAGAGCCCTGGTGCCATCATATCTTACATCTACGTCAGCCACTCTTATAACAACCATATTTATCACCTCTTCAGAAGAAGACATACGAGTAGTGGCGACCCGATCAGGGACAGTGTTATACCAACGGGGAGCGTTATCGGGGAGAGTATAAATCTGCCAATACTGTCAGCGGCTATAAGGAGGATTGCCGCTACAATCATAGATTCTGGAATCAGGTACCTGTGGTTGTTTCCGACAACGAGTCTCGCTATATGTGGTGAAACCAGGCAGAGAAAGGCTATTACGCCAGAGAACGCGGTTACAATTGAGGCCCCTATCGCCGCTACTATCGAGGCCTCTAATCTAACTCTCTTAGCGTTTACACCGCTGGCATAGGCAACATCGTCTCCAAGACCCATGAGATCGAAGTCTAGTGCTCTGGCAATGAAGTATATTGAGAGCGCGGAGGCAGCAACGGCTATTATCTTCAGCTCCACCCATCCTACTCTACCAACATCACCGAAGCTCCAGAAGACGATGAGAGCGACTTGGAGTTCGTTCAACTTGAGGTACTGGATAAGACTTAGCAGTGCCTGGTAAAAGAAATTCATTGCGATAGCTGCTAAAATCAAGGCTTTCTCGCTCAACCCAGCCCTGTAAGCTAGTAGTAAAACAATGACTGTTTGAATTAACGCGAAGGCGAGTGCGAAGATAGGTATGATATATGGGTTTGAATACGCGAGAATGACCCCTCTCACAGAGCCTCCTAGACCTAGTAGTAAGACGACTGCTACCCCAAGCGCTGAAGCACTAGATATACCGAGCGTGAAAGGAGACGCCATAGGGTTTCTTAGCACAGACTGCATCGCGGTACCAGAGGCCCCGAGGATGAACCCTATTAGGATACTGGCTAGAGCCCTTCTCAATCTAGTCAGTAGAATACTCGTTGCATCGGGTGGTAGATTACTGTATCCGATGAGGAGCTTTAATATATCCAGGTAAGTAACATTGTATGAACCCACGGAGAGAGAAAAAGGTAATATGAATACTAGTATAGTTGCCGATGCCAGCAGGGAGATTTTTCTCGCTTTAAAAAGCTTTTCCACCGCCATATGTATTCAGCCACACGGGAATAATTCGCTGAGGTTCACGAATCCTTTGTACCCACCATTGATAAACCCCTGGTATATTGGTTTACCAACGAACATTGTGAAAATCTCATCAGCCTTCACAACTGGGTCTACGTCAACAAATCTATCCGGGTAGAGCACTTTCCCAATGAAGTACGCGTTCGCAAGTGCTGTCGCGATATTTGTGTGATAGTAGTTAAATGGTAAGACACCGTAAACCCTTCCCGCCCTGAACGCATTTAGGCTACAGTATCGAGACGGATCCTTACTGTAATCGCTTAGAACAATATTCAAATTATTCTCATCTATGAACACGAAGTCTGGTTGCTGCTGTACTAGATACTCGAAGTCTATTGACATGTAGCCGGCTTTACCGGCGACTGAGTCAATAATAGAGGGTGTATTCAGGAGTTGTAGAGGGGCGAATCTGGCTTGTGTTGATGTAAATGGTTGCCCACCCTTGTACGATATAGCACCTACATACACCTTTGGCCTTGGATCAATACCTCTAGTCCTATTGTTTAAGTCACTCACTATTTGATCAATATAGTTTATTAGGCTCTTGGCTCTCCCCTCTCTCCCAAGGGCTTTTCCAAGGATCAGCAAGGCGTTTTTAAGAGCTTCTACATCTAAGTAGCCCGCGGTCCCGTAATCGATCACTAGGACGCTGGCATTAACCTCCTCGGCTAATCTATCTGGTGGGTAGAGTTGCGCATATGTCCCCGACATTATTATCAACTGTGGTTTTACAGCTCTAAGTTTCTCCAGGTCTGGGGGATTGTTTGGACCCCCGGGTCCTACTATGGGCAGGTTCTTGAGGATGTTATATTGGGCCATTCCGTAATCTCTCCCAGTGGGATCTCGGGTTACCTCAACTTCCTCTACGCCAACAAGGAGATCGGTAGCATTCAGGTATACAACTAGTCTCAGAGCTCCTGGGCCTATAGCGACTACTCTGCTTAGGTTTGCTGGGATTTCAACTGTTCTATTGGTGACATCCGTGACGATAATATATGACGGGGTCTCCTCAACCTTCCCTACATGCAGGTTTTTATCGTAGAAAAAAGAGTAATAGAGACTAGTGGCCACCACAGCAATAACCATGATCGCAACCAGGGTTGTCGTGACAACTTTTTTAGTGAGCATTGGAGACCACCCTGTAGGGGATCCTCGTGCGCGATATGCCTCTTCCTATTACAGCTAAGGTCTCTTCACCCGCGCACTGGATACACAGAGGTTTTCCATCAACATAGACAGCCTTGGGCGCCATTACGAGCTCTCCGCATTTAGAGCACCTAATACTCTCGTATATCGGAGCCCTCTCTACCTCTTCTACGATTTCAATCTCTTGTATGATGAATTCTTCCTCTGGGATATCGGCCATCTTATACCCTATTTCACTCCAAAGCTTGTGAAGTTTCTCGGTTTCTTCTCTACTACCCCTTCTCTCAGCCACGACCTTCTTGAAGAGATCTAATGCTTCTCTAGGGAAGTATTTTTCTCTTAGTTTCTGAGAGTCCACGTAGACCCTGACACCTTTCTTACTCCCCCTCCTAAACAACGTGAGGGCATTCTTCCCGGCATCGATATATATTGGTGAGTTATTGCCGAGAGTACAACCGGTAGCTATTTGAACACCATCGGCGAAGCAGTTATTGACTTCAACGATGGCTACAATATCCTCTCTGATGGTCTCCATTACACCGGCTTTATTTACACCAAGCCTGCTCATAGCTATCTCAGAAGCTCTAAGACCTAGAACTACGAATGGACATATGTGTCCATGAAACTCTTTTGCTTTCTCTATGAGCTCTTTGCTCACCATAAGGTGCACCTATCTAAGTTAATTGTGCACCTTCATACTAGGATGAAAACTAATCCTTTTAAATTTTCACAACTAAACGCCTCGCTCATCAGAGTGGAGATGATGGCAGCTTATAAGTTTTCTATTATTGAGAATAAAGCCTTAGCCGGGATGAAGGGAGCTCTGACCACTCTGACTGCTTCTAAACTCTTTAGATTTCTCAAAAACCCTATGACGAGCCAACCTAAAAAGCCATGCAATAGAGAATTTATTTAGCCTTACTCATTACTAATGCCAAACGATAGCTCCACCGTGGTGAGGGAACCCGGGGCAGATGTAATTAACCGTCTGCTGTGACTAGAAGTATTCAAAAAGTCGCGGTAGTGGAGAACACTAAGCGATCTAAGAGATGAGAGGAGTGCCGCCGCCGGGATTTGAACCCGGGTCACGGGCTCGAAAGGCCCGCATACTTGACCGGGCTATACTACGGCGGCACGTGTTCATTAATATCATAACATCATTCCTTTTAAAAGCTTTAGAATTCCGGGTTTATTCTAGAACGGGTCAAGACGATATGAAAGCACTTTCCCTCTGACCTCCTCCCAGCCCTGAGGGACCGGTGTTCCCTTTAGAGCAGGGAGGTTGCGGCTACATTCCTGGTTCTCGCCGGGTTTAGCCCCCTCTAAGAAATAATGCGAGGTATCCTAGATAAGGTATTTTAACTATATAGCCGTTAATGTTTACTACTTTTCCAAGTACCCTATTATATGGTATTCCTATGTTGTCTTCGAAATACATGAAGTCTGGTAGTGAATTATTATCTCCCTTGGTAACATAATAGTATTCTCCATCTCTGATCACTACTTTTATTACCCTGTGTATTATGAGCTTTCCCCCAGTACTATATATTACCACGTCACCGGGTCTTATGGCATCCGGGGTCGCTCTCTGCACAATAACTATGTCTCCCTCCCTTAGTGTCGGGAGCATGCTGTACCCTTTTACTACGGCCAAGGGAGAAAAGCCGTTTAGGATTATCGGTAGAACAACCAAGGCGATCAGGGTTAAGAGTATTGCTGCGAATACTATTACTATCATATAATATAGTATCCTGCTATAGCTTAAATTCATTACCGCTACTCCTCATTCATGATGTCATCGATATCCAGTACGATCTCCTTAGGCGGTCTTGGCTCCTCTTCACTCTCAATTACTTTACCCGCCTTCTCCCCCTCTATCTCGACTGTTCTACCACCAACCTTTAACTTGCTGACGGTCCCTCTCCATTTATACCCACATCTTCTACACTTAACTACACCCATAATTGTTATAGTGATCCTGCCCTGAGCATCCGGAAGAGGGGATACAAGTTGCCATGTTTTCTCAACATCCACTTCGCTGCTACCGCATTTAGGGCATTTCAATTGTGGCTGCTTACTCATGGTACACTACCCTTCCATCGTTAACAGTATCGCTATAATTAGTGGTAAAGGCACTAAAATAATTTTTCTACCCTTATTCCTCGCCAATATAATGTACGATATCAACGTCGTGAGTAACGCGGGCAGTAGGATATAATAGTTATTGGTCTTTAAAACTAGTGCTATAGATAGTACCGCTAGTGGGAACGCCAGGTATAAGTATATGTTTTTTATCTTCACGTAGAATCTAAGGGTGTATATGCACCATAGTATATATGATGCAATAATATTTACTAGAAGCAATAACCATAATAACTCCTCCATGTTAATTATCACCTTGGGTGCGTCTGGAATGTACCTAGAAATATATGATGATGCATATGTAATAAAAGATGTGAAAGCCAGGATGATACTGGATAGCAGGGGTAATCCAACGGTCCAGGTTAGAGTAGTGACAGAAGGTCTTGGAATAGGGGTAGCTAATGCCCCTAGTGGTGCATCCACCGGCAAGCATGAAGCCGTGGAATTAAGGGATGGTGGAAAGGAGTTCAAGGGTAAGGGTGTCTTGAAAGCTGTGGAAAATGTTAACAAAGTAATTGCCCCTACTATAATAGGCTTGAACTCGAGGCATCAATACGAAGTAGATGGTAAACTAATTGAGATAGATGGCACCCCCAATAAGGCTAGGCTTGGTGGAAACGCTATTGTGGCGACTAGCCTCGCTGTAGCCAAGGCTGCAGCATCAACTATGGGTGTACCCCTATACTACTATCTGGGTGGTAGGACAGCGGAATTACTCCCGGTGCCGCTTCTAAATATAATTAATGGTGGGGTACACGCCGGGAACAAGCTAGATTTCCAGGAATTCATGATTGTTCCCGCCGGCTTCAACAGCTTCCACGACGCAATAAGGGCGGCTGTCGAGGTGTACCATGAATTAAAAACAGTCTTAAAGAATAAGTACGGTCCTTCAGCAGTTAACGTTGGTGATGAAGGCGGGTATGCCCCTCCACTCGAGAAGATACGTGATGCTCTAGATCTCTTAGTTGAAGCAGTAAAGAAGGCTGGGTATGAGCCGGGTGGAGAGATAGCGATAGCACTTGATGCAGCCAGCTCTCAATTCTATAGAGAGGATAAGGGAGTATATGTCGTAGAGGGAAGGGAGCTAGGTAGGAATGAAATGCTTGAATTATACGAGAAACTAGTAGGGGACTACCCGATAGTAAGTATAGAGGACCCGTTATACGAGGAGGACTTCGAGGGATTCGCTGAAATACGTAGGAGACTTGGGGATAAAATCCTGATAGTTGGAGATGACTTATTTACAACGAACCCTGCTAGGCTCTCCAAGGGTATCGAGAGTAATGCTGGAAACGCCGTATTAGTTAAGGTCAACCAGGTTGGAACCCTGAGCGAAACCATTGAAGTAGTTAGGATGGCACATGAAAACGGGTATAAAGCAATAATCAGTCATAGGAGTGGTGAAACAGAGGACACCACTATAGCTGATATAGCTGTTGGATTATCCACGGGACTAATTAAGACTGGTGCACCGGGTAGGGGGGAGAGAACTGCTAAATATAATAGGCTACTAGAGATAGCCGAGGAATTGGAGAAGCCACGGTATCCTGGATTCAGGGTGTTCCCGAGAAAGCCATGATTTTTTCACGGGATAAATATACCTATAATCATTAACACTATGGCTGTTACCACTGTTAGCTTGATAAACTGGCTCACTGTGAGGTTCGGTATCTCTTTTACCGCTCTAATAAGTATAGTTATAGCTATTGATAAACCGATAATCATTAGTATGGTGAACCCTGTTAGAAACAACCATACCCCTACACCATTTATACCGCTTAAGACCGTAAAGAACCCGTTTAACACACTGCTTATTTTATCGAGCCACATTTAAACCCCTTTATCATTATGCCCTTATTAAAGACATTTAAATCCTAGGGCTAATGGTATTACTGTCCAGATCCCTTATCGATTCCTCTCAGGATAACGTTGAAAACCATTATATCAAGGTGAAAGTCTTCAATTAATAAACCAGGTATTTAAACGAGTTTATCATGTAGTATTACTCGATGATGATGGTTAAAAGCGTGTAGCCGCTTTGGCGATGACATACACCAGGCTTCTGATGTAGAAGCTATGGCTCTATTATGGTACCCTCGGAGATTTCTCCATGTAGAATAGCGTTAACTGCATCCTGCTTGCTGAAGCCGGACACTATGATCACTCTAACCCCTAGTCTCTCAGATAACTCATACATTGATTTCACCTTGCTATATATCCCACCCGTTGCATCACTATTCTTCTCCCTACTAAGTTGTTCAAGGACCTGGCTGATATTATTCTTATTTATAGATTTAATTAAAACTGGATCACTACACCTGGAAGGATTGCAAGTATATACCCCTTTAACATCTGTTAAAAGCACGATGCGTGCTGGTTTAATGCTTTCTGCAAGTAATTCGAACACTTTCTCAGTGGATACCACGTGGTATCCATTGCTACATGGTATGCATTCCCCGTATAGAAGCGGTATGAGTCCAGCCGAGATAAAATTATACACTGGATCTGGGAAAACCTTGAATTCTCCACCCTGGCTTACCGTGATCACCGCACTTGTTTGAATACTTGACGCAGGTATACCGGCCTCGACAAGGTGATCTGTGATTATCCTATTTAATAACCTTGTTGCCTGATGGCATTTCACGACACAGTCGACTCGACTGTCTCCACAATACTTTCTCACAGCATAGTGAGCAAAGCTGCCCCCGCCATTTCCTAGTATAAGTCTTACCCTACCATATACTTGCCTTAAGATCTCTGCCACAGCATTAAGGGATTCTCTCCTGAGTGTGACAGGCTTGTCTTTTATAGTTATGAAGCTACCTCCTAGTTTAACATATACTGTGTCCTGTAATGACGTCAATCCATGCACCCTCGCATTTCAAGTATTGGAAACACGGGTAAAACGTTTTATTATTTCCCTAGCGTTATTAAAGTAATAGTATTCAGCGGTGCCTCTAATGTGAAAGCGGGCTTCAACACCAGCTTTCTCAGGCATGAGTGGAGAATAATAGTAGCTAACATAATAGTGTTTGCATTAGCTGTATCCGGCTGGAACTACTATGATGTAAGGTACTTTATAAACTACTGGTTCGACTACTTTAAGGAAGGCAGGTTACTAGAAATATATAGCGGGCCACTTAGGGCTAAAGTCGCTTATCCACCATTAGCGGTATACCTATTCATTTCAACTCACCTCATAGCTTCTAGTATAGGCAGTGATCTCGCTGTCAAGCTAATAGATAAGCTTCCTTTAATCATAGCATTCAACTGTATATACTTCATCTTGAGGAGGAGATATGGAGGTTCAGCTAGTAATCTATGGCTCCTGAACTACATCGGGTACGCCATAATAGCTAGTTTCCAATTCGACCTGGTAGCGGTATTATTCCTGCTCATGGGCTTCATATACTTGACCGAAGGAAGATATGTGAGGTCAACCATAATGATAGTGCTTTCAGCGCTTATAAAGCAGCTACTAGCGGTGTTCTTTCTATTTATACCATTAATACTGCTCGCTCGGAGGGACTATAGAAATATGGCTAAATCAATAGGGGTGGCCGCCTTGACGACCTCGTTATTCGCCCTGCCTTTCCTCATATATGATCCCTGGGGGTTTATCAATAAAGTAGTATTGTTCCATGGCTCCCGTTACCCCCAGCAATATAGCCTCTGGGCCCTCCCGGTTTACCTGAGCTGGTTCAACCTGGCTTCACTCCCTTCATGGCTTACTTGGGTATGGATAATACCGTTTACACTGGCATTACTAATAGTATACGTTGATTTCTATCGTAAAGGGGCTCCCCAGGATCCCGACGTGCTGCTAGTATACTTTACTCTTACATCAATACTACTGCTTTTACTTAATAAAGTCGGGAACGTCAACTACTATCTCTGGGCTTCTCTATTTATCACGATATATTTATCGAGGAGTTTCCCGAGGTTGCCGAGTAAGCTATTATCTCTCTACATATTTATCCCACTACTCATAGGGCTCATAGCCGGCTTCTTCATAGAGTTTACTGCTGCAATTGTGGGTGATGATATATTGATAGTGGAAGATTCAAACTGGATTTCAGCAGAGCAACTCGTTGCGTTAAGTGTTGGCATAGATTCTATTATATATAAGTTCATAATTTACATACGTAGCTCCCCTGTCTTTTATACTTTATTCAGCATCCTCAATAGCGGGAGGGGTATATCAGCTACATTAATAACCATCATATATAATGCATACTTAATCTATATGTTGATCCTTCTAAAAGAGCGGGGCTTTCAGGTGTAAGCATATTAAGCATAATATTTACTGGGATCACGTGTTACAGGGTTGCTCTTGAAAAACGGGTTTAGAGGGTATATTTCCAAACACCCTTTCCTCTATAATTATATATAATGGTTTTATATGCCATAACATACTCTATGGAATACCCTATGCCCTCTCTCCCTATGCCTGAGTCCTTTCTACCACCGTAAGGATAATACCCTATGCCATGGCGTGGCATATCGTTTACATATATTGCTCCGAACTCGAGGAGTCTTATTAGCTTTCTAATGGATTCTATATCGTGTCCAAATATTGCCGCATCGAGCCCGTATCTTCTCCCGTTCGCGAGATCTATTGCTTCATCGAGAACACTGTAACTAGTTATAATCGCTACTGGTGCAAAGACCTCTTCATGGTATAGTTTTACCTCCTTGATCCTCTCTTTATCAGGGAACTCTATCAGTGTTGGTTCAACATAGTTTCCGCCGAGGCTTCTACCTCCGTAGAGTATTCTCCCACCTTTCTTGACAGCGTCTTCGACAGCCTCCATTAATAGCTTAACGGTTACCCCATCTATTAAGGGCCCCATGTCAACGTCTTCTCTGCGTGGATCGCCGACACGTATCTTAGAGAGCTCCTTAACTATTCTATCCCTTAATTCATCATATATCTTCTCATGAGCAAGGATTAATCTTATTGCATCACATCTCTGACCTGCATAGCTATATATCCCAGTAGCTATTTTGAGTGCTGCATCATCGAGATCGGCATCTGGTAGCACTATAACTGGGTCCCCTCCTCCAAGTTCCATTATGAATTGTTTGATTCCGGCTGTCTCCAATATCTTCTTACCGGTTTCACTACTACCTGTGAAACTTATTACTGAAATCCTTCTATCCGAAACAAGCCTCGAGCTTTCCCGTCCCGGTATTGTTGCTATAGCTAATCCCTCACGCGGGAACCCAGCCTCCTCTAGCAGCCTACCTAATAGGAGCACCGGTATTGGATCGGCTGAAGGCGGCTTGATGATGACGGCGTTACCGCTTACAAAGCTATAAACGATTTTTGACACTGTGTCGAATAATGGATAGTTAAATGGTATCACTGCAAGCACTACCCCATAGGGCTCTCGGCGCACCACTGCCTCGGTCTCAATTGTTGTTTCATCCCAGTCGCCCGGCATGTATTCTCCAAATACTTTTCTAACATCTAGTGATGCCGCCCTGATTCTTTCTATTGAAGCACTGACTTCCCCCTCAGCTTGTTTCCTTGTTTTGCCCGAGTTAATGATAAGTGTGTTAACCATGTCGCTTCTATGCTCCTCTAATAGGACGGCCAGTTTCTCAAGTATTTTAAGCCTCTTCCATCCGGGCGTATCCCTTACCTTCCATCGCCCCCTGGAATAAATGAGCTCAAGTACCGAATCCATTGTGCTCCAAGGAACTTTAGCTACCCTGGCTATTAACGAGTTATCTATAGGCGTGTAGACGTCGAAGTATTCCCCTGTCTCAATCCATTCCCCGGCCAGATAAGTTTTAAAGTATAATACATTACCTTCTCTCTTGATTATTTTCTCAAAGAGATTTGATCTTAGCTTGAACATATCAATTTGACCCTCTAAATTCTTAAATATTCTAATGAAATTTTTAAATATTATTTAAAACATATTTGAAGAAGAAAATTTTTAAGTATTAAAGTTGTAAATAATGAATAGTGAGTGAAATGAGTGAACTAAGGACCATGACCAGGCAATTCCTATTAAACGCCTTCGGCGGGGAGTCAATGGCCCATATGAGATACCTGATATTCGCCGAGATAGCAGAGAAAGAGGGCTTCCCCAATGTGGCTAGACTATTTAAAGCAATAGCGTTCGCTGAGCAGGTTCACGCTAGAAATCACTACAATGTACTAAGGGGGTATAACACTGATGAAACCGTGGCAGCTGGAACTCCTATCGGTCCTGGTTCAACCAGCAAAAACCTGGAACTAGCTATCAGGGGCGAGGAATTCGAGGTAAACGAGATGTACCCAGTGTATCTCGAGGTAGCAAGATACCAGGGGGTTAGCGAGGCTGAGAAAAGCTTTAGATTCGCATTAGAAGCCGAAAAGATACATGCGAAACTATACAGGGAGGCCAAGGAATACGTGGATCAAGGCAAGGATATGCCTATAAAGGGTAAAGTATGGATCTGCCCGGTCTGCGGTCACACGTATATTGGTGAGGAGCCCCCGGAGAGATGCCCTGTATGTGGTGCCCCTAGGAGCATGTATAGGGGCTTCTAGACATTTTTTTAAATCTATCCTCGATCCTTTTACCCTTTATCCAGCCGGTCTACGCCTTTGCCGTTTACCGTTCACCCGGGAGTGGTTGTTTATTGCCGCCCTTGGGTTCATCACGGCGATGCTCTGGCCCCTTCACCGCGGTTCTCCCACGGTTCTCGGAGGCTAGAGCCCGCCAATAATCCATGATTTGCAGAGAGTTTTTAAACTGAGCACACAGCAAGCACTTACCCCCAGCCCTAAAAAGACTTAAACAACCCTAAAACACCATAAACATCGTTTCTGCCCCTGCATCCACGGTATGCTAATTACCATTTCCTAGTTAATAAATTTCAGGTACGAGGTGGAAATAGCGTCAACCGATAAAACCTAATATAAAACCAAAAACGAATGCTCTGTTACAAAATCACCCGTTTTAATCACCAGCGATAATTGCAATTGATTCACAGGAGGCTAAAGTGGATTTAAAACTTTATTTACTATTCACTCGTTATCTAGGATACAGCTAGTTTAAGGGTGCAACTTTATGGATAGGAGAACCATAACAGGCATCATGTTGCTTGTTACAAGCATTCTAGCTAGCACAGTGTTAACCTATACAATGAACACCAAGGTACCATTCGACAATGTATCCTGGCTTACAGAATACTTGTCAAGTAAGCCAGTACTAAGCGATGCATGTACCGGGATTAATCCACTCGATAATACATGTAGTTATTTCATAGCCTACACATGGTTGTCGGCTAGAATACTCGGGGTCCTAGGACCCTACGGGGCTCTCTTCATCCCAGCCCTCACGTTAATCCTATTATTCTACATGGTTTACAGGCTCTTTAAAGAGCCCGTGATAGCTGGGCTCGCTGCATTAATCTATGGAACCGCCTCGGTCACAGTGTTCTGGCTGACCCCATCTAATGCCGGCCCACATGTTTTCACCGGTATTCTAATAGCATTATTCCTGCTCACCTTATATAAGGCAGGGGAAGTGAGAAGCGCCCTCACCGCGATTCTCACAGGTTTAACCGGGCTTGTACTCCAATTATTTAACCCGATGGGATGGCTGATTGTTGAAGCCGCATTGATAGGTTTATCAGCAGAGTACATAGTTGCACCCCTTAAGCGGGTTGATGTTAAGACGGTGTTATCAATCACTTTATCCACTACGCCACTACTGCTACTCCCATGGCTTAGAAACACTCACTCATTAATACCCCTTCTCACAGGTTTACTGATATTAGCTACCAGTAAATTACTTGAGGATAGGGATCCCTCCACAGGCACACGCTTGGTGCTGGTAGCCACCGTTGTCTCAGCATCCATAGCTTTATCAGCCGCATTAATACAGTTGCTTGGAGGCGGTGGTTATACCAGTGTATTTATCAAGCCTTATAACCCGCTAATAGACTACGGGGTATTATGCGCCACGGGGTTATTGGGTTTAATAGTGTTCGCTAGGAGTAGAGTGCTCGAGGGGTCTCCCTCAGTAAGGATCACCATTATATCAGCCACGATAATACTGCTTATAGCGTCCCTCTACGATCCAACCCTTGCACTAGCCGAGGCCCTGTTCTCAGCCGTGTTATCAGGGTTAGCCCTATACATGGTTACGGGTTATGTGTGGAGCCATGGAATCAAAGGTTTCGAGACAATACTATATAGGGTCACAGCCTTAATCATAGTATTGGGCATAGTATCCAGCAGCGTGCTTCTAGCGGTAGCCCAGAATAAGAGCCAACCATACATATACACCTATGATCTCCAGGGATACAGCAACATAGGTACACCGATAAGAAATGAGAGCGCGTGGCTTAATGCGTTAACCGCGTTAAGGCAAGCCATATCTAATACCAGCGTAGACAATATATTGGTAATATCATACTGGGGGTATACCTACTGGATCCAGGGCTTCCTAGCTGAATCACCACCAGCTCTCAGGGTTTACACGTTGGCCCATATATTAGGGGGAGATAGGGGTAAATACATTGTTTCATCAATAATGTTAAGCGATGAAGCTACTGCATCCAGGATAATAAGTAATGTCACATCAACAATAAACGCTGAGAGGACTTATATAATGGTATCATATCTGGCTAGCATCAGAGTAATGGGAGGTAATAAAACAAGTAACGCCTACCTGGGACTAGCTGTACCGGTTCAATCGCAGAACTATTATGAATACGTATACTACGTAGCAACAGGTGATCTAGCTAGGCTGATATTATACGCCAGCATCACTAACACTAGCTACGTGAATTACGTGAACATATATAATGCACGCTCAGGTTATGAGATACCCCTCGCATGGAACAACAAGGGATTCAATACATTGCTCGCACAACTAGCAATAGACTCACTGAAGAGGCTGGGTTACACCGTGTATAATGAACTATACAGTTACACACCACTGTCAAGCAATCTAAATTACTTCAAACCAGTGGCAGTAATTGGCGTACCAGTTATGAATGTAACTGGTTTATATAGCGAATACCAGATAATACATGTAGTAGCGGTTTACGAGTTCACTCAACAATAGCCTCGGTGAGAAGAAATGCTGGCTAGGAAGGAATTACCCGAGATCGGGGAGTACGTTGTAGCCACGGTTAGGGAAATATACGATTACGGCGCCTATGTCACCCTCGACGAATACGGCGACTTAAAGGCCTTTCTACCATGGAGCGAAGTAGCAACCAAATGGGTTAAGAACATAAGGGATGTCATCAGGGAGGGAGAGAAGATAGTCGTGAAAGTCATCAGAATTGATAGAGCCAGGAAAGAAGTCGATGTCTCATTAAAGAAGGTATCCGATATCGATAAGAGAAAAAAGATGATGTGGTGGAAGCGGTATGTGAAAGCAACTAAAATAGCCGAGCTTGTCGCCGAAAGTCTCGGAAAAACCAAGGATGCCGCCTATAAAGAAGTAATATGGAAGCTTGAAGACTCATATGGAGACCCACTTTACGCCCTCGAAGAAGCAGTGTTGAGCGGTAGAGACATCCTGGAGAAAGCCGGAATACCTAGTGAATGGATAGAGCCATTATTAAACGAGGCGAAGAGGCATATAAAGGTGAAAGAGGTATCAATACGTGTAAGACTACTAATCCAATCACGCCATCCAGACGGCGTTGAAAGAGTAAGGAAAGTACTTGACGTGATAGCAGAATCCCTTAACTCTGAAAATGTAAAGTTTAAACTCTACTCAGCCGGTGCACCGAGATACATCCTCGAAGTATACTCCCATGACTATAAAACAGCTGAGTCAATAGTTGAGAAAATACTAAAGAAAGCTGAAGAGGCTAGTAGAGAATATGGTGTAATATTCAAGGGAGAACGTGAGAAAGCATGAACTGGCTACTTAGAAAATGCAGCAAATGTGGTAGGTATACTTTAAGCAGGGATAAATGCCCATACTGCGAGGGAGAGCTAATAGTACCCCATCCACCACGCTTCAGCCCTATTGATAAATACGTGGAGTACAGGCTCAAGGAAAAACTCTCAAAGGGAATCATCAAGCTAGATGAAAAACCACCATATAAGCCTTGATCCATGGAACTAACAATTTAAAAACCCTGTACATAATCAAATTAGTGAAGGATGCCGCCGTAGTATAGCCCGGCCTAGTATGCGGGCCTGTCGAGCCCGTGACCCGGGTTCAAATCCCGGCGGCGGCGCTCGACACCCATCCCTTCTACATACATTAATAGGAAATCCCTTCATCATAATGGATGATAGGTATAATGGTTATTAGGTCTAGGTTTAATAATTGATATTCATAATAGTGTTGAACAGGGATCTGCATTGAGGAGGCATGGCAGGGAGATATTTAGATACATTTTCGAGTACGATGTACTAGTAAACACTGTTTCAAAGATGCTCATGGCTGTGGCTATTGTTTCCTGGATTATTATAGGCGGGAACTGGCTGTACCTATGGTTTAACTATAGTTATCTATCTCAGCAACAGTTCAACCAATTGATCGCGACCTCACTGCTCTACACGCTGCTGTTATCATTCTCGGTATTGGTAGCATACTCTATTCCCTACTATGTTCCATCAGCCAGACCAAAGACGCATAAACGTATAAGTGAGGTGAAATTAAGGGATATAATCTTTATCGGCTCGCTCATATTGTTAATAGTGATCATAGCGGCATACATACTGTTAGGATATTACTATATTGAGGCAGCCATGTAGAAAGATGGATAATTACCTTGAATCTCCTAAGGAAGACTTTTCTTCCTCACTAACCATTAATACATGTCTCAGCGGCTTCACGCATTCCTGTATTATTGCCACGAGTAACTCGTTAAATGATAGAAGCGCTACATCATTCCTCCTATACTTATCGCCACCTACTTCACAGTCCTTTATAAATAAAACCAGCGTTTTATCACGGTACCTCACCGGAAGGGGATATAAGAGTTCCTTCTCCAACCTGATAATGTTTTCCACAGCTTTCAAGACGCCTTCATCTATGGTGTCTACTGGGAGCGGTGAGCCAAGCGCTATTTTAGTTATTCTCAATCTACTTAAGTATTCAGTATCCATAACCATTTTATTAATCATCTCGATAAATAATTCCCTACTCTCAGGGTTTAATAGAGGTAGTTTGAACAGCGATCTCCTGATTAACTCGTTTACTTCATCTAGCCTAATCTTCTGGACAGGGGTACACTTCGATGCCTGTAATTCCTCTTTAATTAAGCGGATATATGTGTTACTCATAGTTTTACCTCGACCCCTGATGAGTCCCTTACCTCTACTAGCCCGTGGACGGCTAGATATAGAGCATAGGGTGCCTCTAAACTAATTATTTCTCCCTTTCTAAGCCCAATAAATTTATCTAGAACCAGGATCTGAGAAGCATTGACCAAGGGTTTAACCACGACCTTCCCATGGAATGGTGAGAAATCAGTGAAGCCCCTTCCTCTTAGATCCATGGTGGGCACAACCTCTACAACCCTTAACCCGGACTTCATGTTTAAGCTGTTGACGAATCTTGAGAGCCTTGACGTATCCATTGTTACGACCTTATCTACTTTAACACAGCTCTCCTGAATTAATTCATCGAGAGCACTCTTATGGATTGTTAATCCCCTTAAACCCGCTACGGTTCTTTCCTTCACTAGCTTCCTCGATATAGCTAACTCGAGCACCCTTCTTCTCAGGCCATATTCAACTCTGCGGAAAACCACTATATCCTTGTATGAGGGGAAGATCCTGTCCACGTCTATGTTGCTACACGCCACATAATCCGCTATTAACCGTCTCTGCTCACGTGTTAGAGGCAATGCCTCCTCATCCAGCACTCTTACATGGAACCCCCTGTTACCCGAGAAATATATTTTAACCCTGTTAAACCCGAAGTCCTGCACCAGTATATCACGTAGTTTTAAGGCATCGCTCCAGGCTTCCAAGATGCACTCCCAGCTTACTGGGGAGTATTCTAAAGGCTCCTCGCCTGAGGGACATGACTCCCCCTCATTAATTATTGCTCCTGACTTACTGCAGATTAAATATCTCTGCCTACATCCAGGATACTTGTCAGCATCTATATCAAATATTAACTCCGAGCCCTGCCACCCTTTGGCCTCCATTTCCTCAGCCGAGGGATTGCTGTAGAGGGCTGAAGAATAATATAGGTGGAGCGGTGTTTTCACGGTCTCTATGAAGTTATATAATTGCTCCATGTATGGGAAGGATAAGTGCCTGATATACCTGCGATCCTCAAGGCTCTCTAAAGCAATCTCCCTCATATGTAGGTTGCCTGGTTCTTCGAGAGGCCTGAGCCTATAGTAGTCCCTTATGACCTTCTTCAAGAAGACACTAGTCTTCCCGTGGGGCAACATAAAACACTAGTCTTCCTCCGCCGGGTATCTCGTATGTTAGCTTAAGCGGTGTTCCATTACCGAATTCTATCTCCATTAATTCAGCCGCCTGAGAAGCAACCGATATATCGACCAGATAGTCAATCGTGTATTTAGCCCTTGCATCACTTAGCACCTGGTACTCGATTAACGCGCCATCCGAGGCTGAGAGCTCTATTTCAGCCTCAGCTATTTCACTCCTCGATGAGACAGTCAGCTTATCGCTGTCCTTGCTGGTTGAAAACTCGATGGAATCACTGATGGGCTCTACCTCCCTAACTATGTCTCTAAACAACTTGGGGAGAAGCTTCCCCTTAAACCCTACTTCGAAACTAACCTCCGGTATCTCCTCGTAAGTCAACTCTATGCTTGGCAGGGTAAATCTCCTGATACCCCTACCCTCGAAGACTATGCTTAACCTGCCGTCTTCTAGCACCTCTAAAACGAGTTCATCACCTCTCCTAGCCCTCTTCAACACCTTAGCCAGCTCATCCATTCTTACTCCTACTACAAGCTCCCCCTCTACACTGTACTCTGAAAAAGCCTCCTTCGGTATTGCGAACTCTACAAGTACAACAGTACTGGGATCCATAGCTTTCAATAATAATCCGTCTTCACCGCTAATCCTGAAGCTTGCTTCATCAATAATCTTAGAGATGGATGTTATAGCGTATCTCCATGCAACAGCGTCACGAAACTTAAGCCTCATTCAAACCACCCACTATACTTTTACTGCTATCTGAATAAATAAAATTATCAAATACAGAGGATGCTAAGCATACTCCCTCCAAGTGTAGCCGCACTTTGTACACTTAAAGAATCTTGTAGGCGGCTCATCCGCAGCCCTTGTCTGAATCACCCAGTAGTATGCCTCATGCCAACCGCATTTCGGACACGTTACTTCCCTTGTAACAGGGAGATTAGCCTCTCCCCCGCTTTCCAGTACAAGGGTTTTCTCACCTGGCTTGTGATCTATTCTCGTGGAAACCTTGAAACCCGATGCCTCGGATGCATTAGCCTCTACTTTGTACCCGCATCTAGTACAAACTAGATACAGTTTACCATCTATTTTCCGGGGACGCATTAAGCCACCGCATTTCGGGCACAACTTGGACATGTGAAACCACCGTCTTGAACCAAGTAGAGATAATCAACGAGTAGCCGTTTAAATATTGATGGGAGTAATTGAAAGTATTCAAAAGCGATTAAAAGTATCGTTCAGACCCGAACCCTGGATAAAGGGTATCACGTTAAACATTAACACATGTAAATAACAGGGTAGCCGGATGATGTAGTCCCTGGAAGAGGGGTTTTCAACAGTGTATTCCTATACTGCATGTATAACTCCAGTAGGCGTAGCACCGTATCAACCACTCCACAATAAACTGTTTTTAAAGCCAGATACTCTGAGCTATTGAAGCCTTTCAAACCAGTAAATACCGCGTTAAGTGGGCTATATCCGCATGGTAGCGCGAACCCTAGTTCTTCACGCGTCGTCATGGAATCAAGCACGTATTTAATGAATAGCGCCAGGGAGCCGGTGACCCTTAGTATCTTTAGCTCCTCTAAAAATTTCCCCTATAAGTTGCAAAGACGCCGTATCTCTCCGTAACACCATAGACAAGTATACGTGTCTCGCTTTTCCTACTCAACTACCTTCTCCTCTACCAGCCTTCTAAGCTCAGCAAGCGAGTTCTTTAATCCATCTACTATATCCCTTAGTATTGATTCCACGGTATAACCCGGCTTAACTATAATCGTGAACTCAAACATGTTTTTAAGAGGGTGTGGAACCCTGTATGCAGCATATTCTACACCAGGATGCCTTATTGCCTCCTTCGCTAATAGATTACCAAGTGTGTGGTCTTCGCCATATACTTCTAACACTAATTCTCTCTCACTCCTGGATACAACACGTACCTCCATTTAAAACACCTTGGACCCCTTATTCGTTTTGCTGTTTAAAACTCTTAATAAATAAGTCTACTGCATCCCGCCACTCATGCTTTAAAACATATAAGCCTGACTCATCGACCCCGAGGAGCCCCGCTTCCACTGCGTGGTTTATAGCGTCATCTAACTGTAACCCTGTTATAATGGTTACCGTTATGATGAAATACCTTGCTGCCGCACCCTTCACCCTGCCTCTGACAGCTGTGTTTAATTCACTTATTCTCTCAACTAATTCGAGAAGCCTGTTCTTCTCCATATTAGTGTAAATAGTGTCATCCTCAAGCCTAGCCTTATACCCTTGTTTCTCAAGGATTTTCACGAGCACCTCGGGTGGGAAGGTCTTCCTGATTAATTTAACTATCGTGTCAATACTGAATGCTTGCAAACCCGGCCCACCGACCCCCTTAACCATCTTTGAATAATTCTTTAACTCGATCCATAGTTTTTTCAAGTCTGTTTCATATCCGTAGGCATCTATTATTAAGCCGTTACTGGTTACCGCGAACTCAACATGCTCTATTGAGGGAACCCTATCCTTGACAAGCTCATATAATTTTAAACATTCCTCGCCTCTACATGGAACCCTGTATCTCCGCTTAACCAGTGGCAAGCAATCACCTTGAGACATATATATAGTTTAAACTGATTTTACGTTTCTCGATATTCCCGCATGTATTACACACTAATTTATCGTTGCTCTTGTAGATCAGGGAGCCACATACACTGCAATACGCCTCTATAACGCCTAACCCTGGTTCCTTAATGGTTAATTGATACGGTATAGAATTATTGAGCACCTTAGCCTTAACGAAGTCGCCGGGTCTAATGGCCCCTAGAAGACTTTGCATAAACTCGTTGGATGCCTGTGATACATGTATAATCCCGGAGGCTTCAACTCTTTGCCCTTCCACACTATATATCTTTAGAAAAGCCAGCTCATCTGTCACAGCCTCGACATACGCTTCGACAATAGTTCCCGGCTTAATCAACTCTATGTTTTTCACTTGTCTAACATATACTTGCTTCTTATATCTATCGAAGACCTTTAACCCGAATACCTGGGATCTGACCAAACCTTTTTCATCGATGTAAGCACCTTGGAGAGGCAACGCCTCCTCCTCTACTGCAAGTGGTTCACCAGGCATCACTATCTCTTGCATACTTAATCACACCCTTGTCAGGATAATGAATACTGTTTTAACCCTATATATTCGCCTCCTATGGGTCTCAAACATCATTGGTATCTCGAAGTCCAGTAGCTCATATGAGTCCAGGGTAAACCCGTTGTCCTCGGCCACCTCCCTAGCGATATCTATGAATGCCTCAGAATACTTGTGTATACTATATATGCTTCTAGCCGTTGCCATAGCCCTCCTGAGGAAGACTATGTCTAAGCCCCTGTTTTCAGCGACCACGCCAAATGGAGGGTTCATTATCACTGTGTCAACATCCTTGAGTCCTAAACGCTCCACGTCTGCATCCACGTAGAGAATCCTGCCTGCCACACCTGGAAACAAGGATGTTGCTGTGCCTAAACCATGTAGTAATATGTCTTCATCAATATCTACACAGATAACTCTACGAGCACCCATCAGTATCGACGCAATAGATATCCTCCCATCACCACATCCGTAATCACCTATCGTCAATCCCTCCACGTCTCCCCTCATATACGCTGTCCAAACCATATGTGCCACTATGCTCGGTGGTGTCTGATATTGCTCAAGCCTCTTCTTCGAGTGCCTGTACCAGTTGATCCGTGAGAGAATCAACTCTAGCTCCTTCTTACTCCTAATAAGCCCCATTGCTTCACCACGGGTATACATATTTCTCCAAGCCGGTTAGAAGCATCAGGAATTCGCCAGGGGTTAGCACCGGCTTATAGAAGTCATCTAAGTCGTCTATGGGGAGCCTCGGACAACTCGTGACAACATATATGTCGAGATTGAGAGCGTTATCTATGGCTATTAATCGCTCAATACTAAGATACGTTGAGGAAACCTTGTAGACCCTATACCCTTTCTCCAAGGCTTCCTTCTCGAGTTTCTCAATAAGCCAGGAACGATACTGGCCCAGCCTAGACCCAATGACAAGTCCAACCCTGGCACCGCTTACCTTAGCCTCGTAGATCTTCAACAGTCTCTTCCTAAGGGTCTTCTGAGCCTCCTCACTAGCCGACCATACCCTACCCCTGTAGGGATCTAAGACTACTACAGGCTTCCTGGAAACCAGTGCAAGACCCAGGGGATGAAATATCCCACCAGCTATCACGAGATGAGCGTCAACTTTGTCATCTAGGGATGCTACATGCGTGTAGAGGCAACCCAGTAGAGGGCTGTGTACCTCATGAATCCTAAACCCATTTAAGCTGAGGTGTTCTGCAATAATCCTTCTTATTTTCTCCTCTACAATTGTTGAGGAGATGGAAACACCTATAATCCCCTGTGATCTGAGGTAGCTAGTTAGCTCTCCAAGCATCCCCTCACTAATCATTGGACGTGCGTAGACAGGGATATAAACAATGCTTACACCCGGCTTAAACCCGTGGTGGAAATACCCTAGATGCCCCAGGTGAATAAGGACGTCGACCCCGAGGGCTTCAGCCTCCTCCACAGGGACATCGCATGCTCCATACCCAGGGCTCGAGGAAAAGAATAATTCAATACCTCTTCCCTCGAAAACACCGGCGACGCATTTATATAAAGGCTTAAAGCCGTCTGGCGCGTGGAGGAGAACCCTTTTCACGCCTTTCTCGATAAGCCTATATAATGTATCAAGCTCGATATCATAGAGGTTGCATATGTCCTCCATGAATAACACGCCTTTTAATCCCATTATACCAATGTGGAAGACCTAATATTACTGTACCTAGAAAAACAAGGCTTTCAAATATAAAATAACCTAGTTCTCAGGTCCTGTAGAAGAGAACGCATTTAGGGCTCAGCTATAGTGGCGGGAGACCAGGCTTCAATGGTTTAACAATTACTCTTGCCGGTAACGGAAGCTTCGAGGCAGCTATTTTTAACGCTTCCTTACCTATCTTAGCATGCCCTGCCTTCACCCTTATCACTATCACCTCCTGCCCTGGGCTCACTCGTGCAGCTGTCCCAATGGGTTTACCAAATGAGAGCCTCATGCCATCCTGTAGACGGTCCGCACCAGCGAAGGCCATCATCTTGTTTTCCCTGATAACATGGTGGGGATATGGTTTGACTTTAAGGTAGAAGTTGTTCTCACCGGCATCAACACTGAGCTTCTTTAAAGCCATTACACGGGCTGCCTCCAACGCGTTATGCCTTATCTGCCCTGCTTCCTCGACTACTAGTGCAAGCTCGTAATCATAGTCTAGCTTTGGATTACCCATCTCAAACTTAGTTATCTTCGGCTGGGGGACACCTGGAATATATTCTTTCCTCGTATATGGTGGACCACTGAAATGCGTGTAGCACCTGGCTGGGCGTAGAGGCATGTTCTTAATCACCTACCCCTTCATTCATGTAATCAGGCTTTATTAACCTTAACCCGCCGCTTATTTATATACCTTGACTCCCCAGCCTGAAGGATTTAATACTCCCGGAAATCATTAATTATGAATCAGTGCGGGGGTGCCCGAGCTTGGCCAAAGGGGGCGGACTCAAGACGAGCCCAGGGAGAGATCCGCTGGCGTAGGCCTGCGTGGGTTCAAATCCCACCCCCCGCACCTTCCATTACTCCCTGACCCTGGAGCGATCTGTATATGGTTAAAATCCTGGTTGAGATCCCTATTTTTGAGGATGGGTGCTACTTATGGTGTTTGATAATATCAGGAATGCTTTAACAAGGTTTCTGAAGGGAGGGGACTACGAGAAATCCGTGGAGGAATTTATAAGGGAGCTACAGAAGGAACTCGTAAGAGCCGATGTTAATTTGAAGCTAGCGGTGGAGATCACTAACAGGATAAAGGAGAGAGCCCTTAAATCAGAGCCCCCGCCAGGTATTAGTAGGAGAGAATGGTTTGTAACAATAGTCTATGAGGAATTAACCAGGCTCCTAGGTGGCGATAAAAAACCCTCTATAAAGCCGTCGAAGAAGCCATGGGTTATAATGCTCGTCGGCTTACAGGGTTCTGGTAAGACTACAACAGCTGCTAAACTAGCATACTTCTATAAGCTAGAGGGCTATAAGGTGGGACTAGTAGCAGCAGACACCTTCAGGCCTGCAGCATATACGCAGCTTAAACAACTTGGTGAACAGATAGGTGTACCGGTTTATGGTGAGCCAGATAACAATGATGCTGTCTCGATAGCGGTGAAAGGAGTCTCCTTTTTCATTGATAGGAGAACAGATATTATAATAATAGATACCGCTGGAAGACACCACAAGGAGGAAGACCTCTTAGATGAAATGAGGAAGATAAGTGAACAGGTTAAACCAGATGAAGTAATACTCGTCATAGATGCATCCATAGGGCAACAGGCTCATAATATAGCCAGGAAGTTCCATGAAACCACCCCAATAGGCTCTATAATAGTCACGAAGCTTGACGGAACGGCTAAAGGTGGAGGCGCGTTATCAGCGGTAGCGGCAACCGGTGCCACGGTGAAATTTATTGGGACCGGGGAAAAAATAGATGAATTAGAAATATTCAACCCACCTAGATTCGTCTCGAGAATACTGGGGCTTGGAGATATAGAGAGCCTTGTTGAGAAAGTAAGGAGGCTACAACTAGACTTCACGGAGGAGGATGCTAAAAGACTCATCGAGGGAAAAATAAACATGAGGCTAGTCTACAAGCAACTAGTAAGCCTAAGAAAAATGGGCCCACTTGCCAAGATAATGCAGATGATACCGGGTCTAGGGGTGAAGCTACCGCTCGAGGTGGATCCAAAACAACTAGAGGGGAAGCTGAGTAAATGGCTTGCTGCAATAAATTCTATGACCTACGAGGAACTCGAGAACCCAGATATCATAGATAAATCCAGGATCAAGAGGATAGCTTATGGAGCCGGTGTCGAAGTCGAGGATGTAAGGGAATTACTTAAACAATATGAGTTAATGAAGAAGCTGAGTAAGCAACTACGTAGAAGAGATATATTAAAGAAACTTGGTATCAAACCCGAGGATCTTAAACTAGAAGAGGAGCCTGGTGGAAGCTAGGGATAAGAAGGATTGATGATCATGGAGACCCCTCAACAAAATAGATGTGGAGAACACTGTAGTATCATTGAGACAGCTGTAAAAATTCTCTCAGAATACCCTCTCTGCGATAGATGTCTAGGCCGTGTCTTCGCGAAGAAGGGGATTGAGTTATCCAATGAGGAAAGAGGGAGAGCGATCAAGACTCTACTAGCGATGAAGCTCTACGCAGACTACACTAGTAGAATCATTGATACCGAGTATATTGGTAAAATAGCATCAAACACAGGGGATCCCGTTACAAGGCTATATAGAAAAATAACTGGTAGAGAGATCTCCGTAAATCCATGCCATATATGTCTCCACAGGGTATCCAGCGATTATATTGATGAAATAGCTAGGAGAGTAGCAATGAAACTAAGCGAGTTGAATGCATCCTCATTCATCATAGGTGTAAAACTGGATAGCGAGGTAGTTAAGAAGGAGCTGGATGTACACGTGCTGGCAGGATTGGAGTCAAGTGAGTCATTGAAAAACGAGTTGAAACGCGAGATAGGTAAGAGAGTGACTCAACTAACAAATATACCACCCGACTTCGATAAGCCGGATGTAGTAGTAATAGTGGATGTAAATAGGGACTTCGATTACTCGATACAAACGCAGGTAAACCCAATACTGTTAAAGGCGATATATTTCAAGAGAGGGCGTAGAATATCCCATGTACCATGGTTCACAAGTAATGGATCCAGGAAATACCCTGAAAGCATACAGGACTTTATAAGGGATAGTATAGCAAGCCTCTTCGATGCACGAGACATTAAAATTCATGCGGCTGGACGGGAAGACGTGGATGCTAGAATGCTTGGTTCCGGGAGACCCTTAGTAATAGAGGTTAAAGAACCCGGGTTCAGGAATGTCGATCTAGACTTGTTAAACTATATACTGAATGATCAATTTATCAAGGTCTCGGTAATAGGGGCTGCAACTAGAAGGGATATCGAGTCCATTAAGGAGGGATCCAGAAAGAGGAGGAAGATATATAGGGTAGCAGTCCTCACTGAGAAACCAGTATCTCAAGAAGACCTCGAAAGGCTCTCAAGCTTCTTCAAGGAGAGAAGTGTTAAACAAAGAACACCAATGAGAATACTGAGGAGGAAAAAAGATCGCGAGAGAGTTAAACGGGTACACCGCGTCGAAGCTATCAGTATCTCTCCACGGGTCTTCGAGGCATTAATATATTGCGATGGCGGCTTATACGTTAAGGAACTAGTGCACTGCGACAATGGACGCACTACCCCTTGTTTCAGCGAGATACTGGGGACGCCTGCTTATCCACTAGAACTAGATGTACTCTATGTTGAGAAAGCATGGGATAAATAACTTTATAAGCTGGTTACAGGGGATTTTAGATATAGCGTGTCCAATGGATGCTTAAGCCTGCAGTATGAAAGGTGGAAAAGATGGTTAAAGCACCAAAGGGGTATAGGCATAGAACCAGGAAGCTCTTCAAGAAGAATGTCAGGGAGAAGGGATCGATACCGCCTCTAAGCCTAGTGCTAAGGGAGTATAAAGAGGGGGAGAAGGTACACATAGTTATCAATCCATCAGTACACAAGGGAATGCCGTATAGGAGGTTCCATGGAAAAACCGGTGTAGTACTTGGAAAACGTGGAAAAGCCTATATTGTTAAAGTGATGATGGGGGACAAGGAGAAGATATTATTTGTAAGGCCAGAGCACATGAGACCCTTAAACATCCCTCAGGCACAGTAAGCCTAACCCGTAAACATTAATATTCCTAGGCTTATAACTATATATGGTGGTGACCAGTATTGTCGAATACCATAGTATTAAAAGCAATAGAGGAGAAACAGTTGTCAAATAGTGAGGCATACCTGATTCTCAGAAATATAGTGGAGAAGATAAAGGAGGAAACCGGAACAGTGCCCCTCCTGCTTTCAAGGGTCTTGGAATATCTTAAAACCCATCATAAAATACCCCCGGAGAAAGCAGGGGAACTCCGTGAGTTACTGGCTTCCAAGGGCTTGAAAGATGAAACCATTGTAATGTTAATGAATATCTGTCCCTCCTCGATAGATGAGTTAAGATACCTTATGGAGCTCGAAGAGAAGACCCCGGAGCAAGGCATCTTAGAAGAGATACTAGCCACCCTAAGCAATTATTGTACGGGTGTAGCCCCTTCCTAATCCTCACCTGTATCAAGCCTGCTTAAAGGGGATTGCATTGTCACATCGCGATCACAATTTTAGATATAGGAGGCATGGGGAGAGACACTGGGATGAAAGACGTGAGCCGGCGCTTTATGTTCTAGACTACCTTGAGCTTGGAAACCCCTCTGATCCCCATTATGAACACAGGAACCAGCCTTTCATCCAGGGTGTCGGGGTGAAATACTTCTCTCTACTCGAAGCAACTCCCCTACCCGCGGTTAAAATAGAGATACTTGAGAAAATAGACCTTGGATACCCGAGTAAGGTCAAAAGAATCATGCATATAGTATACAGTGAGCTCACCAGCGTCGCTAAAACCAATCTACCCGAGGCCCTTAAAAACATAGTACTAGAGAACGAGAAGGTATTCGTTGAGTTCTTCAATATAGCTGAGCCAGTCAACATAAGGCTACACGCACTTGAATTACTCCCCGAGATAGGTAAGAAGACAATGAACCAGATACTCGAGGAGAGAAGCAAGAAGAGGTTTGAGAGCTTCGAGGACATAAAGAAGAGGACTCGTATAGATCCTGTTAAAGCCCTTGTAAACAGGGTTATCAAGGAGTTGATTGGTGGAGAGAAGTACTATTTATTCATAAAATCCCCCGAGCCTAACACGCTGTACTTAGGGTACTTGGAGAAACTATATGGGGAGCTATATTAGGCCAGATGAAATGAGTAGGCGTGACCTCCTTTCATGGACTATAAGCATACTCCGTGAGCATGGTTTAAGACCCAGGAGGAAGCTGAGCCAGAACTTCATCATAGATCCTCGGCTTATAAGGGACTTTATAACCCATGTAAACCATGTGGAAACCACTGAAATAGGCTGTGGACTAGGTACTCTAACCATTCCATTAAGCAGAGTGGTTCCTAGACTTATATGCATAGAGATCGATGAGAAACTGCTGGGTATAGCTGTTAAAAACTTGGATACATCCAACACTCTCTTCATCAATGCTGATGCCACTAAGTACACAGTGTTCTCTAGGCAGGTGGTAGGGAATATACCATACCATGTTACATCCAATATATTGGTTTCAATAGCTAGATCGAATAACGTGGAGAGAGTTGTATTCACGCTTCAAAAAGATGTCGCCGAGAGACTTGTAGCCAAGCCAGGTAGTAAGCAATATGGTAGGATAACTATTCTACTCAACGTATTGTTTAACATAGAAATCACAGGTATATATGGTCCCTCCTCATTCTACCCTGAGCCAAAGGTAGGACACGCCATTATAACTTTAACCAGGCGACACGTTTTTAATCAGGATGTATTCGCCCTCGAGAAGTTGACCAGGCTATTGTTTACTCAGAGGAGGAGGATAGCTTTAAGAGTTCTCACCAAGACCCTTGGTATAGGGGAGGACAGCGAGATATATATGTATGCCCGTGAACTACTTGGAGATAAGAGAGTATATGAGGTCAGCGGAGAGGTGTATGCGGCATTAGCGAGAAGACTAAGGGAGAATGGATTACTGTAGGGAGTCTCAAACTAGTATTCAAGGGAAACGTGTACAGGCCTAGTGATGACTCATGGCTTGTAGTAGAGCTACTGGACTCCATTAAGCCGAAAGCAGATCTCTGCATGGATCTCGGATGCGGTAGCGGTGTACTGGGACTCCACGCCTTGTTAAAAGAATACTGTGAAAAAGTCATCTTCATAGACATCGATGAAGACGCCCTCAACACGGTTAGAGAGAACACAGTGTTAAACAATGCCGCTGGGAAAAGCATCATCTTATCGAGTGACACGGGTACGTCTATAAGGGAGTCATCAATAGATCTAGTCCTAGCCAACCCCCCATACCTGCCTGCATGGAGCGGCAGCATAGAGGATATAGCTACTGAGGGCGGTGTACACGGGTACGAGGCAATACTCTACTTCATCGATGTAGCATGGTATGTTCTCAAGCCCGGTGGATTACTAGTGCTTGTTTACTCGTCGCTATCGAATCCGCTGGTGGTGGAAGAATACTTGTCTAAGAAGGGGTTTAGTAGGGTGGCCTCTATAACTAAAAACATGTTTTTTGAAACACTATATAGTGTTGGAGTAGTGAAGAAGCATGTTGAGGATAGTACTGGTGGGTATTGAGGGTCCAGTGAATCTTGGAGTCATAGCTAGAACCTGTGTAAACTTCAATGTTGATGAACTATACATTGTTAAACCAGTAGCCAGTATCGAGGAGGCTTTAAACTACGCAGCTAGGGGAAGAGATTTCCTGCTTAAAGCCAGGGTCACTGATTCACTTGATGAAGCCGTTAAGGGAGTAGACCTGGTCGTGGCTACTAGTGATGAAGGATATAGTGTAGGAGACATGCTTAGACAAGCCATTGATTTAAACGGGTTCGCCGAGAAAATATTCCCGAGAACTAGGAGCGTGGCTATATTATTCGGTAGGGAAAGCACTGGTTTAACACGGGAAGAAATCAGTAAAGCCGATATCCTGGTCACGATACCAGCAAACCCATCATACCAGGCACTTAATATTAGCCAGGCAGTAGCCATAGTGCTATGGGAGCTCTGGAAGCAGAGGAGTATCACTGCAACCAATATCCCCCCTTTAGCCAGCAAGGAAACACTGAAGCAATTACTTGATTTAACAGTAGAGATCTCAAAGCTAGTTATGACTACCGAGGAGAAAATAACTAGATCAAGGATCCTATGGAGGAGAATACTCGGCAAAGCACTTCTCACAGAAAAAGAGGCCGCCTTATTAAGATACTGGCTTCAAAGAGTAAGAAGACATCTTTCCTCATAATAAAACCTAAAACACTATAATTCTATAACTAAGGGTGAAACCTTGTACAATAGGTTTACTGGTAAAACCTGTATCGTAACAGGTGGTGCTAGAGGCATTGGGGCAGCCATTGCGACAAGATTAGCACTTGAAGGATGCAACACCGCTATAATAGACATAGATGAAGAAGCAGGTAGGATAAGGGAGAACGAGCTAATCTCGAAAGGTTTTAAAGCAGTATTCATCAAAGCTGACGTATCCATAGAGCATGATGTGATGAAGGCTGTGGAATACGTGTTCAACAAGTATAACTCGATAGATGTTCTCGTGAATAATGCCGGCATAGGATTCACAGGAAGAAGCATAGAAGAACAGACACTTGAAGAATGGAATAGGATAATCAGTGTAAACCTCACCGGACCATACCTCATGAGTAAACATGCTGTTAAATACATGAAGAAAAAAGGCGGCGTCATCATAAATATAGCTTCAACCAGGGCCCTTCAATCCGAGCCTAATACAGAGCCTTATTCCGCATCCAAGGGTGGGCTCGTAGCCCTCACACATTCGCTAGCCGTGAGCTTAGCTCCATATAGAATAAGAGTGCTCACCGTGTCTCCTGGCTGGATAGACACAAGTATGTGGCAGGTGCCCCCTAGAATCCCCTCGCTGACGAGACTCGACCATCTACAACATCCAGCAGGCAGGGTTGGAAGACCCGAGGATGTGGCATCCCTTGTGGCCTACCTGGCTTCAGATGAAGCAGAATGGATGACGGGTGTGAATATCATCATAGATGGTGGCATGATAACTAAAATGATCTACATTGATGAAAACATTATAGAGGACTCAATAGCTCTCTTAACAGGAGACCGTGAATTCTCTACAATGGTTAAGAAACTAATCATGGAGGCAAAGAACAACATGGAGAGCGCGAAATCGAAGCTAAGGAGCATAATGAATCTCTAACAATTATTCTATGATTAAAATCTTCTACTGCTACCATATTATCAAGGGTTCGGGTCCAGTATGGGTTGATGTTGGTCGTTGCCATCCCTTATACAACAATATATTATATTTTATTAACTAGTATTCAAAAAGTCTTTCCAGGTGAATATTATGGGTATAGTTGAAGGACTACATGTTCTTGTAACGGCTTCCACGAGAGGCCTTGGAAGGGGTGCCGCTGAAGCATTACTAGAGGAGGGTGCGAAAGTCGTTATAAATGGGAGAAGCCGGGATAATGTTGAGAAAACCCTTGGAGAACTGAAAAGTAGATTTGGTGATAGAGTTCACGGGGTTGCAGCTGATTTAACCGTTAGGGAGGATGTCTATAGGCTGGTGGATGAGGCTGTAAAGTTCCTCGGAGGCCTTGACTCAATAATCTATATAACCGGTCCTCCTAGACCCGGCACATTCCAGGAGATACGCGAAGATGAATGGGAGTATAATGCGAGGCTCCTCGTCTTCAATGCGATATGGCTTGTCAATGCTTCTCTCCCATACTTGAGGAAGTCAAGTAATCCCTCGATAATCTTTTCAACTAGTTTAGCAGTTAAGGAGCCAATAGATAACCTGGCATTATCAAACGTCCTCAGGCTAAGTATCCATGGCTTGGTTAAAACACTCGCTAAAGAGCTTGGCCGTGAGGGAATAAGGGTTAATGCAGTGATGCCAGGCTACATCGAGACTGATAGAATAAGAAGACTGATCGAAGATAGAGCTAGAAGAGGTAACAAGTCATATGAGGAGGCATACAGGGAATTCGTCAGCGATATACCTTTAGGGAGGCTTGGCTCACCAATAGAGTACGGTAGAGTAATAGTGTTCCTAGCAAGCAGGTATGCTTCATACCTTAACGGTGTCTCAATACCGATCGATGGAGGACTCATGAAATCGGTATTCTAAGTTAATAAAGCCACGGGTTTGTAAGCTCTCGTTAAACTCCTCCAGTTTTTTCGCGTTCAAATAAGTCTTCTCTCTTGGATTTTGGATGGGATTGAAGAGCTTGCTTTCTCTCCCGATAGTTATTTTTTAAATACTTATATTTTCTACCTGTTAAATAGAGTTGAGAACCTGAGTAACTGGAGTTAAGCTGGGTGAATCAAGCTTCCAGGGTTTTCTCCTCTTAATGCATCCAAGAGTTTTTCGGGTTCACGGTAGCTTATTAGTTGAACCAGTATCTTGCTTCTAATCGCTAAATCCAGTGCCTTCTCATCTATTAATGCATATTCTCCCGGTAGCTGTTTCTGCTCTAGTATTTTTTTGAGGAGGCTTGCATTTATTTCTCTCAGTGGTTTTGCATCAGGGTATTTAGCTGGATCTCTATCATATACGTATCCAACTGCTGAGAAATAGTAGAGCTTCTCGGCGCCAACCGCTTCAACCACCTCTATAGCTGTCGACGCTGTTGATTGTCCTGGGATTAATCCACCCATTGCAACAACCCTGTGTGAAGATAATGCCTCTAATACTTCCTCAAGGCTTACAGCCGGCTTTGGGTAGGCATAGGGTTGCAGTGAAGAAGCTATGAGCAGGCTGTTGAGTCTTGATACCCATATTCCTATTAAGTCAAGCCAGTAATTCGAGGAGACGCCTAGTGATCTAGCGTCAGAGATGTATTTTCTAGCTATGTTACCGCCTCCCGTTATTACTACCAGTCTATATTCGCTCACCATACTCTTCAGCAGCTTTACGTATCTAGAGATCAGGGTCGAACCCTCGTCGAATGCCTTACCCGTTATCTTTAGGACAAGCACATCACTCATCTTCACCACCGTCTTTTTTAAACATACTCTGATATTTTAATTATAGTACCTTGGGAGGATAGCCGGGTTTGTGCGGAATAATAGGCTTGTGCCTACACGACAAGAATACTTTAAGGCTAGGGGAAGCCATATACAGGGGTCTCCTTAGGCTTGAGTACCGTGGATACGACTCGGCAGGCATAGCTGTAATCAGTGATAATGGGCTCATTATTTTAAAGGGTAAGGGTAAGCTGAGCGAGCTTGAAGGCAAGTATTCTTTCACAAGCCTCGAAGGTGTAACCGGGATAGGTCATACCAGATGGGCCACACATGGTGCTCCAAACGATGTAAACGCGCATCCCCACACTGATTGCAGCAACATATTTGCGATAGTACATAATGGTGTCATAGAGAACTATATGGAGTTGAAAAAGATCCTTGCCTCAAAAGGGCATGTCTTCAAGAGTGAAACAGATACAGAGGTAGTGGCACACCTGATTGAGGAGTATTATAAGGAGACAGGGAGTGTTTACCAAGCCTTTAAGAAGGCTATATCATCACTGAGAGGCACATATGCAATCCTCCTGATTACACCACTTGAACCCCATAAGATATTCTACGCTAGAAAGGATAGCCCTCTGGTAATAGGGGTTGGCAATGGATACAATGCCGTGGCAAGCGATATACCGGCCCTACTAGAGCACACGAGGAGAGTGATAGTCGTAAGGGATGGATGGATCGGCTACATTACTCCATCAGAGATACACATCGAGGAACTAGATACGGGCCGTCTACTAGAGTCAAACAGGTATATCAGGGTGGTTGAATGGGATCTAAAAGACGCCGAGAAGGAGGGATACCCGTTCTTCATGATTAAAGAGATATATGAGCAGCCAAGGGCCCTTAGAAACACTATCCATGGATTAGTAAATGATGTGATAATTGATGAAGCAGTTAAGCTACTAGCTGATGCTGACAAGGTATTTATAACTGGAGCTGGCACGAGTTACCATGCCTCAGAATACTTCGCGTTAACAACGATGAAGCTATCCGGGAAACCAGTTATACCCTTCATAGCCAGCGAGTATGAGGTATATGCTGAGGTAGCTGGTTCCAATGACATACTCATAGCTGTCAGCCAGAGCGGGGAGACAATGGACACTATGAAGGCTGTGAGAGCCTTCAAGACGAAGGGGTGTAGAATCATTAGTTTAACAAATGTAGTCGACTCAGCCATAGCTAGGGAAAGCGACATAGCTCTCTACACTAAGGCCGGGCCAGAGATAGGGGTAGCAGCCACCAAGACCTTCCTAACTCAAACCCTATTCCTCTCATGGATATCCATTCTATTAGCGAGTGAGACAGGTAGATTAAACAGTAATGAGGTGACCGAGCTATTGGAGGAGCTGAGAAACGCCCCTAGATATGTTGAGGAATCAGTGTCAATGAGTAGTGAAACCGTGAAGAAGCTAGCTGAGAAACTGGTCCCAGTTAAAAGCATGTACTATCTCAGCAGGGATATCGGGCTACCGGTTGCTAGAGAAGGAGCCCTCAAGATAAAGGAGATCGCATATATACATGCTGAAGCATATCCAGCCGGTGAATCCAAGCATGGTCCCATAGCATTGGTGGAGCCTTCATTCCCAGTAGTATTCACGGTACCAAGTGATAGAAAGCTTGAGAAACTATTATTGGGGAACATAGAGGAGATGAAGGCTAGAGGCGGATTCGTAATCAGTGTTGCCCCACAGGGATTCAACCTAAATGAGAGAGCAGATATAGTAATAGAGGTCCCAAGGACACATTGGATACTGACGCCTCTAACCCATACACCACCGCTTCAACTACTCGCATACTATGTCGCCACGATGAAGGGCATCGACCCGGATAAGCCGAGAAACCTGGCTAAAACTGTTACAGTGGAATAGCTCCTAAGTAGTCCTCGAGTCCTCATCAATTTCAATGTCTCTACCCTGCAACTAAAAGGGAGAGGCTTTCAGTTGTAAATTACGTGGATTACAGCTGAAAGTCTTACCCTTCAGGGTGGGGAGGAGGTCAGCGGGTTTCACCCCGTCTTTTAAAGTCAGGTGCGCTATGAATACTGTTGTGGCTGGCTCGTTTAACATGCTTCTTAGAACCGCGGCTTCCCCCGTAACCAGCCCTATCCGTCTGATCCATCTATAGGCCTGATAACTATTTTATCTAGTGGTTGAAATCTATCAAGCACTATCAATAGCCTTTAGCTTCTCTATGTTCTCTACCTCAGATGAATCTATTTCCCTAGTATTAAAGAATGCATCCACTATCTCCTTAGCCAGCTCCTCACTGGTTAACCTGGCACTTAACGCGAGGACATTGGCGTCATTCCATCTCCTAGCTCCCTCAGCGTTCCTGGCGTCTGTGACGAGTGCTGCCCTAACTCCCTTGATCTTATTGGCTGCTATCGATACACCTGTACCAGTGTAACATATAACAATGCCGTAATCTACCTCGCCTCTAGCCACCATGGAACCCACCTCAAAGCCTACATCGGGCCATGGATACGGCTTTCCCGTCGCGAGGGCGCCGACTAGTTTAACCTCAAATCCCTTCTTCCTCAGGTAGTCCACGATGAATCTTGCAACACTATATATGTCATCTGATCCAACCGCTACACGCATGGATTCATCCCTCCTAGAATAATTATTCAAACATAAAATAAACCTAGGTGACCAGGTGTATTTTCACCTGGTCTCTCTCAAAACTCTTCTCGAAGGCTTCAACACCCCTTGTCAACGGATATTCTGAGGTAACTAGTTTATCGACAACCACTTTTCTTCTCCTCAGCAGGCTTATTGCTTTATCGAAGGGACCGCACCTGGACGTCGATAGCTTTAACTCCTTTACAACAGCCTTGGTCTGATCAAAGCTCACCAAGGAGCCATGGGTTGACTTTAATGCAACGACGCCTCTCGGTCTAGCTACGTCAAGCGCTACTTCTAAGCCGCTGGAGCTACCAGTGGCCTCAACGACATAGTCGAATCCCTGCCCCTCCGGGGTATCCTTCTTAACTACTTCACTAAGCCCCTGGTAATCCACGACTAAATCTGCTCCAAGCTCCCTGGCTAGGTGAGCCTTCGGAGAACCAGGCCTCGAGACAGCTACCAGGAGCTCTGGCTCGAATAGTTTGAGCACCTGTATGGCGAGTAACCCAATCGCCCCAACACCTATAACTGCAACTCTGCTTAATGGTTTAACTGGCTCCATCTCAATCATCTCGACCACTGCTGCAAGAGGCTCAATAAATGCTACCTGAAGTGGTGTTAAGTCATCGACTACATGGATAAGATCCCGCCTCGTCACCATGTATTCTGCCATACCTCCATCACGCGTTATCCCTATGGTCTCCCTGTAGGGGCAATGAGTGTGCATTCCGTTTCTACAATACCAGCACCTACCACAGTAGACATTTATCTCGGTTGTAACCCTGTGCCCTACGAGATCCCTTGGAACCCCTTCACCAACATCGACAACTATACCTGAAACCTCGTGACCCGGAATAAGGGGCTTCTTAAGTAACTTATATGTCCCCGAGTACATGGCTTTATCCGTTCCACAGATACCAACCCTCTCAACTTTGATGAGGACCCATTCTGGAGCAGGTCTCGGTTCTTCAACTTCTTCAAGCCTTAGATCTCTTGCACCGAGGAGTAGAAGAGCCTTCACACTGTATCCCCATACATGTTGTAATGTATCTAAGAAACATAATATGTTTTTATATTTATTTACTGTCATTACTTAAATTATCAATAAGAGGTGAGCTGATGAGATCCCTAGCTATGAAAACCCTTGTATTAGTTGTAATAGTAGTCATCATAGTGGCATCAATAGGGGTATACTACTACTATAACTATGCATCCCCCTCCACCACAACAACCGCAACAACCGCAACAACCACAACAACTAGTAAACCTATCAAGGTTGCAATACTCTTTGATGTAGGTGGGAGAGGAGACCTAAGCTTCAACGATATGGCGTGGCTTGGTGCTGAGAAAGCCGTAAGGGACTTCAATATACAGGTTGAATACACGACTCCGCAGAGCCAGGCTAAGATGCAGGATCTATTGGAGTCACTATCGGCCAGCGGCGAATACGACTTGATAGTATTGGTTGGATTCCTATGGACATCCCCGTTGAACGCTACAGCTGATAAATACCCTAACCAGAAGTATGCTTTAATTGATTCATCCACGTTCATCAATAGATCTAACGAGGTCGATATCTTATTCTCTGAACAAGAAGTAGGGGCGCTAGTAGGTGTTTTAGCAGCTGACATGGCTTCTAAAATAGGGTGTAACAAGGTAGGTGCTGTAGCCGGTATGTCTATACCGCCTCTATGGAGATTCCACATAGGCTACTTATTCGGTGTTAAATACTATGAGATGAAAACAAATAAGACCATAGGCTTCCTCTGGGAGTACACGAGTACATTCGGTGATACTCAGAAGGGATACCAGTATGCTACATCAATGCTGCAGGAGGGAGCATGCGTACTCTACGGTTTAGCCGGCTTAACACATGTTGGAATGTTCGATGCTGTACGAGACTGGAATAAGCAGGGTAAAGGGGTTGCATTAGCCATAGGCCAAGACGCCAGCCAGGAGTGGTATATGCCGAGATATATGCCTATAAGCGGTGCTAAAAGAGTTGATATAGCAGTATATGATGTCATTAAAATGGTTGTTGAAAACAAGTGGATCCCTGGAATACATGTGTTAGGGTTGAAAGATGGTGGAGTAGGTATATGGGATCTCGATGGCGTTAAATACTTCGCGGAGATAGCTTACAACCAGAGCAAGCTGGAAACCGGGCTCACACCGAATGATGTTGTAAGAATAGTTAATGAAACCAGGAACACCTATATCACGGAGACTGGTTGGAGCGTGATGAGTGAATTAGAGCAACTAATTATAAGTGGACAGATAGCATTCAAGAATCCCTCCACAGAGGATGAATACGCTCAAATAGTGAATGCCCTCAAGAACGGAGACTTAAATGCAGCTTTAAGCAAGGGAAGCGTCTAGAGAAGAAGAAAACTTTTTATCCATTCATCTCTTTTCTCAATGAAACAGGAATAACATAGGCCTCTTTATAGGCGTCCGACTATGAAGACTGTTGAAATGCACGGTATTAGAAAGATTTACCCTGACGGCGTAATAGCTTTACATGGAGTCGATTTCGAGGCTGAGGAAGGGGAGATACACGGGTTACTCGGGGAAAACGGGGCCGGTAAAACCACTTTAATGCGTATACTTTACGGTGAGATACGTCCAACAGAGGGGGAGATCAAGGTACTCGGTAAAAGAGTTAGATACAGGAATCCAAGGGATGCTATTAAGCAGGGCATGGCAATGATATACCAGCATTTCTCCCTTGTCCCAACGATGACGGTGCTGGATAACCTCTACCTTGCCTTAGCAACTATTAATCCACGTATTACTAGAAGCGAGGTCGAGGCACGAGCCAAGAAGTTGATCGGTGAGACAGGGTTAAAGATACCCCTTGACAAAGTGGTTGAGGAGCTCCCTGCCGGTGTCCAGCAGAGGGTCGAGATACTTAAAGCCCTCATAAGGGATGCACGTATACTTATACTCGACGAGCCCACAAGCGTGTTAACACCTCTTGAAGTGGAGGAGTTATTTCAATCCCTGAAGAGGTTAAAGGAGAAGGGGATGACGATAATATTGATTACACATAAGCTTAGAGAGGTCAAGGCTGTAACCGATAGAGTAACAGTTCTCAGGAGAGGGGTTAAAGTGGGGACGGTGAGGACTAGCGAGGTCACTGAGGCCCAGTTAGCTAGAATGATGGTTGCCAGGGATGTTGAACTAGTCTTGGAGAAGCCCCCTGGCATTCAGCCCGGTCGGGAAGTATTGAGGATAGAGGATCTATGGGTTAGAAGCAGTGAGGGAGTAGATGTCTTGAAAGGCATTAATCTCTCGGTAAGGGAAGGGGAAATCATTGGAGTAGCTGGTGTTCAAGGCAATGGCCAGACAGAGCTGGCAGAGGCTATTGCTGGGTTAAGGAGGCCTTACCGGGGTAGGATAATCCTTGACTCGAGGGATATCACCATGCTTGACCCTATGAGTAGATACAAGCTGGGTATATCATATGTTCCTGAAAGCAGGAGGAACGGGTTAATCCATGAAATGAATATTATCGAGAACTCGGTGTTAACGAGCACGTATAGTTACATTGGGAGATACGGTTTCATAGACTGGGGTAGGGCAGTGGAGACCGCTCTTAAAATAATCAGGGAGTACGATATCAACCCTCCCAACCCCTATACTATGGTGAAGCATCTCAGCGGGGGAAATCAGCAAAAGCTCCTGGTTGGCAGGGAGCTAGTGAAGAAGCCAAGGATCCTCGTGGTTTCCGAGCCTACTCAAGGCGTGGATGTCGCCTCGACAGAGTTTATACGGAGAAAGCTACTGGAGCTTAAGACCAGGGGGGTTGGAATACTCTTGATATCCACGGACCTAGACGAGGTGATTCAGTTAAGCGATAGAATAATCGTGATGTACGAGGGCAGAGTAATTGGTGAGGGAAGAACAGAGGAATTTACCCTTGAAAAGCTAGGGCTTTTAATGGGTGGTGTCAGTGCCTGAGGCCTTCAACTACATGAGGATAGTCAAGGTGATTATAGAGGAAGCTGTCTCACTCCTGGTGGGCTTCGCGGTAGCCGTAGTCATATTGTTGTTCAACGGGTATGAACCATTCCCCGTTATCAGTATCCTGTTCAGCGAGGGATTCAGGAATATAGAGGTATTGATGAAGCAAAGCATACCAGTGATCGCAACAGGGCTCGCGTTCTCTATACCCTCCTTAGCCGGGTTATTCAATATAGGGGGTGAGTCCCAGCTGTACATAGGTGCCTTCACAGGGCTTGCGTCAACATATATTATATATAACGCCACCGGTCAACCCGTGTTATCCTCTGTAACAGGCCTGGTATCAGGGGCCTTGGCAGGGGGATTCTGGGGCTTTATAATAGGGTATTTGAGGGCGCGGAGGAGTGTTAACGAGGTTGTAGTCGCGATAATGATGAACTGGGCCACCTACTATCTAGTGCTCTACTTAATTGTCTCAAGGTTCACTGACCCAATCTACTCCCACATGAGTGTCTTCGTGCCCGCATCCTCCAGGATACCCAATGTCCTTGGCTTCGCAATGATTGTTGGAGTAGCTGTACTGACATATATCGTGTTAAGGTATAGCTCGCTCGGCTACTCTATAAGGGTTGCCGGTCTGAATCCTAAGGCGGCTGTTTACGCCGGGTTCAACTTAGAGAAGATCTTTATAACCGCTATGTTTATTTCTGGAGCGATCGCTGGACTCGGGGGCGCGCTCTTCGTGCTCTCAGTCATATACTCGATTGATACGACGATGTCCGCTATCTACGGCCTCGGCTTCCTCGGTATAGGTATAGGCTTACTTGGGAGGAATAACCCTATCGGGGTGGTGTTAGCCGGGTTATTTATAAGTGGACTCCAATTCGGCGGGCAATGGGTTGAGCTACGTACCGGGGCACCCCCCTACTTAACCGATGTAGTCATAGGTATCATAGTTATTGCTTTATCAGCTACCTACACCTACGAGCTACTAGTATCCAAGTTGAGGAGGGGGTAGAATGATAGATATCCTTATAGCCTTAATCGAGAACACACTGTATTCAGCTACAGTAGTGTTGCTGGGAGCGCTTGGAGCCATAATCAATGAGAAAAGCGGCGTGGTGAATATAGGTGTCGAAGGCATCTTCATATTATCGGCTTTCTCCACAGTATACTTCACCCTGGCCTCAGGGAACCTGGCTATAGGCATCCTCCTAGCCCTGATGGTAAGCGGGTTAGCGGGCTTAATCCACGGCTTGATCTCCGTATACCTCAGAGGAGACCAGGTGATTATCGGCGTAGGCTTCAACATGGTTGCAGCCGGATTAACAATAGTAATGATGGTGACGACATGGGGAGACTACTCCCAGACCCCCCAGATACAGAAGCTACAGGGATTACAGTTAGCCATAGGCGGGAAAGTCTTCATCATCCCATTATTCTCCATAGCAGCAATCCTCATCGGGTTCGCCGAGTGGTTTATCCTCGAGAAGACGAGGTACGGGCTCATCCTGAAGGCGTGTGGTGACGAGCCACGTGCAGCAGAGGCGATGGGAATCAATGTCTTCAGGACCAGGCTCCTAGCAACTGTTCTCGGAGCGGTTGTGATGGGTTTAGGTGGAGTCTTTCTTTCAGCCGAGTGGTTCGGGAACTATACTAAGGCGACGACGGCTGGGAGAGGCTTCATTGCCCTGGCTAATGAGGCATTCAGTAACTGGAACCCCGCGATGGCTGTTGCCGGTGCACTGCTCTTCGGGTTCTTCGAGGCGTTATCGATAAGCCTACCGATACAGCTTCAATCCATGCTGGGCAGGCAGTTTACTGCTGAAACATATCTCTTCAAGATGATGCCTTATGTTGCGACTATTATTGTGATAACCGTGATAATGAAGAAGATCAGGATGCCGAGGGCCCTGGGTAAGCCGTACATAAAGGAGTAACAGTGGTATATTACAAGTTAATTGATTACATCTCTGCTTATTGATTAAGTAGTCTCCATCAATAGATCCAATTCATTGTTTTATATTGTTTTTTACATCTATATTCAATTAATTAATTCATAGTCATGTACTTGATTACTTGATTTTAATTATTATTCAATATTAACTATTTTACATATCTCTATCAATAATCATGAAACATAGTTAAGTATTTATGATTTAGAAGCAATCACTCATAATAATATAATCTATTCATGAATCATTATATCATGTATTATTCATGTATGACTCATCTACAACGGTATTACCCTTGAAAAGTGATCTAGGAAGATAATCTTTAATGCACCTATATCCCTTGGGGGTCCCTTGACTAGATTACCTTCCAAGGGTAATACCTTACTAAATCGGTATTCATGTTGCAATCCTTGATATATTGTACAAAACTAGTTATCTAGGATTATAATTATATTACTACAATACATTAACCATATTACTATGCATGATCATGATGGTATTACCTATTGAAGCCGATCAAGGCAAGGCCCTGTTATTTGATATAGGTGCTCGAGTAGACGGGGCAGTTGTTCAGGTTTCATGGGTATTATCGAGCATACCTCTGTATCCATGTATAATACTATTTAACCCTGATACATATTCATGTACACTTATCCTCACTGCCGTGAAGCCCCGGGAACCATGTAGCATCTAATAGATGCCCGTCCATGAGGAGTGATCGCCTCCACACCATGGTTGGATCACTGGTTAACTTGACACTCTTCCAGTTAATAAGCGATTAACTACCCTTATTGATCAATACATGGTTAACCGATCCCTGCATACTTAGACAAGCCATGTACATGATTTACAAATATAGCACAGTAATCAAGGGATTAGGGGGCCGGCATGGAGACCACTGATTATATATCCTTAAGTAGAGATCTATAGCGTAACATGGTGGTAGGCTTGATAACCGAGCAGGAAGCATTCAAGAAAGCCGTTGAAACCGTTGCATCACTAATGCTCGCATCAGCCAAGACAGCGCCTAAGGCACGAGGCATAGACAACATAGTATCAGCCATTATAACCGAGAAACAGGAGCTCGAGGCGTTGGCAGGGTACATGAAGAAACTCGCAGGAAAGTACGGTATGTTCTTCGAGAGAGACGCTGAGAACGTGTTGAATAGCGACGCAGTGGTACTAATAGGCTGCAAAATAACCGGGCTCAACCTAGCTAAGCCGGAGAAATGGGTGCTCGACGCAGACACCGTTAACTCAATAGTAAACCTGGGCATAGCACTGGGTTCAGCAGTCAAGACAGCATCACTGCTAAACATAGACAATAGGATAATGTACTCTATAGGCGTGGCAGCCCAGGAGCTAGGGTTAATAGACGCTGACATCGTGTACGGGATACCATTATCAGTTAAAGGCAAGAACATATACTTCGACAGGAAATTCCCCAAGTAACCTAGTGAACCCTGTAGACTTGTTTTTTCAACATACCTAACCTCACACAATATGATCTCGCTTACCGAGTGAAATAACACTTGGTTGATTCAAAAACACCCGGGAACCAATTCCAAAATATATATAGATACCAAGTAACCAATAAATTTCAAAAGTGGTAAAAGTGATATGCGCCAAGATACTTCCACAAGGCGAAACCCTATGCATAGACGCTGAGGAAGCCCGGGTAGTAGACCTAGTGGAATCAGCTAGAGACAAGCTTACAGGAAACAACATCATAGTACTAGTAGATGACAAGCTCGTAGAGGACTACACTATGAAGATAACAAGTAGAAACCGTATCCTAATAATAGAGGAATTCCTCGGTGGCTAACCCTCATCTTAGTACTCCATAACTCCCCACCATCTTCGCGAGGAATGATAGGTATATGAATACTATCCCTGGGTTCTTGATATAGGTCCACCAGTGAGATGAACTCTTAGTGACGAGCCTTATAATAGATGGATCAACGATGCCCATTATTAGCTCATCTATACTTCCACACTAATTCACAAGCCTGCATACGTAACTTGTCAATATTGGATGCGAATAAATCGCTTGAAACCCATGCTTCTTTAAGGGACATAGGCTCACTGGTTGCCCGTCTCTGAAAGTTCTCTACGGCGGTGTTCGGAAATTGCCCAATCATCGAGGATGATGTGATATCGTAGGTGGCGATAGAAGCGTTTCACATGGTTGAAGCTGTATAACCGTGTTAAGATTTAAGAGAGCAGTAAGGATAGTAGTAGCTAGAGGAGAGGACTACACATGAGAATCACAGTGATCACGCTGGGAAGGGCGAGCGATTACACTGGTAGAAGCATAGTGGAGCTAGAGCTCCCCGAGGGCGCCATGCTAAGAGATGCCATTAGGGTTCTCAGCGAGAAAACCAATCCACTGCTCTACGAGAGATATATTGATGGACACTACATATTCGTGACACTCGTAAACGATAAGCCGGTTCTATCCCCGGATACTCCTTTGAAAGACGGTGATAGGATAACACTGGTTACTCCCGAGATGGGTGGTTGACTCCGGGTTCGCCACAGTATTTTTCTATTTCTTCACTATTCTCATACTTCACTTCAACAAGGTCTATCGAAGGGGTTTTCGCATTGAATAATAGTATTTTACCGGCTAATGGAGAGCCGTAGCCCAGTATGAGCTTAAATACTTCGTTTACCTCTAGCAATCCAAGCAAGCCCGGTATATGTGCCATGACTATGACCCTTCCCCTCTCGCCTCCCCCAACACTGCGGAACAAGTATCTAAGACAGGGGGTTTTACCAGGTATCACAACCGTTAATTGTCCATAATACTCTCCAACCCCAGCGTGGACAAGTGGTTTTCCATACCTCCATGCAGACTCGTCGAGCAGGAATCGTGTCTCCCAGTTATCTAGGGCATCGACGACTATATCCACACTGGGGACTAGTTTATCCAGGAGTTCCCTACTTATAGTCGCCTGTATGGGTTCCAGCGTTACATCTGGATTCAGCCTCCTTAGTTTCTCATATGAAGCCCGTACCTTCGGTCTCCCTATGTCCTCAGTATTGTATAGTATCTGCCTCTGGAGATTACTCAGCTCCACCAATCCGTCATCGATGAACACTATCCTCCCAACCCCAGCCGCTGTTAAATAATAGAGTATCGTGGATGCGAGGCCGCCGGCACCGGCGACAAGGATACTTGTCTTCTTAAGCTTCAACTGCCCCTCCACGCCTATTATTGGCAACTGCCTACTATACCTCTCATACTCTACACTGCTTAGACTCATCCCTAGCCACCTGATTTAACCAGGTATACAACTACCTCGTCTCCATCCCTGATGACATCGTCCTCTGTTAGAGGGACCCCCTCCCTTAACACTATGTGCTCTGATTTAGAGAGCCCCAGCCTCCTAAGTAGCTCTGAAACACTTATCTCTCCGGCATCCAGTATTCTAGGTGCCTGCTCACCGGTCACCCTCACCTTGATCACGTGGCTCACCAATATCTCTGATCCAAGCCGGTCTTATATAGAATTTCACGGCTCCATCATGGTAATCCCTAATCACCTTCCTAGCTGCCTCCTCGATCAAAGGCTCCCTGGTAGTTTTATAGAACCACCCGTGCCTCACAGCTATCTCCTCAAGGATCCTCAAGGGATCCCTTTCACTGACACCATAAGCCTCCATGAATGCGTCAGGGTGGTAGGTCATTATCCTCTCGATGAGCTTTATAGCCGGGAGAACAGGGTCCTCGAGCTTCTCTATTGGATAACCCCTTATCACCCTTTCAAGCTCTCCTCCTTCGACAGGTATCACTCCAGGCGAGTCGACCAGCAGTATATCCTTGTCTACACGGTATAATTGGAAGTGCCTCGTGTAGCCTGGGCTTCCAGGGTATGGACTTGTCGGGGCTGAATGCCTCCCCTTCAACCCGTTTATAATAGATGACTTACCGACCTTAGGATACCCTGTTACAGCCACTATCGTTGGCAGCGAGGGGGCTACTCTACGTATAGTCCTCCTGAGCCTGAGGGTACCCATGTGTCTAGCAGCAGCCATGTAGACTGTTGTATATCCTTTCTCCATGAAGTACCTCTTCCACTCCTCTGCCACGTTCCTGGGAACCAGGTCGGACTTGTTTAACACCAGGATCAGCTTTTTCCCTTTTTTCCTAACAATGGATTCAAGCCTCTTACTGAACGTGTTTAAGGGATCCCTTGCATCCAGCACCATTAAGACGACGTCTACCCTGGAGATCATTCTATCTAGCTGGCTCCACGATGCTAGTATGAATCCTCCCCTACTCATAGCTCTCAAACCTCGATAACTCCTCGGCTGAGAGTACTGAGAGCCAGTCTATTCTGATGCCTGAGGGAATAACAGTCTTGTTGCTTAATGCATTAGCTATGAGCCCCGCTACCTCGCCTGGTGTAGTGTTAGACGTATCGATCTCATATATCTTTTCCTCCCCGAACACTGTTAACGCATTATATGATACAACACCAAGTATCTCGGCCATCACGTTCTCATTGATCTTCCTCCTGTCCCATCCCCTCGACTCAAGCCTCTTCTCCAGCACCAGGGGATGCGTTCTCAGCACGAATACTTTTTCAACTACGCTGGGATCCAGGATCTCAGGGTAATGGGTGCTAACTATGATATAGCCTTCACTGCTTCCCGCAAGCATTGACACCTCACGCGACAAAGCATCCTCATCTATCACATAGCTACCTCTCTCATTGTCGAAACCAGTAACTAGTCCTCTCTCCAAGGCATACCTCCCAAGCTCGATTAACTGAAACCCCGTCAAGGAGGCCAGCTCCCTTGATACACTGGTCTTCCCTGTACCAGGCACCCCAGCTACCACTATTATCTTACCCATTTAAACACCCCTGGTTTATTAGCGAAGTCACCCTTATTATAACACAAACCCGGAGTCAAGCCAAGTTTTTAAATAGGGATCCCGTTATAACATGTTTATAGACCACCTGGTGGGTGATTTGAGTATTCAGGAGTCATCAAAGAAGCCCGGGGAAATAGTTTACATCCTGCCGAAGCTACATAGTGGCGAGGAAGTATTATCCCTTACAACAAGTGTTTGCCCATACTGCTACAGGGTTCTCCCAGCTGTAATAGTTGAGAGAGAGGGGAAGGTATATATTAGAAGAACCTGCCCGGAACACGGTGAAATCGAGGAACTATACTACGGCGATGTAGATTTCTATAAGAGGATTGTAAAGTACACCGAAGACGGGAGGGGAGCCAGACACATATACACACAGGTTAAAACACTATGCCCATTCAACTGTGGATTGTGCCCGATGCATAAACAGCATACGGCACTGGTGAACATGGTTATAACAAATAGATGTAACTTATCCTGCTGGTACTGCTTCTTCTACTCAGAGGCCTCGGGATACGTCTATGAGCCGACACTGGATCAAATAAGGGAGATGGTTAGAAGCATTAAGAAGCAGGGTGTAACTGTTGCAATACAGTTGACTGGAGGGGAACCATTATTAAGGGAGGACCTCGTTGACATCGTGAAGCTATTAAAGGAAGAGGGGGTAAGACACATACAGTTAAATACTAATGGGATAAGATTCGCCGAGCTATATATAGAGGATCCAGTTAAAGCGGTTGAGTACGCTAGAGAGCTGAGAAGCAACGGCGTGAACACCGTATACCTCAGCTTCGACGGGGTAACGCCCGTAACAAACTGGAAGAACCATTGGGAGGTACCATACATACTTGAGACGTTCAGGAAGGCCGGCATGACCAGCACTGTACTGGTTCCAACAGTTATTAAAGGCGTGAACACACATGAGCTCGGGGCTATAGTCAGGTTCGCTGCTAAACACATGGATGTCATAAGAGCAGTGAACTTACAGCCAGTGAGCCTTACTGGATACATGAAGAAGCATGAGAGGGAGAAATACAGGATAACGATACCAGAAGTAGCAAAGTTGATAGAGGAGCAGACCGATGGACAGGTAACCAGGGATGCATGGTTCCCGGTAAACGTTAGCGCATTATTCTCAAGGTTCATAGAGGGATTCAGCGGCGAATTCAAGTTCGAGATGAGTAATCACCCAATATGCGGCGTTGGAACCTATATATACGTCGAGAAAAAAGGCAACGAGATAAAGCTAACCCCTATTACTAGCTTCGTGGATGTGGAGGGTTTACTCGAGTACCTGAGAGAGAAATGGGAGGACCTCGTAACTGGGTCGAACAGGTATATGGTTGGGCTGAGGCTACTATACTCCATAAGGAAATTCATTGACTCAAGCAAGCAGCCTGAGGGATTCGACTTATACAAGCTATTATTCAACATTGTAATAAAGCGAAGCTATGATGCACTGGGCGAGCTCCATTACAAGCTATTATTCCTGGGTCAAATGCACTTCATGGACCTCTACAACTACGATATACAGAGGGTTCAGAGATGTAATATACATTACTCGGTGCCAGATGGTAGATTAATACCCTTCTGCGCATTCAATATATTCGACGATATATACAGGGATAAAATACATAAAGAATACGGTATATCACTTGAAGAATACTCGAGGAAATACGGTCTGCCAAAAGGACAGGTAACCAGGAAATACATCAGAGATAGAAGGAGGCTGGAATCCAGTGAAATATATAAGCTAACATATGAAGGAGTAATCCAATCCAAAGCATGATAAATGATTAATAATAAAAAAGACTACTGTATGAATCGACTATATTTTTCCAGACCTTAGGAAGTCCCTTATAAGCCCTATACCCACTGGTGTGAAATACGCGACAGCTATCAGGTTTGGTATAGCCATGAGACCATTTGCCACATCAGCGAAGTTCCAGAATACTTCGAATAATTCTCCAGCAATCGCTGCAGGTATTATGGGTATAACCCACATAACCCTCCACACCCACCTCATTGGTTTCTCAGGTAATTTAAGTGTTCTACTCCAGAAGTAGATCCAGTTGACCTCGCCATACCACTCCCATGTCAACAGGGTTGTATACGCGAAAAGCGCTAATGCTATACCAAGTACTACAGGTGCCCATATCCCATAGGCTCTATAGAAAGCCTCCATAGCCAATGCTGCGCCAGATAGATCTGGTCTCTCAATATATACACGGGTAACTATATCGACTATACCGGTCATAGAGCATATGACTATTGTATCCATGAAGACCTCGAAGATACCGTAGAGGCCTACTCTACCAGGGTGGTCGACAGACATATACGCGTACATGTTTGGAGCACTACCTAATCCAGCCTCATTGGAGAACAATCCTCTTGCAAAGCCGTATCTGATAGCCGAGTAAACCAGCCAACCAGAGAGACCGCCTGCCGCTGCCTGCGGTGTGAATGCGTAAGTAAATATCTCACTGAAAGC
>NZ_JAVZPN010000003.1:48408-88567 GCF_038881575.1 Desulfurococcus sp. | reverse complement strand
CCAGCGGGAGATTACTGCTGTATTTTATCCATATCCAAAGTGATGCCGCAATATACCATGTAGCCATGAATGGTACTAGGAAGTTAGACACGTCAGCGATCCTTTTGACACCGCCTATGACTACTATTGCTGTAAATATGAACATTAATAAACCCGCGATCAACCTTGTTTGGAAAACATCCCATCCATAGGCCTTAGCAATATACTCAACACCAAGGGCCACATTATTAGCTTGGACAGTGTTACCTATACCATACGCAGCGATGAATGTGAATATTGAGAACAATACCGCAAGCGCTGGACCTACAACCGGCACCAGCCTTATATAGTATGGTGTGCCTCCTTCAACTCTCCCATCAGGCGTAATTCTTCGAGACCAAGCACCCAGCGTAGCCTCGACAGCTTTAGTACCCATTCCAAGGATGGCGCAAATCCACATCCAGAAGAGCGCGCCGGCACCGCCTAAATGAAGAGCTGTTGAGACACCGGCTATATTACCTACGCCAACCGTGGCTCCCATAACTGCAGCCCATGTCGCAAATGGACTTACCTCTCCCTTACCACCTGTACCCTTATACAGCATGTTCTTAAGTACGGCTTTGAACTTGGTTATCTGGAATAAACGGCCGAGAATGGCTATTGAGAGTCCTGTTCCAGCCAATATTATTATCGCGGGAAGACCCCATACTAATCCATCTAAGAAGTTTATTGCTTCGATTATTGACTCAAGTGCGCCCACTTAAGATCCCCATCACATATTTCTTGTTTTTACTATCAATCCATAGTTTATATACTATTGTATTATTTTTAAATATTTCCACATTATATAGAAATATTTATATGTGTTCCCGTATAATATCCTACTTGGGGATGGGAAATGAGTGGAGAAAATACTTACCAGAGATCGATAGCTAGTTTAATGGTATGGGTCTCATCGCTAATACTGTTAACAATACTCTTGCTAGCACTAGGGTTCTCGACAAATATAAATGAAGTAGTATCTAATTGGCCGGCGCATATAACCATAGTGGCCATACTTCTAGTGCTTGAGATTGTGGCATGGATCACGAGTAAGAAAAGCTAGCCGGTGAATCCATCGCAATACCGGGTTGCAGACTTGAATTTCCTGGTGTTATGTAATGAATAATGAGAGCCCTGGAAAAGATCTTCAACTCATAGAGAAATACTGGAGGTATGTTTCAATTAGCCAGGGATTCAAGTACTTTCCCCTGGTGGTTAGTAGGGCAAAGGCGTCGAAGGTATGGGATATAAATGGGAGAGAATATATAGACTTCCTCAGTAGTGCCGCAACATATAATATAGGACATAGTAACGAGGAGGTTATCAAAGCCGTTAAGGAGCACCTGGATAAATTCATACATTACTGTCTCTATTTATATCATGAACCAGCAATAGAATTAGCGGAGCTACTTACAGGAATCACATTGGGAAACCATAGGAAAAAAGTTGTGTTTGGCCTCTCAGGTGGGGATGCAAATGATACAGCGCTTAAAGCCGCGCTCATCTATACCCGTAGACCCAGCGTGATATCGTATACTTACTCATATCATGGGACGACAGCTCTCGGGATAGCTGTAGGTGGGTCATTCAGGGAGGAGATCAGGAAAACGATGCCGTTTAAAGACGTGTACTTCGTGGAGTACCCGGATACATATAGATGCGGTGATATAGAGGATCCTAGAGAATGCGGTGAATACCACCTTTCAAAACTAGAGGATGTACTGAAGAAGATTAACCCGTCCAGTGTTGCAGCCATAATAATGGAGCCCATACAGGGTGATGGCGGGGTATTAGTTCCCCCGGAGAACTATGTTAAAGGCGTATTCAAGCTAGCCAGGGAAAACGGGATAATAATTATAGATGATGAAGTCCAGACAGGCATGGGTAGAACAGGTAAATGGCTGGCAATAGAGTACTTCAACGTGGAGCCAGACCTAGTAGTCCTAGGTAAAGCACTAGGGGGAGGTATGCCTATATCAGCTGTCATCGGTAGAAGCGAGATACTGGATGCTGCGCCGCCTCAAACATTCTTTGCCACCTCAGCCGCACATGCATTATCCTGCGTGGCAGCCATAGCCACCATCAAGTACATTAAGAGCCATAACCTAGTAGAGAAAGCCAGGGAACTCGGCGACTATGCTGTAAAGAGGTTGAATGAGCTGAAGGAAAAATACGAAATAATCGGCGATGTAAGGGGTAGGGGACTAATGATCGGGGTTGAAATAGTCAAGGAAAAGAAACAGAAGATTCCTGACAGGAAAACAGCGCTTAAAATAATATGGAGGGCGTGGGAGAAAGGGTTGATAATGATGACCTACGGTAAATATGGTAATGTCCTGAGGATAGCCCCTCCTCTCGTGATATCAAGGGAGGAACTTGACGCTGGAATAAACATTGTAGACGAGGCAATCAGGGATGTGTTAGAGGGAAGAGTCTCGGATGATGTAATAAATAAAATGAAAGCATGGGAGTAAAATCTCCCAAACACGCGTGTCTTTAACACTTTTTATATTTACATTTCTAGACGGGTAACCACTAGTATTCAATAATACAATGGAAAACGGAGAGGTAGCCGGGCGGGGATTCGAACCCCGGTCACGGGGGCCAGAGCCCCGCATCCTTGGCCGCTAGACGACCCGGCTACTTCATTACTTACTAAGGGGTACCAGGGGTTTTAAAGATTCCTAAAGCAATACTTTTAAAATCCCCGTCCAATATTCCATGAAAATGGTTGGGCCCGTAGCTCAGCTTGGTAGAGCGGCGGGCTTTTAACCCGTAGGTCCCGGGTTCAAATCCCGGCGGGCCCGCATTACCCGCCTTAAACCGGTGAACCATCTTTTCCTTTCATCTCCTGTCTAACTTGGACGGTGGGATCAATAAGCCATACTTGTCCAGTGCCTGCTTCAGTCTTCTCTTATGCTCTAATAACGTGTCGAAGAATAACCTGGGTGTTTCGGGTATTTTCTCATATATCCTGTATATTCTCTCTGCTTTCTCGAGGTGCTTACCCACCCTTATCGTGAAGAGTTTCTCATACAGTTCCACGGGAAACTCCTTATTGAGCTCTCTCCTGAATAATTCAGCTAGGTCATCATACAACGGTATAAAGCCTGTAGGAGCCTCCAATGCATCCACGTCATTGTTTACTCTGAGCTCCATCCATTTTAACCATACTCTTTTATCCACTTTCTCAGTCAGGTACCTTCCTTTATCATCCCTGAGGAAGTAGTTGACACCATATATCCTCGGCTCTCTGGCTAATTCCTCGCCGAATTTAAAGTGTAGGTTTACGAAGTCCCCTGGTGATATTGAGAGGAAGTCCAGTATAGCGAATGGATTGAACTCTCTTTCGCCGGCTTTGCCGAGCACAGCCGTGGTTCTCTCGGATTCCAGTGATGCAGCTTTCGTAACTATTCCATGAACCCAGTTAAATGCCTCTTCCACAGGTACCCATGTATCTGAGTCTCTTCCACCGAAGATCATACCGTGAACTGGTACACCCATAGGATCATTTATCCTAGGGTCAACCTTACTCAGGTAGAATATACTAGTTGTGAACCTGGCGTTTGGATGAGATGGCGGTATAGGCCTACCTTTTTCATCCAGCTTACCCGGCCACCATTCACCGGCATAGTTTATTCCCTTCCTGGGCTCACTGGTCTTACCATTCCACCATACTTCACCGTCTTCTGTTAGAAGGACATTTGCGAATATGACCTCTGTATCCCTAGATGTAAGTATCCTATATATCTCGGGGTCATCCACGGGGTTGACTCCATCAATTATTCCAAACATGCCTACTTCAGGGTTCACCCCCCTTGCCTCACCGTCAACGTTTCTTATTATTGCTAAATCATCCCCAACCACGGTGTCAGCTATTAATGCTGTGGAGGTCTTGCCGCATCCAGCTGGGAATGCGCCTGTGAAATATGATACTCTATCACCCGGCCCCTTAACTCCAACTATGAACATATGCTCGCAGAGCCACCCCTCCCTATACCCCTGGTAGACGCAGAGCCTTAATGAGAGCTTCTTTAATCCCACGGTGTTTCCAGCATACTGGGTGTTAACGCTATATGTTATGTTCTCCAACAGATCCACATAGATCCTTCTCCTTGACACATTCTTACTCCATCCATACTCGTTTAATTCTCCTGCGCTATGGAGGAACCTCATGTATCTTAGCGACTCGCCTTTCTCAACAAATACATCGTAGCATACCCTGTAGAGTATATTCTCACTATGCATGACATACGCTGAATCAGTTACCTGGACACCGTAGAGGGTGAATGATGAATCCTTGGGGCCGAAGCAGTAGAACCCTATATACATCTCCTTACCCTTCATTATACCCCTATATATCTCCCTAAGTTCCCTCAAGCCCTCCTCTCTATCCCTGGTATTAATCATTGAGATCGATGTACCACCCACAGTGAGAATCCTGGTGTTCTCCCTATCCCTTGCTAAATCAAACACGCCATCGAAGTGAACCGTGTGGAGTGGATTATATTTACTGGGTATCTCCTCCATTTTCTCAATAGCCCGTCTCCTAATATACTCGAGATCCTCTTTTGTACCAGTGTTAACGAATATGGAGCTGGGCTCGAGGAGCTCCGCGGTCTCTGTAATCCATTCAATGAGTTTTCTATTATTTATCCTCGAGATTTTCTCAATGGACTCTCTGCCAGCATATCTTGAGAGACGGGTAAGCATTTCCTCCATGTAAGTATCCATATATGTTCCCCCGTACCATATATATTTTTACAAAACTAATAAAACATGTAACCCGTGTTCTCCTGGACTAGGAGATGAATAGTTTCGAGAGGGAGGACGCTATCTTATCAGCTATTCTAAGGGGCTCTGGCTCAGGGCTATATATACATACATGCTTTAAGACGTCTACTACCCTGCCTGGATCTATCCCCACAGCCATTATCTGTATTATTCTCCACGCCGTCTCAACTGGGATAAGATTCTTATAATAATTCCTCACCACCCTAAACCTTTCCTCCCCATCGGGGAAATGCTTTAGCAATGCTGACCTAACTCTCTCAAGGTTCAAGGGATATAGTTGAACCGCTACAACGGGTTTCCCTGTCTCGCTGTGGAGTAGAAAGGGATCTACGACATCGAACCCTGCATAAGTTACACCGTCAAGCATTATGAGTTCGCCATTTAGAAGCCTTGACATCTCAACTATCCTCTTATATGTTTCCCCGCCGTCGACAAGGACTCTTGAAACAGCTATATCGAGGACTCTGAAGCCACTGGTTTTAACCCCTACTATAAAGGTATCTCCCTTCCCGCCCTTGAATTCGAGAGGGAAAAACCCGTCGTCATAGGCCTCTATGATGCAACAGTGTTTAGTCATTATGAAACACTTGAGGACTATGCTTCAACATCCTTTAATGCATCCTTAATGACTGGGAGCATATCCTTTCTTATCTTTATTATCCTCGTGATACCATATTTGCCTCTATTAACCACCTCTGAGATAATCAGCCCCATCATATCTAGCTGTGAAATAATCTCACTGATCCTGCGCAGAGAGAGCGGCTCGTATTTAAGGTTCCTCATCATATTGGAGTATGCTGTATATACTTCCCCAGTTGTCGTGGATCCCTTGCCCTCAACGAGCTCCACTATCTTCTTCAACACGAGCTTCTGGTGAAGAGGCAGCGTGACAACACTCTGGTATATCCTGCCCTCCTCGATCTCAAGGGTTGCTTTCTTCACATGCTCTATTGTAACCCTCTCAGCACCCTCTCTCTCAGCTATTTCACCGGACACTCTGAGTAAATCCAGCGCCCTTCTGGCATCTCCGTGTTCTCTCGCAGCCAGGGCTGAACAGTATGATATCACACCATCCTCTATTACGCCCTGATTGAACGCTAGTTCAGCCCTCTGCTTCAATATAGTGAATAATTGCTCGGCATTATATGGTGGGAAAACCATCTCTATCTCCCCCATACTAGACCTAACCCTTGGATCAAGGTTCTCGATGAAGTTAACATCGTTTGTTATACCGATCAATACTATCTTAGCCTTGCTTAATTCCTCATTGGCTCTCACAAGCTTGTATATTAGATCATCTCCTTCACGCTTAACATAGTAATCCACCTCATCTAAGACTACTATGTGGAGGCCTCCCCAGCTATCCAACGCATTAATATATCTTCTATATACTTCACTTATCGCTAGCCCGGTGTGAGGCACCCTTAACCCGATGCTTTGAGCTATACTAGCTATCACCCTATATGTTGTGTCAAGCTTCCTCGTGTTAACATAAGCATAGTCAAGCCTCTTATTTAATGATGATGCCTTTTCCTTAAGCCTGGATACGACATACTTCACTACAACGGTTTTACCAGTACCTGTTAAACCATAGATCAGGACATTACTGGGCCTCATACCCTGTGCGGAGACAAGAAGATGCTCTGCAAGCCTCCTGATCTCGTTTTCCCTGTGGGGCAGAGTATCAGGTATGTAGTCTGGGTGGAGGACCTCTCTGTTCCTAAATATCCTCGATGCAAATCCTCGCTTCCTAATGAGCTCGTCGATGATATCAGCCAAGATACACACCCATAAGCTTTGATGCAGTTAAACACTGTAGCTATAAATAGTACTAGACATCCAATATCTCCTTTCAAATATTTATTTTTTCCCTGAGAGCTACTGCCCAGGAAAATCTTAAAACCCCTTGAAGCATTAATCTAGAGGTAGTGGGCCGGTAGCTCAGCCTGGAAGAGCGCTCGGTTGGCATCCGAGAGGTCCCGGGTTCAAGTCCCGGCCGGTCCACTTTTTTCCCAATAGTGGAAAAAATGAGTTGATATAATGGGCATTATCTTTAAAAATCGTTTAACGATTTCTAGAAATAGGTTTAGAAAAAGTATAGAACATGTATGGCTTTGGGTGTTTGCTTATGAATAAGAAAATCAATATCCTGGAACACGAGTTAGTACCGAAACATGAAACCCTAACACCAGAAGAGGCATACGAGGTATTGAAAAAGCTGGGCGTGGAGCCATGGCAACTCCCATGGATATCGATCAACGATCCAGTAATTAAAGCTATTGGTGCAAAGCCAGGCGACATTGTTAGAATAATAAGGAAGAGTCCTACAGCCGGAGAGTTCGTTACCTATAGGTATGTGATAGTTGATGTCACGAGGTGAATCCCTGATTGAATATTAGTAGTCAGGAAACACTGTCACCAGATGATTTATGGATTGTAATGAGAAAGTATTTCGAGGAAAAAGGGCTTGTTAGACAGCACTTGGATAGTTACGAGAGGTTTATAAAGGAGCTCCTTCCATCCATCCTCGAGGAGTTCAAAGAAATAAGAATAACGGATAAAATAAAACTCGTCATCGAGAAATACAGGATAGATTCTCCTAAATGGACCAGTGTAGAAGGGATAGAGGAGTCTAAAACCCCTATGGAGTGCCGTCTGAGGAATTTAACCTATGCTACCCCGATATATGTATCAGTAAGAATAGAGGATGAAAGCGGCTACACTAGGGAGCAGGAACTGAAGCTAATGGATCTACCCGTAATGTTGAAATCAAGCATAGACCCATTAAGTAAGCTAACACCACAGGAGCTTATCGAGAATGGAGAGGATCCGAGAGACCCCGGTGGCTACTTCATAATTAATGGAAGCGAGAAAGTCATAGTGGCCCAGGAGGATCTGGCAAGCAACAATATCATCGTCGATGTCATGCAGGAGGGAAGCAGCGTAACACATGTAGCTAAGGTAACCAGTGTGTCAAGAGGGCGGAGGAGTCAATTAATTATTGAAAGAAGAAAGGATGGAGTCTTCTACGCTAGTTTCCAAGGACATAAGTTCCCAGCCCTTATATTAATGACCGCCCTGGGACTCGCCAGCGAGGCGGAAATACTATATTCCACTAGCCTGAAGCCGGAGATACAAACCTACCTACTCCCCTCCATACTCCAGGTACAGGAAATACTCCCTAAACTGGAGATACCGGAGGGCGCTAGTGAGGAGGAGGTAAGGAGGCTCAAGGAGGAATACAGGAGGAAGGTTATAGAGGAGGCCCTAGACTTCATTGCCTCGAAATTCATCATTGGGAGACCCAGGGAAGAGAGAATACTGAGAGCGCAGAGACTCCTTGATGAAAGGCTCCTACCACATATAGGCATTGACTCTTCTCCTGAAACAAGGCTTAAGAAAGCCGTCTTCATAGGGCAGATGATATCAAGGATAATAGAGCTACAGCTAGGCTATAGGGAGCCGGATGATAAAGACCATTATAGAAACAAGAGGCTGAAGCTAGCCGGCGACATGCTTGCAGTGCTCCTAAGAGCTGCAATGATGGGTTTCGCTAGAGAGATAAAGGAAGGAATAGAGAAACAGCTCGCTAAAACCAAGAAAATAGATTTAAAAATGGTGTTCAAGCCAAGCATAATAACGGATAGAATCCAGCATGCAATGGCCACTGGAAACTGGCCTGGTGGCAGGACAGGTGTGAGCCAGCTGCTTGATAGAACCAACATGCTGAGTACATTGAGCCACTTAAGGAGGGTTGTCTCCCCGCTTGCAAGGGGGCAGCCACACTTCGAGGCAAGAGAGCTACATGGAACGCAATGGGGTAGAATGTGCCCGTTTGAAACACCCGAGGGGGCTAATATAGGGCTTGTTAAAAACCTGGCATTAATGACTAATGTTAGTGTTGGAATAGATGACAAGGAGATTGAAGCACTACTATACAGGGTTGGCGTAGTACCTATTGTCTCAACGCATACTATAGACGGGAAGATCCATAAGGGTCTCATAGATATTATCAGCGAGGATGTCTCCAAAGCCGCTGAAATAAGCGAGAAATACTCCGGATGGTGCAAGGTATTTCTGAATGGTAAACTAATAGGTTACCATAAGGATGGAGAGGAATTAGCAAGAACCATTAGATCGCTGAGGAGAAGCGGGAAAATAAGCAGTGAAGTCAATGTAGCTTACATAGGCAATAAATATATCAAGGAAGTAGTGGTAAACACTGATTCTGGAAGGATACGGAGACCATTAATAGTTGTTGAAAACGGAGTACCCAAGCTGACAAGAGAGCACGTTAAATTACTCAGTGAAGGAAAACTAACCTTCGAAGACCTCGTCAAGCAAGGTATAATAGAGTATCTGGATCCAGATGAAGAGGAAAACGCATACATCGCGTTACAACCCAGTGATGTCACAGCTGAACATACACACCTGGAAATATGGATACCCGCAATACTTGGAATAACCGCCTCGATTATACCATACCCAGAGCACAACCAGAGTCCTAGAAACATGTATCAGTCGGCAATGGCTAAGCAAAGCCTTGGATTATACGCGGCGAACTTCCAGAGAAGAATGGATACAAGAGGACACTTCCTACACTATCCCCAGAGACCACTGGTAGAGACACGAATGATGGATGTGATAGGCTATAATGAGAGGCCAGCCGGGCAAAACATGGTGGTCGCTGTCTTAACGTATACCGGGTACAACATGGAGGATGCATTAATAATGAATAGGAGTAGTGTTGAAAGGGGATTAGCAAGGTCCACGTTCTTCAGGCTATACACGACCGTTGAGTATAAGTATCCTGGAGGAATACAGGACGAGATAACTATCCCAGCAACCAATGTAAGGGGATATAGAGGGCAGAAAGCGTATGAGAAACTAGAGGAAGACGGGATCGTGGCCCCTGAAACACAGGTGTCAGGCGGGGATGTATTAATAGGTAAGGTCAGCCCTCCTAGATTCCTCAGCGCCCAGGAATACGAAGTAGGGGGACTCACACGCCAGGATACAAGTATAGTCATGAGACATGAGGAAAAAGGTATAGTTGACACCGTTTTAATCACAATGGATAGCGAGGGGAATAAGCTAATAAAGGTTAGGGTAAGGGATCTCAGAATACCGGAGCTAGGAGACAAGTTTGCATCCAGGCACGGACAGAAGGGAGTACTCGGCTTGTTACTACCTCAATACGATATGCCGTTCACGGAGGAAGGCGTAACACCGGACCTAATAATTAATCCACATGCATTTCCAAGTAGAATGACTGTGGCCCAGTTGATGGAGAGCATAGCTGGGAAAGCGGCAGCCCTCGAGGGACGCATCATTGATGGAACCCCCTTCTATAAGACTCCTATAGAAGACCTCCAGATAATACTGAGGAGGCATGGTTATCCGTACACAGGCGAGGAAGCAATGTACGATGGTCGCACAGGGGAGCTAATAAAGACACCGGTGTTCATAGGTATAGTATATTATCAGAAACTACATCACATGGCAAGCGATAAAATACATGCCAGAGCCAGGGGACCAGTCCAAATATTGACCAGGCAACCCACTGAGGGCCGTTCAAGGGCCGGTGGATTAAGATGGGGTGAGATGGAGGTTGACTGCCTTATTGGGCACGGTTCTGCATTGCTACTCAAGGAGGCTATAACTGATAGAAGCGACTCTACTATAATTTATGTATGCGAGCTATGCGGCTCGATGGGTTGGTATGATAGAAACAAAGGTAAATTCATGTGCCCGATACATAAGGAGAAAGGAGTATTGAAACCCATTGAAGTCTCATACGCGTTTAAACTACTGCTTCAGGAGTTAATGAGCATGGGGATAAGGCCTCGTCTACTAATTGAGGACATTACAAGAGGTGGTGGTAAGTGAGCTCGAAGATAGTTACCAATAAGATATCACGTATAAAATTCGGGATACTCTCGCCAGACGAGATAAGGAAGATAAGTGTTACTCAGATTTTCTCCTCCGAGGTATATGATAACGATGGCTCCCCTATAGATGGCGGCGTAATGGATAGGAGACTAGGAGCTATCGAGCCCGGTGAAACATGCCCAATCTGCGGTAATACAAGGGATTCATGCCCAGGCCACTTCGGACATATAGAGCTAGCTAAACCCGTTATACACGTTGGATTCGCAAAGCAGATACTTATATATTTGAAGGCGACATGTAGAAACTGCGGGAGACTCAAGATACCAGAGGAAGAGAAGGGCGAGTACCTGAGGTTGTTAAGCGATCTCCAGGAACTCGGAGCACCCTACTTAATTAAGAGGTTCCACGAGTACATTAGGCGGAAGGCGAGCACAGCGGATACATGTCCACACTGTGGTGTCAAGCAGTATAAGATAAAGCTAGAGAAGCCCCACACATTCTATGAGCAAACTGAGAGAGGGCTCTTAAAGCTAACACCAAGCGAGGTGCGTGGAAGGCTCGAGAAGATACCAGATGACGATGTAAAACTACTTGGCGGAGACCCAAGGGATGCCAGACCCGAATGGATGGTTCTAACAGTACTACCAGTACCCCCTAGGAGCGTGAGACCATCAGTACTCTTAGAGACAGGCATAAGAAGCGAGGACGACTTAACACATAAGCTTGTTGACATAATAAGGACGAATAACAGGCTCAGGGAGCATGTTGAGGGGGGAGCACCAAGCGCGATCATAGAGGATGAATGGGAGCTACTTCAATACCATATAACCACATACTTCGACAACGAGGTCCCAGGAGTACCGGTTGCTAAGCATAGAAGTGGAAAGACATTAAAGGGTATAGCACAAAGGCTGAAGGGCAAGGAGGGAAGGTTCAGGAATAACTTAAGAGGCAAGAGAGTGGATTTCTCGGCTAGAACCGTTATAAGTCCCGATCCAAGCCTAAGCATAAACGAGGTCGGCGTTCCCGAGGACGTTGCCAAGATACTCACAATACCTGAGAGGGTGACACCATGGAACATTGAGGAAATGCGCAAGCTAGTATTGAATGGACCAGAGAAATGGCCTGGAGCAAACTACATAGTGAGACCAGATGGGAGGAAAATAAGCCTGAAATTCGTGGATAGGAAGGCAGCTGCTGAATCACTGGAGCCGGGCTTCATAGTAGAGAGGCATTTAATGGATGGAGATATAGTATTGTTCAATAGGCAGCCATCATTACATAGGATATCGGTTATGGCTCATATTGTAAGGGTCTTACCATATAAGACGTTCAGGCTGAACCTGCTTGTATGCCCACCATACAATGCTGATTTCGATGGAGACGAAATGAACTTACATGTACCTCAGAGCGAGGAGGCCAGGGCTGAGGCAAGGCTACTAATGTTGGTTGAGAGACACATTCTCACACCACGTTACGGAGGCCCCATAATAGGTGGTCTACAAGACTATATAAGTGGAGCATATATCCTCACCAGCAAGACTACACTACTGGATAAAGACGATGTGGTAGACCTACTCTCTTCGACAGGTTATAAGGGCGAGTTACCTGAGCCAGCAATCTTAAAGCCCCGTGCTCTCTGGACCGGTAAACAGTTTGTCTCACTATTCCTCCCAAAGGACTTCAACTACAAGAGAAACTCGAAGATCGGAAGCGCTGCAGCATTAAGGTGTATCGATGAGGATTGCCCCAACGACAGCCTCGTAATAATCAAGAACGGCGTACTACTTGAGGGCGTACTGGATAAGGCGAGTATTGGGAGAGAGGAGCCTGAGAGCCTAGTTCACTGGCTTATAAAGGAGTATGGTGAAGACTACGGGAGAATGTTCATGGATAAAGTCTATAAGATGTTTATAAGGATGTCAGAGAAGTACGGCTTAACGATGAGCTATACTCATTTAACGCTTCCAGAGGAGGCCAGAAACCGGTTAAGCGAGATAATAGCTGAAAAGAAGAGGGAGGTCGAAGAACTAATATCCAAGTATAGGAGAGGAGAGCTACTGGCAAGGCCAGGGAAGACAGTCGAGGAGACACTGGAAGATGAAATAATTGATATATTATCCAAGAAGCTACTTGACAGTGTTGCCGAGGTGATAACACCATACTTTACACTGGTCAACCCCGTTGTAATCATGGCTAGAACCGGTGCGAGAGGAAACCCGGTCAATCTGACCCAGATGGCCGCCCTACTTGGACAGCAGACAGTAAGAGGAAAGCGCCTTACAAGGGGCTACCTTGGGAGAGCACTACCCCACTTCAAGCCAGAAGACCTGGGTCCCGAGGCAAGGGGTTTCATAGCAAGCGGGTTTGTACACGGGTTGAATCCTGTTGAAATGTTCTTCCATGCTGCGGCTGGTAGAGAGGGGCTGATAGATACAGCTGTCAGGACAAGCCAGTCTGGATACATGCAGAGGCGTTTAATAAACGCGTTACAAGACCTAAGAGTAGAATATGATGGAAGTGTACGCCTTACCACAGGTGAGATAGTCCAGTTACTCTATGGTGAAGACGGTGTTGACCCGATGAAGAGCGACCATGGTAAATCCGTTAACGTAGATAGAGTCATTGAGAAGATATTTGGAGGTGGACTATAAGATGCAGGGTTTAACTATAGAGGAAATTCAACAGCTCCTCGAGGAGAGACTGAAGGAGAACGTTAGCCCGCAGGTATATGAGGAAGTACGTAATAAATTACTGAACATAGCTGGGAAGATCGTGATAACTAGGGAAACTGTGGAAAGATTTATAGAACATGTAATCGAGAGATATCATTCCTCACTGATAGAGCCAGGTGAGGCTGTGGGAACTATTGCCGCCCAAAGCCTTGGAGAGCCATCAACACAGATGACATTAAGGGTATTCCACTATGCCGGTGTACGTGAATACAATGTAACCCTCGGTCTCCCCAGGCTCATAGAGATAGTTGACGCCAGGAAAAAGCCTGAAACACCTATCATGGAGATATATCTAGTGGATGAATATAGGAGAAGCGAGGAGAAGGCTAGGGAGATAGCTAGAAAAATAGAGTCAACATACCTAGAGAACATCACCAGGGAACTAGACATCGACCTCATAGAAGGTGTAGTAACGGTACGTCTGGATCCCGAGATGCTGGAGGATAAGGGGTTAAGCATTGATGTGGTCATTGAGAAGTTGAAGGAGCTAGATGTAGGCGAGGTTTCAAGAGGAGATGATCCATACGAGGTAATAATATCACTTAGGGAGGAATACCTCGACTACAGTAAGCTAGAGAAGCTGAGAAACAAACTTCTCAGTTTGCATCTGAAGGGTATAAAGGAGATACGTAAGGTAATAATCCAGAAACGCGGCGATGAATACGTGATAATATCTGAGGGGAGTAATCTTGAGGAAATAATGCGGATAGAGGGCGTGGATTGGAGAAGGGTGTATACTAATAATATACATGAGATAGAAAGAGTGCTCGGTATAGAGGCCGCTAGGCAAGCTATAATCAAGGAGATCAAGGAGATACTTGATGACCAGGGTTTAGACGTAGATATAAGGCATATAATGCTTCTAGCCGATATGATGACGTGGACCGGGCATGTGAGGCAGATTGGTAGAATGGGTGTCGCCGGTGAAAAGCCAAGCGTACTAGCCAGGGCTACATTCGAGATGACTGTTCAAAAACTCCTGGAATCAGCGGCTACTGGTGAGGAAGACCGTTTATATGGCGTTACAGAAAATATTATAATAGGTCAAACAATACCTGTAGGAACTGGTATGGTTCAGATTTATATGACTCCAAGCCTATTAAAGACCGAGGCTGGCAGCAAAGGTGATAGGAATGAGTAGCCAGGTTGACCTGCTTAAAGCGATAAGAACGACTGCTGAGACAGGGCAAATTGTGTATGGAAGTAGGCAAGTCAGAAGACTAGTTCTACACGGGAAGGCTAAAGCAGTAATCATAGCATCCAACGCTCCCCCGGAGATAAAAAGGGATCTAATATATTATGCGAAGCTAAGCAGCATCCCCGTTATAATGTTCCCTGGAACAAGCATAGAGCTGGGCACCCTTCTGGGGCGTCCCCATAGTATTACCTCAATAGCTGTGATCGATCCGGGGCAATCAAACATACTTGACTTTACTGGAGAGGTGTAGAAGTAGATGAGTGACGAGAAGCCACAGGTGAAAATAACGCCTGAGGAATTCCGCTATATGACGTTATTAAACGAGCTCACGGGTGCTGTGGTAAGGGATTGTATTATCGAGGAGGATAACAACAGGGTGATCTTCCTAGTAAACCCAGAGGATGTGGGAAAGGCGATAGGGCCCAAAGGCTTCTTCGTCCAGAGGCTGAGGAAGATACTTAATAAAAACATAGAGATAGTTGGCTACAGCAATAACCTCGAGGAGCAAGTCAGATACGCGTTATCACCAGCCAGGATAAAGGAGATAAAGCTCTCAACAAGACCTGATGGTAGCAAGATCCTCTACGTGGCAGTGGATCCAGCGGATAAAGGGATAGCCATCGGTAAAAACGGTAAAAACGTTCAGAGGGCTAAACTTATTTTAAAAAGGCATTTTAATATAGATTCAGTGATTATCGCGTAACACGGTTAAGCGAGGGGAGAAGATGCCCGGTAAAAAAGGCCCAAGCGGGTTGTATGCCGCTAGGAAACTGGAAGAGAAGAGATTGAAATTCAGGTGGAGCCAGCGAGACTTCAAGAAGAGAATGCTCAGGAAAATGGGTAAGCTAAGGGATCCATTGGAAGGAGCACCCATGGCTAGAGGAATAGTCTTGGAGAAGGTGGGTATAGAGTCACGTAAGCCGAACTCAGCTGTAAGAAAATGTGTAAGGGTGCAATTAGTTAAAAACGGTAAGGTTGTTACGGCATTCGTGCCATGGGATGGCGGAGTAAACTATATAGATGAACACGATGAGGTAATAATAGAGGGTATTGGTGGCCCTCTAGGAGGATCACTAGGAGACATCCCAGGCGTAAGATATAAGGTGGTAATGGTTAACGGTGTCTCGCTCAAGGCTTTATGGCTTGGGAAAAAACAGAAGCCTGTGAGATGATGCTACAGGTTTTAAACTCGTGCCCTGATATCGGATAATGAAGGTGTTTATGTATGAGTGAGATGCAGACCAGGGAGATGTTGATTGGCGAAATAAAGTTGTTCAATAAATGGAGCTATGACTTTATAGAGGTAAGAGACCCCAGCTTGAAAAAATACATTTGTCTAAAACCAGTTTACCTACCCCACTCCGGCGGCAGACATGAGCATAAACGCTTTGGGAAAGCACTAGTACCCATCGTCGAGAGGCTAATAAACAAGGTAATGCGACCAGGTAGAAACATGGGTAAGAAGCACCTCGCATACAACATTGTGAAGAAATCATTCGAACTCATATATCTGAAAACAGGTGAAAACCCATTACAAGTACTGGTGAGGGCAATAGAGAACGCAGCCCCTAGAGAGGAGACAACCAGGATAATGTATGGTGGGATAACATACCATGTCTCAGTTGATATAGCGCCTTTAAGGAGAATTGATCTAGCACTAAGACATCTAACCGAGGGAGCTAGGTTAAAGGCTTTCCGCAACCCCATATCCATAGAGGAGGCATTAGCGGAGGAAATAGTATTAGCTGCATCAAACGATCCAAAGAGCTATGCTGTTCAGAAGAAGGAGGAAATCGAGAGGATAGCGTTAAGCAGTAGATAGCGTTTTTAAATTATTCGCCCAGATACTTCCTCCATCTCCTTGGCGTAAACAAGGACGGAGATAATTACTGGCAGGAGAAATGCTTTATAAACACCCTGAAAGTTATTAAACTAGTTAGACATGTTAATGTAGATAAATAAGAAAGGTGGTGAACGTGAGCGCGCCTCAGAAACCGCATTTAAACATAGTGATAATCGGGCACGTAGACCATGGAAAAAGCACTATGACAGGGCATATACTCTATCGTCTAGGCTACTTCGATGAAAAAACCGTGAAGATGATTGAGGAAGAAGCAAAGAAAATGGGTAAGGAAAGCTTCAAGTTTGCCTGGTTACTCGATAGAATGAAGGAAGAGCGTGAACGCGGTGTCACTATTTCACTATCATACATGAAGTTCGAGACCAAGAAATACTTCTTCACCATCATAGATGCACCCGGTCACAGAGACTTCGTTAAAAACATGATTACCGGCGCAAGCCAAGCCGATGCAGCCATCCTAGTTGTAAGTGCCAGGAAAGGAGAGTTCGAGGCTGGAATGAGTGCCGAGGGCCAGACCCGTGAGCACGCCATACTAGCTAGGACCATGGGTATAAACCAGCTAATCGTGGCCATAAACAAGATGGATGCAACCGAGCCACCATACAGTGAGAAGAGGTACAACGAGATTAAGGAAATCCTGAGTAAATTCCTGAAGGGACTGGGCTACGATGTATCCAAGATACCATTCATCCCGGTGTCAGCGTGGACAGGCGAAAACCTGATTGAGCGTTCGCCCAACATGCCATGGTATAATGGTCCAACACTAGTAGAGGCATTAGACTCACTAACAGTACCGCCCAAGCCGCTTGATAAACCACTTAGAATACCAATACAGGATGTATACAGTATCTCCGGTGTCGGTGTCGTACCTGTTGGAAGAGTCGAAACTGGTGTACTTAAGGTCGGCGATAAAGTAGTATTCATGCCGCCCGGGCTAATCGGTGAAGTCAAGAGTATAGAGACTCACCACACTAAGATCGAGAAAGCAGAGCCCGGCGACAATATCGGGTTCAATGTGAAGGGCATCGAGAAGAAGGATGTTAAACGTGGTGATGTGGCTGGATCCCTTGATGTTCCCCCAACAGTTGCCGATGAATTCACCGCGAGAATAATGATAATGTGGCATCCAACAGCGATAGCCGTGGGATACACGCCAGTGATACATGTCCACACAGCCAGCGTGGCATGCAGGATAACCGAGATAATTTCAAAGATCGACCCCAGGACAGGTAAGGAGATCGAGAAGAACCCACAGTTCCTGAAGCAGGGAGACATAGCTATAGTTAAATTCAAACCGATAAAGCCACTCGTAGTGGAGAAATACGCTGACTTCCCAGCCCTCGGAAGATTTGCCATGAGAGACATGGGTAAGACAATTGGCATTGGACAGGTACTCGAGATCAAGCCGGCACAAGTCAACATCAAGAAATAGTTTTTTAAGCCTGAATCCTACACATTACGTTTTCAAGAATGCTTACAAGTATAAGGTTGATCAAGATGTCCACGGCAAGGATGGTTAAAATAAAGATCTGGAGCACCAATGTAAAAGTACTAGACGACTTCGTGGGTAAGATAACAGATATAGTGAAGAAGACAGGTGTTAAAATGAATGGCCCAATACCACTGCCAACTAAAAAACTAAGAATTAGGACGATGAAGCTACCGCATGGAGAGGGGAAGAAAAAGTATGAGAAATGGGAGATGAGGATACATAAGAGGCTACTATACATAGCCGAGGATGAAAGAGTAATGAAGCAGTTGATAAGGGTTAGAATTCCTCCTGAGATATGGATGGAGATAGAGATATAGTTTTAACGGTGTTTTAAAAAGGGATCAACCCATTTATCCTGTGAACCAGTTTCCTCCTGTTAATCCTGTTAAGAAATATAAGCCTGAAACGCTTTTATCATAGATATGAGCCGGGGTGCCCGAGCGGTCTAAGGGGCTGGCCTGGAGAGCCAGTGCCCCGAAAGGGGCGCGCGGGTTCAAATCCCGCCCCCGGCGCCTCTAACTCGAAAAAGTGTTTTAAAGCTAAGCTTTAAAAACCGTTATCAGTTAATTATGTTGAGTAGTTATGTATATGCTTATCGAGTTAAGTCCGGTGAAGAAGTTGAGTGAAAGGGAGGGTTTTAGACAGATAGTTAGATTGCTGGAAACCGATGTCGATGGAGAGCTTCCACTAGTTTACGGCCTCTCAGAAGTAAAGGGCTTGGGCTATACATTTAGTCTAGCAATATGTAGGATACTAGGGTTAAACCCTGAGGAACGCGTTGGTTTCCTAAGCGATGACGTGGTTAAGAGTATTGAAGAGGTTGCACGCAACCCTGGTAAATACGGTATTCCATCATGGATCTACAATAGGCAGAAGGATTACGCAACAGGCCAGAACCTCCACTTAACTGGTGCCAACCTAATATACTATGTGAAGGAGGATATTGAAAGAGAGAAACGCATAAAGAGCTGGCGCGGTATAAGGCATGCCCTGGGCTTGAAAGTCAGAGGCCAGAGGACTAGGACGACAGGTAGAACAGGCGTAACCGTTGGTGTGAGGAAGAAGAAAGCCACACAGCAACAGCAGAGCAAGAAGACAGAGGGGTGAATTAGATGGGTGACCCACGTAAACCAAGGAAATCGTATGAAGGCCCCCGGCATCCATGGCGTCGCGATATATTAATGTATGAAATGAAGCTGATGGGTACCTATGGGTTAAGGAATAAGAGGGAGCTATGGAAGGCCGCGACCATAGTGAGGTATTATAGGCACAGAGCGAGATCCCTATTAGCAGCACCTCCTGAAATCCGTGAGAAGGAAGAGAAAGCCCTTTTAAACAGGTTGATAAAACTAGGGCTACTCAAGGAAGGAGCCAGGCTGGATGATGTGTTAAACTTGAAAATAGAGGATCTACTGGAGAGAAGGCTTCAGACCATAGTGTATAAGAAGGGGTTAGCGAAGACCCTTCATGAAGCCAGGCAATTAATTGTCCACGGACACATAGCAATAGGGGGTAGAAGAGTGAGGTCACCTGGCCGAATAGTCACAGTTGATGAGGAGCCACTGGTTGATTACTACCCTTTCAGCCCATTAAAGCAAAGGATAAGTCAAGAGGCGCAGGCATAGGGGTGGTTGAAAAATGGCTTTCTCAATGAGAGAGCTCAAGTGGGGCGTAGCACATATATACAGTAGCCCCAATAACACAATGATACATATAACAGATATAAGCGGAGCAGAAACTGTGAGCAGAATAAGCGGTGGAATGGTTGTAAAGGCAGATAGAGAGAAGCCAAGCCCTTATGCAGCAATGATGGCCGCGGCAAGGGCTGCAACCCAGGCAATGGATAAAGGTATCACTGCGCTACATATAAAAGTAAGAGCTCCGGGAGGCCACGGCCCTAAGACTCCTGGGCCAGGTGCTCAAGCAGCTATTAGAGCTCTGGCCAGAGCAGGCTTCATTATTGGTAGAATAGAGGATGTGACGCCAATACCGCATGATACCACAAGGAGGCCTGGCGGTAGGAGAGGTAGGAGGCTATAGAAGGGTAGAAACGGGTGTTTTCCAGCTTGCATATTGATATACTTGAGAAAACTCCCTCTACTATTAAGCTATATTTAAGGGATATACCATTACACCTCGTTAACTCGCTGAGAAGAACAATATTATCGGAAGTTCCCACAATGGCTGTAGACTACGTGGTTATAACAGAGAACTCGAGTGTCTTCTATGATGAATACATATCGCACAGGCTTGGATTAATACCATTAAAAAGCAATGAAGCATTAAACAAGTATAAGCCTCCCGAGGAGTGTGCAGAGGCCGGTGATAGGGGGATATTCTCGCAGGATTGCTTCGTAACCCTAAGGCTGGAGGCAAGCGGGCCTGAGAAGGGTGTTTTAACAGTATATAGTAGAGACCTTGTTAGCAGTGACCCAGATGTTGTACCCGTCTACGGTGAAATACCAATATTGAAGCTTATCAAGGATCAGAACATAAGGCTTGAAGCATATGCTAGGCTTGGAAGGGGAAAAGAGCATATAAAATGGAGCCCGGTCTCCGTCGCCGTGCATAAATATATTCCAGTGATAACCCTCAATAGTGAGAAATGCAAGGGGACCGAGTGTTCTAGGTGTGTTAATGCATGCCCGAAGAATATATTCGAGGCAGACAACAACTCGGTAAGGGTTAAAGAGGATAAAATACTTGAATGTACATTCTGCAGGCTATGTGAAAACATATGCCCCACCCAAGCAGTGAAGATATCATGGAGGGAGAACGAGTATATCTTCTATCTAGAGCTAACAGGAGCTCTGAATGCTAGAAATATTTTAATAGAGGCAATAAACATTCTAAGTAGAAAACTAGATGCTTTCATAGATGAGTTGAGAAGGAATGGTGTCGCTGTATGAGCGGGCTGAGGAAAACAAATATAGTTTTAAGGAAAGCGATAGAGGAGTTGAGGAAGCAAGCCTCTATAAATAATGCACCGATATGGAGTAGTATAGCTGAGGAATTATCCAAGCCAACCCGTAGAAGGAGGGCTGTGAATATCAGCAGGATAAATAGATACAGTAAGCCTGGGGACGTTGTAGTAGTGCCTGGAAAAGTACTTGGTGCAGGTAATATAGATCACCCGGTTACCGTGGCAGCATTCGGATTCTCAAAGACGGCACTTGAGAAAATAGTGAAGAGTGGTGGAAGAGCAATATTTATCCTCGATCTTGTTAAGGAGAATCCCACCGGAAGCAACATCAAGATAATTGGGTGAGCTTGATGAGCGAGGAGAAAGTACTCTACATAGATGCATCGAACCAGATATTGGGGCGTTTAGCGAGTATTATTGCCAAGAAGTTGCTCGAGGGATATAGAGTCATAGTGGTTAATGCTGAGAAAGCCGTGGTAAGTGGTGAGAAAAACAGGGTGTTGGAGGGCTATAAGATATTATTCAGGGTTAAAACCCACTACAACCCAGAGACCAAGGGTGTCAGGAGGCCTAGAACCCCGGCCAATATATTTAAGAGGACTGTGAGGGGAATGCTACCGATAGATAAGCCGAAGGGGAGAGATGCTTTTAAGAGGCTCAGAGTATACATAGGTGTACCAAGTAACATGAAGAATATCGCCTTCATACAGTTCCCCGAAGCCTCAGTCTCCAGGCTCCGTAATAGATATGTTTACTTAGAGGAGGTAGCGAAAGCCATAGGGTGGAGGGGTGTTAAGAAGTGAGCCAGACAGTTAGCGATAAGATAAAAATAGTTGTTTCATCAGGCAAGAGAAAAACAAGCATTGCTAGGGCTGTGATAAAACCCGGGATTGGAAGAGTATGGATAAACAACGTACCAGCAGAGTTCATCCCGTTCGAGCTGGCCAAGATGAAGATACTGGAGCCACTATTACTAATAGGTGACCTAGCAAAAACAGTAGATATAAGGGTTAATGTACACGGTGGAGGCTACATGAGCCAGGCTGAGGCTGTTAGAATAGCTATTGCAAGGGGATTAGTTGAGTTCTTTAACAGTGATGAGGTGAAGTCCCTATTTAAAGAATATGATAGGCACATGCTAAGCGGTGATCCACGTCAGACAGAGCCTAAGAAATGGGGTAGATATAGTGCTAGAAGGAGATGGCAGAAGAGCTATAGGTAGGTGGGATCTTGTTATTCCCGGTTAGATGTTTCACCTGTGGTAAGCCCATTGGGCACTTATGGGAGGAGTATATTAAAAGAGTCGAGAACGATGAGAACCCGGCTAAAGTATTAGATGATCTCGGTGTGAAAAGGTATTGCTGCAGGAGAATGTTTTTATCATACACGGATATATCAAAGGAGATATTATATTTCCCTAAGATCTCGTAGGAGGTGGTAGTGAATGAGTGATATACCTGAAGGAGAAGCACCTGTTTCAAAACCCGAGAGCGGGGTAATCGAGTTACTCGTACCAATCGAGAAATACTTATCAGCCGGTGTGCACATAGGCACTCATATATGCACGAAGTTCATGGAGCCATTCGTATACAGGGTTAGATCCGATGGATTATATATACTGGACGTAAGGAAAATAGATGATAGACTGAAGATAGCTGGGAAATTCCTCGCTAGATATCAGCCTGAGAAAATAGCCGTTGTCTCAGTAAGACAGTATGGAAGGAAACCGGTTCAGAAGATGTGTCAGTATGTGGGATGTAAGCCATTCGTAGGTAGATTCTTACCGGGAACCTTCACTAACCCAAGTCTTAAGATATACTTCGAACCAGATGTAGTAGTGATCACCGATACGAGGTCTGATGTACAAGCCCTTAAGGAAGCCGCTGAAACAGGTATACCGATAGTAGCTTTAGCAGATACCGACAACAGGGTTGACTATGTAGACCTCATAATACCCGGGAACAATAAGGGTAGGAAGAGCCTGGCCCTAATATACTGGATACTAACGCGTCAAATACTGCGTGAGAAAGGTATTATACCGCCGAACGCTGAGCTACCTGAGCAGCCAACCGATTTCGAGGCATCCCTCTAAATTTTTCATAGGCATCCAGGACCATATTTCCAGGCTTATTCCATAATGCTTCAAGGTATTTAACTCGTAGTTAATAGTTATTATTCAAGGGGAGTAGATTGAAGAAGAGGAATCCTATAGTAGCCGGGTATTTTTATCCCGATAAACCTGAGGAGTTAAGAAGCGTGATAGAATGGTCTTTCAAACACAGGATCGGACCCGGGAAGCCGCCAAGTCCCTCAGATACCTCGGCCATGAATTCAATAGGCTATGTAGCCCCTCATGCAGGCTATATCTACAGTGGCCCTGTAGCCGCACACGTCTACTTTGATATGGCTTTAAACAAGAAGCCTGATACCATAGTGATACTTGGTACAAATCACACAGGTCTTGGAAGACCTGTTTCAGTGTATCCTGAAGGAGTATGGGGGACTCCCCTCGGAGACCTTGTTGTAGACGATGAGGTTGGAAGACTTATTGTGGAGAATAGTGAAATCGCTGAGTTTGATGAATATGCCCATTTAGAGGAGCACTCAATCGAGGTCCAACTACCATTTATAGTGTACACATATGGCGGGGATGTGAAAATAACCCCGATAGTTATAGGTATCCATACACCAGATATAGCGAGGGATCTAGCGAAGTCGATACATAAAGCATCCATGGCAACTGGTAAGAGAATAATAGTGATAGCAAGTAGCGACTTCAATCATTACGAACCCCATGAAGAGACAAGTAGGAAGGATTCAATGGCTATAGATAGAATACTCAAGCTCGACACCGATGGATTATACAATGTGATACTGCGCAATGACATAAGTATCTGCGGACCAGGGGGAATAATGACTCTCATGGAATACACTAAAATATTGGGAGGAAAAGCCCAGCTATTAAAATACGCGACAAGTGGTGACACCTCCGGGGATTACTCACACGTAGTTGGTTATGCTGCTTTAAAGTTTTATATTTAGTGAACGCTAAGCTAATATGCTGGCTTAAGTATATTGAGGAAGGTTGTATTAAGCATGGACGAGATACAGAATAGGAAGTTACACCATATAAGGTTAGCACTGGATCCCAGGGTCGACTTCAAAGACCATTGTAGTGAGATATATAGAGAGATACAACTTGTGCATCAAGCCTTACCTGGATTAGACTTCGATGAAGTGGATGTAAAACAAGTGTTTTTAGGCTACAGGCTAGAAGCCCCTATAATGATAACAGGTATGACGGGAGGGCATCCATCGCTAGTCAGCATAAATAAAATGCTTGCAACTCTTGCGGAGAAGAAGCGTGTAGCCATAGGCGTCGGTAGCCAGAGAGCCATTGTTAAAAGCAACTTCAGCGAGGATGTCATAGTAAGCTATAGGATCGTAAGGGAGACAGCTAGAAGTGTACCGGTAATAGGCAACATAGGTTTAAACACTTTAAGAGACATCGACACTGATACGGTCATAAGGCTAGTTGAAGTAATAGATGCGGATGCCCTAGCGATCCACTTGAACCCAGCACAAGAAGTAATACAGCCTGAAGGAGATACCCGTTTCAGCTTAGATGTGGTGGATAAAGTCAAGGAACTAGTTGTATCGCTCGGTAAACCCGTTATAATCAAGGAGGTGGGGAACGGGTTATCCATGGAGACGGTGAGGGTATTCCATAATATAGGGGTGAAAATATATGATACAGCCGGTGCATGCGGTACAAACTGGGCTCTCGTCGAAATGCTTAGAAATAAACCCGGCTCATCACGCTATGAATGCGGGCTGAAGCTATCTGAGTGGGGGATACCAACACCGCTCTCAGTAATAGAGACAAGGTATGTTGCCGAAGACTCATTCATTATCGCGAGCGGCGGTGTATGGGATGGCTTTAAGGCGGCTGTGAATATAGCGATTGGTGCGGATATGGTTGGAGTAGCTAAACCCATTCTTAAGAATATACTTGACAACGGGCTAGAGCGTGCCGAGGTATATCTAGACAACTATATCTTCGAGTTAAAGACTGCGATGTTCCTCAGCGGTGCCAGGAATATTGGGGAATTACGGAGCAAGCCTATTATCCTCGGACAGAAAATAGTAAACACGATGCTTCAAAGGGGAATAGATCCCCATACCTACCTTAACAACACGAGGAGAAGGAAGTGAGTGAATACTCTTTCCCACAGTTATTCGTAGAAGGCGTCGACTCCGAGAGAATAATCTGCCTCAAGAACTCGGAGTACACTTGGGCAAGCATCTCTGAGAAGAATAATTGTATAAAGTACTATGGTGGCATACCATACGAGGAGATACTGAAGTACATAGACCTAGAGAAAGCCATTTTGAAGAAGAGTACGATATTATTCAACACTGGGGAGCCGTCTAAAGCGCTATTTTTCTCCGAGAATACGCAGCTATGCTTGCAGGAAGCAAAGGGTAGGAGAGTATTTTATATAGGGAGCATGAAGCACGTTAGAAAAAACGATTTAATAGCATACATTGTCACCGGGAAAAACGAGGTCAGAAACATTTATTCTATTTGTGAAGGATTTATACTAGCTGTCATCGATTTAACCTGGGAGAGGCCTGAGAGAATCATAGTGGTGATGGCGATTGAGCAGCCAGGAGAAATCATTATTAGATAGAGTGAGAGAAACAGCTTTCAAACACGCATTGGTAAACGCTGTAAAACACGAGGGTAAAGCCGATTTTAAAGCAGTGGTTTCAAAGGTTATCGGGGAAATCCCGGAGATACGTGGTAGAATTAAAGAATTCATCGACTTGATAAGAGGCACCATAGAGGAAGTAAACAAGCTAAGCATCGAAGACCAGTTGAAAATAATCAGAGAGAACTGGCCAGAACTACTGGAGGAGAAGAGGGAAGCCAAGGAGAAGGAACTACCCCCATTACCCAATGCCGAGAAAGGTAAAGTAGTAACCAGGTTTGCACCTAACCCAGATTACACTATCCACCTTGGAAACGCTAGGCCTGCACTATTAAGCTACTGGTATGCTGAATTATATAATGGAGTAATGATACTTCGTTTCGAGGACACCGACCCAAGGATAAAATCACCTTATCCAGAAGCATATACAATGATAAAGGACGCGTTGAAATGGCTTGGAGTAAAATGGGACAAGGAATACATACAGAGCCTCCGGATGAATATATTCTACAACGTAGCAAGAGAACTGATAAGCCGTGGAGGAGCATATATTGACACCTGCCCCGATAAGGAATTCCGCTTATATAGGAACGCTGGCAAGGCATGCCCCCATAGGAATACGTCGGTTGAGGAGAACCTTGAGAAATTCGATAAAATGCTTGAGGGACACTATGGTGAGGGAGAGGTTGTTCTAAGGGTGAAAACCGATTTACAACACCCGGATCCAAGCGTAAGGGACTGGGTTGCATTCCGTATAATAGATACATCTAAAACACCACACCCAGTCACCGGGGAGAAATACATTGTATGGCCAACTTACAATTTTGCTGCTGGTGTCGACGATTATTTAATGGGTGTAACACATGTCCTCCGCGCAAAGGAACACATATCGAATACTGTCAAGCAGAAATACCTATATCAACACATGGGCTGGAAATACCCTGAGACAATACATTTTGGACGTTTATCATTAGAGGGTGTGATACTGAGTAAGTCTAAAATGAGAAAGCTAGTTAAAGAACAAGGCATCTCACCATATGATGACCCAAGACTCGGAACGATTAATGGGCTACGTAGAAGAGGCATTCTCCGTGAAACAATCTGGAAAATAGTTAAGGAAGTTGGAATTAAACCCATTGATGCCAAGATAAGCCTGGTAAACCTCTACGCTATCAATAGGGTCCTAGTTGATCCAGTCGCGAACAGGTATATGGGTGTTGAAGAACCGGTTCCAGTAATACTAAAGGATGTGAAAGAGGAGCTTAAAGCACAAATACCAATACATCCATCAAAGCCAGGGCACTACGAGTATAGGATACTGGATGGCTCGGTAATCCATATATCATCCAAGGACTTGAAAACACTGCTTCAAAGCGAGCATAAAACATTTAGAGCCATGGGGCTAGCTAACTTCACGATAGCAGAGCCAACGATATTGGATGGTAAGCCAGCATTCCTAGCCAGGCTCCACAGTATTTCACAGGAAGATGCAAAGAAGCTCAATGCTCCAATAATTCAATGGGTTAGCAACGATGAGAAAGCAGATTTATTCCTCCTGATCCCGAGTGGATCAGAGACCAGGGAAGCCAGGCTCCTAGTTGAAAAACGCATCATTAATGAAAAACCAGACTCCATTGTGCAATTATACAGGGTCGGGTTCATTAGAATAGATGCTATCAAAGAGGGAAAAGTAATAGCTGTCTTCTCACACGAGTAAGACCACTGGGTTCATCGTTACATGGAATGGAAAGTCGAATCAAAAAGTGGTTTAAAAATTATTTAATGCCCGTAATTTATAAAGCCCTGGTATTATTCTATATAGCTTGTAGACGACCACGAGTTAAGGGAGGAGGATGAACACATGCCTAAACCGTTTTATGTAAAGTTCGAGGTGCCACCTGAGCTAGCCGATAAAGTATACCAGGCGATATCAAAGGTAAGGGAGACCGGTGGGAAAATCAAGAAGGGCACAAATGAAACAACAAAGGCTGTTGAAAGAGGACAGGCTAAGCTGGTTGTCATAGCTGAAGATGTTGACCCACCCGAAATAGTCGCCCATCTACCACTATTATGCGATGAGAAGAAGATACCATATGTCTACGTGCCAAGCAAGCAGAAACTAGGTCAAGCAGCCGGTATTGAGGTATCCGCTGCCTCTATCGCAGTAATAGATGTAGGCGGAGCAAAGGACTTAATCGATGAAATAATTAAGAGTGTCCAGCAGATAAGGGCCCAGAGTGGCTGATAAAGGTAATCATTCCTTCATTGTTTTTTATATGAACAATAATGAATCCTCCTAGGATGTAACCTGCAAAACCCTAAAAACCTAGTAAAACGAAAACAGCATGCCACCCTGGCTTCAGGCATCTACTTCTTGCTTGACAGCTTCCTTGCCTCTCTCTCAGTCTCCCTTAGTATAACTATGTCCCCTATTCTCACCGGTCCCTTTATATTCCTTGTTATTATTCTACCTTTATCCCTACCCTCTAATACTTTGACGCGCACTTGTATTATCTCTCCTGTAACGCCTGTCCTACCAAGTATCTGTATTACTTCGGCTGGGAACCCTATCTCCTCTACAACATTCACATCGGGTGACTTTAAAACTATTTTATTGTTCTCACTCATGGCCTCCACCACGATCTAAACACTATGCTTTTATATCAGAGAAAGGTATTTTAAAACCCTTGTAACCAATACATTGTGTTGACACTGGCTGGAAGAGAGGTGTTTACCTTGGTGAAGCAGGCTAAATGTGTGTTTTGTGGTGGAGACGTGGAGCCTGGAACAGGATTAATGTACGTGATGAACGATGGAACGATACTATGGTTCTGCAGCAATAAGTGCTTTAATAACTACAGGATGAAGAGGGATCCTAGGAAGTATAAGTGGACGTTGAAGTATGGTCAGCAGACAAAGTAGGCTAGGTTATTTTGTTTTCACATTTGCTGAAACACCATGCCGTAGAGGGGATCGCTCTTCCTCTTTATATTAATTATTTCTTTCAACACTAGTTTCTCATCATTGCTTAACTCATTGTTAAACGTTGTCAGCCAGTATTTGACGTGTTCACTTGGTATATCAGTATACAAGATATCGCCTTCATCTATGTGCCTACCCACCATTACCTTGCCCCTAATACTTATAGCTACTTGTTGCCCTACAAGCGCCTCCTTCAACACGTTATCGCGGTCGCGTATCTGCATTATTAAGCCGATGCTTCTTCCATCCTCTGTCATCAATGGATAATTAGGCCTTATCCTGCCCCCTAGGACTTCTACTCCAACTATAACGGGCTCACTTCTCCTAAATATAGCCCCCGGTATAATCCTTATCTTACCTGGCCTTACTAGAGACTCTACCTGCCTCAGTCTCTCCCTCTCCTTGAATTCCTTGAACCATTTAAGGTATTCTTCGAGTAGCTGGTATATTATGTTATGTTTAAACACGGGTATGTTTTCCCGGGCCCTCAACTCCTCTGCTTCAGGCAGGATCTTCACATTGAAAGCCAGTATCACACCATACTCAGGTTTAGATTTACTAACAATGGCGGCTTCTAGGACGTCATTCCTGGTTACATGGCCTACATCTGCTAGTTTAACCGGTATATTCTCGCGTCTAAGGGCCTCTAAGAGGGCTTCCAGTGTTCCAAGAGTATCCGCCTTTAATACAACGCCATCGCTTTCCCCTTTAAACCTTATCTGAGATACCTCCTCTTGAACTATCCTGGTGAATTCCTGGACCCTATCCTCAGAGGGTATTACATAGAATGGTGAGCCAGCTAATGCATCCTCGAGTCCTGGAGCAGATATTTTCACCCCTGTAGCAGCTGTGACAAGGTCTACTTGTACGAATCGACCCTCATGCATCCTCATATCTTGGAGGGGCCTCGGCATCAATAGGCTTCTAACCCTTGTAACTATTGGTCCACTCTTACCAGCGACTACAAAGAGATCGTTTTTGCTTAGCACTCCATCATAGATTATAACATCTATAGTGGTGCCAAGGCCTTGCTCCTCCTTAACCTCTAATACTACCCCCCTAGCAGCGTCTTCACTAGTCACAAGCTTCTTCTTCATGAACTGTTGTGCAAGGCCAGCTATTAGTGCAAGTAACTCTGGTATTCCCTCACCTGTTTTAGCCGATATCGGCACTATTGCAACCGTTCTCCTGAAGTCTTTAACCCTGTCAAATCTCTCCGACTCAAACCCATGCTCGTATAACTTGCCGACTAACTGGTATATCTTCTCCTCTAGAATACTTATCGTTCTAGGGCTTTGCCTCCTAACGCTCTCAAGGAATGGAGTGTCTGGAAAGGCTCTCCATCCCTCAAGCCTATCTATTTTATTAGCTGCAACAATGAATGGTACCCTCTTCTCCTTCAATATATTCAACGCCTCTATGGTTTGAGGCTGAAATCCCTCAACCACATCTACGACAAGTATGGCCATATCGGCTACACTACCCCCTCTTCTCCTAAGATTACTGAATAATTCATGTCCAGGTGTGTCGATGAAGAGTAATCCCGGTATCTCTATGACTAGCTTTGGAAAATACTTCTTTAGAGGCTCAGTAATCTTGTTTAAGACACTTGCAGGTACTACACTGGCTCCAACATGCTGGGTTATCTCGCCTGGCTCCTTCTTAGCTACAGCTGTACCCCTGATCTTATCAAGTAGTGTTGTTTTTCCATGATCCACGTGACCCAGTACAACTATTATGGGTTGTCTAATCCAGGTTTTCTTATCACTACTCAACTCCAACACCATGTAAACACTATACGTGGCCTGCGAGTAAGCCTAGTTATTCTAAACTATTAACGTGCTTATATCGGTTAATTCTTAATTTACGGTGTCAGCCCACTTAACAACCATCCAACCCTAGAAAACATAAACACCGCTTCTACCCCTCTAATAGAGACCATTAAAAAACCCTGGGTATAAAAAGGGGATACTGGGTAAAATATACCTCAGACACCCACCGGGCAACTGGTGGTAGATATGCCTGACTTCAAGATAGTGGTAAATGATCCAGAGGCACCTAAGAAGGAGAAGGTAGTTAAAGTAAAAGTGGAAGGAGACTCCGAAATACAGCTCACAGATAAAGTGAAGGAAAAGCTGGAGTTACCGGTGTTTAAAGTAAATAGTAAAACAGCGAATGAAATAGGGGCTGTCCACGGGGTAGCCACTATAAGAATGCGGCGCCCAGACACAGGAGATAAGGTGAAGTTTACTGGGAGAATAATCATAGATGACAACGTGCCTGATAACGTTGTGAAAGTCAGCATGGAGCAATTAATTAATGCAACAGGACAGAACGAGCTAGAGGGCGAGATCTTCCGCGCAAGGGCATGGCAGATAAGGATAAATGATGAGAGAACACAAACTATCATTGGCCTGAAGATAGGTGATTATATTGATGGATCAATAATCGGCCTGAAAGGGGTTAAACTAGTTATAACCGGAGGTAGCGACATAAGTGGTTTCCCAATGAGACCTGATATAAGTGGACCGGTTAAAAAGAAGGTGTTATTATCGGGTCCACCAGGTTTCCACCCAGAAGAAGATGGTGAACGAAGGAGAAAGACTGTTAGAGGCAATACTATAGCACCCGACATAGTTCAAATAAACACGAAGATCGTGTATGAATCAAAATAGAAGAGTGCTCTAAAGGCATGAATTATTTTTAACCATGGCAGTCTCCATACATGAGGATTAAGCGGCTTGGATTTATAAATGAATCTAAACTAAATTATTCTAGCTAAGGTGAATAAGTAATCATGCCGTGGGATATTAAACCACCCGAGGTCAACATAGGTGTCGTTGGACACGTTGACCACGGTAAAACCACCCTAGTCCAAGCATTGACAGGTGTCTGGACAGCAAAGCACAGCCTAGAGATAGAACGCGGGATGACTATTAAACTAGGATACGCTGATGGAAACATCGCCTATTGTGATGGGCTACCGCTACCTGACGCATACACGATTAAAGAGTATTGTCCAGATGGCTCTGAGTCGAAGTTGCTTAGAAGGGTTAGCTACGTCGACGCGCCCGGCCATGAATTATATATGACGACCATGTTGAGTGGGGCAATGATCATGGATGGAGCTATATTAGTTATCGCGGCCAACGAGCCGTGTCCCCAGCCACAGACAGTAGAGCACTTGATGGCGCTGAACATCCTCGGTTTACGGAACATCATCATTGTTCAGAACAAAATAGATGTCGTCGATAAAAAGCGCGCATTAGAGAACTACAACGAGATCTTAAAGCTGGTTAAAGGCACCGTAGCCGAGAACGCGCCAATAATACCGGTCAGCGCCCTACACCACATCAACATAGATGCACTGCTTCAAGCTATACAAGAGATCATTCCAACACCGGAGAGAGACTACACGAAGCCTCCATTAATGTATGTTGTGAGAAGCTTTGATGTAAACAAACCCGGCACCCCCTATGATAAAATAGAGGGAGGAGTAATCGGGGGCTCCCTTCTACAAGGGCGTTTCAGAGTAGGAGATGAGATAATGATACTCCCCGGGATAAAGACGCAAGTAGGGAGTGCTAAATCACAGGTCTATAAATACGAGCCTATAGTGACGACTATAGAGGAGATACGCTATGGCAACTTAATAGTGGATGAGGCCAGGCCTGGAGGACTGGTGGCAATACAGACCAAGCTAGATCCCTCGCTAACTAAAGGTGACCAATTAGTGGGTTCCATAGTAACCACCCCTGGGAATAATATACCGGTTGTGAAGACCTTGGATGTGCGTTTCCAGTTATTCGAGAGAATAGTAGGCACCAAAGAACTAGGGAAGCTCCCACCAATACAAGTGAATGAGAAAATAGCCGTTGCAATCGGTACAGCGAACAGGGTAGCCGTAGTGAAGTCTATAAGGAAAGATATAATGACCATAGAGCTAACAGACCCTGTTGCAACATGGAGTGGATCCAGGATAGCTATAAGCCGCCGTGTACTAGCAAGGTGGAGGCTTGCTGGCTGGGGGATAATAGAGGGTGTCTCAGAATAAGGGGATAACTGTTTTACTCGATACAAACATGCTTCTCATAATGGCTAACGGCATACCTGTACTTGAACAGATAGAGGAGAAGCTTCTCACGAAGCCGAGGTACATAGTGATAAAGCCCGTATACGATGAACTAGTTAGAATAGCGGACTCGGAGAAACCCAGTATTAGTAGGAGGGCTAGGCTAGCACTTGAAATAGTTAACAGGTATTGTGAGATAGTGGATTACGCTGTAAACCCCGGTGAAACAGTCGATGACGCTATATTGAGATACGCCAGCGAAAACAACGCCGTGGTAGCCACAAACGATAAAGAGTTAAGGAGGCGCCTCAGGAGCCGTGGGCTACCAGAAATATATCTCCGTGAGGAGTCGTGGAGAATAGATGTGGAGGGGGTTCCCTCATTCTACTGATTTAAGGCAGCGTCATTATAATTAGTATTTAAAACCTATAATAGTTAATTAAAAATATCAACACATGCTTAAACACTGGTGATTAAACCATGTATTCACTGATAAGAGTAAAGGATGTAATCAGGATACCGCCGGCGAAATTTGGGAGACCAGTGAAAGACGTGGCACTTGAAGAACTACGGAGCAAGTACGAAGGAACAATAGCATCAATAGAGTCCCAGAGCGGCGAACATAAGCTAGGGATTATAGTAACCATAATAGATGTAAAAGTCGATGAAAACGGGAGGATACTACCCGGAGATGGCGCAACATACCATGACGTGGAAATGAGCGCCCTAGTATTCAGCCCATTCATCAAGGAAGTCGTTGAAGGCGAAGCAGTCACAGTAGCTAAGTCAGGCATATATTTAAACCTAGGTGTTTTAGACGGATTCATCCATATCAACCAGGTATCCGAGGAAAAGGTTTCCTATGATAATACACGTTCGGCAATAATATTAGAGGAGTCCCATAGAACAATAGAGAAAGGAGACATCCTCAGAGCAAAGATATACACTATCGGTATATTACCGGGTAAAGGGTTGAGAATACATATGACGATGAGGCAACCATACCTAGGGAAGCTAGAGTGGGTGAGTAAGCAGGGTGGGTCAAAGTGAGTAGTAGAGGTAAATCCTTTAAGGCATGCCGGAGATGCAGGTCCCTAGTACCTAAAAACGCTGAAACATGCCCAGTGTGTGGATCCCAGGACTTTACTTTTGAATGGAATGGAATCATTATAGTCGTTAACCCGGAGAAATCCTTAATCGCTAAAATACTCGAGATAAACAGCCCGGGTAAATACGTGATTAAGCTTGAATAAAGCGATACCAGTGTTAAAGCTACCTGTTGACTTCAGGCTTTCTCTAAGTATCCCACAGGGAGACCTCTACGTATCCCCCGATAGAGGACTAGTATATGGATTAAGAGCTGATGCCGCTGTAGGCGATATTGTTTCAAGGAACCACATGGTTGAAGTAAGGATAACCGATGCTAAAACAAAGAGGCACACCGTGGACGTAGGGCCAAGAGAATGCGATGTATTAGTGGTTAATCCACAGGGCACTATAAGCATAAACAGCGTTACATCATCGCTAATGGGTGGAGCCAGAAGCATATGTGTAGTAGGCGAGGAAGACTTATTGGTCATACCCTTCACGCTGGTCAGAGGCTTTAAAATCATATATGGGCAACCAGATGTAGGCGTTGTGATTTCATCCCCCTCTAGGGAAAGAGTTTTAAAAATACTTAAAGGGTTAAAACCGGACATAGTTATTATGAACCTGTAAGGTGAAGAACGCTATGGGTAGAACTATAACGCTCGGTAAATATAGTGGCGAGGTAGTGGAGGAGAGGTATAATCCATTAATCAAGAGGATAGAGCTGAAACTCCGTGTAGGACACCCTGGCGAGGGGACTCCAAGCAAGGGGTTGCTTAGACTGGAGCTAGCAAAAGTCTATGGTAAAAATGTAAACCTGGTGTATATAAGAAACGTTGAAACGGAGTATGGGCTAGGTGTGAGTCTCGTGGAAGCCCATATATATGACAGCGAGGAGCGCGTTAAGCTTTTTGAGCCGGAATACATTATTAAACGGAACGAAGAATCTCTACAGAAAATCACACAAGCGACGGAGGCTGGTGCTTAATGCCGTATATACATAAATTATATGAGGTAGACTATAATACAGGGACAATAAAGAGGAAGAATAAAACGTGCCCTAAGTGTGGTTCCTTCATGGCTTTTCACAAGGAACCAATACCCAGATGGCACTGCGGCAAATGCAATTACACGGAGTTTGTAAAATAAGATAAGAAAGCAGTAGAGACTATAGATCCTCTATCCCCTGGTTTTTGAGAGGAAGCCCATGCAAAAAATACCTGTTCCTGTAAAACTGCCTGAAAGTGTAGAGGGTAAAGAGGTAACAGTACTGGGTATTGAGTCAACCAGCCACACACTCGGAGCCGGAGTCCTAAGGTTTTCCAGGGGCAGTGTAGAAATACTGGCAAATATTAGTAGTCAATATAAACCTGAGAAAGGAGGCATCCACCCTAGGGAAGCCTCACAGCATCACATGAAGAACGCGCCCACTGTACTCAGGGAGGCATTAAGGAAAGCCGGGGTCTCCATGAGAGACATCGACACCGTTGCAGCAGCAGTAGGACCTGGTATTGGACCCTGCCTCAGGGTTGGTGTGACAATAGCCAGGTTTCTATCTAAATACTTCAACATACCATTAACACCGGTGAATCATGCAGTTGCCCACATAGAAATCGGTAAATTATTCAGCGGCTTCAACGACCCTGTCATAGTATATGTGTCGGGGGGCAATACAATGGTACTTGTTCAGAAAAATAGCCAGTATAGAGTAATGGGGGAGACGCTAGATATACCATTAGGGAACCTCTTTGACACCTTCACCAGGGAAATAGGAATAGCTCCACCCTATGTGGTTGATGGGAAGCACGCTATAGATGTATGTGCCGAGTGGAGCCAGGAGTTCCAGCCCCTTCCATACACGATTAAAGGCAACGATCTAAGCTTCTCGGGTCTCTTAACAGCAGCGTTGAAACTAGCGAGGGAAGCAAATGGTGGTAAGGAAAGTCTGGGCAGGATATGTAACAGCCTCAGGGAGACAGCCTTCAATATGCTTATCGAGGTATCAGAAAGAGTGCTCGCGTTAACCAATAAGAAACAGCTCCTACTAGTTGGAGGAGTCGCATCAAACAAGGTGTTGAGATGGAAGATGGAGACTCTTACATCCATCTATAACGTAAAATATTATGGTACCCCACCCGATGTAGCCGGTGATAACGGGGTAATGATAGCTTATACAGGGCTCCTACTATACCTATATGGTAGGATAAGTAAGCCTGAGGAAACATATGTAAAGCAGAGATACAGGATTGATGAGGAGACTTATCCATGGCTCTAAGTAGTGAGAGCAATCTATGGGGGGCTGAAGCCGTTATATATATATGTGAGTTCCTGGGTAGAAAAGTAGTCATCAAGAAACGTAGGAGTAAACCATATAGACACCCAGTCTACGACACTATATTTATACAGGCGAGAACGAGGAATGAGGCAAAGATACTTGCAGAACTCTACGCAGCCGGATTAAAGGTGCCAGCCCCTCTACTAGTAGATATTGAGAAAGGAACATTGGTAATGGAGTATATCGAGGGCGAGAGACTCTCCGAGAAGCTAGCCAATGTAGAGGCTAGAGAACTCGTAGAAATAGCACGGGATATAGGAAGGCAGAGCGCGTTGATGCATAATAGGAAGATCTATCACGGGGACTTCACTATTGCAAACATCATATATTCCGGCAGGGGAGTCTACATAATAGACTTTGGCTTAGCCGGCTACAGCACCGATATCGAGGAGTATGCTATAGACATACATTTACTCCAGAAGAGCATTTACTCGCTCTACCCTCATCTATTAAAACCCTTTATGGAATCATATTTTAAAGCCTATAGAGAGCATTACAGCGGTAGCTTCGATGAAATCATGTATAAACTAAGGGAGATAAGCACGCGGGGTAGATACATTGATAGAGAGTTAAGGAGATCGGTGATGCGTGAGAGATATGTCGGTTAAACTATTGCTTCTCTCAGGTAATAGACACAAGTACCTTGAGATAAAGGATATAGCGAGGGAGTACGGGGTCGATGTCACCCCTCTCGAGGGATTAAAAATCGAGATACAGGATGACGACTTATCTAACATAGCGTTAACCGCAGCATTAATAGGATACTCCCTCTTAAGGAAACCAGTCCTAGTTGAGGATGCTGGATTATTCATAAGAGCCCTAAATGGATTTCCAGGACCCTACAGTAGCTATGTCTTCAAGACGCTTGGATTAAACGGTGTATTGAAACTAATGGAGGGGATCAGTGAAAGAGATGCATGCTTTAAATCCGTGGCTGTCGCCGTGATGCATGGTGAGATAATAAGGGGAGAAGGAGAAGTATGCGGATACATAACCACCGCGCCTCGGGGGAACAAGGGATTCGGGTTCGACCCGGTATTCGCTCCAAGGGAACAACCATATAGAACCTTCGGCGAGATGGATGTAGAGGAGAAGAATAAGTATAGTCATAGAGCTAAAGCCGTTAAAGCAGTATTTGAAAAAATCAAGGAGAAAGCAGAATAGCAGGAAATAGTTACCACAGGAGTCACATTTAAAATCTGTTCTTAAATATTATGGTGTTTAATAGTATATTGTTTAACCCGGGATATGGCATCAACGGGGTTGCAGAGCTATGAATAAGAGGAGGGATAAGGGTCAATCGCATTCAACCCGGCCGGCGAGGGCTGGGCCACCGAGATGGTTAAAGCTAGATATGAGTCCAAGTGATATAGAGTTGCTGATCGTAGAGTTAGCGAAGAAAGGGTATACCCCATCAATGATAGGAATAATTCTTAGGGACCAATATGGTATCCCACTAGTAAGACAAGTAACAGGTAGGAAGCTCACGGAGATCCTTGAGAAACACGGCATTAAAATCGCTATACCAGAGGACCTTATGCACCTGATGCAACAAGCTGTCAACCTCAGAAGACACCTCGAGGAGCATCCCAAGGATACCCATAGTTTAAGAGGGCTTATAGAGGTAGAGTCGAAGATACATCGTCTAGTGAAGTACTATAAGAGAACCGGTAAACTACCCCCTGACTGGGAGTATGATCCAGAGAAAGCAAAACTCCTGGTTTCACAGGGTATATATGTTCTCAAAACCGAAAGTCCCGCCACCTCAGGATAACAACTTTAATCCCTGCACATGCATAGCTCATCCGGCTTCCCCTTGCACTAAGGAGCGAGACTTTTCAGTTGTAACAGTTCAATGCGATGTATAGAGTTGCTTCATGATGAAGCATATAGATCGCTGGAGGAATCGAATGATCCCTTTTTTAAGGCCAGGTGGAAAACGGATTTTAATGAGTTGTGAGGCGATGAAATATTAGCCAGCTACATTATCTACGATGATAGGTGTGTAAAACCTGGTGAATATTTTGGGGAAAGCCGATTTGGTTTCAATTATAAGCAAATATAAGAGTGTGAGAATAATACCGGATACTTCACTAGACTCACTTCTCGCATCAAGCATACTGTTGAAAACACTTAGGGAACAAGGTATTTCAGCCAAGGTAACCCTGGATGCTAAAGTCCTCATAGATGAGAGGGATACACCAGCTATACTGATTAATCTACCACCGCTGAATCAGAGCCAGCATGTATCGATAAGCTATAGACAAGACTACTCGGCAACCGGCTTCATAGCTAGTTTCTTAGATGATTTATATGTGATTGAGTGGTGGGATAAGATCCTCTCAATAATTGCAGCCTTGTACAGGGATCTCTACGTGTTTAAAGAGGGGAAGTTTAAAGGCCTGGAGGATAAAATCCTCAGGGAACTCATCAACGATAGGAGGCTTGAGGAAGCAACGATTCCGAGGGCCTGGGGTATTAAGAGACTCGGGATAGTTGAAAGCATTAAAAGGACTTTAATACCGTTCCTACCGGGTTTCACTGGTAACTCGGAGAAAATACAGGAGCTTGCTTCAAGGATATTCAAGAAAAATCCTGAGCAGATAAGGAATCTTGATAAACTAGATGAGGAGATGCTCAGCCAGCTATTAGAGTTCCTCAATAATATCGCGAAAACACTTGGCATGACCATTGAGGATTTTACAAATAAACTACTCGGTGACTTCATTATTCCATCAGAAGTATTTAATGGGCTGGAAATCCAGCTTAGTGAGGCAATGGGTAGCCTACTTGTATTCAATAGCCTTTACAGGGATTCACCCATATATATGCTGGAGATAAGCTTAGACATGAGTGTAATACCTGTTATCCTATCTATTTATGAGTCAAGCATAGATGAGGCTGCGAGCATGCTGGGCATTATTATACCAGAGTGGTTGACGAAGAAGAACACCTATATTGATGTAGAGGAGTATTTCAAGAGACCCGGGATAGTGATAGATATATTGAATTCCCTAAGTGCTTTACCCGCTAAGAAACCTGTTACAATACTCTATAATGGCCAGAAGATAACCGAGTTAAGGGAGCTCTTAAGAGTAGGCATTAAACCCGAGGAAGCATACACACTATGCGATGAGGTCCAATTATGTGTAGTCAAGTAGCATATCCCTGTGGGAAAATAGTTGTTAAAGGTAGTAAGCAATACATTAACGCTGTCTACGCATCGCTTCACCCAGATAACATAAAGCCTGCGCCAAGAATGAGGATCAGTGAGGTGCTTGAGGAAGACACTTATGTGATAGAAATATGTGTTTCAAACAACCTGTTATACGCGTTGAGAACACTACGCTCCACAATAGATGAATTACTGGGACTACTTGAAGTAATCGACTCTATAGAGACCTATTCATCCATGGGATCCGGCTCCATGGAAAGTAATACCTCGATGAATAGTGTTGATTAGTATTTAATATAATGAATATTTAAATATCCCTTTACTAATCTAGGACGCCTAGTGAAAACGGTTACCAGGGTTGTTAGGAATGTCTTCCAAGCACAGAGCTGTTGTAAAAGATAAGTGGAAGATGAAGAAGTGGTATGAAGTAGTTGCACCAACCTCGTTCGGAGGTATAACTCTAGGTTCAACACCAGCTGATGACCCGGAGAAGTTGATTGGCAGGGTAATTGAGACAACGCTGTACGATATAACCGGGGATATAACGCAGGTACATGTAAAACTATACTTCCAAGTAATCAGCGTCGATGGAAACAAGGCTTTAACTAGGTTCAAGGGGCATGAATTAGCCCGAGACTACATGAGGAGCCTCGTAAGGAGGAAGAGTAGTAAGATCCAAGGAATATTCGATATCACCACGAAAGACGGATACGTACTCCGTGTAACAATAGTTGCATTAACAAGCTGCAGGTGTAATACTAGTCAAAAGAAAGCAATAAGGAGAGTGATGAGAGAATATATCTTTAAGAAAGCCGGCGAGTTAACACTTGATGAACTAGTACAGGAGATAATGAGCTATAAGATCTCAAATGAGA
>NZ_JAVZPN010000003.1:20980-48311 GCF_038881575.1 Desulfurococcus sp. | reverse complement strand
TGCAGGTGTAATACTAGTCAAAAGAAAGCAATAAGGAGAGTGATGAGAGAATATATCTTTAAGAAAGCCGGCGAGTTAACACTTGATGAACTAGTACAGGAGATAATGAGCTATAAGATCTCAAATGAGATAGCTGAGCTCGCTAGAAAGATATACCCGATTAGAAGGGTAGAAGTATACAAGACAAAATTGCTCCTGATACCATCACCTGAAGGACCTAAGCCGGCAGTAGTTATTTCACCGCTTCAAGCAAGGAAGGAGTAAACGCTTTTAACACGTGCTCGATCTACTTCCTTATCTACTCTTAGTTACTGGGTCTATAGGGCCAGCCACTGTTTTACTAGGGTGAGTTTTCCATAGGCATCACCACTCCGGTGTGAAGTATCAGTATTCAAGTGGGATGAATGTTATTAATAATTTCTCATTATAATGTTTATGTTAGAGCTGGAGGAGGCGTGTTTTGAAGGCGGTTATATTAGCCGCTGGAAACGGGATCAGGCTTAGACCAATAACCGAGACCCGTCCTAAGCCATTGATACCAATCCTATGTAAGCCATTATTGGACTGGCACCTTGATAGGCTTGCAGCCATCTCGATCATAGATGAAGTAGTTATTGTAACAGGATATATGGGGGACATTATTAGAGCACATGTGATGAGCAGGAGACTACCCTTTAAGGTGAAATTCGTAGAGCAGGGTGAGCCAAGGGGAACAGGGGATGCTGTTGTTAAGGGTATTGAAGGAATGGGTAGTGACGAGGATGTCCTAATCATTTACTCTGACATCTTCACACCGGTAAACATTATCCCGGAGATTGCGGGGGAAAGCGGAAACATTATTGTAGGTAGCGAAGTAGATAATCCAAGCGACTACGGAGTACTTATTAATGGAGGCAACTATTTTAAAGGAGTCGTGGAGAAACCCATAAACCCTCCCTCGAGACTAGTCAACGCTGGCATATATAAGTTGAGAACCCGTGACATCCTAGATAATAGCGATATAAAGCCGAGCCCACGTGGAGAATTAGAGTTCACCGATGTATTAAATAATATGAGTAGGAGAGGGGTGAAGATTAGAATCTACAAGTTACCGAGGGCGTCATGGATCGATATAGGTAAGCCATGGCATGTAATAGAGGCAAACAAGATGGCTTTAACAATGATTAAAAAAGAGATAAAAGGAAGAGTCATAGAACCCTCCCACATAACCGGTGAGGTCTATATTGGAGAAAACTCCTTAGTGAACCCATTTACAATGATAGAGGGACCAGTATATATAGATCGAGAGGTCGAAATAGGGCCGGGCGCTAGAATCAGGCCGTGGAGTGTTATATGTAGGGGTTCCAAAATAGGCTTCAGCGTTGAAGTCAAGGAGAGCATAATACTAGAAAACGTTCACGCCAGCCACCTCACGTACATCGGTGACAGCATAGTATGTGAAAACGTTAACCTCGGCGCTGGAACGATAACAGCTAATTTAAGGTTTGACGAGGCAACAGTTAAAATGCTTATAAAAGATCATGTGGAGGACACCGGCAGAAAGAAAATGGGTGCTGTGATAGGGGCCAACGTGAAAACAGGTGTTAATGTATCGTTGATGCCCGGGGTGAAAATAGGAAGTGACACATGGATTATGCCTGGCTCAGTTGTATATAGAGATGTGGCCTCGAACTCAATTTATTACAGCGATGGAAAAGTAGAGATAAAAACCGGGCTGAATAAAGATAGAATCAGTGAGAAATAATGTCAGACACATACAGGATAGATGACTTCAAGAAAAAGTACCCGCATCTAGCTAGAGAAGTACTCGAGGATAAAGATGTATCTCTAAAATTAAGCGTGCACATGGGCTTCTCCGATCCATGGAGCGGGTATACACCTACAGTGGTGGACTATATTAGACGCTGTAAAAGCCTCGAAGAAGCCTTTGAAGTAGTGGATTACCTTGTAAACCATGGAGAACTTGATGCAAGAGAGGGAGAACAATTAAAAACCATATTGGAGAGAAATGGCATAGAGTACTTTGGCGGGAGGAAGCAGGATGATTATTACTATAAGGAGGCTAAGAGGTACTGGGAAAAAATATTCAAGCAGATCCCTGACATACATTGATGTTTAAGTATCCTAGCTGCCACTGGATTTAACCGCTACAATCTTGATGATATCATTGTTCTCAAGTACATAATCCTCTCCAATCCTCCTCTTACTTCTAGCGTTAACAGCGTAGAGGAAGCCTTCACCGAGCTCTGTATGAACCATGTATGCAAGCTCTCTAGCAGTAGTGTTCCTAGGCACTAGGTAGGCATCTGGCAATATATTTCCATGGTGATCCGTAAACTTATTCTCGTCCTCAACAGGGTATACCACTATTAACCCAAGCTTCCTGAATACAGCGTGATTGAGTAGTTCCTGAACCCCTGTTGAACCATATTGTTTAAGAACATTGTCCTCTATAAGCTTAAGTACCTTTAATTGATCACTAGTAAGCCTCGATGAATCCTTAATTCTAAACATCGGGTCTCCCGGTATATACTCTATTAACCCACTTTGACCTGCCTTCCTCAGGATGTATTCCCCTAGCGCGCTTACAGGGACAACGTTTTCCTCGCCAAACCTCTTTTTCAAGGCCCTTACGTATTCTACTGCCACAGGTATATCTATCTTATTAGCTGCTATGAGAATGGGTTTGCTCACCTCTCTTAATGTAACTGCGAAATCTGCCACATCGGTGAGACTCCAGTTTTTAAAGGGCTTGTCCTCTAAGCCTGCTTTTTTAATGGCTTCTATAACATGTTGTCTTCTAATACTTAGTCCTGAGAGATTCTGGGTTATCAAGTCTAGTGGTGCCTGGGTTGAAGCAAGGAACCTGGAGATCTTAGACTCCCAGATCCGTGTAATAGTGTTCTTAAACCACTCATTTATCTCGTGAAGTATATTCTCAGCTTCTTCAACAGGATCATGTGTTCCAGGGGCAGCTGGATTACCCTCCAGGTCTGTTGAACCAGATGCGTCAACCACGTGTATGAGAACATCTGCTTGCCTCAGGTCATCCATGAACTTGTTTCCAAGCCCCCTACCCATGCTCGCCCCTGGTATGAGACCGGCTACATCGATTATCTTAACCGGGATGAATCTCTCGCCCGAGATACAGAAGCCTGCACGTGGATCACACCTGGGTAACCCTATCTCGGTGTGGACGCATCTCACTCTAACGTGTCCCACCCCTATATTCGGCTCTATTGTTGTGAAGGGGTGGTTAGCTATCTTTACCGGTAGAAGCGTCATGGCTGAGAACAAGGTTGACTTACCCACGTTTGTTTTTCCAACTATCCCTATTATCTTCTCTGGAGGCGGCATCTGCGCTTCCTCACCACAGTTTTAGCCTATTTTTTATAAACCCCGTTAACTCATTATTATATACACCTAGGTCACGGTGCTTAACTATGTCTAAGAGCATGTATCACTATATAGCTGAAGCCTGGAAGGAGAAAAGCAGGGAACTAGAGGCCTTAATCAGGCAGAGGTTAATTGAGTGGAGGAGAGAGCCCTCAGTTGTTAGATTAGAGAAGCCGACTAGACTCGATAAAGCCAGAGCACTAGGGTATAAGGCTAAAGTAGGCTTCATCATCGTAAGGGTAAGGGTTAGAAAAGGAGGGCAGAGAAAGCCCAGGCCGGATAGTGGAAGAAGACCTAAGAGAATGGGTGTCTATGGTTATGCTCCGGCAAAAAGCCTCAGATTAATAGCTGAGGAGAGGGCTGCAAGAAAGTTCCCCGGGCTAGAAGTACTTAACAGCTACTATGTTGCCGAGGATGGCAGATATAAGTGGTACGAGGTAATACTCGTCGACCCGCATCACCCATCAATATGCAACGACCCAGATGTCAACTGGATATGCGAGCCTCAGAATAGGGGTAGGGTATTCAGGGGGCTGACCAGTGCTGGGAAGAAGATGAGGGGCCTTAGAAAGAGCCGTGGACTCAGAGGCACAGTGTATTACAAGTGGAAACGTAAACTGAAGGAGAGAGAGTTGAAGAAGCGTCACGAAGCCAGTAGGGGAGCACGTGATCCATGGCAAATAGCAGAGAAACTGAAAGAAGAAAAGTAGCGCTTCAATCCATAGAGATATCTTCTTTTTGCCACGCCACAGAGGATTGCAACAGAGTCCGTGCATCAATACTTAACTTGATTCCCCCTGAAATACGGAGTAAACTAATACTGATCGAGGAAGCCGTTGAAGGCTACTATGGTAATAGAATAGTAGTCATAAAGACACAGATACTTGAGGGGTGCGAGGAAGTACTTAAATACTTATTATCCACTATGAGCAGCACTGAGAAGTCATTAATGAAGATCACCCTACCCCTTAGATTCGATCCTAGAACCGGGCGCTTGATACTGCGTATCAACAAGCAGGATGCCTTCCTCGGAAACGTGAAACTACTTGACTCTGATGACGTTGTAAAAATAACGCTCCACTTCAAAGGAGTTAAAAACATCGAGAAAATATCGGGATATCTCGATGGCTTAACATCGCCGGAACAATCAAGTACCAGCCAGGCTTAAAGATCCCGCTCTCTAGCCATCATTAATAATACAGCTTGATTACCTTAATTACATAGGAGGTCTCAAATGTTTATAGACGTCAATGTTGCAAATTGCACTGGAGATGTCTTGAAAGCTGCTGGAAGACTGCACTTTAAATTCATAGCCTGTAATGACCTAAGAAAGCCCGTGGAGACAGGGTCTCTTGTAGCGATACCTAGACTCGTATTGAAGGCTACTAGTGTCACAGAGCTGAAGAACATGCTTTCCACGCAGAGTGGTATAGCCTATACCGCTGTAACGCCTTTATCGCTTCAGACCGCTAGGTGGAGTACGCATGATGGCAGGGTAAACGTTATTATGATGAATGATGAAAACATCGAGTTCTTCGATGTAAGGCAGTTCAGGGCTATGAAGACTTACAATAAGCCTCTCGAGGTATCTTTAAAGAGCCTCTTGGCCCTTGATGATGTTAAAAGAGGACAGGCTTATAGAAGGATAAACCTGGCTTTAAGGATGAATATACCATTAATAGTGGGTTCGGGCGCCGAGTACTGGTGGGAGCTCTACCACCCCCGTGCAATAATAAGCCTCCTTAAAACACTGTATGATGTCCCAGAGCCCGTGGCCCTTGCATCGATTACCGCGAGACCGTATCAAATCATCTCTGGGAAACTCCAGCTAACCAGGGGCAGCAAGGTGGGTAGGGATGAATAGCTTTGAGACTGTGTTAGTTTTACTTATACTGGCCTCCTCGTTAGCCGCCCTCATATTATCTATTAGGAGCCACTATAGGGTTTCACGCCTCATTGAAATAATTAACGTGTTTGAAACACGTGTCAGAAACCAGAGTGGGGTGATTAAGCCTAGGAAGCGCTACATAGCGTTTTCAATTGTATGCGATAAACCGGTCACCAGGGAGCAGCTTGAAGACTCCTTTACGAAACTATACGCAGAGTACTTTGGTAAAGCCCTATTTCACAAGGCATCACCTCAATTCATATTCTTCATGGAGGACAAGCAAGTAGGAGTACTTAGAGTCAGCCACCTCTACAAAGATCACGCGCTCGCAGTCCTCGGGATCCTCAAGCAAGTAAATGACTCTAAATGTATAGCCATACCATTGAAGACCTGTGGCTCGTTGAAGAAATGTAGGAAGATTCTGGAGAAGTATTAAAAGTATGAGGAGACCAGCCATCAACCATGTTGAGAATAGAGAGGTGCGGGGGGTGGGATTTGAACCCACGCAGGCCTACGCCAGCGGATCTTAAGTCCGCCCCCTTTGGCCAAGCTCGGGCACCCCCGCACCCAGTATCTAATTATTGTTAGAGGGATTAAAAACCTCGTAGAATAGATTTCATCCACCCTTTGTCACTGGAGGATTATCCCTTGGTATTTCATTATTGTTTAGGGTTGGCTCTGGGGCTTCCACCTCGTCCACAAGGGTGGAGGAAAACACGTGAGTTCCCTGCCCTAAAAAGACAATTGTTTTCACTTGTAAACGGTTTAATCAGATCGTCGCGAAGTAATCATCTACCAGGTTCATTCTGGAGCGGCGTCATCATCTACTCTATGGAATACCTTATCGAACCTATTATAGCTTTATCCTTTTCACCGCTGAGCCTCTCCTCGCCCTAAAGGGCAGGATTTCAGTTGTAACATGAATTAACATGGCTGCATTAAGAGTTAAAAACACTTAGATGTATTTAAATGATGAGTAGGATGCAGGGAGTGTGAAAACATGGGTTTCTCAATGGCTGCAGCATATGATAGAGCAATCACGATATTTTCGCCTGATGGGAGGATATACCAGGTTGAATACGCGTTCGAAGCCGTGAGAAGAGGCTGGACCACCATAGGTATAAGAACAAAGAGCACCTCTATCGTTGCAGCTGAAAAAAGGAAGATAACCCAGCTCATCGATGAGAAGGCGATTCAGAAAATATTCAAGATAGATGACCACATAGGCGCCAGCTATGCTGGGATGGCTGGAGATGGAAGGATACTGATAAGCTACGCTATAAACCAGGCACTGCTTCATAGGTTCTACTATGATGAACCAGCCCCGGTAGAATATATAACTAAACTAGTATGCGATGTCAAGCAGGCGTACACGCAGCATGCTGGTGTGAGGCCCTTCGGCGTGGCAATGATTTTCGCCGGGGTAGATGAAAAAGGCACCCAGTTATTTATGACTGAGCCCAGCGGGAGATACCTTAGCTATTACGCGACAGCCATAGGTGAGAAAAGCAATAATGTAATAGAGTTCCTGGAGAAAAACTACAAGTATGATTTAGATACTAGCGAATCCCTTAAACTAGCAATACAAGCACTTGCAGGGATAGTGGAAGGCAAGCCCTTCGAGGACTACATGGAGATAGGCTATGTAGATGTTGAGTCACGTCGATTCAGAATACTTATGCCGAATGAAATAAGGAAGTATGTTGAGGAATTGGAGAAAGAAGGAAAACTAAAGATGTAGAATATATCTCGGAGCCAAACCTTATATGAGGTTTTTAAGCCATGAAAGATAAACTAGTCATCGCACGCTACGAGGCTAAAGGACATAGATTCGAGATCCTGGTCGACCCTGAGTTAGCGCTTAAGATTAAGGAAGGGAAGCAGGTAAGTATAGATGAGGTTGTAGCTGGAGACTTCATCTATAAAGACGCTAGGAAAGGGTTAAAGGCCTCACCAGAGTCGATGAAGGAGGTTTTTGGAACAGATGATCCCAAGGTAGTAGCAGTGGAGATTATAAAACGCGGTGAACTACAGCTCACAGCCGAACAGAGAAGAAAGTTTATCGAGGAAAAGAAGGCACAGATATTAAACTTGATCGCTAGAAACGCTATAGATCCCAAGACGAAACTACCTATCCCGGTGAAAAGGCTTGAATTAGCGATGGAGCAAGCAAGGATATCAATAGACCCATATAAGCCAGCCGAGCAACAAATGGAACATATTGTTTCACAGCTAGCCAAGGTTATACCTATAAAAATAGCTAAGGCTTATGTAGCTGTAAGAATACCAAGTGAATACGCCAGTAGATCGCTTAAACAAATACAGGCAATGGGGACATCTAAGAAGGTCCAGTGGCGTGAAGACGGGAGCTTGTATATGGAGCTAGAGATCCCGGCTGGATTGCAACAAGAGTTAATAGATAAAGTCAACGCTTTAACAAAGGGTAGTGGGGAAGTTAAGATATTGAATGTGGGGTGAGAGATCGATGAAGGTTCTAGTAGCTGATAGACAGTTGGTGAGACCGGGAGACTGCCTCGCGATACTTGAGGAAGGCGTTATCTCAAATGAAATCAAGAGGTACCCAGATAAACACATATATGTTCTAGACAATAAGGTATACAGCGATGTACTTGGCATAGTCTACATTGAGGATAAAGACATCAATGTCATACCGCTTGAAAGCGTTTACTACCCAAGGAAAGATGACACAGTTATAGGGATCGTAGATAGTATAGGCGTAACCTCGTGGAGCATAGATATACGTGCACCATACAAGGCGATCCTGCCCGCTTCAGATGTTATCGAGGGATTCAACCCTATAACTCATAACCTGAGGAACTACCTGGATACAGGTGATTTAATCCTGGCGAAAATAGCGGTCTTCGATAGAACCAGAGACCCCGTGCTAACTACGAGGGGTAAAGGATTAGGGAAAATACTTGAAGGGGTAGTTGTCGAGGTTAAGCCGAGTAAAGTAGCTAGGCTGGTGGGTAAGAAGGGTAGTATGTATAATCTACTATCGAGTAAAAGCGGCTGTGATATAACGATTGCGCAGAACGGGTACGTATGGTTGAAATGCAAGGATGAATATGTTACCAAAGTTTTAATAGAGGCGATAAGACTCATTGAGTTAAAAGCACATATACGTGGTCTAACCGAGGAAGTAAGAGTATTTCTAGAATCCAAACTTGGTGAAGGCAAATGAGTGGAAAACCTGTATTAATCAGGGATGGGTTAAGAATAGATGGGAGGAAACCTGAGGAACTACGTCCGGTTAGAATAGCGTTAGGAGTCTTGAAAAACGCTAATGGAAGCGCATTGGTTGAGTATGGTAATACGAAGGCCTTGGCGGCAGTGTATGGTCCACGGGAAGCCCTGCCAAAGCATATAAGTCTACCAGATAGAGCAATACTCAGAGTAAGATATCACATGGCACCTTTCTCTACAACAGAGCGTAAATCACCTGCTCCTTCCAGAAGGGAAATCGAGTTATCCAAGGTTATACGTGAAGCACTTGAATCAGTTGTTTTTACATCACAGTTTCCAAGGGCCAGTATAGATGTATTCATAGAGATCCTCCAAGCCGATGGGGGAACACGTACAACTGGGCTAACCGCTGCTTCGCTAGCATTAGCTGACGCAGGGATACCTATGAGAGATCTAGTCATAGGTGTTGCAGTGGGGAAGGTTGATGGAGTACTGGTACTAGACATAAATGAGCTGGAGGATGAGTACGGTGAAGCGGATCTCCCAGTAGGCATCATGCCGAATACTGGCGAGATAGTTTTACTACAGTTAAACGGCGTCTTAACCCCTGGTGAATTCAAACAGGCACTAGACATGGCTTACAAGGGAGTTGAACAAATCTATAAAACCGCGAAGGAGGCGATGTACCGTAAGTATTACAAGATATTTGAGGAGGTGAGGTAGAATGAGTATAACACCTGAGAAAGAGCCTTTACTACCTAGAATACAGGTGGAAAACATAGTTAAATCCATAAAGAAAGGGGAGAGAATAGATGGCAGGGGTTTAACTGATTATCGGCCTATAGAGGTGATATTAAACCCTATAATCAAGGCATCCGGTAGCTCCCTTGTTAAGCTAGGGGGTACACAGGTAATAGCAGGCGTAAAGCTTGAACTAGAGGAGCCCTTCCCGGATAGACCTGGGGAAGGAGTTTTACAAGTACACGCTGAGTTCGTTCCATTAGCATCACCGTCATTCGAGCCCGGCCCACCAGATGAAAACGCGATAGAGGTTGCAAGGGTTATTGATAGATCACTAAGGGAATCCAAGGCTGTTAAGCTGGATGCATTATCCATAGAGCCGGGGAAAATAGTGTGGAGTGTCTACACAGATATCTACCTGGTGGATCACCAAGGCAACATTATAGATACCAGCATGCTTGCCTCAATGCTCGCCCTGGCAACATCAAGGATTCCAGAGTTAATTAAAGGCGAGAACGGGTATAAAGTAGACTACACTAAGTATGTTGGCCCATTACCGATAAATACGTTGGTGGCCACTGTTACAATGGGTATCTACAACGATATAATAATCGTTGATCCCTTACTCGAGGAGGAGGCTGTAATAGATTCATTCATAACTATCGCTATCGATGAGTCAGGCAGGATCTGTGGTATACAAAAAAGAGGGGTGAAAGGGTTCTCTAGAAGCATTCTCGATAACGCTGTGGAAATAGCGCTATCTAAGGGACGAGAACTCATGGACCTAATGAAGAAAATATTAAATAACCCAAGTGAATACATGAAACCCTTAGTATCAGAGTAAGTATACATGGTGAATGCTTATGGGTAGGACAAAGGTAGTTGGGATAGCAGGTAGGTATGGGACAAGATACGGTTCAACCCTCAGGAAAAAAGTACGTGATATATTAGAAAAGCGGTACAGCCCACACACCTGCCCATTCTGCGGACATAAGGGTAGAGTATACAGGTTAAGCACAGGTGTGTGGGCTTGCAAGAAATGTGGGGCTAAATGGGCTGGAGGAGCATACACACCTAAGACAGAGTCAGCCAAACTATTCCCAGATATCATTATAAGGGAGTAGACTACTTGATTCTTATAACCACGTCCCATAGGCCCTCTCAGAGAGTAAGATCTTTTGCCAAGGATCTCTCCTCAGTCATACCTTACTCGATCAGGGTTACCCGTGGAAAAAAGACGTTGGAGGACCTGGTTATTGAAGCCTATAAGAATGGCTTGTCCTACATAGCCATAATTGGCGAGAGAAAGGGGAATCCATCAACTATAGAGATCTATAAGGTGGACTCCTCCATGATGCCACCTAGTGCTATAAGGATGTCAACTCTATTATTAAGTGGAGTAAGGCTCTCACGAGAGAATCCTGAGTCAATTAGAGTATATAATCCCCGTAGTGTGAAAGTAGAGTATGATCAATGCGTGACAGACGAATGCTTTACCCTTGCAGATATACTACTCTCTATAACGTCGAAAGCCTCCTCCCATCAACCAGATGTTAAAATAGTTCTTGAGGAAAGCGAGTACATAAATGTCGAATTCTATAGTTCAACCAACCATCGAATAGGGCCATCACTCAGGATTACAAGGGTGATCCTATATAAGTGAGACAGTGGAGGTAGAATACACGCTCAGGGTAGATGAAAAGGTAGCCGAGGCTATACTCGCATCCATCAAACCCGACCTCAATGATATCCCAAAAGAGTGTAGGGGCGAGACGGTTGAGGATCACTCCATATTAGTAATCAGGTTCTCATGTAGTAAAGCCAGTATTTTAAAAGCCTTAAATAATAGCTTTACAAATATAGTACTCATGCTATTAGACATGGTAGGGTGTTTAGGAAATGAGTGAAAAAACCCTCCCGCCCGAGGTCCAACAATTACTAATCCAGTATCAGACCTTAAGGGAGCACCAGGCTAGAATAGACGCTGAGTTGAAAATGGTTGAGGCTGAGCTCAGCGATGTAGAGAATGTAATGGATACCCTAAAGAATGTTGATGATAGTGCGGAGCTATACAAGGTCGTAGGACATGTCATCGTCAAGAAAAGCAAGACAGATATCGTGAAGGAGCTCGAGGAAAGAAAAGAGCTACTTGTGGTTAAAAGAGACAAGTACCGTAAGCAATTGGAATTCCTCAACAAGCAGGTTAACGAGTTGGAGGGACGTATTAAGGAGGCATTAAGTAAGCATGGATTATCAATCGAATGACAAGGTTCTCGGCAGAATAAATATTCAAGGACTCACCGAGGATATGCTGGAAAATATAATCGGTAAAGTAGATGAGAAGGTAGCCGAGTACCTAGCGTCAAAACTACCTAAAAAGACCTATTTCACCACCATTATAAGCATTGAAAAAGTGGGGGACAGCTTGAACCTCGTATTAGACCTAGAGGCAACAGGCCCCTTCGGTGATGTATACAACTACGAACAAATACTACAGGACGCAATCAATTATGCTAGAAGCATCTTCGAGGAATTACTCAGTGAATATGCATCCAGAGAGACCCGTTAAACACTAAGGCGGGTAAGCTTTTTCGATCTAGATACAAATGCAGTGATTTCTAATAGTCTTCAACCGATCAAAGCATTGCCCAGGAATTCTCTAACCTAATACCAAGCTTAAAATTAAAGTTTTATAATCAGATTATACTTATTCGTGAAAGATAATGGGGATCGAATATGGTTAAGTTTAAGCAGACCAGTGAAGTATTAAAGATAATGAGGAATATCGAGCAGATTAGGAACATAGGTATTACAGCCCACGTTGACCATGGAAAGACGACTCTATCCGACTCACTGTTAAGCGCTGCCGGATTAATTTCCGAGAAGATAGCTGGTCAAGCCCTGGCATTAGACTACCTTGATGTTGAGCAGAAGAGGCAGATGACGGTTAAGGCTGCAAATGCAAGCCTGTACCACGAGTACAAGGGTAAGCCGTATCTAATAAATCTGATAGATACACCTGGCCACGTCGACTTCCAGTCTAAAACCATTCGTGCTCTAAGGGTGATAGATGGCGCTATAGTCGTTGTAGACGCTGTAGAAGGTGTTATGACCCAGACCGAGATGTATCTCCGTGTAGCATTAGAGGAACGAGTCCGCCCAGTGCTCTTCATAAATAAGATAGATAGATTGATAAAGGAGTTAAGGCTATCACCAGCTGAAATCCAGCAGAGACTAGTCCAAATAGTCAGGGATGTGAACACGCTTATTGCTACATATGCTGATAAAGAATTCCAGAAAGCCTGGCTACTGGATCCAATGAAGGGGCAGGTGGCATTCGGCTCAGCTAGAGACCGCTGGGGGCTTACAATACCATTGGTGCAGCAGAAAGGAATAAAGTTCTCTGACATAGTCGATGTCTACACTAGGGGTAAGGAGGCTGTGGCAGAGTTACAGAAGGCAGCCCCCCTACACGAAGCAATATTAGACATGGTGGTTAAACACGTTCCAAACCCGAGGGAGGCTCAGAGGTACAGGATTCCAAAGATATGGCACGGCGACCCCAATCACGAAATCGTAAAGTACTTGATGGAGGCTGATCCAAACGGTCCATTAGTAATGCTGATAAATGATATAAGGGTTGACCCTCACGCTGGATTAGTTGCGACTGGTAGAATATATTCAGGTACCCTTAGACCCGGTGAAGAACTCTGGCTGGTGAATGCTAGAGTACCACAGAGAGTATTACAGGTAAGCCTCTACATGGGTCCATATAGAGAGCTAGCTGATGAAATAACAGCTGGCAACATAGCTGCTGCACTGGGATTAGAGAAAGCCAGGTCCGGTGAAACAGTAGTATCAATGAAGTACAAGGACACTATGACGCCTTTCGAGAAGCTCAAGATGATAACAGAGTCGGTTGTCACAGTTGCTATAGAGCCGAAGAACCCCCAGCAAACAACGAAGCTCATTGATGCATTATATAAGCTGCACCTAGAGGATCCAAGCCTTATAGTGAAAATAAATGAGGAGACCGGCGAGTACCTACTCAGCGGTGTAGGCACGTTGCACATAGAGATAGCTTTAACGCTTTTGAAAGATCTATATGGGCTCGAGGTAGTTACATCTCCGCCTGTCATAGTGTATAGGGAAACCATTAGGGATAAAAGCCAGGTATTCGAAGGGAAGTCGCCTAACAAGCATAATAAGTTCTACATAAGTCTTGCACCATTAAATGAGGAGACGCTCAGGTTATTATCCGAGGGCATTATAATGGAGGACATGGATGCGCGTGAGAGAGCCAAGATACTGAGGGAGCAAGCTGGGTGGGATGCCGACGAGGCTAGAAGAATAATGGCTATTGATGAAAACCTGAACATACTCATTGATATGACAACAGGTGTACAATACCTGAGGGAGGTCAAGGACACTGTCATACAAGGCTTTAGACTAGCAATGAGGGAAGGCCCATTAGCAATGGAGCCTGTTAGAGGTGTGAAGGTTATATTGCATGATGCAGTGATCCACGAAGACCCCGCACACAGAGGACCGGCACAGATATTCCCAGCTGTTAGAAACGCTATATTCGCCGGTTTCCTAACGGCTAGGCCAACGATACTTGAACCCATATTAAAGCTCGATATAAGGTCTCCAATGGAGTATATAGGCAACATCTCCTCAGTGATAACGAAGAAGAGGGGTAAACTCATAGAGGTGCAGCAAATGGAGACCTCAGCTAGAGTAATAGCTGAGATACCAGTATCGGAGTCCTTCGACATAGCTGATATGCTGAGAAATGTTACAGCGGGTAAGGCTATCTGGGGACAGGAATTCAGTAGGTGGGCACCGGTTCCCGAGAACATGTTAATGGATCTAATCGCGAAGATTAGAACCAGGAAAGGATTGAAACCAGAGCCACCTAAACCCGAGGAATTCCTATCACCATAGTTGTTTCCCAATCATACACATGTTTTTCCATAGGGGCATTCAGCAATAAATTTTATAAAATAATTTATAATCCCCTTAGAATTCTTATGAAATAATGATGCCGGGGTAGCTCAGCTCGGTAGAGCGCCGGGCTGTTAACCGCTTAAGCGAGGAGCCTGGTGCGGAAACCCGGTGGTCCGGGGTTCGAGTCCCCGCCCCGGCGCTACTCATTGAATCACTATTTCGTCTCCGACTTTAGGAATATAGATATTGATATCGCTACCCAGCTTCTCGACGATTACGTCTCTTAAAGAGGTGGCCTCATCCTCACTTCCATGGATTATGACAATATTCTTTAGTGACGCCTTGTACCTTGATACTATATCTAGTAGTCCATCCTGCCCTGCATGACTAGAGAAATCAAGCCATTCAACCCTTGCATTAACCCTCTCAATTTCCAGCTCTGGAATCCCTCCTTCTTCCAGTAATTTATGGCCATTACTATTGGGTGCTTGATAGCTCACCATCACTATTGAGTTCCTCGGGTTCTGATATATTTTCTTAAGATAGTAGACGCTGGGACCTCCCTTAAGCATCCCAGCTGAAGCTATTATTACACAGGGCTTGTTTATGATTTTCTTTCTTTCCTTCGCACCTGTAACAAAGTTGACTGTTTCAAAGACTTTAGCAAAGAGAGATGAATCCTTCAAGTACTTCTTGTATCTGAGGTATATCTCGGTTATATCTTTGATCATGCCATCCAAGTATATGTCAACATAGGGTGCTTCCGCAGCTATTAACGTAGCTATCTCCTGACTCCGCCCAACACTGAAAGCCGGTATTAGGACGGTTCCTTTTCTATCAATAGTCTCCTCAACTATCTCCAACAGCTTCTTTTCAACAATGTATCTAGGAGGATGATTTCTGCCCCCATATGTTGACTCAATGAGTATTGTTTCAACATCTAGTTCCAGAGTCTCAGCACCTGGCAAAGTCCATGTATCCCTGTTATTAATGTCACCAGTATACATTAACCTATGCCCACTACCTGTTTCAAGGTATGCCATGCTACTACCAATAATGTGTCCCGCGTTCTCCAGGACCAGTTTGAATCCTTCCTCCTCATATTTCTCACCGTACTCGAGGAAAACCGTGTTATCATATAGGTTCTCGAACTCCCTCATATCATATTCTATAACAGCAGAGTTCAGCTTCAAGAAATCTATGACTAGTAACCTAGCTACCTCCATGGTTGGCATGGTTGAGAACGCCTTTGGCCTCCCCGTTATATATAGGTATGGTGCTGCACCGACATGGTCGAGGTGAGCATGTGATATTATTAACCCGCTTATTTCAAGGGGCTTCACGTGATGAGGGAGCCTAGGTAGATCCCTTTCATCGAAGTTTACCCCGTAATCCAGTAGGAATTTCTGTGGGCCATCCTCAATGAGATACGCTGCCCTACCTACTTCTCTACCTCCTCCAAGCACCTTAATCTTCAACATTGTATCACCAAAGTCATGGTAGACAACTCAATGAAACCCATTGAGGGAAACATATTTTTAGTGCTACACCATATTGATTTATAGTCAAGCTTTTTATAACTTGGTGTTTATCATGTTCGCATCTAATCCACGAGAGTTAAAAAGGCTTCTGAAGAAGATGGGCATTGATGTCGAGGAGTTGACAGGCGTAAAAAGAGTTGAGATAGTTCTCGAGGACAAGAAGATACTTGTTAAAGAACCACAGGTACTAGTATTCAAGGCAAGTGGACAGGTATTCTACCAGGTTTCAGGCACCCCGGAGACAATTCAGCAAAGCGAGGAAGCCAAGCAAGTTGAAGAAGTAAAGATACCCGAGGAAGACATAAGGTTCGTCATGGAACAGACAGGGGCTAGTTACGAGAAAGCCAGGGAAGCCCTATTAAAGACAAGGGGAGATATTCTACAGGCAATAATGATTCTCAGAGAAGGATGAAGGATCCATGCGAAACATGGATATACCACTACATGTCAATGGATCTTTCACATCGTACAAGGTTTTAAGTAAACCACACTACCTGCTCGGAGTATACTATGATGGAAAACTGGGGAAAGCAATACTAGAGTTCCTCGATGAGGATGGCGGTAAACTGGTAAAAATAATGGATCCAGTTGGGCATAAGCCATATTTCCTAACAGATCTAAGCATCGACGAGGTAAAATCATTAAATGATATAGCCAAGGATAAGCATGTCGAAGGCTTTGAGGAAGTATATAAGACTAACCCGTTAACCATGAAGAAGATCAGGGTCACCAAGATAATCACAAGAGACCCATTAGCAGTGAAGAAGCTAAGATCAAAGATGCCTAGCAACGCCTCAGTATGGGAAGCTAAAATCAAATACCATAATAACTATGTCTATGATAATGGATTAATCCCTGGAATGAGGTACATAATCGAGAACGATGGCTCCAAGCCGAGAATAACACTGGTGAAACCCGAGATACCGCTGACACTGATACAATCGTTAAGGGAATTATTTAAGAATGAGCCAGAGGAAACTATTAAACTAGCCGAGGACTACCTACTACTATTTGAGGAAGCACCACCAAAAGCATTGAGAATAGCTATTGATATCGAGGTGTATACGCCCTTTAAAGGCAGAATACCTAATCCAAGACAGGGAGAATACCCTGTTATCAGTATAGGGCTTTCATCAAATAATGGCTTTAGAAAGGTACTCCTACTGGGGAGAAAATTCAAAGAGAGATTCGACTACATGTCTGATGACTACCCTGTCGATATTGAAGTCGAGGTATTCGACTCAGAGAAGGCGTTGATCCTTGAAGCCATCAAGACTATTTCAAGGTACCCCATAGTACTCACTTATAATGGGGACAACTTCGACTTAATGTATATTTATACAAGGGCCATAAGACTAGGGATACCGAGACACCTAATCCCACTCATCCTCGGCGAGGACATGGTTAGAATTGATACCGGGATACATCTAGACCTCTATAAGTTCTTCTCGAATAGAGCCGTGAAGAACTATGCCTTTGGAGGCAAGTACCAGGAGGAGAAGCTTGACGCAGTGTCCTCGGCACTCCTCGGCATATCTAAAATAGGGTTTGAGGAGGCGATTGAAGATATCTCGGCATCCCACCTTATAGCTTACAACATGAGGGACGCCGATATAACTCTACAGTTAACTACATTCAGCAACGAGCTTGTATGGAAACTAATGATTCTACTAGCCCGTATTTCCAAGACGAGTATCGAGGATGTGTGTAGACGACAGATATCCAACTGGATACAGAACCAGTTCTTCTGGGAGCATAGGAAGCTGGGATATCTTATACCTAATAGTGAGGATATTAGAAGGTATGCTGGTAAAGCAGGTACAAAAGCGACTATCGAAGGTAAGAAATATGCTGGCGCATTGGTGATCGAGCCTCCACGAGGCATATTCTTCAATGTAATAGTACTAGATATAGCGTCACTGTATCCAAGCATAATTAAAAAATATAATTTAAGCTATGAGACAGTTGATATGCCCTGGTGTAAGTCAACAATAGATATAATTGATGAAACAGGTAGAAAACTACACGTGGTCTGCGTTGAGAAACCTGGTTTAACAGCACAGATCACGGGTATACTGAGGGACTTCAGAGTTGGAATATACAAGAAGAGGGCAAAGGATAAGACGTTACCTAAAGACCTACTGGCATGGTATGACGTTGTTCAACGCGCTATAAAAGTCTTCATTAACGCGAGCTACGGCGTCTTCGGTGATGAAAGATTCTCTTTATTCTCGCCAGCTGTAGCTGAAAGCGTTACAGCCATGGGTAGGAAGTCTTTTCTAACAATTATTCTTAAAGCTGCCGAACTAGGGATAAAGCCATTATATGGTGACACAGACTCGATCTTCGTGTGGAATCCCAACCAAAGCCAGCTGGAGATGCTCCAGAAATGGATACTGGAAAACCTCGGCCTGGAAATAGAGTTGGATAAGGAGTTCACATACGTAGTTTTCACAGGGCTGAAAAAGAATTACCTAGGCAGGATGAAGGACGGCGGAATCGAGATAAAGGGGCTTGTCGCGAAGAAGCGGAACACGCCGGAGTTTCTCAAGGAGCTATTTAAGGAGATGCTAGAGAAGATGAAGACTATTGAAACCCCTGAGAACTTCGTGGTGTTCATTGATTGGCTTAGAGAGATGTTGAAAGAATACTATGATGGATTAAAGCGGAGGGAGATACCATTGGATCATCTAGCGATAAGGGTCGCATTAACCAAGCCCCCCTCAAGCTATAATAAAACGAAGCCACCGCATGTAAAGGCAGCCCAGCAATTAATCGATTACGGCATCAGCGTGCAGGAAGGCGATATAATAACCTATGTCAAAGTAAAGAGTAGGGACGACTATAAGGCAATACAGTTAACCAGACTACATGAAGTGGATCCTGAGAAATATATTGAATTATTGAAGAGCGGGCTAGAGCAATTATTATCCGCTCTCTCCATAAAATGGGAGGACATAGTTGGGGCAAAGCTAGCGAGTTACATGTCACAGAGATAAAGGGTGTTCGATATTGGAATCCCGCGTTAAATTCATGCTGGCTGTAACCATTATTCTAGCGTTTTTATCGATAATACTGCATATGCCCATAGAAGTCCAGGAAGCGGTTTTTAAGCATGTTATATTGAGATCCCCGCTATACGATGATGTATACGCCCTGGTTAAACACGTGTTCTATAGTGAGCCATGTAATCAAGCCAGCTGGTACTGGATAAATAGAAACGATGCCCTTTCTCTCTGCAAGGGTGATTCAGCCCTAGTCATCCCCTTTATAGATTACAGGTTAAACCAGCCTCCTCTCGCAGGCTTCATCCTAGCATTGATAACCATGTTTGGCCTACAGTACTCGAGTGGATCAGGTGTTTTTCTAACAATCTCCTACATGCTTCACTCGATCCTCTCCGCTATCGCGATCACCTATAGTGTATACAGGGTATCCACCCGGTTCACTGCTAGGCTCTACCCGCTCTATGCTTTAACCATTGTGGTTTATGGTGTCTACGGTTTCGATACTTATGCACTGCCATTTATTATCGAGGCCTTGATAAGTATTAGGGAGGGTAAGCTAGGTAAGGCTGGACTATTCTCAGCGCTTGGTATGTCGATAAACTTTTTCGCAGTGGTCTTACTGGGTTTACTAATATATCTAGTAGTCAGGGACGATATAGAGGGAAAATCCATTATCACAGGCATACTGCTCGGATTAACCCCCTACTTCATTATCATGTTCCTTGCCCCAGATTACCCGGGCTACGTCTTAAACAGTGCACTTCAACCAGCCTTTAATAACGGGGTCTTCGCACTACTCACATCGAAATTGAGCGAGGGAACCGCATATGCTTTAAACACTGGGCTATGGTTATTTTTGATGCTAACGCTCTACTCTATGAGCCCGCCTCTAACTAGTCATGATAAAGAGGATGTCTTGAGGTACATTGCAATATTAGTGTTTACACTATATAGCATACATCCACAAATGGTTCCACAGACACTAGTAATCACGCTCCTCCCACTAATAGCAACAAAGATACGTGGAAACACTTTATTAACCCTGCTAATAGAGGCGGCTAATGCCCTAATCATTACCCTATGGTTTGAGGCAGCAACTATTTCCAGCCACTTATCGAGCATCCTAGGCATAGTTCTATCGCCCCAGCCAACCTCCCTAGACAACCCTGTCCAATGGGTGGTTCAATTCAGGAACGCATTAGCGGTAGTATACAGTATAGACCTACTACTGACTTTCTTCGGGAGCCCAGTGGCATTGGGCTCGAGAGAGCCCATGCGGGACGTGCCGCACACAGCCGGGGATGCCAAGTACGTGCTCTACGTAGCAATAGGCGAGTTCATAGCGCTCGAGATCATACCCCTGCCCAGGCTCCTAGATGTAGTTAAAAAACACATGGACGACAGAGTAGCACTATACGCCCCAAGAAGTAGGCTGAGGATAGCGGGGGTATTCCACTTCCTCCCCTAGCTTTTTTATTGCCGAGAAGAGAATCTTGCACAAATTATGTCAGAAATCTTGCACAAGTTTATAAACTTGTGCAAAGTTTCCCCAAGGAGCCTGTGCAAACGCCCATTTTCGCTCTAACAATGCAGAAGGGGTGGTCCAAAATGGTTGAGAGATCTGGACTTCGAGGAAGGCTTGATGGTAGAGCACTTGAGTGGGGCATAATGAGGCCACGAGGATTATCAGGGAGATCTTCTCTCGCGGGTTAGATAGCTGGCCGATCGGTAGATCTATTTTCCACGCCCTGAAGAGGTTCGACTCGGCTTCAGAAGGGAGCTACCACACTGCTGAAGTGGAGCTCAGGGGCTGGGAGATCTACTTCTACTTAAAGGACTACTACGGCAACGTCCTGAAATCATACTCTGTGGAGTGGAGCGGGGATCCGCTCCTCCCCTGTCAGCGGAGAGGGCGAGGGCTGTATACCCTGTGATTGGTAAACGACATATCAAAGAGTCAAATGAAAGCGACTACTTCTCCCACTGGAGCTGATCTATTGTTCAGCTGAAGTCTTAGTTCGCACTGGAGTTTTCGTGTAGAAGCTGGCTGAAAGCGGGTTCACACCGTTTTTTCTAAGTTACCCCCGGCGTTACCTCCTGTTTGATTTGCCTTAATCTTTTTCAATCCTCTTGGCGCGAGTCTATTTGAGGGGGTAACTTGCCTAGCGCTTGGAGGATTAGGAGGATTAAGGGCAAGTACTACCTCTACCACTACGACGAGTATGTTGGACCCATAGAGAAGATAGTAGAGGAATGGCGCCGGGGGCGGGATTTGAACCCGCGCGGGGAATCCCCCACCGGCTTAGCAGGCCGGCGCCCTACCAGGCTAGGCGACCCCGGCTCCTGTTTTCTGGATTACATCTGAGACTTAATAACTTTTTCCCATTAAACCTCTTCTTTTACAGATGTAAACCAGGAATAAATGCGGGGAACCGGTGAACCACCTGGAAGGAACCCTCGCACTTTAGGGCTGGGAGGAGGTCAGTATATTAATATAAGGTGGGTAATCTATTTAGCTGAAGGGGGTTTTATTGGTTAGAGAGAGAATACTGGTAATTGTTATCGCTGTGATTGCTATCATGGTTTTCGCTCTTAACGCGTATCACTTTGAAGAACTTGAATCAGTGAAGATGGGTAAGGGCTATGTATCTGATGAAGTATGGTATGTAGGCTCCGCGCGCACTATACTCGTCAAGGTCTTCGGACTAGAACCCAGGATGCCTGAGGATAACTATGGCTATACGATAATCTATAATGGCCAGATAGACTACTCGTTGATAACGAGGATAGCTGGAAAGTTCGGGGTATCCATACGAAGCGACTACAGTGATTTAAAGGCGTTCTATGCTTCAGGATACAAGGGTAATCTAACCCTTTTCATCGATGAGATTAAGAAGTATATCAGTGTAAGCGATGTAATACCCGGGTGGATGATGCCTGATCACAATGGTATAAACAACTACATCAACCAGGAGCACCCGCCACTAGGCAAGTATATTACTGCTGCTGTAATGTACCTAGTGGGAGATCGGCCGTTATACTGGAGGCTACCCGTGGTGCTGCTTGGAGCATTCTCGGTAATACTGGTTTACTCATCTATGAGGAAGCTTACTGGTAATATCGTTGTTGCATTCGCTACCTCATTGTTATTCATGGTGGATCCATTGACTAGGACGCTTTTCTCCATAGTACTCCTAGATGGTTTCACAACTTTCTTCTCCATACTCTCATTCCACTACGCTGTAAACAAGAAGTACCATGAATCACTTATAGCCGGCGTTATCGCTGGATTATTCAAGTTCACCGGGTTATTCACGTTGATACCACTACTAATACTTTACCTTAGGAGGGAGCTCAGGAAAAACCCCTCTTTCGCCAACCTGGTTTACACTACAATAGCATTCATACTCGTCGCCTCATCACTATTCCTACTAGCACTTACATGTGTATCCATACCATTAATAATGTATATGGGTCCAGGCAACTGGGTCAAATACTCTCTACTCGGTTCTATAGAGTGGCATACAAGCATAAAGTGCAACGGGCCATGCCCAGGCAGTTCTTCTCCTTGGGACTGGTTTCTAGGTGTAAACGGGTTTACTGTATACGTGGATCCAACAGTGGTGGCGATAGGGTTCTACCCGTTTTGGTCCACTGTGCTAGTATCACTAGTGTTACTGGCCCCGTTAATCATCAAGGACAAGAGGTATGGTGTCCTCTGGGTTTACCTGGTAGGAGTGCTCACAGGCTACCTTATAGTATGGGCTATGGGAGGGAGATCTCAGTATAGTTTCTACAGTGTACAATTGGCTCCATTCACATACATGTACCTGGTATACATGGTTGTCTACGCATTGAATAAAGATAACATTACCTACGTGGGTAGCTCATACAGTAAATTATTCTCCTACATCGTCAAGCTACTATTGAGTTAGGCATTAACTAGGTCAAGGATTTTTAAGCTTTCTGTGAAGCCCATAATATTACCGGGGTTTAATATGTCGGGTGTTATGCCGAAGATGCGTTTAATCACGGTAAAAATGCCTGAGCTCTACGTAGAAGGGATAGATGAGTTGGTCAGAATAGGTAGGTATAGTAGTAGGAGCGAGGTTATAAGGGTAGCGATCAGGGATTTACTAAAGAAGGAGCTCTGGATCAGGGAGGCCTCCGAGATATAGTTTTTCAAAAGCAGAGTTTATCTTATACACTATCTTGTGTTACTCATAGAGAGCCCACGTGCCTTATCGAAAACTATTTTAACCACTGGATCAAAGGGGTCTAGAATTCTCACACTCATAGGTGGGTTAAAGTCAGGAAAGATCCTCCTCAACACAGCGAGTTTTATTGGTTGCCTATACATTAGAGGATTCACTACCTCAATCGCCATAGCGTTTTTCGAGCCGCTTATATAACTATAGTCCTCGCCGGAGACCCCTGTATCGCCTAGAGACCTGAGTTTTTTCCAAACGTATTCGGGATGCCCCTTTATAACTCTACCAGCAGTGAACTCGCCCATGACGGCCTTCACTCTCCCGGTTACATATAGTATTACTCTATCGCCTTCATCTACGTATAAGCCGAGAAACCTCCTTAACTCAAACTTCTTAACCCCCGTGAATATCCTGTAAGCGTACACTGGCTTAATACTGAAGATGAACGTATTCATGTCCCGGCTTACCCCTTCCCTAGATTTATAAGGATACATGAATCTTTTATAGGATCGATGCTGAGGGTTGGTATTTCTGATTAGTGATGAATGACGCCAGGACTGAGTAGTAATGAGTGCAGGCGATATAATACATGAAAACGATGATGTATTAGTAGTGTTCGATGAGAAAAGGAGGTTTATTGTTAAGGCTAGGAAAGAAGGGGTCCTAGGTACAGATAAGGGGGTTATAAGGCTCAGTGATTTAATTGGGAAGCCATATGGCTCCATTGTTAAAACCTCGAGAGGAATAGACGTATTGATTCTTAAACCCCTTCCATTCGACTATTCCCTACTGGTTCAACGTGTGACACAAGTGATTTACCCGAAGGATGCCGGCTTAATGATCTACCTCTCAGGAATTAAACCCGGCTCTAAAATAGGTGAGGCCGGAGTTGGCTCTGGAGCGCTCACAGTAATGCTGGCTAGTATTATCGGGGATAGTGGAGTACTATATGGATTTGATATCTCTGAGAAAAGCCTCGAAAACACGAAGACTAGGCTGGAGAAGGCTGGCTTAATCAATAGGGTTAGATTACTTAAGCACGATATAAGGGAACCAGTCTCACTAGACGAGGCCCTCGACTCATTCTTCCTGGATATACCGGATCCCTGGAACGCTGTAAACACCGTTGCAGGGTTAATAAAGACGTGTGGGACGCTATTAGTCTATGTTCCAACGATTAACCAGGTTGAAAAAACAGTGTTGAAACTACGGGAATCCAGCTGTTTCACTGATATACATTCCTATGAAGTATTACTTAGGGAGTATAAAGTTGATAGGGATGCCGTTAGACCCTTCACCAGGATGGTAGGGCACACAGGGTACATCGTCTTCGCTAGGAGGGTCAAGTGTGATCTAGGCACCTAATACTAGGGAACCTTACAGATGTCTGCCCTTAATATATAGGTACACTACATGTGTTAAGCTGTTATCATCCTTTACCTCAATCATTTTCTCATGCTTCCAGCCAGGTATCCTGAACTCATGGCTCACGATCCTGGTTCCATCTCTTAGCTCCTTCTCGAACTTAGGGCGTAGCACCTCGTTGACGGATGTTAATAGGAAAAGCGTTACTATCGTTGCCTCACTGATATCTGTTTCGAAGAAGTCTCCCTGTATAACCATTGCTTTATCACTTATCCCCTCCTCGTTTATCCTTCTCACAGCCTCTTTAACCCTCTCGCCATCTCTCTCGATCCCGACAGCCTTCTTTACGTTAAACTCTTTCACAGCTACTACGAGGATGCGCCCATCACCGCATCCTAAGTCGTATACTACGTCATCTTTGCCTGCACCGGCAAGCTTAAGCATTTCCCTAACAACAGGATAGGGTGTAGGAACAAATGGGACGAAGTACATTGAAAACCCCTGTGAACTTTCAAGCCTATTATAATTCGACTCCTAGTTCCTTCAGCTTATTAACCATGACCTCTAATGCCTTCTCCTCGTCTGGTTGCAGCCTCTCGTTTAATGGAAGCTGTGAGAGAACCCACTGCACTCTTCCATCATCCAACTCTACGAGTATCTGCGGCAGCCATGACATGCCAAGGTCATCTTTATCACCGTATTCTACTAGATACACATAATCCTCCTTCCTTACCTCGAGCTCAACACCCATCTTCTTACTCAGAGCCTCAGCTATCTTTGACCATAATTTATGGTATGGGTGGTGTTCTGCGGTCACTAATACTACTTTTTTCACTTTAACCATATTATATCCCCTACTTCACATTGTTCTCATTCATTAATCAACTTGTTTAAATATTTATTCACGCCAAGGAAGCAATAATATGGACCGTGACCTTTTAATGTTCAGAGGAAATACTCGTCTCCCACATAGGGTTGAATAGGAATCTATACCGGCTCCCACGGGTTTACCAATGACTCTGGCTTGCAAGCCATAGAGCCGGAGCCGCAGACAGACCAAGGAGAAGAAACAAGTAGTATGAACCGTTCACTCGAGAGTGGTAGGTTGGGGCAGCTTATGGTTATTCATGGCTACCCCCGGGTTCATTACGGTCTCCGCCCACCCCTCACCGCCCTTCAGGGCGGGGAGGAGGTCAGATCGGTGAACGAATCACCGTAGACGGCTTCAAGCCGTACCATGATGAACCCAAGGGCAGTCATAAAAACCCTAAACACGGTTCTCAGGCGAATGGCGTTGAAAGAATATTGTTCTTTCAATAGATGAAGCCGGTGGTTATTAATGCCTTTAGGTGAAAGCAGGTTTCTCCTTCCTTTCTTCCTCAGGACGTACTTTCACTATGCCTAAGTGCACTGCACATGATACACAATAGCATTTCCTCACCGGGTATTTCTGTATTATTGCCCCTTTCTTCTCGAGCTCCTCAGCTAGCTGTGGAGGTACAGGGCTATACATTCTTGTAACACATATAGCCTTATCCTCTGGAACCCTCCTCCCACATTGATCACATTGCACATATCCTACTTTACCCTTATCTCCTTTCCTCCTACCTCTACTCTCCCTCTTCTTCGGCATATTTAATCACCACTAGTTAACTGTGTGAACGTATCCTAATAAGCCATTAATAAATCTTGAATCCCATTATAAAAACCTTTGAGGGGAGCCTATAAGAATTTTATTAGGCTTCTAAAGTTAGTTATTGATATTGAGGCAAAATAAATTAGCCTGGAGATCTTTCATGAAATGGAAGTGTAACCATTGTGGTTTTGAAGCCGACGCGTTTAGCGAATACCATTGGAGATGCCCCCGTTGCGGTGAACCCCTAGATCTTGTTTACGATGGTAAGCTTGAGAAAACCAGCTCGAAGAATATCTGGGAGAAATATGGTGGTACAATACCTTTAAAACCGGAGAAGACAAGGAGGGAGGGTAACACACCACTGGTTACGGAGAAAATTGATGGAATGACACTTCTCTTCAAGCTTGAATACCTTAATCCAGGCGGTAGCTTCAAGGACCGGGGTTCAGCACTAGCCATATACTATGCCTATAAAACAGGCTTCAAGAGTGTTGTCGAGGATACTAGCGGTAACACAGGTATCTCGGTAGCCCTCTACTCAAGGCTTTACGGTTTAAAGACAAGGATATATATGCCTAAAACAGCCCCACCAGGTAAAAAGAAGGTCATCAAGGCGCTCGGTGCGGAAATAATTGAAGCCCCTACGCGGGGCGATGCAGCTGAAATGGTTTTAAAGGAGGCACTTACAGGAGCATACTACGTGGCACATACTTGGAGCTACTTCTATATAATAGGGGCATCCACGATAGCCTGGGAAGTTCTCGAAGAAGATGTACCCGACTACGTTATATCGCCAATAGGATCAGGCGGTTTATTCCTTGGATTAGTAAAAGGATTCGAGAAAGCTCTTGAAGCAGGCTGGATAACCAAAATGCCTAGATTCATAGGTGTTCAAGGCTATAGCACACAACCAGTTTATAAAGCATTTAAAGGAGTCACTCAGCCAGGAGAGGACTCGAGCCTCGCGGATGGAATAATGGTTCCAAACCCACCTAGGCTGAATGAAATAGTTAATGCGTTGCATAAATACCAGGGAGACGTCATCCTAGTCGGCAATACCGAAATATTGAGAGCATGGAGGGAACTATGGGAGCTTGGATTCCTTGTAGAACCAACCTCCGCATCCATTTATGCAGCACTTGAAAAGATTAAGAACCAGCTTTCAGGCAAGAAAGTCCTGCTAGTATTAACAGGCTCAGGGCTGAAAACCATACCAGATATCTAGTTGATTGGAGAAAAACTGTTAAACATTGAAGTTATAATACTTAACAAAAAGCCTTTATCTACTGTTTTGGTTTTTCATCAGTTACTGATAAAAACTTAGATGCTATTCCCCCACCACTATCACAGCGTATACTTTTTGCCGTGTAGTTTTCTCAGCTTCTCCC
>NZ_JAVZPN010000003.1:0-20881 GCF_038881575.1 Desulfurococcus sp. | reverse complement strand
AATACTTAACAAAAAGCCTTTATCTACTGTTTTGGTTTTTCATCAGTTACTGATAAAAACTTAGATGCTATTCCCCCACCACTATCACAGCGTATACTTTTTGCCGTGTAGTTTTCTCAGCTTCTCCCCGTTCTCTCTTCCGAGCGGGTATACTACGTAGTAGTCCCTCTTATACCTCATTATGCTACCTTCAACCACATAGACAGGCATAGAGACACCAGAGACATAGATCTGACCTCCTTCCCGCCCTGAAGGGCGAGGCTTTCAGTTGTAACATTGTCTCACTCAAGGCTCTATGGTTCTCGGAAGCCACTAGACCGGGCTTTCCAAGAGAAAAGGTGAGGCATCTTAGATTGAATGCTCTAGGCCAAGCCATCAAATACGTGGCTAGAATTGGAGCCGATTACGTTGCTTTCGAGAACCTCTACGAGGTAAAGAGGAAGAGGTTTACTGAGAATCCCACGGCTAACAGGAGGTTCGCTAAGAAGCAGCTCCTGCTACACGGAATATTGAGGAGCTTGAGAAAAGGACTACATGTAGTACTCGTAGACCCGAGAGGAACAATAAGCTCCAAGAAACACGGTGAAATAATGAAGAAATATGGATTAGATAAACGCATGGCATCCACATACCTAGTAGCACTAAGAGCATTAAGCAAGGTTGATATCAATGTCCATAAACCAATATAAAAACCGAAACAGTAGCGAAAGGTTAGCTGAATCTGGACACTGAGTTATGAAGTGTCAAAAATGCGGTTTCGTAGGAGATAGAGATTTAATAGCATGTATGAATCTATTCAACAGGTACTCAAGATGTGGGGTGCTCTAGGGGTCGCCTTGAACGCCCCCAAGCCGGGTGCAGACCCAAGAAGGAATCCAGGGGAAGAGAGATGAAGGGATGACAGCATACATAAACCTACATCAGACCTGAACCCCGTGGACGTAGCCCCATGGATCAACCAGGACAACCGGCCAGAGCCTTATCCACACCGGTTCAACCCCGGTTAAACCCATGAACGCTGGTGTCCAGGGTTAGGTTGCTCCCTTCCGGGCCTGGCCAGGTTCCCCTGGCTAAGGTGGTTCACCCCCTCCCTCCAGAGGGGGCTCCACCTCCACCAGCCCCATGGGGCGGGGGTCATTACCTGGCGTGGGGGATAGCCGGTTGTCCTGGTTGATCCATGGTTGTCTGGCCCGGCTAGAGCCGGGCCCTCCCTACGTCCACGGCATAATAATATTATTGCATCAGGGATTATTAATCATGACTTCATGGTTCTATGGGAGTAGTATTAAGAGCAGTATTATTACGCCGATGATGTTTATTATGTTTCCATACTTGTTTCCAGCGAGCTCGTTGATTATTCTACCGCCATCAGTTATGAATAATGGTGCGGCATTAAGTATTGAGAGGCTTAGGTTAATCATGTACATCCATAGTAAGAACTTGTAGAGTAGGAACGCGGGTAACCCGCCTAAGTACTCGAGGAGCTCTATTCTAGGTGAACTAGACAAGTATATCCCTATCCTCTCATCATTCACCCCAATAGGGATGACTAAATTCACGTAGCCTGCATCCCTTCTCCAAACAGTTAAATTAAGTGATGTCGGCTTCGCGAGCATCTTGACAACAGGTATATCGTTTATACTTTTAACCAGACTCCCATTTATACTCGTAATCACATCGTATGCATGTATACCATACCTGTAGGCCGGGCTCCCTGGTTCTACATCGGTCACTAACACACCTATTGGAGACGTTGCCAGTGTCAATAGTACAAGGGATACTATTGCTAGGATAAGGTTTACCGCAACACCAGCTGAGAGAACACCGAGACGCTTTAAAACCTCGGTTCTCCGGAACTCCTCTTCCTCAACCTCCACGTATGCGAGTGGTATGATGAGGGCGAGCATGACGCCGAAGGATTTAACTGGTACACCATTCCTTATAGCCAACCGTGCGTGGAAGAGTTCATGTAGTGATGCGCCGATGCTTGCAGCAATAATAAATAGTAATGCATCCATGCCAACGACGTTTACCCCGGGTACGAGTACTACAACCCCTGTACTACCTATATAGAGCCTATTGAGTAGGGAGATGGCTACCATATAGAAGAATAGTGCTAGGGAGATGAAGTAGAGTATTGTTAGGAATATATTATGTAACCTAGCCTCCCCAGAGGGGGAAGCCCTCCCCTCCGTCTTCCTCTTGATCACTAACACTACATACCCATGTATCTCAATATTATTATACCTACCCACGAGGAAATACCTATAAAACAAGTTCACGACAACCCAAAACGCTATCAGTGAAGCAATAAAGACGTATAATATATCCAAGCATTTCACCAGATACGTTCTTCAAAGTATAATACCTTCCACCCTATTTAATACCTTGAACCACTCATACATGATAAATCGAGTCAGTCGTCAACATATAAAACGAGAAAAGGAGATCCAACAGTATGGAAGGCAGCAAGGGTATTGAACGGTGCTAGCCTTTGAAGAGGATCCAACCACAGACAACGCCTGAATTTAGAGAAGTAGTATACACTCCAGACCACTGGGAACTACTTAAGAAGCTCAGGGAGAAGGCAGTAGAACTACTAAGGATATTCGTGGACAACGGGTTAAACGCTTACGTTCATGGTAGTATAGCCAGGGGTGATGTATGGAGAGGAAGCGATATAGATGTATTTATCCCGGACACCATACCCAGCTATATTATTGAGACAACACTAGAGAAACACGGTATAAAACCCTATGAACGCGTAATAATAATGGCTACCCCATCAAGCACGCCTAAGGCATATATAATACTTGACCAAGAGGAAAGAGAAAGCGTGAGCTTTCCCCTATTGAAGCTCAAGCCAAGGGAATACGAGTTCTATAGGTTTGGAGGCGTACTAGGCTACAACGGAATATTGGAAGGTAAGAGGGTCCCCGGCGTTAACAAGTCACTTATATTCATAGATCCCACCATTAAAGGACATTATGAACTACCTGTGAAAGGCTTTGAGGAATACGTTGCAAGGAGGCTTGATATAAGCATAGAGACCGTGCTGGAAAGGGAGAGAGTCTTAACCAGGAGAAGCAGTATAGGGAGGACAGGCGTCTTCATCAAGTATTACCTGGCATCCGATGAAACATTCGAGGACGCGTTGAGAGAGCTATCGCGAGAGAACAGTATGTTAAGGAGAATGCTCTCCACGAAATAACCTATACCTGAGCACCGCTATTACCCCACCGAACCCTTGAACCTCGAGGCCTACATCACTTTTCCCGGGGACTATTACCACCTCTGCACCGGTTTCATATGCTTTCTCAAGGATCTCGTATATACGGGTACGTCTCTCATCATCGGGCTCGTGAAGTAGGTCACTGGCTACAACAATTCTTGAGACGGCTGCGTACACCACCGCCTCGTATACGTCATCCACGCCGTATGCTACGAGCTGAGGATCCTTTATAATGAGCCTCTTAAACTCCTCAACTACTTCTTTAGCCTTAACAATACTTAAATCCCCGACAACCTGTTTAACCACATCCCTGCCAAGTAGCTCTGAAATCCCTTGGCATCCCCCTGTAGAGGTTGTATCCAGGTATACGTGTTTCCTGTTGTCTCTCCTTATGTTTTCACCGAGCTTGTTCTTCAAGTCGCCTGGTCCAGCGATTATCACTGCATCTATTTCCTCCTGCTGTATAACATTATTTAGTGCTGAGGCTACTTTACCTAGGTATTCGTCCAATATCTCCTCGTGTTCAACCCTGTACATTTTCCCTGGGAGATCTGACTGTATCTCACTATTGTATTTCACTCCTTGCTCGGTTAAAACGGCTATGCATGCACTATCGTAGTCTATTGACACTAATAATATTCTCCTCCTTCTAACCCCCTTCTTCAAGAGGTCTAGACTATGCTTACTCCAGGCTTCTCTCACTATGGCTAACTGGTCTCCCACACCAATAGCGATCGTGTGGTAGTGACCCTTTACCCCGAACTCCTCTGGCCCCTCCACAACAATACCTCTGATCCTCAGCTTCTCCGTGAACTCCTGGAATTCGATTGCCTCGACGCGTAGCCCGAGAACCATCGGTATCCTTCTACTACTCCCACCCTCACCCGGCTTAACCTCCCTGCTTGTTCTAGCGTAGACTATATCCCCCTTTCTAAGAACCATGAATAATATCCATAAGTCATCGATGTCCTCCACTAGGATCCTTAGGTATCCGTTTCTCAAGTCCTCCTCCAGTACCCTCATCAACTACACCTTCAGCTGGCACGGCATCTGCATGCTTGCTCTATAGTAATAGCTTTATGAGCGTATTAAGATATCATATTATTGAAGCGTGAAAAAACAATGGAGATCGAATTTTACCTTTTAGACGTAACTTATGAGGTTGTCGGCAAGGAACCCCATGTAATCCTATGGGGTATCACACGTAATGGTGAACGAGTAGTACTTAGAGACAGGAGGTTCCGTCCATATTTTTACGCCATTATAAATGAGAGGATAGATGCTGAAACCGTAGCCAGGAAGATAAGAGCCTTCAGCGAGGCTGAGTCGCCTATAATCGAGGTGAAGCCAGCTGAGAAGAAGTACTTCGGGAAACCAGTTAAAGCATTAAGGGTCACAACCGTGATCCCAGAGTATGTTAGAAAGTACAGGGAGAGGATAAGGGAGATTAGTGAGGTAGTAGATGTATTAGAGGCTGATATAAGGTTCAGCATGAGGTATCTCCTAGACCACGAATTAGAGCCATGTGGATGGCATACTGCAGAAGTGATGGAGGCACCTGTTCCAGCTAAATACAGGGCCACACGCTTCTACGAGGTTGTAGGCTCCATTAAACCCATGGGGGATACTAGGCCGCCTAGGGATCTACGGGTAATGGCATTCGATATAGAGGTGTATAGTGAAACCGGTACACCCCATCCGGAGAGAGACCCCGTTATAATAATAGGGGTGAAAACAAGCAACGGCGAGGTCAAGCAGTTTATAGCTGAAGAATTAAGCGATAAAGAGGTCATCATGGAATTCACAGACCATATCCTCAGGTACGACCCCGATATAATAGTAGGGTATAACAGTAGCAGGTTCGACTGGCCCTACCTAATGGAGCGTGCACGAGTAAACAACTTAAAGCTTGATGTAGGCCGTAGACGGGATGGACAGCCCTCTCAAAGCACTTATGGACACATATCAATACCTGGAAGAATCCATGTGGATCTCTTGAACTTCGCTGAAGAAATACCGGAGGTGAAGTTAAAGAGCCTGGACATCGTAGCCGACTATCTAGGTGTAATGAAGAGAAGTGAGAGAGTGCTCATCGACTACATAGAGTTCCCAAGGTACTGGAGGGACCCGGCAAGAAAACCCTTGTTGCTGAGGTATAATCTAGAGGATGTAGAGTCGACGATGGGTCTGGCGGAGAAGTTCCTGCCTTTTGCAATGCAGTTGTCGAGTATAACAGGGCTTCCCCTGGATCAAGTTGGAGCGGCCAGCGTGGGGAATAGGCTTGAATGGTTTTTAATGAGGGAAGCTTTCCGCAGGGATGAATTGATCCCGAATAGAATTGAGAAAGAGGCTGAGCCCTACAAGGGGGCTGTGGTGCTACAACCATTACCTGGTATACATGAGAACATTGCTGTACTAGATTTCACAAGCATGTACCCTAACATCATGATAAAATACAATATAGGGCCGGACACCATCATAAGGGAGGGTATATGCAGTGAGAGTGAACACTATGTAGCACCCGAGGTTAAACATTGCTTCCTGAGGGAGCCACCTGGATTCTTCAAAGGCGTACTTCAGACACTGCTCTCACTGAGGAAACAGATAAGGGGAGAGATGAAGAAATACAAGATGGATTCACCGGAGTACAGATTGCTTGATGAGAGGCAGAAGGCGATCAAGGTATTAGCTAACGCAACATACGGGTACATGGGGTGGATAGCAGCTAGATGGTATTGCAAGGAGTGCGCGGAAGCTGTTACAGCATGGGGCCGTAGAACAATATTAAGCGTCATAGATTACGCTAGGGCAATAGGGCTTAAAGTGATATACGGCGACACCGACTCCCTCTTTGTTGAAAACATATCTGATAAAATAACCAGGCTCTCAGAGTACGTCGAACGTGAACTGGGCTTCGAGATAAAAATAGACAAGGTGTATAAGAGGGTCTTCTTCACAGAGGCAAAGAAACGATATGCCGGGCTACTTGAAGATGGACGAGTAGACATAGTTGGATTCGAGGCTGTCAGAGGAGACTGGGCTGAGATAGCTAAGGAGGTACAGGAGAAGGTAACCGAGATCCTGTTAAGCGAGAAAAACATTGAGAAGGCAATAGAATACGTGAGAAACACCATAGCAGAGTTGAACCAGGGTAGAATACCCCTTGAGAAACTAATTATATGGAAGACCCTTACGAAAAGCATTGAGGAATACGAGGCAGAAGCCCCTCATGTGAATGCAGCTAGAAAAATGAAGAGGATGGGTATGAAGATAGAGGTTGGTGATAAAATAGGATATATCGTTGTAAAGGGCTCTGGCAAGATATCCGATAGGGCTGAGCCCTATATGTTCGTGAAGGACCCCAAGCTAGTAGACACTATGTACTATATTGATCACCAAATAATACCTGCCGCACTAAGGATCCTAGAGTACTTTGGAGTAACCGATACACAATTGAAAAAAGTAGCCAGCACAGCTGGCAGGAAAAGCCTGTTCGACTACACTAAGAAGACATGACCTCCTCCCGCTCTAGGGGACGGGGCTTCCAGTTGTAAGTGTAGATTTATAAGGTTATGCTTAATTAGGTCATTAAGTAGAAATCCAGTAATAATTAGTATGCAACGATGATTTATTAGGTGGGATCGTATGAGCGAGACAGCGCATAAAATACTCGAAGAAAACCTCGGGAAACAGGTCTTGATAAAAACCAAGGATAATATCCCGCTTAGAGGGAAGCTTAGAAGCTTCGACCAGCATTTAAACATAGTACTGGATGATGCCGAGGAAATACTGAGCAATGGCTCCACGAGAAAACTAGGCACGGTCGTCATCAGGGGAGACACCGTTGTATTGATCTCACCCCTCGGAGAGTAAGGGCGACATAGGTGAGCTAAATGGTTAAAGGCACAACCAGTATGGGTAAACACGGGAGGAGTAAAACACATATACGATGCCGTAGGTGCGGACGTCACAGCTTCAACGTCGCTAAGGGATACTGTGCTGCATGTGGCTTCGGCAGGAGTAAGAGGATCAGACACTACAATTGGGCCAATAAGAAGGTTAACAGGGTAAGAATAGTATAATAGGGTTTCCGATAATTATTTCAAATAAACATCATGTAATATTAGTCCCTTACAACAAAATCTATTTTGATGGTGTGTAGTAAATGGCCAAGTATCTTATAAGGGCTAGGATAGAGATCGATGGCGTAGTCGAGAAGCACGATATAATTGGCGCCATCTTTGGGCAGACTGAAGGATTATTTGGAAACGAGTTCGATCTAAGGGTGCTACAGGATAAGGGGCGTATAGGTAGAATCCAGGTTAATACTAAGACCCAGGGCAGTAAGACCACCGGCGAGATCCTGATCCCAAGTAACCTCGATCGTGTGGAGACAGCATTACTCGCCGCATTAATTGAGACCGTTGATAAAGTAGGCCCCTACGATGCATCTATATCAATAGTAGACATAGTAGACTTAAGAATGGAGAAGATAAAGAAGATAATGGAGAGGACAGTAGATATACTCAGAAGATGGGGTAAGGAAAAGACCCCGGATGTAAAAGAGCTCATTAAGTCGATCCAGGAATACCTGAAGGTTCCCGAGCCCGTCTCATATGGGCCTGAGGAACTTCCAGCAGGACCCGAAGTCGATAAAGCTGAGGAAATAATAATCGTGGAGGGGAGGGCAGACGTTATAAACCTATTGCGCTACGGGTATACCAACATAATAGCTCTAGGAGGCGCCAGGAGAGTACCGGATACTATTAAAAAGCTCGCTGAACTGAAGAAGACAACACTATTCGTGGATGGGGATCATGGTGGAGACTTAATAATAAAGGAAGTATTGAGGAACGCGAAGATAGACTATATAGCGCGTGCACCACCTGGTCGCGAGGTGGAGGAGTTAAGTAGTCGTGAAATAGAGGATGCACTAGGGAAGAAAATAGAGATCTTCCAGTACCTAGAAGAGCAGGTTAAACAAGGCAACAAGGAGGCTCAGTTGCTCATACAAATACAGAAGAGGCTTCATAAGCTACCTGAAGAGGTGGTTAAACCCCCCGAGAAGGTTACAAAGGAAATCACAGAGACGCTATCTCTCCCTGTTAAATTAATCGAGGATATCAAGAGCCTATATGGAACGCTCGAAGCCATATTTTACTCTAGCCAGTGGGACCAAGTAAAAAGGATACCCGTGAGAGATCTCGTCTCAGAGATTCAGGCTTCCGAGCCTGAGAAAATACACGCCATTGTATTTGATGGTATTATAACTCAGAGACTGATTGATGCCGCAGTGGAGAAACGGGTTAAAATACTGATTGGAGCCAGGCTAGGGAAAATAACGTTTAAGACGCCTGAGTTAACTATTCTAACTTTTAACGAGCTCGCCTGAGACCCATTATAATGACTTGGTTCCGGGTTTACAACTACTTTTCACCAATAAATACAACCTATAGCTATAGGTGTTAAACCATGAAACGCTACCCGCTCTCCAAGAAGGATAAGAAGCAATTCATCAAGGAGTTCCAGAGGTATGGGTTGCCGGTTTCAGAGGAGGATCTATTCGAGTACTATGAGGATGGAGGCAATATATTTATACTGGTAAATAAGACACCTGCTCTTCTCAAACACGGTGAGCAATGGATACCTTGTCTAAGATACCTCCTTAAAAACCCTCAACACTCAATCACGTTGCCAAGCATCATAGTTGATAAAGGCGCTGCGCAAGCACTTCTAAGAGGAGCCGACTTAATGGTGCCTGGTATAAGGAGTATTATAGGTGGCTTCAAAGCTGGCGATATAGTTGCCATCATAGATGAGGAGACCGGGAGGGTTATCGCTATTGGATCAGCGCTAATCGACTCAGAGGTCATTAAGAACGGTAGTGTTAAGAAGGGGAAGGCAGTTAAAATCCTGCACCACCTCAACGATGAATACTATAAAGCAGTATAGGTATTGATGGAAAGGGTTAAATTTAAAATAAGACTTAAGTCTTTTAATGTATCCCGGTTGAAACACTATATACGGTATGAATGCTCATGGTGAGCTATATGGCTTTAAGCAAGGGCGACTTCGTATTGGTGGAATATAATGTACGGGTAAAGGACACAAACACGTTGCTTGACACCACGGATGCCGAGCTAGCCAAGAAGGAAAACATCTATGAAGCCGATAGGGTATACGGTCCCACATTATTAATCATTGGTAGAGGCTGGCTCAACGAGAATGTTGAAGAAGAACTATTAAAGCATGATGTGGGAAGCGAGGTGGAGGTTGAGCTACCTCCTGAAAAAGCATTTGGCGAGAGATCACCTGATAAAATCAAGACATTTAGCCTAAGAGAATTCCAGAAGAGAGGGTACAGCATTAACGTGGGCGACGTCGTCGAGATCGGCGGTGCCCGCGGGGTGGTTAAGAGTATCAGCGGTGGAAGAGTCACAATCGACTTCAACCACCCGCTCGCCGGTAAAACACTCTTGTATAAGGTTAAAATAGTCAGGAAGCTCGAGAACACCATTGAGAAGATCAAGGCATTATCATCTAGATACCTGAAGATACCTAGTGAGGAAATAGAGGTGAGCCTCAACGAGGCAGAGAAAAAACTATTTGTAACGATACCTGGTAAATACCTGTCAAAGAAGGATATAAGTTACTCTAAGATAGCTCTAGCAGCAGACATCATGGAGTTATTCAAGGATGCAGTCTCATCAATAGTCTTCCAGGAAGTAGTAAGCAGGAGCTAAAAGTTTTTAGTTAAATAATACCTGTCTCCCTTAAGACCCTGTAAGCAGCATCCTGTGTTAACCCTGTCTCACCGAGTATAGTGTATCTTTCAGGCCTAATAGTGTGTGCTATCGTTAAAGCCTTCACTACTTCCTCCGGACTAAAGCCTAGATCCCTTGCAGTCGTCGGCAACCCTATTCTCTGCATTACATCCCTGACGAGCCTCCATCTGCTATCACCGTAAATATACAGCATTATTATCGTCCCCAAGGCGACTTGCTCACCGTGTAGCGCCCTACCCGGGGCAACCAGGTCTAATGCATGGCTAAAGAGGTGCTCGCTACCGCTCGCAGGCCTGCTCGAACCGGCTATACACATAGCCACGCCGCTACTAATTAATGCCTCAACAAGGATTCTCAACCCCTCCCTAGACCCGGATCCTATCAGCTCATGGTATTTCAAGACATGTTTAGCGCTTAACAATGCTAACTGGGCAGCGTATTCACCATAGTATTCTCCTTTTAACTTATGGGCTAGACGCCAGTCTTTAACGGCTACGAGTTTACCGAGTAGATCGCCTACACCTGATAGAATTAGGCGCCTGGGCGCCGTGGATATTAGGTCTGTATCTGCTATGATGGCGAAGGGGGTTCTAGTATATATGCTAGTAGGCCTCGAGGTCCCTTTAAGGCTTGCAAACGGGCTTGCTATGCCATCGTGGCTGGGTGCTAATGGCACGCTCACAACGTCTATATTGTTTTTAAACGCGACGTATTTCGCTATATCTATAACGCGTCCTCCCCCAACACCTATGACTAAGCCTATACTGCTCTCCCTGGCCTTCAACGATATTTTCTCGGCTGTTGAGATCGAGGCGTCCCCGGCTATCCAGGTCTCCACCTTGCTATGTCCGCTGAGATATTCCTCGACTATCCTACCACCGATCCTATAGGTGTTTTCACCGGTTACTATCCCTATATTTTCCGAACCACCTGATACCTCGTTAATGACTTCCCCAATGCTCTTAATAGCTCCTGGACCAATAATTACCTTGCTCGGCAGGATTATCCTGTGAATACTCTCCAAGATCACGCACCAGTCTTTAACATCTTTATAATACCAAATAAGCTTATATCCTAATCCTAGTAGGAGGTGTGAGTTGTTGCAGGAGGCTGTTTCGAAGACCACCACTGTAGGACTTGTTACCGGGGACTATGTTGTTCTCGCAGCAGATAAAAGAGCCACGGCTGGACCAATGGTTTACCATAAGGCTGTTAAAAAGATTTCCAAGATAACAGATTATGCTGCATTAACTATATCAGGGCTAGTGGCTGATGCACAATATATTGTTGAGAACGCCAGGTATATCGCTAGGGAATACGAGATCGAGATAGGGAGACCAATACCAATTAAGGCGTTAGCCTCAAGGATATCGTTAATACTATCAGTTTACCTAAGATACAGCCCATTCATAGTCCAACTACTACTAGGAGGCAGAGATAACACTGGTGCAAGCCTATACTACATGGATCTATACGGGAGTGTAACGAGGGAGAAGTATATGGCTACTGGGAGCGGTTCCCCAGTGGCATTCGGGATCCTAGAGAAAAATTACAGGAGCGATCTAAGCCTCGAGGAAGCTAAGAAACTCGCCTTCAGCGCTGTTTCATCAGCTATAATGAGGGATGGATTCAGCGGGGAAGGAGTAGATATAGTTGTAATAGGGCCCGGCGTCTACTCCGAGGAAACAATACCATTAAAGAAAACAATCGAGTCGTTTTAAAGGGTTTTTACAATTGAAAGCCTCGCCTCTTTAGGGCGGGAAGAAGGTCAATCCTCTAAGGCAGAGTACTGAGAGTCTTAGAACCCTGTATTCCCCAGGTATTCTAGGGCCACCCGTGAGCCCGTGGGATGGGCTAAGCAGGGTGGAGGCCCTAGAGGCGACCCTAAAACACAGGGAGTGACCCTCTAGGGGCAAACTGTTAGATGCCGTATAGACTGCGTTAAAGTTAAAAACCCTCATATGTGTTTCATTAATCAGCGTTACGGTAGTGTTTACTCCTCAGGAATACAGGAGTGGAGTGATGACTTGTGAAACCAGATAGAATACTGCTAGAGAAGAACAAATTAGAGTTGCTGAAGAACATAATGGAAGAGATCCCTCCAGAGCTCGAGTTATCTAACATAGAGTTCGAGGGTCCCTTCATAGTAATATATGTGAGGAACAGGGAGGCCATCGAGAAATACCTTGATCTAGCGCAGAATATAGCTAAGAAAGTACGTAAGAGAGTCGTCATCAGGGTTTCCCCCGAGAGCCGACTCCCACCAGAGGAGGCAAAGGAACTAATAAAGCTACTGGCACCTAAAGACGCCGGGATAGATCCCAACGGAATATACTTCGATGAAGCCTTAGGCGAGGTATGGGTTAAAGTAGAAAAACCTGGCTACCTGGTTGGAAGAGGAAGCATGATGAGGCACTTGATCCTGGCTAAAACAGGGTGGCGCGTTATCCCTCAGCGTTCATCACCACTGGAATCAAAGACCCTCTACGAGGTACTCAATAATGTATTAAAGCAGAGTAGTTATAGAGTCGAGTATCTAAGGCGACTCGGAGAGAGGATACATAGGGATGTAATATATAGGAACAACTATGTCAAGGTAACAGGGCTAGGTGGCTTCAGAGAGGTTGGTAGATCGGCTATATTAGTTGAGACAAGGGAGAGCAAGATACTATTGGATCTCGGGTTAAACACTGGCGCCATAGACGACCCCAATAAGGCTTACCCATTCCTAGAAATAGACTCCCTGAAGCTCGAGGAGCTGGATGGTGTCGTGGTGACCCATGCCCATCTAGACCATGTAGGGTTAGTTCCCATACTCTATAAGTATGGTTACCGTGGACCCGTGTATGTGACGAAGCCTACGAGGGAGCTAATGATCGTTATGTTAAAGGACTTGATTGATGTGACCAGGAGGTCTGGTAGGTACATACCTTTCTCAGAGAAAGATATATCTACAATGCTGCTTCACACTATAACCGTGGACTATGATGAAGTAACAGATGTAGCACCGGATATAAAGCTCACAATGTATAATGCTGGCCACATCCTTGGCTCTGCAATAGTCCACTTGCATATAGGCATGGGCCTCCATAATATAGTCTACACAGGGGACTTCAAGTACTCTGAGACGAGACTGCTCAATAAAGCCAATACCATGTTCCCACGGGTTGAAACCCTTATAATGGAGGGCACTTATGGAGCAACCCTCCAGGAGAGTAGGATTCAAGCCGAGCAACAATTAATCGATATAGTGAAGAGAACGAGTGAGAGGAATGGAGTAGTGTTAATACCGGTATTCGCTGTTGGAAGAGGACAAGAAATAATACTCATACTTAATGAGGCCATGAAGAACGGTAAAATACCAAGGATGAATATATATGTCGAGGGATTAGTTAACGAGGTAACAGCTATACATACACAGTACCCTGAGTACCTGAATAAATCCCTTAGAGAAGCAATATACAATGGAGAAAACCCGTTTACATCGGAATGGTTGAAACCCATAGAAACCGGGATAGCAAGGCCGGACATCATTGAAGACAAGCCATCCATAATAATAGCGACAAGTGGAATGCTCACCGGTGGCCCTGCAGTAGACTACCTGAGGCTGTTAGCCAGCGATGAGAGAAACTCCCTGGTGTTCGTAGGGTATCAGGCCGAGGGGACGCTTGGTAGGAAAATAAAGGATGGCGCTAGAGAGATAACCATGGTTGTTGAAAACAAGGTTGAGGCGATACCTATAAAGCTAGAGGTATATAGTATCGAGGGCTTTAGTGGACATAGTGATCAACGCGAGCTATTAGAGTACGCTAGAGACATCTCGCCCAGACCAAAGAAGATACTACTGAACCATGGGGAGCCCACAGCACTCAGCACGCTGGCTACACTACTTAGAAGTGATAAGGAATTAAAGTCCAAGGGGCGCCCCGAGGTGCTAGTGCCTAATATATTGGACACCATTAATTTAACATAGCATTGAAATCTATCATAGATTAGCGGAGTTCAGGTGGCTCACTCTATGAATAGGGTTTTATTCCCGGGTAGATTCCAGCCATTCCACAATGGGCATTTATCCGTGGTTAAAAGGCTTCTAGAGGGCTTTGATGAAGTAGTTATAGCCATAGGTAGCGCCCAAGAGGGTTTTACATGCAGGAACCCGTTTACAGCTGGGGAACGCTTAGAAATGATTGCCAGGGCACTCAAGGAGGAAGCATTGTTTGAGAAAGCCTGGCTGATACCGGTTCCCGACATTAATATGCCGATGGCCTGGACAACATACACTCTCTCACTAGTGCCCAGGGTCTCAAGTATTGCATCAGGGAACCCGCATGTTCTCGAGTTATTTAAGTGGATTGGGTTTAAAACGATTAGAGTAGAGCTTGTGGAGCCGGATAAATACAGTGGCGCGTACATTAGGCAATTAATCCTCGAGGGCAATGAATACTGGAGGAAACTAGTGCCAAACGCTATCTCGAGATACATAGATGAAGTAAAGGGAGCCGAGAGAATAAGGGAGGTGTGCAGGAATGAGCATTCTAGAAATTGACGGCAGTATTGGAGAAGGTGGTGGACAAATACTTAGGTATGCCCTTGCATTATCTGCTTTAACACTTAAGCCTATCAGGGTATATAATATAAGAGCGAAAAGAGATAACCCAGGCCTCCGTCCCCAGCACTTAACAGCTGTTGAAGCACTTAAAGAGGTAACAGGGGCTGAGGTGGAGAACGCGAAAGTAGGCAGCATGGAGATCGTGTTTAAACCAACCAGTAGGAGAAGCGGTGAGATGGAGATAGATATTGGAACCGCTGGAAGTATTTCACTAGTACTGCAAGCAATGCTTCCAGTACTATTGTTTGCCGAGGGAGACTCAAGGATAAGGTTGAAGGGGGGAACAAATGTATCGTGGAGTCCTCCAATAGATTATATTAAACACGTCTTCCTATATAATATAAGCCACATGGGCGTTAAAGCCGAGATCGAGGTGATGAGAAGAGGACACTATCCTAGGGGCGGCGGGTTAGTTAATGTAGAAGTTAAACATGTCGAAGAGGCCTTGAAGCCATTAATGATTGTTAGAAGGGGGCGTATAAGGAGTTTCAGAATACACAGTTACTGCGTTAAGCTACCTGCCCATGTAGCTGTGAGACAGTGTGAGTCGGCTAGAAGCATTCTCTCAAGGATATTCAAGGAGAAAATAATAGAGGAGATAGAGACTTATCCACCAGGTAAAGACCCTCATCTAGGCCCTGGAAGCGGCATCCTTATCTATGCTGAAGCCGAGCCAGGGGTAAGACTAGGCAGTGATTCATTAGGCGAGAAAGGAAAACCAGCTGAGAGAGTAGGTGAAGAAGCCGCTCTAAGACTCGTCGAGGAATTAGAGACAGGCATGGCTTTCGATAGGCACATGGGCGATATGCTAATACCCTACATGTTTCTAGCCAAGGGGGTAAGTAGGGTGGGCGTTTCAATGATCACGCTTCACCTGTTAACAGCCATAGAGGTTGGAAAGTTATTCTTTCCAGAGGCAAAGGTAGAAGTAGAGGGGGAGCTGGGTAAACCAGGTATAATAACTATCCAGGGCGTTGGGTATAAGCCGTAAACGCTTCCACTAACTCATTTCTTAAAGCATCCATGTTTATTTCCAGCAGTGCTGAGATACAAATGGGTTTCAAGCCTGTTTTTGACTCAATTAATTCAACCATTTCTCTAAGTATGTCGCCTGACACTAAATCCACCTTGTTCACCACTAGTGTAACCGGTTTCTCACCGATCAGCTTCCTCACTGTTTCATACACCCTGAGCTGCTCCTCAATAGAGTAGTAGAAGGAGGGGTTGACATCAAACACGAATAATAAATGGTCTGCCAAGTATTTTACCGCTAATATGGCTCGTTTCTCAATGATATTCTTCTCCTCAAGCGGAGTATCAATGATGCCGGGTGAATCTATTAGGACTATCCTGCCAACCTCCCCAACCACCATATGCCCCACAACAATATTACGGGTTGTGAAAGGATACGAGCCTATCTCCGGCTTAGCCCTCGTCAACTTCGAGATAAGTGTGGATTTACCCACCTGGGGGACCCCCGCTATAACAACCCTATAATCTCCTGAGACATCGGGCATCCTTGCCACCTCGCTAACATACTTCTTCACAAGCACTATGATCCTCGCCTTCCTCTTATACAGGGAGAGAAGCCTCCCTAATCCCTCCCTGAATACTTTTACTGGATCACTACTTCCCCTACGTATTTCATCCAGGTACTCCTGAGCGATCTCCTTGGCAATCCTCATATATGCCTTGAACACTTGCCTGGTTCTATCAGGGTCTTCGCCGACGTAGATCCTATATAGCTCCCTAAAGAACTCGGGCATTTCATCAACCACATCGAGAACGCTCACTATTACGCCGAGCTCATCATGTATGATCCTGTAGGCTAGCTCTAGCTTGTTTAACAATATAGTCTTCCTAGCCGTAGCAGGGGTCCTCAGACCCCTCAGCTTGGAGTCCACTTGTTTCAATAACTCCCCATAAGTCTTAATATAGTACCTGCTGAGATCCCTTTCCCTCCCGCCTTTAATGCTCATATTGTTTTTATCCCCGTTGAATCTATGTTAATTATCACTAATAATTACTTAATATTATGGAGGTGCCACCATGGTTTTTATATGGGATTTATACGATGCTATCTATGGGTGCTGACCGCTTGCCCATACTATTCATAGTCATCGCCACCATTATATGGGGAACAACCGGTGCTGTCGCTAAATATTGCTTCAACATGGGTGTTTCGCCCGAGGAATTGCTAGTACTTAGGCTCGGCTTAACTGTTCCATTCTACTTATACTACGCCTTAAGAAGAGGTGTGGAGGCTCGCACTCTATTACTCGGGCTTCTACTACTGGGCCCTTATCACATTGTTTACTTTAACGCTATAAATATGATTGGAGTCTCCACCACTGTGCTATTGTTTTACACGTACCCGGTAATTGTTGCCATAGTGTCCATGATCACTCTCAACGAGGAGATGGGTATAGGAGGGTTTGCTGCATTAATATTATCTATTACAGGGTCTTCATTAACCAGCCTGGGCGAGTTATCGTTAAACCCTATGGGGGTAGCGTTAGCATTGCTCTCATCGCTTCTATATGCCGCATATATAATATACTCGAAGAAGATACTGGTAGAAGGAGAAGACCCATTAGGGGTTGCACTGGGATCCTCAACAGGAGCACTGGTCCCAGTACTACTGGCTTACATTAGTAGAGGAACACACGTGGAAGGCTTCCTAAGACCTTCAGTAATAATGTCCTCACTATATCTCTCACTAGTGGTCACAATACTAGGATACCTACTATATATGAAGGGCTTAAGGAGCACCAATGCCAGCATAGCCTCCATGCTCTCATCAATGGAGCCATTAACAGCTACAATACTATCCACATTGATCTTCCACGAACCGTTTCCCGCCCTAGGTCATTGTAGGTTTTTCTAGGGCGGGTTGTGCCTCAACTCCATGCTTCACCGTGGTTACTAGCCACTCCACATGGAGGTCATGGGCACCCTTCGAGCCCAACGGCACGGGGCTCACATCTAGGAGAAACCTCTTAACCAGGTTCATGGCGCCTACGACATCTCTATCGTGTGTGAAGCCACAGGCAGGACACTTCACTATCCTCGGCCTCCAGCCTCCCCTCTGGGCATTGCCCGTCACAGGGGCGAGCTTAGAGCCGCAGATAGGGCATGTCGAGGATGTGTTGCGGGGATTTACTAGCACGTATGGTTCTCCATGCTCCTTTAGCTTCTCTATTAATAGTTTGTGAATTCCACGTATGCTAGACTGCTTCAGTCTGTGGGCATTAACGGCTTTTAAACCAGGCTTACTACATGGAGGTCGATATGAGGGTTTACCCACAGTACCGTGTAGTAAGCTATGAGCCCGTTGTAATCGAGGCAAACGGGTACTATTTCAAGTTAAACAATGATAAGCTCTCACGGATAATGCTGATAATAGCACACATGCCGGGAGCGGACGTCGAGAAGATCGCGTGGGCGTACGTTGTGTCATCCAGCGAAGAAGACGTAGATAGCTCACTCGAAGAAGCATACATGCTCCTAGAAGACCTTGAAAGAAAAGGGTTGATCCTGGTGGTCTAGCGTGAGCCTGGCTCAGGCAGTAGCGGAAGCCTGGCTGAGGGCGTGGGAGACAACCGTCTCACACATACCGCTTCCACGTGGATTAAGCGATTTCACATTGTCTCTCGTTATTTCCCTTGTTTTAGTATTAATATACAGGTATAATAAGAGGCTCTGCTGGGCAACCCTGCTCGCGCTGGCGGGAGCAGTACTACTATCAGCGCTGATCTACTACACTGCTCCAATATAGCACTCTTTAAAGTTCATGATTTAAAGCAGAGCATGCTCACAGGGGTAAACCATGGTTGATGTCTGGCAACTCATTTCATACGGACTGTGGATAGGCTTCGCCGCCGGGCTCGGAAGCTTCATCTACGGAGTGATACTACGTGTAATGGGCAGAGAGGACTACTCTAGGTACATCGCCGGCGGCTTAGCTTCAATACTGATAGTTGCGTTTGGATGGGGCCTGGTTCAAGCACTCTACGGTGGTGCAACGCCGCCGCTACCGTACGGCTGGGTGTTCTACGCTATTTCAGGAGCGTTGCTGGTTTCAGCCGCTGTCTACCTGGCTCTGGGGAGAATGGCGGAGGGCGCGTGGAGCCTAGTGGGTGCAATGCTGGTGGTTGGCATAGGCTTCTTCGCGGCTAGCTTGGCTACGGGGGTTGAGATAGGCCCGGGCGGAACCGTGTCAGTCACCGTGGTGGCGTCCACGACGATGCTGAAGAACAACGAGGAGCTGAAGCTAACTGTTATCCCGGCAGGAGGCGAGCCACCTTACACAGTTACAGTAGACTGGGGGGACAACAGTAGACCCAGCCAGGACTCCACCAGCACTAACATCACGTTCACGAAGAAGTACGCTTTACCCCGAAACGAGCCAGCTGGTTCGTATACGATCAGGGTAGACGTAGTAGACGCGAAGGGTAGAACCGGGTTCAACGTGCTGGCAGTCACCGTGCAGAACCAAGACTACTGTCCGCTTGGCTGGCCCTTCAACTTCCTCTGCGGCTTCTACAAGCTTGTCTCGACCGTGATACCCTCGATTGATCTACAGAAGCTGGTTGAGTGCCCACTGTTCCCCGAGTCAGGCGAGCTCCACGAGCTGTACAAGTTCGTGCTCTCGGTGAGCATGGCTGGACTCGGCTTATTCCTAGCGTTCAACCTCGTGTGGAGTGTTATTGGAAGAGAAGATGTTGCAGGCGGGCTGGTTCAATCGCTAAAGGACGCCGTGGTGGTTGTTGCACTAGCGTTGCTTGCACCCTACGTCTACAACGCGACAGCACAGATACTCAACACTATTAGCTACAGCTTGATTGATAAGATAAACATAGGCTGGGTCTTCGCATGGATAATGCTGCAGATAGTGCTGGGAGTGGTCATAGGGTACTTCGTGCCGTTCGTTGCAAACTACGCCGCGTTCATGGCTATAACCCTCTTCCTCGCGAGCGTCGTAGTGTACATCAGGTACGTGCTGATAATAACCCTGGTGGCCGCATCGCCGCTGCTAGCAGTAGCATACCTCCACCCGGGCCTAAGGGGGATGGTGAAGCACGCGGTGAACCTGCTAGCAGGGCTAATGATAGCTGGGCCAATAGCCGCCGTGTTCCTAGTAGTGCTGAGCAAGGTCGTGCCAGGGCAGGACGTGGTCTTCGGCATATTATATCCATTGATAATCGGAGCACTTCCATCAATACTCGGAGTCTTCGGGGCAGGAATCGTAGGTGGAGTAGCCGGTGCCCTGAGGGAAGGAGTAGCGGCGCTCGGAGGAGCACTGGGGAGAGCTCTTAAGAGAGAAACAGAGGCAACAGAGGCCCCGGCACGAGGAGAAACAGCAACCATTAAGCTGAGGGCGCCCGCGGTCTCGGCAACCCCAGCGAAGATTAGCGCGTATCCAAAATTGGAAACACCTGTAGCTCAACAAGTTAAAGTAGAGAAGCCGGCGCCCATCGTAACTCCGAGCATGGTGAAGCATGCTAGAACGGAAGCAGAGGCGAGGAGAGAAGTGTTCGAGTCGGTGAGAGAGATGCAGGAGCTTGGACCAGGAGTAGTAGCAGTCACAGAGGGCTTCGACAGAGCAAAGCAGGTGGAGCAGGAGGTCAAAGAGGAGCTAGTGCACCCGAGGTGGGAGGGCTTCAAGGCGTTCACAAAAACCCTGGCATCCCAGAGCTGGAGACAGCTGAAAACAAACGCGCGTGCGTACGCGAACCATTTCAAGGAAGGATTAAAGTACTACGCTGAAAAAGAGCTTGGAATGAAGATAGAAAAGGCGTCTGACGACACGTATGAGAACCGGTCTGCTTATGCAAATAACACTGTGAAAAAAATCAGGTGGTTTATTCTCCGCGGTCAAACAAACTCGAGTTCAACAAGCTCTGCTTCGTAGTACAGGAACCCCACATCCATGGCTACTCCTAAGGCGATGGCGAAACTTTTTCTTAAAGCGTCTTCTTCCGTCTCACCAAAGAATCCAGGAACATCGTGGGCATAAATAGATGCAATTATTCCATACAGATCCCCAAGCGTTATACCCGGGTTCACCTCAATGTTAGCTACGACGTTTAGTAGAGCGCCTGCTTCTACACGGAATCGAACACCGTCAAATCGTTCTATCACTAGTTGATCACCTTCTGATCCCAACCTTACTTCAACAGTTTTATACTTTGGGTATATTAGAATCCTATCCAGCTTCTCCAGAAACGTGTAAATATGAGTTCCCCTGTCTGT
>NZ_JAVZPN010000002.1:171176-286605 GCF_038881575.1 Desulfurococcus sp. | reverse complement strand
AAAGTATTGGGTACTACTCTTTCTGCAGGTGGTGATAGTGAAGACCTTGACTAGTCTAACGTTAGAGGGATCGACTTTCAATTCTTTCTATTGTATTCTCGTGTACCATTCATACCCACATTTCTTACACACAATCTTTTTCTTTCAATTCTTTCTATTGTATTCTGTTCTTGATCTTTGATGTATTCATGTTTATTTTTCTAGGGTCTGGGGTTTTTTAAGTTTACTCTTCCGCCTGTGGCTCATGGCTGTTATGTGGGGTTGATCAGTGATCGCACCGCTAACGTAGTCTAGTATTGTTCCCTTTGGATCCTGGGATTACCCTGCCTGGCTTTATTGACTATGCTTCAATGTCTGGACTCTGTAATGGCTTGACTGACAGGTGTGATCAGGCCTGTGGCGTAGGGTGGAACCCGTTGCCTCCCATGCTCGCCGTGGGACTTGGACTAGCTATTTCTACTTGTGTCTTGTTGAGCTTAAGAAGTGATTCAATGCACTTAGTTTCGCTTTCATCAACTCGTGGCGCAAAACCACCGTGTTTCAAGCTAGATGGGGGAATCCTCAATTGTAAAGGTTGATGCTAATCATTGTTATCTTATTTTAAAGATAGCGCTCCAGTGTTTTAGAGTCTTCTTAGTATGGATAAGCCGGGTATTATGTTGCTGGCTCTAATGATTCTATTCAGTTTTTACATAAGTATTAAAATAGATATATCTCAAGGCATGAAGTTTTAACTAAAAAATATTAATTTAAATATATATGCCAAGGAATTCCGTTTTTAACCGGAAATAAGGGTAACAGGCTATGAACTTGTCAAAGTATCTGTTCGCTGGAATGGTAACACTAGTGATAGTAGTCTCCGTAGCAGAAATAATAGCTTCAGCATTAACATTTGAGAGCTTCTATGTAGTTTCAACTGGTTTACCACTACTGCAAGAGAGGGTTGAAACACCCCAGTATATTTCTGCTGCAGCAACAACAGGGTATATCATATATTCATACCTACCAGGCCAACCAAACTACAACAACTTCATCATGCAACCACCTGTGGCCTCATACATAGATAAGGTTGGACACTGGGAAGGATCGACTTATTGGTATGCTAGAAGTCCTATGACGTCTCCATGGCTGTCACCTAATGAAGTATCGGTTTATGTAAAATGGAATTATAGAGATATGAGCAGCTCGGATATCCTAAGCATTGACTACCATGGATGGCTCATTGACGCCGAGGCGCCATCTAAGAGTGTTAGTTTTTCACTATCCGTTAGTGGTGGAGTGAATTATGAGCAAGGCGGAATTACGGTTACGTTCTATGATGTAACAGAAACAAGCACAGTAACAAATATGACAATTGAAAACGGATGGCTGCGAATATCAACAGCCAGGGCAGACTATAGATCGTGGTTTAGATGGGAATGGGGAGGTGAATGGAAGATGACTGCCGCAATAGTTCCATTAATGAAGAACTCTTATCTATATGATAACAGGGCTTCCAGGATACAGTATATGATACGTCACGATATAAGTTATTGGACAGATATGACGTTATTGTGGATAACTATAAAGCATGTGAAGATACAATACATTCTAGGTGACAATATCGCAGACGGAGATGGCGTAATTACTGTTGCACCGGGAGTTTGGAGGGGTTCACAATGAATATTGAAAAATACAACTACTTCTTCCCCGCTTTACCGTTAGTTCTTATCATTTTATTGCATGTAGGCGTTTTCTATCTTTGTAATAGTTTTATTATAGATTACAATAGCTTGTTTTCTTCGCGAAAAATACATTTGATAATAGGTTATTCTGGTGATATAGAGAAAAACATGTTCACTAATTTGTCTAAGGATATCGTTTCTTTGGCAAGCGAATATGGTAATAAAGGAATGTTGTTCTTCGGCTACGTAGGCTGGCTTGTAGGCGTTGAAGCGGAGGTAAATGATTCGCGCTCACTCGTACTCTTCCCAGACCAGTTCTTCCATTTATGGCTAGGTAACTTTGGAAAGCCCTCGTGGCTAGACTATATAGAGAAACACTATGGATATGAAAATACATCCTACTTGATCTACTTATCCGAATCTGAGAATAGAACTGAAGTCTATAGAGCTTTGCTCTCGATACCTGGGAGTGTTTCTAATCAGAGCGTTATGGTTGTGAAAACAAACGTTGATGATTTAAAGGAGATGTTCTCGAGTATTTTGTATGGACGTAGGGATGTCTACTTGTTTCTACCAGTTTCAGCGCCTGCTACAGAGCTGTATCGGCAAATAATGCTAGATGTATCCGCTGTAAATAGTGGGGAACCTAAACCCGTGCTTTACTTGTCCATGTTTGCGTTCTCAACGTATACGAATAATGGGCAAATACTAATTGATCCTGAAGCCATAAGATCATTCCTTAGTAACGCATCACGTATAATAGCCGGGTACGGATATAGCCCTGTGATAATCGACCGTGTATCGCAGAAGCTACAGTCTTATATATTATCTCTTCAGACCATGCTTACTGTCTACACCATCGTGTTTTTAGCGTTTTCTGTAGCTGTACTCGCATATACGTACCTGGTTTACCGCTCAAAGTGGCTGCCAAGCTACTACAAGTACATACGGTTGATTTCAAGTATGGGATATTCTCCAAAACACATTAAGAAGAAGGCATTGCTTTCTACGATAACAGTGTTGACAGCCACTATCTTATCGATTTTCGCCACGTATAACACGTTGCTTAGAACAATCGTGTTCTACGGATACGACTCTGCTATCCTGCCCATATTAATAGCAATATCCTTGACAATTATACTATACAATTTATTCCTCTATAAAGCATTAGTTGACACAATAAAGTATGGAGCAACTGGTTCTTCAACTAAAATTAAGTTCCTTCTGTTTACAGTACCACTTTTCCTAGTGTTCTTACTAAGATCATACCATATAACCGGTGTTTTTGGAAGGATATTCGGCGCCGCTATTCTATTAAATCTCGCTTTACTGTTCATCCTGCTACTGGTATACGACAATAGATTCTTCAGTAGACTCATATACAGGACTGCCAGGGTTTCAAGCACTGCGAGCGCAACATTCTTAACCACGATAATATTTTTCTCTGTCCTGTCCCCTGTTATCGGTACATATACGCTCACAATCGGTTCGGAAGAGTTGATCAGGTTTTACTTTCCTTTAGACAAAGGTATCGACAGGGTACTGATTATACCAAGCCATACGAGTCTGAGAGATCTTGCTAGTTTAGAGGAGAAGTTGGAGTCTAGTAAATGGTACCTCACAACAGAGTTGCATATACAAAGAATTGATGATAAAGAGTTTATACAGGTAAAAACAGAGAAAGGTACTGGTCACTTCGTTGCTGAAACGACCTTTAAGATGAAGATCCCACTAATCATTGTTTCCGATGAATTAATGTATTCACTTGGCTATAAGGACTACAATTACCTTTTATTTGTATCCCGGTACTCGCCATATGCTGACGAGCTATCCAAGCTTATAAATGGCAAAGATTATGTAAATGTCTCGCTGATTCCCATTGAATCTCTACTGTGGGAATACCCGGTAATCAACATAATTGTTGAGAAAGGAACTCTTGTTAATACCGGTTTTCCGCTATGGATAATAGGATACAACCCCGAGGGAGAATCGATAGAGTCGTACACTGCTGTAGTGGATTACTATAATAATGCCTTCGTTGTTAGAGATAGCTACTTCAAAGAAAAGCTGGGTGCGAATTCATCTTCGTGGCGTGTAGATATTATAGGTGTAGTTAACCCCCGTCATATTCCTGAGGGGGGTTTCGTGGTTGACTATAGGGCTTTGGCGAAGAGTTTTGCAGAGGAGCTTGGTGGCGTAACACCCAGCATTATACCCCTACTCTTCATATTGAGTTTTCTGTTGATGATGCTTGCCAGCTACCTTTACTATCACGATATAAATATGGTTATTCAGAAGAAAGTAAAACTCTTGATATCGCATGGGGTTACTGGTAGGGATATTGTTAGAGGAGAGCTTCTAGGCAATATAGTTGGTGCTGTCATAGCGTTCTCCATTGTGGTTGGGTATATGTATAGTGTTGGGAGAGCAGTATTGTTCCCCGTATTGAATACCTTTACCTTGCTTTTAATCATATCTATTGCTCTATCCATTTTTGTCCTTGGTGTAGCATTCTGTTTGAAAACAACCACTAGGCTGATTAAGACCGTGTCGGGTGGTTAGGTATGGGTGAAAAGGAGTCGCCTATAGCTAGAATCGCCAGCATAAAGCTCGAGAATGTAACTGTAAGGTACCCTGGAAATGTTGATGCATTAAAGTCGCTGTCACTCGTCTTCGAGCCAGGGATATACATATTAGTAGGGCCTAATGGTGGCGGGAAGACTACATTACTGGATGTCGTTGCCGGCATCCGGAAGCCTTCTACGGGGAGAGTGGTCGTTAATGACGCAATCAATCTTTATGGACTGGATGAAGAGACTCGGGCGAGTATAAGAAGAGAAACGATAGCATATATGCTCCAGGAAGATATTTTCCTCGACCACCTGAACGTAGTTGAGAACTTGAAATTCTTTTTCAAGACCATAGATGAGAGTGAAGTAGTGGCACTCATGAAGAAACTAGGGGTAGGGTCGCTTGCCAGCCGCTATCCGGCCGCCTTAAGTGGTGGTGAGAAACGAAAAATCAGCTTCATAAGAACCTACCTAAAGGCTGTTAATTCATCGCTGGTATTGTTAGATGAACCAACTTCTCACATGGATGCAGATAGTGTTAATGTAGTCAAAGATATGATACTTGAGCTCTGGGAACGCGATAAAAAGAAAATTATTATAATAGCCACACACGATCTTGAACTAAAGAGCATTGCACACGTACATATAGAGTTGAGGGCTGGCCGCCTCGAAAAAGTAGAAAAACAGCTGACATAACCTAACATCACCCTCTTTTAGCCCCTGCCCCACATAGGGCAGGTCCAAAGCTATGGATGCCTTCTTTGGGAGCGTGATGGGTGTTTCTACAAGGGCCTGCATCAAGTATTTCACCACGCCTGCGATGCTTCGACAATCCTTAAACACTTTCTCCCGCTCTACATGTGCTCTACGTGCTGTGCATGTCCTCGACTTGCTTGCCTCGTCTGCATATATGAGCTTGAGGTATATTGGGAGAACGCTCATAGCCATAGGTATAGCTGTTTTCGCCCTACTCGCAGCTAAGCCGGCTGAGATGCTGTAGCTAAGCAACGCAAGCACTATAATCTTGTTACCTCCTCCCCGCTCTGAAATGCGGGGCTTTCAGTTGTAAAAAGTATAATAAGTTGGTGTTGCCATAATATTCCGCGGGAGTAACCTGTGAAGAAGGGTATAATTCCTTTACTAATTATTGCAGCCATATTATTGGTTCCAGCATTAACTGCCAGCTCAAACTATACATGCATTGCTTCGGTGATTAATAAGTACGGCCCCGTTGTTATTTACTCCGAGAATAGTGTGGTAATATACGCGTTCGACGAAGGCTTCTTCAACTACACTTATAGAAACGTGTATGTCTACATCACAAGTAACTATATTATCGAGGGTGAAGATAGAATCCCCGAACTATACAATATAACCTATAAGTATCTACCAGTAAACCCGTATGAATTAAACTTAAGCACTGCAAAAGCAGATACTTGGAGAGAAGAGCAAATCGCTAACCTCTTCAACGAGAAAACAGGTTATCCAATAGTTAAAGGAGTAGGGGAATACGACGGCACGATTCTAATAGTTATAGCGAATACAAATGCGGGGCTTGACGAACTCGTCGCCATTGGTAGGGAGGTATCGGGGAAGTATAATGGGAAAGTAGAGATCATTGAGATGAGCCCCTTTGAAGGGTTCTTTAACGGGGAATATAATGAATCACTGATAGCTTCAGAAGCCAAGAAGATTGTTGAGGAAAACGGTTTGACAAGTGTTGTGACCGGCATAGGTGGATGGATTCCAGCGTTTAGAATATATGCTATCTTAGAGCTTGACTCAGACGCGTTAAAGGCCATCGCAGAAAGCAAGCATGTTAATGCAACTAAGCTGATCCAAGATATTATAGACAAATTGAGAGAAAGAATACCTGAGGAAATACCATTATCCATTATCGTTAAGAAGAAAGGCGAAGTAAAGTTCCTAGAAAATTATGGGAAGAACGAGATCGATATCACTCCCCCTAACTATGGAGCACTACAGTGGATTATCGTTACTGTCCCAGTAATCGCATTGCCACCAGCCGTGTACTGGTGGTTTTCAAAAAGATGGTAATTTCTACCCCGCAACCTTGTATATAAGCTGACCCCCGGCCCCCACTATGCCCTGGCACGCTGTATGGGGCTGGGCGTCTGGTGGTGATGTGTCTTATGTAATCCCCCTGTGTTTTCATTGGGCTTCTTGGTGGATTTCATGCCGGAGACCAGACTCTCCAGCGGGTTTCTTAGGGGTCTCCGCCAGATTTCTTAAGAGTCTCCGCTGGATTTCCCCGGGGTTTCAATGAAATAATACCGTGCGATTCCATGCTGGAATCCCCTAGGAGCCCGCCAGAAATCCTAGACCACATCGCCAGGGGCCTCCGACACGGACCAGGGGTTTCCGGGAGTCTCAGGTATAAAAAGTATACGCCTCCAGGGATTATTTGATGATATCCCCCGGGATTTATAGGCGGTTTCCCCAGGGAAGCCCGCCCGGCATCTAAGGGGTCTCCAGCATGGAATCCCTTTTGCAGCCGGCATGATAGGGAGCCCTCCTGGCTGGCCAAGGGGACAACGCGAAGTCCTTGCTAAGCTACCTAGGTATGATTACCACTGTAGCGTAGACTTCGAGAACCCGGTAATCGGAGAGAGGAGGAAGTATATCGACAGTGGTACTGTAAACCGTGAAGCACGGGTTTAAGGTAACGTTAACCAACATGAGTGATACAAACAGCCTTGAAAGGAGTTGATTACCCCGACACGGTGTGAAAGCAGTGTTTGTGGAGAGCGTGGAGTGCTGTCTACCGCCCTGCTATATATCCTGCTACTGCTTGAACTTGAAGAGCTTCTTCAGGCGCTCCCTAACTTTTGCTCTAAGCCTAGGAGAATCTACTGCCAAGATGATAGGGCTTACGTAAAGACGGTTGAGGAATAGAGTCCTGACGAGGATATTAAATTACTAGGGGCATACTTGGAGATCACGAGGCTTACCTACTTCGAGAAGAAAGGATTCTGCAGGTACTACATGGGGTTGAAGGGCCCCGAGAAGTCCTGTGAATGGGTGTACATGAGCCTGGAGATGGCGAAACTCCTTAGAACCATTGCCCCATCCCTACACTACTTGTGACACCACAAAACCGTGAAGTTTTATATGTTTCCCAAAGAAAAGTATATAAGGAGGAGGCCCGATGAGCCTCGCCACAGTCTACGGTGTCCCAGTATATGTAGCCGGTGATGCACAGAGGGTTGAAGTCCCCTTCTTCAAGATAAGGATTGGCAACGAGGAATTGGCCACAGCGTACAGGTATTTGGCGTACAAGTTCGGGCAGTACCTCTTCCTCAAGAAGGGCGTAGTGGTAGCAGGCTACGACCCGGCAAGCGGCACACTGCTCCTCAACGGCTTCATGGAATTAGATGACGTCTACTCAGAGTACAAGAACTTTGTGAAAGAGTACTTAGCACCGAAGCTCAGAAAACTCATCGAAAACGCTGACATTAACGACATACTCCCGGTATTCTACTACAGACGAGGCGAGCCCGACAGTTCACCCACAGGGCTCTCCACCGTTGTCCTTGCCGCACACCATGTTGGTAACTACATTGAGACTCTGAGGAGTGGTTACAAGATTCAGACCCAGGAAGAACTCCAGAAGAAGCTCAGCAAGATGGAGAATGAGCTTAAGCAGAACCAAGCCGGCTTGAAAGATATTGTTCTGGTCAACAAGGAAGGAGATGTACGTCTACTCAGCGACGAAGAGATTGCCGGAGAGCTCAGCAACATAGATGCGACTGTTAGCGGGGATGTGAAGGAAGTTGAAAAAGATAGGTGCATATACTGTGGTGGAGTAAGTAAACACCTCTACCCGGCCACGGGTAAGCTGGGAACCGGTAGGACTAGGCTCTCACATGAAACGTACACTAAGATATCTGGAGATGCACAGATATGCCTGCGTTGCATGCTTGTCACGCTGTTCCACAGGCTCAACAGCAAGAAGGATGTGCTCTTCGAGCTGAACGGCTATCTCGCTAGGTTCTCCGATAAGCTTGCCCGCCGGGCTGACACTGAAACGCTGAAGGCTATACTCATGGTCTTCAGCAAGCTGGAGAACATTAGCCGTGGCGAGGCACTAGTATTCAACAGCCTCTTTGGCGATGAAAGGGTGAGGGTCAAGGTGGAGGGCCTCGATGAAGAGGCCGTTGAGAGAATAGCCCTCCTCTACGCAGTCGCGGGGAGAAAGCCGTTTGAAGACCCGCAGACACAGTCTCTCCTCGTCTCCTACGTTTTCGCGCCCTCCCTCACCGAATCGGTTAGGGTTCTCCTCCACATCCTGAAGCAATTTGAAAAGGGTGGGGGGTTAGACATGAGTTACGTATCCAAATATATAACCTCAAACCTATATATGCAGGAAGAAGATAAGAGGGTAGCCTACGCGCTGGCAAAGCTAGCTGAATCAGTAGTATACATGATAGATGAGAAGTCCCCAGTAGAGAACAAGGACTACGTGAAGAGAAGGTTCGCCGACACACTAAGGAGGGCGGGACTATCGAAGGCCATAGCATATGCGGTGTCAGCCGGGGGCATAGACATTATACAATTACCGGTACCAGCAACGGGTGAGGAGAGAGACCATATAAAGGAGGTGCTTGAAAAATACGGGTTCAAGTACGAGCAAAGCAACGACATCTTCAAAGTAGACGTAAAAAGCATACCGCTCGCCGAGATAAGGATTGAGGAGGAGTTCACCAACAAGATATACGAGGACGCCTACACGTACCTAGTAGTCCTAAGACCTGAAATCGAGCTGGGGTAGAGGGTGATGCGGGATGCCCAGGAAGAGTAGTGGAGAGAAGAAGGAGCAACTCACAGCAGACATAGTACGGCTAGCAGAGGACGCAATATTCTCTGCAAGCACAATGGTCAACATGGCTATATACGCCATCCTAGAGGCACCGCAGGAGCTGTACTTCGGTAGCCACAGCGAGAAGAACCTGAACGTGCTCGAAAAAGTCGTGCTGGACATAGAGGTCGAAGAGGGCGGCAGGGTAATCCAGAAGCGCGTAGTCAAGCCGTACTACAGCCCGACAAAGCAGAGGGGTATAGAGAGGAGAGCTATAGCGTACTCCCTAGTGAAGACACGGAGCGGTCTAGTTCCATACTACAGGTACTTCAACCTAGGCATCGACGTAACGGACACGTATTCTAATGGAGTGCCAGACCCCAGGGATATACTGACATTCCTGTGGGGTGCCACATGGACGAGACCAACCGCCTACATCAGGGGTAGAGTAGGGTATGGAGGGGGCGTTGCTGTTCAGAGCACATTTGAGAGGAAGCAGAGGAACAGGGTGGATTACAACATATACGAAGCCGTTACAAAAACCAGTAAGGAAGGAGGGAAGAGCGAAGAACCGGAGGCAGGCGGCGAGGGCTACGAGACGGCTCAAACACTGTGGATGAAGGAGTATGCAGAACCACACCTACTGATACCTGTCACTAGGCATGGAATGCTACTGGGCGTCGAGAATTACGAGCCGCATGCAATGGCATACGCCTTCCTGCAGGGCCTAGCACTCGCCGGCGCCAGCACCCCGAAGTCTATAAGCATCCTCGAAGCGTACTGGCTCGACGGCAACAGGAGGGATAAGGCAATCGTCGTGGACATTGGGCCATGGCTACTGCTAGAGCCTGTAACAGTATCTCCCGCCATCATGTCGCCAGTAGAGGTGCTCAACATATTCAGGGAGAAGGCACTGAAGCACGGAAAGAACATATGCAACGAGACAGAGCCGGAGAAGGTATTCGACGCTTTTAGAGAGAAGGAGTCGCCGTGTGCAAAAACGCCGGTCAGGCTAGTGGGCGACACGGCGTACGAGTTCCTCAAAAAGCTTGCGGACGAGTTCGTTGACAAATACCTAGCTAACATTGAGCAATTAAATATTCCAAGAGTGGAAAAGCTGAAACAGTACGTACAGACATCGACAAGCACATAAAGGGGCGCCCGGCTTGAAGCTAGTTAAAATAAGAGCACTGTTTTTATCGCCATCCTTCCTCCCTTTTTCATCCGTGACATCCCACTGGAGTATCGTCCACGAGCATATCCCGCCCTCGACATTCTCGGGTCTCATGTTCAGGGGGCTCTTATTCGCCTTCAACTCTAAGGCGTTATACGGAGACTACATTCCATGCGCTATAGGAGAGGGGCTGCTTGCAAAGCTGGTGAGAAGCGGTTCAAGGCTTCTGGGTGTTGAGTGGACTAAGGCCGGTAAAGTCGAGGAGAAACCCGGGTACAGGCCACCCTACATCGAGCACCACTTCAGGGCTATCGTCCACGGGGCCTACCCAGTCTCCATCCTCAAGGGGCACAAACCGGGTAGCAGGGGTGTTGCCGAGAAGTACTGGAATGTGATAAAGTATATTGACAACGCCGACGAGCACCTTCGTGCCCCCATAGTAGTCGGCATTAAGACCTGGCACTACTCGGTAATGGATGGTGCAAGACTATATGAAATGGGGAAGAAGTCCGGGGAAGGAGAGGAGAAGAAGAGGGAGGTTAGGTACCAGATTTATGACGTTGTCAAAGTTAAGCACGTGTTCGTTCTGGAGGATATCTACGGCTTCATCCTAGTGGATGATCCCGCAGCCGAAGAAGGGCTGAGGAGACTGCAGGAAGGGTGGTTCATCGCTAAGTCTAGGCTCAAGACGCTCGTGGCTGTTAAAACCGAGGAGTTATTGGAGGAGATGGCAGAGGAGCCTAGCCAAGTAGACTACGCGGTCCCATTCCTGAGGAGGCCGACAAAGCCAACCTATGCTTTTGCGAGTAGCGTACTTGACTTGGATGCTGTACGCGGAGAGAGGAGGGATGCATTAGTGGTTAACGCCTATCTCTACGCGACCACAGAGCCACTCCTAGACAGGGATAGGCTACTGTTTTTCGAGGATAGGAATGGGCACGTCTACGCTGTTGACAGGGAGTGGCTGAACTATCTTGGACCCTAGGGTGGTGGTTGCATGAATGTTGGCAGGGGACTCATAACCCAGAAGCTAAAGGAAGGCGAGTATGCCGGCTTCGCCGTACCCCTCGAACAGCACACGGAAGCTGTTGAGAGCATCCTAGTTCACCTCTTCGAGCTCGCGGGCGATGAGGAGCGATACCTCCCGATTTCAGCTAGGCTTCACGACAAGTACAAGCCAGCCACTATGAGAGTTGAAGAGGAGGGCAACAGCTACACCGTTGGCTTCCGGGGACACCCATATAAGCTAGGCTTCACGGACTTTGAGGAGGAAGCAAGGGAGCCGGTTGAAGTGGCTCTTGCTACTGGCGTGGCAAGGCTCCACCACTTCCTGAACATCCGGGACGTGGACACCTTCATACACACGTTAGCGCTGGTCAAGGCATACCTCACTAGAAACAGCGTGCAACTGGCCCTCAAGGAACTGAGGACAAGGGTTCTAGATGGAGTTGTAAAGCTACATGTCGCGGACATGGTGGCCGGCTACATAGAGCAGCTTCTATTGAAAACAGCGGCTGGTTCGTTCACTCCAGACGTGGACGTCATTGACACGGAGTCACTTGAGCACGCTGAGCCGCATATACCGCTCTCCATAGCTGTGACGCCACGCAGCGAGGGAGAGCTCGATGTCAGGGTGGTAGTGCACGGGCTTGAGCAGGCGGTGAGTCCTAGGCTCTTCTCAGGGGGGAGCACGCTGAGGCTGGAGTACCAAGTTGTGGAGGGCGTCTTCGACGAGAAAGGATTCACGCCTGCATCGTCCCCGCCTAGGAGCTTCACAGTCAACCTGGTTTTACTGCATAAACGTGGCCTGATACAGGGGTTGAGACCATGATGCATAACCCAATTGATGAAGAAGGGTTTAGGAGGTTCTTCGCTGTCGCCACTGGTTTCAGGGAGCCCTACCCCTGGCAGGTGAGCGTAGCCAAGGAGATACTGGGAATGGGGAGAGGCATTTTCTTCCTCTCTGCTGAGACGGGTGCCGGCAAGACTGAGGCCGTCGCGGTACCAGCGCTCTATAGGGCGCGGCAATTGATTGTCGTCGAGCCGTTCAGAGCCCTCGTCGAGGACATGGCCGACAGGTTTAGGAAGATGCTGGGAAGGCTGAGCAGGGCTCTTCACACGCCGTACACGCTGGGACTAGACTACGGTGGCGAGCACGTCGTCTACGAGATTACTGAGGCTGGTGAGCGGCAGGTTGTTACTAGGAAGCCGTTTGGGGTGGACGTCCTCGTTACAACAATGGATGAGATGCTCTACAGGCTCCTGTCCGTGGGTCCCAAGCGGAAGGCATCCCTCTACGCTACGCTGGTGAGGCTTGGAACACCAATAGTCTTCTTCGACGAGGGGCACAGCTACTCGACTGAGGTCATGAACCCCCTTGTAACAGTGCTCCACGAGGCGCTCTCCATATCACTATACTCACCCGTGGTGATAGCGTCTGCAACGCTCCCTGAGCAGCTGAAGAGCCACATGAAGCTCCTCGCCGAGAGGAACAGGGTTCCCATAAAGGAGCTGGTTGCACCCCCGAGGGAGAAGAAGACGCGTAAGGCAGAGCTAGAGCTACACTTGGACAGGAAAGGGTACAAGGAAATTGCTCGGTACACACTAAAGCTTGTTGGACATGAGTTTAAGACAATACTAGTGAGGACAATAACGCCGAAGACAGCGTACAGTGTTTACAGTGAGCTCCTGAAGTGGAGAGGCGTCTTCAGCGACTACTCGATTGGGATACTACATGGGAGGATGCCCGTAAGGGACAGGGCTGAGGTGTTCAGGGCGGTCAAGGAGGACATGGAGAGCGGGAAGAAGGTAATTCTAGTAGCCACGCCAGCTATTGAGGCAGGAGTTGACCTAGACTTTGACGCCGGAGTCCTGGAGCTGACGCCCTACAGGAGCCTAGAGCAGACGCTTGGCAGGATAAACAGGCACTACACCAAGCCGGATGCGAAGGTTGTGGTGGTCGGGGTTGACGAAGCAACGTGGGAAATTCTGGCACCCCGCGAGTACCTAGATGAGGTCAGGAGCGTGTTGAAGGTGGTTGGCGGAGAGTGCTTGTGGGGGAATGTGAGGTGGAAGCTCAAGAAGATAGACGAAAAGTATACTGGGGACCAGCTATCGGCTCCCTCCCTGCTAGACGCATACGACTCGCCGTACTCAAAGTTGCTGGCAGTCTCCTTCCACTCGCTCTTCCACCTAGAGGGCACAATGATGGAGTATCTGCTGGCGCTGTCAAAGGATTCGTACAACACCAGGGGTAGCTTCGACATCACCGTCTACGTAGAGGGAGAACCAGGCAACTACCTGAGGATACCGTTTTATATAGCGAAGAAGCTGTCTGAGCAGGGAATTGCTGTAAAGCCCGGTGGGACAATACCACAGAGCCTACTGACCAGCCACGACTACACAGGGGCAGAGAGAACGGTGAAAGCACGAGGACTAGTCGTATGAGGCTTCTACGCGTGCTCTACCCTATTTCCTGGAAGACAATGAAATTAGAAGAGGAGTCTCATATATTCTCCAGGTCTACATCTTTGTATTCAGTTGGCGAGATAGTGCACGATGCAATATTGAAGGCGTTTACTTTCAATTCTTTCTATTGTATTCTTAATGAAAAATTGTTATTTTTTATGTTACAGATCGGAAACCAGCTTTCAATTCTTTCTATTGTATTCCTGAAATCTCCTTCTCTAAGCCGTATGGTGTTACTCCAGCAACCCTTTCAATTCTTTCTATTGTATTCAAACTTTGGCACAGTATACGGGAATAATAATGAGAAATTAACTTTCAATTCTTTCTATTGTATTCTGATGACTTTTCATTCATGATCACTGGTAGAAGCGAAAAAGATCCTTTCAATTCTTTCTATTGTATTCACGATGATGTGATAATGCTTGTCATTCACAGCTACGAGCAGTACTTTCAATTCTTTCTATTGTATTCGCAAATGGGGGATTGGTGTGCCACGTGACGAGGCGTACACGACGATACTTTCAATTCTTTCTATTGTATTCATGGTAACTGGCGACAACCCATACCAGCAGGCAATACAGAAGCCTTTCAATTCTTTCTATTGTATTCCATTGGCAATACGGTTGCAGACTCGGTGAAAGGGTTCTTTGACCTTTCAATTCTTTCTATTGTATTCTGCAGTGGACTATGTGTTGGCGTTCAGGTTTCACTCGCTGAGTGCTTTCAATTCTTTCTATTGTATTCACTGCTTCCTCAATGATTCAATGCTGAGCCTGACGCTATGCTTGGCTTTCAATTCTTTCTATTGTATTCCAGTATCTGCGTGGCGATGGCTAACGCTACATCTTCCTGCATCTTTCAATTCTTTCTATTGTATTCTATCACTACACACGCGGATGAGTGGGAGCATGCTGGATATACTCTTTCAATTCTTTCTATTGTATTCTAGGAGACAAGCTGGTTGCACTAAGCAGTGTAGTAGGCGTGTTCTTTCAATTCTTTCTATTGTATTCTCAATGATGCTGTCAAGCTAAGTGCTTACTCAGCTATGATTACACTTTCAATTCTTTCTATTGTATTCTGATGTGAGGCTCAAATCGAATAGGAGGCACCCGAGGCCCGACATATCTTTCAATTCTTTCTATTGTATTCCAGTAGTGAGGCAGTGATCGGCTTTGCGTCGAGAATGATTGGTCCTTTCAATTCTTTCTATTGTATTCATCCCGAGGTGGTTGCAGTTGATACTGTTGGCTTGGGTGCCTTTCAATTCTTTCTATTGTATTCCTGAAGAATGCCCTCCAGGACGCAGGCAAGACTCTCTCAAGCGCTTTCAATTCTTTCTATTGTATTCCAAGAGGTACGTGGTGGCTCCTCTACCATACGGGGATCAAGCTTTCAATTCTTTCTATTGTATTCTGGTTTCTACACGAGTTCTCAATGAATGTTCTGCAAATATCCCTTTCAATTCTTTCTATTGTATTCACGTGGACTCTGATACTATGCCGCGTACATCACTATATTTCTTTCAATTCTTTCTATTGTATTCTAAAACCGAGATCTACGTGAAAACGAGAAAGAAGCGTAAAGAGGCTTTCAATTCTTTCTATTGTATTCGAAACCCCCGTTTCCACCGACGCGCCGCGGTGCTTGGCTGCTTTCAATTCTTTCTATTGTATTCTTACTTCAAGAAGGGTGATTTCCCGTTTCCACGGGGGAAGATACTTTCAATTCTTTCTATTGTATTCTTCCTCACCAGCAGGGATATGACTGCGTTGCCCGGAGTCGTGTACCTTTCAATTCTTTCTATTGTATTCATCCGCTTCTCAGCACAGAACGCCACGAGCTCCACGAGGTTGCCTTTCAATTCTTTCTATTGTATTCACCGCTGGAGCTTTTCGCATTATACGAGATATGGAGGGCTAAGCTTTCAATTCTTTCTATTGTATTCGGTATGAGAAAACAGGTGCTAGCGTCGACACAGTTCCGAGGCTCTTTCAATTCTTTCTATTGTATTCCCTCACTAATCCGTGAGCCATTACGCAATTGAACTAGTAAAATAGCTTTCAATTCTTTCTATTGTATTCTAAGCATGGGGGCACAAGCACAGGCAGAAGAGAAAACACTTTCAATTCTTTCTTCTTTCTATTGTATTCCCATGTAAGGCGTGTAAGGGCGTAAGGCGTGTAAGGCGTGTACTTTCAATTCTTTCTATTGTATTCCGCAGCTTCTTCGAGTCATTCACAATGCAGAGAGTAAAACCCTTTCAATTCTTTCTATTGTATTCCCCAAGATAATCAAAAACACCTAAACAAACTCGAAGAAATAACACCTTTCAATTCTTTCTATTGTATTCCGCTGTGGGAGAAAACGTGCCACGCCAACAGCTACAGAGTGTATCTTTCAATTCTTTCTATTGTATTCCTTCTAGCTATCCCGTAGCCTTCTTCGCTCGGAGCCACATGCTTGCTTTCAATTCTTTCTATTGTATTCTGGTCGCGGATGAGAAAGACCTCGAGAGGGCGAGGAATCCTTTCAATTCTTTCTATTGTATTCCTAGTTTGTTATATAGATCTGCTGATGCGAAACGATTTATCCGTCTTTCAATTCTTTCTATTGTATTCGGGGCGAAAAGTTTATAAGGGGCTTTTGACACATGTAAAAAACCTTTCAATTCTTTCTATTGTATTCGTGTCAGCGGTGGAGGCGGTGCACTCGATGTACTCGGTGCACTCTTTCAATTCTTTCTATTGTATTCGATGTACACACCTTTAGCGAAGCGATAGAACTGGGATACACTGTCTTTCAATTCTTTCTATTGTATTCCCCGCCTTCTTGTAGCTGTAGACTACAGCACTCAGGCGGGTCTTCTTTCAATTCTTTCTATTGTATTCTCTCTCTGAGTAGCGTTGCTGTTATCGAGATCCTGTTTTCACCTAGCTTTCAATTCTTTCTATTGTATTCTGCAAGAAACCACGGCTTCAAGGGGTTTGGATTATCTAAGCTCCTTTCAATTCTTTCTATTGTATTCTACGTGCTGAATACCCGCATTATAAAGACATTCTACATCTATGCCTTTCAATTCTTTCTATTGTATTCGCTATACTTCTGCAGTGCCTCCAGCTTCATGCGATCACCTCACTTTCAATTCTTTCTATTGTATTCTAGTTCTTTCTTGAGCCTCGAAGCCCGAAGGCGTACTCTATTCTTTCAATTCTTTCTATTGTATTCAAATTATACCCGCGGAGACTTATAAACACAGACGCCGCGCACCGCCTTTCAATTCTTTCTATTGTATTCGGAGATTGGGCTACGAGAAAGCGTGCACTGATAGATGAGTGATCTGCACTTTCAATTCTTTCTATTGTATTCCAGTTAGCGGCAAGTGTGGCAGGTTTGGTCGTTAAGAACATTCTTTCAATTCTTTCTATTGTATTCGTCAGATAACGCCCGCTAGGCTTCAGAAACCCCCGCAGTGAGCTTTCAATTCTTTCTATTGTATTCTGCTTAGAGCGCGGCTGTATATACGAGCTACCGAGATAGTCGCCTTTCAATTCTTTCTATTGTATTCTGTTCTTGATCTTTGATGTATTCATGTTTATTCTTTTAGCGTCTGGGTTTTTAAATATTTTGTGCTGGTGTGGGTTCATGGCTGTTATGTGGGGTTGATCAGTGATCGTGCCTCGTCTATTGGTTCAGCGGATTCCCTTTGGGTCTTGGGATTGTGGCTCACTGGTTGATTTATGTTGATCCGGTTCTTAAACTCTGTGATGTCTTGATTTACAGGTGTGATCGCCCTGCCTCCTTGCTTTGGTGTCTTCTTGTTCCCATGATATGTTTGGGATTTTTAAGCTTGGCTGGGATATTTTATTCTAGGTTATTGCCCATGCCTAGGGTCTTCTTGTCTCCCCTGGGCTTTCACGAGGATATCTTGGTCAGGGCACTCATACAGTTAAGGGCTTCCAGGCTAGACAAGCTCCTCGTAGTCTCCTGTAAGCCTCTTACAGGTGGTGTTAGAAGGGCTTTCGATGGCTTGAAGGCCTCGTGCAGTAGGCAGGACCTCCCGGAGCCGGATCTCCTGGAGGTGGATTGCTCTAGGTTCTACGAGTCTGTAGCGGATGTGAGGAGAGAGCTGGCTAAACGTGAAGGGGAGCCAATACTCCTCCTCGGAGCCGGGCTAAGGATACTCAGCCACATGCTGGAAGTCGCAGTCCTAGTCTCAGGGAGGCCTTTCAAAGTATATTATGAGCCGGAGAGCGAGGGAGGGGAGAGAGTTCTCATAGACCACTACCTCTACGAGAACCTCTTGAACCGAGGCAGGCTGACGAACCTAGAGCAGAGGGTATTGAAGCTTACCCTCGAGAAGCCTGGAGTCACAGTAGTAGAACTAGCCAGAGAGCTGGGAGTCAAAGAGAAAACCGTGAGGAACACCCTCACGAAGCTCAGGAACAAGGGACTGGTGGCGAAGAAGGGGAGGAGCGAAGGAGTTGAACCCACCCCGGTAGCCATAGCACTCTATTCTTAGGCAAAAATCCCATTAGAAGCCTGGGAATCCCAGAATCGTGAAGGCCCCTATTAATAAATACCTGGATGCCCAGAGGTGATCACGGTGGAGAAGATTGCTGAGCAGAAGACTCATGCTTAGACTAGTGAGGAGGATCTACGCCTGGTCCAGAGCAGACCCCGTAGACGAGGAGCTGAGAGGCTGGAACTGGGATAAACCACCCCTCAAGCCTAGAGCATACCTCGACCTAGGAGTATGGGAGGTGGCTTCAAAATACTGTGGAACAAGGAGAGACCTATGGCTAAGGAGGAAGATGGGGGTCTCAGTAGAGCCGAGCGAGTCTATGGCTAAAGGAAGAATGGTTCACGAAGCAATCACCACAGCGTTGAGAGAAGCCGGCAGATACCTCAGCAACGGGCTGGACGTTTGGAGCGTCTACGAGGTTGCTAAAGAGAAGTGGAGGAGGATAGACACAGGAGGCTCTAGAGAGAACGCCAGGCTCGTCGAGAAAATATACAAATCCACCCTACTCTCAATACTCGGGGAGGCAGCATATGAAGAAGCACTATACGGCTCGAGGCGGCCACCACTAGCGATCTCAGAGTACAGGGTAGACGGGTCAAACCTCGGCCTAGCTTCAAACCTCTCAGCAGACCTGGTGGCTGAAGGAGGAGTCATCGTAGACATAAAATACGGGGCTCACAGGGAATTCCACAAGCTCAGCCTAGCGGGCTACGCTCTAGCACTCGAGGCGGAGTATGAAGTACCATACGACTACGGGATACTAATCTATATACAAGGCTCTGCCGAAAACATTAAGATCAACGTCAAGCCGATCTACATCAACAGCTACCTGAGGAGGCATTTCATCGAGGAGAGAGACGAGATAATAGATATGCTGATAGAAGATAGAGAGCCCCCGAGAGACTCAGCATGTAATACCTCGTGCCCATTCTACAAGGTGTGCAACAAATGAAGACGCTCATCATCTCAGGCTACGGGGTTAGACTAAGGTATAGGAAGGGCCTGATACTAATCGAGTCCAAGAGTGAGAAGAAGGAGGTTCCGTTAGCAGACCTAGAGCAGGTTGTCGTCGAGACTGGAGGAGTATGGTTCTCAAGCAAATTAATTAGGAAGATGACCGAGTATGGAGTAGACTTCGTGGTCTTAGACCACAGAGGATATCCAGCCGGGAGGCTCTACCCTCCATTCATAAGCAGGACAGTGGAGACTAGAAGGGCACAGTACGCTGCATACGAGAGCTGGAGAGGAGTCCACGTAATGAGGGAGCTAGTCTACTCTAAGCTAGCTAATCAAGCCGGTTTGCTGAAGAGGTATTACATGTACACTATGATAGGGGAGCTTAAAGACGCCTACAAGGAGATCACAGAGCTGGCTCATAGAGCTAGAATGCTTGAAGCAGGATTCGAGGAGGCTAGAGAGAAGCTGAGGCAGCTGGAGGCCGAGGCAGCACGCATCTACTGGCCTTCTCTAAGCCTTTTAATACCAAAGGAGCTGGGCTTCAACTCGAGAGACCAGGATAGCGGAGACCCAGTGAACACGTCGCTCAACTACGCCTACGGGATACTCTACGGCGAGTCATGGAAGGCGCTTGTGCTAGCTGGCCTAGACCCTTACGCTGGCTTCATGCACACGGATAGGTCTGGTAAGCCTGTTCTAGTATTCGACTTCATAGAGATGTTTAGATTCATAGCGGATTCAACACTGTTGGCAATGTATAGACATGGGTGGAAGCCGAGGGTTTTAAACGGGTTACTAGACTACGAGTCTAGAGCCAGGATAGTTGAATCGATCCTGAAAACCCTCGAAAACACGAAGACGAGGTACGTTGATGAAACCCCTATAACCCTCAGGCAGGCCATGAAGAAAGCCGCGTTGAAGCTGGCCTCGTTCCTCCGAGGCGAGTCGAGCTTCGAAGGCTTCCTCCACGGGTGGTAGCAATGTACGCCTTGATAATATATGATGTATCGAGTAATGAGAAGCGGTACAATCTAGCCAACTACCTTAAAGCAAAGGGGTTGGCGAGGATCCAGAGGAGCGCTTTCATAGGCAGGATACTCCCATCGACGCTCTTAGACGTGGAGAGAGTGATTCCAAAGCTTATAGATGGATCAATTGACGTCGTCCATGTTTTCCAACTATATGATACAGCTATCCAGCGCGTAAAGGTGTTCGGGAAGCCGCTGGCAGAGATCACGGTTAAGCATGGAGTGGTTGTGATAGCTTGATTCTCACGAAGCCGTTCGACAGGGTCAACCCATCCCTCGTTAAACAATACTATTACTGCCCAGTCATACCCTGGATACAGGCTAATCTAATGGTGGCGGAACCTGTGACAGACAGTATGATGCTGGGTTCTGAAGCCGTGAAACCACCCACCGGGAAGGGGCAGGTAAGGATCTCGACGAGCAGAGGAGCAACAATCATAGATGAGGTCGTCGAAGAGAAAAATGGAAAGATTATTATAGAGAAAAAGGCTTTCAAGAGCCATAACTTCTCGAGATACGTGTCTCAAGCAATAACCTCATACATTATTGCGAGAGAGAAGATGCCTGGCGTTAGGAAAGCTAGGATTGCTGCTGGGGATAAAATAGTTGAGTTAGAGGTCAACGATCAATTAGTCCATGATGTCGAAGCCTCCATTAGAAGCGTCAAGAGGATTATCAACGAGAATAGTCTACCCAAACCCGGTGAAAAGGGTAAATGCTCGAGTTGCTGGTATAGGAGGTTCTGTCCCTACGCCTAGTAGGGTCTGCGGTGATCGGGAACTATGGTTAATGGATTTATTTAGGTCTTTTGACAAATACTCTAACGGGAGGGAAAGTGAGGACATTAGTTGCCAGCTTCGGGTTCGACATAGACTTTATAACCTATAGGATCAGCGCTGTTAAACCAGATAGAGTAGTGCTTCTAGCACTATATACTTCGAGAGAAGCATACTCGAGGATTGAGAAATCATATCATTTAATATCCGTCATGTGCAACTCTATCAAGATCAATTGCGAGCTTGAAAGCATAGACCCCTCAAACACGGGTAGATCTGTACTCTCGATCCTCGAGAGAGAGGTGAGGAACGCTGACGAGGTCGAAGTATTCTTGACCGGTGGGCCCAGGATACTCGTTGTAACACTATTGTTGACGGCACTACTACTCCCCGATGAGTTAGCGTCTAAGATCAGGGTAGTCGCCGAAGGAGAAGGGTTCAACTGCAGGCTGGAACTGGATGTCAAGTCGTTCATTGAGAGGATGAGAATAGACGCTAGGAGTAAGGAGATATTAAACAAAATCGAGCTAATAGGCAACGCGACATTCGGGGAGATATCTCGTGAAGCACCAGACATACCTCGGTCGACGATGTACAGGAGGCTTGACGAGCTCTTGAAGACGGGTCTTGTCGAGAAAGCTGGTGGATACTATGTTGCTAAAAGGCCTTTGAAGGTTGAATGCAGGGGTTAAGCCTAGCTGGATAATCTATGCACCCGTGTAGTGTTGTCTCATTTCATGAAACAAATTATTTTGAAACTCATGTTCCTGGTTATGAGACATGTCTCATTAAAAGCTTATTAACCATCCCAGTGCAAATATTTATATTGAGGTTGGTTGAAATGTCCACACCTTCAACCCAACTCTCGGAGATAGTAGACATCCTAGCATTCCTAGGCGCGGTAGGCGACTACGGGTATATTGACAGGCTTGGGAATGCGATCGATGAGGTAACCTTCATGGAGGCTGTCAGAGACTCTATTAGAGCATACTACACTAACTGTCTTGGAGAGAAGAAGTGCGTTGAGTATGATAGGGAGAAGAAAGCCGGCGTGTTATGCCCAGATTTAAAGCCAGGCCAGCTCGAGAAAATCATAAGCAGCATTCTCGACACGATCAGCAAAGCCAGTAGGGTCGACGTGATAAAGCTCTCGCGAAAAATAGCGCTGGAGGCCTATGCGAAGATACCGGGAGTAAGAGAGAGCCAGGGATGCAAGACTGAGTAGGGGGTGGGATAGATGCAGATCACGATCGGATTATCCCTCAGAGTCCTCGTTAACGCTGAAGCATTAAACATGGCTGAAGCCGTAGGAAACTACACTAGGCATAGAAAGGCCCCGGTAGTCATATCTACTGGGACAGGCTACTCGGTGGTGTACGTACCGGCTGTTAGCGGGGAATCTATAGCACACCACTACCAGCTCACACTAGCCCAGATAGCGAAGAGCCGCAACCTCCCTGTAACATCAGCCGACTTAGAGGGCTACTTCATCAAATTTGCAGATAAGAACGTTATCAAGAACCTTTACCCAGAGCTAGATAAGATCGTTGGAGGCATTGAAAACTGGCTTGGCAAGAAGCCGTCGCCAGGCGAGCTGGAGCATATGTTCCTTAAGGCTAGTGTCGTAGCTGACGTAGGCGGATTCCTGTACGTAGATGGCCCTATCAAAAGGACTTCAGCAATCAGGTTCAGCTACATGCTCCCGACGCTCGACGCCATCGAGCAGGGCGGTGTAGCATTAACGCCACAGTTGCACACCAGGTATGCGCCGCCAGAGCTCATGAAGGATTACCAAAGACCATTCTATGTTGAGAGCGGCAGCGCCCTCTACACGCTCACCGCTGAACTCGTGGTCACAGACATCGCTAGGCAGTACTACTCGAAGGAGACTGATAAAGAACTAGAGAAGCAGAAAGTCGAGCGAGTGAAAGCAGCTGTAGATGCTCTGATAGCTCTCGTAGACGGCATGATATTCGGAGCCAAGAGGTCTAGGTATAACCCGCTGTGGAAGGTTAAGAGTGCTGTTGTAACACTCAGCAAGGGACCCGTGGAATTCATACCCAGCTCAGGCATCTCGAGATCATATATTGTCGAGACATACAATAGGGCGGTCCAGCTGACTAAAATTATTGAAGACGAGACTCTCAATATCTTTGTCTACAACGATGAAAACCTCGAGGAGCCTAAAGTACAGCAAGAGCACAAGAAGGTGACGTATGAGAAAGCCACGACTCACACCGAGGCTCTAGCCAAAGCGAGAGACAAGGCAGTGAATATACTGTCGGTTCTTGGAGTTATAGCCTAAGTAGGTGATATCAGGCATGGTTGAACCCCAAGACATAAGGGTTTTTTACGCACGCGCATCCTTCTCATGGGGCTTCACCGTTAGATACAAGGGTGTTTCAGCCGCTCAACCCTCATACCCCATACCGCCGCCGACCACAGTAGTCGGAGCCTTCGGATACCCGCTGGCAAGGCTACTCGGCTTAAATCCGCATGGCAAAGAAGTGGAAAAACACGGGGAAGGCCTCTTGATCTCCCCGCCGATGAAGGCTTTCCTAGAATCTACGATCACAGCCTCAGTAGCCCTAGTGAGAACCAAAGGTTCCGCTGGAGGGATATCCGTGTATTTAGAACCTAGCAGGATAATAGGTTTGGTTTACAAGACGGGCGGGCAAGTTGAAAGAGTGAAGAAGGCGAAAATGTGCACTAGGGAGTTCCACACTGAAGCACTGGGAGTAATGCTACCTGTCCAAGCACTCGGTTCAGCCTACGCTCCTGGACTCGTTCTAGACCTACTCTGGATTATTGATGCAGGAAAGCTAGTCAAAGAACTAGGCGTGTCGAGAGAAAGCTTCGAGAAAGCCGCCTCTAAAGCCGTCTACGGGGTTGTTAGGATAGGTAGCAAAGAAGGATTGGTCGCACTTCACACCGCCACCTATCTTACTAGCGTCAAGATCCTGAATGCGGGTGAGAAGTTTAAGACAAGGTTCTATGTTGATGCTAGATGCGTAGAGCCCCTTGACAGAGAGTACGTTCTCGAAATAGAACTACCAGGTATACGTTACGACACCAGCAAGTTCTACATAGCGGCTCAGACGGGGTCCCAGAACCTGATTATACCACTATCGGAGAGTTCAAGCCCACCCTGGTACAGGGTACTAACCAACTGTAAAGGATTCGTTGCACCAATAAGTGAAGAGATAGTGGGGGTGGCTCCTGTTGAGTAGCCTGGTTATTGAGCTGTTAGATGAGCGAACCATAGGCAGGAACTTCCAGGTTGCTGCTCTAGGCTTTATCAGAAGCAGTCTTCCACCTAGCATCGTCAATGAAATCAAGAAGGGCCTTATCAATGGTAAGATCATGCTGGGTGCAAACGATCTGAGAGAGCTATTGAATATCCTGGCTCAGCAGACGAAGGATGTTTGTGAAAGCAAGAAAAATTTACCGAAATTATATGGGAAGGAAGATACTAAGGCATTGTCTTCCATCGGGATAGCGATCTCGTCGGCGAAGTCCAAAGAGGAATCTAAGGCGAAATCTAAAGAGTTATGCGATGCTCTAGTGAACTCGGTGGAGGCTGTTCTTAGTAATCCGACATCCGAAACAAGGATTCCACAATTCCTTAGAACCTATGTGTTCGGCAAATATAGAACCGAGCTAACACAGGTGGAAACCTCTAACGCTGTCTCAATCTACATAGCTACTGCGGGAGCCATCATCTCGATGGTCGATCGCCTTAAAGCTGGAGAAACCTTTCTTGAACAATACCTTGTACCTGATGGCTCTATCGCGTCTTTCAACGAGGCAGTGAAGGTATACGGCTTGATCTATGCTTCGAAAGAACACACCCTCGACAAATTCATTGAAAGCATATACTACAACCTTGAAAACATAAGCCTCGAGGTCTCGCTGATACTAGCAACCATGGCGTTCACCCACTACATAGCCACCCAGGTAAAGGGACTTCAGACCCTCGACCAATACTACGACTCCTTCGAAACACATCGACTAGTATCTATCAGGCCAGAGATGAGGCCACAGGTTGCCTGGGAGAGACCTCTCACAATATCAGGGCATCTGAGAGCACTGGAGAAGAGGAATGCGATAAAAATGCTGGACGACCTCAGGAGCCTCGCTAGCTACGCTAAATCAGTGGGAAATGAGGTAGAGGCCTACGACGACACAATATCCATGTGCCTCCACGAGATCTACGGCTACATGGAGACTGGATCCCTAGACCTACTGACGTCCTGTGCTGGGAGGATAACAAGGATCTTGGACACGTTGAACTCGAAGAATATCTGCGGAAGGAATAAGTATGTCTGCACAGACTTAAAGTCGCTCTTGAATCATTTGATGAGGCTAGCATACTAGCACTGTCCCCGAGGATTTTGCTATGACGTTTATAGACACCATATATTCGAGGCCCGGGCTCGAGAGAGCGGGAGAGCTCTTTAAGAGAGAAGGAAAGCTTGTTTTAATCGCTCCAACAGGTTACGGGAAGACAGTCTTATCTCTGAAGCTGTACAGAGACTTCGTCGAGGAGGGCCCATGGGGCGGCTTGATACATGTAGCGCCTTATAGAGCCCTCGTGAGGCAGATATACAATGAAAAATTCAAGCCTTACGTGTCAACATCAGGCTATCAATCGCTCGACTATATCGAGCCAGGAGACAAATCACCATACTTCCTTAGAGACTTGATCGTGACAACGCTCGACAGCTTCATATACAACCTCTTCAGGATACCCGTCGCAGAGCTGAACAAGGTTTATAGGATGATTTCACAAGGCCACTACTATCCTATACAGCTCTCCATCTTCACATCCCTCATAGTCTTAGATGAAGCACACGTGTACCTTGGCGATATAGATGAAGATGTATCTATCGCGTCAGTAGTAGCAGCCAGCAGGTTTCTCAATAATGCCGGAGTCCCATTACTTGTCGAGTCTGCTACGATGCACAGCGATCTGGTTTCAGCATTATCTAACAACATCCTGAGGGGGTCGAAGATAGTTTATGTTGGAGACGAGAACTACCAGGTGAAGAAGCTTAAAGATAAGGGAGTTAGCGTTGAAGTAGTCCGGGACATAGATTTCGAGTCCTCTAACTCATTCAACTGGCGCACACAGCTAATAAGCGAGGATAAGATAATTGGGGTCCTACAGGAGCATTGTAGATCAAGCTTAGTACTCTTAATCACAAACACCGTGAAGAGAGCTGTCGAGATCTACGATGTGATCCTCGAGAAAGGAATATGTGATAAGGCAGTGCTACTACATGGTTTGTTAAGCAATAAGGATAGAGAGGGGGCGTTAAGCGAGATAAGTAAGGCATCGGCAGGCATAGTAGTATCCACACAGGTTGTAGAAGCTGGAGTCGAGTTCCCGAGCAGAGTCTTGATTACAGACCCAGCACCCCTGGAGAACCTGGCTCAAAGAGCCGGAAGGCTGTGTAGAGAGAAGTACACTAGCATATATGAAGAATGCGTGAAAGAGGGGCCTCTGGTCTACATAGTTAAACCTCCCGGTGACTCTGAGTTAGATGAGTACAGGGGACCCTATAGAACTGAGCGTGTAAGATCCGCTTTGACTTCAATCAACGATGTCTTAGAGAGGGGAAGGAGTATTGACTGGAGGCTGATGTCCCACAGGGAAAACTACATTCCGTTTGTTGAACTACTAGAGAAAACCCCGGCCGTTCAACCCGCGAAGGCTGATATTGGGGCATCAATACTTGAGGAGTATCTAAAGAGCGATGCTACACCCGAAGATTTAATCAATGTGTTAAACTCCACTGGTCTACAGCTCACCAGATCAGGCTTCCTGGTAAACCTGCTTGTGAACACTAAAGAAGTATGCGGTAGAGAGCTGAGAGACCTAGGCGAGCTGGAGACCGTGTCCATCGACTTGAGGAGCCTGCTGAGGGGTGGAGTCGCGAGGGTTGTAGAGACTATTAGCGTGGATGATAGAGATTATTTGAGGCTGGCTGCAGTGAGAGTAGTTAGAACAGATGGTGGAAGCGTAGTCAAAGTCGTCTGCGATGTAAAAAGCAAATATTTCATACCAGCGCGGTTGAAAGAGGTAACCCTCAACGAGTACTTGGGCTTGATAACGCCTGATGTTGGAGATGGGGAGGTGTACGTTGGAGGCAATGCTGTCACTCTAATTGTAGCTTCTGAAGGAAGTTATGTCAGAGGACGGGGTCTAGCAGTATGGTGAAATGCGATATCCCCGGCTGGCCTTTAGCATACTACGAGGTTAGAGCAGGCAATGTAGTAGAGGTGCCGTTGCAGAAACACTTGGTTCTGACCTCAAGGATCGCACTAAAAGTCTTCGGTAAGAGAATTAAAGTATTAGATTACATGGTCTCCTCTTCGGGATTGTATAGTTACATAGAGAGTGTGCGCGGGGTTGTTGAAGCCACCGCTCTGCTTCACGATATCGGGAAGGCGAGCAAATTCTACTGCGGAGGTGTTAAACAGGGTAAAGTCTCGTTTGAGCTACATGAGTATATACCGGCTGTTTTACTAGCGGATCTTTCGCTAGAAACGAACATGGAGGAGAAACCAGTTTTCAAGCTTGTAGCCAGGGCCATATCTCGACATCATACCTCAATGAGGAGTAGACACCCTGCATCTCTCCATGAAAGTAAAAAAGTAGAAAAGCTTGCGAAAGCGCTCAAGGCATTCTTAGATGATAGTGAGGAGGTAAACAACATGCTAAGCGCGTTAGAGAAGCTATGCTCAACAGGTGAGTCCTGCTCCTTTATCGTTGGGGGACTTAAAGACCATATTAGCAGAATCGACTCGGGTAGAATAGTAGACAGGGTTAAATCGGGTGATTTATTCAAGACGCTTAAATCAACAACCGACTCCAGTGAAGACTTCACAGGTTACAAGATCTTAGCGGGTTTAACAGGTATGCTCATAGTGGCAGACAATATAGCCGCGAGTTGCGAAGGAAGGGTCAGCGACGACACGCATACACCGTCCTATGTCACTTATTGGCTGAGAGAGCTAAATCTAAGCGGGGGAAGATTAGACCGGATATGCCAGGATCCCTTCTAGGAGGGAGGATTAGATAGGTGGGGAATGCTTGGATCCTGAAGTCTCGTTGATCAAGGCTGTCGTGAGAGTCAGTGGGTTTAAAGGCTACTTGTTCACAGGGAAGCTTGTCAAGACCCTTGTCTTAAGGAGCAACCCTGGTTTATCCAAGTTCTTCGAGCCTAGTAAAGCCGGGCCGCCTAAGCTCATCCACATCTCCCCCCTCTTCAGGCTTGACGGAAATGATGTCAGGTGCGAGTACAGCTTCGTGGAGTGTAGGGGTGGCTTGATGGCTAAGTGTGACGGTGAGCCCTCGATCGTCTCTCTAGACGGGGTCTACAGCTTCTACCTCGGCTTCCACAGGGATGTTGGAAACTACTCCGAGGTGTTGTCGAACCTCGTCAATAATATTCAAGGATGCTTCGAGTTCATGAATCAAAAAGTCTGTGTCGAACCCCTTGAGTTCGAGTACGTGGATGCTGTTGCAGCCGGGAGGAGGCTGGCGGGAGAAGTCCTAGAGACTGGGGGAGTCAAGATCGTGTTCTCGTCACCTGTTATGCTCAGAGACCCCCTTAAGCCTGTGGGCAAATTCAAATCCTTCACTCCAACCCCTATGAACGTATTCGCGACACCCATCTACTCTCTCCTATATGCTCGGGGACTGTATAACGTTAAGAGGTTTAGGCTCGAGCTCCTCAGGCTCCACAGAATCTTCAATGAGACCTACACTCTCTTTAAAAGCTTGAGGCTGAAGTGGGTCTACTACAATCTTAAGCCTGAGCCAGCTCTAACAGGCTTCGTAAACTACAGGCTGAACAGAGACTACCTGGGCTTCCTCAGGGAGAAGGGTGTCGCAGTCGAGGAGTGGCTAGGCAGCATACTCGCATACACTATTACACTAGGAGTCGGAGCTGGCAGGGCAACTGGCTTCGGCCACGTCTCAATAAAGCCCCTCGCGAAGAACGGGGAGAAGCCCCGGGGAGGCTAGGATTCTTTTTATTTCTCCGCTTAGAGCACCCTACCCCACCCTCCAGTTGCGAGGCGGTTACTTGTTGGAGAAGCGTGGATTGATCACCTGTAAAAAGGGTTACGCTGAAAACCGGCTTAAAAGCTATCTCGCTCTCTTCAAGAGCGTGAAGCCTGCTACGTCAGTGACGACTATAATAACAATGGTTAGCGCGCTGGAGCTGCTGGTTTAACGCATCCTTGTCCGACAGGACCTGCTGGAGCTACATTATGCCCTACCCAACCTGATCCCCACGACCAGCGAGCATAAGAGAACTGGGGAGAGGGATGCAGGATGCCCGGCTAAACTACAAGGATCCAGTTAACCCAGTCTATCCTAAAGAAAAAATGATATGATAGAAAAGATTGTTAAGGCATCAAGCAATCCTAGAGAATTATGATAGACATATTCTGCTGGCCCGGAACACTTGCACTCGTGTCAAAAAGGCTTGACAGAAAATGGATTTGTATAGACAATTCCCCCATAGCAATTGGGATTGCGATCAAAAAACTGTCTACCATAGTAAACCGCCACCCATTCATCCTAGTCAACGCCACCGGAAACCCTTTGCCTGGAAAGCTAAAGGAGGTTGTTCAAGCACCTGCTTAAGAAGTAGAAAAGGTTCACGTTAAGTCAGGATCCAGCAAGTAAAACACTACCCTAGCCATTTATATACGAGTATCACCTTACTATTATCAGGTAGTGGTTTAAGGATGGAGCATGTTCAACTGTCCCAAAAAGGGGAAGAGAATATTTCGACAGTAGGTAAAATTTTCATCGGCATCACAGTCCTCTTTGTGGCGATGGCGGTAGCTTATTCTGTAATGCTCACGCTAGAGATCTTCAAGTCCGCCAGCGAAGGCGAGACCACAACACCATCTTTTACAACACCAACATCTTATCCAACCGTCTCAGGATTCTATGTAGGATACATTCCAGGGCACACGGTGCAGCCGAGGGTTGTGGCAGAAGAAGAATACCTCGGCTACTACTTTAAAGGCGACGGCACCTACACAATGTACATTTCAACCGATGGAAGAAAATGGATTCCACAATATACAACCTGGCCGTCAGGCGGAAACCCATATACGGGAACCTGGTTGCAAAAAGGAGACATTATCACCATAAACTATCCGGGTATCGTCAGCGGAGGAACAACTATTCCCCCGTCATCCTGGAAGGTTAGGATAAGCGCTGACGGAAACAAAATCTTCTCCAACGAAGTAACACTTGAAAAGGTAAGCGAAACACCACCATAGTATGCGTTTGAACTTTTTGATACATTTTACCAGGGAAAGGACAATACATGTTAAGCGTGTGCTTAACATGCTATATTGTGAGCCACTAATCTATTGAACAGGCTTGGGTTCTTAGCCATTAAAAATAATCCTCTATTATGTATAGTTTAAGCCTGCTACGTTCTACACGCTTGAAGCGGTAGGCTGTGGCTGAGGCTGTGTAGGCGTGGTTTTAGCAACCCTTCTCCGTTTAGCAACGAAGTACACAGCCAACCCCACTACGACTACCGCCACTACGACTATAGCGAGTAAGAGCTGTTGCGTCAATGGTGACGGACCTAGCCCCTGCTTCAGCCAGCTTATACTGGTATCGATTAATTCAATGCTGAAGGTGGCAACTACGCCTGTTGTAAACTCACCCTCCTTCTTAACCAATACACCGTTCTTGTAGTAGACCTTCTCCCCGCTACTAGTAGTATAGTCGCCTGTGTACTGCGGGTTTATGAAGAAGTCGCCTGTGTCAGGCCCCTGGCTCGAAACATCCTTAGACATAGCACTCGAGAAAGCTAGTCCAACAATCAGTAGGCCACCGATGGAAGAGCACTTCTCGCTATCGCCGCTCTCAAGCCTCTCGACTCCACCATCATACTTGATAACAGTGCCCTGAACGTCTTTCACAGTTACTTTGATGATGTATACGCATTTATTCCCTCCAACCGTGATGCTGTACCTGTACCTCAGCCAGTCGCCCGGACCATAGCCCAGCTCTGCTAGAGTGGTTGCCGAGGCTACAACTACTAAGAAGGCGAGGGTCAGCCCAGCCAAGACTAAGCCGTGCTTCAATATCACACCCTGAATAATGAGTCGCCGGCTTAAATATTTAAATCTTATGAAGGGGCTTAATGAATCTACAGGAACCCGTCTAGTGCCTTTCCATCATAGCCTGGCCGCTGGTTTTATCCGCTACTAGCTCTCTACGTATCGAGGCCGTCTCAGCGACTTTAATCAAAGCCGGGCAAAGCCCTATCGGCGGCCATGGCTGCCGAAACCCTCAGGGTGGTGAGGAGGCCCGGGGAAATTAAACCGTAGACGGGGAACGGTGGACTGTAATGGTTACAGGATTATAGAACAGCTGACATAATAAACCTTCATCAGCTTAGGGTTCTCCAGGATCAAGTTCACGGAAAAAATAATGTATAACTCATCATCTTTATTCAGCAACTGCTTTTTCAATAGCCCTTAATCTATATGCTCCGAGTAATAATGATGATAAAATTATGATTAATGCCAGCCTGGAGTCTATTTTTGAAAAAACCATCCAAGTCGCTATAACGAACATGATCACTCCGACGAATATCCTCGATGAAGCCGGGTTTACCAGTCTCTTGCTTACTTGCCCCTGCCTCTCTACCCCGTAGAACCAGAGTGAAGTAATATAGAAGAATACTATTAGAAATAGGGTTAAGGGGTCTTCTCCTGTAGGAAGCATCGTCGAAGACACTCCAGCTATTAGTGATGCGATTATGGCTGTGAAATCCCGGAATGCCGTTGCAAGCTTCAGCCTCGTGAAAGACATGGTTGCGTAAACTATTGTTGAAGCAACCCCTAGAATGATTAATACTTCAGTCATCCCAACCCCATCTTATACACTCAGCTTAGTTAGATTATCCAAGCCTGTTATAAGACTAATGCTTAGGCCTCTCTCGTAGGCCAGTGTCTGCTGGTTGACAGGGTTGAACGGGATATATATGACGCCTGTTGCCTGGGAGGATACGAATATTATCTTCCCACCATACTTGCCGCTGACCATGTTCATGTAGCCGTCGAAGATCTTCTCAGCGAGCACGCTTGATATAAGCGGTGGGATTACTCTAGCATCAGCCGGCAGACCCGAGGCCTTCATCGATGAGATAATACTCTTTAAAACCGGGTAAAGCGGTGCCTCCTCAACCCTCTCCAGCTTCACAGGTTTACCCGAGTACACTCCGAAGACATCTGTCACAGGGTTTGCAGCATATGGTGCGATCGCCGAGACAAGCACAGTCAGCCTCGACTCCACGCCCTTCTTCAGAAGCATGCCTTTAACGAAGGAAAACCTGGATTCAACCACATAGAACGGTAGATAGAAACTTCCACTGCCTGGAACAACGTAGACTTGGGATGACCCGTTTTTAGCAAGCACAATCCTCCTGAGATTCTCAACCACCTCCACGAGATCGCTTAAAGGCCTCTTATAAGTTTCCCTAATTAGCTGGAAAACCTTCGTATATGCCTCAACAAACCTCAATACCTCCAAGGGGTCCCTGCCAGCTCTGAAAAACTCATGCGATGCCTCAGAGATTTTATACACTATCTCAGCAACCATCTTCTCGGCCTCTAAGACACCTCTACTGACTTCCGGCGAGGCAGAGGATCCTACACTATCCAAGAGCATATTGTACTGGTCTATCCCTGTCTTCGCGATATCGAGGGCTGCCTGGGTATCTCTATCGTATAAGAGGCTGAGTGCTGTTAGCACAGACCTCGCTGCATTCAGCCTCTGCTTGACTAGATTGAGGCCGGGGTCCTCGGGGATGCCTGCCAACGCCTCCTCTATATTCTTCAATGCTGATTTAACATCGAACTTCGACAATGCTTTAATCGCGTTGAGCAAATAGCCTGCTATATTACCATATACTATCGTCTCCTGGACAAGCTTCAAATCATCCTCTGATACCGCGAAGTCTCTTATTGTTTGAATTCTAAGGGTTTCCTCGAATAATGGTTTTGGGTCATCACTTGAAAAAGAAGGCGGAGGAATCGGCGTGAGAGGAGATGAGAGATAAAGGAGGTACTTGGCTCTTATATTGCTCCTCGCCATCATTACCTTCGGCTTAATGATCTCCTGGAAGATCTGGTATCTAGCCGTAAGATCCGCCACCGTTGACGAGATCATTGTTGCAGGGAGTAATTCGCGAATCCATTTCTCGAGATCTCTTCTAAGCCTTTCAACATATGCTGCAGCATCAACCACCTTGTTAAGGAAGCCGCAGTACTCGCATCTAACCCACTCTTCACCCGGCTGAGGCTTGGGGAGTGGGGCCCCGCAGTTGGTGCAGCGGAGTGCCACCGTCTCCACTGCTTTAATCCCTCATATAGTACCTGCGCCCTGCTTGAATACTCAGACTCATCAGCTCTGCTTCGAGTGCACTTATCCTGGCGTTTAACCTCGCCTCGACCTCTTGTAGTGCTTTCATAGCCTGATCGTAGTAATTTTTCGCGAGAGCGTCACTTAAATTATATATCATCGTGTAACAAACTCTGCAGACAGCGATCGCGCCATCATTTATTAGGTACGGGGAGTCATTACCATACTTCTCAATGATATACTTGTTAATCGATGCTGGAAGATATATGTAGTTGATGTCTTCGCCTTGTATCTCTCTGCGGCAAACCCAGCACCTAGTGGTCTTAGACAGCTTGCCTATCCTGCTGTCAACAAACTTCTTAACCTCGGCTGGAGCCTGTTGGAGGTAGGCAACTGCCTCGCTGTATAACTCCATCGCCTTTGCTGGATTATCGGCCTCTATCTTCAAAGCCCTCACGATTCTAGAGTAGCCGAGGAACCTGAATCCTATCGTGGAGAGCGGATCATTTATTTTCAAATAGTCCTCGATTATCAGCCTCCTCGATCCCTCTGCTAGAAGTTTACTACCTATCTCCTCGTACTTCGAGGCAAGCGATTCATCCATACGCCTAGCCACGTCTATGCTGAACTCCGGGAGACTCACTATCATCGAGGCAATCTCGAGATCCCTGCACAACTCGCTAGCTGTGGGCTTACTGGCTAGGCCTATGTCAAGCTGCCGACCGGGGTCCAGCCTCTTGCATTGCTGCAAAGCTTTAGAAAACGATTCCGCCGTCTTTTTGACCAACGCATCATAGAATAACGCGTAGAATAATATCTCGTCGGCTCTCTTAGAGATCTCTGGATCTTTCGCCTTCAAAGCTATCTCGTAGGCGTTTAGAAAGCGTTTCACAGCGCTCTCTAAGTTGCCTTTATTCCTCTCACTTAAAGCCTTGTTCAGCTCGTCCTCAAACTTCTCCCTATCGCTTTTAAACAAGTGCAAGGCTACATCTCCTTCTTGAATTTTTCAAGGATCTCCTTCTTCAACTGCTCATACTCCTCCTTCGTGATCAACCCCTCATCAAGCATCTTCTTCAACTCCCTAAGCTTAGCGATCGCCGGGCTCTCGGCTGGCTGAGACGGCTGACTAGGTTGCTGGGGCTGCTGAGTAGGCTGGACAACCTGTTGCATCAGGCTGGGCATTGCTACAAGCGCACCCATCCAGCCAGCAGCAGGCGATTTACCCAGTGCCCTCATGACTTCAACCGTCTTAACGATCTCCAGTACCTTATCCTCCTCGCCTTTCTGAATAGCCAGTAAGAGCGGGAGGCCGTAGGTAGGGTCTTCTTTCTCCATCCTCTCGAGCTGCGGCAGGCTTGCCCCGGCGATTTTGACATCTATGAGCTCCAGCCCTCTCTGGGCGAAAGCTTCCTGTATCACTCCTGCTTTAAGCCTCGAGGTCACCTGGGATAGATTTGTGTAGATGTCTATCGCGGTGTATTTGCTGATCTCCTGGATCAATGTCTCGGTGAAATAGTTTCGAATAAATTCCGCTACAGCAGTTGAAGCCAGATTACTCACCGCGCCAGCTATTTGGGTGAGGAATAAGACTGGGTCTGAGACTCTATACCAGAACTCGCCGTATGCTTGAAGCTCAGTCATGTATAATGTTCTAGGGCCAAGTTTAACCCTAGTGGATAGACCGAATTTACCTTTGAATTGCTTGAGCGATACAAATACAATCCTTGCTTTGAAAGGCGACTCACCGTAACCCATCACCAGCCTGTAGGCTCTCGTGAGAAGGGGTAGGTTTTGAGTTGTCAGCATATGTCTTCCTGGTGGAAGTACATCGTAGATCTTCCCGTCCCTCATGAATATTGCTGTCTCATACTCGTGGACTATCAATACGCTGCCCCAGCGGATCTCCTCATACGGGTAAACCCAGAGGATATCCTCTGGCCCTGGATTAACCCACTCTATAACATTAGTCTTACTCAAGCCCGTCACCTCCTATACCCTGAGAGCAGGCTATCCCTTCCCTCGAGCATTACCTCGTATTCTTTTGCTAGCCTTTCAATGTTCGCTAAGAATGGCTCCGCATCTGTGATGCTTGAAGGCGGGTTTGAAGCAGCCTTCTCCAGTGCTTCCGCTATCTCGCCGAGCCTTAAATCATGCTCCAGCATCTTGTTTAAAACCTCTTCATCCACCTTAATCGCGTGGAAGAGGGGCTTATAACCGTAGGGGGCATGCCTCGTCCTCTCGGCAAGGGAATCGATTTTATAAATTAATTTTTCCAGCCTCTCCGTGAGAGGCGTCGAGCCAGTAGACGAGGCAATGCTCGAGTAATAGTTTTTCAAGCCGCCAACACACTTTTTAAGCCTACGATAAAGCTCATCGCGTACAACACGGTCAGTCTCTCTAACAAGCTCCTTCTCTTTATACCCCCTGTAACCTGGGAAAAGCATCATCAGCTTCTCGTAAAGCCTTAGATCCGGGGATGGCTTGGCATCCGACGACAGATTTAACACCTCTTCATAAATTATATTTACATTTTACAAATATATAGGTAAAACACCTTGAAATCAGCTCCGATTCAGTAGTATCCAAGGTATGCTGATTGCATAAATAATGATGAAGCCTCTCCAACTTCCTTGCAGGATTAGAATCCAGTAGCCCTAGGCGGGAAATATTTCAATACCTTGCCTACAATGCAGCTTATCGAGTTTCTATACCCACAATCTCCTCACTACGGGCACTCTATCGAATCCACTATCCTCGCTAACAATGGTGTTTATACTATTGTTAACCATGACTCCTAGATGGAGTGAGTCTGAGGGTTCGAGGTTGTAGTCTAGGAGGAATTTTATCGCCTGCTTATACTCCTCTCCGCCTAGGCTTATAACGGATACATATGAGAGCACATTGGACTCTATAAACTCTATTGTAATATTATATGGGATGCCATACTTTTTTAGAGACGTGTTATTCTAGATATACGGGGCAAACGCTTTACGTGTATCTAGATGTGTAAATCAACTACTACTGTAAAATCCGATTATTTTTCAATCCTTTCTTATTGCTCCGTACTAACTGGGCGGGCTTTCATAGCTTTTACAACTGAAACCCTTATCCTTCAGGGCGGAGAGGAGGTCAGTTATTAAGAGAAATAGACAGCTAATACTCAAAGGCTTTTGAGGCGTTGAGAAAAGGATTGAAAGACATCGAATTCTTAAAGCAGCTCCTCACAAATGTTTAGAGGGGCAACTAGGGAAACACGTGCGCAAACAAGCATTTATGGAGCTATTTTAACCACTGCAATGCCCTATTGTTTATAGCTAGAAGTACGATTCAGATAAGTAGATCAATCGGCTTTAATCATGTTCCCTGGGAACTGTGGCTTCCACCAGCTTTTTCTCCAGGAAAAACTCTAGTGCCTTCTCGACGCTTACCATTTTCCCTGAATTATCCGGTTCCACATAGTATATTTTCACGCCACGGCTTCTCAGCTTCTCGAACGCGCCAGGCCCCATGCCTAAGGATATCACCGCCTCCACGCCCTGGGAGACTAGGAAGTCAACTACTGCCTCACGTCTCCCATGGGCATGGTTGAAAAAAGGGTTCTCAACTACTTTGATAATCCTGTGGGATCCATCGGCTACTTCAGCGAGGGTAAAAAATCTTGCCCTACCGAAATGCGGGCTCAGGTATATTCCGTGAGAGGTCTTTATAGATGGTAAGGCCACTATCAAGGCGGGCTCCTCTTCAGCTCCTCTATTCTCCTATCAATGTCTTTCAATACTACGTCCGTGAGATACTTCTTAAACTCTTCTAGGTACCGTAGCTCTTCTTCTCTACCAATGGGTGGCAGAGGATAATCTGGCCGATACCACCAGCACCAACCTCTCCCCATATACCAGCCAGGCCTCCTCCAGGGGGGCAGGTGATTCCATGGACCATGCCCTGGCCAGGTACTCGGGTATCTCCAGGCCATATTGTTCACCGAGATGTGAAATATGTTTCAGATCCTTATATATTTTTCTCTCTGGCCCCAGCGTTTTCACCAGGTGAGCCTGAAACAAGTTTAATAGGTCTCCCCTCGGATAAAGCCACCGCGATCTTATACCTACAGGACTCAAGCATCCGCCAGAAAGTAGCCTTGGATACACCTAGCCTTGCAGCTGCCTCCTCCGTGGTTAACCCCTCCACGTGGACCAGTCTAAGGGCCTCAATCTCGTAGTCATAGACCTCGACAAACTCTGAGAGGCCAAGGCCAACAACTTCTCTAACAGGAAGGTAGACAACGTTACTGCCCCATGCAAACCCCCCTGCATAATACGGCGGAGCCCTACAACGCCACCGTCGGGGAATACCTCTAGGCAAAACACGACACCCTGGGAAACAATTAGTCAACCCAGCCTTTAAACTCAACCCATTGACTTTCTGATAACAAGGGGTGAAGCAACCTTATAAAAAGTTGCCTTGCATCCATTACGCTTACAGCGTTACTTGTTTTTCTGCTCCCTGGGCTTCTGCTCAGAGGTAGCTTTCTTTCTTACACGGCATTTTGCACCGCCAATATTTACTGCATCATCTTAGGGATATAAACTTTTCTCATTAACATTCTATCTCAAACAAGTTTGAAACACGAACTCCCCCTGTCTAATAGCTTGTGACCAGCTTCTTCCAAAGCAGTTTCTCCCGCGTCGAGAATGATTGCGTAAGGAGCTGTTTATGCTTATTAAGTAAGCCTGGGTTTTTTGTATGTAGTGGTGGGAGTGTGGCTGGGAGGGTGTGGGTCTCTCGCTCGTGGCCGGGTTCTTTGTAGTTGTTGCCGCAGTCATGTTCGCGGTGAAGTATAGGGGTGAGCTTAAAGCACAGTTCTCGGGATCACACAACTGGCTACCAATAATGCTATTATTACTCGCTGATGTCGGGAGCCTGGCCTAAGGGAATTCACGAACCTTCTTCACGTACTTAATTACCGCGCTATCCCTCTACCAGCCAGGGCTGCCACCAGCTAAAATCGCCTCAAGCGTGGCAGTATTCCTCCTCTCAACCACGCTCATATCCGCTCTAACCACTGCTCAAGCACCGCTAGTGGAGGCATTAATGTACGGTGATATCGCCGTAACGGGAGTTGTCTTAGGCACACTGAGAATCATTGATGCAGTACAGCAAACAGCAGCAAGTTAGAGAGGCCCGCTCTTAGGATTCGATACAATACTCTTAAAAACCTTTTAAGCAAGGAGGTTTGAGAAATAGAGGCACGAGAACACTTGATAGGGTTATTTAGTGGTTTTATAGTTGGCTGGAGAAGTTATTGACGCCGCCCAGGCAATAGGCCCTCATTTCTATTCACCCTGCACCCAGCTCGGGTTCTCATCTGGCTTAGGGACGTTCAGGGCGACCCCATTAACCTCCTCAGAACCGGTTTTCTGCCACCATTTTTCTTGGCTGATTTTACCCTTCGGAGTGGGAAGAAGGTTAAGCAGTTAACATGCATCTTTCAATATTTTAAACAAAAATAATATAAACCATGTTTAAATATTTAAACAAAGATAGAGTTGCAAGAATTAAGGTAGGAGAGGTAATTATGAATACCTGTCCTAAAATATGGTGGGCTGTTATCCTCACCATAATACTGGCTATATCATATGAAGTCATCATAAATAATCAGGCCGTAACAGCAGAAACACAAGACCTGAGATTCAAAGGTGTGGAAACAGGTATACTAGTGAGAAACTTTACTACTCCATATGGAAGTCTAACAGCTAATTTTACAGTAAATAATGTAAAACCATTTCTATATGATCCGCGAAGCCTGTTTGAGGTTAAATACAACGTGATAGTTCAATGGGATACAAATGCTGTAGCGGCAGCATACGTGCCAGCAGTCTTAGAAGTCTATGAGAAAACAAATCCAAGTTACAATGGCACAATAATAATTAAGAGGCCAACTCTGGTTGGACTGAGCGCAGTATTTAGGGGCAGTAATAGATCTGGAACAACATTAGACACGGAATGGGAGGAAAAGTACCAACTATATAATGGAACCCTTTACCTACATATTGCAATAGGGTCAAAGACATACGAACGTGAAATAGAGGTATTTATGGAGGAAAACTATGATGAAAAAGCAATACTGGAAGCCTGGATGCAAGCCCGTGCAGGTATATCAGCAGACCTTAAGTTGTTGGATTTTGTTAAAGCTAGCTTTGACTTGGCTTCAATTGAAGCCGGAGTTAAAGCATCAATTGTATCCAAGTATCAAGTCTCTAATGGATACAGAGTAAGGGTGAAATTCACCATACCAACTTACGAGATAAGGATAAGTTATTACGCCGGCATAGATGTTGAAAGACTATATAATGCATACTCTATGAATGGTAGTAATGTGATTCTTAGCCGTGGTGAATTGCCCGAGGAGAGAAAGACTACTACTGAGAGTGAAATGGATAGATGGACGCTTGGTGCTTCGGGATATTACGTTGGCTACTCGGACTACATTGATATGATTCCATATTCTGGGATCTATCAGTTTGATGCCAATGGATCAACAGGAATGATTGTGTATATGACTAGCTAATGTCCCGTTAGGGGTGTGATTATGAAGAAAGTGATTATGAAGAAGCTTCTTTTTTCAACAATGTTTATATTGATTGTTTTCTTCAATGCTCTTTCTCAGCCATTTACGTATGTTCAAATAGTAGTTGATGCAGGAGAGAACGATGATGGCTTAGAGTACTATGTTATATCTTCGGAATACAGCTCTGGGTGGATAGGGACACTTTACGTACTAGACGAAGAGTATAATATCATACTCGCTCCACTATCCACAGCGTTGTCGCATGATTGCTCTGTTCAAGACGCAGTGTTTCCCCAGGCCCCCTATATCGAGTATATAGCTCAGGGGTCAGTGAATATGGAGGGAGTGTTATCCAATGGAACCCGTTTCACCAAGCTATTCTATACAATTGCCAATTACATTGGTTGTGGAAAAGATAATGTGGAGATCAAGGGGGTTACACTGGGGTATGAAGGATCCGAGGTCCTTGCCTGCGTCCACGTATTTATACCTATGCGGCATACTGAGAAATACAATGTTTTACTAGAGCTTGTGCCCGGGAGCATGGTTTTTGAATACAGGTATCTCAATTCAACTCATTTCGAACTGCTGATTAAGCTATACTATACAAAGTATGGACTAGCGGATATCGTTAGAATTGCTCTTAAAGAATACAATATAACCTTCAGATTTCTCATCGACATGAATACGTGGAGTGCAAGCTACTGGAATGGATCTAATTGGATACCTGTTGGGACGTTGCCAATAGCGACACCATCTCTAGATCTATCACTACTCCTCTACAAGCTCTATGAGGCTTACAGTAAGGATGTAGAATATTATCTAAAACATGAGACGGAACTACAGATCACCATAGAAAGGCTAAAATCTTTAATAGAGAACAATATAGATGAGGCTAGGCAATTTTTATTTGAGAGAGCAAATGCAGCCCTCCCTCAGCTCTGGAAGGAATATCACGGAGTATACCTTGGTAAAGAAATCAGTATAAAAGCTCGCGAGGGAATGATTGTGGGTCCATACGTTAATATCACATTTCCAACATACAACCAATTAACCCTGCTAATAAATTCCACGGCGTTGAAAAACTACAAGGAACTCATCGTAGAAGGGCTCAGGGAATATATTGAAGAAGGGCGCTTGAATAAGCTGAATGAAGTAATTGCCGGAAATGACGGGTTTATCAGCTTCAATACTACTCTAAGGAAAGGAGGTGTGGGCTCATTCCTATGGGCATTTGTGCCCTCGCACCTCCCATTAACTCCCATAGGCTCAATGTTTATACTACCGGCAACACACTTAACCGAGTATCTCGGTGAAGGGCCCAATTATAAAATAGCGTATGCTCTGCTCGATATCATGCCACCTGAAACGGATATTACGATAGAGAAGACCGCGTCGCCACCTGAGCCACCGCCCCAAGGTAATTATATTACAATCGCCATAGATACCAGGCTCGCAGAAAGATTTATGTTGACCACCGGAGATAGGGTATTGCATGACAGGAACACAAGGCTATCAATACTGAACAATCTGGAATCTAGCGTGAAAACAAAGTATTATAACACATGGTATGAGATAGTCAATGGTGCCGATCCCGAGAAGAAATTCCGCGAATTCTTGGAGTATCTAGAATCCGCAGTATTAACAACGGCTTATCGGCTAGGGGGAGAAAAAGGCGTGGATATTGTTAGAAACCTCATCTATAATAATTCATCGCTACCGGAAACCACAACCACCCCTCCTTCTGGGAACGAGCCCGGGACCTCGACAACTCCTTCAGCCAGTGATTCTAATTCAAGCAACTCAACAAGTAGAGGCGGGGAGGTTTCTGGATGGCGCAGTATATATGTTACTATCCCCATATTAGTAATAACGCCACTTATATTATCCACAGCGTATCTGTTATATAGGAGGCGTAGATCCAATAGAATCAATGCATCCTAGATAGCAAATAACTATGCTTAGAGCCTCTCCCGAGGAGATACCCATGAAACGAATATACACGTTGGCCTTGTCGGATCCTTCCATTATAGAAATTATAGCGATCACTATAGGGATAGTCTCTAGTGTTGCAAGCTTTTTCTATTTGTTCACGACCCTGGCTTACCAAGCCGGTTTATCGGCTTCAACTATCAATCCAACTGGCCGAATACCTGGATATATAAGTGGATTTCATCAACCAATGCCCCTTCCATCATTGGATTCTATAAGGACTACAGCGGCACAAGCCTTCCTTTACAATCTATATGGTGCAAAGCTCGAGTTTTGGCTAATCTACATCATATCCATGTTTATAACCGTATACCCGATAACCAATAGGCTTGAAAGCGTAATAATACCATCCATGAGCATTGTTGGGAAGTCTCTAGGTTGGATAATCCTGGCCTGCTTTATCCCGATCATGCTTATATCTCTCGGATACGTATCAATGTTCATTTTGATGTCAGCATCTGTGTATGTTTTCTACTTTAATTCAAGCATCGATGGCTTGTTCCTAAGCATCGTAGCTAGTATTTCAATATTCATGGTGCTTGCCACGGTGATCTTCTACAATGGATTCATAATCACCGGCAAAAACTACTTTGGTGCTCTCCTAAGTTTTCTTCTAAGTCTAGGCATCGATAAAATCTACCTGGCAACAAGCGAGCTAACTCTCCTATGCATCGTCCTCATCGGACTTAACCTTATGTTATTAGCGATAGCAGTATGGAGGAGGTGGATCTCAGTTTGAAGGCATCGTTTTTTGCGGCAATCATTGCCTTACTATTCATTGCATCAACCGCCACGGGAGTCCTTATGATATATAATGGCTACGGTATCCCTTCAAGGTTCCGGGCCGTGTACTGGCTCGACTCCTATACGTTACTGATTAGCACTGGGAAACAAGCCGGGAAACCCGTAGTTTATGAGTGGATTATAGCTACAGTGTTAAAGCCCGGAATCACTAATGTGAGCATAGTATTACGCGAGTTGGGGGCGCTGGAACGTGCCTTAGATTATGCTACCATACAATTCTACTTTGATGATAAAATCTATGAGGCAAACTCCTCGTCCCTAAGCGTTACTGTAGAAAGAAACACTGTATTTTTTATCGGCAAAGCTAGAGTTATATTTTCCCCCGATGCGCCACCAACTATAAAAACGCCAGTCGTGTACGTTGACATCACGACGACTGACAGAATGCAATGAGGCGTCTTACATGCACGACGAGAAAAACCCCATGTTCTCTGTGAGAAACCTACTCGTCAAATATCATAAACTGGTTGCACTGGAAGTTGAAGAACTCGAGGCCCCGGTGGGGAAAATACTCATAGTTGGATCGAACGGTAGCGGTAAGACAACTTTGATCAAAGTATTACTAGGTTTAATGAGGCCCACTAGAGGTGAGGTGCGGCTACTTGGATTAAACCCATTCACGGAGTCAAATAAGTTGGCTAAACAGGTCACATATGTCAGAGACAAGGATGAATTGCCCGATAATCTCAAGCTGTCAACGCTTCTCAATGTGCTTAGAGAACAGTATGGGGAAGATAATGTAGATGCTATTGCCAAAGAACTCGGCTTACTGAACCATAAAGATAAAAGACTATGTGAACTCAGCAGAGGGTGGAGGAGAAAAGCAAGCCTGTTAATAGCCCTGGCCTCCAATAAGAAGTTAATTATTATGGATGAGCCTTTCAGCGGTATAGATTCTGGTAGCAGGGCATTAATATCCGAGCTACTCGAGAAAAAGCCATCAAATATGATAATCATATCCCATATACAATCCCGAATCCGCTTCGACCACCTAATAGTGGTTGAGAGCGGCCGGATCACTTACAATGGGCCATATAAGCCGATAGAGTGGTACTCATAAACCAAGACTCGTATTTATGGCAAACCGGGAAATAGTTGAAAACGTACCATATAAAAGATTTTCAACACCGATCTAGCTAGAGTTATTGAGGAGCCAGATGGATCTAGAGGGCATATATGCTTCTTCAGAGGGGTCTGTTTTAATCACGATTCATCCGATAGCGTACTCATCATCAATGTAAAATATATATGGGCGGGCTCAGCGCTTTGGCCCCACATCACTCTTCAGACGACCCCTATTTTCAATAGAGGTCCCCATACATCATTCCCGCGTTGTAGACCTATGTCTACTGAGGCTATTAATTCTTTCAACCTCGAAAACTATTTTCTCATAGCCTCTTACTTTTACCCCGGGTTCCACGTTGAATACTAGTAGCCTGCCTCCACCGGTTATAGTATATGGAACCCCTAGATCAGCCTCAATGAATCTACCTGTTTCAGGGAGCATCCAGTATACTCTATAGCCGTACTCAACTGTTTCCTCCTCGTAGATATCCTCGAACACGTTTACACCCGGTTTTAACTCTCCTTTAAACACGATTATGAAGACTATATATGGATATTCAATGCTACCTCTAAAACCTATGTCGACATCTATAACTCTTGGAAAGCACGGCTTACCGTTGAGTTTAACCTCCTCCATGTCAAGGTAGAACTGCATGTTTTTAGCCAGTGCTTCTTTTTCCTCCACCAGCTCATCGCTTGTTAAACCATGGTAGTAATGATCCGGGTCGTGGTAATCGAAAATCACCACCTCATTGATCCAGCCTGATTTCAATACATGAAAGAAACCCATGCCGTAAAGGGGTCTAGGCTCTCTCATTTTTTCTCCACTATTCTCCTATATGCTTCCTTACCTTTATCTGTTAGCCTTAAGTAATTATATTTACCAGTCCTAGCAACTGTTATGAATCCTTCTTCCTCGAGTCTCCTTATCCTTCTGCTCACACTTGACTTAGGTATCCCGGTCCTATTCGTTATCTCAGCTTGAGTTAAGCCAGCGTCTCCAGCCTCACCTAGGGCCCTTATTATGCTTCTCGAAACGGGATCATTTAAAACATTGACCTTCTCGATTCTACCTATACTGGTCCTCCTCCACCTTAGAACGATGATCACCGCCGCGACTACCGTTATTAGCAGTAAGGGGAACAGTAAGTTTAATAGATTGAATTGAGTGGAGGAAGGGGGAACAGTGTTCACGGGTATCTTCAACACTATGAAGTATATCGCTGGATCGTATGCCCGGATCACTGTTGTATTAGTTAACGTCTGAATGCTGTAACCAGATACCCTGGGGTAGGAGTCTATTATGACATCATATATTCCCGTCAAGTATATCTCCACGGATACGTTCACCGCTCCACTGGTATAATCCAGTAAATCCAGCGTCGCTGTATAAGAACCTATCGAGGCTTCCTCAGTTAAGTTACTGACTGTGAAATACAGCGTCACCGTCGAAGCATTGGATACGAGGAGCGATGCAATCCCCGTGTCATCATCGTAATTTACCACCAGGGAACCCGTTGGAGGATCCATAGTGTAGTTGAAGAAGTAGAGGGAGGCGTCGCTGAATATCTTGACGGGTAGATCCACATTACCTATCTCACCAGGCGCGAGCGACATAGTGATCGAGACACGGAGAACCCCTGTCCCCTCGATCGGGTCGTAGAAAACAACATACTCGACACTCTCGACCCCCTGTTGCGTACCCAGCACTACATGGGTTAAACCAGTAAGCATGCAGAGTACTAGCAGTAGCAACAGGTATGGATTTAAACCTCTCCAGGTAAACATTATCAAACACCATTGCTTCTCATATAATAAAGTAGGCTAATAATTATTAAACACTATCTAGTGGAATAGTGGTATATAAGGTTGTAAACCATGTGGATGTACAGCGAGCTATATAGTTGCCCACTTACAGTAATCCTAGGAACCTTTACGTACAGAGGGTATAAGGGGTGGACGGTGTTACCACTGCTCAACTATAGGGTGTCATTACTCAGAGGGGGCGATGCATGGAGGGCTGTGACAAATATACGTGAGCCTCAATGGTATAAGAGGTGCCTCGATACATGTAGAAGCATTGCAGACGGTGTTACATCAACCGGTAGTATTGAGATAGATCTATCATTAAACGCGTCATTCTACGGTGGAATAGGCACTTATATTCTCTTAGAGACCGGCTTGAGACCGCTATCCCTCGACCTAGTTAACACCATGGTGTTTAAATTCTACCTGAAGCCATACACTAGTGGAGGCGGCTATGTAGAAGGAGGGTTGGAAGACTGGTTGCTTTTACAAACAGGTTTAAGAGAGGGATTAATGAAACCAGTCCTAGATGCCTGTGAAAGCCTTGGATCGGTTAAGGACGATACATGCATAATCAACAGCGATTTAGGTAAGGTGGCGATAACACGTGGATACATCAATGAAGATGGTTGGCTACATATAGTACCCGATAACTCACCGTTTAGACATGTTTTAACCCTTGAAAACCGTGTCAACTAATCTTAAAGATGACCTGCTGTATAAACAAGTTATAATAGGGTTAAACCAATTAATTATGGTGAGGAATAACGGTGAGGAAATAATGAAGAGTAAGGAAAAGAAGTACCGGTTCATCCCGGGTGTAATACTCGACGACGCCGATGAAGAAATAATATATAGTTTAACAAATGGTTGCAACACTTGTGCTAGATGCCCGCTTAAAGGATTATGTGGGTAGTCCATATTGGAGCGCATGGTCTCGAGAGGGGAGAGGATAAGGTATAAGTGTATCAGGAGTGGCACCTGCTGCGGCAGCGGGCCTAATGTGGCTTTAACAGCCTTCGATATATGTAGAATAGCCAGGTTCCTTAACACGGAGTGGAGGAGCCTGGTTGGCAGATATATCTACGCAGTTATAGCCGATCAAATCCCCATACCTGTTTTAAGAGGCATCAACAATAGATGTGTGTTTCTCCAATCCAGTAACAACTTGCCAGCATGCAGCATCTACCCGGCTAGGCCGAGAAGATGCAGGTTATTCCCCTTCATACCTATCTCCCCCTCGATAAAGGATAGGATGTATGTCTCAAGGATATGCCCTGGTATCGGGGTAGGCGAGGAGACGGAGCCGCCGTGGAGTGAGCTGGAAAAATTTAGTGAGGAGGTAACAATGCACTATAGGCTTCTCTACGATTACATCTTTAACAAGGGCTACGAGCCTATCAACGCCCTTGAGGCCGTAATAGATCAGGTATGCCTTCAGTAGTAGCCCGTGGGTATGCATTCTCTAAACTTAATTAGTTTCCACTACGTAATAAAAAATGTACTATTAAGGGATACACCATGTATGAGTTCAAGGAGTGGAAGGTAATCGGGTCCGATAAAGTCTCAGCAATAGGGCTCGGCACGTATGGTATCAAGAGTTATGATAAGGCGTTTGACGCGTTCATCTATGCATTAACCCACGGTGTAAACCTGGTTGACACTGCCGAAATGTATGATGGCGGGAGAGCTGAGGAGTTCATTGGAAGAGTGGTTAAGGAGGTTGGACGGGACAGTGTATTCATAACGACCAAGATGCTACCGAACAGACTCGATGACAAGGAGAAGATTATTAGGGCGGCTGAGGAGGCTTTAAGGAGGCTTGGTGTACCATATGTAGACCTCTACTTAATCCACTGGCCCAATGAAAACCTCCCGATAAAGGTACAGGTAAGAAACTTCGAGGTGCTTGCTGAGAAGGGTTTAACCAGGTATATAGGGGTAAGTAATTTCGAACCAGCCATGCTGCGAGAAGCCATAGAGGCTACAAGCAGGCACGAGATAGTTGCGAACCAGGTTCACTACAGTGTATTCAACAGGCATTATGTGGAAAAAGAACTCCTACCCTACTGTATTGAGAAGAAGATAGCTCTCCAAGCATATACCCCTCTTGAAAGAGGGAACGTAGTGATAAATAATGTCGTGAAGAAAATGGCTGAGAAGTATGGCAAAACACCTATACAGGTAGCATTGAACTACCTGGTGAGCCATATGAATGTTATAGCCATACCTAAGACAGAGAATATAGAGCATGTAAAGGAAATACTGGGCTCAATGGGCTGGTGGATGAGCATCGAAGACCTTGAATACCTGAGAAAACACGCCTAGTTATCGAGGCAAGCCCTTCACGTCTTTTAGGCGGACCCCTGCTGGTATAGTGTTTTAAGAATAAAATAGGGTTTACATAAATCTTCAACCCGATGGTGACTGAGGACTTGGAAAACAAGGAGCTAGAACTAACAAAGAGGCTTGCCGAAAACCCAAGGATAAGTATTAAGAGGCTTGCCGACGACTTAGATATGAATTACACTGCTTTAAGGGATAGGATTAGGAAGCTATCTTATAAGGGCTTGATAAGCTTCACCTTATCTGTTTCACCGCTTATCACTGGAAGCACTGCAGCCTTAGTTAGGTTGAAGGGGCATAAAATGGAGAAGCTGTTGTCGAGGGCCTCTAAATGTAATAGGGTTATAACAGGCATGAAGGTGAGCGATGATGAAGCCATCCTAGTGATCTATGGAAAAGACAGGGGCGATGTCGCATCAGTTATAGATATATTGAGAGATGATGCCAGCGGGGACCTTGAAATACACGTGGAATACGGGAGGCTCCTCCCAGACTTTAAAGTCCAGATAAGGAACCCTAATCCTGAGTGCAGTCATCCACCATGCAATAACTGTATACCCGTGCTCAGGAATAGGGTTAAGAATAATTCCGGGCCTCATGGAACGTCGTAGGCCTCCTTGGTGAATACGAATATATTTTCATAGGTCGGCTTCCTCCTTAGATCCCTTATTCTCCTCCTATACCACGGCATTTGTTTAAGGGTGTGATAGATTATTTCCCCGAATACCTTCCATCCCTCACTATTTAATTCGTCGCCGTAGAAATAGTAGTCCCGGTTATCATAGAGTTTCAAGATGAGGCTTCTAACATATTCAGCGGTCTTCTCCTTACGCATCAACACTACCCTACTCTGACATCTTCTTTGCATGGTTGTAACCGGAGTATCTTATTCCTCCTTAAGACTTCCTCCACCACCGGGAATACCTCCTTGATAGACTTATTTGAATCTACTTCAATAAGCTTATTACTTACCCTGTAGTACTCGATTATCGGTTTAAACGTCTCATAGAACACTCTATATCTGTTTCTCACTACCTCTGGCTCGTCGTCTGGGCGCCTGATCAACTGTGCCCCATCGTAATCACACTTCTCATCCTCTCTGGGCTTCGGCTCATAGTATATATTATATACTCTATTGCATACTGGACATATTCTCCGCCCACTTAATCTCCTTACAGCTACCTCCTCCGAAACCACGAGATGCACCACGGCGTCGACATCTACTATTTCATCGAGGGCTTTGGCCTGCTCTAGGGTTCTGGGGAACCCGTCTAGGATGAAGCCTCTCGACGCATCGGGTTGCTTCAGCCTCTTGCTTACAACTTCTATAACGATCTCGTCTGGAACCAGTAATCCCTTCTCTATATAGGATTTAACCACTCGTCCCAGCTCGGTGTCTCTAGCTATTTCCTCCCTGAATATATCGCCGGTTGAAATATGAGGAATACAGTACTTCTCCCTTAATATCTGTGCGTAGGTTCCCTTACCTGCCCCAGGGGCGCCTATTAAGACTATCTTCACTCAAAGCCACCTCATTAAGTATCGATTTATCTCCAGTAATTTAATCATTTATGGAGAATATTGGCTGAGAGTAAAAACCTATACCTTATACCTAGGATCACTTATACCGAGCCAGTTCAATAGTTTCTGGAACGCATGGTATTTTGAGACCGCCTTTGACCCATGGGGACCAGGCCTCTTCATATAGAACGCATTAACCTCGTAGATTGTTCCGTAGGCCTGCCTATCAAGAGCTATTCTTCCTATTCTAGCTAGATCTACGAGTAGGCCAGCTAGTGCTGGGCTGTCATTTATCCTCATTAATATATAGAATTCATCCTTGAATTCACCGAAGCTATAGTACTCAATGATCATGGCGACGAACTTCTTGTCCCCTAATGGCTCGAGATACCCGGTTGGCCTGATGTAGTTGGGGGCCTCATAGCCAAGTATATCCTTTACGATACCGCTCTTCGTCGTCTTCTTCATGATGTTTCTCTCAGGTAGGTTCAATGAGAGGAAGTCAGTGTTACCGCCTATATTAAACTGCGCGATATCGATGACTTTTCTATTCCTCTCGTACATGTGTTCCAGTAGGTCGGCTGTGAAGGGTGTTGCCCCAGTTGAGCCATCATCACCTAGTATGGTGCATTTCCTTTCAGTACATAGCTTGATGAAGCCTGGATCATTCGCTAGGGGTGAGGGTATTGCATTAACGAATGTTACAGGTCTATATTTCGCCGCGTAAAGCGTTGCAGCATAAGCGTATGTCTGGCTAGCGGTTAGATCACCGTGCAAAGCCCTCCTCTCTATCTCCCTTGGATCACCAATGGCTTCAACAGGTTCAGTAGTCATAACGTTGATTAATACGTCTACGTTGAGATTCCTCCATTCATCGATCAACTCGTTTAACGCGACCTCAATACCCTTATCCTCTTCTCTCCCTCTAGCCTTGAAGGGGAGTCCCTTCATGCTATTTAAGTGAATACCCCTGCTTACAACGATGTCCTTCAGGGATCCAGGTATTGAATCACCCGGGTAATCCCTTCTCGCCAACTCGTATACTGTCTTCCCAACCTTTGATTCATCCACGTCGTATGATGCCACTATTTCTATATCACTATACTTGTAGGGGAGCCACTCCCTCAGGGGAACTCCATAATCAGGTATCTCATTGTTCTTCAATCTCTCTAATCCAACCTCGAAGTGTAGTGCAACCAATCCTTGACCTATTATAGCCACGCGAATCATGGCGACCACCTATAATTTAAGCTTACTAAGAATCTCCTCGATCAATACAAGCGCATTCTTGAATGCATTGATCCCCCTCTCCGTTACAGAGTACAATGCTTCACCATTCTCCTGTCTCCGGGATAGTAGTCCATCCCGGCTCATCCTGTATACAACAGTATACACGGTTACAGCAGGGGGATCTATACCGAATTTCTCCCTCAACCTAACCTTTATATCATATGCCTTCAACGGCTTACCCTCCTCCATGAGTATTTTGACTATGTAGAGCCATAGATTCTCCACCGTGAGCTTTTTAACGAGCCTGATGTACGCCCTCGATGTACTCATGGTTTCAACCTTATATTTGTGATCATAAATATAGTTTAAAAAGCTTTAGCTACAAGAGGATACAAAGTCGCTACACGATTTAGCTCTATGGAAGCTGATTTTTGGTGTTTAAAGGAGGGGTTTATATAGGTTGGCAGGTGGGGTGGAACCCCTAAGTGAAACCATGAAATTATACAAAACGATAGAGTGAACACTTAGGGAGAAACGGTGCTAAAAAAGGTTATGGCACTAGTCTTGTTCTATCCCTAACAAATAATATGGCCTCTCTAACGTTTTCCAGGTTGAGCATCTTCATCAGTAATCTCTCAACACCAAGCCCGAACCCGCCATGTGGCGGCATACCATATTTGAAAGCCTCCAGGTAAAAGCTGAAGTTCTCCGGGTTAAGGCCTTTCTCCTTCAACGCGTTCAATAGCTTCTCATACCTATGCTCCCTTTGTCCTCCACTCGCTATCTCTAGCCCGCTGTAATCGAGGTCGAATTTCCTAGTGTAGACCCCGTCTTCATCCCTCATGTAGTAGAAGCCCGTTGAAGCCCATGGGAATCCCACTATAAAGTATAGCTCATATCCCTTCTCAGCCATTATTTCCCCCAGCTTCTTCTCAGCGTAATCGCTTAGGTCCTCTGTCTCCGAAACCTCGAGTCCTTCGCTTCTAAGTATATCGACTGCCTCCTGGAACTTCAGCCTCTTAAACGGTGTCGATGGTTTCTTAATCGTGACGCCGAGTATTTCCAGCTCCTCTTTATTATTCATCAAAACATACTCTATGATGTATGTAATCAGGTTTTCAAGCGTTCGGAGAACATCCTCGACGCTATTTATAAAGCCTTGTTCCACGTCTATACCCCATGACTCGTTCAGGTGTCTCGTCGTATTGTATTTCTCAGCCCTGAAATACGGGGTTATCTCATAGACCCTTGTGAAGCCAGCCATCAGCATTTGTTTAAATAACTGGGGACTCTGGCTGAGATATGCATCGTTCTCGAAATACTGGATCTTAAACAGTGTTGCACCGCCTTCAGCACCAGCAGCCACGATCTTCGGGGTTTGAACCTCTATGAACCCGTTCTTGGATAAATACTCCCTGGCTGCATTGAGTAGGCTATTCCTAATGATGAATATCGCCTTCTCAACGGGGTTTCTCACTAAGAGCCACCTGTACTTTATCCTTGTATCGAGTAAAGCCGGTACCTTACCCATGGTATCGACTGGGAGGGGTTCAATAGGTTTCGCGTAAACCTCTATCTTCCTAGCTATATACTCTACTCCCCTTGCACTCCTCTGCTCTGGGGCTTCCTCTCCCTCGAAGCAGAGGGCTGTACCGATATCGATTTCCATCCCCAGCTTAAATAATTCAGGCTCCCTTTCCTCCTTTAATACCAGGACACTGGGTTTCACATTGTCGCTACTTACCTCGATAATAATTATCCTTCCAATACTCTTCTTCCTTATAACCCATCCACAAATCCTCTTTAAACCCATTCTACCTCACCTGGGAAAGCATGCCCCAGCCTTCTCCCGCTCTATAAGAGCGGGCTTCTAGCTGTAAAAATTTATTAGTAGGTTTAAAATAATAATTTTATTAGCGGCTAACTACCCCCTCAGCCCCGAAGCCAGGCAACCCAGCTATAAATACACTAGATTAACTAGTGTATAAAGCTGGGTAAGACCCTAAGGGGTTTAAAGGGTATCCGAGGGTTTAGCCTGGCTAGGATACCCGGGGGTAGGCTACAGCGTTTCCCAGCCGGCGGAAATACCGCCGGCTGGCTGATTTGATAACTAGGCTATGGGCAAACAGTAAAAACTTATAATCCCTTGTTATAATTACATAGAAAACGGCGGGGCATCATAGCGGGGTAGGGCAGCCTGGTAGCCCGCGGGGCTCATAACCCCGAGGTCGGTGGTTCAAATCCACCCCCCGCTACTTCCTCCTAACTTTTCCAGTACCCTGTTTCTTCCTGCATACAGTTAACATTACTATAGCCGTGATGAGAGTCTCTAGAGTGAGTATTGGAATCATATATGATTGAAGATCCATAATTAGTTTTCCATCCTCTATTGAGAAGACCATGGGACCCCATAAAACCTCGCTATTCGCTACTACTGGTTGTCCTGTCCCATTTATCTTTATGGTCCTGCTAGACCTGGGATCAACGTTAATGCTTACAGTGTTGATAGATGCATTCACCCCGTATATCTTTATGTAGGTTCTACACGCTCCCCATCCATTATTATGTATTTCCACAACTGGGTCCACGGGTAGAATATAAAGGTCGACCGTCACATTAAATAGGTAGGGGGATTGAAAGTTCACCAGCCAGTGGCCGGGTTCAAGTAACGTAGTAAACACTGGTGGGTATGGGAAGTAGGGTTTTATCCCGAGGTCTAATTTTATATCCGTTGCAAGCGTGAGGTTCTCTATTTTCTCCCAGGGTAAAAATAGACTGGTTTGATTATCTATAACATATAGGTCTGTCCCATTAGTGATCAATAACTCGCCTATTGGGAGAGACGAGTCGCCGATAAGTAGTTTAACAACCACCGTCTCGTTCTGCCTTACAACCAATGAACCAATGGGAGTAATGTATCCGTTGGCATTCACTAGTAAGAATGCCCTACTATATTTTTGATCCACCAGTAAGTCATATGTTGAAACCACCAGCTTAGGCTGCGAGATATCAAGCACGTATGCCGAAACAAGTAGAATCAATACCAAGAATACCAGGAAATTCCTAACACATCTCTTCCTAAGCCTTAAAACCAGATGGGTACGCATAGCTTACTCACCATGAGTCCAAAACCCATCTACTATACCTCTGACCTCCTCCCCACTCTAAGGTGTGGGGTTCACTGGTTTCCTGCATCTATTCCGGGTTTCCATCTCCTGTATGCTGGGTGGTCGGCGGGCTAGCTCCCGCCTCATCCAGGCTAGAGTCTTCTCCCCTGTAATCCAACAACTAGGAAACAACTTATAAGCCTTCCACCATCCCCACCTAAAGGACAAGGCCTTCAGTTGTAAGTCCTAAAGAGGATAAGCCGCCGCCGGGATTCGAACCCGGGTCCTCTGCCTTACCAGGGCAGCGCTCCACCAGGCTGAGCTACGGCGGCAGGCTTACTGTTTAATATCCAGGACTGGGATTATATTTTTTACCGCCCTAGCTATTGAACACCTATGTTAAAGTCTAAGCAGTGAAAAATACTCCACTATGTTTTCAATACTAGTATTTCAGAGTATCCATCCTCGATAAGCGTTTCCTCCAGGATTTTAAACATGTCAACGGGATTCTGAACACGTTTCCCGGGGTTAATGCTTAGAACCCTCGTTAAGTATTCTAGGATTCTTCCATTGATCCTACCTCTCAGAGACTCGAGATACCTTGCGAGATATTCGTCAACAAGTTCCCATAGCTTAGGTAAGGCTTCCTCAACTCTTGTCTCTCCTCGTGCTAGCTGCTCGATAATGGTTTTCAAGTTACTCGTGTATTCCTCTAACCCCTCGCCTTGTAAGAGGGGGGTCTCTATATTAAAGAGGATGCGTGATATCAGCTTATTTAACTGGAGATGCGGTAGGATAGGTTTATTCGTTAAGGCTTGCAGGATCATGGAGGAAGTCATGAATAAATTACTCGCCGGTGTAACCCTGTTAGTGAGTAGTATAAGGGGATCAATGGTTTCAAGCCCCCTGTATAACCCCCTATAAGGAGAGTCGAGCCTCTGAAGACTAGTGCAATACTCAACCACGGGCCTATAGCCTAGCGGCTCACCCTGGTCCTCCACCAGCCATACATCTCTAAGTCTTAAAGCATTCAACCCGTAGCCCAGCGTATTCATAAGGGCAGTCAACCCAGTTAACCTATGGAGAATGAAGAGTGCTTCCTCAGTGTTTAACTGGGACTCCTCGATCTTCCTCTCAAGGTTTACGCCGCCACTATGTGATCTAATAATGCATGGAGGAAGCTCAAGATACGTTTTCTCATCGATGGGATGCTGGCCGGTTATAAAGCCTATGCATTGGCCCATATACTTAGCGAAGCCGGCCAGCTTCCTTAATACATCTGCCTCAACGCTGGCCGGGTACTGAATGGATCTTAGGGAGAACTGGTAGTTTAATGCATCAATGGTGTTTAGAAATAGTTTCCCCGTATTATCCACTTGCTCCAGTTTCGGTATTTCAATAATATACTGGGATCCCCCAGAGTCAACTGCATGTAGCTTAAAACTATATTCATCCTCGTCCAGTATCCTGGTTACCTTGAATCCATATATCGCTCTATTGATCCATGCATCGGGGAAAGCAATCCTGGTTTTCAATGCATTCTCCAGGATACTCTTTAATGAGGGGGGTAGATCATCCTGGCTTAATCTCCCTATTACAATGCTACAGGTGGTTTTAGGATATGATGCGGCCTCGAGAAGCATTCTATATGCTTCACTGCCTTTCACAATGGCTCCTGGGACCTCACCCACTACGGTGAGCACTATGTTTCCCACTACTATGAATCTAAGGGTTTTCCTCCTTCGATCATATTTTATGACAGCGTAGGCTAGGTCATTCTTTTCCTTAAAGAATCTCTCGCCAACTTTACCCAGTGTATCAACTGCTTCACTGCACAATAATTCTCTCTCAGGTTCAACAATACTGATTTTTCTAATCAGCGAGGCCAGATTCAATGGATCTGCAAATATCTCACTGGCTTCATCCAGCCGGTCATGCGTTCTTAAGTAATGCGGCAAAAGCGACACCTATTTAATCATTATCCAGCCTTACTAAATAAATAATTAATGATTCTAGATGGGTTTAAATCACAAAGGTGGTAAAAGCAATGCATGAATCGGATGAGATGATCAAGGCGTCTAAAAAGATCATCGACGAGTTGAAATCGCTCCTACGCGAGCACTACGGGGACCCAGGGTACGCTACTGTAGTTGGGGAGGGGGTTTCAGGAGATATAACGAGGCGCATAGACCTCATGGCGGAGGAGTATGTTGTCGACGCGTTCAGTAAATCCGGGTTAAACATATGGGTAGTCAGTGAGGAGAAGGGATTATATAGGCTGAGAGAAAATCCTGATTACATAGTACTACTCGATCCCCTTGATGGAAGCCTTAACTATGTATCGCAAATACCGTTTGCAAGTATTTCTATGACACTATATACGGTTAATAGACCTAGATCGCCTCCACTAATACATGAAGCCATATATGGCGTGATAGCGGATGTATTCAACAATATTCAAATAGAGTACATTGATAGCAAGATCATATATGGCAATAAGGTTTATGAGAAACGGGTATCAAACAATGGAAGGCAGCATAGAATTATATCAGCTTACTTTAATAGAGTAGAGGAGTTCTCGGTTATAAGGGATATAGTTATCAATCAGGGAGAAGGCTTTAAGCTAAGGATAATGGGCTCCGCATCAATTGAGTCCACCCTGGCATCGCTAGGATTAATAGACTACTTCATCTCTCTAACAGGGCGGCTGAGAAACACTGATGTAGCGTTAGCAATAGTGGCGGCTGTAAAGCTAGGAAGTAGCATACTAGTTGAACCACCGCTGAATCATATACGGGTAGATAAAGTAGAGATAATAAGGAGGCTTGCAATCGGTCCAAGTAATGACTCAATAATTAATGAAATAAGGAGAAAATGGTTCACCAGTTGAAAAACTATAGCATCAGCAATGGTTTAAGCCTGCGTGAAAGCACTCTAACACCATTCTTGGTCACTAATACATCCTCCTCCATTCTCACGCCATACCTACCGTTAAAATACACGCCTGGCTCAATAGTGAAGACCATCCCCGGCTCAAGTAGCGTTGGGCTTCCAAGCCTAAGATATGGGGGTTCATGTACAGCTATACCTATTCCATGGCCTAACCCATGTATGAATCTCTCATGTAAGCCGTATTTCTCAAGTTTTTTAACAGCTTTCTCAGCAACATCACCGGCTTTAATACCTGGGTAGATACTGTCAATTGATTCCCAGAGTGCCTCCTCCACTGCTTCCAGGCTCCTTCTTTCATCAGGGGTGGGTCTACCCCATGTAATCATCCTCGTTAAATCACTGCATCTACCTCTGTATTTAACACCCACATCGATTAACACGAGATCCCTCCTACCCAGCTTCTTACTACCTGGTAGAATATGGGGATAGCTATTACCTGGTTTAAATGCTATAATTGGGTCGAACGCGTACTTCTTCACTCCTTCCCTTCTCACCCTTTCCTCAAAGAAACCTGCGAGCTCGGCCTCCGTAACGCCCTCCGATATATTATCCTGGATCGTCCTTATCCCCTTTATGGTTATATCAACTGCCTCCCTGATGGCCTCTATTTCTTCCTCGTCCTTAATCATTCTATGCTTCCACACGTCCCCCGAGATATCGACTACTCTATCGCTACGGGTTTCCTGCTGGATCGGGGTGTCTTGAAGCGGTTTGTCAATACCTATCTTGCCGCTTTTATCGATTATTTCCTTCAGGATCTCCCTGTAGTCTTTTTCAACTATCCTTGCATCACTAGGCTTCAGGGTTTTCGAGTAAGCGTATACCTCTACTTCCCCCGGAAGGGAATCCCTGTATCTATAGTATTCGAGGAGCGGGACATATATACTTACATCCCCGCCTCTAGTTGCATGTAGCAGTAGCGTGGCATCGGCCACTGTCTCCACGCCAGTATAATACTCTATATTTTCAGGTGAGACCAATACTATGTCCTGTAATCCATGGGACTCCATGAGACTTACGAGTTTCCCTATCCTTAATTCCCTACCCATATCTTTCAACCCTTAGTAATCGTAATCAATGAGTTATTAATGCTTGAAACAAATATAAACTATGGAGGTATGGTAAATGCGTGGTGATATACTTGAGTACTGAGGTAAAGTGTCCTAAAGACAATAATACGATGATACTTGTCTTGGAATCCGAGAAGCTTAGCGATGGCACGGTGAAGGCATACTTCAACTATAGATGTCCAATCTGCGGCTTCAAGCTAGAGGTGGAGAGAATAGAGATAACACGTAGTGGTGAGGCTATAAGTATTAAAAAGACTTTTACCCCTCCTCCTTCCCATCCGCGTTAGACTGTTTTAAAGACTCCTCGCCTAAGCCATAATCCCTTTGCATGGTTCTACCCTTAGCTACGAGGACATCTCTAATAGTTTTTCTAACTAGTTCAAGGGCCTCCATTGATTCCGTTTTAGCAACGTATTCGCTATCTTCACTCTTCTCAAATACAACTATGTGCCCTTTATTCTCCTCGATTAATTTGAGGATAAGCTTGTTAAGCCCGCCAGTAGGTACCTTCATCGAGTACCAGCTCTCGGTAGATGGGGGTTTATCAATTGTTTCACCAACTAACACGTATCTAAGGCTCTTCCTACCCTTAGATACAACCACCTGTTTCAATCTGCCTGTGACACGTATCCAGCGGTTTCCACGTAGCTCCAGGTATACCTCCATAGCTGTATCCTCCCATAAATTAATTACGACTAAACAGGAACTCTGGGTAAACTACCTTGATACCGCTATCATGGAGACCAATGTCTTATAGTGGTGAATGGACTTATAAGCTTTCAGCTTCATTCAACCAAGCTCTGAAATGCCACGGTGTGGTTGCCCGTGTCCATTACTTTGGTTATTTTAGTTTCTGTGGGCACGGGTTCATCCCACCTGCTTCTCTCCTCGACCCGCCTACGGCCGGTTGTTGACTAAAAACTGATCACAGCAATCATTATTCAAATATAACTGTGAGCATTATGTAATGTATTCAATAAGTGATTAAAATGGATGACAAGCAGTGGGTTGTTAAACAGCCAGTGTTGAAAACAATGTTTAAACTAGGACTTCCGATAGGGATCACGCAAGCTCTCCAAGTAGTCTACAATCTAACGGACATGTACTGGCTTGGGAGGCTTGGAAAAGACGCTCTCGCAGCAATAAATGCCACGTGGCCGGTCATATTCCTTGTTATAGCAGGCTTAGTGGGGTTGTTTCAAGCAGGCTTGGCTTTGATCTCGCAATTCTGGGGATCCGGTGAATATAGAAATGCATTGAAAGCCAGTGGGCAACTCTTGTTCATTGCTACCGCTATAGGAATCCCAATAGGTATGGTCTCGTACCTAGCCATACCTTTCCTGCTCGAAGTGATCGGGATTCCAAGCGAGGTTCGTCCTGCAGCCATTGTCTACGGAAGCATCTTCGCACTGGGTTTCCCCATATTTGGATTAATGGACTCAGCTCTCTCCATATACTCTGCCACAGGAGACACCATAACACCAATGAAAATTAGATCGCTAGGCGTTTTTCTGAACATGGTTCTAGACCCTATCTTCATTTTTGGAATGCTAGGCGTTCCAACCATGGGTATTGCTGGAGCAGCCTTGGCAACATTGATCAGTGATTTGATCGCTGGCTTGATATCATTGTTTCTACTGTTTAAAAAGGAATAAAGGGGGAAAGGTTATCCAAAATAGACCTCAAACCAGACGTCTCCATAATTAAAAGATTCTTCAAAATAGGGCTTCCAATATCGATTTCCTCGCTCAGTGATGCCGCAGGGTTCACCGTGCTCGCAGCAATCATAAGCATGTTAGGCTCTAGCGCTCTGGCTGCATGGGGCATCGGGGATCGTCCATTCGGGGTCTTAGACATTATAGTCGGGAGCATCCTAGCAGCATCCTCTACAATAATAGGCCAGAACCTGGGCGCTGGGAACTATGAAAAAGCTAGGGAGACAGCGTACAAAGCATTATTAATATCTATCGCAATAACGAGCCTAGGAGTCCTAGTAATGATTGCTTTAAGATACAATATTGCAAATCTCTTCATACCTTCAGACAGTGAGGTTATAGAGTACGCATCAGACTTTATCCTCATAATGGGGCCTTCAATAGTCTTCTTCACAATGCTCAGAACCGCTTTCAGCGTAGCCCAGGGCTCCGGCCACACCAGAGCTGTCATGTACATTTCAATAATAAGGCTATGGTTTCTACGAAATATTCTATCATACCTCTTTGGCCCGGGACCATTAGCCCTAGGAGTTCAAGGGCTATGGATCGGGATGTCTTTAAGCAATGTAATAACCGGGTTGATCTCATTAGCCTGGATATTCCGCGGTAAGTGGCTAAAACCCGTTATAAAAGATTAAGGTTTAAACCAGGGATAAACGTGATTTTCAAGGGAGAACCCTGTTGAACGCTATAGCTGTCGAACACTTAAGAAAGAAACACTGTGTCAGCGAAGAATTTAGAAAAGCAAGGTACATTGAAGCCGTAAAAGACGTGAGCTTCCAGATTGGAAAAGGGGCAATCCATGCTTTACTAGGGCCTAACGGTGCTGGAAAAACAACCATTACTAGGATACTTTCAGCACTTCTACTCCCAGACGGGGACGCGCAGAGGTTTTGGGATACAATGTTGTTAAAGATGCTAAAAGAGTAAGAGCACTTATTGGATTAGCGATCGATGTTTCAAAAGGATTCTACTCTTCTCTATCAGGCTTCGAAAACCTTGTTTTCTGCGGATTGTTAAATTGGATGACCTTATCAAACGCTAAGGGGAGAGCTAGGGAAGTATTGGGCATGATGGGTCCTGAGGACTTGAAAGTCTCAGACTCCCTATTTCAACAGAATATAGTTTAGGGATAAGGATCAGACTAACTATGGTGAAAGCCTCCTAACCGATCCTAAAGTTTTACATGAGATATATTCTTTAAGAATATGCCGAACCTTCTAGAAACGGGATCTTCCTTGGGATGTTGCCATGATGATTAAATAAGGAGTTTAGAGATAGCGAGGATCCGGGATGACCGGGCAGAGACGTACTGAGTTGATGATGTAGGTGGAGCGACTGGGACTCCTGAATAAATTATTTAACCAGGCTTCGACAATACCTTTTCACATGGGTGTGAATATATGTCAAGCTACATGGATGTTGTTAAGGAAGTGGAGAAAATCCTATGGCCTAAACCCATGAAGCTATTCACAGCAGGACCTGTTGCATGCTTTCCCGAAGTCCTTGAAGCCATGAAGATACAGCAATTAAGCCACAGGAGTAAGGAGTATCAGGAGCTACACAAGGACACTGTTAAAAGGCTCGCCGACTTCCTCCTGGCTAGAAAAGCCACTGTTTTACTGATACCATCAAGTGGTACAGGCTTCATGGAGGCGAGTGTGAGAAACGCTGTTACCCCTAGGGGTAAGGTGCTTGTAACAGTGATAGGCGAGTTCGGGAACAGGTATAAGGAGGCTGTGGAGAGGAATGGCAGGATACCAATAGTATTGGAGAAGCCACTGGGTAAGCCAGTCCTGCCAGAGGAGCTGGACGACGCGTTAAAGAAGAACCCTGATGTGGAGGCAGTCACGATAACATATAATGAAACCAGTACAGGAGTATTAAACCCGTTGAAAGAGCTGGCCAAGGTGGTGAAGGAGCATGGTAAACTACTCTTCGTCGACGCTGTTTCAGCTATGGGTGCAGCTGATATCAGGGTGGATGAATGGGGCATAGACCTGGTCTTCGCCAGCAGCCAGAAGGCATTTGGTGTTCCCCCAGGCCTCGCTATGGCTGCTGTAAGCGAGGAGGTATTTGAGAAAGCGAAAAAGATACCCGAGAGAGGACTATACTTCGACCTACTGGAGATAAAGGAGTTCCTTGAGAAACAGTGGTCTACACCAACGACGCCACCGATTCCACAAATAGCAGGCCTCAACGTCGCACTGAGAATAGTTGAGAAGATGGGTGGGAGAGAAGCATGGCTAAGAATGTATGCTGAGAGAGCTGAGAAGATTAGGAGGGGTGTGCTGGAACTCGGCTTAAAACTCTTCGCAGAACCAGGCTATTACAGCCCTACCATAACAGTTGTATATAATCCCCCCGGAGTCAAGGGGCCGGTAATATATGAGGAGCTTAGAAAGAGAGGTATTGAAATAGCTAAAGGATATGGTAAGGTGAAAGACGAGACCTTTAGGATAGGTCATATGGGCTATATAACCGAGAAGGATATAGAGGACTTATTCAGGAACCTGAAGGAGGTACTTACAGCCTTAAGTTTTAAACCAGGGTAATCCTTCCCTTAAGCTTTTTCAAGCTGTAAGAGCGGCTATATTCCTTAATATTTTTATTTGGTTGAAGCAATATGGTATGAGTAGGGGGATATAGATGAGTACATACAAGTATAGAGTTCTAGTTGCGAGCCACATTCATGAGAAGGCAATCGAGTTGTTGAGATCAAACGGGTTTGATGTCGTCGTGAGAGAGGAGCCAAGCGAGGATGAATTAGCCTCAATGATAAAGGGGTTCCACGCACTTATAGTCCGTAGCAAGCCCTTGGTCACAAAGAGGGTGATAGAATCATCCGATGTCCTCAAGGTGATTGCTAGAGCCGGTGTGGGATTAGACAACATAGATGTCGAAGCTGCTAAAGCCCGGGGGATAGAGGTCATCAATGCCCCTGCATCATCATCGGTGAGCGTTGCGGAGCTCGCAGTGGGATTAATGATTGCCGTGGCCAGAAAGATAGCCTTCAGTGACAGACGTATGCGGCTTGGCGAGTGGCCGAAGAAGCAGGCTATGGGGATCGAGTTGAATGGTAAGACCCTTGGTATAATTGGTGCTGGCAGAATAGGTTCAACTGTTGCAAAGATATGCAGGCTAGGTCTCGGGATGAGTATTCTCTATTATGATTGCGGTAGAAATGAGCAATTAGAGAGGGAGTTAGGGGCTAGATACGTTGATCTAGAGACTCTTCTAAAGGAATCAGATGTAGTCTCAATACATGTTCCCCTAACACCTGAGACGCGGCACTTGATAAATGAGAAGAGACTAAGGCTCATGAAGAAAACCGCGATACTTATAAATACCTCGAGGGGGCAGGTAGTGGACACTAATGCACTTATAAAGGCATTGAAGGAAGGCTGGATCGCTGGCGCCGGGCTAGACGTATTCGAGGAGGAACCCTTGCCAAAGGATCATGCATTACTAAAACTCGACAACGTAGTTTTAACTCCGCACATAGGCGCTAGCACTGTGGAGGCGCAGGAAAAAGCCGGCATAGAGGTTGCTGAGAAAATAGTAGACTATTTCAGGAAGCACGGTGCCTAGTTATGAGTAGTGAAGCAGGTAAAGTAATAATTAAGCTACCTAAGACAAGCATCCCCTACAAGTATGTTGAGCCAACGCTAATAGATGTGGATAAACTGGTTAACCACGAGGAACTAGTTGAGGCAAGGTTAAGAGAACTAGTTGATAAGATTCGGAGCGAGAACGCCGTAGACATGCCAATAATAGTCACCCCTATACCCGGCACCGATAAATTCCTCATTGTTGACGGGCATCATAGATGGGCGGCTGTAAAAGCACTCGGTTACAGGAAGATACCATGCGTGATCATAGACTACTTTAGCCCCGATGTGAAGCTGAAGACGTGGTTACCCGGCATAATAGGTGATGTTGAACCAGTGTTGAATGAGGTATCAAAGAGGGGATTGAAGATCTCCACGTGTAACTATGATCCCGATACGCTGGGAGAGATAGATGTGAAACTACTTGAAGAATCCTCCTTTATAGTACTGGGAAAGAATCTTTGCAGAGCGATAAGTGGAGGCATTGAAGGCCAGAAGATAGTTTCACAGGTATTGAACGAGCTCAATATGAAGGGATTATTCACCCTGGTATACTATGGCGAGCTCTCAGAGGCGTTAGAAGACCTTAAATCAGGGTGGCTTACATATTTATTCATACGTAAAATATTAACAAAAGAAGACGTAATGAACTATGTGAAGAAAGGACTCGTATACGCGCCTAAAACAACCAGACACATTCTACCATTCTATCCAGCCAAGACATATACTCCACTTAGTAAACTAGCCTAAATACCTCTTTTACCTCCTGTTTCTTTTTATTATCCTAACCTTCATTATAGCTTCCTGAATAGGATATTGGAAATTGCATCAAATAACGTCACGACCAGATCTAAACATTTCAGTATTATTACGGTAGTAGACTTGTATTGTTGTAGCAGTTATCGCTGTTACTATGGCTATGACGAACACCGCTATCACCACCGTTATTGGTTCAACTGCACGCATCTCATACCGTAAAGGATTTGATCTGCCAGGGTACTCGTGTATGTTATCAAGTGACTTATAGTTAGCTCGTTGATCCCCAGCTCTACAGCTGTCACTTAGGCTACAATTTCGAATTACGATGTGGGTTGAATTTTTAATTTAAATTAAAGATGTAATCCAAAATGCTTTGAGGGGATGGATTTAAGCTATTGTATAAAAAAAGGCTTTCTTCGTCAAAGCCGGACTGGGGGATTGAAGAAAAAGTTTATTGGAGCCACTAATCTTGCCACTGATCAATAACCCAGGTTAAGAGCTGTGAAGATTCTCCATAAGAACCCTCATGCATGTTAGGCTCCACTACTGGGTGAAGTGACACTTGGAGAAACATGGAGACCTAGTAGTAAAAGTCAACCCAAAGGAGACATCAACCACCTGCCCGGCATGCGGAAGCAAAATGATTAGCAATGGCTATAGAAAAATAAGGTGCTCAAACTGCGACTTCGAAGAGAATAGAGGTGTAGTAACAGTTCTAAACATCGAGAAAAGAGCTCTAGAAAAATGGGAAGAACCCTATCCTCTTCGACCGTCCGCGTATGGGGGGTGTAAACCCGGAATAGATGCAGGGAACCGGTGAACCACCCTTCAGGGCTGGAGGAGGTCAGCTCTACCACCAATATGGTGAAAGTAATGGTCTCATATACGTGTTAGACGCAGAGATTGTTAAGACCATGAGGAAGTTCCTAATATACCTGTCAAAGGAATACCGGGAAAACTATTAAAGCTATGTGGAAAGAAAGTAAAGGTCATAGTCATAGAGGAAAACGATTAAAAATAATGATAACAATGTAATTAAAAATCAACAAAAACCAGCTACGGCTTTTAATAGTGGAGAATAGATAGCGGGTGAAGCTAATTGATAGGCCTAGTTTATAGTGTCGGTGATCCGGCTGGTAGAGGAATAGCATCATATATAGTTGAGGCTCTTAAACCGCATAGGACTGCTAACCCGTATGCTGTGGAATACTATGAGGGAGACAGGTTTGTTTTAGCGGGCTTCAATGAGGATGTCATATACTTTGACTTCCTTGAGGAGAGGCTACCAATGGTCTCCGAGTACATTGTGCTCTCGCGGCATAGCAGTGAGGCAGGGGTTAAAAGCTATACTGTTCATCATACCGGGAACTATGGGGGTGAGGCATTATATGGTGGAAGACCCGGTGAACTCGGAATTGCTTCGCCACGTACAGCTTGGCTACTTCTCAGACTATTAAAAACATATAGAGATACCTACAGTAGAAACGGGTACGAGGTTAGCTATGAGGCAACGCACCACGGGCCCACAAGCCTCTCTAAGCCACTTGTATTCATAGAGATTGGCAGCAGATTAGATGAATGGGGGGATAGGGTAAACCACGCTGTTGTAGGCGATACCGTGGTAGAGTTTCTCCGGGGAAGCACCAGGGATGAATGCGTCCCTGTGATAGGTATTGGGGGTGGACATTATCCTAGGAAGCATACAGAACTAGCGTTGGTTGAGCCCGTATGTTACGGGCATATAATGGCTAAATACGCTCTCGAATACTTGTCGCGTGTAGTACTGGATAAGATGATTGAGAGGAGCGTGGTGAAACCGGTTGGAGTAATAGTTGAGAAGAAGGGAACAAGGCAGGAGCATAGGTCTTTACTAGAGGAGTATGTCTCTGAGAAGAAGCTTAGCCTGAGATATATCTAGGGCACGAGTATCTGCTTCTCAGTGAACCATGTTCTAGATAGCTTGCTCCAAACAATCCTCAGCGTGACGGTTTCACCTGTTTTAACCATGTCGGGGATGATTAATTCGCTGATACTGTGTTCGCTGGGCTTTAAAGGCTTATTAATCTTCATGCTTGTTAACATGCTTCCCTTATGTAGCACTGTGAAAACAATGAAGTCCGGCGATGACTCACCTTTATTCATTAGTGAGACGATGATCTTTAGTTGCCCCTCCACTCTACTCGCATTTATATCTTCAACCTCGATAACAGGGATAGGCATTCTTATCGAATACAGTATTATGTTGGAGGTGATGATTGCTCCTCCTTCTCCCTCATTAACCAATGCTATCTCGCCATCTCCTATGGAGGTATCAATGTTATTAATAATGTATTCCTCGAATCCCTCAGTATACGGGCTCGTTAACTCGTGCCTCATGCCATTAATGAGCATAATTAATCTGCTGGTCTTCTGAGGAATGTAGCTTGAAATCCTTATACTGTGGCCCCCTATATTTCTACACTTTGCTAAAGGATATGACTCACCTGGATATAGGACGAGCAGTCCTGTCCAGTATCTAAGGCTTGTGGAGGCATCTGCATCCTCGTATAATGTTGCAAGCTGGATCTTCCGCAGCTTTACTGGTGAACCCCCCTCGTGTTTAACTGTTAGATTCACCCATTCCCTCCTCATTGATTCCTCCGTGTTTAGGAGGGATGTTACATCATACACGAACTTAGAGATTAATCTATCCCTGTATCTAACCATGTAATGAGGCTTGTACTCTTTTGTAACACTTATACCGTTGAGTTTCAGCCTCCAGTCAACACTCTCACTACTCGACTCTGTCACAACCTCAAGTAATCCAAACTCTATTCTCCTACTCTTCCTGTTAGGTATATTCAACACTATGTTATCCTTCGAATGATATCCATGTAACTGGAGATCGAGAGGCTTAAATACTGTGTAGAGATCACCATTGAATACCTTATCTACTATATTATCGAATACCCCCTGCATTAAGACGTTCACTCTCCTAGCTATTAGTATAAAATCTCCTAGAGGGTTATTTAGTAATCGGATGAAGACGCCCTGCCGCACGTGATTGGTGAACGGCTTGAACCCCTGGCTGACCCACAGGAATGTATTACGTGGTGATGGTGTGCAAAGCGATAGCACGTATCAGGAGAACCAAGGGATGAAGCAAAGCAATCGAAAGAAAAAGCGGTTAAAAGTATCTTTCAGGCCTGAACCCTATATAGAGGAGAGTATTGTTGTAAAATATGGATGAGTTATTCATTAAGACATTAATAGTGAAGTACGAGAAAGAATGAGGAGAGGAACGCATCTATGCATCATATAGAAAGCTATAGATATCATGCTGAAATAATTTTAAACCCTGGATGCAATCATGGTTCAAATAGTGCCGCCGTAGCTCAGCCCGGTGGAGCGCCGGCCTTGTAAGCAAGTACTAGGTAGGCCCGTCGAGAAAGCCGGTGGACGCGGGTTCAAATCCCGCCGGCGGCTCTAGGGTTTATCAACCTTTTTCGGCCCCATCTATTGGAGAATTCTGAAACTCTTGTTTGGGCTCTGATACGACTTCAAGTGGTTTAAGAGTAGCAACATCGATGCAATTGAGGAAGCTATTACTGACCTCCTCCAGCCCTGAAGGGTGGTTCACCGGTTCCCTGCATCTATTCCGGGTTTACACCCCCCATACGCGGGAGCCAGGACTCCCTTCATCTTGGCTAGGCTTTCTCCTCCAGCTGTATTAAAGAATCATTGTCAATAAGCTATTAGACGCTTATAGCTAGGACTATAGTGGATCCAGGGGTCTTTAGATATGGAGATAAAGTGTTAGAGTTATTTCCGTTCATATGAGGGTAATTTGTTCAGTAACTACTCATGACGTTGAGGTTACTGGTTTAGAGGATAAAACTGGCAGTATTGAAAAGGGAAGCTAGTGGACATCATTATTATGGATGAAACCGTTTTACCTGGGCCATAGTATCATTTATCATTCTGTAGCATATGTACCTGCCATGGTTAGGCTCATCGTGGTGGTGCTCTGGCTCTTCACCGTGGTTTCCCAGGGTGTCTCTGGATCTAGGGTTCACCGGTAAATCTATAGCACCTATTTAAGATCCATGGGCCTCCCGGAGACAATATATTCAGCCCACCCATAGCCCTAAGACGCATAGAAGGACACACCCTAGCATTTCTATCCATCTTAAATCCCTGGGTCATCATGAATGAAGTCAAGATACTTATAGTAATAAGGAATGGAGTGATAGTTGATAATAACTCCTGAGATCCACTCATTGATCATAATATCTATTTATTCGTAACTCATACTTATTTATATTTATTTATAACTATAGGTTCTATGATTACGACAATGTTTTTATATACTATACTTACATATCTACTATGGGACCCGATATGAGTAGTGAAGAAGTTGTATTCCAAATAAGGCTTGGTAAGAGACCTATATTACTCCTTGTAGCGGCTATACTGGGATTAATAACAGGAGTGGTTGTTGGAGAACCGGTTAAAAATATATCGATACTCGGAGATATCTATGTCTCGCTACTGAAATTCATAGTAGGTCCACTAGTATTCCTAAGCATTGCATGGGCTGTTATGTCCATGAGTGACTTAGTTAAGCTCGGCAAGATCTTCATTGGGTTCCTTCCATACTGGTTAGTAATGGGCTTGCTCTCAGCGTGGACAGCCTATATAGTAGGTAGTACATTGAGGCCGGGCGAAGGTGTGCGACTTCCAGGAGGCGGCACTGTGACACCTGCATCGTTAACTATTACAGATTATATAAAAAACATTGTCCCATCGAACTTCGTAGACATGTTTCTCAACATGAAGATGCTTCAGATAATATTAACAGCCATACTAATAGGCATCGCTGTCGGCATGATTGGTAGAACAACGCCTCAAGTAAAGGATTTCATGACACGGTTATTCGAATCCCTTCTCGCAATAATATACAAGTTACTAGACTTCGTGCTATGGTATGGTCCCATAGGTGTCTTCGTGTTAATGGCGAATGTTGCCGCGGTAGTAGGGGTCCTGGCTGTTTCCGCGTTCGCTAAGTTAATACTATCATTCTATATAAGTGGCCTCATAATTCTACTGGTACTCCAGCCACTAATACTTGGATTAGTTGCAAGAGTGAACCCGCTTAGATTCTGGAAGAAGTTCTATCCTGCAATGTTGACAGCCTTCTCCACTGCAAGCAGTAATGCCACATTACCGGTCACTATAAGTTGCGCGATAAATACTGGGATATCAAGGGATGTCGCAACAGTTATACTACCTGTGGCAGCAACGATCAACATGCAGGGAGCCTGTGCAACTATCACATTATTCACCTTGTTCGCTTTCCAGGCACTTGGAATACCTATAGGATTCGGTGAAGTAATCACCCTAGTGGTTCTCGGATTCCTGGGTGCAACTGCGGCTGCCGGAGTGCCTGGTGGAGCAGCCATAATTGCTATAGCCACTGCTACAACACTGGGTATCCCAGTGGAGGCAGCCGGATGGATGGTTGGTATTCACCCAGCGGTAGATCCATTCGAGACCATGCTTAATGTAATAGGAGACCCTATAGGAGCCCTCCTAGTTTCAAAATACGTTACAAAAGACTTTGATGAAGAGAAGTGGAAACAATAATAATTTTTTCCAGCTTCTCCACCTACTATACCCATAAATACTATAAAAATCCCTCCAAGAGAAGACAATTATAGATGGTACCCTACAACGAGAGATGATCATAGTGAAAGTAGATAAGGATACGTGGCTTAAGCGGAAGAAGTCCTTTTGGCATAGAATGTTGGAGGACTTAGAGATAGGCTACCTGGATAAGGATCTCCTGCCATTATTAATAGTCTTAAACATAGAGCAGGGGATACATACTATGAGTAGTTGTAGCGGTAGGATCGTTGCAAGCGATTCCAGGTCACCGTGGAGCCGTGAAAGTGACTCCACTGTAATCTTCAAGAAGCATACACCGGTTAAACCAGAGGAGATACTAGAGCTATACAAGATACCTGTCTACAGGAAGATATGGCTTAACGTGACAGGGCCCATAATCCACTTGTCGGCAATGGATTTAGCCATAGCTATAAAAATACTCAGGATAGCTAGGCTGAGCGGCTATAAACACAGCGGTATAATAAGTCTTAGCAGGGATAAGGGGGTAGTCCTTGAATTGACAACGGGAGTCTACATGTCGACGCCTTTAAGAACGAGAAGCAAGGACATTGTTAAACCGGAAGAGGTGCCGGAGCTAGTGGAGCTGGTTAACAATATACTGTATGAAGGTAAGAAACGGCTTGCAAAGCTATACATGGAGTTAAAGAAAGCTCTACCATGGAGACCAGATGAAGAAATAGTTGAATACATCGAGAAACACGGCATAAGGATTCATGAGAGAAACCCTATCGAGGTCTTTGAAGAGTTATCAAGTAATTTAAGGGATAACCATAATAGCTAATCTAGGTGGCTCCCATGGAATTAATTGGAATAGATGAGTTCCAGAAGATCGATTTAAGGGTTGGACTGGTTAAATCAGCTGAGAAAGTCCCTGGTAGCGAGAAGCTAATCAGGCTCATAGTAGACCTGGGGGAACTTGGCGAGAGGCAGATTATAGCTGGACTCGGTAAATGGTATCAGCCAGAGTTCTTCCAAGGCAAATACGTTATCATAGTAGCTAATTTGAAACCTAAGAAAATGATGGGTTATGAGAGCCAGGGAATGCTTCTGGCAACGGATACTGATCCACCTGTTATAGCTACCGTTGAAAAAACAGTTAAGCCTGGGGCAAGGCTTTTCTAGCCTCTAGGTATCTCCTATACCATATCATTTTTGAAAGCGCGTAAACCGCTCTCTCAGGCGATGGATAAGCGGGTATATCATGCCTGTTCAGGTACTTTATTGCCTCATATGTGTCCTCGCCGCCTACGAAGCCGGCTACTGTCGTCTTACTTATATGCTCTGATTCATAGAGCTCTACTATGGCCTTGGCTAGTTCACGCGGATCCAGTACAGCTGTTCTACAATATAGTATGACTATGTTGTCGACCTCGCTTGATTCAGCAGCTATCTTTAATGCTTTAACATAGTTATCTACGATGGCCTGCCCGGTTAAGTCAACCGGGTTCTTCGCGCTACCGAACCATGGCATGGTAGTCTTAAGTTTCTCCTTGAGCTCCTGGCTTGGTTCAAGTAATTTCACATCATTAAATTCCGCGGCATCGGTGGCGAGGACTCCTACCCCGCCGCCATTAGTTATTATTATAGTGTTCTCGCCCTTGGGCAATGGTTGTGCCGCGAATGCCCTGGCTATGTCGAACATCTCCTCCACAGTGTATGCCCTAATAATGCCTGCTTGCTTAAATGCTGCCTCATAGAGGTTATCGCTGCCTGCCAAGCTACCAGTATGGCTTGCAGCTGCCGCTGCACCACGCCTGCTTCTACCTGCCTTTATTACTACAACGGGCTTCTTTAACGTGACCTCCCTCATCTTTTTAATGAATTCCCCTCCTCTGCCAGGTTTTATTCCCTCGAGATATATTGTTATAACCCTTGTATTGGGATCATCTGCAAGGTATTCTGAGAGCTCAGCTACATCCAGGTCTGCCATGTTTCCTACGCTCAACAGCGCTGACAAACCTATCTCATTCATTATCGTCCAACCCATTAACGCTATACCTAGTGCCCCGCTCTGTGAGATGAGTGCTATACTGCCTCTTGAAACCTCCAGAGGGCCGAAGGTAGCGTTTATGTTTGAAGGTGTATACACATATCCGAAGATATTGGGGCCAAGAATCCTCATTCCATATTTCCTAGCCGTCTCAACAATTTTGTTCTCTAACTCTACGTTACCGACTTCAGAGAAACCGGATGTAATTACAACCGCTACTTTAACGCCTTTCCTACCTGACTCCTCGATTACTTCTGGTACTGCATCGGCTGGTACAGTTACTATGGCTACGTCGACTTCATCCGGAACATCTAGTATCGATGGATACGCCTTATACCCTAGTATTTCGTCTGCATGAGGATTTATAGGGTATACCTTGCCCTGGAATCCGTATCCCTTGATGTTTCTAAGCACTATGTATCCTATTTTCCCTGGGGTACGGCTAGCACCTATCACGGCTATGCTTCTGGGCATGAATAATTCCTTAACCATGTTTCCGCACCAATCAATGCTAAACACCATTCATGTATTTAAATATAAATATCTCCCTGCTTCACAGGGTTAGAGTTAAAGCTACATGTCTTCTACCTTCATCACTTAAATGTATTCTAGACGTAAACCTCGCAAACACCCTATTTTAGAAAGACGGGGCTTCTAGGTGTAGATCACGTAGAAGTTTCCTGAGGCTAATTATTTCCGCAACATAGTCACCGCTCTTGAATTCCACGTATGCTAGGTAATCCTTCTGAATACTGCCCGGCGCGATCGCTTTGTCAGCCATACATGGGTCTCTGCATCCCCCGGCTAAGGTTAGTGATGGATTCATGGCCTCTATTATTCTCCCCACTACATCACTATACATGTTACAGCAGTTCATCCTGAAGCCGGGTTTAAACGTGGCGAGAACATCTATCTTTCCATGTACTTGGGCTATTGGTGAAGCCCCGAGCCCCGTTATTTTATAGCTCTTTAACTCGAGTACCCTGCCGTCCAGTAGGCCTCCAATACTCTTCAGATACTGGGGTATTGATTCGTCGTCAAGCCTACCTGTAACCCCGAGTACTCTGAGGCTGCATTTCTCATAAAGCCATTTAATAATTAACGGGGATACCGTGTCACCTAGAAGGATAACTGCGTCAACGCCAAGGATTCTCGCTGCTAGACATGTAAGCCTGGATAAAGTCCTTGAAGCATTTAGCTCATAGAGTGCGAGCACTCTAAGTATATTGTTCAAGGAGTCTCACCGGGCACAATGAATCCTTTCTCCTCTAATCCTCCAACTAGTATTCTACAAGTAGTATCGCTGCATTGGAGAAGCCCCTTTACCACAGCTTTACCACCCTCATAAAGAATGGGCGTATACAGCGACTCAAAGCTCTCAATATATGTAACATCCATCAATGGCTTAACGCCCTCGATGACAGTGTAATACTCGACACCGCTTACTGAGGGATAGCTTAACGCCTCTACACCCCCCTTAATCTCCACCCTTGCCAGTATGCTCCCAATAGTTTTAAACTCTGGTTCGCTGGTGAGAAAACCGCTTACATCATTATTGTACAGGATAGAGTACTCCCTGCCATTAAATAAGCCCCGTCTCCAGTTTCTATATAGGGATAAAACCTGCTTAAGTGTTAAACCTGTCTTACCGGCGATCCTGTGAGCCCATTCCAATAGCTTTCCCTCGGTGAATGGCTTAAATATATCTATGTTCTCCCTAATCGACTCCACTATATCCACTGCCCTCCTCCACCCGTAGACCACTATATCAACATCGCTGTAAAGTGGGTTATGTATACCGGGGAGGATAGAGCCTGAGACGCCGAGCCCCGTTAACCCGTTCACTAAGCCACTGAGTTGCTGGGCGAAGCCAGCGACGAGTTCTTCCAAGCTGTCTCTCGGGGAACTAATTATCTCGAGTAGGCGGTCCACCGGGTCATAGAGATCAACTATGAAACCCCTTGGAACATATGGTAGTACTGCATCATAGTGGGGCACGTAGATTTTCCACGGTGTAAAGCCATGAACCTCCCTGACATCATACCATTTGACAAGCCTCTCTAAGGGAACACCTTTAAACACCCATATTGATGAACCAGTTATTGATGGACAGTATTTAACATACCCTATGAAACCGTAGTCTAAGTGCTTGTTCCCTACCACGACGAATAAGCAATTGTTTACCAGTCTCAAGTAGTAGTGATCCAGTATACAGTGGTTAAAGCCTCTCATCCGCTATTATCCCCGTGATTTTAATTAGAATTACACTGATATAAGTTGGGTGCCCTACATGGCTAAGATAGCCGTTGCATTAGATTACGATGGAGTACTCATCGATAGCTATAGGGGAGTACCATTATTCTACCTTGAAGACTTCCCAGCTTTAACAGGGACGACTATAGATTACGCGAGGCAACTACTATACCTTGAGTACTTAACGGAGAGCCTTGGCATATTAAGGGAGGATTTATGGCCTAGATATATCCCGGGTTTCTCGAGCAGTTTATTCGACGAATTAATCACCAGGTATTGGGAGAGGAGGATAGAGTATTCGAGAAGCCTCCCAGGCGTGAAGCCGGTATTAAACACCCTGAAAAATCAGGTGGACCTGTACCACGTGGGGCACAGGGATGACATCTACGGGTTGAAAACACATAGAATCTATATAGATGGGTTTACAGATTATTTCAAATACATATACGTGGTCGAGGAGAATACTGAATCCAGGCTCCAAGCACTCATGGAAATCCTGAGCACTCATGACTTAGTAATATATGTCGACGATAAACCAGTGAACCTAGCCGTGATAGAACAAGGTTTGAAAGACCTCAGGGAACACGTAGTACTGGTTAGACAAGTATTTAAATCCATCTATGATACGCCATGGATTGATCCAGTTGAAAAATATATAGCTATCAATAATCTCTCCGAGTTAAGCAAGTTGATTGGGAGGCTTAAGCAGTAATACTACTCGAGAGAGGGCTCCGGCACCTCTCTAAGTTGCTCGATAACATATCTCCTAATGTCTTCTATACTGGGTGGCTTCCTCACTAGCTCACCATTATCAATGTATTTAACTAGGAGGGGGGTGTACCCGCTGGGTACTTCACCAGGGTTCTCCATTAGTGTAATGATGTCATTTAACCCTGGTCTTTTCCTGAATACCTGTTTTGCCCCAGGTAGTTTACCTCTCTTTGTGAAGGGTCTCCATGCATTGTTATCGTATACCTCAACAATATCAGCACTAATGTCAACACTGGGAGGCATTGATATGCTTGTTCCAACACCGAAGGCGTCTACGATGTCTCTAAGCCTCACAATTTCTTTTTCATCTAGCCCCCCGCTCACAACTATTTTAACATGTTTAAACCCGTTTACATCGAGGGTCCATCTAACCTCTTCTACTATTTGCCTCATATCGCCGCGTCTACTGCTGGGTGTATCCAATCTAACACCATGTAGCCTATTACCCAATAATTTAGCAGCCATCAATGCTTCCTCGCGTTCATCGAGTAATGTATCTACAAGCATAATCCTGGGTACACTGGGCTCCACCACTTCGTCAAATGCTTTCCACGCCTCTCTCTGGTCGCCAAAGACCAGTATTAATGCATGGGGCATTGTCCCCGATGGCTTAATCCCTAGATATTTCTCGCTTAGAACCCCTGAGACAGCGTCTGCCCCACCGATGTATGCTGCTCGATCAACCATGGGAGCTATTACAGGGTGGACGGCCCTAAGCCCGAAGAAGAGTATTGTTTTATCCATTGCAAGCCTCTTAATACGTGCCGCCTTACTAGCTATGCTTGAGTAGTGTCTAAGTATACCCAGTACAGCTGTCTCATATAATGCGAAGTCATCATAGTAGCCCTCTATGATAAGCAATGGCTCGCCAGCCTTGAATAATGTTCCCTCAGGCATAGAGTATACTGTTACCGGCTTATCCTTCAGTAAGTAGAGTACTTCCTCGAGCCCAGCATATACAGCCCACTCATAGCCCTTGGGTAGCCTCATTACATGGAATTCCATCCTAACCTTCTTCCTGACACCCTTGGCTTTAAGTATCTTATAGGTCCTCGTGAAGTACACGTCTGTTGCGGATCCATCCAATATCTCGTTCTCGCAGGCTATATAGAACCTCATATCACTCACCCATAACAGTTATCACAATCTCCCTATTTGAACGCGGTCCATCCATTTCAACGAAAAATATATTCTGCCAGGTTCCTCTAGCTATCCTCCCATTTATAACTGGGATGATCCTCTCAGCCCCGATAATTGCTGAGCCTATGTGTGCATGAGCATTATCATCTATCATGTTATGCCTCCACCTTCTGCTCCCCGGCTCCGTGAGATCCCTTAGCTTATCAAGTATATCATTGATCAATCCCTCCTCGTGTTCATTAAGCATTATGGCTGCTGTTGCATGAGGAGCATGGATGAGGACGATACCGTTTAAGACGCCTGATTTGGCCACAGCCTCCTCAACCATCCTCGTTACATCTATTAACTGGAACTGAGCATTGGTCGAGAACCTCACAGTGTGATGGTATATTTTCACAGTGATCACCTAGGAAATAATATTATCCACCAGCGTGTTTAAAACATTATCAAAAACTTAATATAGGCTGATACATTTATTTTAGTGATGGTGATACCCTGTGGAGGATGACTGGTGGTATCGTAGAAGGAGGAGGCCATTCTGGGGCGAGGACCTCTTCGACGAGATAGACAAGGTGTTTGAAGACATGGAGAGAATGGTGTGGGATTTAATGCGTAGATTCAGTAGAGGCTTCACTCCTGAAGAACTCAGGGAGATAGAGCGCCAGCTTGAAAGACAAGGGATAAGGCCATATGTGTATGGCTTCAGTATAACAATAGGCCCTGATGGAAAACCGGTGATCAGGGAGTTCGGCAATATGAGGAGGGAGCGCGGTAAGCCTGTGATCACGGAGGAAAGGGAGCCATTAATAGATGTATTTGAATCAGGCGATGAAGTCACGGTTATAGCTGAGATCCCTGGTGTAGAGAAGGATAAGATCGATGTAAAGGTATCCGATGACGGTAGAACACTTATCATCAGCGCCAGTGATACAAACAGGAGGTATTATAAGGAGGTCGAGCTACCGAGTAAGGTAGATCCATCCTCGGCTAAAGCCTCGTATAAGAATGGTGTTTTAGAAGTAAAACTCAAGAAAGCGGGTAAAGGAAGAGAGGGATTCAAGATTAGTGTTGAGTAGTTTTACTTGGGATCATGAATAGTTTTTCATAGCGTTTTAAACCTTGGTGTCCTCAATGATCATTGGCGTATTAAGCGATACACACGACAATATTCATGCAACCAGGAGGATTCTTAGAAGGTTATCCAACCATAACGTAGAGCTCATAATCCACCTCGGAGACATTGTGAGCCCATTCACCCTTAAAGCCGTAAGGGAGGAGATCGGGAATATTAAACTTATTATTGTTAAGGGAAATAACGATGGCGATGTATACCTATTGAATAAGCTGTCCTCGAGCTATGGATGGATGTTCTATAGCGAGCCAACCATACTGGAGATAGAGGGTAGAAGAATATTTATAATGCACGGATACGGAGACGCATCCACAACAGAGAAAATAGTAGACGCCCTCGCTAAATCCATCGACACCGATATACTGCTCTACGGGCACACCCATATAGCTAGGAGTAAGCACATAAATGGCAAGCTAGTATTAAACCCGGGCGAAGCATGCGGCTACATAACTGGGAGACATACCTACGGGATCATAGATATCACTACTTTAAATACTGAAATATTCGAAGAAGATATAAAGTAAAATACAGGGGGCGATGTCATGAGTGAGAGGCTCAAGAGTGCGAGTCGCCCCGAGAGCGGAGAGGGTAGACAATACCATTTACAAGTGAAGCCGGGGGATGTAAGCCGTTACATTCTCTTACCCGGGGACCCCGATAGAGTGCCATGGATAGCTAGCTTCTGGGATAAGGCATGGAGCGTTGCGAAGCATAGAGAATACGTGACGTATAGCGGCTATTATAAGGGAGTATTTATCTCAGCCACCAGTACCGGTATAGGAGCGCCGGCTACAGCGATAGCTATAGAGGAGCTTGTAAGAGTGGGTGGGGATACGTTTATACGGGTTGGGACAACCGGGGCTCTCACAAGGAGTATAAGCGTGGGAGATATAATAATATCCACTGGAGCAGTCAGGTTAGAGGGAACCAGTAAACACTATGTTATGCCTGAATACCCTGCTGTAGCAAGCTATGATGTAGTCTTAGCACTCATAGAGGCTGCTGAAACCCTTGGAGTAAGGTATCACGTGGGGTTAACGGCCAGTAGCGATAGCTTCTACGTGGGGCAGGAGAGACCCGGCTTCAAGGACTACCTACCCCCGTTTCAAAGAGGGCTCATACAGTATCTCAGGAGCATTAACGTGTTAAACTTTGAGATGGAGGCAGCCTTAATCTTCACGCTTGCAAATATATATGGGCTCAGAGCCGGAGCCGTGTGTGCAGCCATAGCTAATAGGGAGACCGAGGAATTCGTGGTGAACGCCGGGGTAGAAGACGCTATAAAAGTAGCTAATGAAGCAGTGAAAATACTGAGTGAATGGGATGAAGAGGTTAAGCGGAGGGGTAAGAAATATATAAGTGCATCAATTATTAAGCAAGCCGCATCTAAACACTAGGAGAGCCGTGGCTATATATGGGTACCCCGATACATGTAAGCATAGGTAATTTCAACATAGACATAGCCGTCTACATTGATAAAGCGCCGGGAATAGATGAAAGCGTGAACGCAAGGGAAATCGATATAAGGCCTGGTGGGGCAGCCTCGAATTATGCTGTAGCTGCATCGCACTATGGACACAGGGCTATACTTATAGCATCGGTTGCGGATCACCTACTGGTGAAAACCCACCTGGAATCAATAAGGAGACTAGGCGTTGACATATCGCATGTAGCATACATCAATGCATCACCAGGGATAGTTATATCAGTGATCTACCCGGATGGCTCAAGATCTATGATTAGGAGCCTCGGTGCTAACGCGTATCTATCACCGGATAAGATAAGCCAGGAAATACTTGATTCAGCCAGCATAGTTCACATGGCTACTTTACACCCTGAAAAAGCAGCCGGAATCGCAGAGAGGGTTCATGGAGCAATGGTAAGCTTTGACCCGGGAATCTACGTGAATACCCAGCGGGAAACATTGGAGACAGTGTTAAAGCACGTAGACATACTCTTCCTGAATAGTAGTGAATTCAAGGAGTTAACTAGTAAAATAAAGCCAGGTGAACTATTTAAACTAGGAGTAGAAGTCTTAGTGATTAAACTAGGCAGTAAGGGGGCGACTGCTGTACTAGGGGATGGCAGTATATATCACGCACATGTAAAACCCCTGGGCAACCCGGTTGATACAACAGGAGCTGGCGACGCATTCAATGCATTCTTCAACGCATCGTATATTGATACAAGGAATGTGATGATAGCTCTTAGACATGGAGTGGCTGCAGGAGCATTAAAGACTCTCTGCAAGGGAAGCATTCTATGCTGGGATAGAGATCTATTTATTAAGCACCTGGAGCTAAGTACTATTGGTAAGGAGACTGGAATACCTGGATTCTAGTTATAGGGCTACATAAAATGAAGATTAACGAGTTGGTTAAAGACCTGATTGAGGCGTGGGAGAGTAATTCTTTCAGGATTGAGGCATGCGAGCCCTACATCAAGATGGTTTTCACAGATCCTATACTGGTTAACAAGTATGGTAGGGAGTCATCGATCCCGGTGCATATTATACAGCTGGTTCCACCATTACTAGTGTTTGAGGAATCCGTTAACAGGTTACTGAGGCTATACAGGTACCTAGCTAGTTTCGCCTCGAGCACGAGGTGCTTCAGCATATTGGTAATAATAAATGATTGTGGCATAGAGGATCAACATGTGATCACCGTTTACACTGCTTTATCGAGGATCATGGGTGCTGGAGAGCCAGTGCTAGAGCTAAGCGTCGTGATCTCAAAGCTCCTGAGATTCAGTGAGAGACTGAAGAAGCTCCGCGGCATGAATGTAAGTGATGAAGAATACATCGAATATCAGAGGCTTCAAGGCGAAATTGAGAGATTAATCGTGAAAGGTATAAGATTAGCTGGCAGTGAAGCCAAGTTATTAAATGCCCTCAGGCTAGCTGAAGAAGCCGTTAAGAACACTGAAATACAGGCCAGCCATGCTGGGATACTGGACGAAGCGCTCAGGCTACTTATACACGAGAGCATAGGCACTGTTAGATTATCCAGCCTCGTCGATAACTGCAGTAAGCCACGCCTAGAACTATATCTCTCCGCCTTTAATAGATTATGCTCCACGCATATATACACATACCTAGTGGCCACACCAGAATACTCTTTCCTGAAAAATATACCTGGGTTAAGCGATAAGCTTATAGTAGTGGATCTAGATGAGCCACGGGATTAAGATATATAGGAATGAAGATGTCGAGGAAATAGTGGCATGCATACCTGAGGGACACCGACATGTTAGATTGATACTCAAATTAAGTGATCAAACAATAATACTACAGGAGGCAACGGTTGCAGCTATAGTCAGGGCATATCTAAATATCGCGCTTCATCCAACGCGGAAATACATAAGACTAGTTAAACGCAGCCTCACCGATTTAAAACAAGGATTCGCGAAAACACAATTAATGGAGGAGTCCGAGGATAATAAATGTCCCGATATTCCTCTGAATAAATAGAACAATCAGTTATTAAAGCCGTGGAGGCGCGGCAACCTGTTTCTACGAACACTATGAACCAAGCTTTTTCCTCCGTTTCCCTTTAAGCCTTGCTTTAGCCTTATACCTTGGATAGAATCTTACATCAACATGGTATATTAGTTCAGAGGAGTTCCTGATGGATCTCGTGATCCTCCTCCTTAAATCATGGATTTCATTTATCGTTGTATCTGGATCCACAAGTATTTTCACTGAGACAATGTAGAAGGAGCCTATTTTCCTAGCGTCGACATCGTCTATCTCTAGGTTCTTGTTTTTATACTCATCTATCAATAGCTCTTTTACCCTTGCCCTTAATTCATAGTCTATGTTGGCCCCGCTCAATGTCTTCACAACGTCTTTGAAGACCTCGAAGAGACTGTGTGCAACGAATATCATTGATATGAATGTGAATAAGAGCTCGACCGAGTAGTTTTTACTTAAATACGTTAAAACTATACCGAGCGACGCCAGTATAGAGGCTATGAAGTCTATTAGGGCGTGCTGGGCGTCCAGTTTCAATAATTCTATTTTATACCGTTGATAATTTCTCTTTTGTATAACATGCATCAGGAGTGTGATTACTCCTCCACTTACGGTGGCTATCAACGGTGTTAGGTTGCTTGTGGATACTTTCCCTATCCCCACTATAGAGGAAAGGTAATCTAGGAAGAAATAACCATAAAGCCCCAGGATAACCAGCAGAGCCAGCGTAACAGAGATGCTCTCGATTATTACAATGGACCAAGGGAATTTCCTTCCGATTCTACTCGCTAAGTATATAACCAATAGAAATATTACCTCGAGCACTGTGTCAACGCTCCAATGGAGTAGATCTGTTAAGAGAATTATACTGGGGGCTATTACAACTATTATTAATTCAATAATGAGCCCTACGAATGAGAGTACAGCGGACCTGACAAAGCCTTCACGGGCACTTCTTAATCTATGCTCTATATTGGTGTTAAACATTACGCTCATGCATGATCGCCTCTTCAAAAACTATGGGCTGGGTAAAACAATATGGTACCTGCTTAGATAGCAACCTTAAAATCTAATCGATAGTTAATTAATGGTTCCAATTATATATTTATCCGGCTCCAACACTACTAGAGCTACAGCTATAAGGGGGTGCCAGTGTCCAGGGTATTATTAATAGCTGGCTACGGCGGGCACAGCGGCTTCGCCTATACTATTGGGTATTACCTGGTTAAGAAAGGCGTGGAGCTAGATATCCTTGTGCCCAAGGGTTATGACTGGGTTAAAGAGAAGTTAAGGGGACTTGGAGAAGTATACGAGGTCACATTACCAAGGAGACCGGCTGAGCCTCTTTACAAGGGGATGGCGAGGTGGCTCCAGGCGTTCGGTGAGTCGGTAAAGTTATGTAGGAATAATAAATATCCAGTGGTGTTTGCATCAGGCTCGAATTTTTCTATACCTCCATCACTAGTCTGCTGGCTGAAGGATTCAAGGATCTTAACGATTGAGGATGTAGCAAGGTTCACTAGGAGGTCCAGAGCTACAAGCATTCTCTATAGGCTGGGTGCAGAGGTATTTCTTCACTGGGATGAACAACTACAGCTGTATAGGAGGGGTATAGTAGCTGGGCCAGTATACGAGCCTGCAATATATGAATCAAGGAATGAAGGCTACATATTAGTCACCACAGGGACCTTCGGGCATAAAGCACTCTTTGACACGTTGGATAGGCTGGAACCAGGTAGGAAAATAGTCCTACAAACAGGCGATGTAGATCCGGAGCCGTATAAGAGGAGGCATCCAGAATGGATAGTATTCCAGTATACTAGCGATATACATAAGTGGATAGCTGGGGCAAGCCTGGTGATTACTCATTACCCAGGCACAACAGCCTTAACAGCCAGGCTCTCATACAGTAAACCCGTTATAATGGTGTATTCCCCTAGACACAAGCTCGCTGCACCCAGAGAGGACTCCATTACCCTAGCTAGGAAACTAGGCGTTATATACCTGGAGAGCGTTGATCCCGGGAGCCTGGAGGAAGCCATTAGGGAAGCGCCGTTATTAAAGCCGCCGAAATACCGTAATGGCGGTGAATACATTGCTGAATACATTATGAGAATACTCCAGGGTGCAGGGTAATGAAGAATTATTTCTCAAAGCTCCTAAACGATCCAGAGGTAAAGTCTTCTCTAAGAATCTCATTACCACTGGTATTCGTGGAGTTGGCGAACAGCCTCTACTCATTGACTGATACATTCTTCGTTAAAGACCTTGGTAGTGAAGCATTAGCCGCAGTGGGTATCGCAGGCTACTTACTAATGCTATTACAGGTCTTCTTTACATTGTTTCAAACACCCTTACTCGTACTGGTCTCGCAGAGTATTGGAGCAGGTTATAGGGATAAAACCAGGCTTATAACCGGTGAAATCCTGATCGAGGGAAGCATATACGTGGTTTTTCTATCCGTTATATTCTACATGGCAGCACCGCTACTTATCACCGTACAGTCAGGGGCAGCCGGCCTCGCATTCCAATATACACTGGATTATCTCAGAATAAGGGTCGCCTGCTTTGTAATATTCTTTGTTTCAGCGTCATTCGACACGGTTTTCATAGCCAGCGGGAGATCAGATATATCATTAATATCAAATACTATTGGATTAGTCTCCAACATTATTCTAGACCCTATAATGATCTACGGGTTGGCAGGCTTCCCAAGGCTTGGAGTTGCTGGTGCAGCATGGGCGTCAGTCATTGCTTCATTCTTAGTTATACCGGTCCAGCTATATTACCTAGGGAAACTCCAGTTGCTACCCATGCGGCCTAGCTCATTTATTCTGCTAAGGAAAATAATAGACCTTGGGTTGCCAGCCTTCATAGAGAGAGGTGTTGTCTCGCTGGGAAACAATATATATGCTGGAGTAATATCAAGGTTAGGCAATACAGTTATGGCGGCCCATAATATCGGGCTTAGAATCGAGAGTATAATATACATGCCGGGCTTCGCATTCGCTATGACGGCCTCAACGATTGTTGGAAGGCATGTTGGCGAGGGGGATTTCAACCGTGCTAAGAGGATGGGGGAAAAGGTGATATATATGGGGGCTTCACTAATGGGGTTGCTGGGTGCTGTAGTTGCTTTATCCAGCTACTATATTACAGCCCCCTTCGCGCCGACAAGTGAGATCCGCGAGCTAGCATCACTCTACCTCATTCTAGCAGGATTCAGCGAGTTCGGTCTAGGATTAGCAATGGTCTCCAGTGGTGCTATAAGGGGAGCTGGTAACACCAGGGTACCATTTATCGCTAATACTGTTTCCCTACTATTATTCAGGGTCGTCCCCTCACTAATCCTGGTGAAGTCTCTAGGGGTGCTAGGTCCTTGGACGGCGATGTTTATCGAGGTGTATGCAAGGGGCATCATAGCTTACACGATATTCAAACGCTGTTTCAACCGGTTGGCCAGAAGACTTATTAGCTAATCTGGAGAAAAATAAATGATGGTTAATCAGCGGTGGATCATTTTGTCCGCAAACATCACCTCCCTTATACTGGCAGGGGGTCAGGGTGAGAGGTTCCGTCCCTATACCGATATAATTCCTAAACCAATGATACCTGTTGGAAACAATGAGAAACCGGTACTAGAGTTAATCGTGAAATGGCTTAGAAAACACGGCGTAGAAGACATGGTGTTCTTAGTTAACTATAAGTGGAGGTATATCTATAACTACTTCGAAGACGGCTCCCGCTTCAAAGTCAGGATAAGGTACTCCATCGACGAGGCAAACGGCTACACTAATACAGGGGGCTCAATACTGAAGGCTTACAGGGAGGGCTTGGTAAATAGGAGAACGCTTATATGGTACGGGGATATACTGGCTCCCCTGGACATTCAAGACCTACTTAAATATCATGTCGAATCAAAAAGCGATGTAACACTGGTTGTAACCAATAGATATCGTGTCCCTGTTGGAGTAGTGAGGATAGATAGCGATAACAATATTGTGGAGATGAGGGAGAAGCCCGAACTCGATATAAATGCCACAATAGGCATCGCCGTTATAGAGCCACATATCTTGGAGCTGAAGCTAGAGGATGAGCTGGGCAAGGACTTCGACTTCATGGGGGATCTCGTGCCATGGCTTATTATCAATGGATACCGGGTCAAGGCATACATATATAATGGGGAATGGTTTGATGTGGGAAGCCTTGAGAGATATAAAAAACTGGATATGGAGTGGATTACACGGGTATTTGGCTAAGAGCCGAATGCCCTATCTCCAGCGTCCCCGAGACCGGGGACTATGTATCCTTTTTCATTTATCTCTGGGTCAACCGCGATAGCGTATAGTTTTAAGTCCACCCCGGATTCCTCAGCATACTTCTTCAACCTGCTTATAGCGTGTGGTGTCGTTATAACTGATGCTACATAGTATTTCTTAGCCGCCCCCCTTTCCCTTATTTTCTCCAACACGTTCACCAGTGTCGAAGCCGTGGCAACCATTACATCGCTTATGACAACTATATCCCTGCTCGTTATTCTCGGTGTTTTCACATAGGATACTTCTATCTCGAAGGATCCAGCCTTCATCCCTTTCTCCTCTACACGCCTAGCAACGACTACCCCCTGTCTAGCTGTATACAGGATCTTAATTAATCCCTCGGTTAGAGGCCAAGCCGCTCTAAGCACTGTGATTACTATAATGTTGTCTAAATCCTTAATCCTACAGCCATGTACCTTAGTGCCCAGCGGTGTTTCAACCTCAATTGTTTCGCACTCAAGGTCCTCGATTATTTCTAATCCAAGTATCCGTCCTAACCTCACTAGCCCCTTGCGGAACTCTATCTGGCTGGTGTTCTTATCACGTAGAGTAGTGAGGATAGCCTGGGCGTATTTTCTATTAACTAATCTTACCTCAAACATCTATGCCCTGGTTTAAATATGCCATGGGAATTTTTAAAACTATGACTGGTGCCCTGTGTAGAGGGTTTTAAACACGACAGAGATGTCATAGGAGCCGTAAACCTAGTTAAGAAACGCCTCCTAGATGTGGGGAGGGTGCCGTTTGCCCCGAAGGGTGCCCATGACCCCTGCGTGGAGTGGCTTGTAGCCACAGTGAAGCACAGGATCGAGGCACAACCCATCCTAGCGAGACCTACAATGACCTAGGATAGGAAACGGCCTCATAATATATAGTGCTATCTGGGAGTCCATTATTTAGCTTGGAAACAATGTCTCTAATAGTCTGTATATCGACTTCCGGAGAGGGCTTATATGATTCAACCGCATCGCTTAATACTGAGACAGGTATTCCCGTTACGGCTGAGTAGTAGCTTAGATATCTATATGGGTCTCCAATATATCTGTTAATGGAGTCTAGGTATGTCTTCCTAATCAGCTCAACGGTTTCGCTGTCAAAGATAGTTGATACCGCGAGTGTACAGCAATTCCCAATGCTTATCCCGGTTTTACTGGTTAAATCCTGGAACCCCTTATTCCTAAATAAATGGTAAAGCGGATGCCATAGGATAACATATCCCTTAATCCTGTTGAGGTTGCTTACTAGGTCGGGATACTTGAAGTAAATCGTTTTAACTGCGCCCCTCAACCCAGATTTCTCAATGTATTCTGATCTAACATAATCCATGGTACTAATTCTACTTGAGTAAACCACAATGCCCTCTCCCTCATTAGGTGACCTAAGAATCTTAAAGCCTCCTGTCATGCCGCCAGCGATTATCCTGTAGGATTTATATAATGGATACATGTATAGCTGGCTGACTAATGGTGAGAGGGCTAGGTCTACCTCCCCCTCGGCTAGGGCGCGTGTGGTATCTAATCCATCCTTAAATACCTCTACATGGACACTATACCCTTTCTCCCTCAATTTATCAATAAAGTACCCTAGGAATAAGTACTCGCTTGAGTAGACTATGCCGAGTTTAAGTGTTTTTGGCTCGTGCTTGATGGTTTTCTCAGCGATACCTTTTTTGACATAGATAATCTTGCTTCTACCAATGCTTCTCCTCTCTATAAGGCCATCCCTCTCAAGCTCCTTAAGTATCTCGCTAACCCTGCTCTTGGAGGCGTTGAGCGCTCTATGTATGTATGACTGGGGTATCTCCCTGCCCTGCATACTGGAGAGTAGCTTCAGTATTGTTTCCCGTAAACCCTTATCCATGCCTTATGCCTCTAACCACTGGTTAAATTTATAAATTACTCCATATTTTTATTTTATCGAACATATGTTCGGTGATCCCATGTTAAGGAAACTCTATATGCTGGGAAGCATCCTCGTGATTATGGCTAGCTATATAGTGCCATATCTCATCCTGTATAATGCTAAAGGATTAGAATTATTCCTCTTCTGGATCCTACTAGCGATCACGTGGATCACCGTCTCAATAATATACTTGAGGCGCGTCTAGGGTGTGATCCATGAATATCTTGTTCATCGCTATACTAGTAATATATATAATCATGGGCACCGTAATAGCCTATGCATCCAGGAGAATGAATATCAAGACCACGAAAGACTATATTATTGCGGGAGGTAGAGTCGGTAGTATAGTCAGCTTCGGAACCTATGCAGCCACAACTTATAGCGCGTTTATGATGATAGGGCTAGTTGGATTAACCTATGCAACAGGTGTAGGGGCGTTAGGCTTTGAATTACTATATCTACTAGTAACGGTGATACTGCTTTCAACAATAGGCTACAAGATATGGGAGTTATCAAGGATAAATGGGTGGATGACTCCTTCACAAATGCTCAGCGACCTATATTCATCGAGATACCTGGGCGTACTTACCGCGTTCCTCTATTTATTCGTAATGGTGCCATACACAGCAGCACAAATACAGGGGCTCACAATAATCTTCAACTATGCTGGCCTAGACCCTATGGTGGGGACTATTATAAGTGCCGCTATAACATATACATGGATATTCATAGCTGGGATGTGGAGCATCGCTACAACTGATTTATATCAGGCTCTTCTCATGTTAGTTGGTGGATTACTATTTATTACCCAGTTAACGCTCCCTGGAGCAGTGTTTAATATTGAACCTGTAAAAGCGTTAATGTCTAGCGGTGAGAAAGGCTTCCTCGGGATAACTAGTTTCTGGTCGCCTCAAGTCTTTCTAGCATATACTATACCATGGATCTTCTTCGCTGTCACGAATCCACAGGTCGTTATAAGGTTATTCATTCACAGGGATGAGAAAACCTATAAGAGAAGTGTATCGTTATTCGCGTTCTACGGGTTACTCTATACTCTAATAGTCGTGTTAGCTGGGCTCCTTGCAAGAGGGTTCGCTGAAAACGGGTTGATTCCACAGAATCTTAAACGCGATGAAGTAACTATTTACCTGCTTAACTTATTCAACCCATTGATCAGCTCATTAATAGCTGTATCAATAGTTGCAGCAGCCGTTTCAACAGTGAATAGCATTATTCATGCAGTAGCCAGCAGTATTTATAGAGAGATAAGGAGCCATGGGGACAAGGATTCCCTAGTGATACTCAACCTAGTTAGCCTGGTATTGGTTGCCCTCTCAACACTTCTAGCGTATGCAAGGATAACCTATATCGTTGACTTAAGCGTGATGACATCGGTGTATCTCCTACCACTAGCCCCGCTGACTATTCTTGGAATCTACCTGAATAAATATATTGGAAAATATACCAGGACAGCCGCTATCGCCTCCATTGTAGTGGGAGTTTTCATAGCAGGCGTGAGCACCTTTGTGAATGGCGGTAGTAGGGCATTTACATCGATATACATGGGTATCCCGATATCGCTCTGGGTGTTGTTGGTTTCCACAATGATTCTTCTCATAGGACTCCTTATCGATGCTTATACACGTGTGTGAGCAAGAAAAAATTTAAAAATACTCGGTGAAAACGTTTTTATCTAATGGTGAATTACATTGATTAATTTAAAGACCTTACTAGAGAGTTTTAGAGAGTTTAAACCCCATGGAATTTACCGTCACGCCTGCCCTAATTGTGGGGGTCCTATAGATGATTACAGGCTAATCTTTAAAGCTCCCTGCTCGAAGTGTTTAGATGAAGAGGGATTTAAAGCCGTAATTAAGGATTTAAACGGGGAGATCACTCGCCTACAACTTCTTGAACTCTACTATAATAAGTTAAGTAAGAAGCTAAAGGAGTCCGGCGATTTAAGGAAACTCGTGGAGAATGAGAAAGTGTTAAAAGACTTCGAGAGGTTCTTCGAGAAGGCAACAGGCTTTAAAATGTGGAGTGCGCAGAGAATGTGGGCCCGGCGTATTCTAAAGGGCTCATCATTCAGCATTGTGGCTCCCACCGGCATGGGTAAAACAGTTTTCTCGCTTATAGCTACACTCTATCTCGCTTCACGCTCTAGAAGCAGAAATGAAGAGCAGAGGTTTTACCTAGTCTTCCCTACGACACCCCTCCTACTTCAAGCTGAGAGGAAGATAAGGGATTTCTCGAGGAACCTCGGTATTGATGTTTGCATGGATGGCAACTGGGGTAGCAACTGCCTGAGGATACTCTGCATCTATGGACACCAGGGTAAAAAAGAAAAGGAGGCTGCTTTAACCAGGCTCAAGGAGGGAGACTTCGATATACTCCTCACCACAAGCACATTCATGCATAAGCACTACGAGCTCCTCAAGAACAAGAATTTCAAGCTAATAGTCATGGATGACGTTGATGCTGTGCTAAAAAGTGGGAAGGCTGTCCGGAGAGTATTAAATATCATAGGTATTGGAGACGAATACATTGATAAGGCGTTAACCCTGGTTAAGGCAAGGTCCAAGCTAACTGTTCTAAGCGGTGAGGAAAGAAGTAAATTAGAGAAAGAAGTGGAAAGCCTTGAAAAAGAAATCTCCACTGTGAAGCAGAATATAAACACTATACTCTTAGTAAATACTGCCACCGGTAGGCCTAGGGGGATCTATCCGAAGCTATTTAAGATATTCATGAACTTCGAGGCTGGATCGAAGCCAGAGGCTATTAGAAACATAGTGGATACTTACATCGGGCCCGTTAAAGACACTGAGGAAAAGATAGAGGAAAAGATAAAGGAAAAAATAGTCGAGTTAGCCCTTAAGCTCCGTGATGGATTACTGATCTTCGTTCCAGTTGATAGGGGAGTAGAATACGCTGAGGAAATAGCATCACTACTCAAAGAGAAGGGGTTGAATGCTGAGGCGTTTCACTCTGGGAAACCCGCTAAACTACTAGACGCGTTTGCGAGGGGGGAAATAAACATACTTGTTGGCGTGGCAACCTATTATGGAGTCATGGTCAGGGGGATAGATCTCCCGGAAAGAGTGAAATACATTATGTTCATCGGGGTCCCCAGGCATAAGTTCGCCCCGGAGCTCGAAGAGTTATCGCCAACGGATCTACTCAGAATCCTCACAGTGCTCCGCGACGCCAGCGAAGGGGAGAGAAAAGAAGCCATTGATAGACTTATCGGTAGGTTATCAAGTAAAATCAGGAGAATGAGCCCCGGCGCATTGATGATGATTAGAGGGGAGCTAGCTAAGAAGCTCAGGGGGGAGCCCGTCGAGGAGACACCGTTTCTAAGGGATGCTATGGAGGCATATAAAATAATCAAGGAGGAGCTCTCAAAGGATGAGACATGGAATAAAATATCTAGCCTAGGGGATATAGGCGTCATTAGAGAGGGTAATAAGTACTATATGTTAATACCGGATGTCGCAACATATATCCAGGCTAGTGGTAGAGCTTCAAGACTTTATCCAGGCGGCATAACCAAGGGCTTGTCGATAACATTGATTGATGATGAAAGACTATTGAACGGCTTAGTGAAGAGGATGAGATGGATTTTCGAGGACTTTAACATGGTACCACTAGACCAGGTAAACTTAGAGGAATTAGTAAGGCAGATAGAGGAGGAGAGAAGAAGGGTTGCCGAGGTCATTAGAGAGGGGGCAAAAGCCACTACACAGGTTGAACCAGTTAAAACAGCATTAATGATAGTTGAATCACCCAACAAGGCCAAGACCATAGCCAACTTCTTCGGTAAACCAAGTATTAGAGTCGTAAAGAATATTCTACAAGTATACGAGGTAACTGTTGGAAACTACGTGCTCTCCATAGTGGCGAGCGCCGGGCATGTGTATGATTTGATCACTGATAACCCTGGTGAATCAATGAGTGAGAGCCTTTACGGCGTATTAAAGGTAGAGAACAGGTTCATCCCGGTGTACACGGATATTAAGAAGTGCTCCAGCGGGCATCAATTCACGGATGAAGTCATAGATGATACGAGTGAATGCCCCAGGTGTAGAATAAATGGTAAAGTATCCCGTGTCATAAGGAAACTTGACATCGTAAAGGCCCTGAGGGAGTTAGCTGAGGAAGTCGATGTCGTCTTAATAGGTACAGACCCTGATGCAGAGGGAGAGAAAATAGCCTGGGATTTAAGGGTATTACTAGAGCCCTACGCCAGTGATATCAAGAGAATAGAATTCCACGAGATCACTAGAAAAGCAATTCTCAACGCTCTCAAGAACCCGAGAGACTTCGATCTAAAGCTTGTAGAATCCCAGATTGTTAGAAGGATAGATGATAGATGGCTAGGGTTCTCCCTCTCAGAGAAGGTTCAAAAGTATGCGTGGCTGAAATACTGCTCCGAGTACCTTAAGAATAAAACAGCGAGGAGGAAGAAAGAGGATTCTGAGCCACACGAATTAGACTGTTGTACCCCGAATAGGAATCTGAGTGCTGGAAGAGTCCAAACCCCTGTCTTAGAATATGTTATCAGGGAAACGGAGGAAAGACAGAAGCCTGAGAGACGGTCTTATAGAATAAAAATATATGTTGGAGAAATAGGCGACTTCATAGAAGTCACGATACCTTACATCGATGCCGAGGAACTGGGAGTTATAAAATCTCTTAACAAGAAGAAACCTCTACCAGTTGAAATAATAGTTATAGGTGAGGATGTAGAGGAGGTTAACCCGCTGCCACCATTTACAACAGACACGCTATTAGAGGAGGCATCAAGGAGTCTCGGGCTCTCAGCTGTAAGGGCAATGGAGATAGCACAGAATCTATTCGAGACAGGCCTTATAACCTACCATAGAACCGACAGTATAAGGGTAAGTGATACAGGCATCTCCATAGCTAGACAATACCTTGAGGAGAAATACGGGGAGAGAGCTCAATCCTACTTTAAGGCCAGGACGTGGGGGGAGGGCGGGGCACACGAGGCGATACGTCCGACGAGACCTATAGATGCTGACAGGCTTCTTGAATTAATCAAGGAAGGAGTGTTAACATTGTCTGTGAGATTCACGAAAGACCATATAAGGCTCTACGACCTCATATTTAGAAGGTTTATAGCGAGCCAGATGAGACCAGCTAAACTAAGGAAGTTGAAGTTTAAAGTGGTTATAAAGAACCGTGAATACTATTCTGAGGTATACACTGAAGCCGTTGAAAAAGGATACCTTGAGGTATACAAGAACATCGAGCTGGTTCAGGGCATCAGGTTGAAGCCCAGTGAGCCTGGCAGGAGGATTGACGGGGAGATCCATGAGGGCGAAGTAATTAAGCCACCAATGCTGAGGTTCCATGATATAGTGAGATGGATGAAGGAGAAGGGTATTGGTAGGCCGAGCACTTATGCTAAGATAATTCAAACAATAATAGATAGGAGATACGTGATAGTAAGCGGGGAGGCGAAAGCCCTGATACCCGTAGAACGCGGTAGATACGTGTTGAAATTCCTTAAAGATCACTATGGTGACATAGTCAGCGTGGATACTACTAGGAGACTCGAGGATCTAATGGAGAAGATCAGTAGAGGCGAGAGGGATTACCAGGAGGTATTAGAAGAGATCTATAGAGAGGTAAAGAATATAGTGCTTGAAAACAAGGACATCAATGATTCACTGGAGAAAGAATATAATGAAAGATGTGTCTCAACGACGTGATCTAGTTGAGCATCGAGGGATTTAATCTAGTTGAACTATATAAAAGTATTTCCGGCCCAAGGCTCGGGATAGCACATATACCAATACTATTCAACGCCTTCGGGATAAACCTCAACAATATACGTAAAATAGTGTTCTATGCTAGTGAGAGAAATATATACACACTTATCATACCATACTCAGCCGCATTCGGACCCGTTATCGAGTTATACTCGAAAAACATGAAGGCCGAGGAATTTCGCAGGAGATACGGTATAGATGAGGAGCATCCATATCTTAGAACACTCAAATATCTCTCAGCTAACTACGGGTTGAATATTATTTCCCCCGCAATAATGGAGCGCTCGGGGAGTAAATACTATGTTTCCACAGTATTCATATCCTTCGAGGACGTGGAGAAGCATTTATCCCAGAGAAAAATACTTGTATCAAGCGATGAGGAGAAAATAGGTGTTAACCCTGGACGTGAAATAATAGTCTTCGACGACCATTACTTGAAGTACATGGCTCTTATATCGCGGGAAATCCTAGTACCAGAGTTCGGTAGAATAGGATCTATAAGAGGCTGTAATACATTAGTGGCTACTATATCGCCATTAAAACCAGTTGAAAACTATGTCGACATCGTGAAAACACTAGCACAAATGCTGAATAGATGGGTTATTCATGTAGGCGGAATATTCGTTGTTGAAGACAATAAGTATGTGTTAAACTCCATGATAGTGGATCCCGAGGGAAGACTGGTTACAATGTATAGTGATGCTACCCCAGCATTAATATCGATACCCTATAAGGAGATGACAAGTAGAATACATGAGGCAAACAAGGAGGAAACAATCGGTATCCTTAAATTTGTGTCAGGACAATTAAGAAAACTGGAAAAATAAGGGAATTTCCGGGATAAAATCGGGGAAAGCTGGTGTAGGTGACCACTTTGGAGGAAGTAGAGAAGGCTGTCCCCATCAAGGTCGCCTCATTAAACGATCTTGTGAGGCTTGCAACGTCGACGATGATTCCACACCAGTTTAACACGTATATTATTAGGTTCAAACATAGAGGGAAGACATATCTGGGTATACTAGGTGTTTTCAGAGATTACTATAAGTATTATGGAATCCCCGTATTCTACTATTATTCAACCGATATGGAGGGTATTGAGGAGGCGAACTATATTATAGTTAGCACCAGTGATGAAAAAATAGAGTTCTCCAAGAACCCTAGGCCAGGCATAGCTATACCTATAATATCGCTTGCTGAAAAACCAGTTTTTCTACCGGATGACATCTAGCGGGGACGGATGATAAGTCTCTTACCCATTACAACCCAGTATTCTACCTCTGAGCCTACTCCCAGCTTGTTTCTAATATCCTCCTCTATGGAGTCTTTTTCCACCTCGAAGGTCTCATATGTCTCCATATCCATAACCTGGTACATAGTGCCCATATCAGCTATTATCTGACCTACATGTTTCTCTATAACCGGGACCTCTACCTGAGTGTCGACAGGGGCTACGAGGGTTTTCTTAGCCTTCGAGAATAAACCTATCGCTACTACATTAGCCTTAGCACTTCCATGTTTCCCCGTCTTAGCACGGGACATCTCAACTATCCTGCATGGTTCTCCATCTATTACTATAAAGCTGCCGACCTTCAGGTTTCCAAGGGTATCATATACCTTACTCATCGAACACCACCTATGTGAATTAGCTCACATAAGCATTATTACACCATTTAAGCCCTAAAAATAAATTTCTCTTGTTGATACCTGGAGTTCTGAAACTGAAAGAACTATGAAGCGTAAACGTTACCAGTTAGTGAACCGAGAAAACCGGGTAAATGGCATATGAAACACCCTCGATTAAATCATGTCCCTTACTATGATCATACAGCTTATCCAGGGATATCCATGCATGAATTACGCCAATGAATGGATGAGTACTCACCATGTTTGCTTGCTCCACGTCTATAAGTATCTGGGATTCATGTAGCTGACTCAGTAATGCTGCTAGAGCGTCAAGTGTATCCGATGATGCGAGTATTAGGGAGTACATACCGCTGTCTTTATAAACATATTTTCTGCGTGTTAAGGTTACGGCATGTCTGGTGAAATGGTGATAGGTATCCCTTGCCCCAAGGCTCTTCTTAAGGGTTTCAACCAAGTCACTTGTTCTCCACTTGCCAAATATACAGGGGTTGAAGAGCCTGAATAACTCGAGGGCTATCACTTCGTCTGCCTCATCAAGTAATATACCCTTATCCATGAATACGCTGGACTCTAGGAGTGTAAACCCGGGGTTTTGAACCCCTTGTATAGGTACTAATACCCGTGATATTCTGCCGTAAAACACAATCCTACATGTGTCGGCAACTATAGATCTGACATCTATCCCGCTATAGTCGTCTCTCACATAACTTATGATGGTTGGACGCGATGTATACGAGTAATAAGATATGATTAAAGGAGGGTTTCCGAGAAGGCACCTCAGGTCTACTGCCTTCTGCTTAAGTTCCCCAATAACTATGGAAACAGGTGTTTGCAGGTGATCTATAAAGATATTCAAGTATTTAACCAGTAAATTCTTCTTAATCAACGTATTCAGGTGCCTTGACAGCTGGGTTCTATTAACACCAAGTGTTTTCGAAACAATGTTGAGGCTGACCCCGTTGTTAAGTAATGCTATGGCATTCATTAAGACCTCGCGTGTTATCATTAAATATGCCTCTCCTATTCAATAGTGGTTTTAATCCAGTGACTTAACAAGTAACTCCCAGATATATCTCGCCTCTGTTTGAACATTATTTATTCTTAGTGAGAGAATGGTCTCTTCATCTCTTACATCTATTTTCCATCCATCCTCCTCAAGCTGAGACGCCTTTTCGTTGCTTAACGGATTTCTTAGAATTACTGTTAACCTAATAGAATTCATGCCTAGTCTAGCTATAACTACACTATCCTCCTTAATACCGTAGATCAGTCTAAAACCCATTGTCCCGCTTGTAAGACTCTTCTCCCGTATATCTTTAACTATAACCCTGTACTCGTTCTCAGCGAGAACACTTTTTATTACCTCCTCAACTTCGGAGGCTACCATATTTCATCACTTACCCACCGGGGTATCTGTGCGGCCAAGGATCCTCATCCATTATGATACTGTATTCCTAAGCCTTAAAATAAATATAGTTTAAAATAACCGGGGATCCGACTCTAGGCTAGATCGATTTAATAGCTTCTTACAAATAATTATGAGCCAGGCATAAATGTTAAGCCCAGTGATGAGTATCCCCGGTCCGAGCTCGATGCGATGAGTTAATTACGAGCGTGCTGACAAGTAATCGTATTCCTCGCCCAGCCAGCCTCATTCACCCTGAAGCGCGGGGCAGGAAAGCTTAAATATCTCGTTTCATATCGGGGATGAATCCTTCTAGGTAATGGGAGCAGTGCTCCAAGCCTGGGTGAATTAATCGTAGATGGGAGGGTTATAGGTGATGTTGAGTCCTACCGCAGATATAAAACCTGGTCTTAAATAGAGTGAAAGCGGTGGAGATAAATAGCTCAGCCAAATGCCTTCTAATCACCACTCATTGACGGGAGTACTCGTCATCGCTGCATAATTTTATTTCAGTATCTCCTTTAATTTCTCTCTAACCTTTTCAGCTACGAGGGCTCCATCTATTCTACCCCTAACAGACTTCATGACCTCGCTCATAACTATCTGGAAGGCCTTCTCCTTTTTAGCAGTGATCTTATCCATGTTCTTCTTTATTGCTTCATTAATCAACTCGTCTAGCTCACTGATTGAGACAACACCTAGACCAAGCTCTTTTATAACATCCTTAATGCTCTTGCCCGGGTTCCTCGCTATACTTGACAATACATCTGGTATGGCCTCTTTAGCTATCTCATTGTTTGCCACTGCATCTAGGACCTCCTCGATCACGTAGTCATCAATGTTCTCGATAGGTACTCCATCACGCCTTAATGAGGGAATAATGTTGACTAGCGTTGACGCTATAATTGTTGCCGGTATCCTATCCCTGTATTTCTCCACGAGTCTCTCATAGAGGTCGAGTCTTAAATCATTAATTACTGCTTTAGCTAGTTCCATGCTTAATCCATGCTCCCTTACATACTTCTCCAACTTCTTCTCAGGGGGCTCTGGGATTAATTTGCGGGCTTTCTCCATGAGAGCAGGGGTAACATATATGGGTGGTATGTCTGTCTCGGGGTACATTCTGGCTGAGCCGGGGCGTGGACGCATGTATTTCGTTGTACCATCCGGGTTAGCGGCACGTGTTTCCTCGGGCACACCTATAACAGCTATCCTGGCTCTCTCGACCACCGCCTTTAATGCTTCCACAGCCTTGTGCTTGACGTCTGCTACTATTACTATGGCATCTATACCTGGATCAGCCCCTGTCTTCACGTATAAAGCTTGAACCTCTTCCCTAGTGATCCCATAGTTTGGCAACTCATCCGTGTGAAAGATTCCGCCTACCCCTCCCCAGACCCTAGCATAGTCGGCTAGCTCGCTTCCAAATCTTCTCCCAGGCTGAATTTCTATCCCAAGTAATCCTTTAAAGCCCCGTAATACAACAGCGTATACGCCGCCCTCAGGTATTGAGAGAGCCTTCTTCACTATTTTCGAACCTGTATCCCTAAATACATCTGTGACATCTATTATATTATCTGATATGTTCTCCGGCCTCACGCCACGCTTAACTAGCTCGTCACGTATCTCGAGGAGTTTAAGCTGCCTTAACACCTCATACTCTATTACTTTCGAGATCAAATATAGGTGTTGCACTCCTTTGATCTCTACTTTCGCACCGCCCTTGATACTTATGTTTAGATCCTGCCTAATGGTTCCCAGGCCTCGTTTAGCCTTTCCCGTGAGCCTGATTAACTGTCCTATCTTCAATGCCACCCTGACAGCTTGCTCCGGGTCATGTATATCCGGTGCTGTAGCCACCTCTACTAGTGGAATGCCAAGCCTATCGATTCTATATCTTACAGTGGTCTCAGACTCATCGATCTTCCTAGCTGCATCCTCCTCCAGGCATAGTGTCTGGATACCTATTTTCCCCTCGTTATCCATTATGTAACCATTTACAGCGATTAACGCTGTACGTTGAAAACCACTGACATTGCTGCCATCGATAACTATCTTCCTCATTACATGTATTTCATCAATGATCCTCATGTTCATGGAGCTGGCTAATGCTAATGCAACTAGTAATGCATCCTCGTTTATCTCATGGGGCGGCTCCTCATCGGCTTCAACAAGGCAGCTTGACTCCAAGGGGGACTCATATTCATACTTCTTGTTCTTCTTCCACTCAAGCAGTGCAGCCCTATCTACCTCGCCTACCTCGCTCTTAGCCGGCCTGAGGTATCTCGTGAATACTTCCCGGGCCTCTGTCTCACTGAGGAGGGTTGGGCATTTACAGAAGAGCTTTCTCGCTGTATCTAATTGCACATGTATCTCGAGGCCGACCTTTAGCCCGGTTTCACTATAGTTGATCCTACTCATGATTCCACCTCGGGTAGAGGTCTAGTGTGTGTCTCTCATTGAATTCTCCAGCGAGATTCGTGAGGAAAACTTTCCTAACTTCCTCAAGATCCCTTGATACACTGCCAAGGATCCATGAGAGCTTCACATAAGCTGTCTCGGGAAGTATATCAGAGCCTGGTATCACGCCTGCTTCGAGTAGTCTTCTACCAGTACTATAGACGTAGAGGTTGACGCGGCCGAAGAGGCATTGACTAGTCATTACCACGGGTATATTGTTTTCAACAGCTCTCGCTATAACTGGGATGAGCTTGTTAGACATGTGTCCTAGCCCGCTTCCCTCTAGGACTATCCCATGGAAGCCCTTATCTATCAATGTCTCGAGCACCTCTGGTTGGAGGCCCGGGTAGACTTTAACCAGTGCTACCCTGTCATCAAATTTATTCTTTAACTGTGCCTCCTTGTTTTTACCACGGTGCTCAATGATTCTTCCCACGATCCGTACCTCCAACGTCTCAGGATATACCTTGGCTATCGGCTTATCGTTTATTGATTGAAATGCATCTCTTCTACTAGTATGCATCTTCCTGGCTTTCACGCCTCTATGTACTAGCGCGTATGTATCGGATGTTTCACCATGCATTACGATTACGGATTCAGCGAAAGGACCCCTAGAGGCAGCTATGAATGCGGCTCTTAGATTAAAAGCTGAGTCACTGCTCGGCCTATCGCTACTCCTCTGGGAGCCAACGAATACTATTGGAACAGGCTTATTCACTATTGAGAATGCTAGGGCTGAAGCAGAGTATGACATCATGTCTGTGCCATGGGCTATTACAACACCATCAACTCCTTCAGCGAGCTCCTTATATACCTCCCGGGATAGGTTCTCCCAGTGAGACGGTTCTATATCCTCGCTGAAAATACTCATTACCTCCCTGGCTTTAAAGACAGCTATTTCAGCCAGCTCCGGTACCCATTCAAGTATCTCGCCAGGGGTGAGGACTGGTGTAACTGCTCCCGTCTCATAATCCACTCTAGAGGCGATCGTACCTCCTGTACCCAGTAATACTATATGGGGTAACCCCCCTGCTCCCCCAATGGCTTCGACGCCTCCATGGTGATGAGCCTGCTTCTTCGAAGCCAGCCTTAAATCGCTTACCTCATCAATGTTTAAACCTATATTATAGCCGTTATCCAGTTTTAAGACCAGCACAGGCCTCCCGGAATAAAGGGCCTGGCGGGGCATGAGGATCCCGTTGAAAACGGTTCCATCCTTCAACACTACGGTTATTCTATCACCTGGTTCAACCCCTATACTTCTAAGTATCCTGGCAACATTACCGCTATAACCATAGTATAACTCCATTCAATCACCAGGTTAGAAGATATAGAAACATTGCTTAAATATCAATAAGTAGCATAATATACGTGCATCATTGAGACATCCCTGGGGACGGCTGGCCTCCTCCCCGCCATAAATGGGGATGCTTCCGGTTGTAAAAATTATAAAATAGATGGGTAAGTATAGTATATATGTCTATGGTGAAACATATGGTGAAACCCTGGGTAAAGGAATACTATGGGTTAAAGCTCAAGGAATTAATTGAGAGAGGGGAAATATGGGAGATAAAGAGACTCATGGGCCCCGCTGGCCCCCGTGCCATAGTTGATGGAAGAGAGGTTATAGTGCTTGCCTCCAACAACTACCTGAATCTAGCCAATGATCCCAGGCTTAAACAGGCAGCCATCGAAGCCATGGAGAAATATGGATGGGGTCCAGGCGCGGTCTGGGCTATTGCAGGATACCATGAGATACTGGATGCTCTACACAAGAAGATAGCCGAGTTCAAGAGGACAGAGGCCGCGCTAGTCTTCCCCACAGGCTTCGCCGTGAACGCTGGCACTATTCCAGCCATAGTTGAGCAAGGAGACGTCATAGTCTCTGATGAATTAAACCATGGAAGCATAATTGACGGTATAAGGCTTTCAAGGGCTGATAAAGTAATATATAAGCATTGTGACGTAGCGGACCTAGAGGACAAGCTTAAACAAGTACATGGGAAATACAAAAAGATCCTCATAGTAACCGATGGAGTATTCTCAATGGATGGTGACATAGCGCCCCTGAGAGAGATAGTTAGGTTGGCGAGAGAGTATAATGCAATGGTATATGTAGACGATGCCCATGGTGAAGGTGTATTGGGAGAGGGACATGGATCCCCAGCCCACCTGGGCGTCGAGGAGGAAGTAGACTTCCACGTGGGCACATTCTCTAAAGCCCTTGGCTCCTCAGGAGGCATGATAGGCTCAGACTACGAGGTCATAGAATTTATTAGGAACAAGGCTAGGACATGGCTGTTAAGTACTGGATTCCCGCCAGCAGTAGCAGCAGCCAACCTGAAGGCGCTTGAAATAGTTATGAGTGATGAAGGGAAGGAGAGGATCAGGAAGCTATGGGATAATAGAAACTACTTCAAGAAGGAATTAGACAACCTTGGATTCAACACAGGGAAGAGCCAGACACCCATAATACCAGTTATAATAGGTGACACTAAGAAAACACGTGAACTAGCCAAATCCCTCTTCGAGGAAGGAGTATTCGTTGTACCAATAGTATACCCGATGGTTGCTAGGGGGACAGAGAGAATTAGGAATCAAGTCAATGCAGGGCACACCAGGGAAGACTTGGATAAAGCATTAGCAGCATATGAGAAACATGGAAAGAGGCTTGGAATAATATAGGGTGACCTGGTAATATGCCTCATGTACTAGTGATCGGTGCAACAGGACAGATAGGCTCGGCACTTGTGCCGGCTCTAAGGAAGAAATACGGGAAATACAATGTTGTAGCAGGCTATCACTCTAAGAAGCCGGAGTTACCTGAGCTCCTTGATGGACCGGTTGAACAAGTAGACGTCTTAAATAGGGATGCACTGGAGAAAGTTATAGAGAGGTATAATATTGACACGATATACCATTTAGCAGCAATACTTTCAGCTGCAGGTGAAAAGAACCCCATGCAGGCATGGAGGATAAACATGGATGGTTTAATAAACGTGCTTGAAGCAGCAAGGGAGCACGGTATTAAAGTGTTCTGGCCCAGCTCGATAGCTGCATTCGGCCCCAGTTCTCCAAAGTACAATACTCCCCAGTACACTATAATGGATCCAACCACGATGTACGGTATAACGAAATACGCTGGTGAACTACTTGGAAGATACTACGTGTTAAAGTATGGGGTTGATGTAAGAGGGGTCAGATACCCGGGTATTATAAGTAGCGAAGCCCTGCCAGGTGGGGGTACAACTGATTATGCAGTTGAAATATTCTACTATGCTCTAGAGGGTAAGAAGTACAAGTGCTACCTGAGAAAGGACACGATGCTGCCGATGATGTATATGCCAGATGCTGTGAAAGCAGCGATACAATTAATGGAGGCCGATAGATCCAGGCTTAAACTCATGGTGGGCTATAATGTCACAGCATTCAGCTTTACACCAGAGCAATTAGCCAATGAAATAAAGAAGTACATACCTGGCTTCGAGGTAGAGTACGAGCCAGACTTCAGGCAGGCAATAGCTGATTCATGGCCTAAATCACTCGATGACTCTGTTGCTAGGGAGGAATGGGGATGGCAGCCTGAGTGGAGTTTCGAGGCAATGGTTAAAGACATGCTTGTTAAACTAGGTAGGAAGCTAGGTAAGAAACTCGTTATAGAGTAATTTTTATCTCTAAGCAGCCTCCTTGGGCGGGCTTTCAATCCTCCTGATATACTCCCATTTATTCCTGATCCTAGGCGGCTTATTCTTCTTCGGCTTAGGCGGTATCTTAGGGGTTTGACTCCTTACTTTCCCAGCCTTTGTTAGCGAGCCATGGCTTGGCATATTGAACCACCTAACATGATAGTATAGTTTAGGGATATTTAAATATGGTTTTACTCGATCTCTTAACTAGGAAGGCGGGTGTTATCGTGATGAATAAGATTTATCTTGTAGAGAGCGTTATAGGGGTAATCGCTTTAAGCGATGACGGCTCAATAATAGCGTATGCTAAGTCACCTGAGAGCATTGATGACAACGTGGAATACTTGCTCAGCATTGAGAGGGGAGAGGAGACGCCGCAGCATTCTGAAGTAATGAAGAAGCTGAAGGAGAGCGGTGTAACCAGTGTAATTGTTGAAGCATTACCGCTAGCTAGAATAGCGTCCACTTATGGATTAAGCCCTGAGATAGTGCCAGGGCACCGTTTCTTCATAGAGGTAAGGGAGAATATTGTTGAATTAGCGGTTAAACTAGGATACATTGATTCACAGGAGAAATTCTTCGAGAAGCTCCATAACATAATGCTTGAGTATACGAGGAGGAAATTAAGAAGGGAGGCTCAGAAAAGGGACTTGCTGGCTGTGCAAGCGATAAGGGCGACTGATGACATAGATAAAACAATAAACCTATATGTTGCAAGGCTTAGAGAATGGTATAGCATTCACTTCCCAGAACTAGATGAACTAGTAAAGGAGCACCCTGAGTACGCTAAGCTAGTATATGAGTTGGGAGACCGCTCTAATTATACTGTGGAAAACCTCAGTAAACTAGGGTATAGTGAGGAAAAGGCTCGAAAGCTTGCTGAGGCGGCAAAGAACAGTATAGGTGCCGACCTAAGTGATTTCGACATGAACTATATAAAGATATTGGCTGGAATAATACTGGATCTCTACAAGTTGAGAAGCACTCTGGACGAGTATATTGATGCAGTAATGAAGGAGGTTGCCCCGAATATCTCAGCGCTTGTAGGACCTAAACTAGGGGCGAGACTACTGAGTCTAGCCGGGGGACTAGAAAAACTAGCAGTCCTACCAGCAAGCACCATACAGGTACTAGGTGCTGAGAAAGCATTGTTCAGAGCCCTCAGAACCGGTGGCAAACCACCTAAGCATGGAGTGATCTTCCAGCATCCATACATACATAAGAGCCCTAGGTGGCAGAGGGGTAAGATAGCTAGAGCGTTGGCTGCGAAACTATCGATAGCAGCCAAGATCGACTACTTCAGCGGTAGGCTAGCTGGAGACAAGCTAGTAAAGGAGTTCGAGGAGAGGGTTGAAGAAATAAAGAAACTATATCCCAAGCCTCCACCAAAGAAGGAGGAGGAGAAAAGGCCGAGGCCGCCTTCTAAATCCAGGAGGAAGGGTGGGAGGTGATCCATGTGAGTCAACCGGTCTCAGTAAAACCACATGAAAAATACTACGGGGTATATGTTGTAGAGCTTGATGATGGTAGCCTTAAACTTGCCACAAAGAACCTGGTTCCAGGTCATAGGGTATATGGTGAGAAACTATATAGGATAAATAATGTTGAGTACAGGGAGTGGAATCTATACAGGAGCAAGCTGGCTGGTGCATTAGCCAATGGTCTCAGTGAGCAACCGATCAAGGAGGGGCATAGAATACTATATCTTGGAATAGCCTCTGGAACCACTGCCAGCCACATCTCAGACATCATTGGCTTAAAAGGCAGGATTTACGGAGTGGAATTCGCTCCCAGGGTTATGAGGGAACTAGTATTAGTAGCCGATGTGAGAAAGAACATCTATCCAATACTAGGCGATGCTAGAAAGCCGCATGAATATAGGCATGTTGTTGAAACAGTTGACGGGATATACGCGGATGTTGCACAACCGGATCAAGCTGCTATAGTCGCAGACAACGCGTTACTATTTCTAAGAGATGGGGGATATCTGCTACTAGCAATAAAGGCTAGAAGCATTGATGTGACAAAGGAGCCTAGTGAAGTATACCGTAGGGAGATAGAGACGTTAAAGCAGAGGGGATTCGAGATAGTCGACGTCGTTCACTTGGAACCCTACGATAAAGACCATGCAATGATATACGGTATATACAGGAGAAAGTAGCTGGGCATGGAAAATAAATCTCCTTTTAAACATGTTTTAACATAGTTCAGAAAACGGGGTCCGTTTTGTCTAGAAACAGTGATACAGGGGGCATTGCTGAAGAAGTCTCTAGAACCCTGAGGAAAGCTGGCTTCCGAGTCGAGTTTCTTTCATACCCTACCTCAGCCAGAAGCATCGATATCATTGCGTGTAGAGGCGATACCAGGGTTTTCATAAAGGTTTCACAGGATTTGAAGGAGGTCTCCTGGATAGAGGTAAATGACTTAAAGAAATCAGGGATGGTGTATGGTTCGAACACTATCATAGTGGCTGAGAAAAACGGTAGGCAGGAGCTTGAGGATGATGTAGTATATGTTAGGAACGGCGTCAACATCGTTACCACGAATCTTCTTGGCAACTATTTATTGAGGAACAGTAAGCCTATTGTTGTAAACATTAGAGGAAACTACCTCTTGAAGATTTCTGCGGAGAAATTCCAAGTGAAAATGAAAGAATCAGGGCTGACGAGGGGCGAGTTAGCGGAGCTACTTGGAGTAAGCAGGAAAGCTGTCTATATGTATGAAAGAGGCGAGCTAATGGTATCACTTCAAAGAGCTGTGGAATTAGCCAGGATAATGGGGGAGGACATATTTGAGGAGATAGATATACTCGGAGACAAGCCCCCGGAGCCTCATGCAGGTACACTGGAAAACGAGTACTCGCCGAGCGACGAGATAGAGGCAACCCTGTGGAGGCTCCTAAATAGACTCGGAGACCTCATAGTGAAATTATCTAGAACTCCCGTGGACATCGTTGCAAAAGGCGGAAACGTGATAACTGTGACCAGGCTGGATAAGGCTGAGAATAAGGCCGAGAAACTGGAGAACGCTGAGAAACTAGTAAAGACAACGGGTTCCAAGCTCGTAGTTATTAGAACGAAAAACGACTTAAAAGAAATCCGTGACGCCCATTCGTAAAGCATGAAAAAAGATGGAGGAAAGCCAGGTCCAGGTCAAGTGGGCGCGATGCGTATTTAAACCCATCAATCCATGGGCTTCCATGGATCACTAGCCAGGTTCTAAAGTAAAGGGGAGATTTATGAAAATCGTTATTACAGGCCGCCCCGGCGTAGGTAAGTCAACGCTTTTCGAGAAGTTAATATCAGAGCTCAGGGAGAGCAATCTATTGGTTGGCGGTATTAAAGCGCCTGAAGTAAGGGAACATGGTGTGAGGATAGGGTTTAAAGTTATTGATTTATTAAGCGGTGAAGAAGCATGGTTAGCGAAAAAGAATATCCCTGGCTCGGTGAGGATAGGATCTTACACTGTGCTCGTTGAAGAGGCATCCAGGATTATTGAGACAGCGTTAAGGAGGGCTCTTGGAGAAGCCAGTGTCATAGGTATAGATGAAGTGGGGCCCATGGAGCTTAAAATACCTGTTTTCAAGCCATTGCTCCTGGAGATCCTTGACTCCGGTAAACCAGTTATACTTGTCGTACATTATAGATTGACCGATAGAGATATACTGGGTAGACTTAGTGACGCCGAAAAAATAGTGTTAACCATGGAGAACAGGGAGCACGTTAAATCAAGTACAAGGTGGTTGATTAATAAAGTAATCGAGGCTCTGGCCTCGCCCCGTTCCTGAGGGAGGATCTCAGCCGTGGAGATGGGGTGATACATAGTCAATGAGTGGTGTAAAGATACTTAGCCGTGAACAATTGATCCAGGAGGGATTAGCTAAGCTCGTAATACCCCGGATGGATGAGTATAGAAGACCCGATGGATCAATAGAGCCGGCTTGGATGCCTGTCTTCTATAATCCGCAGGCCATAGTAAGCAGGGATGTAACTGTTTCAGTCCTCAGAACCCTGTATGGATCGAGGAATATATTTTTCATTGATCCACTAGCCGGTACTGGGATACGTAGCATCCGTATAGCGCTCGAGAAGGGCGGTGAGGGCATAGTAAACGATATTGATCCACATGCATTATACTACATAAGGAAAAACCTGCAACTCAATAACCTATATCCTGGAAAACTACACGTATACTCGCAGGAGGCAAATATCCTCCTCAATAATTTAACCTTCACGGGTATATCATTCGACTATATAGACCTAGATCCCTATGGCTCCCCGGTCCCATTCGTGGACTCAGTGTTTAAACCCCTGGGTAAGAGGGCATTGATAGGTGTCACGGCAACCGATACAGCCCCGCTCACATGTAGTCACTACAGGAAAACCCTTAGGAGATACTGGTTTACTTGTGTTCACACTGATTTCGAGAAAGAAATAGGGGCCAGGCTGCTCATCGCGTACATAGTTAAACGTGCTTCAGCACTCGACATTGCTGCTAGGCCGTTGCTTACATTCGTTTATAAGCATTATTATAGGGTTTTCTTTGAAACCTTGAGGAGTACGGGAGAAGCATATCGATTAATTAATGAATGCCTGGGTTATATATGGTACTGTCCCTCGACGCTGGAAAGAGGATATATTAAATCCCTGGATGAAGCCAGGGATCTAACATGTATTGATAACGGGAGGCCGGTTCTAACGGGTGAAACATGGATCTGTAGCCTAGGAGAAGCCGAGTTCATTGATAAGGTATTCAATGAAGCCGATAAACTAAGCTGGCTTCACAAGGACTCGAGGAAAATACTTGGACTCCTCAAGGATGAGACTAGGTTAAATAACCCGTATGTACGAATAGATAAGCTATGCTCTATTATTGGGAGAAATATGCCGAAATACGAGGCCCTCATAGAGGCTTTGAAGCAGCATGGCATCACGGCTTCCCGTACACACTTTGATCCACGGGGATTAAAGATAGATAGCGATGTGAAGGCCTTGGCCGAGGTGTTAAAGAGTATTTAATCCAGTGGTTAACATGTCGCAAGATTTTTTACTCTTCACTCTTAAACTATAATTGGGGATACCCTTGTCTCAATTACTCGATAAAATCCGTGGAATAGTGTCAAAACATATAAGTGAATCCTCCCAGGGCATTATTCTATCTATAAGGGTGAAACCTGGAGACGTCGAAGACTACATAACTATCGAGGGGGATGAACTGGTTTTTCACACAGCTGAGCAATCAGAGAAGGGCCGGGAGAATGCAGCACTAGTGAAGTACTTGGCAAGGGAGCTGAAGATCCCCGTGTCCAAGATAGATATAGTGTACGGTCGTCGTGAAACACTTAAGAAAGTACTACTCAACGATGTCGATCCTGATGAGCTAGCGATTAAGCTGGCTAAGCTGGTTAGACTCGTATAGTCATGGAACCACCTATAATTACTTCTCCTTCATCCAAGTTTTTAACTCAGTGTATAGGGCATGGGTGGCTATAGTGAACGATTTTGAAACAAGTAGGGAGAAAATAACAAGGCTATTAAGGGAGACCACTAGGCCTTTAACTGTTAGGGAGATAATCAGTATTCTCCAATTGAACACTACACCTAGAGAGGTATATGAAGATCTATCGCATATTGCTAAAAGCGTTTACTCTAAGTCGAACGGGGAAGAAGTACTTCTCATGGAGCCCCCTAGATGCAGGAAATGCGGCTATGTATTCAAGGATCTCAAGAGGCCTAGAGAGGTTTCCCGGTGTCCCCGATGTAAAAGCGAGTGGATTGAGCCACCCCGCTTCATGATTTCTAAACGCGGAAACCATTAACAATACCTATTATCTCCCTGAGATCCGAGACCACGTGTTCGGCGAACCCGCAGGCTTCACCACATGGCTTTACAGCAATCGAGTGCCCTACGTTTCTGAATACTTCTATATCCCATTTACTGTCCCCGACATAATATGTGTCATGAATGCTTATCGAGAGGGATTCGGCCAGGTTCTTCACTATTCTAGGCTTCTCCCTTAATGGTACTAGTGCTTCTCCACCCGGTATTAATTCATCATTATGGAATGCGAGCTTGTTGTAGAGGCAAAGATCAACTCCAAGCTCACGGCAGACCCTCTCGACCAGTATGTCGATACCGCTGCTTACAACGGCAACTATGTAGCCGGCATCCTTGAGTGCCTTAATAACCTCCGGGGCTTCCTGTTTAACCCTGATGGATGACAATGCATCCTCAACATCCCGTCTCTTTATCGGCTTACCCCATGAATGTATCATTAATGCTATATCTATCTTCATCCAGTCCAGGTATGTTATCAGGTTTCTCTCGTAGAGCTCGGCGAAATACTTATTGTCTCTGCTACCAAAGTACTCATGTAATTGTTGCCAACTACTATGGTTATATGTGAGTACACCGTCACAATCGAAGACTATTAATCCACTCGGCAATTCTCACTACCTCTTTCATTAATTCACTTGTTTTACCACCATTGTAATTCTTAGTGAAATTAATCTTCAACCTATACCCTTTTTTACTGCTTGAAACACGTAGTAGCCACCCGTTGTGGGTCTCAGCCACTAGGCTGTTTCTACCCCGTTCAATTCGTTTAAACAGATTAGTGTTTTTAAGCATGGATTCAAGCATGCTTATTACGTCTTCTTCCCCTCTTTCACCTGTTTCAATCTGTGTTTCTCTCTTCAGCGAGGCTAGTGCTTGGTTTAAAGCTTCCTCAACCTCCTTGATGCCGCTGTATGATGCTAGTGCTTCACTCAGTATCTCTGTGATCAAGTATGTCATCCCAGCCGACTTTAATATGTTCACGATCTGCGTAAAATTATCGCTTTTAAGGAATGCGGCGAGGTTTCGTGGATCTCCATTATATATGCTGAACCTATATACTTCCTCGCCCTGCTGAAATAATTTCTTTACCTCTATTAAAACCCTGTTTTTCTCCTGGTTCACCATGTACTTGTTTAATACTGGATTCACTATGTGGCGAATGAAGTCAACGTTCAATTCTTACACCTGTTCTACATTAATCGTGTTCAACCTATTATAACATGTATTATTCTAACCTATCTCTAAGCGGTTAAAACCTCCGGTGTATTATTATAGTAGCAGGGATACCTGGTGTTAAAGGATCAGCTATGAGCAAGGTCTCCAAGTATTATGCGACATTAAGGAGTAAAATCATGGATGAGGTATCCATGATTCTCAACGATGAGGAGAAGAAAGCATCCCTTAGAGACCCTCATTCGAAGCGGGCTCCGAGACCCTGCGGCTTAACAATACATACTGGTATTGGGTGTGCAATGGGGTGTTCATACTGCTACATAGGTGACATGGGGTTCCCCGTGAACTCGATAAAGCCGTATCCTTTAAGCGGTGTGCAGTTGGTCTATGCGTTGCTTAATAATAAATATTTCCTCCCAGGTGAAAGGGGAACCCTGATCGCCATTGGTAGCGTAACAGAGCCGTTTCACCCGGCAGTCCTCGGGAAGACTCTTGAATATATCTGGGCGGTGAAGAAGTATCTGGGCAACTACATTCAGTTCTCCACGAAAGCCTATATATCAATGAATACGGCTCTTAAAATAGCTGCAATAGACCCAGGTATATCGCCATTGATCACCCTAGTCTCAATTAACTACTCTAGAGAGTTGGAGAGGAATGCACCTAGACCAGAACTTAGGCTTGAATCGATAAGAAATCTCAGAGAGGCAGGGTTAAAGCCGGTATTGTTCTTGAGACCCATAATACCGGGGATAACTGATAAAGAATACGTAGAGATCATAGATAAGGCAGCCGAATATGGAGCGGTAGGGGTTGTTGCAGGGGGTTTAAGGGTGACTCCGAGAATCATTGAGAACCTAAAGGAGGCTGGGGCCGATATAAGGGAAATAGAGAGGAGGTTGCATATACCTCTAGAGAAGATGCATGAAGGAGTACAATACAGTATCAATGTGGCAGATATAAAGGAGAATATAGCGGCTTATACCAGGAGAAAAGGCTTGAAGTATTTCCCACTAGCATGCATGGCTAATATTTACAGCCATGGAGAGCTATGTTGGAGGATGATCTCCATGGGAATAACGGATACTGCAAAGCCACTATACAAGCCCGAGAAAGATGCTGTCGAGGAGTTATTAAGGGAGATAGGGTGTTACGGTAGCTTCAAGGGGTTTTCAAATGGTTTCACCAGGATAAGTATACGGTCCAAATGCGACAAGGTGCTGGCTGGGGAAGTGATCAAATACTGGTTCAGGGCCTGCCCTATCTTCACGGGTAGCTAGGTTGGGTTTCTCTCCCTGCAACTGCTTGCTAGGAGCCTCTCAAGCCCTCTTATCCTCTCTCTTAGTAAAATTATCTGGGCATACATTTTCAACTCATAGTAACTCTTAGTATCCTCGGGTAGAATACCCTTAGACTGGATCCTTCTAACCTGCCTCATAGCGTTTTCCACTGTGGTCTTTAAGGAGTCCGCAAATTCCTTTATATCACGTGAGCTAGCGAGGGCCTCTATTACGGTGTAATCCTGGGGTGGAATAGGTTCGCTGCTTGTGATAACCCCTAGTATCTTTCTGAGTAATCCATAAATGGCTGATTCAACAATTATCTCTAATTCCTCGGAGTCCACGAGATACTGGTCGCCTAGCTCTATGACCTTGACATCAAGCTCCCTTGCAAGCATCATCGCCGAGTCATCGGCATAACCCTTCGCAATGATAAGGGGCTTCAGGCCCAGGAGTAATGCGTTGACGTATGCCTGCCTAATCCCTGCTACATCAACCCTGCCCGCTTTTATTTCAACCGCGTATTTCTCTCCACTAGGTGATATAGCTATGGCGTCAACCTCCCCTATCTCAACTCCTTCGATCTTTATCTTCTTCCTCGTCTCCTCGATTCTAAATCCTTGTTTCTCAAGGTATTCTAACGCTATTAGCTCGCTGCTTCGCCATTTTCTACTTGAACTAATACTCACTTTCTAACCCTTACCCACGTTGTTTCAAGCCCCTTATCCATTAGCTGTATACCTATCTTTGATAAATCACTCCTTATAGCGTCTGATAAGTCGTATATACCTCTCTTCCTGAGCTCCTTCCTGACATTTATAAGTATTTCTACCATGCTATCCAGCAACGCCTCGCCCTCCTCCACTCCTTCCAGCTCCCCATCTAGCACACCGAGCACTGTATTGAATTCCCTGAGCAACTTGATGCTTGTTGATACAAGTAGGTGTCTTGGATTATACTGTATATCCCTGAATAATATTGTAAGGTACTCGTTAACCACTGCGAGAGCCTCCGCCGTGTTAAAGTCATCGCTTAACGCGTTATGGAAGCGTGTGTGGAGCGATACAAGCTGGTTAAATATCTTCAAGTCCTCCTCGCGTGCATAGTGTAAGCTTGTTGATTCATGGGCCAGCCTCCTCAGTAGCTGGGCTGCTGTAGTTAGTCTCTCATATAGTTTCACAGAGTTTTCGAGAGCCTCCTCGGAGAAATACAGTGGCTTCCTGTAATGCGTTGAGAGATACCAGAGCCTCAGGGGCATGGGACCCCATTTATCGAATGCCTCCTTTAACGGTATAATATTCTTAAGGCTCTTACTCATCTTATCCTTACCAACCATCACGAGCCCTGAATGCATCCATATACTTACCCATGGCCTAGACCCGAAGAAAGCCTCGCTCTGAGCCCTCTCATTCTCATGGTGTGGAAATATCAGGTCGGTTCCACCGCCATGTATATCGAACCTGGAGCCCAGGTACCGGCTACTCATAACGCTGCATTCTATATGCCATCCAGGCCTACCCCTCCCCCATGGGCTCTCCCAGTATGGTTCACCAGGCTTGGCAGCCTTCCAGAGAGCGAAGTCGTATGGGTTCCGTTTCTCCGAGAGGAACTCTTGCTCCTGACCCCATGTCTCCTTACTCACTCTACCGGATAAGCGGCCATAGTCATCGTACTTGTCTACATTGAAGTATACGCTTCCACTGGGCGCAATATAGGCATACCCCTTGTCTATTAACCCCTGGATAAAACCTATTATCTCATTGATGTGTTCTGAAACACGTGGATGATGATCTATTGTCACATTCAATTTCTCCAGGGCTGATAAATAGTCGCGTGTGTATTCATCTACAATCTCACTCCAATCCCTACCCTCATCCTGGGAGCGCTTTATGATCTTGTCATCTATATCAGTGATATTCATGACGTGGACTACGTGATATCCCCTTAGAGAAAGATACCTCTTGAATGCATCATATACAACATATGTCTTCCCATGCCCTATATGCGTGTAATCATAGACTGTTGGCCCGCATACATACATTTTAACTATGCCGGGCTCAATGGGCTGTAGCTCCTTTAAATCCCTGGATAAAGTATCATATATTTTTATAGCTGGGAGCATACCTCCCAATCCTTCAATAATACTTGTAGAAGACATCGAGAACCAGCTTCGCAACCTTTAAGAAGACCTCGGCCAGCTCCTCCGTAGTCAAGTATTTCTTCATGGCTTCCTCGCCGTGGAGTACATCGCTAACCACTAGAACGCATGCGGTCTCAAAACCCCTTAGCCAGCCAAGCGTGAATAATGCTGCAGCCTCCATTTCCACTGCGACGACCCCGTAGTGCGACAGCCTCTCTGCGAATGATGGGTCTTCAGCGTAGAATGCATCACTGGAGAAAACCGGGCCCTTCTTATATTCTACTCCATGCTCCTCCATAGACTCGATTATCCTTGTAGTTAACACGGGATCCGGTGAGGCGGCACCGCATATCCCAGGCATATACTGGCCTAGTCCACAGCCATTGACCGTGTAGGCTGCACCAGTTGCAACGATCACGTCACCTATCCTGGTGTCTTTTCTCACACCACCAGTTGTACCTATCCTGACTATCCTCTTGGCTCCTAGCTGGCGTAGCTCCTCGAAGACTATGCTGGCACTTGGGGCGCCTACCCCGTGTGTCGCGATGGTTACCTTCTTACCGTTATACAAGCCAGTAACTATCTTGAATCCCCTATGAGTGTTAACGGTTTTAACGCTGCTGAGTAGCCCAGAGAGAATGTCTACGCGTCCAGGATCACCGACAGCTATAACGTTCTCGGCTATATCGCCTGGGGAAGCCTTAATATGTATGGGCAAGCCGACACACCCCTACCTCCTCTTACTCTTCCTACCCTTCTTTTTCCTTGTCTTACTCTTCTTTCTCTTGGTTTTTGAGGTTTTAGTTTTTTTCCTCCTAGCCCTCCTCTTGGTTGATTCACCGCTTAGTTTCAACGGGGATAGAATTAGCTCGTGGGGAAGAAGTATCCTTGTGTCGTCGACGGTATCGATTAGTATGAGGTCGTATTGGAGATCAGGGTTCTTAATGTTGAGGAAGCCGTCATATATTATTGACTCCTTCGAGGGCTTGAATTCATGTATAACACGGTATTTTTCAGGTTCTTCAACCTTAACGATGCGTATCCTCATTAAAGGCGATGGCTTAGGGGCAAGTATTGTCTCAGTGTCTTTAACCACTCCCTCGCCAAGCGTGATGCTTGCTCCCGGAGCCTCGACATCAATAAACCTGTAGCACCCGGAGTCTTTCTCACTCGTCATCCACATGGTTAGCTGGTTGCCGGCTATCTCAAGCATCTTCTCGAGCAAGCCTTCATTACCCTGCTCCTTAGTATTGAAACCGGGTTCCTCCACCTCGGACCAGTGCCTGTCCCCCCTGGTGTATAGTCTCACCCTCACTGTATCGGATTCCTCTTCGAAGGGGCATAGCTCGAAAGACTTTATGATCAGCTTCAAAACCATCACCTAGACCAAATATTATTGTCCACACAGCATAGATTTATTCCTGGCTATCCTAATATATAATCCCGGTGAGGATCCGGGATGAGCGTCTCCCTGCATGTGGTGGATATACCTATACCAGAGGGCGCGAACATTATAATAGGCCGGAGCCACTTCATAAAGACGGTTGAGGATATATATGAGGCACTGGTCACCAGCGTGCCCGGTATAAGATTCGGGTTGGCGTTCAACGAGGCCAGTGGTAAGAGGTTGGTGAGATACGAGGGTAACGACGAGGAGTTAACTAAGGCAGCCATCGATGCAGCGTTAAAGATAGGTGCTGGGCACACATTTGTATTGTTTATAAGAAACGCTTATCCGATAAACGTGTTGAACCAGTTGAAGAATATACAGGAGGTGGTTTCACTATACGTTGCAACAGGTAACCCGGTGCAGGTTATAGTAGGGGAGACTAATCAGGGTAGGGTAATACTCGGCGTGGTAGACGGGTACCCGCCGCTCGGTGTGGAAGCAGAGGAGGATAAAAAAGAGAGGAGGGATTTTCTGAGGAAGATAGGTTATAAAAAATAGTTTTTACCCGTTGCACTTCCTAATAGCATCTTCTAGTAGCTGTATGTTTTTCAATACCTCGTCTTTACTACTAGTAGTAATCCAGCACGAAGACTCCTTACCCGTTTTCAAAAGGTAGAACACATGGTTGTTGCCGATTCTAAAGGCTATGGCATAGCATTCCACGTTTTCCCCTATTTCTTCATCCTCGAAGAGGATGGTTGTCCTATGTCTTTGCATCAGTAAATCCATTACAAGCCATGCTTGCTGGCCTTCCACGTGCTCCCCTGCCTCAAGCTTCTCCGCTATATCAATACCTAGGTTCAAGGCTATTTCAACGAATATGTTATTGTTACTGGTATTTCTCATTTGCTTCACTCAGGACTTCCAGGATTTCCCCGTATGCTATGTCGTCATTGACCTTGGTGATCCTTATCTTTACCTTTGAGCCGAGGCTCGCGTTATAAACTATTATCTTGACCCCCTTGTAGTCTACAATCCCGTTTCCATGTTTGTCTACATCGCCTATTTCAACGGTTAGTACCTTGCCTGGTTTCAGGGAATCCTCGTGTGGTGTCTGTATTCTTGGATATATGCTGAACCTCTGGACATCACTTGTATATGGATTCCAGCTATGTTTTTTCTGCTGCCTAGACACGTCTATATCCCGCTCTACTATAGTTGACCTGCCCTATCAATTAAAGCATATAGGGGTTATTAATATTTATATCTCGCTAATGCTTATTAGGTTTATGACTCAATCAGAAAGGTAAAATGGGTGGTGTCGTCATGCCTAAGACGATTAGTGTACTGTTGAGAAGAGAATTGTTGAAGCATGACGTGGAGTTACTGGACATATACAAGTTCAAGGACAAGGAGTTTGTGAGGGTCAAGGATAAGATAGCAGGTAGAGTCGTGTTATACGCTCCAAGGATAAAGCCGTCGTCTGTAACATCACGGGAGGATCTAGCGAGGATCGCGGATGAGATAGCTTCAGCCTTGAAGAAGTAAAATGGTTTTCCACCGCATGCTTCAATCATTTAATTACTTCCCCCGGTTAAATACTCCTTCAAGGTATTTAGGCTGCTTTCTGAACCGCTTTTCAAAGGGCGTTCAGAGCTGATTCTCCTATAGTGCTCGATCCTACTGAATAACTCGAGTATTAACTCTACTAGTTTATCCGGCTCGCATCTATTAGTCTTTATGATTATCTTGGAATCCATGGGCGTCTCAATATCGCTGCATACTATGATTGGACGGGTATTATTGTACAGTGCACTTAATACTATATGGCTCTCAACGCTTTCATCAATTATGAGTCCGGCTATCGCGCGCTGGGTAAGCCTGAGGAGATTATCGATGGTAACATTTATTATCCATGGTGTGCCACTGCAATCCTTCTCAGAGAAGTTTATGATTAATGGGTTGAACCTTATGCCTTCTAGCTCCCTCGCCACCTCAACTATATCTACGCATTTATCACTATG
>NZ_JAVZPN010000002.1:107811-171078 GCF_038881575.1 Desulfurococcus sp. | reverse complement strand
GGTGGTAACATTTATTATCCATGGTGTGCCACTGCAATCCTTCTCAGAGAAGTTTATGATTAATGGGTTGAACCTTATGCCTTCTAGCTCCCTCGCCACCTCAACTATATCTACGCATTTATCACTATGCGTGATTATCCCTCCATCTCTTGGCATCAGATCCCTTAATTCCCCGCCCTTGATGGTGTAGAAGGGGATGTTGACTACTGGTACCCCAGGTACTTTATCCCGGATGTTCCTGTGATCTCTTGATGTAGATGTTACAATAAGTATCCCTATACCCCTTCTATGAATCTCCATGATGGATTCAACGGCGTCGTCTTCGGGCACGCTGTTGTGTTCGATGCTTATGAGGAGCCTCACTCTATGTTTGCCCGCGCGGATATCGTCGAGGAAGTTCCTGAGGTCTTTATCCACTTTACCAGCGTATACGATGGCTTCACCGTGTGATGGATCATATTTTTCTACTCTAACTACAGGTAGCCCGGTTCCCTGTACGATATCCTCGATCATTCTGCAGTAAGCCGGTGAGGCCTTACATATTAGCTGGACCGCTATGGTTCAACACCCATTCACAGTATATAAGGATCCCGGAGACCATATTATATCCTAAACACGATTTATCCGTCACAGATTACACAGGGGGTTTATTTGACGGTACACGGTATGAGATATGGGGATGGATGCCTGGAGGTCAAACGGACAGGCGAGTACCTCTTGCTAAGCGGTTGGAACTACTCAATAGAGATACGCCCCCGAATCGTGACCGTCAAGGGGTTTAAGAGAGCTGAGGTCAAAGAAATCTATGATTCGAGAAAGAAAATAGTGTTCATATACCATGACGTGGTGAAAGAGCTTGGAGAATGCAATGATGTAGTAGAGGAGATAGATCTAGGGGACTACCTAGTGAAAGTTACAAGCTTATTCACCGGGCACTACATAACCATAGTCGCACCGGGCTATACACTCATAGACTACATAGTTGTCACTGGTGATCAAACGCTCATAATCCTGCAAGGAAAGAGAAACGTATTCCTCGAAGAATATAGAGATACCGTCACCATATATTTAAACTAGCCTTTTGCTACTGTTTTGGTTTTCATGTGTGTTTATGTTGGTTGATATCAACTTTGCTCAATGCTCTTAGCGCTACTAGGTATGCTGATGCTGTATGCCTGTCTAAACCATGTCTCTTCATAACTTCATCGTGTTCTTTGGAGTTTGTAGTCCCCCTCGGGTCTACGAGTACTACATGCAACCCTTCTCTCAAGCTCCTCAATATTCCGTGTAGCAGGAGTTGCCTCTTAGCGAACTTGCTTATCTTCCTGTTAGCCGTGGGATTCTCAGTAAACCTCTTCCTCTTTACCTCGTAGAGGTTCTCGAAAGCAACGTAATCGGCTCCAATTCTAGCCACGTATTTGATGGCTTGGCCTAGAGCATTTAACCTGAGATACCCCGCCTTCTCTCTTGGGAACCCTGGTCTAGTGGCTTCCGAGAACCACAGAGTCTTGAGTGAAACGATGTTACCGCTTCTATCAATAACTATAACGTTAATTCTATCGCTATTCAGGTCGAAACCTGCTACCAATCCATATCCAGGTGGTTTTGGCGTTGAGAAGTGTTTTAGGTATAGGTGTAGAGGTATTTGAACGTGTATTCGAGGATGCTCCCTAAAGCTTATGACAACACCATAGCTCTCCTCTCTCCTGCCCGCCAGCTCCTCTAACTCTTTCAGCAACGGTATGTATCTCTCGCCAAAGAATGCTCTACCCTCTAGCCACCCACCCCACGGGTCTCTGATTTTAACAACTACATGATTTTCCCTAACGTGGATTCTAATGTTTCTGTTCCCGCCGTCGAACTTGTTTCCCCTATTAGCAAACCACATCCTCTTAATTTCCGCATGAATTACTCTCCCGGTCTCTACCTCCTTCTCCAGCAATCCCTCGACAATAGTTCTTGCCTGTTTCAGAGCCGTCTCTAGATATATGTAATTGGGTAGGATGTTGTAGAGGGCTTTCACCAGCTCTTCCACACTCTTCCCTTCGAACAAGTACTTTATGCTTCTCCTAACAACCTCTCTATATGCCCAAGCTATCCTAGCTACTCTACAAGGGTCGTCAAACTCTATTCCGCCGTTTATTGTAACGTGCTGAAACTTCTCTAAGACCTTCTTTGGCGCTATGATTCTAGGAGTCGTCTGGCAGAAGGACAATTACTATCACCTCTTTACCAGCCATACTCTCGGCTTTGTCCCTGAGGCTCTTAGGGATGTAGATAGCATACCTCTTCTCCCCGTACTTGTCCTTGCCAGCAGACGATATCACAGCCCTAAACACTAAGTGAGCCATGTAGTGCTCCCAACAAGTATAAGTAGCAGAAAAGCTTATAAAGATTTCTGGCAAAACCATATATCGGAGGGCGACACAGTGAACTCGATGAGCAATGCGAGGGGGATGGAAGCCGCCCGAGGAAGCTCTCCACGTCCCCGAGGGGAGCCACGCTCCCGTAGGCGGCGTGGAGAGAAGACAGGGGGGATGAAGGCGAGCGGTGATATCAACTAACATGAACCGCTATGAAACCAGAACCCCCAAACATGATCACATTTTACAACAATATAACCACGATTATATCTCTCTGCATTTATACAACTAGGTAGAGGGGAGTAGAATGGCTCACATAGACTTGGTCAAATACCCATTTGTAGCTGGCCCCAGCGACTTTAGTCCAAGCAGGTTTGGACTACCCCGGGACACTGATTTCTCAACGATTATATCGATAATCATTAGAGGCGCCCTCGACAGGCTTCGCGAAATATTTCCACTAGTTCTCACAGATATCCTCTCAGAGAGAATGCGGGTTAACACGAAGATTTTCATGGATGAATATGAGAGTGTTGCATGCTATAAGCTTCTTCTAGCGGTGGCCAAATCCATCGGGGATAGGAAACTAATTAATAGGATCGCCCTGGCATACGCTAAGTCAGCGAGGAGAAGTCTCTTCAAAGAGGATGACTCCGTTATCCTCTCCATAGCATCAAAAATAGGTCTCCACCTAGTGTACGTCGAGAATCCACCTGCGCTCTCGGTATTCACTAATACTGGTGGGGGGAAGAATAGGGCTAGAGGTGCATTCTTACCGCTTAACTATTCCCTCCCGGTGATAGAGTTCACGGGGATCGTGGCTGAAAGGCTTTCACAGGACCCCGCATACTCTTTAGAGAATAACGTTGTCTCGGAGGGGAAGGTTTATATGAATAAGAGAATGATTCTAAGGATCCTTGAGGAAGCAGTGATCAAGCATATAATCACCGATGCCATGTCTATGGATATTAGTTCACTGAATATACCTCTCCAGGACTTCATTGATAAGGCTAAGGAGAAACTAGTAGATGCCGGATGGTTTAAATCCATCACTGCGAGAGGAAGCATGGAAACTGGTGAAGTAGGCGGCCTGATCCCCGAAGCCCTTCCACCATGTATATCTAGGATAATTGGTATCGTTGAGTCAGGAGGGAACCCGAGCCATGAGGAGAGGTTCAACCTCGCAGCATTTCTAGCTAATATAGGTCTCGACGTGGATTCTATACTGGATTATTTCAGGAAGACACCGGATTTCAATGAGAAAATAGCCAGGTACCAAGTAGAACATATCTCGGGTATGAAGGGTAGTAGGAAGAAGTACATGCCTTACAGCTGTGAGAGAATGAAGTCTACGAATATATGTCCTATAAGTGATAAGTGCAGGGGCGGCAGGAACCCGTTGTCTGTATACAGGTATAATTTGAGGCATGGTTTAAAGCAGGGAAGATGACATCATAGTACTTCTTGATGAACCAGTTGATCACGGAATATACTATATATAAGACCGTGGAGACAGCTATTATAGTGAAAATAATCGAATCCATGCCTGGCTGTATATACCTGGGGGGCACTCCTTTCTCACTCTCCACTGGGCTTCCCCCTGTATTCATGGGATTACTTAGATTAAACCATAGGATTTCACATGGGGTCTTCATACTATAATATATGGTTAACCCATTGACCGTGGAATACCTGGATAACTCTATATTAGAGCTGATGTTCACCATGGGGTCGAATGGACCGGCCTCTATGAAACAGTATGTGGGTTCATCAAATAATATAGTTATGGAGTTATTTGTTGAATTTATACGGGGAATGCTACTTGAATTACCCAGTGGGCTCAGATACACTAATATGATGCTGGAGGTGATCGAGGAGTTCAGAGGTCTTAAGTCTATTACTTCTCTCTTTACGATATCATAGAATACATCCTGGTAATTATTCAGCATCAGTGTTAATGAGTAGAAGAAGGCATCGTCCCCGGTACTTCTATTATTATATACTTGCGTATAGTATACCGCTATCCCTGATAAGGGCTCGTAATATAGACTCCAGAAGCTCGAGTAGATGGTGTGATTAAGCGTTAAGAAGGGGTTACCGCCTACTAAGTGTACGGTATCTACGTCTAGCCTCGTGATACCTGTCATGGTGCCTGTTTTATATATGTTGCCCAGGGCTATCTCACCATTCCTGATGAATAAAACCAGTGGTGGATTAATACACTCGTTCCCTTGCAGCTCAATACTATTACTCCATGAACCCAGTTTTTTCACCCAGTCTTCTGGTAGCTGCGTCGACCCCGTTACAGATACTACATCAATGTATATACTACACGCGTAAGGTGTTAGCTCAGGACGTGTGAACGAGATGTTTTCTTCAACCTTATATGTTATTGAAAGTGAAACCGGGCTTGAAATATTGAGGCCTATGACGTCTTTAACGAATTCACCCATGAGAGATAACTCCATTACTCCCTCGTAGATAAGGGTTTTCTCCACTAGATTACCATTGCTTCCCTGTGCCATGGGGATTATAAGTAATAGTATGGCCAGTACGCTGATCATGCTGCATACTATTCTAGGCGTCTCAACCACCATTAATATATTAACTGTAACCAAGACTATTATGGCTTATTGTTTTAAGGGTTGCCCTAGATAATAGTGTTAGGGTGACCTAGTTTGAGCAGGGAAGAATATGAAATAAGCCATACATCTACAGTAATATATGCTAGACTACCGGACGGGAGCAAGGCATATATAAGGTACAGCGTTGAAAACAATGTCATGAAGCTTATATCCACATATACTCCTCCCCAGCACAGGGGTAAGGGTATAGCAGGGAAGCTCATGAAGTATGCTGTAAAACTAGCCAGGGAGAATAAGTGGCTTATAGAGCCGATTTGCAGCTATGCCGTATACTACTTCATGAAGAACCCCGGGGAAAGAGATGTATTATTGGAGAGATACAGGGGGTTAAGTGATGAAGAATGGAGGAGGCTGCATGAGGAAGCATTAGCAAGGGAGAGAAGCAATGAAGGTGATAGTTAGATACATGCTTTGGTTAGAGAGTAAGGCAGGTACTAGGGAGGAGGTTATAGAGTTGAATAAGGGAAGTACTCTAAGAGGACTCTTAGAGATTGTTAGCGAGAGGCATCCAGGGTTAGCTAAGTATATTAGTGAATTACTACAGGGTGCATCGCAGATTATAGTATTACATAATTCGAAGACGCCTGGGAAAGGCCTTGACACGGTTCTGACGGATATGGATACAGTTGTCTTAATGCCTCCTGTATCGGGTGGTTGAGGGAATATTTTTAAATCACTTAGCCTATGACTATCTGGATAGATGTGTTTACGGGTGTTGGACTTGAGGATACCCAAGGTCATAACGACGTACTGCCCTAAATGCAGGACCCATACCGAGCATAGCGTGACGATATATAAGCATGGTAAGAGGAGGAGCCTCTCTGAGGGAGAGCGGAGATACGCTAGAAAGAAGAAGGGTTATGGTTCGAAGAGGAAGCCGGAGCAGAAGAGGTTTGCCAAGGTAACTAAGAAGACCGTGTTAAAGCTGAAATGCTCGAAATGCGGGTATATAATACACAGAGAGGGCATCAGACTTAAGAAGGCTGAGCTAGTCGAGGTGGGCGGGCGTTGAGGAAGACAAAGATATTGATACCTGCCCCGAGAAGTAGGTTCTACAAGGTTATCTGTAGGATCTGCGGTGCCGAGAACATAGTGTTCAGTCATTCAACATTCCCAGCACGTTGCAAGGTTTGTGGAACACAGTTGGTTCAACCTACCGGCGGGAAAGCCAGGATACTCAAGGATAAAGCCGAGATAGTTGCCGAGCTGGGCTAGTTTTAACACCCTGAATATTTATTTATTTCCTCTTCTATGATAATACATGGATATTAATTAACGGGGGTCATGGGTTTTGAGTAGGGATCAAGTGATTGGATGGGGCCTGCTAGCAGCATCGATCATTATAGTGTTAATCTATGCCTACATATTATTCCTAACACCGTATTCAGGGCTATTAATGCAGTTAACGCTACTAATAGCTGTTGCGGGAGTCTTCGGAATACTTGGATGGATAGGATACACACTTGCAACAACACCACCTCCTAAACCCATTGAGGAGATAGAAAAGGAGATCGAGGAGGAGCTGAAGAAGCTCGAGGAGGAAGCAAAGAAGGAGAGTAGTGGGTCGCAATCCCAGTCCAGTTAGTTTTCAAAAACAGGTTTTTCTAATCTTGTATATTCATGAATTAGTTGGCATCTAGAGGAATCCTCGGCTGGTTTAAAGTATGTTTTATACACTTGGTTTATAAGTACTGTATATTATCTTTTATCACGACCGAGCTGATTTAATTATGCATGAATATAATATGAATATAACCAGTATCATCGTGTTTGCATTACTGCTTATAGCAGTCATTACTGCTTCAGCAGGGTACTCAATGTGGTATGACAGTTTGAAGGCGAACGTTTATATTCATATAAGGAAGCAATATCTTGAAATAGGCTCCTGGAAAGTATTTGCAGCAAACGAGTACGTGTGTAAAGGCGTGGATGACGTGGTTCCTTCAACTGATAATAGGTCACTCATGATTTATATAGATAATGCATCCACGGTATGGGTTGGACTCGTTATAGAGAACAATGACGTGGTTACAGTAACCCTAAGGAATATCAATGCATCAATAGCCACTTATGAAGGCTTAGTAAATCCCGTAATACAGATATACATCTACCCCCCGGTTAAAACAGGTATTGGAAACAAGCCTTATTGGGGAGGAATAAAATGCAGTAACCTGCCTGTTCCAGGATATATTAGTAATTCGCTTAACATCGATGTCGAGGCGGGATTCAAGCTCGTTTCATGGATTGAGATAGTAACGGGCAATATTGGTAACTATACCGTGAATATATCTATCAATTGATAATATAAAGACAGCGTATTAAGTAATTATTTAGGTTATTTAATATAAATGTATAAACAATACATAAAATTTATTAAGATGCAAAATACTATTTTAACTAATACCATACCCGGTATTCTATCTTGTTTTGTGTGCGTGTTAATAATGGTGGGTAAGCAACATAGATCACATATCGACATTGTGGAATCTATCCTAGAGCATTTACGTAGGGACGGGAAAAGCATTAAGACCCATATACTATATGCTTCAAACCTTAATACCATAGTACTCGAGAAGTATTTATCAATGCTCATTAGGAAAGGCTTCATACTGAAGATCGGTGATGCTTCAGAGTACACACTAAGTAGTAGTGGTGCAATACTCTTAGAGAGGATAAGGAATGTAAAGAGAATGCTTCTAGAGTGTAATGAATGCAATAGGTCAGTGGAGGAGTTAAACGCGGTTATAGAGCGTAATCTAGGTGGTATGGTAAAGACGCATGAATATAAAGGGTACAAGGGTATATCTGGGGCTTACCACTGTGTCTATACTATTGAGCACTCATCAGGGAGCTATATTGTTGACGCTGTATTAAGCGGTGAACCAGATATACTTGTAGAGGCATGTATAAGGATGCTTGTGATATCCACCGATATAGGGGTTCCTGCTATACTGGTAGTTAAGGGGTCTGCTGAGAAACGCGTTGTCATGGATCTCCTGGGAAAAATAAGCACATCAAAAATAATGGTATTATCTATGTAGTTTGCCTCATGAATTTTAAATATGTATGTTAGATATGTAATCAATATAGCTTAGATATTTAATAATTAAAGCATAATATGAAATCCTTGGTGCAGTAAAATGAAAGCATTAAACACCGTAATGGGAATAGCCCTTGCAGGGCTAGCAATCCTAGCATTAGGAACAGCTATAGCAATGTGGTATGAAACACTACTAGTAAACACGTATGTCGAGACAGGAGAAGTCAAGGTAGCATGGGTCAACTGGCAATGCAGTGATACAGGCCCGGATCCACAGTTACCAGACTCAGCCTTTCATAACGATGAACAAAAAGACGTGGCTCAATGCATTGTGGAGCCTGAAGTATACGATGATGATGGAAATGTAGTGAAAGTAAATATAACACTCGTGAACGCGTATCCCGGTTATAACCCGGTTATAACCCTCACAGTGGAGAACGTTGGTACGATACCTGTTAAACTCTTAAACTATGGATTCACTAATGGCGGATATGATGACTCGGCCTTAGATGTTACTGTCACAGTACCCGAGGACACCCAGCTCCATCCAAGTGATACACATGACATAACAATTAATATAACGGTATTACAGGATGCCAGCGAGGACACTACTTACAGCTTCGAGCTTGAATTCACATATGCACAGTGGAACGAGGTCACGTAGGTAACACCAATCACGACAGCTAGCTAACTAATTCATGTCGTACTAGGGATTATTAATGCATATTTTTCCAAAAGGGGCAACAGGGCTCATACCCAGACCCATTTAACATATGGCATTAGGTGTATTAGATATGAATAGAATACATGCAACAGTATTAGCCGCCCTATTAATCATAGCAGGACTACTGCTTGGAGCATCAATGTGGCTGAATGTATTAAGAGCAAACACGTATGTTGACACTGGTGAACTAGACTGGGAGTTCGTGCGGGGGCCAACCATATGGCTGGATGCATGCGGGCTCCAGCCAGGTCCCGGACCCTATGGGGGTAATGACTGGAATGCTACATATCTGCCTTCACCAGGTGCTCTCCAGCTTGATAAGGATGTGGGGTGCACTAATGTAACATTAATAGATAGTGATGGCGATGGAGACAGGGATACCATGAATGTGACATTGTATAATGTTTATCCATGGTATTATACCCACATAGCCATGAAGGTCCACAACGATGGATCAATTCCATTGAAGATATGGAGAGTAATAATAGATGGACAATACTACTACGAGTTAAATGAGCAAGTGCTACAGCAGGGTGTCGAACTAGATTTAAACAATGATGGAGCAGCAGATATATTGATCTGGTGGGGAGACAACTTCGGTGTTCAGCTCCATCCCTGTCAATCAGCTGATATAAGCTTTGATCTAACAGTGCTACAGGATGCTCCACAGAACACAGTGCTTAGTTTCACTATAAGCTTTCAAGCTGTTCAGTGGAACGAGTACAGTGTCCCAGCTCAGTCTCCATAAGTCGAGTACAGGGTGGCTTTAATTGAATAGTCTTTTTTCCCGTAACACTTATATAATTTCCTTGCTATTTTATGCATCGTGGATTATTTTCATGGCTTTATCAAAGCTTACTGGATTACTCTACGGGTTCTCCTATTACTTGATTCCATCCTCAATAGCCGTTATCCTTGTAGGCGTATTCAGTGCCTGGATGCCTGGAGCCCGTAGTGATTTAAGTTTATGCTCCTATATAGCGTTTGCCTCAATACCCATCTCCTATATCGTTATAGGGCTTCTAACAGGCTTCGGCGTAAATACTCTCACATCAAGTCTTCCCCAGTATCTTGCCTCGATCTTCTACTATGCTTCCTCAGTAACCCTGATAGAATCCTCGAGGAAAATTATTCTCACGCATACACGAGTAGCCTCGAACAACACTCTGTTATACGCTACCTCGGTGGCTCAGGGCTTAGCTTATATGTTTCTCCTGGAGAATATTGATGCCTCGATATCAGCTGTGACGAAGGCTTTGTACTGGGTTACATGGGGGATCCTTGGCACGATTGCATACATTAACAACGGGTTTAAGGCATCCCTAGGTTTATCCCTTACACAGGTATCAATGTATAAGCTCTCGCCGGTGCTTCCATTAAGGATAAACGTGTTTCTAGCATATCTCCCTCTATTGATCTCAACCATCCTTATTGGGTTACTACTATACATGGATCATACTGGAGCAGTAGCTAATAATAGAATACATGGAATCCACAGGCGCGAACCCACTTATCCTTCACTTATTCTCCTAGCAGTAGCATTGCTCTTCGTGGTCTCTTTTCTACAGGGCTACAGGCTCCTAGTGATTTCCTCGGGAAGTATGACCCCAAGCCTTGGTATTGGTGATATAATAGTTATTGAGCCCAGGAGTATCCAGAGCATCTCGGTTGGAGATATAGTGGCGTTCTCTAATGGAGTAAATATTATTGTGCACAGGGTTGTAAATGAAGCCAGTGATGGTGGCTGCCTGGTTACACGGGGCGATGCAAACGATGTTAATGACCCCTTATGGGCGTGTAGTAATACTATACTGGGTAGAGTGGTTTTTAGAGTTCCCTATATAGGCTATCCATTCCTCATCGCCGTGAGTGCTATAGGTAGTGTTTACTCTGTTCTTTTCCTGGCTTCATGTTTATTATGTTTAACCTTTATTATTTATATTGTTAAAAATATGTTGAGGTATACTTATCTTGGCGAATAAGTTACTAGTGAAAACAATGAGTATCCTAACTATTATACTTATCCTGGCGCTTGCCGCAAGCATCGTAGTTATGGCTGTATCCTACAGGATCGAACCCTACAATGTGGTTGAACACGTGGTGAAGTACGCCGATATAAATGGGGATACATTGTTCACTACGGGTGTGAAGCCATCTATAATATATGACAATGCCTCAGTAATCTCCTCCAGCAGGGTCTTTCTCTCACTAGCACAATACTCCCTCTACAGGTTGAATGCTAAAGTAGTAATATACAACAACACTGAGCATGGTGAAGCAACCAGTATCGAGTGTAATATTAGTGCTTCGGGTGTCTTAAGATCCTCCCTATGGAGTAAAGGCCTCGAGCCCGAGTTAACGCTTTTCTGTAGTCCTGGGAGCGTATATGTGAATGGCTCGGTTAATATAGAGGAGATATTGGAGCTGGCTTCACGCATCGACAGGGAGATCTCCTCTGCATCCTTTAAGCTTGACTACATGGTTGACATTAATGCCTCTTATACTGTTAAATACTCTGATGGATATACTGCTGTCTATCAATACAATCCCATAATACTATTCAGCATCGATAAACCAAACAACATATTATCTGCATCATCATCGAATACTAGCAGTAGCGAGATCAGGTCAATGAAAAACATCGTGGAGAAAAACATGCCTCCGCCCTTTAACTTTATAAGTATTTACTCGGCAAGAGTATTTACACTATACTCAACCCCCATCCTAGCTGTTCTCACCGGGGCACTGCTCTACTTGAATAATCAGCACAAGAGAGTAAAGCAGGATATTCAGCACAGGCTACCTAGAGTGGCTCTTGATAAATCAGTATTCAAGACCATACTGGTTGAGAGAGAGGAGATAATATACATGCTTGCGAAGAAAGGCTACGGGATCCCAGTAGCCAGCATAAGCGGTGATGAAATATACTTGCTGACAGGCACAGATGTACTCTATGTTTACAGGATATCTCATGATCGATCCTAATCCATGGTCTGATCTCGCCCCTGTCATGAGGGGGAACTGGATCTTTTTCCCAGTTGCAGTATCACTGAACGTGTTTATTAATCCATTCTATTATATCCTCCAATACCTTCAACCATTCCGGCTCGTTGAGAACTTCATGACGCATTCCCGGGTATATCTTTAATCCCTTATCGCTTACACGTAGCCTATCATATAGTCTACGACTGCCCCCGGGGTTCACTATTCTATCGTTTTCTCCATGTATTATCAGTATCGGTGTATCTATCTCTTCAACAATCCTCCAGATCTCCTTAGATGCCCTGTATAATTCATATATTAGCTTGAGAGTCGGCTTCTTTAACACTAGTTCATCTCTGATGTATTTCTCCCCGACGCTTGGATCACTTGATAATAGTCCAGGATCTATCGGTAAATCTACCCTCTTCCTTGGGCTTAGCATACTTATTAATTCAAGGAGGATTCTCTGTAGAACTGGGTATCTAATCAATGTAGCGGCTCCGGTGACGACAGCGGTTTTAACCCTCCCGCGTCTTTTAGCCAGGTAGTGGAGGACGATTAACCCACCCATACTATGTCCTAATAGTATAGTGTTCTGTATGCCTGAGTCCCTGACTGCATAGTCTATGAATGTGTCTAAGTCATCTATGAACTCGTTAAAGCTATCTATGTAGCCGGGTTCCTCTCCCCTGCTCTTGCCATGTCCTCTTAAATCATGGATGTAGAATGCATACTTGTACCTACTTAATGCCTCGCCTACATGCAGGTATCTTCCGCTGTGCTCCGCGAATCCATGTACACCAATTACGAGTCCCCTGGCTTTGTCCTCTGGTAGCCAGCTCCTATAGAAAGCGTTTAATCCGGTGGGTAGTTCAACATAGCCTTCCTTATACATGGCTCCCACATATATGTATCATCCTTAGCAAATATATTAGCTTCTACTACCCGGGTTCTTTGATACTTAAATTCTTTAGGTGTTGATCTAGATATTAGGAGGTACCGGTCTTGAGTGATGGCTATATTTTATCCATAGATCAAGGCACCACAGGCACCAGGGCAATCCTCTTCAATCATGAAGGTCTACCTGTTAAAATGGCTTACAGGGAACATAGGCAAATATATCCGAGGCCTGGCTGGGTTGAGCATGATCCCTTAGAGATATGGGTTAACACGAAGTATGTTATCAAGCAGGTTCTCGAGGGTAGCGGTGTTAATCCAGGTGAAATTAAGGCTATAGGAGTCACGAATCAACGGGAGACCATACTCCTCTGGGATCCCGAGACAGGTAACCCCGTCTACAATGCTATTGTATGGCAGGATAGGAGGACGGCTAGGGAGGTTGAATACTTAAAGAGCAAGTATATAGATCTCATACGCTCTAAGACCGGGCTTGTACCCGACAGCTACTTCTCTAGCACTAAGATATGGTGGATCCTAGACCACGTGCCTGGTGTAAGGGAGAAAGCGGTAAGTGGCCGGGTTATAGCCGGCACCATTGATACATGGATTATATGGAATCTGACAAGGAATTCAAGAGATGTGTTAACACCAGAGAAGAAGGGGGCTCATGTAACCGATTACTCGAACGCTTCTAGAACCATGCTCTTCGACATACAGAGGATCGATTGGGACAGGGAGCTACTTGAGGTACAGGGTAGAATACCCTTGGAAATACTCCCGCTTCCACGCCCCTCAAGCGATAAAAGTCTTTACGGCTATGTGGGCCCGGAGATCGCTGATGAATTATTCCATGGATACAGGATACCTATAGCTGGAGCTGTGGGTGATCAACAGGCTGCATTATTTGGTCAAGCCGGATTCGAGAAAGGCGATATAAAGTGTACTTATGGCACCGGGAACTTCATACTGGTTAACACTGGGGCTACACCAGTTTTCTCTAAGCATGGATTGATCACAACGATCTACTATAGCATTGAACCAGGTAAAGCAGTATACGCCCTAGAGGGAAGCATATTTATAACCGGGGCGGCGATGCAGTGGCTACGCGACGGGTTAAAGATAATAGAGGTCTCAGCCGAGGTCAACCCGCTTGCAGAATCAGCGAGCGATACAGGTGGAGTATACTTCGTCCCAGCGTTCACCGGCCTAGGTGCACCCTACTGGGATCAATACGCTAGAGGCCTCATAATAGGTATAACAAGAGGTACCGAGAGAAAGCACCTGGCAAGAGCGGTACTGGAATCCATAGCCTACTTAACCAGGGACGTTGTTGAAATAGTGAAGCTTGAAACAGGTTCGGAGATAAAGGTCTTAAAGGCTGATGGCGGTGCATCGAGAAGCGACTTCCTGATGCAGTTCCAAGCGGATATATTGAATGCAAAAGTAGTTAGGCCAATGGTGTATGAGACGACATCGCTTGGTGCAGCATATCTAGCAGGGTTAGCCGTCGACTACTGGAGGAGTATTGATGAACTACGTAGATACTGGAAGGCCGAGAAAGAGTTCGTCCCGAGAATCAGTGAGGAGATAAGGGAAAAGCTCTACAAGGGGTGGAAGGAGGCTGTTAAAAGGGCGTTAGGATGGGCTCGTGAAGTACCATGGGCCTATGGATATGAGTAAAGACGTTTAATCCCTCGCCTGGTTATAGACTGGTCATAGATTACGGGGGTTTCATGAATGAGGATAGTTATCATTGGAGCCGGTGTAGTAGGGTTATCCATTGCAAGAGTCCTCGGCATGTACAAGGGACTAGATATAGTTGTTGTTGAGAAAGAGCCCGATGTAGGCTGGGGGGCCTCTAAGGCTAATACGTCTATAATTCACCCGGGACACGAGGAAGACCCTGAGTTACACCCTCTTAGAGCGAGGCTCTGCGTGGAAGGTAACAAGCTCTGGCGTCAATGGGTTAAGGAGCTGGATATACCGGTAAAGTGGCCTGGTGAACTAATGGTCTTCACCAACAGCGAGGAAGAGAAGGAGGCGTTGAGATACATTGATATGGCCAGAAGAAACAATGTACCAGGAGTTAGGGCAGTATATGGAGATGAATTAAGGAGGCTTGAACCAGCTATAAACCCGATGGCTGTAGGGGCAGTATATGCCCCCACAGCTGGTAATATATCGCCTTTTGAAGCCGTCGCCGCGCTAGCCGAGAACCTTGTTGAAAACGGTGGAAGAATACTCGTGAATACACTGGTTAAATCGGTGAGGATTAAGGGCAAAGCTGTTGAAGGAGTTGAAACAAGTAGAGGGTTTATTCAAGCCGACATAGTGATTAATGCTGCAGGTGTTCATGCCGACGAGATTTCCCACAGCGCTGGTGTCGAAGAGGACTTCGTGATAAAGCCTAGGAAAGGTGAATATATAGTATTTGATGAGGACACCAGCGTTAAACCCTTAAGGCTCCTGCATACAACACCTACAAGTTTAACCAAAGGAGTTTACGCTATCACGACAACCGGGGGAGACTTACTCATAGGTCCTACAGCAGTGGACATGCCATACGAGATGAAAGATGATACCTCAACAACACTTGAAGGCATCGAGTATTTACTCAGGGAAGCAGGTAAACTACTGAGAGAGGTACCTCCTAGATCACTTATCACAAGGACATTCGCCGGTGTAAGACCTGAGCCTCCACATGGTGAATGGCTGATTAAAGTATATGAGGAGCCATGGGGCTTCATCAACGTCGCCGGGATAAGATCCCCAGGGCTCACAGCAGCCCCTGCAATAGCATATTACGTAGCAGACATGATCTCTAAATCATACGCGGTAAGCCTGGAGCGCAGGAGTGACTGGAAGCCTTATAGAAGAGGATTCCCTAAGCTTCACGGTAAATCCCTACGGGAAATAGATGAACTAGTATCGGTAAACCCTGATTACGGCGAGGTAGTATGCTACTGTAGAACCGTATCAAAGGCGGAGATACTTGAAGCGGTTAAGAGGATTAAAACCATAGGGGCACAGGTAACCCTTGACGGTGTAAAGTTTAGGACTAAAGCTGGATTCGGCAGGTGCCAAGGCTCCTTCTGCAGGTGGAGGATAGCGGGGATTATCGCTGGGTTAGAGGGTATGGAGGTGCATGAAGTCGTAGTCAAGAGGGAGAGATATGGTCTGGGAGATGTCAAAAAGATACTGAGAGAGGGGGCCTAGCATGGAGACCCTTGTATACGATGCAGTCGTCATTGGTGGAGGTCCTGCCGGGATAGCCTCAGCAATAAAAGCCGATAGCCTTGGCTTGAAGACTGCGCTAATAGAGAACAGGGATATACTTGGGGGAATACCGCTTCAATGCATACATCCCGGCTTTGGAATACACTACTTCAAAGAGGATTTAACAGGCACAGAGTTTATTGAGAGATTGATCGATAAACTCCGCGTATCCAGTGTAGATGTATATACTAAAACCCATGTCCACTCGATAGATGTAATAGCCCATGATGAGAAAATAGTGAACACGGTTAGAAGAAGCGGTGTCACACGGTTTGTAGCAAAGACGATAATATATGCTACTGGTGCAAGGGAGAGACACCTATATGAAATAGGAGTAGTAGGAGATAGACCCGGCTCAGGCATCTATACAGCTGGCGAGGCTCAGGCCTTAATGGATATCTATGGTGTCCTCCCTGGTAGAGAAATAGTGATAATTGGCTCAGGCGATGTAGGGCTCATAATGGCTAGGAGATTCAGCCTGGAAGGAGCCAGGGTGAAAGCTGTAGTAGAGATGCTCCCGTATCCAGGTGGGTTAACTAGAAACATTGTGCAGTGCCTCTACGACTTTAATATACCTCTTTACCTAGGACATGTGGTTACAGGGGTTAAGGGGAGAAACCGTGTAGAGAAAGTCATAGTGGCTAAAACCGGTGAAAACGGTAAGCCATTGAAAGAAACAGAGTTCGAGATACCCTGCGACACTGTGGTGGTTGCAGCTGGGTTAATACCCAATGTAGGTTTACTCGAGAAAATAGGGGTTGCAATGGATCCCGCTACTAGGGGGCCTATTGTAAACGAGCTCCTCGAAGCATCTATCCCCGGTGTATTCGTAGCAGGTAACGCGCTCGTTATAAACGATCTAGTAGACTATGTCGTTGAGCAGGGTGAGCTAGCTGCTGAAGGAGCTAAGCTATTCATAGAGAATAATGGGGTGCCCTCAGTAGACTGGATTAGAGTCGAGAAGGGCCGGAATATAAGGCTAGTTGTACCACACTATATCAGCGGCGAGAGAGACGTGGTTATTTATGCCAGGGTTCAGCAACCAGAGAGAAACGTGTATGTCTCGATCCCTGAGATAGGGTACTTTATAAGGCTTACTAGTGTAAAGCCGGCTGAGATGCTTAGACTATGGATACCTAGAAGAATCCTCTCCAGGGTTAACACTAGAAGGATAACACTGGAGGTGAAGCCGGCTTGACTACAAGGGAGTTAACCTGTATAGTATGCCCTATTGGGTGCACGCTAAGAGTAACAATCCTCGGAGATGGCAACATAAAGGTTGAGGGAGCTATGTGTCACAGGGGAGTGGAGTATGGTAAGCAGGAAGCAATCCAGCCTAAGAGGATAGTTATGACGGTTGTAAAAGTAAGAAACGGCGAGTTTCCAACAGTATCAGTTAAAACAAGTAAACCAGTGCCAAAGGAGTGCATATGGAAGGTTATGAAGGCAACAGCTAATATCGAGGTGGAGGCTCCGGTGGAAATAGGTGATGTAATAATGAAGGATATATGCGGAGCCGACCTCGTTGCCACAAGGAGGGTTAGGAGAATTATTTCATAAAAGGATTAACCGGGATTAAGGTTTTATCTCTAGGTAGTTTCTGATTCTAACTGGGTCATTCACTATGGCCTCATCAATTAACGAGGCTATTTCCCTGTATAATGAATAATCGTATTTATATTCCTCAGTATCCCATGCAACAATCCTGAGACCTAGTTCCCTGGCTTCCCTAACATATTCCTTGAACACATTGAACCCTATGACTAACGGGGCTACCACAGGGAGGTTGACACTGTAGAGTTTTATATTTCTATGCAGCTTTAATGCTTCCCTGGCTTTCTCAAGGCTTTCAACATTTAGTGCAAGCCTTAAACTGGGATCTAGTTTCCTGAACTCCACTAGTACATCCTCGATGAAGCTGAGGAAGACAACATCGCTGATTCTCTTATGCTTGACGGTTGCCTCATACACCTTATGGACGGCGTCAATATCTTTTACTTCAACATATAACCTGTATCCTTCTGGAACAGCCCTGTACACGTCTTCCAGTGTAGGTATACCCTGCCCCATTCCGAGATACAGTCTTCTAATTTCTTCAATGGTAGCGTTCTTTACATCTAGTTCTACCCCAGCTACTCTCATTGTTGATCTATCATGGATCACGACTGGTACTTCATCCAGGGTTAACCATACATCCAGCTCTACTCCATGAGCACCATGGAGTAGAGCACCGAGAAAGCCGGCAATGGTGTTCTCAGGATATTTAGCGGGAAATCCCCTGTGACCTATTATAACATGGTTTAAAGCCATACCTGACCTCCCCTGCCCTTAAGGGTGGGGTGTTCTGCTGTAAACTTAATTAATTTGGATCATAAATATATCTATTGGTGGGGATCTTGTGGACTCTACTACTCAGTGCAATAATACTCTTTATACTCCTTGAAATACTACTAGCGTATATTGCATCCGTGAAGCTGACTAGACCCCCGAGGAAGACAGGTGGATGGAATCCTGGAGACCTAGGGTTACAATACACTAGTATTGATGTAGTTACAAGGGATAACACCAGGTTAAAGGGATGGCTTATCAAGGGTGGCAAAGCCTCCACAATCATAGTACTTCATGGGTATACGGCCAGCAAATACAATGAAACCTACATCAAGCCTGTTGTAAAGCTTCTCAGCGATGAGGACTATAATGTCCTAGTATATGATCAACGAGGACATGGCGAGAGCGAGGGAGCGTACACTACACTAGGCTATAGGGAGGTTGACGACTTAAACGATGTCATAGAGTGGCTTAGGAGGAATCATCCTGAGATCGCTGGGAAAATAGGTGTTATAGGGTACAGCATGGGTGGCGCGGTAGTATTAATGCATGCAGCCAAATATGGTGGTGTAGATGCCTACATAGCTGACAGCCCATACATCGATGTGTTCGAGAGCGGGAAGAGATGGATTAAGAGGAGTAAGGAGCCGCTTAGAAGCATGCTTCTCCTAGTATTCCCCCTGATAGTCAAGTTTACTGAGAGTAGAGTAAGAGTGAAAGGCGAGGAGTTAAGGCTCTATAAGTACGCGAAAGCATTGAAGAATAGTAGGATACTGGCTATAATTGGTAGGAGAGATGATCTTGTCAACATAGGCGAGGTCACTAAGTTTGTTGAGGAGGCTAGACAGGCTGGTGCCGAGGTAGAGCTATGGGTAACTGATTCAATGCATGTGAGGAGTATTGTCACTAATCCTGGTGAATACCGTGAGAAAGTCACAGGCTTCCTAGAGAGGTATGGGTTATGAGCCAGGAGAGAACAGGATTGGTAATTCTAGCCCTAGCAATTCTGGTGCTACTCTACTTCTCGGCGGGCTATCTGCTAGCATTCATTGTCGACGTATTGAAGAATAGCCGTTTACCCGAACCGTGTCCTCATCTATCGAACTGTAGCGAAGCGTGTCGGGCACGGCTGGGTTCATCACGGCTTCCCATCCCCTTCTCCCCGCCTGCGGGAGCTGTGCTCCCCTCGGCGAAGAGCGGTTCACCTAGAGTCCCCCTCGCCTAGCTCACCGAGTTCATCCTACTCCATCAATATGATTTGCAGAAGCTTTTATAAGCTTTTCTGTAGTAATTACTCGTAGAAGGTGTTGCCATGCCCGAGGAGTACGTGTTTCACGCTAGGGTTTCAAAGACCAGCCATGGATTGTTGTGTATATACATTCCGAAGGAGCTCAGCTCGAAGATGCAGCACCTACACAGGAGAGAGGTGATAGTGCGTGTCACAGTACCAGATGAGTGATGGTGTGGTTGATGCAGCACTGCTTATAAAGTATGTTACTGTTGTCGGTAGACTAGTTCCCATCTCGCCAGAGGACTACATGAAGTTGATTAGGCTTGTATATGATTTCAAGAAAGCGGCGTGTCAAAGACCATTGCATCACTAATATTAATAGTCTCAGTGTTATCGATAGCCGTAGGACACATTGTAGGCGGGATCTTAAGTGATAAGGCGGCTAGGAAGAAGGGCCCGGCAGGCAGGGTCTTCATCTCTATACTAGGCATAGGGATAGGCCTACCAGTAATGCTCTCCATGATAATGTATCCGTATCCATGCGGTAATAGTGAATGGTCTATAGTGATACAGCCACTGCTCCTAGCAGTTTTTGGAATGATGTTCACGACTATAGCGTACCCTAATATAACAGTTGTCTTAAGCGATGTCGTCAGAGCTGAGCACCGTGGCACAGTATTCTCACTATACAATATGCTCAACACCCTTGGCTGGGCTATAGGGCCACTACTATACCCTGCACTAGCATACATCTACATGCCACCCGATATCAGGGCAAGCGATCTGCCTAGACTGATAACGCTTTACGACTCAGAATCTATGAGGTACATCAATTCATGTATGAGTGAAATGACGCCAGTGAGAAACACCTACATGTACTCAGCTGCAACCATAGTGCTACTGTGGATAATATCGTTGTTAATATGGGTTGTAATCAAGATAACATATGAAAAAGACCGTATCTACAACTAGCTAGGTATATCGCCTGGGAGCCTCAATATACAGAGCACATGTAGATCACAAGAGAGTGCCGGAGAATTACTGAGGTGCTATAAACACAGCAAAGTGCTCGACGCAGATCTTGTAGGAGCGTTCAACATAGTCTCAAAACACATACCTCCGAGTCCTTTAAGGCGGGGAGGAGGTCGAGCAGCTGGAATTACTAAAAGAGGCTGAAATAATGGGCACGGGCGTTCACTACTCCTGCTATGATGGGTAGGAGCATTAATGCTATGCCGAGGTAGAGGCTCCACATGATCGAGTCCAGTGGTATCTCACGTGTGCCACCGGGTATGTTAACGTTGTTCAAGATGGTGTTTAACCAGTAAGCTTTGTCCTCTAGGTCTCCATCTGCAGGGGTGAAAAGCGAGATCCTGACATATAGGTTTCCCATGCTTGTTGGATACGTGTATATGCTGTAAGCCAGGAGGAGCCTAGTAGAGCCCTTCGATATCACAGCGTACACGATGGTTGTATTCCTTGTCTCACTCCACCATTTTTCAATATTATAGCCTTGATTAATTAGGCAGATCTGCCATCCATGGAACCTACTCGGCGACTCAGCTACTTCAACATACCCTGTAGCTATGCCACTGCCTGAGGAGATACCTATATTGTACACTGAGAGGGCGCCGAGTGCCTTACCTAGGAGGGGGCTAGGCGTATTCATCCATACATACGTGTTGGTTGAATTAAAGACTATCGAAGCCGGGTTTTCAACAAGTTTAACAGGGTCCACGTAGACCGTGCTTGCAGAGGGTAGTGATATGTGCAACGATATAGTGATGTATAATATGATCAGGAAGAGGAGCGATAGAATCTTAGCCGCGTCAACACTGGTAAAACCACTGCTCGCGGCATTTACAGCATTTATGCCTGCTCTAAAAGAGGGCTTAGGCGTTATGAGTAATGCAGTTAACGTGGCTAACCCAGTATATATCACAGGGGAGTTATAGTGGAAAATACTCATCGCGGCATCGAAGCCCAGTACCCTGGATACATAGACTATTAAGGCTAGCCTGACAACATTCCCCGCGAAAACTATTAGTGCCGCCGCCAGTATTGATTTAACAACACCCTTGATCCTCTCGAGCCGTGGAACCCGTGACTGCGATGCCAAATATACTATCAATGGAATCAGCGATAACACTGTAAGCAGGCTTCCAACACCACTGCACTCAGGCGCTATCTCAAGTATCCTCTGAGCACCCTCATTATCCCATATAATGATGCCTTGAAACATGCTTGTTGACACCATGGGACTCCCAGTGAGAAAAGATACCGTTATAACTAGGGGGGTTGTTATCAGCCTCGCCAACCAGCTTATAAAGCCTATTGGCAACGGCACTATGGATAACAATAAGAGAATTATAGCCAGCGGTACCCAGGGTTTCTCGAATCCTCCATAGATAAACAATACTATAGTGGCAATGATCAACACCAGCGAATACATCTCCAGTTGGAGCGAGTACTCGGTTATAACTCTTGAGAGAACATGGAGAGACATGGAGACCGAGAGGGTGCCTGCGGTAGATATAAGCTTATAAATATTGAAGCCACCCATAGAACCTAGTGAGGTTAAGCGGTGAACGATGAATATGGAGGAGGGCGTCAGCAGGATCAAGTAACTGTACTCGCTCACCTGTAATCCTTCAAGGTAGGCTATAATGCTATCCCTATATAAAGTAGCTAGGAGGCTGCTGACCAAGACTGTAACCATGATACTATATATAAGCCTCCTCAAGCCACTGCCACCCTGCACTGATATCACATGGTGATCATTACTTGTCACTCGTCTACATACACAACGTGGAATCCAGCCCTAACCTAAAAAACTTCTCATCAACACTAATAAACTTGGATGAAATACGAGTAAACCAATATATTTATATTATACTGTTTAATCCTATTAAAACATCAGAGGCCACATGGATTTCTCGAATAGAAGCCCGGGTAAGAATGCTTAGGGGATGATTGATGAATAGTGGCCAGGCAGAATTAGAAGTGGAAAAGTGGTCTAGTCTTCTCAGAGAAGCCATTGATGAGGTTTCAAAGATTGTTCTTGGCAAGCGCGAGGAGCTAGAGGTAATAGTTGCAACGATTGCTGCAGGGGGCCATGTATTAATAGAGGGTCCTCCGGGAGCTGGTAAAACCCTTACCTCTATGGCTATGGCCCGAGTGATCGGTGGTGTATATAAAAGGATACAGGGGAACCCTGATATATTGCCTAGCGATCTCACAGGCTTCTACGTTTACTCCCTCGGAGGCGAGAGAAGATTCGTGAAAGGCCCGGTTTTCACCAATATTTTACAGGTGGATGATTTAAACAGGATACCTACGAGGGCTCAATCAGCCCTCCTCCAAGCCATGGCTGAGTACAAGGTTAGTATTGAGGGGGAGACCCATAGTATTGAGAGGCCCTTCCACGTATTCGCCTCTATGATTCCCCCGGAAATAGAGAGCGGTGTCTTCAAGGTTACCATAGGATTAATCGATCGATTCTGGACCATGATTAACACGGGATATGCTGGTGAAGACGTTGAGGAGGAGATAATAAATCGCTCCGACGAACTCTACCTAGCGAACCCCTATAGCATCCGGGAGATACTGTCCCCTGGTTTGCTTATTCAGCTACAGGACAACCTTGGTAAATTAATCTATGCTGATAGACGAATCGTCAGATACATTAGGGATATCGCTTCATCGATTAGAAGACACCAGGATGTAGTGAACGGGCCGAGCCACAGGGGGGTCATATACTTGTACAGGGTCTCCAAGGCTCTTGCATTGATTAATGGGAGGGACTACGTGACGCCTGATGATGTAAAGAGGCTTACCGGATACATGCTACCCCATAGAATCATTACTAGAGCAGGGGGCAAGGATAGCAGGGATATCATCAAAGAGGTCCTGAATAAGGTACCTGTCCCAAAGGAGTGAGCGTCTTGGCGCCTCTTGCCGAGGCTGTCACGGTATCACTGCTTTCCCTGTTTATCTACTTGCTTGGAGGTAATAGTGTAGTAGGCTTACTGATGGCTATGGCTGGACTAGGGTTCACCGTTAACTTATCGTTTATGCGGAGAAGCCTTATCGCCGATAAATCATGGATAATAATGCTTGGAGGAACAGCTTACACAGGGCTCTCAATAGCTTTAAGCAACAGGGTTATAGCTTTATCTACATCCCTCATATTGATTTTACTAATGCTCTCAATCACTTCCCATATAAGCATAGTGGTTACGGATAGGGATCTAGACTTATTGATTATAACAGGGCTTATAGCCGGGTTAATCGGCTCAGTCATGCGTCTCGAGTATACTCCATGGGTGATTCTCTCACCAGTTATAGAGTACCTCTTATCATCCACAGGTGGGGAGGAATTACTTGGGAGACTATACTATGTAGTCAGCCTCTCCCTTCTTCTGTTACTTCATCCATTATTATTAGCATACGTTTTCGCGTTAAACATCCTCAGACAATATTTTAAGCCCCTGAACACTCCCAGCAATATATGGGCTGACATGGTTTTCAGAGTAGTATTGGTGGTGATGTTTAATGCGTAACGAGCTTGCTGTGCTCGGAGTAAGCATACTAGTGGTTTCCTCAGGCTTTGCAATATATGGGCTCTTAACCGGCGCCGAAATCGTGGCTGGCGTAGCATTAGCAACGATAGTGTTTGGAGCGGTTGTCCTCGATATAGGTTTAACATACAGGGACCCCATGGTATCGACCCTCATGCTATACGCTCAAGCCCTCTCCTCTCCCCTTGTAAAGATGCAGGAAGACCTTGGATTAGCCTGGAGCAGGGTTGTACAGGCATGCATAGGCACTAATGAAGTATACCTTATCTACTCGAGGAAAGAATTGAAGTGCAATGATGTCGCGCCAGGGCTGGGCATCCAGGATTCGATACCGTATATGGCGTTGATTGTCGAGAAGCACTTGATCCCGGAGTCAGGCGATATAGAAGCATTGATCAGGAATATGGGTTTAGCTGAAAGCGTTAGCCTACGCATCACTGAGGAGGCCTACGCCGTCGAGTTAACTGGTTTAAACAAGGCGTTGATTGGCGAGTCATGGGGGCCATTAAACATAGTGTCGCTACTAATCCCCTTACTCGTTGGCTTATCGCTGAATAAAAACACCGTCTTAGAGCGGGAGGAATACGATGGAGTAGTGTACAAGGCATACTTAAGGGTGATTAGTGGTGAGAGGTCTTCCTAGAGACCTAGTTATCTATGTAGTGTTACACACGGTGATTTCCTCAGCCCTCATAATACTCGGCGAGAGAAGGGTGGATGCATACGTATCCATAAGTATACTAGTGTACTTCATAGCTACATCCATCCTACCCGAGATCAGGGCTCACTGTGATTTAAGGCTTGTAGACTATGCATTGATAACCGTGTTTACCTTAATCATAGCATTAAGGGTACTCGATATACTTGGATACAAGCTACCACTGGTGTCGCCATGAGGGGGCTTCCAGCGTTATTATTCACCATGATAATACTACTGGCCTCATTGAATACATCAATAGCCGATTACACTCCTGATCCAGGCCCACTAGTAGTAATGCTGGTAGACGCTATCGATGCCTTGAATAAAGGCGATTGCAGTAGCGTGATCGGCATTGCCGGCACAGCTCTCTCAGTTAATACAACACCCGGGCTCTCATACCTACATACGAGATCATGGAGTATCCTGAGAGAAATATGTATAGTACTAAGGAACCCCTCACCCAACCCTCCATCAAATGAAACCATATATATACTCTACAGGCTTAAAATAGAGGCAGAGGATGTTATCCCAAGGTATGCTGACTCCTTGGTCAACATGATTGCGAATCCTTCAACCAAGTATAGTCTGCAGAGAACATTATATGGGTATCTCAGTAGCCTCAGTGAAATACTCGATAACCTGGTTAAAGGATTCATTGAAAACTACGTCAACCTAGAGTTCTCGCTAATCGCGCCTGACCGGGTGGAGGCTGGCGACCGCCTGACTTTAACACTGGCTTTCCCCCATGAAGTCTACCTGGAGAAACTAGGGATCAGCGTGAAAATCAATGGATTCACCAACACATCCATCATTTATATAGGCTTAAACACCTCGATGTACATGCTTGAGGTAGATATCCCCGATACTTCTACAGGCATCTATAACTCTATAAGCACAGAGGGTTACATAGTAGTTACTGTCTACGGGTTCTCGGATAATCCATTCGTCTCTATCCAGGGCAAGCGGCTTGAGGTATTGGCTGAGGAACCCCCACTATACTTCACTGTTCCATCAATAATAAGGATCCACGAGAACTTAACAGTAAATGTGGAGTCTAAGGCCCATGTCCCCCTTATACTTAATGTAAGCATAGTTGATAACAGGGATGAAACAGTATTATTGAATAATAGCTTCATAGTTGAGCCTGGAAGAAACGAGTTCACAATAAACACGGATACCTTGATGCAGGGCTTATACACCATAGTCTTTAAGGTTTTCCCCGTAAGCAAGTATCTGCCCGCACAGTACTCTAAGTCCCTGCTTATAACGGGTATCCTCTACGGGATGCAGGTGGATGCTCCTAGAATAGTGATAGGCCCTCCCTTTACAGTATTGATCTCTATTAATGCACCCAGTAATGCTGGATCACTGGTTATAAGTATCAAGGAGGACGACGCAACACGTCTAATGATAAATAGCTCCGTCCATGGTGTACTAGTGTACCAGCTACCTATTAGGTCAGCACTGCTCATGGAGCCACGCTACATCAGCATCAAGGTGGAATCCATCAATGGTGAATACGCTAGCTATCAATTCAGGATCTATGTCATTAACTTTCTATCGCTTATACTGACAGTGACGGTGCTCCTGGTTCTCTCGAGTATACCCCTCAAGGAGCCTGTACTCAGTTTCACCAACCTTGTGGAAGCCCTAAGCAGGAAGCAGGGCAGTTTATCCCCTGTAGCTCTCTATAGAAAGCTAGTATTATTGCTCTCCACATATGTTAAACCACCCTCATCAAGTGAAACACTAAGGGAATACTATAAGAGAGCGTCCACACGCATCGAGGCTATCGCTGTGTATCTATGGAGATTCATAGAGTTGTATGAACGCTACTTATACTCGAGAAGAAAGCCACTTATAGAGGAGTTGAGGAGGGCATACGAGGAGTTCAGGGGGATGATTAAGTGATCAGGCCCACATACATGTTAATAGCGCTCCTGGCCCTCGCCTCAACCATATTATCTGGGATAATCTACATCCCTTCCCAGACGCCGGGGAGCCCGTGGAACACCGGTGAGAACGGCGTAAGCGGGATCACCGAAGTAGTAAATGCATCGATCAGGGATGGACTAAGCGGTCTCCAATGCGGTGGCTTAATCCTTATCTCTGCTTCTAGAAGCATTACCAGTGAGGAGGCTGAGTTGCTGAAGAACCTTATCGAATGCGGTTCCATAGTACTAGTGGCTGATGGAGAGGGTTATTCACGGGAATTACTCGGGATCCTCGGCATAGACGTGAAGTTCAAGGGATTTCAAGTCCTCGATGAGGCTTCATCAGCTGGCTATAGATGGATCATTAAAAGCAGGGTCACTCTGCCCAATGGTTCATCCTTCGAGGTGGCCATACCCAATGCAACCTACATGCTTGTCTCAACGCCTCCGGACTACCTAGTAGCCCATACATCCAACTATGCTTATGCCGATACAGATGGAAACGGATTCTACGATACATATGATCAAATGGGGGTTTTCACCGTGATGGCTGGGTGGAGGATAGGGAATGGGGCATTGATTCTCGTGCCATCCAGCCTCTTCCTCTTCAACGCTTATGTATCAATCCTGGGAAACACTGGGTTCCTAGTGGAGTTATCCAAGGGTAGGGAAACCGTATTATACGTAGACCCATATAGTTTAACATGGTTTGACAGGTTGAAGTATAGCTTCTACCTTCTATATGCTGGGAGACCCATGGTCTTCACTTATTACTTAACCTTAATCACGGCTTCTACAACGGTCGCTCTATGGCTTTACAGTAAGGGGGGAGGCCGCCCGGGTAAGCGGGAAGCCCTACTGCTGTCGGTATCGATTGCTTCACCGATCTATGGCTTCTACATGTCTAGGGAGCCCATTTACTTGACCGCTCTACTCTTATACCCTGTGCTCTACTTGCTTACCCCGGCTGCATATAGTGCTTTATCTATTTCTCTGAGCTTGGCTGGTGTAGTGCTTAACCCTGTTTTCACATTACTCTACATTTTCTCTTCGCTCATAGTTGCGAGGAGTGCTAGGAGGGAGCCTGGATACTGGATCCTGGGATATGCCTCGATCTTCATGCTTGGCATGAACAGTGTTAACACCCTGACTGTATTACTGAACCCGCCTACATCACTATGTATCACGACCTCCATGGTTTTCACGCTATTGCTCTCCATATTGATATATATTATGAAGCTGAGAGGGGTTACGGTTGCCCCGTTATCCACTAGAATGGAGGTCTACGCTGGATCCAACGTAGAGTTGGGATTCAATGTCTCAACGTCTTCACCGGTAGTATGTGTTGTGGAGTTGGATAGTGGCATAAGATACGAGCTTGTAGAGAACGAGGAAACAGTATCTGTGAGGAGGCCGGTGGAGCACATCGGGTTGAACAGGTTTACCCTGAGGATCGGGTTAATGGATCCAAGTGGTTATTCCTGGAGAGACATAGGGCTACTCTCATATGAGGTCAACGTATTACCGTTGACCAGTAAGATGCTTGAGAAAGCGGGGCTCTTGTTAAAGGGTAGTGACATAGGGAGGCTACTCCAATATGTTTCCATCACGGTTTTAATGAGGATCGAGGAAACAGGCAGGCTCATACGGCTTGATGAAGAGAGGCTGGCTGAGATAGCTAGGAGGGGGGCTGTGAAAGAAGGCGCATCATCCATCATCATGGAGGTGGTCAGAGAGTATATGAGTAGCCTTGGAGAGGGAGTAGCAGGCACACGTATCGGGGATTATAGAGGTGTACGGCTCTACGAGCCCGGTGACTCCTTAAGGGATATTCACTGGAAGAAGACATTGGGTATCCTGGAGCTGGTGGCGAAGACGTATGAGGCTTCAGGGGAGCATCCTGTCAGTGAAGGCGGAGCCGGTGGCGGAGTACTCGTGATCGCTAACCTCAACTCCACGAGTCCACTAGAGCTAGACGCGTTGCTTGCAGCCGTGCTTCACCACATCCTTGATAATGCCTCGGTGAACCCCGAGTTCCAGCTCGAGATGATGCTTATAGCAGGTAGATATATACTGGTGCTCAAAGGTCCGGCAATGGGCGTGCTAGGGTTATTCTATAATGTCCTACGCGAGAAGCCCATTGAATCCATGTATAACTATAACTCCTACAACCGGTATCCTGAACCAGTGGAAGTAGAGTACATGATTTCCTCAGGGCCAGAAGTATTCAAGGTATTGGCAACAGTCTTCGAGATAGATGGCAGAGAGCTCGTTGCATCACTTCTTAGGGAAGATATAAAACCCGGGAGACAGTTTACGCTGATACATGGTAGGGCGACGTCTACCTGGGCCTCGTTCATGGCTTACTACCTGACTTTAGCAGGCTACATCTACGCTGGGCAGAGGGAGGTTGGTTTGATATGAGTAGGTGGTGCTTGATCTCTTTTACCATGTTATCGATGTTACTGCTCGTCATAATCCACTCATTCATCATTGTCAGCGGAGAGTCTGATTCGTCCACGCTGCTCAATGAAGCTTTATCACTGCTTGCCAGGATTCAGAAGCTGGCCGGGAAAAACATTAATGTAACGGATCTAACAGTACAGCTGAATGAGTCGTTGATGCTTCTGCAGGAGGGGAGGATCACAGAGGCTAAGTCCCTTCTGGATCGGTTGGAGAACGAGGTCGCTGTGCTCGAGGCCTCGGCCGACACATACTATATGTGGGGCATCATTATGAAATACCTGAGGGTTGCGTTGGCGCTATCCATACCATTACTCTTCTACTTGTTCTTCCCCAGGCTCTACATCTACTTGTGGTTCAGGCTTAGGAGGAGGTGGGTTATCCGTGAATCTTCTTAATGATGAAGTGTTCGCTGTAATACTAGCGTTAATAATTGTTGCAAGCGTCTTTACAGTTGCACAGGAGTTCCGGGGCATCGAGCCCTTCAACGCTATAGGGTTGCTCAACCAGGAGTGTAAGATAGGTTATTACCCCGATTTCGTATTAATAGGGGAGAACCTTACCCTATGCATCTACATATATAACTACATGGGGTCTCCTGAGGCATACATGGTTGTATACAAGTTCGGTACCCCTGATACACTCCCCACGAACACCACCCCGAGCCCTGAGCCAGCGCTATGGAATTACACCGTTGTCTTAAACCATGGGGAGGAAGCACTGTTAAAGATAGGTGCACCAATACCATATAGACCCGACATGATAGGGGATAACGCCTCATTGATCTTCGAGCTATGGATGTATAATACTGCTAAGGGAGAGTGGGAGTACACTGGTAGATGGGTCCACTTACATGTAGTAGTGAGGGAGGTGCCGTTGCTTGGCTAGCCTCGAGGAGTACACCAGGGGGAAGAGTTACAGGGAGCTCGTGAAGATATACAGGGATATAGTGGATGGGAAGCTGGTTATCGAGGATCCTGATCCACCCAGCGACTACTATAGTTATCTAACTAGGCTAGATTACTCAGCGTGGCTGTGGATCTGCGCCGGGCTATTAGTGTTCACCCTGGTATCTATAGGTCTCTCCGATTCAAGCCCGGTCTTCGCCTACGCCAGGTACATACTTGGCACGATCTTCGTGTTGTTTCTCCCAGGTTACCTCACTATTGAAGCACTATACCCTGGTGACAACGAGCTAGGCGACCTAGAGAGGCTCGCGTTAAGTATCGGTTTATCACTAGCGCTAGTTCCATTAATAGGACTCGTGTTAAACTATACCCCATGGGGTATACGTTTAACCCCTGTACTAGTCTCCCTCACAATGTATTCAGCAATACTGGCTTTCACAGCATCCTATAGGAAATACATGTTGCTGAGGAAAACAGTATCCCGTGGCCTATCAAAATCCAGGAGAAAATAACAATTAGAAATAAATAATAGCTAGATAGCTGTAAATAATGATCAAGGGGGACCATTAATGAAGAGTATAGTTATAAGAGAAGACATAGAAAACGTACAGAAGCTGATACCGCTGAGTAAACTATTAGACATACTAGAGGTAGAGATTATTGAGTCAACAGTGTTGGAAGGAGGAGGAAAAATATTACTGGAGGTTGTAGGCAGGTATGCATCTGAGAACGAATATTATATGGCTCACATCATTAATCAGGAAGGTACTTCATGCATGCTTCTCATGAATGGCGATATGATTCTTAACGCTGAGTGCCGTCGCCCAGATGGAGGAGAAATACCTGTTAACCCAGAGCTTATTAAAGGCCTCCTATACTCCAGCAACGTGAGAAAACTAGATATGTACAGGGTTAAATCGCCATTCATGAAGTGGATTGAGAAATATAATCTAGGAGTAGAACCTCTCGACGCTGCGCACAGGAAGATGTTTGAGAAGTTCAATATAGTGATCAAGTATATACTCGACGGGGAATTAGGCAAGATACAGGAAGCCTTCAGGGAAGCATATGACGCATGCGACGGACATTTCAAGCTCGAGGAGATGCTCCAGGATAAATGTAGGTATGATAAGAGGAAGAAGGAGTCCCATGTAAAGAGACACTTAGAGTTCAAGATGCTTATGGATAAGCTGGCCTCCACTAGTAATGCATCTCAGTTCGTCAAGTTACTCACGGATCTCTACATATATATTGCATCATACCTTGACTACATGTTGAAGGATGACATGGATCTGGCGGAGTACTTGAAAAAAAATGCCTGGAGAAGGAAGCTGGGGAGTAGTCCAACACTGATCTCTCTGACTCAGCCCTTCCCCAGCATCTCCTCGACAGATCTAACCTTGCCCTCTATCGATAACTCCTTATCCACTCTGTAGTCTATTGATAAATCTATTGAGACTCGTTTAACGCCTCGAGCAACCAGTTTATCCACCACTGACTCCAGTATCTTGGAGACCTCGCCTAGATCGCTGAGCTCTATTATCGTTGCTGAAGCCGTTAATACATGCTTTAATCCAAGGGATGATAATACTTTCTCCACTTCGACCACATAGCTACTGAGGCTTGTGGAACAGGTTCCTATGGGTATAACTCTCAGTGTTAGAAGATACTTCACGTTCATCCCCTGGCTAAGAAATGTTTTTAGAGGGCTTTATCAGTGTTGTGGGGAAGTTGGTGGGAAACATATTTAAGCATATTAATACATAATATATCTCCCGGGGTGAAAGCATACAATGCTGGTGAAGCTATATGCTCCCCTGCAACCGGGGAGCAAGGAGGAGATAAGGCTCCTCGAGGCAGTATTATACACGGCAACAGTATTCGGGCCAGGCTTCACCACGCTGCTTTCCAGCAGCGAGGATAAGTCAAGCATTATCAAGGAGCTCTCCACAGCGGCAGCCGTCTTCGCGAGGTTCAAGGCCAATTACTCCTATGGCTTAATAAGCGAGGAGCTCGGAGTACCCGAGAAAACTGTTAGGAAATACCTGAGGACCGAGGACGCCCTCAGCAAGGCTGTTTCAGACGTGTTAAAAAAGCTGGAGGCTGGAAACGGCTTCATTGAGGTAGACATACCTGATGTAGAATCCTATGCAGTGAAACTAAGTAACCTGGAAAGAGAAAACAATGAATTAAGGCAGAGAAACCAGGAACTAGAAACACAGTTGGCAGAGTTAAGGAGGAAGCTGGAACTGATTAAAAAACACTTGGATGAAGCCTATAAGATGCTCTAGTCATCATACCCTGACGCTTAACACTAACGCTGAATACCATCAGGCATAACTACACTTAGGCGGAGTCTACCATATCCTTAAGTAATCTACACATCAATGAAGAAGTCCTAATAAAAGCTTCTATCCCCATGGTAGAGAATCATTATTCATGATAAAGCTGACGGCTCCCCGCCCTGAAGGGCGGGGAGGAGGTCAGAGGTTATTTCAGCCATGCTGTAAGTGCTCTTAGCGGGTTTCTCCAGGCTATTTTTTCAATGTCCTCCCTAGTGAAGCCTTCCTCGAGTAGCTTGCTCCATAAGCTCCCTATTTTATCGATGGATTCCAATCCCTTAACAAGTGGTGCGTCAAGTGAGCCGAAGTAGTCTGAGCCTATTGCTAATATGTCCACTCCATAATTGTCTCTTATATATACCGCGTGTCTGACAAGGCTGGATACATCTGGTATACCGGTTGACACGAATGAAGCTATGAATACTAGTCCTACAACCCCCTTGCTCTCCGCCACCACTTCCAGTGTCTTGTCATCCAGGTTTCTAGGATGATTGTGAACTGATTTAGTATTAGCGTGACTGACTATTACGGGCTTCCCTGCTGCCTCGTATGTGTCTCTCACTGTTTTCCCGCTTGCATGGGCTAGATCCACTGCCACCCCTAGCTCTACGGCTCTCCCAACGAGCTCTAAGCCCTCCCTGGTCAAGCCGTTATCGATCTGTGTCCTGCAGGAGGAGGCATACTTATTGTTATAGTTCCAGGTCAACCCTAATACACGTAGCCCGCCAGCATATAAGAGATCCAGGTCCTCCGGGCTCCTCAATGAATCAGCCCCCTCAAGCCCCACGAGTAAGCCTATGCCATCACCTTTCTCATCGAAGAGTCCCTGTAGCTGGTCCCTACCTAGTACAAGCTTGAACTCCCTGTGGGCTAACACAATGTTCCTGTATAAGTCTAACCCTGTGTAAACCAGCTCAAGGCTCGGGTAATGTCTGTAAGATATCCTCCCACCACGGGAGTACCAGGGTATCATGGGGAAGACGCTGGCGACAACAAGCCTCGTGTTGCTGGCGAGGTACTTCGGGATATCGGCATGCCGAAGCGGTTCATCAATGTCCAAGGGTTTCAATGGGAATGGGTTGAGCAGGCTTCCCGAGAGAACATAGGCTGCTACATCCTCGTGAAGGTCTACTAGAGGCGGGTTCAAGCGGATGCACCTGGAATAAATTAATGCTCCAAGTTAAATAAATAGGTTGGCTACATTAATCTATTTATTTCAATGACTCTTTGTCAGCCTCCCTGGCTTTCAATATTATTGACTCTAGTGTTTTAAATGCCTCCACGGAGTCTTTCCTATCGACTACTATGATGGTGTCACTGTGGGCTGACATTATTTGGAGTATGTTGATCCCTTTCCTGGCTAGGAGTGTTGTTATATAAGATATGAAGCCTGGTGTCTCAATATTCTCGATCGGGCTTACTATTATGATTGCTGAGACATCTCTCTTAAGCCACACTGGCTCCTTATCTATCAGGTCCGCTAAGTCATCTAGTAGCTCGCTGTTCACTATTATAGTTATATTACCTATGCCTTGCGAGATAGATATGAAGCGTGTCCTGCCAGCCAGCTCGTGAACGCTCTTGAACACCTTGTGGAGCACTGTATAATCGTATGTCGCTATAGCTAGGCCTGTCTTAAGCTCTATACTGCTTCTGGCTAGAACCCTGAAGATCCTTGAGTTAAGGGATTGCCTAGCTACACTGTTCCTGCTACGTAGCAGCGACATTTTAACGGAACTAGGTGTACATGATACCCCATACTCCTCCCTAATAACCTCGGCAAGCCTCTCCGATAGCTTACTGTAATTCACGTATCCATTACTCAATGCTTCCACTAGGCATGGATCACTCTCGACGATCTCCCTAACGATACTGCTTACACTCGTGTTTCCCCTGGGCATGGCACCACCTATGACTAAATGTAACAAATATATTCCAAGTGTAACACTTCTTTTTAAAGTGTTTCATATATGTAAAAAAGCTTTTATCTCTGTTCCACGAAGCCTTTTCTAACCATTGGTGGATAACTATGAGTACCAGAAGTGTAATTGTTAAAGCTGTAGCAGTAATAGTGGGTTTACTGCTGATTACACCATCGGTCAGCACAGTATCTACTGCGCAGTCCCAGAGCGTTTTCAGGGTAGGGTGGGGTGGTACCTCGCTAGATACATTCAACCCGTTTACAACCTATGCACAGATATCAACGTGGATAACCCTTGATATCTATAGCAGGTTAGTAAGAGTCTCCAGTAATTATTCAACATATATTCCAGATCTGGCTGCTTCATGGGAAGTTATCGGTGGAGACACTGTAAGATTCCACCTTGTAACCAATGCAACATTCCATGATGGAGCACCGGTCACGGCTTCCGATGTAGAGTACAGCTTCCACCTAGCCAGCGAGCCGTGGTCATCCAGGGCAGCAAACGTCAAGATTGTTGAGTCTATAAGAGTCATCGATAACTACACTATAGACTTCACCGTGTCATCTATACCGTTATTCTTCGCCCTTGCAGCGAGCACCATACCGATAGTGCCGAAGCATATATGGAGTAATATAAGTGATCCCTCAACGTATAACGGGTACCCGCCCATAGGCTCTGGCCCCCTCAGGCTCACCGAGTACAAGGAGGGACAATACATTGTACTGGAGCCATATAACAGGTTCTACTATCCATGGTATCTACCTAGGGTAGACCGGATCATAGTTAAATTCTACCCCGATGTAACCAGTGCAGCCAACGCACTGCTAGCCGGTGACATAGATGCCGTTGGACCCTATATCCCGATGGCGATGCGCAATGCCCTCGTGAACAACCCGGGGTTCAAGGTGTTTACATCCCCTGGAACAACATACTTCTACATAGCATTCAACGTGGACCCTAATGGAACAGGTAATCCAACCCTGAAGGACTTGAATGTTAGAAGGGCCCTAGCCTATGCTACAAATGTAACTTACGTCTGTGATACAGCGTGGCATGGGTATTCTAAGCCGATAGCAACCGTTCTCCCATCCTCGAATATGTATTATAACCCGAATCTCAAACCCTACGAGTTCAACCTCAGCAGGGCGGCAGAAATACTGGATCAAGCCGGCTACAAGCTAGGCCCTAACGGCGTAAGAGTCTCCAGTAATGGTGTCCCGCTCTCATACACTATACTCGTGCCAAGCAAGTTCCCCGAAGCAGTTAACGCGGCACAGGTCATCGCAAACTGGTGGAGGCAGATAGGTGTCAATGTGGAGATCAAGGCAATGGATACTGGTAGCATGAGCGCCATTATATGGAATAACGTGAACGGGGTCATCAGGCTTGGACACGATATAGATATATGGGACTGGATAGTCAGCCCCAACGATGTATCACAATTCGACGTGTTTACAACCGGGCGTACCCTCACAGGTATCTCGGATTCAGGGTACAGCAACCCCGAGTATGATTCCCTCTATGAGAAAATATATAATGCGTCAAGCGTGGACGAGATCAAGGATATAGCGTGGAGGCTCCAGGAGATACTGTACAACGACCTACCATACATACCCCTCTGCGAGATAGAGGCTGTACAAGCACACTCAGTGAAATTCACTGGCTTCGACTACGAGTGGCCCGGCGGGCCATTCGGAGGTGATGACTGGCGTACATTTCTCAACGCAACGCCTGCAACCACCACTACAGCCCAGGGCGGCAACAGCGACTACCTAGTGATAGGTGCAGCAGCGGGGGCTATCGCGGTAGTGGCAGTAGTGGTCTTAATTAATAGATTCAGGAGGTGATACCCTGTGAACACCGCGTTCCTTACTAGAAGGGCTTTTTCAAGCTTTCTCTCCATCTTCATATTACTATCTATAGCATTCATTCTTTTCAGGCTTCTCCCAGGTGACCCTATTTCCCTGATGTTCAGGGATCCAAGGCTGACCCAGGATCAATTAGCTTACCTCAGGGAGAAATTCGGGCTCGATAAGCCGCTGTGGGAACAGTACTTCATTTACTTATGGAACACTGTGAGAGGAGACCTAGGTATCTCATTCTACTATAAGCAGCCGGTAGCTGGGATACTATTAGAGAGAATTGTGAACACACTGGTGCTCCTTATACCTGCAACAATAGTGTCTATACTGCTTGGAGTACTAACTGGCGTGGTATCGGCTTGGAGGCATGGTAGCTTAGTTGACAGGGTAGTCAGCGGGTCGGCGCTAGTATTGTACACTCTTCCAACCTACTGGCTTGGAGGATTACTAATATTGGCCTCAATAAACTATCTTCACCTCCCAGTTACCGGTATGCGTGACTACGGTGTACACTATTCCTCAATGCTTGAACACCTATACGACCTGGCATCCCACATGATACTACCATTCATAACCCTTGTCCTCGTGAACTACGGTGGCTTCACACTGCTAGTCAGGGCATCAATGCTTGACGTGCTGGGCGAGGACTATATCAGGACGTACCACGCCGTCGGCTTCGGGGAGGGGAGGATACTCTTCAAGTACGGGTTGAAGAATGCTATGCTACCGACTCTCACCGCTATATCTATAGCGATAGCTACCTCGGTTTCAGGCGCTGTACTCACCGAGACTATTTTCGCATGGCCAGGCATAGGAAGGCTGATATATGAAGCCGTATATAATAGAGACTACCCGCTTCTCCAAGGGGCTTTCCTCGTAATAGCTGTCTCAGTTGTACTAGCCAACCTCATAGCAGACCTATTATATGGATTGATTGATCCAAGGGTGAGAACATGACCACGGGTAGAGGTAGTAGTAGGTTCGCTACTAGCTTAACAACATCAGCGAAGAACATGCTGCGAGAAATAGTATCGATCATTAGGAGGAATAGTAGTGTCAAGATAGGTTTAACAATAGTGCTGACATACATGGTGCTGGCAGCCCTCGCACCCTATATCACGAGCTATCGACCAGAGGACACTGATCCATCCAGTATATTCCAGCCGCCAAGCACTAAGCACTGGTTTGGGACAGATGAGATGGGGCGTGACTTATTCACCTTGAATATTTACTCGATAAAGACCTCACTGATAGTTGGCTTATCAGCGGCGATTATAACAGCCATCATTGGGCTGGTCGTAGGCCTGGTGTCAGGCTACTATGGGGGCTTGGTAGACGAGGTGTTAATGCAGGTCGTGAACTTCCTCTTAACGATACCTTCAATAGTGTTGATGATCGTGGTTGGCTCTATCATCGGGTCAAGTATAGCTTCGGTGATACTGATAATAGGCTTACTGAACTGGAGCCCTATAGCACGTGTAGTTAGGTCGGTCGTGTTATCGTTGAAGGAGTGGACGTATGTAGAGGCAGCTAGATCCCTCGGCGCATCGAATTCCTGGATAATAGTAAGACATATCCTTCCAGCAGTAATCCCTGTGACAATAGCAAATACAGTGCTCTCTGTTTCAACCGCTATATTCTCCCATGCAGCACTAGTGTTCATGGGTGTTGGTAGCGTTGGTGACTGGAACTGGGGATTGATCCTGTATAACGCATATACCTCGGGAGCACTTGCAGCAGGTATATGGTGGTACTTCATACCGCCTGGAATTATGCTGGTTGCACTAGCGTACTCTATAATGCTAATAGGAAATGGACTAGAAAAGGAGTTTAACCCAAGGCTCCTGCAAGTCGGTTCCCAGCATTGAAGCGATTACAAGTGAAAGCCTCGTCCTTTAGGGCGAGGAGGAGGTTAGATGTATATGGGGAAAGTATAAAATCAAAATAAATATAGAATAAACTGGCGGTATCATGGATATCCGTCGTTGGATCATTATTGCTGCAATACTGCTTGCAGCAATAACGTTGCTGCCGGTGTTCACTCAACCATATAAGCCCGGGGAGTGCCCTCAGACCGATTATTCTAATATCTCGCTAGTGCTACGCGGGCTCGGCATTCAATTATATGTTTCAACATCCGCTATCCCCTACATTGACAAATCGAGCTTGGAAGCCCTAGGGTTCAGCATTAAAGTCTACACTGCTGGAGAATTAACGGGGTTGAACGGCCCCAGCATTATTCTCCTTAATGTATCAGAGCTCGCTGGCAGACCCATCGATATGTTTAACGAGCTAACTAGAGCGACACGTAATATTTCTAAGCTCGCCATAGTAGTCTTGAACCCCTACGGTGATGAAGAACTTTCTAAAGCCGGCCTAGAGGCGGTGCTCAAATACTATGGGTCTATAGGTCTTAAGCCGCTGCTACCCCTCTCAAGCCCTGAGTTAAATGATAAACTACAAGCGCTCCGAGTTAAGCCCGAGGTTTTCAAAGCTAAAGCATTAGTCTTCAGCGTTAACCCAACCGGGTTTATCGTAGTCGAAACCCTTGAAGACTTCGAGGAGACCATGCTGCTCGTAGTCAAGTGGATGGGATTCATGGAGGATGCAGAGATAAATAATATTGCATTGTATAGAGCCGCCGGCCCAGCCTCCATAACGAGTCTAAACGGCTTCAACCCCGTAGGCTTCGTTGGATGGATAACAGCCAACTTCACTGGAGCGGTTTGTGGCGAGATTACAGGCTATATGGCTGTTAAAGTAGACTACTTCTATGCCAATACAACCACGCTGGGCGGCAAGTTGTATCACGCGTTTCTAGCCCACGTCGAGCACTCAGCTAAAGGCTATGCTACTACTTGTTGCCCCTGGTGGTGGCCGTGGTGCTCCCCTACCTACCACTATCCTAAAACCTTCGTGTCGAAGACCGATTGGCACACTACTACATGGCCTGGACAGGTCCTAGATGATTGGCAGCCGAAGAATGCTGGCTCTGCTTCAACGGTAACCTACACTATCGCGTGGAATGCTGGTGCATCAGTTGGACAGGGTATTCGAGCCACGGTTTCATACTCAACTTCAACATCTATAACACAGCCTAACGCCCCCTATTACACATGGTACGATATATCCGACCCGCCTTACGGCATCGCAGCTAGTAAACACGAGCTGCAACCGGGTGGTCTAAGCGAGTCTCAGCTCACCAACATATTGTTCACCGTAGAACCATCCTCGATAGGATTCCTAGACCCAGACAGGTATGGAGACGTCTTGCCGATGATAATCCAACACCAGTTTAACACGGCACTAAATACTGGTGATGCTGCAAGCATATCCTTCAGCGTAAGCTTATATCCCACAAGCCTATACTACTGGTAGCCACATACTCGTAAACGATATTTTTCTGAATAACTATTTTGTTAAAAATTGTTAAAAATATTTTTATTAACTATAGTAGTACTAACCCGATAATTTTTGCCAAATTAGTGACTATATTTACTATATCAGATTTTACAACTGAAAGCCTTGCCCTTCTATGGCGGGGAGGAGGTCAGACTGCCACCACCTGATGCTCCTATAAACATAGAAAACACGAACTGATACAGAAAACTACAACCCGATGCTTCAGCCTTGTCCAAGATTATCGTATTGTTTATTCGATTATGTTTCACATGCAAATCTTTAACTTTAATCCGCGCGTACCCTCAACGATGCTTCTCTATATATAGGATCCAAGAACTGGTAGTTGTAGATTATGCTCATGTCCTCAAGGTTTTTCAATATATTATGTAATATACTCGATGATATAACTGTTCCTTCTTTCTCTTCAACATACCTCTTTAAACTGCTCCACGTTCTAACACCCTCAGCTATTCCTTTGAGCACGTATGCGTATCTTCTCCCTCTTTCTCTCACAATATTCTCTAGCTCTCTTAGGGCTATGTCTACAGCTAGCTTCTTTATCCTATCTATGTCTCTACTCCCTCTAGCATACTCGTTGCCGAAAAACGTTAGCCAACCAGGTATACCGTCGAATTCTTCAACAGCTTTCTCTATAACCTCTCTCTCCACATCCATCCCCAACTCCTTAAACCCGGCTTCCAAGAACTCTCGCGAGACGTCTTCATTGAATCTCTCCAGCTTAAGATTGAAACAGTACCTTCCGTAGAGGGGCGAACCAGGTTTGTCAATCCCTAAGAGCCCGTAGAGTAAACCAACCTCTGAACCAGTTAGTATAAAAGTTATGTTCCTATCATAATCGTACGCGTGTGCAAGTGCATTCAAGAACTCCTGTGAACGAGGGCCTCTGAGCTTCTGGGCTTCATCGAAGGCGATAATGATCCTTCTCCTGTTAAGAGCGTCGAAGAGCGAGGATAGTGTGAGCGCTCCTCTGCCCTTCCACTTAATCTCTACTTCAACACCCTTAATGCTTATACCCGATATCGACCTGAGAAGATCATGCAGTCTATCAAGCCCCGATGAAAACGCTTTCGATAGCAGGCTGTATAAATCCCGCAAGCCGTAGTTAGCGCGCAAATCCCTTAAATCAACTATTACGCTAGGAATATCTACCTCGCTGAGAAAAACGTTTAAGAGAGAAGTCTTTCCTATCCTCCTAATGCCAGATATAGTTATAACAGGTACATCAATATTAGCGTGAAGTAGCTCAAGCTCGCGATCCCTTCCAAAAAGCTCGCTTCTACTGGTCTTAGGCCTTGGATCGAACAACAACAGTTCTACCCCAGAATATATGTTCTGGGGTAGGACTAATAAATTTAAAATCCATATAGGAGTCTTTTGATGCCCATCAGCTGTTGTGGTCTTTCCTCGAATATGGAACAGCTTCAGCATTAGTGAAAGCTTTATAATACGTATACGTATATGTATACTTAGGGATGTATTATGGGTAGTAGGGTTGTTCCTGTCAGGCTTGACGATGATACGCTGAGGCTTATCGATGAGCTTGTGAATCTAGGTGTTTATAATTCAAGGAGTGAGGCTTTGAGGGACTTGATTAGGATTGGTGTTAAGCGTGTGGGAAGAGTTAAAGTAATCATCGAAGCTGTAAACGAGCTTTTCAAGCTAGAGGAAGAGGAGGGTGATACACCGGTTAAACTCGAAGGTGCTCTTAAACAGTTGCTAGCTGAACGGGAGAGGTTTTAAGCCTTGATCTACGTTGACACAAGCGTGATCGTCGCTGCCCTCGACCCAATGGATCCTAGAAGAGATGAAGCGAGAAAAACTCTAGAAATCCATGAAGACAAAGTAGTCTCTGAACTAGTGGTAACTGAACTTGCAAGAATAATTGCTAGACAACACAAGCTACTGGCTACTATAAGAGATAAGCTAGGGGTAAGTGACCGCGTAGCACTCATAGCCGTCATCCTGTATATTATGAAAAGGTTTAACTTCAGGTATATCAGCGTGAAGGGGTCGGCGAGGACCCCGATCGGCCAATTCTATAAGACTTTGGCATATGCTATAGAATTAACAGGAGAATTGAGGCTTAGAACGCTTGATCTACTCCACTTAGCCTACATTAAGGCCATGAAAAGCCAAGGCGCTCAGATACACGCTCTACTAACAGCTGACGCTGACTTTAAAAACAGCGAAGAAGACATTAGGAAAGCTCTTGGAATAACCATTGAATTAGTAAAGTAAACTCACATGCTACGTAAAGCTTTCAAACGCCATCAATAAGCTCTGTCCCCTGAAGAGGGCTCACGTTATCACTACATAGACTCCATCTATTAATGACATGCTCAGATAATGTCGTAATGGGTATAGGTAAGAGTATATTCAGATTCTATTGGTGATGTTAAAGGCATTACTGGAGTTCACAATTCTCAGTTAATGAAGGAGTTAGGTGCGTCAATGAGGATTGAATACAGGGTGAGTTGATCTTACCGTGGTTGAGCATTGGAACCGCAAAAGCCCTGTATGAGTATCGAAATGTGTGCTGTAAACGTATACCCCTTTATGACTACAGTTAGTGAAAGTCTTGATTTCTTCCCTCGATATTCGAGGATTAAGCTATTCGCTTTCAACCCTTGATCTTTAAGAGCCTTAGTGAGTTTAACACAACGCTGACATCGCTTAGCATCATTACGATTGCTCCTATCTCTGGCTTTATAAAGATGCCATAGCCGTAGAAAGCTCCAGCTGCTATTGGAAGTAGTATGGTGTTGCATATGAACGCCCAGAATAGGTTCTCGAGGAATTTTCTTCTAACCTTCCTGCTGAACTCTATGAGGAAAACTATGTCCACTAGTTTATTGCTTGCTATAACTACATCTCCAGCCTCCTTGGATATGTCGACTCCACTACCCATAGCCACACCAACATTTGCAGTTGATATTGCAGCTACATCGTTTACACCATCACCCACGTAGAGGGCCCTCTCGCCATCCAGCTGAAGTTTTTCACATACTTACCTTGTCGAAGGGCTTAAGCCTGTAGTAGTAAAAATCCACTCTTAGTACTTCTGCATAGTGTTTAACAGCTTCTGGAGCATCATCACTAACTATACCAGTCCTCATACCTAGCTTCTTTAAGTATTCAACTACTTTTACAGCTTCTGGCCTAAGCTCATCAGAGATCTCTATGATCGCGACAAGTCTTCCCTCTACTGCTACCGCAACTAGTGTTCCACCTCTCTCACCAATTTCTTTTACAGCTGGAAGCCTCGTTTTTTAGGGTGGGGATGGTGATAAGCTTATAGGCTGAGTTCTCTAGCGTATTCTTTGAGAGAGCCTCGGTAGGCATACCTCTAGCATGGAATAGCCTTAGAGCTCGTGGAAACCAAGATGAGAAAAGCCCTGACTCCCTTAACTGCACCACAGACGATGAATGCAGCCCCGAATAGATGCAGGGAACCAATGAACCACCCTTCAGGACGGGGAGGAGGACAGCAGTTTCTCCACGTTGCCTGATACATCAATTCCAAGTCTATACATCAACTCGGTACTTCCAACGGCTACAGTCAAGCCACTAATTCTACCTATGACACCCAGCCCTGGGAAGTGCTCGAACCCTTCGACATTCATTAACCCAATGTCCTGTTCACTACAGTACTTTACTATGGCTTTAGCTATTGGGTGTTCGCTTCTAGATTCCAAGCTACAAACATGAGAGAGAATGGTGTTCTTGCCTAGAGCGTTATCTAGAAACATGATTTCTTCACGAATGGTGCCCCAGTAGTCAAGGTGCCTGTTTTATCGAATAGTACAACGGAAGTTTCTAGTGCTCTATCAAATATATCTGCGCGCATAATTACAATTCCTTTCCTTGAAGTAGCTAAGACAGCTATTGAAGCCGTCATTGGAATAGCAATACCAATTGCGCAGGGACAAGCAGTTGCAAATACTGTTGCAACAAAGAACACTGCTTTTGCTATATCGCCTACATATGTAGACCAGTATAAGGCTGTGAGGGCGCCGAGGCTTATGATAACCCAGGTGAAGTATCCAACTACTCTATCTGCCAACCTAACTATTCTGGGCTTGTAGAACTGGGCTTCTCTAATGGTTTCAACTACTTTGTATAAAATGATTTCTCTACCAACTCTTGTTGCCCTAATCTTCATGTACCCAGACACAAGTTTACTTCCAGCTAAAACAGGATCTCTTGTTGAAGCCTTCTTGTATACAGGTAGTGGTTCTCCTGTGAAACAGCGAAGCGTACCGCATCCTCCAGAAACTCGACGTAGTCGTTGTTCGTCAGCGTCTCCTTGAATTTCTTTCTAGCTAAGTCGAAAGCCTCTTCCTTCATAACCCACGTTGGAGATCATGCTCGTCCCGGATTACATCCGGCAATTTCAGTTTCATGAGCCCTGTTATCTCCATAGCTTTCGTGTTTAGAACGGTTGCATACATGCAGACTCTCGAGAGCATCACAGACCTGTCATTGACGACCTTGTCAATGTCGTGTCTTGTCGGCCACCTGCCCTCCTCAAAAAGCTCTTGATCCCACCCATGGCCAAGCACCCATGTGGTCTTCGCACTTTTAGCATAATTTCTCAACTTCTCCTTCAGCTCTCTTATACTCCACGTAGATCAAGCATGTTTAAGTACATGCCTAACTCGTCAAGGTGTAGGTGTGAGTCTATAAATCCTGGGAGAATAGCCCTGCCTCCTAGATCTACTAACTCACCTCCTAACGTTTTGATTACAGTCTCTACAACTTTATTTTCCCCTACATAGATTACTCTCCCGTTAGCGACGATCATAGCCTCTGCTCTTCTGAGTGGTTTGAACGATATGTATATGTTACTGTTTACGAACCCTGCTAGCAACCAACGACTCACCCTGTACTAAATCTCGACTCAAAGTCCTTAACTTCCTTGAATATGATCGGCGATAATGCAAGAAGCACTACTAGGTTTACATATATGGGAAGACCTGAGGTAATGTCTCCCAGAATCCAGAACACTGCCGGTACCACACCGTAAAGCAATGCTGTCGCGCCGACAGCCCACACTATGAGAGGCGACCCTACCTGGAAGAACCTTATGAGGGCGTTCATGAGCCTTGGTTTGTTCTTGAGCCAGTATCTTGCTTCAACCTCGTAATATGTGTACCAACCAGTACTAGTAGTCAAGACGAATAGGAACAGCGTTATATAGAGTATGACCGGTGCTACGGGGCCATAGACGGATTCGAATGCTTGGAGGATAGCACCGACACCGCCTCTGCCGGTCTGCCAAACACCTGTAGCAACTACCACAAGGGCAGTCGTCGTACACACGATGATTGTATCGATGAAGACTTCCATGATACTCCACATGCCCTGCTTCACTGGATGGTCTACTTTAGCAGTAGCATGTATGTGAGGAGCGCTTCCGTTCACCTGAGCAGTGTCTTCATGTATCGAGGTGTAGCAGATTGTATCTGGTACGGCTGGGCTCATCACGGCTCAGCCACGGGTCTCGGGAACCAGAGCCCACCAAGTAAAATTGCAGTCTTTAGAGTTTACAAGCTTTTCAGGGATATATCCAAGAGATATGGATTAGACAGACACTCTGCACCAGCCTACACAATAACTCTAAGAGGTATAGAAAACACAATTTAGTGTTTCTGCCCCTGTTCTCCAACTCCATGGTTATCTTCAAAACAGCTATATCGCCACCAGTCTAGTTGAGTTACTTGACCATGTCCCAGACAGTGACCCTTAAACCAGGGTCTTCGACCACCGTGTAGTTGATTCTAATAACAACAGGTTCTGCCACGACATTAGAGCGTGGGTTAGCCCAGTAAACCTGGGACAAATAGTAGACTAACCAGTGGTTGAAACTACGACAACCGCTAGTAATAGAACAGTAGCCACAGGAAGCTTCACAGGGCGGCATCCACCATTTCGCTTTACTTTAAGCCCCTAATTAATATCTGACATCCTCTCCGCCCTAAAGGGCAGGGGTTGAGACAGGAATAGGCTCCTGAGAAGCTAAGTCCAGCGGGAAGAAAGACTGTGCATAAGCTTAACTCGGGCCACTGTGTTAAGCTAGGGGTTCAAGCAGGTAAATTATTAAAAATCCGCTCATGGGCTTCGACTCATCCCCCTGGAGACTATAAGGAGACTTGATAGAATAGAGTGGGGCACCGAGTTGATGGCTGGTGCAAGCATCGAGTTGTTGACGAGGCAGGAATAGCACTGAGTAGAAATAGTGTTGAAAGAAGATGGGAAGAAAAATGTTCGGGGACTAGGAGGCTTTGTAGTCTGGGACGATGGGTGGGAGTCCTGTCTTCTTCGCGTATAGTTCGCTCAGTAGGTAGTGGAATATTATCAATAGCACTATACCAACTGGTATGAGTATAATGGGGCTTGCTACTCCTAGCGCGAACAGTACGTATAGTAGAATGCTTGTGAAAGCCGCGAGCGTTCCATACGGTAGCTGCGTATTAACGTGATCTATATGATCGCATGCTGAGAACATTGAAGACATGATCGTGGTGTCGCTTATTGGGGATACGTGGTCGCCGTATATGGCGCCACCGAAGACGGCCCCTATGGTGGCGAAAGTCATGGTGTATGCTATGTCTACGTTGCCGTTGAACTGTGAGAGGGCCAGGGTCCAAGCCATGGGGACAGCCATGGGCATCATTATGCCGAAAGTTCCCCAACTCGTGCCTGTAGTGTAGGCGATGAACATCGAGGCTAGAAATATCACTAGAGGGACAAGTACAACCGGTACCCCCGCCGCGAGTGCGGAGTGCACGACGAAATCTGCTGTCCCTACGAGGTCTGTCGCGGTTTTAATAGTCCATGCGTGTAGCAAGATGGCGTTAGCATACACCATTAGATACATGCCTCTAATAGTCCACTTTATGGCCTCGGCGAGAGACATGGCTCTATCCGCAAGGATCCAGGCGAGGGTTACCATGTAGGCTGAGAAAGATGCCAATAAGAGGGCCTTAGAGGAGTCAGCGTTGGATAAGGCGTCCATGAAAGGCGTCTCCCAGAATCTCTCCAGCTCCTCGGCGCCAGTGGCCCACATTCCTATTAGTGCCATACCCAGTAAGACCAGGACTGACACTATGAAAAGCCAGTGGCTGACTTGTTTTCGAGAAGCTGGCCCAGCGCCGAGAACCTCCTCTGTCGGCATCAGAGGCGACGCCCCGTCTCTCAAAACCTTCCCCTCTTTATAGGCCCTCCATTCCGCCTTGAGCATTGGGCCAAAATGTCTTCTGGTCAAGACCACTATGTAGACCAGCGTAACTGCTAGAAGAGAGTAGAAGTGATAGGGGAGAGCACTAAGCCACATTGAGTAAGCGGATAAATCTGGGGCAACAGGTATTTTCCCATCGGCAACGGCCTTCTGGAGGCTAGTGAGAGCTCCATTTATTTGTGAGACCTCGAAGCCGATCCACGTCGAGATGAATAGCAATCCCGCTACTGGTGCAGCGGTTGAATCCACTATGTAGCTAAGGAGCTCGCGGCTAACCCTCAACCTGTCTGTAACGGGCCGCGCGACATTTCCCACGATCACCGTGTTAGTGTAGTCGTCGAAAAACACTATTGTCCCAAGGATAGTAGACATTAACCCCGCTCTCCTCGAGGTTTTAACTCCTCGTAGCAATACGTTCGCTAGGGCGTGAATAGTGCCAGAGGCATAGAGCAACCCCACCCAGGCCCCTATCACGAAGTCGAACAAGAGTATGCCCGCGTTCCATGGATCCGTAGCGTTTTTAACATACCAATCTAGGACGTTATAGGTGGCGATCGCTGGGTTGTAGGCACTGTACATTAACGCGCCAACCCATATACCAAGAAACAACCCTGGTAACACTTGTCCTGTAGCCATACAGAGCGCGATTGCCAGCAGGGGCGGTAGCAACGGGAACGTAACGTAGGGGAACCTCTTGTCTCCAGGCATAAACCCGGCGTTCGGCGGCACATATGTGATGAAGGCTATGGCAACCACAATTAAGACAACCACTATTTTCAACAGCTTACGCCTCTCCACAGAGCTCCTCCCCCACTAATATTTTAACGGAGACGGTTATAAGCTGACCAGTGCTCTAACGCGACATTAAACAGTATACTATCCAATCTCGCATCAAACAAGGAAACTTGCAGACCACAGTTTACCGTTCGCCCGAGGGTAAATACCTAGTAAGTTTCCAGAGAGTACAACGAGGTTACGAGGAGTATTCTGCGTCAGCCCACATAATAGCCCTTAAAGGCATAGAAAGGCATAATTTAATATTTCAGCCCTTATGGGTGCTAGCATGAGTTTGGATACCTTTAACCCGGAGAATACCCTTCTCAGCGACCTCGATGAAGTCTCCTTTACTAGAACCAGCATCGGGGACTAGAGATCCCATCACTCTTTTCCAAATAACTCGGAGTGATCCTTGATGATATACCTTAACCCGTAGTTTGAACCAGCCTCCTCATCGCTAACGAAAGCCGGTGCGGTTGTTCTGGTTGGTTTAAACCCCATGATCCGAAGGGCCTTGGCAGCAATGAGGGATGCTATACCTTGACCATTATTCCCTGTTCCATGTCCATATAATTTATCGCCAACAAGCCCTGGTTCAAAGGGTTCACAGAAGACTTGGTAATGAGATCCATTAGAATTTTAACAGCAGTATCTTTCAATGGATCTACCGTTTTGATGATTGTATGCAAAATTATTCATTAAGTCATCATGTTGATCTTAATGTGGACTGTGATTAAAAATATTTTTGCTAAGTTGGAAAAAGTTTATTGGATGAGATCACTCTGCCACCTTCTTAAGGCCCGTTCTAAAGAGCCAAGCCATTACCAATATTAGTAGTATGAATCCGAGTATGTCGCTGGTAAATGGCGTTGCCAGGGAGACCCCGCTCACTATTAGCCCTGCGAGCACTATGCCCGATATTGCTTCACCAGCTATTAAACCAGCTGCACCAATTGTACCATAATCGACTTCTTTAACCGTTCCAACTTTTCTTTCAACAATATACCTCAATATACCGCCTATGAATATTGGCATACCTAAGCTAAGCGGCAGATATATACCTACTGCTACAGGCATCACGGGTGTTCTGAACTTTGATCCCTTGATTCTGAGTATTTCATCAATTATTATTAGCACTATAGCGAGCACTGCGCCAATAGTAATCATATCCCATGGAACGACCCCTTCGAAAACACCCTTGGTTAAACTAGCCATTAACGTAGCTTGAGGTGCTGGCAAAGGAGTTACGCCAGGCTTCTCTGTGGGGGTACCAGCTATACCATACGCTGTTATCAATAAGTTGATAACCGGAGCCATGAAGAATGCTGCAGCAAATACTCCGATGATCTCGCCTACTTGCTGCTTCCATGGAGTAGCACCAACCATGTACCCAGTATACAAGTCCTGCATTATATCCCCAGCTATAGCAGCAGACATGCATATGACTCCAGCTACTAGTATAGTTGCTACCGCGCCTTCATGGACAGGGAAACCAAGCACCTTTAGAAGCAGCGCGGTTATCAGTAAGTTCATAATTGTTATGCCGGATACAGGCATATTAGATGAGCCAACAGTACCGGCCAAGTATCCAGCGATAGCTGTACCAATGAATCCCAATATGAACATGAGTACACTTATTATTAAGGCCAATAAGGGATCATTCAATATAACGAAGTACAGTATAGCTAGTGGAATAACGAATAGGGCGGTTAATGCTAACACGTAGTTCATCGGCAGATCAATCTCTGTTCTAACAATGTTACCTTGTCCTTCTCTCCTGGCCCTAGCTGCTTTGAGCCCCGATTTAATGCCTTTTACTATCGCTGATCTAAGCCTTATTAAGCTCCATATTCCACCCACGAGCATTGCGCCAACTCCGATGAACCTAGCCTGCTTTCTCCAGATTGCAAACGCTGCTGCCACTGGATCTGGGCTCGGCCAACCAGCTTGTGCTAGGATCGGTATGAAGATAAACCATGTTAATGCGCCACCAAGGAACACTAGTATCGCGATGTTTAAGCCAACTATGAAGCCAACCGCCAGTAGTGCAGGAGATAGATCGAGCCCGAAGTATAGAGGTATGCGTCCGGCGCTCCCAGCTACCTCGAGGCTCCCAGGCCATAGGCCTACTCCACTGAGAAACTTGTAGATTGCACCTATGATTCCACCATATGCTAGTGGCTTAGCATGCGCGCCGCCCTTGTCGCCGGCTATTAATACTTCTGCGCAAGCCCTGCCCTCGGGGAAAGGTAGTTTCTCATGGATTATATATGCTCTCCTAAGTATTACTGTGAATAATGCTCCGAGCGAACCACCGAGGCCAGCCATAATCGTGGTTAACCAGTAGGGTAGCTCAGTGTACAATTGTAGAATTATAAGCGCTGGCATAGTGAATATTACACCTGCTGCAAGGGCTTCGCCAGCGGAAGCAATTGTCTGTACAATGTTGTTTCCAAGAATATTTCTCTCACCAAGTGCTCTGAATAACGCCATAGAGATGACGGCTGCAGGAATACTTGCGGAAATAGTCATACCAGCATATAGGCCCAGGTAGGCATTTGCAGCACCCATTACTATTGACAATATTACTCCCAGTATAGTGTATTTCAGAGCTAGCTCGGGAAGACTTTTCTCGGGTGGAACATATGGCATATTGTCACCTCGATATGGATATATTTCTCGAGAAATATATAAAAAACCATTAAACAAGGTTTAGATACCTAGTGTTCAGCAGATACCACCTTGATCACGCGATAACAATGTTTGCTAATAATTTATCTAGCGTATAAAATACACTGAATTAAACCATTGAAGAAATAGACATCGCTATAATTACTGATCAATAGAAAAAGAACTTTTACATATCTATTTCCATTTTATCGCAAAGCAATTATAACAGCCCACAGCAAACGGGATAAATAAGTAAAGTGATCTCAGTATCCTCGTCCTTTGTAATATATTCATCTGGGTTCAATACTAACATCTATGATGAATAACTGCTTAGAAAGCTTAAGAACTGTTTCCCCCACTCTTCACCGTAGTAATCTAACTACGTTAGTTTTAAACTTTTTCCACGTAGTGAAATATCGACCTTAATGCGTAGTAAGTGTATTCAGTGACTATTAGAGAGCTCATACGTTGTCATTATATCATGCTGTGATATATGTATTCAGCATACATGAAGAGTAATTACAAGTTAGAGCGTGATTGTTTGCAAGCGGCTCAAAATATAAAAATTGAGAAAAACATCCACGTGGACTCTCAAACAGGTGATTAAAGAATGACGGGCCCGCCGGGATTTGAACCCGGGACCTCCGGCTCCGAAGGCCGGCGCCCTATCCTGGCTAGGCGACGGGCCCTAGTTACTTAAATCATTGTTCGGGTTATTTATCTGGTTTAGTGGGAAAACGTTTTTGAACCGCTGTGTGCTTGAAGGAAATGGTTGAAGTTGGTGATGGATGCTTCACTAATTGGGAAGTAATTATCTTATTTTCCTCAGCTCCTCGAGGAGGCTGCGAGGGCATCTAGTAGTCTATAAACTTCCTCCCTGCTGTAGGCTAGTGATGGATGGACGTAATGCCCGAGTCTCTAATAGATAATAGTAGGGTATTGTCTGCCACTGTTGATTAAAAAGGTTTAACCCCTACATTGAGTGAACTATATATACGTTATTGTTGTTTAAGTAGTCTAGTAGCATCTTATAGTATTCTTGCATCGATCTACCGCCGCCGTTCAAGGCGTATAATGCATCGCTAACTATATCCCCTATTGTCTGTAAGCCAACTATTCTAGGCTTGTAGAATCGGGCTTCTTTTAATCGTCTCAACAATCTTGTAGACACGGACCCTGCTCTCAAAATGTGTAAACAATGTGAAAACCTCTTTAGGAGAATTTGGGTTTTCGATATTTCTCTTCTTGTATCATCGAAACCGAGATATGGCAATCCCATGGTAACATCCTGGACTCTGAGCTTATCCCATCGCGAATAAGCGCAAAGATTTTTGCTCCCATGTACCTAGATAAGTGGGTGTTGATCCATGATATCTTCGCCGCGTTATAACCGTAGTTCCTTGATGCATTTACTCCTGGAGTAGTTGTCCACCAGGTGTATTGGTAGTGGTAGCTTTAGACCTGGCTCCATTAGGTGTCTAACTACTTCCACTGCGTCTTCAAGCCTTATTAGGTATCCTATACTCACATATATCTCGTTGCCCTGGCTGGTTTCAACTACCTCGCCTACTATTCTTCCATGCGCCTTCACGAGTCTCCTACCGTTTACCTCTTCCACCTCCCCGTAGAGCGGTTTCTTTGCTACCCCTATTGTTGGGGTGTTAAGTACGAGACCTATGTGTGTTGCTATGCCGAATGCTCTTGGATGGCTTAATCCATGTCCATCAACCAGTATTATATCCGGTTTCGCCGGCAACCTATGCAATGCCTTAATGTATACAGGGGCCTCCCTGAACGCCAGTAGGCCGGGCACATATGGTATAGGGGGCTTCGATGCGAGACACGTATATGCCAGGAGCATCTTAGCCCTGTAATCCATGAGTACAGCGCTTCCAACCTGTACCCCTCCCCTATATGATGCATCAACCCCTGCAACACTCCTTATTCTCGAAGGATCCATCCTTGGGAATGAATCGAGCTCCGCTAGAACCCTCTCAGAGAGTATTCTCTGAAGCATTACGGCCCGTTGATAATCGAAGCCCATTCAAATACCCTTACTTAATTAGCCTTAAACCATATATTAAGCCACGGTGATTTAAATGGCTTACAGCATTGAGGAACTCGCAGGCATTATGAAGACACTGCAGGATGAAGGAGTCAAGGCTGTCATAATAGGGGATACAGTGGTACAGTTAGCTCTAGGCAGGAGGAGACTAGAGGGTGATGTAGACTTATTCGTGTACGAGCCAAGCCCCCTCCTCGAGCAGGATTACTACCATGAGCTTGCATCCAGGCATGGATGGGAGGCATCATCGACGGAAGTAGGCACGGTGAAGCTGGTTGCACCATTGAGCGAGGACTACCTGGAGATCGAGTTATACGAGAACTACATGGATATAGAGATACCTGATGAAATACTTGAGAAAGCCGATGTGATCAGGATGGGCGGTGTAATTATTAACGTGCTACCAGTTGAAGCCTACCTGGTGCTCAAGGCCCGCCAAGGAGTGGACGCGGATAGGCTCGCGGAATATGTTAAACAACTGAAGAACAGTATAAATATAAAGCTTGTAGAGGAGCTGATCGGATATTACCATGAAGAGGAGCAAGAGACCATAATGAACAGGCTTAGAGACGCTGGCCTGAATATATAGTTCCGCACTAGGGAAGATTTTTAAATCACCCAAGGCATTGAGGAGAAGGGTAGGGGGTGCTTAATAAATGCCGGTGAATAATCCAGAGCTACAGAAAATAGTCTTCAACAGAGTGTTGAATAAAATGGTGTGCAGGAGATGCGGGGCCCTGAACCCGCCCGGCGCTACCAAGTGCAGGAGATGCAGATCCAAGGGCACACTACGCCCTAAGAAAGCTGTTAGAACAGCTACAAAAGCTACCTAGAGTTTGTTTAATGTTTAATTTAAAACCCGTCCTCCAGGCTAGGCCGGCTTAACCGCCTCCTAAGCTTGCTATCATATATTATCAGCGATATCAGCCCAGCCATGATTCCATAGTAATAATATACAATCCTATACTTCACGACAACCGAGGGATCTAGGACTATTGATAACCCGTATTCAGCTGCACCGCTTCCACCAGGCGTGGGCAGGGAGCTAAATGACTGCATGATGAAGTAGGCCTCAACAACTTTAACCACGGTGTCAGCATTAAACACGTGGATGAATGGAAGCGCCGCGACACCCCATATCGTGTGGTAGAGTATTGTCAACAGCCATAGCAAAGCCTTCTTCCCCAGGGATATCCTCGAAGCCATCTCACTATAGCTAGAGGCGAAATCAAGGTACCTTGCATACAGCTTGTTGAAGTGCTTCCTTACAAATCCAGGTATCCATCCTGGTGCCGCATCGAGTCCGCTGGGCATGCTCCTACCAGTCTTCACTATTTTAAGCGATATAGAGAGCCATGAAAAGGACATGAATAATGATACTAATAGGACAGGCGTGCTTAGAGGCAGGTATTTAACGCTGATGCAGGCACCAATAATGTTTACGGCTAATACGTCATAGTAAACCTCGTAGATCACTAGCGCATATGTTCTAACGGTATCCACCCCTGTTCTCCTGGATAAGTAATATGCTCTACCAGGCTCACCGCCTATCGAGGAGGGTGTTATATTCGCGGTTAAACCGCCTATGAGCCTAATAGCCAGGCTGTCTATTAACGGAAGACTAATCCCCTTCATACTTGATTCAAAGAGCAATTTTAACCTGAGGGCTGATATCACCCATCCTAGCGTTATTATCAGTAGTGAGACAAGAGTATCCATGGAGTACAGCTCCAGTAGTGAGCTAAGGGAGGATGTGATAACACTGTAAGCTAGGATCACAAGGGTTACCACTATCAGGGTGATGACTAAGCCTCTGCCCAGTCTTTTCTCAACCCGCATATCTATGCCCACATATATCATGGGTTTACCTAGATGTATTTAAACCCCAAAATATATACCATGTTATCCCGGTGTAAAGGGATGAGTCTTTAGCTATAGTGAAGACCAAATAGAATCCATGAGAGTGGATAAGCAAAGGTTAAGGGAGATAATCAAGGAGCTGAAGAAGTGGAAGGCCCATGCAACAATATTGTTGAGCCTGTATATACCGCCGGGTAGACCTATAGGCGATGTCTTAAACCTGCTCCGTCAGGAGCTCTCTGTAGCCGATAATATAAAGCTTAAGAAGACGAGGAACGCTGTTGAGAGAGCGTTGTCTATAGCCATTGAGAGGATAAGTAAGATACCCAAGGTCCCAGATAAGGGACTAGTATTGTTCGCTGGAGAAGACCCTGATACAGGGAAATCAATAACAGTCATGCTGATCCCACCAGAGGAGGTACCGGTATTCTTCTATAGGACGGATAAGGTATTCCATACAGAGTTCCTCGAGGAAATGGTCAGCGAATCCAATATAATTGGCTTACTAATAGTGGAGCGTGATGCCGCTACAATCGGCTTGCTTAAGGGTAATAGGTTGCAGGTGGTTGAGGAGCTAGAGGACTATATACCAGGTAAACATCAGAAAGGTGGTCAGAGTCAGCGCAGATACGATAGAATAATTGAGCAAATGGTTGAAGACTTCTATAAGAGGGTTGGTGAACACGCTAACAACGTATTCCTACCACTACTAGAGCAAGGTAAGCTTAAGGCTCTCCTAGTGGGCGGACCAGCCTATGCTAAATACGATTTCATGGAGAAGGATTACCTGGATTACAGGCTTAAGAAGATAGTGCTACCAGAGTTCATCGACGTAGCCTACCAGGGTGAACCGGGCTTAAGGGAAATGATAATGAGAGCCGGGGACTTATTAAAGGAGCAAGAATATGCTGAAACACTTAAGGCTATCGAGGAGTTCAAGTATCACCTGGCAAAAGATGACGGGTTAATAGTGTACGGTGAAGAAGAAGTACGCAATGCCCTCGAAATGGGCCTTGTAGGCATCCTGCTAATAAGTGAGCACCGGGAAGATATAGAGGAGTGGCTTGAGCTAGCAAGAAAACGGGGAGCTAAACCACTAGTCGTAAGCACTGACATACCTGAAGGCGAGTGGTTTGCACAAACCTTCAATGGATTAGCCGGAATACTGAGAACCCGTGTATCATGGTAGCTTCCAACCAGTCAACCAGTTTAATTTTTAATCAGTAGAAATTATAAGCCCTAGGAATAATAATTAACTATGGTGGGGATTTAGGAAATGATGGATCCCTCCTACAGGAGAGAACTACTATCCCTGATAATCAATGCAGGACTAGAAGAAGACTTCATAGAATGGTTAAGCATACAGGGCATAAGACACCTAGTAGGACGAGTAGACAACATACCAGAGGAACTACTACTAGCGTACGTTAAAGAGAAGAAACTTATAGATGCAGAAGAAAAAGACGAGATAAGCCTGAGAGAATCCTCGAACGAGCCAGGCGGAAACATATATATAAAAAGAAAAACTAAGACCCCGCCTTAAGGAGTACTGCTCCCTGATCATTCTAAAGAAGCCTAAACGTGAAATAGCATGATTCAAATATCTTTTACAACTGAAATCTCCAAACCCATTAACCTGGAATCACATGAAGTTAGAATGGGCCCGCGGGGACTTGAACCCCGGGCCTCCGCCTCTCTCAGACCGGGCTTGTAAGGGCGGCGTCCTAACCAGGCTAGACGACGGGCCCTCCCCTCATTATATGGATAGACCCGGGGTTAAAAAATCCTTTACAACTATTAAACAATGAGGAGAACCAGCTAACCTCCTCCCCGCCCTAAAAGGATGAGGCTTTCAGTTGTAACTCTAGCCATATTCTCTAAGAGCGGCAAAACTGCTTAGAGTTAGGAGGTTTAGGACTCCTCTCAGAAAGGTTTCGACTCACAGGATATGGGTTGAGATAATACAGAGGAGATACCCGAGATCATGGAGGTTTATCAAAGGTATTAGAAGAGTCATTAGGAAACACGGTGAGAGAATCAGAAGCACTACCCGTGATTACAACTGAAAGCCTCATCCTTTTAGGGCGGGGAGGAGGTCAGGCATGCAAGCTTGGAAGCATAGTAGCAGAACTAGCTGATGGGTATAACTCGGTAATTGTGCTTGAGAACCTGAAGAATGTTAGAGAGAATGCTAAGAAGGGCAGAGAGTTCAACAAGAGGCTATTGCTATGGTCCTACAGAAGAATACAGTTCACAGTAGAGTACAAAGCCCTTGAGAATGGGTTAGAAGCGGTTTACGTGAATCCAGGGAAAACCTCGTCAAGGTGCCCGAGATGTAGTAGCAAACTAGTTGAAGCTAGCTACAGGGTTCTAAAGTGCAGGAAGTGTGGTTACACAGGGGATAGAGACGTAATAGCGTGCATAAACCTATTCACGAAATACTCAAGATGTGGAGTGCCCGGGTCGCCTTGAACGTCTCCAAGCCCGATGAAAACCTGAGTTGGATGCAGGGGAACAAAAATGAGGGGATGATACCAATTAACATAAATCTACATCAAACCTGAACTCCTTAATAATAGGGGATGACATGGATGATCTAGCGGTAGCGGCCAAGTTGATTGGTGCATCCATAGACTACTTCAAATGATCGTGGTTAAAGTAAAACCTCTATGTCAACGTCTTTTATAATTGAGCCATATGCGTTCCTTATAGCTACATCGCTAAGGCCCACGGTTTCAGCAACTTCAACCTGGTTCCTTTTATTATTAGTGAGAATCCCTGCTAGATATACTGCCGCGGCTGCCAGGCTCGTCGGGCTTTTACCGCTTATGAATCCCTGTTCCTCGGACACCGATATAATATAGTTTGCCATAGTCTCAACGATCGGCGGGGCATTCAGCTTGCGTATAATATAACCCACGTAACGCCTTGGATCAAAGTTTTCCCTGGAAATCTTTATACTGCTATTAGATTCACGTATTAACCTTACTCCCTCCCATAAGTCTTTCTCATCGACGTTCAGCTCCGATATAAATACCTTTAAAGACTTAGGGGTATTATTAATCCTGTATGATAAATAGATAGCTGCTATGATTATCTTCCTCAATGTGCTCTCCTTGTAATTCTTATCCTTTACCGCTTCGTGGACAAGTTTTGCAGCCGTCTCCTTTACAGCCGGCGGAGGATTAATAAGCTTCAGATACTCGTTTAACTCCTGCAGTGCTTTTTTAAGCTTCCTATCCTTCTTCTCAACCTTTATCTCACTGTTAACTCTAACCCAGTTCCTTCCTTGTTTCAGGTGTTGCATGAAGCAACCAGATATCTCAGTCCCTCCTACACCATGGTCATGGACCATGTTTGTAAACATGCCACTATACCGTGGAGTACTGTTATTCTTCAAGAAGCCCTCGAAACCCTGATAGGTGGGCTTCTCCTCAACCACTAAGCCGCATGCCTGGCATATATAGCTGTTTGAATCTGGATCGAATATTATGTTTGAGCCGCCACAGTAGGGGCACTTCAACGTCTCCCACCCCTTTTATGCTTTCTCTGGGATGCTAGATAATAGTAGAGGACCGTGGAGGAGGGGGCCAGTCCCTTGCTCTCTAGCTTCACTACTACCCTGGGGTCGTCAACTCTACCGATAACATCTACTATCCTGCCTATTCTTCTATTGTTCTCGTCATATACTGAGGAATTAACTAGTTTTAAGATGACCCGTGTAGAGGGTTTTACGATGAGGAATCCATCCCTGGTAGAAGCCTCTACCATACCGAGCTTATTCATAAGTATCACTCTGGTATTACCATCACTATTTACTTTAAACTCATGGTTCATATATAAGGCGTATACCATATAAACACTACATTATTCAAAAAACATGTAATACATGTGTTTTTAAATAAAGTGCTCAACAAGAAAATAATACATTGACGCATATAATTAAATACTTCATTATTAAGGAATATACAGACATCAAATTCTATATATCACTAGCACACCCCTCAGAGATTTACAGCTGAAAACCATTTCCCAGAAGCATGAAGCTTAAACCATGAGCCATTCAGAGGTATTTGGATAAGGGTCCCTGCTAAAGTAGATAGGAGGTAAAAACGATGAATATGATCCATTAGTTCTCAACCAGTTATCCCCCGCCTCTTTCTAATCTCATCAGCAATCATGCGGAGGATCTCTAGTTTCCCTGATTTCTTATCCACCAAGACACGCCCTTTTACCCCTTTTAGCCTCGGGTAGTGTTTCTCCTCGTACAAGGGGTTTAACCCGAGTCTTTCCGAGGCCTCTATTATTTCCTTGATACTAGGATTTGGTACAGCCTTGCTTGAAGATATCTTCCTTCCCTCACTACGGCTCTTTTTCAAGTCTATGTAAGCCGGGTATACAACGATTTTCTTACCCTTGTTATCCCGGCTCAAAAAACCCCCCTTGATACTTGGTGATTATCCAAGGGTTATCCCAGTCTACTTCTTAAGGAGGACCCCGTTCAAGACTCCGTCTTGTCCGGGTCTTGATGTAACCTTTACGAGCCCTACTTCTGTTTTCACTATTGTGCCTTTCGAGATTATTTTAAACCTGGCATTCTGTGGGTTTGAAGGTGTCTCGACAACGTCTAGTATCTTAACCTTCTTCACCGCCTTCTCATCGGGTACTGCAACATTAATATATAAGGCCTTCTTTAACTTATACTTTACTCCCCCTCCAAGCGTCCTCACGTGTATTTTCTCCTCGCTGCTACTTAGAGTAGTGTTTACCGGCGGGGAGCCTAGCTCGTATTTTCTCTTACTCCTCTTCTCCCCTTTTAATCCACCTGTTGGTTTTCTTAAATCATTACCCTGATAATAAGACATCGCTAAACACCTGTATTCTAGTTAAAACAAGTATTACCTGGTTATAAATGTTTTGTGAGTAGAGTGGTAGTTATATTCCTCAACAATTATTATACTCAACATGGGATCGATGATACCGGGGTCAATTGAATTGTACGAGCTACAGGGATTTCTCACAAACATGCTCTACAAGCTGGGCTCACGCATCTTAAAGCCGGTTTATGAAATATATGAGAAATGGCTTTGGATGCAGATACGCGGAGGACCTTTTCCAAGACATATAGGTATCATTCCAGATGGAAACAGGAGGTGGGCGAAGAGGCTTGGGTTAAATCCCTCACTAGGGCACGTTTATGGATACGAGAAAATAAAAGAGGTCCTTAAATGGATATGGGAGTTAAAAATAAGGTATGTAACAATATACGCCATGAGCACTGAAAACTGCAGGTTCAGAGATGAGCGTGAACGAGAATACTTGTTTAACCTAGCCAGGAAAGGATTAACCGAGTTAAAGAACATGAGGGAGATACATGATAGGAAAGTCAGGGTGAAAGTATTCGGGGCACTGGATCTAGTCCCAGAGGACATAGCCGTGTTGGCGAGTGAATTAGAGAAGGAGACATCCAGGTATGATTCATTCCAGCTAAACATAGCGTTATGTTACGGCGGCAGGCATGAGATAATAGATGCCGTAAAAGCTATTGTAAAAGAGGCATTAGAGGGTAAAATAAGCCCCGACGACATCGATGAGGAATTATTTAGCAAATACCTTTACACTAATGGAGCACCAGACCCGGATCTAATAATCAGGACCAGCGGGGAGGAAAGAATCAGTAATTTCCTACTATGGCAGTCAGCCTATAGTGAGCTATATTTCTGTGATGTATTCTGGCCGGAATTCCGTAAAATAGATTTCTGGAGAGCCATTAGAAGTTACCAGAGGCGTGAAAGAAGGTTTGGTAGATAAATATTGCCTTACTGCTCCTCCATGAAATCCTCTGGCTCACCATATATTATCTTGAGCTCGTCGATTGTTAAACGCTTCTTACCGCTTGCCTTCTCCAGGATCTCCTGCTTCTTCATGTTTAAAACCATGCCCAGTTTAGCCTTCTCCAGCTCCTTGTTGAGGCTACTAACCTTCTCCCTTAACTCGTTGAGCTTACCAGTTAAATCCTCGATTTCCCTGGATATAGCGTTAACTGAGTCCTGCTTAACCTGTATATCGTTCTTTAAGTCAAGGTATTTTTTCACTAGCTCATTTAACTGTTGTTTGATCTTATCCCTTTCAGCTGTAAGCCTACCTATTTCCTCCCTCATATTGTTGAGCTTACTGGTTAAGTCTTTTACCTGGATCCTGAGGCTCGAATAGAATGCCTTAACCTCTAATATTTCATTTTTCTCTTTTCTCAGCTTCTCGGCTTTCTCCAGTAGTGATGAAAGCCTCTTTATCTTCTGTATTATCCTGTTCTCCTCTTCAATTGATAAGACCCTGGTTTGCAGCATCCATTCGAGCCTCTCGATCTCCTCTCTCAGTATATTAGACGGCGTCCTCGCCTCCCGCGACATGTTCTGGATAACGTTTTGTTTCTCAACAAGTATTTCTCTCAGCGTCCTCAGCTCTTCTATCTTGCTCCTCCTCTCTTCAGCTAGCCTTTTATACTCTTCAATGAGGCGTTTCCTCGTCTCCCTAATATTCTTTAGTTTTTCCTTGAGCGACCTCAGCTCACTGAGATACTTCTGCTTCTCGACCCTCTCCGTCTTCAACTCATTTATTAACTGGTATCTCTGCTCCTTCAGCGTCTTTATCTTCTCTCTTACCTCACTGATCTGCTTCGACACTTCTTCTATTTCTCTCTGTATTTCCTCGATACTTGTTTGCACCATTAGTTCTCCCATTAACCCTGTTTAAGTATGATCCTCGCGTCAACAGCCATAGCTCCCTTAGGGTAGGCCATCACCGGGTTTAAATCTATTGATTCTATCTCAGGGTTCTCCTCCATTAATCTAGCTGTTTTAACGATTATATCAGCCACTGCCTCTTTATCGACTGGTGGCTGGCCACGGTAGCCGTCGAGTATTTTCGACGACTTGATCTCATTAAGCATTCCTAATGCATCGTTCATTGTAATAGGGGCTACCCTGAATGAAACATCCTTTAATACCTCAACGAATATACCGCCCAGCCCGAACATTATTACTGGCCCAAATATATTGTCTCTCACACCGCCAACAATTACCTCGAGTCCTTGTGGAGCCATATTATACATTAACACCCCCACTAATCTAGCATTTGGTGCTTTAAGAGACACTGTTCTAAGCATTTCTTCAACTGCTTTTCCAACCTCCTCTCTACTCTTGAGCCCTAGTTTCACACCACCTACATCACTCTTATGCGTTATATCCGGTGACACTATTTTCAACGCTATTGGATACCCTATTTTATCAGCTAGCTCCACCGCCTCCGCTGGCGATTTAACAACCACTACCTCCGGGGATGGGATCCCATAGTATTTAATTATTTGGAACGCCTCGTGCTCCAATAGTTTGAACCTGTTTTCCTTAAGTGCTGCAGCTAATATGTCACGTGGAGACATGCATCCTCAACCCTGTTATCCTTGTGTATTAGACTTTATTCTACTATAGGTATATAATACTTTAAGTGCTCTAGCAGCTCTTTCAGGCGACTCGAAAACAGTTACCCCGTTCTCCTGTAGTTTCCTAGCCAGCTTAACTGCCTCCTCCCCACCTATTGAAATAACTATAACCGGCTTCATATACTTATTCTTGGCCTCTATGAGGTAGTCTGCCAGACCACCCTTTATCCCTGGTACCTGTGGAAGCGCGACCACAACCACTGCGTCAACATCGCTACGTGGCAGTACTTTCTCAAGTACCTTTATATATCTCTCATCATCTGTATCACCTGTTAAATCAATCGGGTTCTCCACGATACAGTGAGGCGGTAGTATTTTCCTAAGCTCCTCCCTTAAGTCCGGTGGAGTCCTGGGCAGCTCGAAACCCTGGACTGTTAGTGCATCGGTTAACATTACCCCGACACCACCAGCGTCTGTAACCACGTAGACCCTGTTACCCTTCATCAATGGTTGATCTAGTAGTATTCTTACGGCGTCCATCATTTCATCAAAGCTTTCAACCTCTATTACGCCAGCCTGCTTAAACGCTGATCTATATAGCGAATAATTACCAGCTAAAGCAGCCGTATGGCTTGCCGCTGCAAGGCTTCCACGACTGGTTTTACCGGCTTTGAACACGAGTACAGGCTTTACCCTGCTGACCCTCCTGGCTGTTTCAATGAATATTCTTCCACGAGCATTCTTCAAGCCCTCTAGGTATATCAGTATCACCCTTGTTTTATCGTCGCCGGCGAGGTATTCAAGTAAGTCGATGTCATCCACGTCTATCTTGTTACCGTAGCTTATAGCCCTTGAAACACCGATGTTATTATAGGCCATCCAATCCATGAGCGCGGATGCGAAGGCACCACTTTGGCTAATGAAGGCAACGTATCCCTTGGGAGGCCGCTTCATCTTCTCCTCTGGAAGGAAGAATGTGTCGACACCGCTCCAATTATCGAAAATACCAATGCAGTTGGGACCGATTATTCTTATACCGTATTTCCCCGCTAACTCCTTTATCTCGTGCTCCAGCTTCTCACCTTCAGGGGTCCCAGTCTCCTTGAAGCCGCCGCTTATTATTATTACAGCCTTACACCCTTTTTCACCGAGCTCCCTGAGCACCCCTGGAACACTTGGAGCAGGTACAGCAATGACGGCTAGATCCGGTGTCTCCGGTAACTCACTTACGCTTCTATAGCATTTCAAGCCCATGATCTCATTGTACCCAGGGTTCACAGGGTATATTCTTCCCTTATACTTCTTAATGAAGTTTTCCAGTATAACCCGGCCGACCTTCCCCTCCTTGGGTGTTGCACCTACTATCGCGACGCTCCTTGGATTGAAGAACGACTCGAGCATTGGAACGCCACCTGTTTATATAATCTTTCCACCTAGATTAAATGCGGTCAAGGTATAAATATTTATAAAAGAATATTATATTATAAAAGCATAGATACTGGAAATAGGTGGGAACCATGGGTAATGTGACTTTACTAGAGTTATTCCTAGAGTTCCTGAAAATAGGCTTCTTCATGTTTGGAGGTGGATA
>NZ_JAVZPN010000002.1:85402-107713 GCF_038881575.1 Desulfurococcus sp. | reverse complement strand
TTTATAAAAGAATATTATATTATAAAAGCATAGATACTGGAAATAGGTGGGAACCATGGGTAATGTGACTTTACTAGAGTTATTCCTAGAGTTCCTGAAAATAGGCTTCTTCATGTTTGGAGGTGGATATGGTGGTATAGCTTTAATGTACAAGGAGCTCGTTGAAATAAAGGGCTGGGTATCTGATGAAGAGTTCACCAGCCTCTTAGGAGTAGCTGAGAGCACGCCGGGTCCCATAGCGATAAATTCAGCCACATGGATAGGGTACTCACTAGGGGGTCTACCAGGCTCCATTCTCGCTACAATGGGTGTTGTATTACCAGCATACCTGGTGATACTCGCCGTAGTTACATCTCTCAGACCCTACATGAGTAACGAAGTGGTGAAGATAGTGTTTAGAGGTATTAATGCAGCTGTAGTAGCATTAATACTATATGCATTTATAAAAGTGGCTAAATCCACCCTGCTGACTTCAGCAGGATTTAGCCTAAATCTAATAGCCTTCGCAATCTTCATAGTGGCGTTCATACTACTGTATATCGGGAACCAGCACCCGATAATAGTGATAATAGTATCTGCCCTAGTAAGCGTGCTATTAAAATACGTTTTCGGAATATAGTGGCGAAGCAATATTTTTTCTTAGTTTAAATACTGGTTAAAACACCGCTAAGACTCGACAACCACAACTGGTATTGGTTGCTGTGATTTAGATGGTGTCTCAGCAACAACGCTAACCTTAACTGCTGTATCCACTGGTAGATTCTCCAACGCCTCTATTCTATCCAGGTGGTTTTTAACACTGGCTTTCTCAGAGTTTAAGATATCCAGGTTTCTCCTGAGGTGATCCATGGATGCCTTATATGCCTTCTCCGGTATTTCACCACCTATATAGCTCACCTTTACAGCCGTTACAGCTTTCTCCAGCTCAACTATCATGTCCTCTATTTCATGCATTCTCCTCCTGAGTACCTCCTTAACGTTTTTCGAGTCCTCCTTAAGCTTTATCAGAGACTCCTCTAGTTTCTTCTTGAATTCCTCATAGGTGTGCTTCGGTATCTCCTTCCTACTGTTTAATTCCTCGAGGGCTGCTGCACGCTTCTTAACCCTCTCCAACCTGTTCTCGAGTACTATAGCCATATACTCCCATTCAGGTAGTAGAATTATATTACCGTTCTCGAACCTGAACCTCTCTATTTCAATCTGCTTAAAATCAAAGTCGTTGAAGCTTACCTCTAGGGAGGATATGTTACCATCTGAGTCACTATAGAATCCCACTATATACCCCACTCGCCTCCCATATGGATCATTCACAGGTTTACCAAGATATTCATCGATTTTCTCAACTGTTAAACCCGGCATACAATACACCTGGTAAACTATCCAGTTGCAATGATTTAAAAACCCGAGGTCTAAAGTGGTGTAAAGTTTTTATTCTAAGAACCATATATGGCTCCTTGGTGTAAGCATTGCTGGATCTTGTTGAATATGCAGTTAAATTGGCTGGCGATCTAGGCGCATCCTATAGTGAAGCAAGGTACCACGGGATCAACGGGTTCACTATTTATACTAGAAATGGAAATGTAATAGGCTCCGGCATCACAAGCCGTAGAGGTATAGCTGTCAGAGTCGTAGTAAACGGGGCCCTCGGGTTTGCCGCAACACCTGAGCTAACTAGGGATGGGGTAAGAAAGACTGTGGAAAAAGCCGTCTCATTAGCGAAGGCGGTATCCCAGCTCATGAAGAAGCCATTGAAACAAGATGACTCGAGGCTTGGAAGAGCCAGGTACTCAGTAGTAGCTGGGAAACCATTTGACTCAATACCGTTGGATGAGAAAGTCAACTATATGATGGAGCTGTGGAAAACCATACAGGGCTCCACTAAGGAGGCACGTATCCCTGTGTTAACTGTTACATATAACGAGTGGACTGAGGAGAAGACAATAGTCAATAGTGATGGCGGATACGTGGAGTCAAGTATTCCTAGGATAACCATGTATTACAACGTAGTAGTGACATCGCCTGTGAAGGGTAGTCTACAGAGGTGGGAGCAACTGGGAGGCTCCGGTGGACTAGAGTTACTTGAGAAGTGGAGGCTCCACGAGAAGCTGCCTGAGGAAATAAGTAGATACGAAGAAATCCTGTTCAAGGCAGTGCCACCACCAACAGACCCGGTGGACGTTATCGTGGGAAGCGAGATCGTGGGGCTAGTTGTCCATGAGTCATGCGGACACCCGAGTGAAGCAGATAGAATAATGGGCCGGGAAGCAGCCCAGGCTGGGAAAAGCTTCATAAAGCCAGGCATGCAGGGCTCCAGGATAGGTAATGAATACGCTACAGTCATAGATGATCCAACCATACCTGGAAGCTATGGTTTCTACCTATACGATGATGAAGCTGTTCCAGCTAGAGCCAGATACCTCTACAAGGAGGGAGTCATATACGAGCACCTACAAAACAGGTTTACAGCCCCGTTCTATAATACTAGGAGTAACGGAGCAGCTAGAGCCATGGACTACGCCAGCGAACCCATTATTAGAATGGCAAACACGTATTTAAAACCAGGGGACATGAGCTTTGAAGAGCTCTTAGAGTCTGTTAAGAGGGGAGTATATATCAAGTCTTACATGGAGTGGAACATCGACGACGAACGATGGAGCCAGAGGTATGTCGGGTTAGAAGCATACATGATAGAGAATGGAGAGTTAAAGGAGTATGTTAGAAACCCAGTGCTGGAGGTTACTACGAAATCATTCTATAGCAGCATAGATGGAGTAGATAGAAACCTGGAATTCTACGCTGGTACATGCGGTAAAGGCGAGCCCTCCCAGGGCGTACCCGTATGGTTTGGAGGCCCGAATGTGAAGCTTAAGAATATAAGGCTTAGAAGTACTGTGGGGTGATTCGAATGGAGATACATAAGAGGATATTAAAGGAAGCCCTTGATAAGGGGTTCCAGGAGGCAATTGTTAGAGTTCTCGAATCCGAGAGGACGATGACTAAAATAGCTAACAGCGAGCCAAGCGTGGTGCAACACTGGAGAAGCCTCGATATAGGTTTATACCTCGTAAAAGATAAGAGGATATTTATAGCTGAGGTAAGAGGCTTAGATCCAAGTGGAACAGAATACACCTTGAACCAGTTACTCTCAATAGCCGGCAAGCTCAGGGAATCCGAGCTCTACGCCCCTCTCCCAGAACCCGGTAAACCAGTTGAAATAGGCAACCTAGTTGATACAAACATTGATAAGTACATTGAAGACCCATCAAGTTTAGCTGAGGAAATAATTAGCACAGCACATGAGGAGAGAATAGATTATATAGCTGGAATGATCGACCTAAAGCATGAGAAAGAATACATAGCGTCGTCAAAAGGGTTCGAGGGGATGCATGAGTATACATCGATGGAGTCATATATACGGGCGTTCGCCGGGGAAGAAGGTAGCGGCCAATGGAGCACCTGCTCTACAAAGCTTAGGAGAGATAAATTAGCCGAGATGGCCAGGATAGCCGCAAGGTACGCTGTCGACTCCAAGAGTAGGGTAGACATAGAGCCCGGGATCTATGATTTGATACTTTCCCCGATGGTGTTCGGGAACCTATTAGACTATATATCATACATGGCTTCAGGCTTCAGCATCCTCACCGGGATGTCCATGTTTATAAAGAACAAGCCAGGCGATAAGGTGGCCTCTGAGAAATTCACCCTTATAGATAACCCACACGAACCCGAGTTACCGGGTAGCAGGGGATTCGATCTAGAGGGGGTATCCACTACAAGGAAGCCCATCATAGAGAAGGGGATACTGGCGACAATACTCCACAACTCTAAAACAGCTGCGAAATTCAACACAGCCACCACCGGTAACGCTGGATGGATCTCACCAGAGCCATGGAACCTAATAGTAGAGCCAGGGGATTACAGGCTTGAGGAATTAATTAGTGAAGTCAAGAAGGGGATATTGATTAACAATAACTGGTATACTAGGTTCCAGAACTATGTCGAGGGAGAATTCTCCACCATAACAAGGGATGCATTATTCCTTATCGAGAACGGTGAGATAAAGACTGCTGTGAGAAAAATAAGGATAGCCGATAAACTTGGGAACATATTGAGAAATATTGATGGATTAACAAGGGAGAGATATGATGTGAAATGGTGGGAGATAGGCTATCCAACCAGGGCACCATATATATTAGTGAGAGGAGTAAATACTTCAAAACACACTATATAGTTTGGGCTGTTTTTAATATAGCGTTGCTTCATTGAATCACAATTAATTTTTAACCGGCTACTGCTTTTCCAGCTATTCTACTCTTAATATATTCATCAAATATAACTAGTATACCATCAATTATCAAGTATAATGCAACAAGTATTCCCAATAATTCGGGTTTCACCAGTATTAAGAGCCCGAACACCAGCATTATTATTCCTATTAGCAGTCTTGGCACGCTGACCCCAAGATATTTCCTCATTAACTCCTGTATCTTCTCCTCAGCCATATCATCTCACCTTGATTAATTATATGATCACCTTACTTTTAATTTAAACATTAAATATAGATCAGGGAGCCTGGTACTAGTCAATAAATATCCTAGGATACTAGGATGTAGTGAGGCCGGGAGTGACCCGACCCATGTTCATTCCGCCCCGTTACGCGGGGGTGTTGCATGGGCACCGGGGTCACATCACTTAGCTATTATTGCTAATACTTGTTTTAAATTTTATTTATAACCTAATGTCGACAAGGATTAGGTCTAAACACTGCTTTCACCGGATTTTACGATTTCTCTGCTCCACCTCATCATCGCGGAAACATCTAGGAGAAACCCCGGCACATGCTTGTAGTCTCCCTGTATACACCCTCAGACATACACCTTCAAGCAAATCACATGAAAGAATATGTGAGTAGGGTGTTTGCTATAAAACACTGTTATTCGTAGATCACCTAGTGTAGCGTAAAATGATTAATAAATTTTAATACTTAGATTTATAAACCAATTTGGATATTAACTTAAGGTGTAAGGTGTAAAAAATGAAACAGATTTTAGACGTATCAATAATATTGTTAATATTCTTAATCGGCTTTACAATAATACCTAACATGGTATTAGTAAATGCAGATGGATAGGTTGGAACTACTCTGTGGGCGAACGTGACAGTTAGTGCTGTTAAATACTGTGAGTATACATGGAGCATTGAGAAGACAGCTAATACCACTGAAGTATACCTGAAGCCTGGAGAAACAGCCACAGTTGAGTACAATGTAAGCCTTACTAAGCAGGGACCCCAATGCAGCTACTACTTAGAGGGCTATGTTACTGTAACAAATGGTGGAAGTGTAGCTACGGAAAATCTAGCCATACACATCGATGTCTATGTAGGAAATGGCTGGAATACATAAATAATCAATGATTCCCCTGTGGATGTCTCAAGCAAACCATCTCTAACTCCTAACGAGAGTTACAGCTAATACTACAAAATATATTTAGGATCAAACCAATTATACGATAAATGCAAGGTATCAGCTAATGTTACAATAACTAATCACAGCGGGTCTCTAGGCAAGCCTAAGGGGCCCTCTCCAGATGCTACAACGAGTAGCTGGACTGAAATAACAATGTATGACGTGGTTCATGATGTGGATACTGGCGGATACTCCTGGACCTTTAGTAGTAGTGGTAGTGTTTCATATACTGTAGTGTTCAGCTATGATAGTTCGAAAGGTGAGACTTATTACTACACTAATGTTGCAGCGATATATGAGACAGGAGAGTCCTCAAGTGTGAGTGTGACTGTTAACCAAGAGTTGACCAAGCAGTTGATCTCGGGCACGGCTTTCTGGGACAACAACTACAATGGCGTATATGACAGTGGAGACAGTGTAAAAGTCGACTTGTACATTATGGGAGAAAACGGCTGGGAGTACCTAAACACCACTTATACAGATGACCCAGGATACTACTATTTTGAAGTCAGCGGAGAAGTCATATAATATGGTTGTCGTCAACAAGCCAGCGAGCAGTTGCTGTGCAACAACAATCAATACAACAGCACAGTCCTACGAGATAAAGGCTATGAGCGGTGAAAGCTACCCCGGCAACGACTTTGGATTCGTGTGCTTAACACGGTTGACAAACGCTAGGAGCAAAGGCTACTGGAGTTGGTCACTTTATAACAAGAAGACAAACCAGTGGGCAACTAGAGTTGCGAGTGAGGATGTTGGGTACATAAACAGCGTGCTGGGAACAAGTTTTAACACCCCTCTAGAGAAAAGTTAGGATTTAATAAGTGGTATTTTACAGCAGAGTTACAACCGAAGGCCTCGCTTTTAGGGCGGGGAGGAGGTCAGTTTCCCCGCGTGGATATAGTGGTTTAACCATCTTGCTTTAGATAAACCTATTGTGTAAGGTTAGAACTAATATAGTTGGTTACACTATTTCTTAACTAGGGATATTTGTGAGGATGATTTTGAAGGTTCGTAAGAAGGGTATCATAATTTTGCCTAAGAAACTGAGAGAGGCGTTAGGTGTTGATGAGGGGGATGAGGTTATAGTGGAGGTCGTTGGTGAGGAACTTGTTATGAGAGCTTTGAAGCCTAGGATTGTTGATGTTGACCCGGAGATAGCTGAGAGGCTTCTTCGTGAAGAATACGATTTAGAGAGAGGTAGATATGCGAGGATGATTTAGAGACCCTGCCCACAAGCAGGCCAGCGAGACCATTAACGGCCCTAGAAAGCTATTAGGATAGCCCATAAAGAACATTCTCCACACCAACCAATGCATCTACTAGGATAAGGGATACGTCTTTGGCATGCTATTCCCTAAGCCGATACACTATGCAATTGGCTTCATAGCGATAGGAGCCTCCTCAATATTCACGGTAATATATTTGGTTAAATATTTGCCCAGATCTGACGCCAGGGAGAGGATAGGCGATGTATTTACCTTTAGATTCGATAGAGAATTCGAAGCTATACTCGCCTTAGAGGCTCTGGAGATTCTCGCACTGTATCTAGCACCCGAGATAGCCTCTTTGTATTGGAGAAGGTCTGTCTAGGTGATGGGGGCATTGCTTCGAACCTGGGTGGGTTGAGCCTAGATGGGGCTGCGGCATTGGGCTCGACCGCCATCCATGAACCCACAGGGATACCTAAATCCCTGTGGGCAAAGCGGAAGCCCCTAGAGACAACCATAAAAACGCACGGGATATGACCCCCCTAGGGACAAATGGTGATGGTTAAAAAAGAATAAACCTCTGGGTGGGGCTGGTTGGAGAGTATTATTTTACTTCAACGGATGAGTTTTTAGCTGCCTTTATATTTAATACTGACTCGGCTATTCCATTAGAGTACCTCACGATTCTTCTAAGGCTGTCACATATTAGTGTGAGCCCGGCTTTCTCGTTATCCGGGAGCTTTGAGTTTATTATTTTCTCATATATTGTTTTCTCTATTTCATCCACTAGTACACGGGCATTTTGTATTACTTCCTCGGCATCCCTTCTGCTTAAACTATATAGTGACCCCATAGCCTTGTTGAAGAGGTCTGATGACTTCACCATTAGTTCATACACTATATCTGCCCCACTAGTCTTTTTCATGGCCAGTATTCTTCTAGCTATATTAACGCTGTGATCCGCTATTCTCTCCAGGTTTCTCGCTATAATCCTATAGCTTAATGCTTCCACAATGTTGCTTATCCCTAGCTCATGCTGTATCCTTACATCGAGCAGCGCCATGCTTAATTCTCTCACGATCATATGGTGGAATCTATCGGCTTCATCATCCCTCTGTATTATAGCGTAGGCTATGTTCTCATCCATTGTTTTCATTAATGTCTTCACATCCTCGATCATGTTGTTGACTATTAAGTGAAGCCTCCTCACAGCACTTAATAATGGGAGCTCCTTGATATTCAGGAGAATCTTGAATGTCACACTATTATATGACTCCTCGACTACTTCAACGCCTGCCAGCTTTATCCTAGCTATATTCTTTACTTCACTGATAAACCTAGCTAGATCAGGTATTCTGGAATCAAATGTTACAGTTATAGTACTATATCCTGAAAGATACATCGCTAAGAGCATTCTAAATACCTGGTCTACGGTTACCTCGGGGCTAACCTTAATAGTGGACTTTACTTGAACAGCCTCTGTTGTAGGAGGTATTATCACCAGTTTATCGCCGTATTTCTCCACGCTTACATAGTCACCGCTCTTCAACCCCACTGCATCAACCCATTCCTTAGGTAGAGTTATTATATATGATGAAGACCCTGTTTTTTGCACCCTTCTTCTCTCAGTACCCGCCATATAGTTCACCACCACTTTAGTTTAACCAATTATATGTGTCTATTAATTTTAAGATCAATTATTACAGACTTATATATACTTTACCATCAAGTAGGTAAAAGAATATGGAGTCCGAGTAAAGTACAAGCATGACCATATCTTACTCAATAACTATATCCCTCTATAAAATATTTTCACAACATTATAGAGAGGCCTAATAAAAATCTATTCACCCATAAAGCACATGACATCAGCAACTAGAGCCGGGGGCGGGATTCGAACCCGCGGGTAAACGGGTTTCCGTGAACCCCTTACCAAGGGTTAGCCCTGCAGCCCGCCGCCTTAGACCGCTCGGCCACCCCGGCTTCCAGATATAATTATACTATAAGACCTTATAAATCGAGGCACTACAGATAAACTGGTGGTCGATTTTTACAACTGAAAGCCCCTCCTTCAAGATGAAGTTGGTGAAAGACTTATTAGGTTTAATGCTCTAGGTATTACACTCAAGTCCTTGGATGGGGAAAGCCCTGCCCTCCCAACTGCCCCGCAGATGACGGATGCAGCCCCGAGTAGATGCAGGGAACCAGTGAACCACCCTTCAGGGCGGGGAGGAGGCCAGCTACTCCCTATCCCCCTGAACAATACTTCTCATTGAATTTATCATATCCAAGCATCCTGGCAGTCTTTAACAATCCTATTTCAAGATTGCCAATGGTGAACACTAATGCCTTTACTTCTTTGCCACCACTAAGTACTTCTCTACAGACGCGGTGATGCCCATCGATGACGAAATACTCCTGGTTATACTTGTATACGAGGAGCGGGCAGTGTAGTGACGATGCATGGGGCTCGGGTCCTGGTATAGGGGGTTGTGTTGGCTTAAGGAGCGTTATACTAATAGTTTCAACCCATATTCTTGCTAAGGTATTGTATTGTTTCTCAAGAAACCTAACCGTGTTAACGATGTGTCTCCAACATATAAGCTCCTGGGGTGTGTCAGCTGGGTTCACTGAATCCAACTCAATTATGGATCTAGCTAATTTAGGCCTGTATTTTGGAACAAGGATCGTTAAGCCTGGTATCATCCATCTGAGCCACGCGTAGACTATGACCCGGTGATGACCATCCACAACATAGTGGAGTCCGCCCAGGCCTGTTACAACTATTATGGGGACCTGATACCTCTCAAATAAAACAGATCTCAAGACCAATCCAAGCTTATCGGATTCTATGAAGCCCTGGGTAAGTACGAGGCTCCCAGGAGTATAAGCCCTCTCCCCAACGAAGACAGCTGAGCCGTATTCTTCATTATAGAAATACAGAAGATCCCTTACACGCCGCTCTACATCTCTCCTCGAAGCCAGCCTCAACCTATCGCTTAGACCCTGCACAGGCTTCTACACTCCCCGGCTCTACCTATATGGGGAATAGACCTGCATCGAAAACAGATACCATAGCGAAAAGACCTTTGTACACCTGCCACCCCCGTCATTATACCTCTATGGCTCCTCTTTAATACAAATATTATGAGCCCAGCTATTATGGATGCGATAGCTACCGCTATGAACATCGCAACATTATTCCCTACAGAAGTTGTGTTAGTAGTGTTCCCGGCCACTGTAATCCTTTGTGTCACAGTTAAGGTCGTCGTTACTGTTTTCTCAATAGTGATCGTCTCCGTCCTAGTGGTGGTTGATATTGTAGGTGAAATCTTGGTCAAAGTAACAGTACTTACTTGAATCACCGTTGTTGTCTCTGTCTTAGTAATAGTTACCGGCTGTGAGACCGTTCCATTCGTTACTGTAGTGGTTGTAATAGTTGTCGCAGTGGTAATAGGGGCTCCAACTACTTCAAGCGAGTATATGACCCACTCAGTATTTCCCAACTGGTTATCATAGCCCGCCAGGTAAACCCTGCTTCCATTGATCCAGAGCTTACCAGTATACATATACGAGTCTACGCTCCCGCTCAGAGTCTTGTTACCAATGAGGTTTAAATCCCTATCAAGCAGGTAGATTACATGTCTCCAGTAGCCACCATTATTCTCCTCCCCAGCAACAACCACCAGGTCACCCACCAGGCCCCCCTTATAAAGACTGAGCGAGAGAACTCCTAGGCTAATCTTCTTCACGAGGTCTCCATTCATGTTAAACCTTACTATATAGTCCCCGTCCCCTATAATATACGCATAACCATCACCATCAAAGAACACCGCATACGCCCTACCAGGTATTCCTGGCCTAATGGTTTTAACCAGCGTCATCGACTCCGGATCCACGATCTCGATCCACCACTCTAAAATCCCCTTCGCCGGATTAGACACGTAACCTACACCCCATAACAGTCCTGTAACAGGGTTTACTCCTACACTGTATAAAGTAGCGAAGACATCTCTCGAACCCTGCGAGATATATGTGGCCACCACGTTGAGGTCTGCGTCAAGCTTCTCCACACGGAAAACCTGGTTGCCTGCAACCCAGTCGAATCCCCCTACGTAGAGGTAGCCATTATAACTAGTAATAGATGTAGCCCATCCCCCTACGTTCTTGATCACATAGCTCGTTAAACCTGGGTCAACCCTTAAAACGTAGCTGGGGTATCCGTAGCCTACAGAATAGATGTAGCCTCCCATTACAGTGCAATCCCATAATCCCTCGTATCCATAACCCGGGTTATACGTCCATGTATTTCTAAGCCGTCCAGTCCACGGGTCTCGTGCCTCAATCCTGAATTGTTTACCGCCTGGTATAGAATCATAGCCAACCACTATTAATGAATCATTAGCAAGACATGTTGCATAAGGACTGTCACTACCACTGCTGGGATTACTGTATTGTACCCAGAGCACTTCAATCCCGGGTGCTTCCCATATCTGGGCACGGTAAGGGTTGGCTGAAGCCATTATGGAAGCTATAATAATCACTACAACAATGCATGTAATGATTTCACCTTTGAGAGGCAATGCCATCCCCATCATGGTATCTACCTTTACCACGCTATAAACATTCATCCCCACTGGCCACATACCCATTCCTCAAACAGGTAGTAGAAGCTGGAATTTCCTGCCTGCACAAGTAATTCTAGCGACAGGACTATATTGGATTGTATTTAGAGAATTTATGATTTACCGCTGTTCGTTGGAAGAGGGCAAGTTAGATCGTTAACCGGACAGGGAGGTGGCCCACTGCCTGGAGCTACGTTTACCCAGTAAATTAACTTCAACGGTGGATACTGGTAAAGGTTAGGTAGCATCGTCTCCTTCGTTATTTCGATAGGTATTAATGATGATTCAAAGTTAACGCCGTAGAGTACTATATTCACATGTATCGCCTCCGCGTAGTAGTAGTCCATGCTCAAGCACACACCCACTACAGACAGGAAGAAACTGAATACAGTATGTTCACTCGGTAGGAATGTTGTAAGCGCTGCTAAGACAGCATTGTACATTATGTTAAATACTAATCCGGGATTGGCCCCCGCTGCGTCACTGTAATTATTTGTATCAAGCATGACTTGTTTCTCGGGTTCGATGGCTAGATTTATATATGTGTAATACTTCTCTCCCCAACTCAGTTGATAGTATTCTTCGGGCACTGGTGAAGATTTTTCCTCCGGGTAGCGGTAATACCATATTCTTCTTGGATCATATGATTCTATTCTAAAGACTGGTGCAAACGTAAACATCGGGTACGCGTAATAGCAGTCCTGTGTTTCAACGATATCCCAGCTAACAAAGAGGTAATCACCCATATACGTGAAGTTCGCTGGAATCATGAGGAAGCGAGCCTGATAGCTCTTAGTTGGCGTCGAGATAGTAGTGTTTACTCCACTGTAAATAGTTTTTATGTAATTGCCTATTAGCGGGTGACCTAGAAAACTAACGCCACTACTTATATCTCTGAGCTCAAATACCGCAAATACCAGCGAGAAAGCAGCATTCCTGAGATCCGGGCTGTTTACAATAATTCCAACTGGAATAGATATGTCTATGCGGTACTCGCCGGGTTTTCCCAGCGTGTGATTCCACGTGAAACCGCCGAGTGTGAGACTATCCACTACATCGCTCATCCATATTGCAGCATTAACGCTACTACCCCCAATGGAGTACCCGTATCTTCCACCAATGTAGTCCATATTCCTTATTAGATACGATAATACGTACACCTTGTCCCATCCCTGCGTCTTCGGAAACACGTATTTCACTGTGAACCTCCACACGATATCCTCCCATACTAATTTAGCCTCCACGGGATTGGTTTTCCCTCTCCAATCCATAATTCTATTAATCCACTCAGGCGGTGGCTCGATGATCGAGGGATTATCCCCGGTCAGGTTCCAAAACAATGCATTGTATACCTTGCAGTATACGTCGGTTTTTACATAATTTACCGGGGGGCACGGTACACTATACGTGGCGGCCTGATTAAGCGATCCAATAATGTTTACTCCGAGTAGCGATATATCTCCATTAACGCCGTCAGCGCCAAGGGGTGCATCGTAGATTTTTAATGTATTTACTTGGCTGTGTTCCATAGCTGTTTCTCTAATAATTCCCTCGTAGATTAGCCTAGCGTAAGATGTGTTTACGTATCTGAAGCGTATATTCTCCCCCGAAACCATTATACTTAACGGCAATTCAAACATCTTCTCGGGCTCCCTGGTTGATAGTTCACGCGCTACTTTAAGGCCTTTTTCGGATCCATACACTTGTGTATAGTATAACTCGAGGTAATCACTAGCCGTTATGTCCCACACTGCAACGTAAAGTCCACCCTTGAAGTCGGGGACCTCGATTTTCACCCGGAACCCCGGTACAGGGATTGAGACCACTTGACCATATGCATCCAGTTGTCTGGAGGCAACTTTCTCCCTGTAGTTCTTCCAGCACATCCTCAACGGATCTAATTCATCGAGGCTGAACTTGACATACACGTCTTCTTTAAGCTTAACAAGAGCGGATTTTACAACTCCTCTACACGACGATGGAGCATTAATAGATACAGTAACAATCGCTTGATCTTCACCAGTTAATCCTTCGATCCTTGAATCGCTGAGCTTGATGTAGAACCCAATGGAGTTCAAGTTGAAGAAGTAGTTGTATACGGTTAAAACGAGGGGTCCCAGGATAATCCCAGGGATCACGAGAATAACCAAGAAGCGCGCTGGCACTGAATTCAATATCCCCCCCGATCATAATTATCCATAATAGCTTCTTAATAAACTTAACCCGGTATTGGCCCAAACTAATTCATCCTCCACATAGCGACTCCACTATCACAAGAACCACCTGAACCCTATCCCTCCCAAATCCGTCAACAACATCAGATAATAAGTACCTGTATCGAGCAACAAAGTAGACAAGTACACAGCTCTAAAACTACTAATAGTGAGACACGTGGAGAGAATAATCGATTACAACTGAAAGCCTCGCCCTTCTGTGGCGGGGATGAGAGGAGAGTTTATTAAGTTTTAGCGGTAGCGTTATGATTAGATGATGAAGTGGCGATGAATGTGAATACTCAAGCCCTCGGATGATGATTATGAGAGACGGGGGGCAGAAACATTAGATTGTAGCTTTATGTATCAAACCGTATCTTTCTAAACCACATAGAGCTATGATATACGCTGATGCTGTATGCCTGTCCAGCCCATATTTCTTCATTATCATGTCGTGTTCTTTAGAGTGGGTAGTTCCTCTCGGGTCTACGTATTTTACATCTATAGCATATAGCGGTGTTTTCATAGTTATCATCTTTATTACTGAACTTCTGAAAACAGCTACTCTGTGGTTGTAGTTCTCGTGCTTTCTCTCACCACTCTTAATCCACATGAGCTTAAGCCTGCCTAGAACCTCTGGGTTCTCCAGGAATAGCATCTTGACGCCGTGGTGATAAGCATAATCTAGCATCTCGTGTATTTTCATGCCTATAATGCTCCTAGCTCTTCTCCTTGAAACGCCTTTTCTAGATGCATCTTTGAACCAGAATGTCTTAACATCTCTAAGCCTACCATACCTATCAACTATCGCCAAGTTCATCCTATCAACATTAACGTCCACACCACCATAGAGTTCCCCATAGTTTCTCCTGTACCTCGCCACGTGCTTGTAGTAGAAGTCTATTGGTATCGTTAGCTGTATCTCTCCGTGAACCCACAGCATGTTCTTTCTAACTCCATAGTCTTTAATGACTACTCTAGCCGTGTGCTTCTGCTCCTCCTCAAGAATCTTGTCAAGCAGAATTCTATAGCTCTTAGGTATGGTCGGCTTAACAACCACTCTATCAGTTTCTCCACTATAACCTATTGTCGTTATGTGGAAGCTGTAATTATCTTTAAGTGTTATGTTTCTAACGGGATACTCACCCTCGACCTGATGAAACATTAGCCAATCACCAAGTTCAACTTCTCTAAAGTCTACTCCAAGCTGTCTGCACGACTCGTAGATTCCCCTGACAAGCACTATTACTCCATCAGTATATCTGCGGTTGGGTATGACTTCGTAGACTACTTTCCTAAACGTGTTCTTCCAGCCAATATCAGTAGCTGGTAAAAGAGGGGACTGTTTCGCTAGATTCAACATTCTATGAGAAGCAATCTTAAACAACCACGCGGTGCTAAGTAACCGTTCTGCTTCTCTCCCGCCAACATTAAATGGCAATGTAAGTGTTATATGGTTCATAATGGGGAATCCCCAATAAAGCTTATAAGCTAGGAGTACTTATAAATCTAGTAGTGACCTCGGAGTCCCTGAGGGGAGCTCTGTTGCTCCCGTAGGCGGCTCCGAGGAGACCGTGATGAATCCAGCCGTGCCTGACGCAATTCGTTACACTTTGATACATGAAGGCACGGTTTGGAGGAACGGAGAGGCTACTCTATAGCATCCTGTTTAGCGACAAGTATGGCCCATTACTCCTCAGACTATATGTTGGGCAATTAGAAAACGTGCTCCGCAAGGCATGGTATAACAAGAGCCTCTTGACCCAAGAGGTCTTAGATGGCTACAAGTACCCGCTGAAAGCAAGAGACTGGGATAAAGGGCTGTACTGGGTAATGAGGAACAGGGGATACCCGGATATAAAGAGTGAACTAGGCAACATCAAGGCAGACGTCTTGATAATACATGGCCGAAACGACGAGCTCGTCCCGCTGGAGCACAGCACAGAACTCTACAACCTGTTAGCTAGCCGCACCAGGGTCGAGCTAGTAGTTATAGACCAATGCGGCCACCTACCACACGAGGAGAAACCCGACTTAGTCCTCGCCGAGATACATGGATTCCTAGGACTCCAGGCTAATCAGTAAGAGAAAAACCAAGCTAGACGCTACCCTATTGCCACCAGAAAAACACATACTTTGCTACCAGATAACTGGTCTTTTGACTCGAGTTGTTCAGGAAACGAGTGGCTGAAAAAGAGGGAGGCGGGCCCGCGGGGATTCGAACCCCGGGCCTCCGGCTTAGGAGGCCGGCGCCCTATCCTGGCTAGGCGACGGGCCCTTTGCTATCCAGCATTATCCTTTAAGTTGTTTAGGGATTATAAGTGTTTTTCCTGTTCGCATTGTTTAAGCTTATAAGCCCGGCTTATCCATGTTTACTAAATGATGCCGCCGTAGCTCAGCCTGGTTAGAGCGCCGGACTCATACGGGTTCACGGGTCCGTACCGAGGTCTGCCCAGGGGAGATCCGGTTGCCCCGGGTTCAAGTCCCGGCGGCGGCATCTTGTTCTTTAAGTTGCTAAAGCTGTGATGTAACCGCCAGATGCTGAGTTGGTGATGGGTCTTTCAGCGGTCTGAGCTACATGTTTTAATTTTTATTTTTACATGCAATTTCTTGTATTGGAGGCATGGATCATGGGTGCCCCGTACTTTGTGACGGGTGAGGTTAAGAGTCTGAGTGTTAAGCGTAGAAGCATACATGAGCTCCTCCTTGAAATGGCTGATACAGCGTTCCAGGGTAGGAGTCTAGGTGAGGCATACCGTGTCCTCATAGATATGTTTAACGATGGAGATAACCTCGTGTTCCTAGGGCTCGCTGGATCCATGAGTACCGCCGGTATGTGGAGGATCATCAAGTGGCTTATAGAGGAGAGGTATGTTGATGTAGTGGTCTCGACTGGTGCTGTAATAAGCGAAGACATCTATGAAGCCATGGGCTTCAAATACTATAAGACACATCCCTGCGTCAACGATGAAGAGCTCCTCAGATATAAGTATGATAGATTCTACGATACCGTTGCCAGTGAGGAGGACTACAGGAAAATGGAGAAGCTAATACAGGAATTTATTGAAACCCTACCAGCTGGAAAAACCTACAGTACAGCCGAGTTCCTTCACGAATTCGGAAAATACCTGGATGAAAAAGGGGTCGACAGTATTGTGGCTACAGCATACAGGGCCAAGGTACCCGTGTTCTCACCAGCCATAGTTGACAGTGGCTACGGTATGGGTGCTCTCCTAGCATATAGAAGGGGACACAGGATAATCCTGGACATGGTGAGGGACTTCTACCATATAGTCGAGATAGGTAGAAGGGCTAGTAAGCTCTCAGCAATATATATTGGGGGAGGAGTACCAAAGGACTATGTAAACCTTGTAACAGTGGCCCAAACCTTGATAGGAGAATATGAGGAAGGCAGGCACGACTATTATAAGAGCCTAGAGTATGTTGTACAGTTCACAACCGATGCACCCCAGTGGGGAGGACTCAGTGGTGCAACCCTGGAGGAAGCCGTGAGCTGGGGCAAGGTGTCACCTAAGGCTAAAAAGAAAGTAGTCTACGTTGATGCTACAATAGCTTTACCAATAATAGCTCACGCACTAGTGGATGGGGGCATTAAGAGAAGGAGGCCGGCAGACCTCTCATGGTTTTTCAATAATCCACCGTGACTACTGAGCCCAGTAAAAACTCAAGTCTCCGGAAACCATTGTTTCACTATTTATCATTCCTAGGGGGCAGCTAGCGCCAAGATAAGGGATATTATTGATAATGGGTAGAGGTATTTCCATAGATATCTCACTGCTTGCTCAGGCTTGTAACGTGGTAGCGAGGCATCGATTATTGTTAGCGCAGCGAATACTATTGTCGTCTTAACCAGTATTACAAGCGTTCCCAGCAACCAGTCACCGTTGAATGGCCAGGCTCCCCCAAGAAAGAGCAACGCGTATATCAATGGGTAGGCTATTCTCTCAGCAAACTTAGCGAAGAATCCGAGAGCTAGCCTAGGGCCTCCTAACTCGGTGAATATACCCCAGTATAGCTCCGACTCAGCCTCCGGGGTATCGAAGGGTTTAATCATTAATATACTCATTAACCCTAGGAAACCCGCAATGGATGCCAGTATCATTGAGACCGTTTTCAACGGGCTAATAGTCCAGAGCTGAGGAGACACCAGTGATGTAGGGTAGAGTGAATATCCTGCATTAAAGTATCTCGACGCGATTATTACTGGTACGAGTATCGAGATAGCGTAGGCTGGTTCACTAGAGAATAACAATGCTATGTAGCGTCCAGCACCTATCACGGCATACGGGTTTGGATGGGCTACGGCTAGATAGGCTAGCCCGAATGGTATTAATAGTAACAGGTATAAAAGTATAATTATATCGAAATCAGCATATAAGGGTTTTATCGCGATTGGTGTTACCGAGAACACCGTTATCAATGCACCTATTACAATGGATATCACGATAAGCGGGCTTGCTCTTAAACTATATTTGTTGACCAGGTCCTTCTTCATTACAAGCTTCAATAAATCAGCTAATGGTTGAAGTAGTCCGGTTGGGCCAGCGTAAACCGGCCCTCTTCTATACTGTATCCTGGCGGTGATTTTTCTGCCGAGCCACTGTGTAAATATTATGAATGCCATTGTGAATAATAGGCCTGGATATATGAGGGCCTGTATGAGGAATATTACTGGATCCATCATATTGATCACCCAAGTATAAGCAACACGATGACTAATGCGATTAGTAGTAGAAGCCCTATGAAGTACCAGTCTGATAAATACGATGCAATACTCCTCTCCAACGCCTTACTACCACGTCCCCAAGCCCTCTTCAATATATCGACAACTATCTCCGTAATAGACGGAGCCTCCACTTTATCCACTATGAATCCACCCATTACAGGTAGCTCGGCGACTTCATCGCGGAGGCTAGGTACTCTGCTAGCGATTACCTTCTGGAAGAAGACGTAGAATACCATGTATACTATGAAACCCGTAAAAACTGTTTGAAGCAGTATTAGTAGTAGGAATGCCTGTATATCCACTCAGACCACCTCACCCAAATATCCTGCTAAGGTATTTCTCGAACTCAGAGGAGACCTCCCTATAAGCACCCTCATCGCTTACATCTGTGGGTGTCAACCAGTGTACATAGTAGACCTTCTTCTCTTGATCCAGGTCAACGACTACTGTTCCAGGGGTATTGGTTATACTGTTCGCTATAAAGACTACGCTGTAATCGCTTGAAACCTTGTATGGAACTCTAACTATTGCTGGCTGTACATTAATGTTCCTGGAGAGGATGACCTTTACTACACTCCAGTGTGCCTTGGCCTCTATGATGGTGAAGTATTTGATCAAGTAGTATACTCCAAGTATGATTCTTCTAATAGATACCCCTCTCAACCCTGTGGTGAGTTCCATCTTGAATATGTATGCTGTAACCAAGCCGATTACAATGGCTAATGTTAACTCGACAACATCGAATACCCCTGTATAGACCAGGTACACTACTATACTAAGTAATAAAGCCAACAGAATAGATGACTTATTCATCCTCCTCCACCTCTAAACGCTTAATATTAAGCGTGCCAGTAGCCTTAGCGATTTTCAATGATATGGAAGAGAGGAAAATGAGCTGAGCTAGACCTATTACTATACCTGTGACTATAAGAACCTGAGGCACCGGATCAACAGACCTACTGATAAATGACTCTATATCACCAAGGGACCCAGGTAGATTAGGGTTCAGCAGTGTCCCACCTGGATATACTGGCGGCATGGATGCATTAATCCTGTATCCCATGAAGACTAGTAAGACGTAGACAGCGTCTGAAAGTATTGTAATGAAGATCATTTTCTTAACTATGTGGCTTCTCGTCACAATACCATATAGAGAATAAGATATTGTTAACACTATTACAGCCACCATGTAGTACCATATATATGTTTCAAGGCTCACACAGCATCACCCTCGAAGACCTTGGTTAAATACATTAATGCTAGAGTGAAACCAGTTGAAACAGCTAGGAACTCAAACAGGTTGAGCCAGAAAAGTGCACCGGATAAAAGTACCTGCCCAAACGGGGTATGTATTACCGCGGGGAAGCTGAACAGCGATCCCGGCTTATAGAGGTTCTGGAAGAGATACGCGTTTACGGAGCCCAGTAAACTATAGATGACCGGGGCCAGCCCAAGCAGAAATATAAGTGACACAGCTAGAGACCTGGCTCCAAGTAACTTACGATTAGTGAATCCCTTCTCCTCGAGTACACTGCTTCCAAAGACTAATAGCATTACAAGCGGTGCAATGACGAAGATGCTGCCGCCCTGGAAGCCTCCGCCAGGCGTTAAATGACCATGCAGCGCTATCGATACACTGACCACTACTATGATTAGCACGATGAACATTGACACGGTCCTCACTATAATAGTCATCTCTTTTGCCGAGGCTCCTCCACGTATACTGGTTTTCTCCAAAACAAGCATAGAGCCCACTATTGCCAGGAATAATACACTTGTCTCAAAATACGTGTCGAAGCCTCTCTGATCCCATATAACACTAGTTACCACTTCAGTGCTAATAGAGGTCCACGGTGAGCCTGGATACACTACGTTACCTAGATATATCTGGGCTAACCCGGTTAGAATCTGTGCATCATAGCTGACGAGTCCTGTATACACTAATACCACTATTACCAATATAGATAGAATAACAGGTATTATTATGGAGGCATAGTTATTCCTCATATCTCTCACCCTTGCTCAACACATATATAAACAGTACACTGTTTACTCCAAGCCCTATGGCGATGTATGCTATAAGGAGATCCGGTGCGAGGAAGTATAGTAAAGCCTCAGCAGCAAATAATAGCCAACTGCCTCACCAACCCCGGCTAGTAGGCCGGCTATAGCTGGAGAAGCCGCGCTATAGGCTTCGGGAAGCCAGAAGTGTAGAGGTACTAGGGCTTCCTCAGCGATGAGGCTCCATGTCATGAGTATAAGTATGAATAGTATAACGCTTTCAAGAGGTAGAGAGGCATATATGGCTTTACCCAGTATAAAGAGCCGGGTGTTCCATGTAGCTATATAACCCATGTTTAATGCTCCAACAGCAAAATACATTAAAGCAGCCCCGAGGAAGTAAATAAGGCCCGTTACAAATGCCAGCAACCCATACCTTAATGCTGCTTTGTAGGCTCCAACAGTATTGCTTGCCGCAATCAATCCAAGCATAGATATAGTGAAGACCTCTAGCATGACGAATGAGTTGAATAAGTCGCCCGTATAAGTTACGCCAAGGAGCCCTGCAACCAGACCCAGGTAGAGAGACATAGTGTACTCGTTGAGATTCAAGTCAAGGATGCCTAGAAGCGGGTACATAGCTAGTGAGAGGACAGCTATGATTAATCCCATCGATGCAGAGAATAAGTCAACCTCGTAAGCTATGCCTATTAATGAGGGAAAGCCTCCAACGACATAGATTAAAACGTCTTTCCTTGCCTCGAGATATATTAGCAACGCCGAAGCGGCCGCGAAAACAAGGTATAAACCACTGTAAACACGTAGAATAGACGCCCTCACCCTTAAAGCCTTAAATAATATGAGCGTGAAAGAGCCACCTATTAATAAATAAACAGTTAAAGCTGGTAACGCCTCCACGGGTAAACCGCCCGACATTAGATTCACCAAACCTAACGTTAGCCAGGTCTAACTAAAAAATACGGGATATATAAATGTTTTTCAATACACCATTGCATCCGTAAATCTATCAAGCCCTGGTCTCTTCTTAGCCTCAAAAAGATTGAGCCCTCACTCGAAACCAGGAAGCATCTGGAAGAATGCTTTGATTAGGGAAACCGGGTTTAGGTTTAAACCGCTGGTGATTAATACATCATCAGAGCAGCCATTACCTTGGCATCATTGACTAGGTTGTCTATTTTAGCATACTCGTTTGGCTGATGAGCCATTTCATCAATAGTGCTCCACACAGCCGCAGGTAACCCGATTTTCCTAAAGAGCGCTGCAACTGTTCCTCCACCAATACCTCCTACACGTGGCTGAATCCCCCTTACCTCCCTTAAAGCTCTTTCAAGCAGCCTCACTATCTCGCTATCCTTTGGCGTGGGAGCTGGGGCATCAAGCCTTTGGAGCACCTCTATATTGAAACCTGGTTTTCCACTAGCTAAACCCTTGAATCTGCGTATCGTGTTTTTACAAGTATTTTTCATATCTCTTAATACATCATCTATACTGTACTTAGGGAGTATCCTGCAGTCAAATACAACACTATATTCTCCCGGTATAATGTTCGGCGCGTTACTTGGGTTGAACGCCATAGTCGGCTCAAAAGTGCTGACCGGTGGATCGAAGAGCTCGTCTCTCTCCGAGTATTTTTTATATAGGTACCTGTACAGGTTGCTTGTGATCCTCGATGCAACAGCATGGGCATTGATACCCCTGTGCGGGGTACTAGCATGCGTCTGTGCACCGGTAATCCTTATTTTAACCCATAGGATGCTCTTCTCCGCTATCTCTATAAAGGAGCCATCGGGTACACCTGCATCGGGTACCAGGACGAGATCGTTATCCCTGAACAACTCCCTATGCTTTTCCACTAGGTATCCCAGGCCATACTTGCTTCCAGTCTCCTCATCGCTGACGAAGGCTAATACCACTGTTCTTCTAGGTTTTAAGCCTAACTCCATGAGGGCTTTTACAGCGTAAAGGGATGAAACAATTGCCTGTCCATTATCCTCACTGCCTCTACCATAAACCTTGCCGTCTCTGA
>NZ_JAVZPN010000002.1:48668-85302 GCF_038881575.1 Desulfurococcus sp. | reverse complement strand
AAGGCTAATACCACTGTTCTTCTAGGTTTTAAGCCTAACTCCATGAGGGCTTTTACAGCGTAAAGGGATGAAACAATTGCCTGTCCATTATCCTCACTGCCTCTACCATAAACCTTGCCGTCTCTGATAACGGGTTCAAACGGCTTTGTAACAGTCCACTTGGATAAATCGCCTGGGGGAACAACGTCGAGATGACTCAGTATCCAGAGCCTAGACGCATTAGGGTCGCTGCCCTCATAGTATGCTAGAATATTGGGTCTTACACCGTGTTTAACACGGGGATCAGGAGCGTCATACCTCTCTATCTTTGTAAAGCCCCAGTCCTTGATTATATCAAGCAATCTAGCAGCTTTATCGTACTCGCCTTCACCACCATTGTCAGGCCCAATGGCCGGTATACTGATCAACTCGGAGAGAGTCCTAGCCATTTCATCCCGCATGGAATCTATTCTAGCGATCACCCTATCAAGCAATCCTATCACCATTATAACATTGATCCCGACACTAATTAAAAAGTAGATATAGAGACATCCTATTGAAGGAGCTTTCAGTTATAATCCTCATTCTTAATAACACAGCATTCACAATTCACTGAAACAGTAACATGGCTGAACCCAAATATTCCTATACCATCATATCAATCAAATTGTAGAAGAGGCTTCCCGGTAATTGGGATCATCTGCTTCGAGTCGGCCTCGGTGAGAGGATCTAGTGTCTAAGCCGCCAGTTAATATAGCCAGGCTGGAATCCGATTAATCCTTCCTTACTCTATAATTTTGTTTAAGGATTAAGAATATAAGTTGAGGCACGTTTAAGATAATGTGGTTATGGCTATGTACTTCCAAAACGAGATCGTGAAGGAGATAATTGAAAAGTATAGGCAGATATGGTCCATAAGTCATGCATTATCTCTAATGAGCTGGGATAGCGAGACCTATATGCCTAAGGCAGGAGTGGAAGAGAGGGCTATCGCCAGAGCTGAGCTCAGCCTACTTGCCCAGCAGTTAATACTCAAACCCGAGTTTGTACAGCTTGTCGATAAAGCGAGTGGCTTAGAGGGATTGAATGATTATGAGAAGGGTGTTGTTCGAGTACTCCAGCGTGAGATAAGGATTATGAAGGCGATACCTCCAAGCCTCTTAGCTGAACTAGAGAAGACGACTCAGGAGGCGATACATGCCTGGAGGATGGCTAAAGAAGCAAACAACTATGAGAAGTTCAAGCCCTACCTAGATAAAATAATCAAACTCACGAGGGAGAAGGCGGACTACTTAGGCTGGAAGGAGCACCCATACGATGCCCTGCTGGATTTGTACGAGGAGGGTTTGACCACGCGAGACGTGGATAGAATTTTAGAGCCCCTGGCTAAAGAGCTGAAAGCCTTGCTGAGTAGTGTCGTGTATGAGGGCAGATTCCCTCAGAGACACCCGTTGGAAGACGAATGGTATGAGAGAGACTGGATGGAACGGGTTAATCTAGAGGTCCTGAAGATTATAGGCTTTCCTATTGGCGAGAGATCTAGGCTCGATGTCTCAGCGCACCCCTTCACAATATCCATCGGCTTGGACGATGTCAGAATTACAACAAGGTATGAGGGATTCGACTTCAAGAGGAGCCTGTTGAGCACTATACACGAGTTTGGCCATGCTCTCTACGAGTTGCAGATCGACCCAGGCTTGAAATACACTCCCCTAGCCGAAGGCGCGAGCCTAGGCGTTCACGAGGGGCAGAGCCGTTTCTGGGAGAATGTAATCGGTAGGAGCCGTGAATTCGTAGAGCTCATATATCCTATATTAAGAAAGAATCTCCCGTGGGTAGGCAGATTCACGCCTGAGGACGTCTACTTATACTTCAATACTGTTAGACCAAGCCTCATACGCACAGAGGCTGATGAAGTCACATACAACCTCCACATAGTATTGAGAGCTAGGCTTGAGAAGCTGATGATCGAAGGCTCAGTTAAAGCCGGTGATCTGCCTGAGCTATGGAACAGCTTGATGGAGGAGCTGGTTGGCGTTAAACCTAAGACTTACAGTGAAGGAGTTCTACAGGATATTCACTGGAGTATGGGCTCGATAGGCTACTTCCCAACATACACTCTAGGAAACATTGTAGCAGCCCAGCTTAGGCACCATATTGAGAGAGAACTGAAATTATCCGAGAAGATCTCCCGGGGAGAATTCGAGTCTATAAGAGAATGGTTGAAAAATAAGATTCACAGGTACGGTAGGACATACCCACCTAAAGAGCTTCTCAGAATGGTCTTCGGGGAGGAATATTCGGTAGAACCACTCGTAAAATATTTGAAAGAGAAATACGTGGGTTAATCTCTGACCTCCTCTTCGCCCTAAAAGGGTGGGGTTTCCTTTAGGGGTTCATTGGTTTCCTCTATTTACTTGGGTTTACATTTTCATCTTGGGATAGCCGAGGGGGGTAAGTGGGGAGTATAGTTGACAATATGCTCGTTATGTAGGACGCACATAGATCACAGGAGGATGGAAAGGGCTACTCAAGTGCTTCAGGCACAATAAAGTATTAATTGTGAATGTAGACCTAGTTAGCATTCAATATATTGCCCAGGAAGAAGCCCATAACCTCAAGCCATGTACCAAGCAGGGTAGGGGTACACGCCTAAGGCCAGACATGGAGCCGAATCCTCAGCCTTCGCTGAATGTAGCCTCTAACCCCCGCAAAGACCTCGCCCCTTAGAACAAGGAGGAGAGGCTTGCTGGAAAAGTCAACCGTAATATTTAAATACATCGCATATCTTAATTATAAAGAACTGGTGAGTATTTCGTGGATGGCTGGATTGTATTAGGAGTTCTGGCAATATCGATAGCTATCATGGTCTATCTTACCGGCAAGATAAAAGTAAATGCGTTCCTTGTTCTATTAGGCATTGCTATTCTAACAGGCTTGGCTTCTGGGCTGGGACCCGTCAAAACTATTCAAGCTGTTATGGATGGATTTGGTGCAACATTAAGATCAATAGGTATAGTCATAGCTATAGGAACAATTATCGGTTATATCCTTGAGAAGACTGGCTGAGCTGTTTCTATGGCTGAAGCAGTTCTACGAATTGTAGGTAAAAAACGAGTTCCCGAGGCTATGAACATTATAGGGTATATTATATCAATCCCTGTTTTTTGTGATTCGGGCTTCGTAATAGTGAACCCATTGAATCATGCATTGTCTAAAATGGCTGGGATCTCGATAACAGTAAGTGCTATCGCATTAAGTACAGGTTTATACGCTACTCATACATTAGTTCCACCTACCCCTGGTCCGATAGCTGCTGCGGCAAATTTAGGAGCGGATCTCGGACTTGTCATATTTTTTGGGCTGGTAGTGGCAGTCCCCGCAGCTCTTTCAGGGCTTTTCTACGCTAAGCTCGTGGGTAGCAAAATATACATAGAACCGAAAGTCGAAGTCGGCTATGAGAAAATTAGAGAAGAATATGAGAAGCTGCCTCCTGCTAGCCTAGCTTTCGCATCATTAATCGTCCCAATCGTGTTAATAGTATTAAAATCGGTGGCAGAGTTCCCAAGTAAACCATTTGGAAGCGGATTATACGTAGATATTATAAGGTTCTTGGGAGAGCCGGTCATGGCACTTTTCATCGGTATGATTATTTCATTCCTATTAGTACCTAAATTTGATGAAAAAGTATATGGACCGGAAGGTTGGGTTGGAGAGGCCCTGAAAACAGCTTCAATAATCATATTGATAACAGGAGCAGGAGGATCATTCGGATACGTAATAAGACAAACAGGAATAGGTGAGTTTCTCGGTTCATTAGCCTCTGGCTACGGCGGAGGGAAATTATTAGGATTAACAATAGCTTTTGGCATAGCCGCATTGTTAAAAACCGCGCAAGGTTCGTCAACTGTTTCCCTATTAACCACATCTGCAGTGATGGCACCATTTCTTTCTACATTCGGCCTTGATACTGTAATGGGTAGAGTTTTTACTACACTAGCAATTGGTGCTGGATCAATGGTTGTCAGTCATGCAAATGATAGCTACTTTTGGGTTGTGACGCTTTTCTCTGGCATGACGCCAACACAAGGGTATAAGCTTCAAACCATGGCAACTTTGATTGAAGGATTAGCGGCTTTCATCACGGTATTGATACTATCTGTAGTTTTCATTTAAACCGGAAGTTGTACCAAAAATTATATCTTTTTATCACTTATAGGCATCTATCAAGGATATGAAAATGTCATTAACGTTTGTTCCAGTATAACCGGTTACTAATGTTTTTCTAAGTTTATTAAAGAACGTGAAACTATCGTTGTTTTTTAAACTTTTAACCGGATCTAAGCCATGCTGTATCGCTTCAGAGACTGTCTCCCAGTCTACGAGAGCTCCTGCAGCAGGGCTAATTCCATCAATCCCGTCTGTGCCCATACAGGCTGCTGATATGCCTTTCTCACCAGCTATAGCTATGGCGAACGATAAACATAGTTCTTGATTTCTTCCACCAACTCCGGAACCTTTAACAGTAACAACGGTTTCACCGCCAGCGATTATAGCTGCAGGAGGGCGAACCGGTTGAGAAAGCAGTCTTATACTCTTAGCCACAGCTGCTAAAACCTTTGCAACTTCCTTGGCCTCGCCTTCCAGGAACGGGGTCAATATTAGAGTTTTATATCCCCACTCTCTCAAGTCCGAAGCGATATTCTCTAAAACCATTTTATTATTTAGAACAACAAAGTTTAAGACCTTTGAAAAAATCGGATCATCCTTCTTCAAAGTATCCGTTATCTCTCCTTTCAATCCCTTCTCGAAAATACTTTTAATTCGTGGTTCTAACTCGTCCCATAATCCATATTTTACAAGTATTCTATATGCTTCAATCCAAGTTGACGAATCAGGAGCTGTTGGTCCGGAGGCAATGAATTCAAGTTTATCTCCTACTACATCGCTAATAATGAGAGAAATTGTATGCTGGGCTTTTATATACCTAAGTAGTTTCCCACCTTTAACTTTTGATAAACGTTTCCTTACTGTATTCAATTCAACAATATTGGCGCCTCGCTTCATTAATTCCTTGGTAATCGATTCAATATCTTTAAGTTCTACTCCTTCTTCAGGTATTTCAAACAATGCTGAACCTCCACCAGATATAAGCACGATCAATACATCATTAGAGCTTATTTTACTTGTAAGATACTCTAATAGTTTTCTAGATGACTTCAAGGTATCGTTTCCTGGGATGGGATGATTCCCTTTTAGTAATTCAACAGGTCCAAGACGCCCCTCCATGTCAGGCGTGATTACAACGCCTCCCACAACTAAATCCCCGAGCTCGCTCAGTACGGCCTCAAGCATCCTCTTAGAGGCTTTTCCAAAACCCACTACGTGCAATCCGCCATTTACCTCAACGCGTTTATCTCCAATAATGAGAATATTTCCTTCACGAATCACATGTCTCCTTACCGCGTTATAAGGGTCTGCATATTCTAATACCTTGTTCATTATTGTTGCAAGCAATGAAAACCATGGTTTAACCGAGACTTCTTCAAAATTAATTATACGGCTCATAGACAGCATCCCAATTAGCAATTATTGAACAAAATATATTTAAAATTAAAACTGACTTCTCTTTAACTCTATGACCATTTATCATTGTATACAATATATCATTAATAGACCAAGCTGTACTTATGAAATTAGAGAGTGTTAAAAACTCTAGGATTGATAAATCGCACCAACCCTCCGCGTTTTACTTGTTAAGGTATATTGAGTTCGATGTTAACTTAGTGAAAAATGAGACGAGTAGTGCGGCGGCCGGGATTTGAACCCGGGATCTCCGGCTTGGGGGGCCGGCGTCCTAGTCCAGGCTAGACGACCGCCGCTCATCCGTATAAATAGATTATGATGGTTGAATTTATAAAAATTCATGATTTACCGGATCCATGCTTAGGTTATTATATCGATTCATCTACGTGTTATATAGTAGAGTAGCAGGGCTAGAATCACGGCCACACCTATACCTACGCCTATTGATGCAGTATAGTCGAGTTCTTTCACGGTTATAGTAGTTGACTGGGTAGTGGTTTGAGTCACGGTATTAGTAACCGTGATAGTGGATATCTGAGTCATTGTGGTTGGAATTGTTTCCTTAACAGTAACTGTAGTGGTATCGGTCTTGGCCACAGTGGTGGTTACAGGCTGGGTAGTGGTTTGAGTCACGGTCTCAGTCTTAGTAATGGTTAACGTGGTAGGCGTGGTAATTGTTTGAGTCACGGTCTCAGTGGAGGTCACCGTGGCCGTAGTAATATTAGTTACAGTTATAGTTGATGTAATAGTTGTAGGCACTATTACAACCTGAGTTACCGTTGTCGTCACCGTTGTAGTCATACCCGGCGTTGTAGTCGTAGTGGTCGTAGTCGTAGGAGTCGTTGTTGTAGTAGTGGTAGTAGTCGTCGTAGTGGTAGTAGTTGTAGTCGTAGTGGTGGTTGTGGTTGGAGTGAGTATCTTAGGCTCGTTATAGACTCCTTCAACAGAGACTATCATAGTGCTTCCAACCCCTAGGATCAATAGCTTATTATCAGCAACCATTACTGGGAAAAGTGGGATTGTCTTCAAGGTTTTCACAGTGTAATTCAATGGTGTTAAATCAGGCCTATAGTACGCTATCACAGTATTATTATTTATCTTCTCTCTGAAGGTTAGGAGAACCATGTTTCTAACGGGGTCATAGAGCCCTCTAACCCAGTCTATGCTTGCAGCCACTGGCACGCTCTTAACTATGATACCGTTAAAGTCTACTAGAGTCGCGTTGTAGTTGCCATAGCCATCGCTATATACTACAATCCATCCACCTCCATTGAGGGGTATGACGTAGGGGTAGTAGGAGTAGTTATCGCGTAGACCACTAGCCAGGGTGCTTGGTTCTTTCACAGTAATATTATTTGTTACATCGTAGACGAAGTAATCCAGTGTAGTACTAGTGCCATTGTATACAACGAGGACACGGGATACCGAGCCATCAGTGCTCATGGCTGTATGGATATTACCGTATAATGCGTGATAGTAATACGGATGCGAAGTACTAGCTGAGATAGGCGAAGGCCCCTGAGACCCAGGCCTAGTATCAACCGGTATCCAGACTAGATCCGGCATACCCGAGGAGTTTACATAGTACATTACAAGTCCTATGTCATGCCATGTATCGGGGTTCCAGCCCCTAGCAACTATCACACCCCTACCACTTACAGTGTCAACCATAACCCTTGAGAGATACTCGAAGCCGACTGCTGTAGCGTTAACTGTTTGACTAACGTTAGTTTGAGAGGCCAGTACTATTGAATTCAAGAGGGTTGCAGGAGAGCCTAGACCACTATTAATACCTGCAAGCCTGACATAACTGGTATAGATGTTTGTCGCACTATCTCTTATAGTCGTAATATATGACACAAGCCATCCATCGTAACCTGGTAGTCTGAACACCACCGGGGCATACTGGAAGTTCTCGATACCTATATATCCTTGCACATCGATATTTCCATTATAGTTTATGAACGCGTACTCTAGGCTCCTCTGATACCTTGTTCCATTAATAGTATCCTCAAACTGGCTCCATAGCACTAGTACACCACTACTATTTGATGCAACGCCAACGAAGCCCTGGAATCCGTTTATAGATGTTCCATTGTAGCATGTGAGAATAGTTGGTGTGTAAACCCCTCCGCCAGAATTCATTATCCATGCTATCACCTTAGGCCGTGGGTTATTCGTTGAGGAATACTCCTCCATCACTGCGAATACATGGCTTCCACTGTAACCAGTATACATGAATCCATTATGTGTTGAATAATATCCGGGATTAAAACTAGTTATCGTTGTCGATGATACCGTGGGAGAGTTGTCATTGGTGTCCAAGTATTCCTCGTATAGACTCCATGTACTGGGGTTGAACTCGTTGTCTGTGAAATTATATACCTGGGCATATCCGTTTTCCACTAACCACTCATTGATGTTGAGTAAGTGTGTTGAATTATATCTGAGATAGGCTACCGCGATTATCCTACCGTAGTCATCGACGCCTTTAATGGAGTCTATGTCGAGGTAGACGACTGGTCCATATGTAGTGACCAGGTTGGTTAGATTGCCGAGTGCGTCCTGCCCCTCGGTGGTATTTAATTCGGGGGCATTGATATCAGCCAGCCTAACAGTGTCCCTGTAATCGCCTGCAACCATTATTGCTGGTGCGATCCTTAATGTGTCACCGTCCACCACACTTGTAACTACGACCCTCGCATCTGGGAATGGTAACTGGTATGTGCCCACTACTCCCGGCACATGATATATTAGTATGGATGCTATTGAGAGGATTATCGGGAACATTAATAAGATAGTTGCAACAGACTTTCCACCCATCATAATTACACCTCATAATAAATATATTCGTTGGTAAAATAAAAATCTGGTTAAGAATAGAGAGATAGGCTAGTGGGAGTCTCCACTATGTAGCGGTTGAAAACCAGTATTAAGCCGGAACATATATCGGGGCTCTCCTGCCGCCACTGTATAGTTTAAGTATTCCTCTCCTCTCGGCTTCCCTGAGTATCTTCCTGGCAACGCTCACCCTAATATTGAGCTCCTGGGCGAGTATGTATGGCGTATAGTATTTTACCCCTTGCTTGGATACCGCTGTCTTAAGTCTTTTCAAGATGTCCTCTGTAGGCTCAAATATATTTGCCCTGAATTCTTTACCGCTGGACGCTTGCTGTGCAGGCTTCTTCTTCTCTGACATGTGTAATCACCTAATTCCTATATGAGTAGTATTTAAGGTTTAAAATTATTTCAGAGATTCAAAGATGCCACTTACTAATTGCTAAAATATATATAGAGGTAGACTGGAGCGAATAACGCGACAGAGGTGATCTCTGGTATAGCCGCTCCCCTCGGCACCCTATATGTGAAGTAAATAGTCCAAACCACTATTACTACAACTAGTGCCGTCGCCGAGTATAGTTTAACAATCCTCACCTCCTCCTTCAAGGTTGCTAGCAACAGAAACAACGCTATCCCGATGAAGAATAAGACTGATACAATAAAGTGGAGCAAGCCATATACCTCATCAAATACTCCGACTAGGATTAATGAGACACCTGTATACATGAGCACCATATTGTAGTGTTTATCTATACGTTGCGACACAATGGCTGCAGTGTATGCTGAAAGCCCTCCGAATACGAGTCCTATATTAAACAGGGGGGCTACACTGCTTTTAACTGCGTGCCCTAGATCACTGAGAGCGTTGCTAAATATATTGAACCATGGAGAGTACGTCATCGATGCAAGTATGCATATAAGAGGTATTATTACCGAGGCTAGGGGCAGGTACCTAGTCATCATACTCCTCACTCAACCAGGTTTCTAATATATAGCTTATACGCTGAGATAAATATCACTATTGTCCAAGCGAGTAGCCCAAGAGCATTGTAGGCGAGATCTATGCTTTCAATGTAGCCGAAGCTCCATCTATATATACTGGTAGCCATGGATAAGGGAGAATAATTGACTATCGGGGAGGCGAACCCCAGCCTAGCCTTCACAACTGTCTCAGGGTAGAATATATTTGAGACAAAGAAGAGTATATTGTACATAAGCGATCTTATTGTAGCCTGCAAGTTGAAGTCCCTTGTAACAGTCGACAGCGAAATAGAGAGACTAGCCATCACGGCCGCTAGTAGAAGAGTTGTATAAAGTATGTAGAGCCACCTAGTTAAACACGGCATCCCCAGTATTATCACAGCGAATAATAGGAAGCCAAACTGGTAAATTAGGCCCCTAAGCACCCCACTTACTATACGTCCAATCGCTAGCACTGATCTCTTAACCGGTAGTGAAACCAAGTATAATGTAACCTCCCTCCTCAGCTCTATACCGACCTCCCTACCAATACTGAAGGATGAAATAAATATTGAGAGGCTTAGGATCCCCGGCGTAATGAACTTTATGTAGTCCGGTATAAGTACTGGGTTAACTATCCCCCTGAAGATCAATCCAAAGATAAGTATATCGGCTAGGTTCATAGCTACCTGACCAGCCAGCCAGTACTTATACCGCCAGAAACGCGATAAATCCCTTTGCGCAATAAGTAGTATCAGTCTGACATCCTCCAGCATTACTTCCACCCGCCTGCCTCAAGCTTCTTAGTATAATGCTCTATAGCCAGTATACTCATCCCGATACTGAAACCCAGGATGTAAAGTACTAGTGCGTATGGGGAAATAGTGTATACCGTGAACTCGGGTATGAATAGGAGTCTTATGAAATCCGTGATGCTTGTTAAGGGGTTGAATAACGCTGCATAATAGTAAGGGGCTATCCCTATCGCCTGTATTATGGGTAATGGATAGAATATACTGCTCAACCTTACCAGTATGGCGTCAATGGTGCCGAAGAGTATATCGGTTGCATCGGTTGACTTCACATTTACCACCACGAGTATCACTAAACCCACTACACCGATGGAGAATATGTAAGCCATTATTATTGAGACGAGTAAGCCGGTTAGGTTTAAAGCATTCACAGCAATTAATACGATGAGCATCATGGGTAATGTGAATAATAATGCAGCAAGGGAGCACCCAAGTATCCTGCCCAGCACGAAGATGTTTCTTTTAACGGGGAGAGATAAATGGTATTCGACTATTCCATCATCGAATTCATCCGCTATCACGTATCCCCTTGATATGCTTGTTGAATACAGTATCGACACGTATACTCCTAGCAGGTAAAATTCATAGTAGTTTATCCCGGCTAACTGCCTAACTATAAGGGACATGGCTCTTGCAAATATGAATACCTGGATCACAAACCAGCTAAGCCTCATTGCAACGAAGACTTTCTGCGTCTTCAACCTCTCTAAATCCCATTCGATAATATGGATTAAATTCCTTAGATCACTAAGAGAGAACACTACCCCTCTCCCCTGAGACTGGCTCCTGTTAAATATGTGAATACATCGTCGAGGGTTGGCTCCTTGATCATCAGCCTTGACACGGTGATATTGTTCTTCTTTAATAAGTCCACTATATCTACTACCTTCTCCTCCCCTTTCTCAAGGTATACCCTGAGAATACTATTCTTAAACTCTACTCTACCATACTCATTAAGCCTCTCTACAATAGTATTGGGAAGTCTATCATTGTTAACCTGTATCTCCACCACGTCGCCGCCTGGAATCATATCCTTGAGCTCGCTGATAGTTCCAAGTGCTCTTAGACGACCCTTGTATATTATAGCTATCCTCTCGCACACTCTTTCCGCCTCAAACATATCATTGGTTGCAAGTATAACGGTTGTACCCTCCTTCTTCAACCCTTCTATTATGTTCCATAAGGCATGCTTTGCTAAGACGTCTACTTGAGCCGTTGGCTCATCCAGTATTGCGAGCCTCGGCTTCTGAATCAATACCTTAGCCAGCTCCACTTTTTTACGAGTGCCACCGCTTAACTGGTAGAAGTATTTATTACGGTGTTCCCAGAGCCCCAGGGTTTCCATAACCTCCCTTACTACTTTCCTAGCTTCTTCACCACTATAGCCTACCACCTTTGCATGCCACATTAATAGATCATATGGCTTATCCACCCAGAGGGCTTTGGGATCCTGGAAGGCTATCCCAGTGATTTTTCTTACAGCGTAATCCTCTCGTGTAACGCTGTGTCCATACACGTATATGTCGCCGCTCGTAGGCTTATATATAGTGGCTATGGTAAGCAGGGTCGTTGTTTTACCAGAGCCGTTTGGTCCGAGGAGACCAAAGATCTCCCCCTCATATATATCCAGGTTTAAATCGTCGACAGCTGTGAAATCACCGAATTTCTTAGTAAAAGAACGTATTTCAACCGCGTGGGTTCTACTCATTGCTAAAACCCTGATTGGTATTTTACATAGAGTTAACTAATCATGTTAACTCCGCCTTTAAACTTTATGATTTAAGCCATTGAATCGTACGCGTGAGGTGCCTGGGCTGGTTTACAAGCCCAGATACTTGGTATTTCATAAAAATATTTATACTTGGAGAATTCTCTAAGAAAATGGGTAGAACGTATGTTTGAGTATCTAGAATACTTGACAATAATTGCAGCACCATTTTATCTGGGAGCTATTATGCTTTACACGCTCAGAGCCATCAAGGGTCCCTCAATACCTGATATAGTTTTAGCCATAGATTGTATAGCATACGACCTAGCAGTATTCCTAGCATTAATCGCCCTCTATTATCGCTCGCCAATAATGATCACTCCATCACTACTTCTCTCCCTATGGGCATACCTGCTCGATGTTTTTGTATCAAAATACCTTGCATCAAGGAGGGTGGAGGCTTGATCGAGGCTGTTTTATTCTGGCTTGGCTCAGCGTTATTAATCATCGGCGGAGTATTCGATTTCATAGCATCAATAGGGCTCTTAAGATTCCCAAACTTCTACGTGAGGCTACACGCCGCGACGATAGGTGCCATATATGGAGCTGTCCTCCCATTGCTCGGCGTCTCATTAGTCGCGCTTGGCTTACCCGAGTTAGATGGCAGATTCATTATTGCAGGTGGAGCCTTCGCAACAGCCATAATACTACTTATAATTGCACCGGTCGGTAGCCATGTCCTCGCTTATGCTGCACACAAGTCCAAGAGCATTGAATGGAACCCAGTATATGACGCCCTTGAGGAGGATGAGAAGTGATCCTGACAATACTTCTACTTGTATTCAGTAGTCTTCTAAGCCTCGTATTTGTTTACCTAGCTGTAACCGAGAAGAATCTATTGAAGGCGATAGGCTTCTCCGCTGGGCAAAGCATAGCATATAGCATCATATTGCACGCCTTCGCCGCTACCGACATAGTGTTAACCTATATTGCTGTATCCGTTGGGATCTACTCTGCAATACTAGTATACGTGGTTAGCAAGACCGAGAAGTACGAGGTGTAAACATGAATAGGTACCTGGTTTTAACAGTATTACTGGCTTTCACTATTATAAGTGCACTGGTATTAGCGTGGCTTAACCTGGTGAATCCGCCCACCACAATCAAGACCCTAGGACTCACCTACATAGAGAACACTTACTTCGGCCCATACTCCTCCATGAGCCCTGAAGCCGTAACAGCAATCGTATGGGACTATAGAGGCTTGGACACCGTGTATGAGACGGCCGTATTCTTCCTAGCCATTGTAGGTGGGTTAAGCGTCTTCAGAGGGGTTAAAACCAGGGCTTCAGCGATGAAGGGGATCGGCCTCACAGGCATTGCCAAGGCCTCTACTAAAATAATAGCGGTAATGATTATAGGTGCATCAGCTAGTATAGCTTTACATGGCCACTTAACACCAGGGGGAGGCTTCCAGGGTGGTTCAACGCTTGCTGTGGCATTCCTACTCATCATACCCATCTTCTCAGTGTATTCACTGCTTAATATGAATATAACCTCTGAGAAGCTAATAGCAATCCGTGGAATAGCCCTTACAGCGATAGGGGTCGTAGCGCTATTACCGGTTCTAAAGAACCTCCCACTTGTATCAAATATCAGCTTCTACCCTTCACACATAGCTGGGATGCTTACCAGTGGAAGCCTCTTCTTCTATAATTTATTCGAGTATATAGCTGTAGCCTCCGGCTTCACGGCTGTATTCATTTATCTATCACTAGCAGGAGCGGAGAGTGAGGAGAAGTGAGCGCTGAGGCTTTTGCCTGGTCTATATTATTAATAGTAGTGGTCTTAAACTCCCTGATCTCGATCTATGGCATAGTGTATAGGAGAAGCCTAGTGAAGAAGTTGATATCGCTAACCATGTTATCTGACACGGTGTTCGTGATATTCATAATGATAGGATATAGAATAGTCTATCCATCAGTGCCACCTATATTCACGAGTCTAACCAGTGAATACCTAGAGTATTTAAAACAGCATGCCGTGGACCCCCTGCCACAAGCCCTCGTGTTAACAGGCATAGTTATAGGTATGGCTGTGAACGCATTGATAGCATTCGCTATAATACAAGCATATAAGTTGCAAGGTACAACCGATGCAAGGAAGCTAGTGGAAGCCGCGTTAAAGGAGGTGCCTGAGGAATGATAGAGGAGTTAGCGACAGCCCTACTAGTATTCATGGTATACATACTCGTAGCAGGCGGCCTCACGCCATACGATATTGCTACAGGACTATTGGTAAGCACCATCACTGGATTAGTTACGGGCAAGTACTTGATTAGGAACCCGAGTAAGATACTACAACCCCAGCGACTCATTCTACTTATATTCTACTTTTTCAAGTATCTCACGATAATAGAGTTCAAGTCGCATATGGATGTTGTAAAGAGAATCTTTAACATGGATATTAAGCCCGGTATAGTTAAAATACCGGTAACAGTTACCTCAGAATATGCCAGGTTATTAGTGGCTAGCTCCATTACAAATACTCCAGGTACTGTTGTCGTTGACGAGAGAGACGGCTTCTTCTACGTGAACTGGATTAATGTATCAACCAAGGACCCCTTAGAGGCTAGGCGCTTAATAAGCAAGGAGTTCGAGACCTATGCTTCGAAAATACTTGATTAAGAAAGCAGGTGATTAGATGAGCCCCCATGTAATCGGCTTAATACCCTTTATACCTGTCTTGGGCGCGTTTCTCACACCCCTCGTATACCTAGTTTCCAGGAGCAGGCTCATAGTATTTGTTCACGGAGTATTATTCACCCTTATCACACTTGTATTATCGATACTGGGGTTTATTCAAGCATACGAGAGTAACACACCCAAAGCCTATCTCATGGGTGGGTGGCCTCCACCACTTGGAATAACCTATACGCTTGATAAATTAACAGGGATACTGGCGTTAACCACCAGCCTCATCCTAGCCGTGATCATGGTGTACAGTGTGGAATACATAGTGGATGATGGATATCCATGGTATGTAACACTTATGTTAGGGGTTTTCTCAGGCATACTGGGTGTTATAATGACATCGGATGTCTTCAATTTATTCGTTATGTTGGAGGTCACGGGTGTATCATCCTACGGGCTTGTAATGTATTACAGGCACAGGGCTGGCCCGATAGTCTCAGGTATAAAATACGCCTTCGTGGGAGCCATGGGTACAACCCTCTACCTTCTAGCACTGGCAATAATATATAATGTATATGGATCCCTGAACCTCGTGGATTTATCGTTGAAGACGCATGGATACCGGGGGAGCTCAATAACGTATATGGGTACAGGCTACGATGCCGTGTCAATAGGTTTAATCATGGCTATCTCGTTCTGGACGTTCAGCATTAAAAGCGGTGTATTTCCTAATCACTTCTGGCTACCTGACGCGCATCCAGCAGCCCCATCACCTGTCTCAGCAATGCTGAGCGGGTTGATGGTTAACACTGGTGCTGTGGGACTATATAAAATCCTTTACCTGATATATGGTGGAAGCATACTGGATTCATTGACCCCGGCTAGGGATGTTATATCGTTCCTAATCGTGTTAACCGGGGCTTTCTCAGCAGTTATAGGTGCTTTACTAATGAATATCCAGGAAGACGTAAAGAGAATGATAGCTTACTCCACAGTCATGAACACAGGCTATATATTCATGAGTATAGGAGTCTTAAGCCCACTCGGTATCTTGGCATTCCTATATTACACTGTGGTACACTCGCTTGCGAAATCCACCCTCTTCCTGAGTACGGGCTTACTGATAAAATACACTGGTAGCCGTAGGATAAATGATCTAGCCGGGTCATTTAAGACTCATATCATACCCGGAGTAGCCAGCGTTATATCCCTGCTCACGTTATCCGGGATACCGCCTCTCCCAGGCTTCCTAGGCAAGCTACTCCTATACAACGCGTTATTCAGTTACAACCCTGTATTCGCTATAGTTATGCTGATTGCAAGCGCTATAGGTCTACTAGCATATATGAGGTTATTCTTCATACTGGTCTTCGAGGCACCTGCAAGGAAGACTATTGGAAAAAGGTTCCTGCTTTCAGAAGCATCCACCCTGGCCATCGCGTTATTCACGTCGATCGTGGGGATATTACTCCTGTTTCGCCAAGACTTCTTTGATGCATTATTCATGGAGTCCGTCAACCAGGTTGCAGACGTCGTGAAATACATGGAGCAACTAGCATCATCACTAATCTAACCTGAGAAACCTGGTTTTTCCAGGCACAGTATATACAACAAAGGAGTGAAAGCAGGAAAACTTTTAAATTCCATTATACATTTTGTGGATACCTGGGGCCCGTAGCTCAGCTTGGTGGAGCGCCCGGCTGATAACCGGGAGGACGCGGGTTCAAATCCCGCCGGGCCCATAATCAATTATTGTTTCTCTTTCTCACTGTAAAAATACATCATTACGTCGTTTATCGAGAGACCAGTGACCTCCCGTAATCTCTCAAACCAGTACCTGTGTTTGGTGTAAGATAATTCAAGCTCGTGTGGATGCATTGCAGGGCACAGTATACAGCCTAGCCTGGTGAAGCCTTCGTCGTACAAGGGGTTTAACTCTATTCCCTTGTTCACTAGGTATAATTGAACCAGTAACCTACTCCACCACTTGATCGGTAATATCCTTGTGACTTCAGGTATTAAGGGATTTCTACTTATCCTCGGCGTCTCGGCTCGACTACTGCTTTCTCTACTTCTAGATCCATCGATAACGAATCTTATATCGTGTTCCCTGTAGAATCTCCTTAAGGGTTCAAGCTTCAGTATTCTAGTACACCACCTGTTATCGCGCGTGGGTAGTCCACGAGAAGCAATCTCGTTGAGTGGATCCAATCCCGAAGACACTACATGAGGCGTTAAGCCGAGTTTATCGAGTATTCTTAGAGCATATTCTTTGACACCGGGTAGATCCATACCTGTATCTACATAGACCACCTTTATCCTTGCATGACCTAACGCCTCTTGAGATAAAACCAGTGAAGCCGTTGAATCAGCCCCACCACTATAGGAGACCGCTATACCATCCGTAACATTCTCCAGTGTTTTCTTCAGGAAGCCCACAGCTTCGTTGATGGCTGTCTCAAGCAGGCTTCTATTAGCTTCTACAACCTGTATAATACCTGTAGCTGGGAGAGGCTTGAATCCTTTCGGTGCTACATCCTTTACTTTGACAAGCTTCTTTGATGCATCAATAACCCTTGCAACACCGACATATTTGTCTAAGTCTAATAGAATCCATCGCAGACCATTTATATCCCCAACCACCTTCACTTTTTTGCCTTTCAACCATCTCCCATAGCCGGGCTCAGCCTCAACACTGTATGCACCTAGACTGTTGAGTAGACTGGCTAACCCACCGCTAGGATGGATCATCCATTTTTCCCCTATCCTATACTCCACCACACCCAGTCTCACCCCATCAGCGAAAACCTCTAGTGTTAACATGCTCCGTGACGAGGGATTAGGTGCACGATGGATGAGCACGTTTCTATCTTGAAGACGATAATGGATCTTGAACTCGGCTAAGATCAATTCCTCTACAAGCCTCTTCTCGAATGAACCCGCCAGCCAGTAATCATGCCTCATCCTCCATTTCCTACAGTTTAATCTAGGAGCATTCCTCTTGTTATCCCAGCACACCCATCCATCATCAATGATGACGTCGTTACCCATGAATACCACTTCTATACAGCTTCCACTATCAGGGTATAATAGCAATCTCTACACAGTATTTAAAGCTGGGGAATCCTCACAGGAATCATAGATTCCGCCTCAGATTATACAGGGCTATAAAATTTATATCTCTAAAGGCGTTTAATATCTATTGTGATGTATATGTATGGCTGGTGGGGTAAGGCACTACTAATAGATTTAACCAGGAGTAAGGTAAAAGAGGTAAGCATAGAGCCAGAGATACTACATGGATTCATCGGTGGAAGAGGCCTAGCGGTTAGACTCCTATGGGATCTAATCCCTCCAGGAGTGGACCCGTTATCACCATATAATGCATTAATAGTGGCCTCAGGCCCTCTCTCAGGGCTACCATTACCCAGTAGCGGTAAACTGGTTGTCGCATCTAAGAGCCCGCTGACAAATGGCTATGGGGATGGTAATATAGGATCCATGGCCAGCCACCACTTAAAGCACAGTGGCTACGATGCACTCATAATCACAGGGGCATCCAAGAAACCCGTCTACCTCTACATTGAAAACGGTAGAGTAGAGTTCAGGAGTGCCGAGGATCTATGGGGGCTTGACACCTTCACCACAGAGGAAAAACTGGTTAGAGAACATGGTAGAAACATTGGCATACTTGAAATCGGGCCGGCGGGAGAACACATGGTTAGATACGCCACAGTGATATCCCAGAAGGGGAGAAGCGGGGGGCGCCCAGGTATGGGTGCCGTAATGGGCAGTAAAAAGCTGAAGGCGATAGTGATCAAGGGAAACATGGAGCCGCCTGTAGCCGATAAGGAGGCCCTTAGAAAAATATCCGAGGAAGCCTATAAGAAGATTCAGAGTAGCGATAACTATGATTACTGGATTAGACAAGGCACAATGTCCACAATACAGTGGAGTCATCAAAACAGCGTCCTACCCACAATGAACTTTAGGGAGGGCGTGTGGGAGCTATATGAAACCATAAGCGGTGATTTAATGGAAAAACTGAAGATAAATAGAAGAGGATGTCCTTACTGTAATATGCAGTGCGGTAATGTTATTGGCGATGAAGTAGGAGAGGAGAGCGAACTAGACTATGAGAACGTTGCAATGCTGGGCAGTAATATATTATTAGAGAACTTGAAAAGAGTTGCCGAGATAAATAAGCTGGCTGATAAACTAGGGATAGATACCATAAGCCTGGGTAACTCGATAGGGTTCTATATGGAGGCCAGCGAGAGAGGGTTAGTTAAAGAAAGAATTGAATGGGGCGACTTCAAAGCCGTGAGAGAGATAACCATTGATACAGCGTATAGACGCGGGTTAGGAGCATTCATAGCTGAGGGAGTTATGAGGATGGCAAGGAGTATTGGTAGTGAAGCACTCGATTTCGCTATGCATGTGAAGGGTTTAGAGGTATCTGCATACAATTGTCACACAACTCCCGGAATGGCCCTGGCATATAGCACATCTCCTATTGGAGCCCACCATAAGGATGCCTGGATAATAAGCTATGAAGTTAGAACGGATAGATCATCGTATAGCAGGGATAAGGTTGAACGCTTAATCTTCCTGCAAAACATGCGTGGAGGAATGTTTGAGTCGCTGACAACATGTAGGCTTCCATGGGTTGAAGTAGGCCTCGACCTCGAGTACTACCCAAGATTCCTTTCAGCTGTAACTGGTTTAAAATGGAGCCTCGACGATATAAGCGTTACTGCCAACAGGATCTACACGTTGATAAGGGCATTCTGGATACGCGAATACATGGGTTGGAGTAGCTCGATGGACTACCCGCCCACCAGATGGTTTAAACACCCACTTACAAAAGGACCGTATGCGGGTTCACACCTAGATATCTCTAAATACAGTGAAATGTTAAAGATATACTATGAAACACGTGGCTGGGATGAAAACGGTGTCCCAAAGAAGGAGACTCTCATAAAGCTGGGGCTAGACTTCACAATACCTGTTCTAGAGGACCTTGTGAAGCTACAGTAGATACCTAAATATTTTTATTTTTAAACAAACAAGTTATCTATAACTCCCCCAGTATAACCCAGAGGTATCTCAATGCATAGACTCAAGGGTAGAATAATCACCGGGCTTGGTGAGGGAAGTAGATACGTCTATCTATATCGCGACAGGTTCCTTAAAATCCTCGGGATAAATCCCTACCCAGGTACATTAAACATAGAGTTAGTTGAGCCGCGATTCTTCAACATAGAGGACTATAAATACATCGAGGTGGATCCACCTAGCCAGGCATATGGTAAAGTACTTGCCGTCAAAGCTAGAATCAAGAATATACCGGTATACATTATTAAACCATTAAAGACCAGGCATGCCTTAAACATTATTGAGGTTATATCAGAGCATAATCTACGTGAAGCACTCGGTGTTAAAACCGGAGACGTAGTTGAGATATATATAGAAGACTAGCGTCTGGATTCTTACTTGATGGAGATTTTGTCGAGAATACCAGTTATATTTTTAACGGGTACAACAAGGTGTTCTCCTCTTTCATAGTATGACTCCCCATTAACGAAGACTATATCGGGATCCATGAAGCGGGACACTGTTGCCCAGAAGTCGTCTTCATGCCTGATAATGGATGCCTTCAATGGATTCCCTAAGTCGATGACCTGTAGATCCGCAATCTCGTTTACATCTATAACCCCCTCTCCAACCCTGGTTATCCTGTAGGGTTCTACAAGTATTCTATAGAGTCTTCCCGAGTCCACCCCGCTCTCATATAGTATTGAGAGAGATGATATAGTGGAACCGGTACTTCTCAAATCCATTATCCTACACTTCTCAGTGATCCTCTGAGGTGAACAAGTTATATCGCTTAACACACCTATCTTCTCATCATTGAAATACATGTTGCCTTCTTTCACGAGCAGATAGTATAAGCCGCTTTTCTCCACAACCTCCCCTTCATGAATAATCACGACCTTTATGCCTAGTTCCCTCGATATTTTCTCCACGGGTTTCAAGTGCTCAGTATACACTATCGGCATAGTGATCCCGTTTGCTAAGGCGTTTGCAAACCCCACCTCTGCGAGCCTCTCAAGCTCGTCTCTTGATAGAGTTGAGAAATCATTGATGCCTAGTCTCCTAAACGGGTATTCCACTAGATCTACTATAGCGCTAAAGCCGTGAAGGGCTATAGCATGCCCCTGGAAGTCGTATTGTAGCTCGCTTAATTCATGCTCTGGTTCAGGAGTTTCACCAATAAACCCTATTTTACCGTTTTCCAGAAATATTACACCTTTTACAACCCTATCCCTGCTAGGGAACCATAGATTACTTAGCAGTACCCTGACGCCTTCACTCATGCGATAACCCCACTTGATCCCTATTATAAACCAACTAATATACTGATTAACCAAAATAACAATAATAATTATTCAAAATATTAAGGTGCAACGATAATTATGAAATATTGTGCCGGGATGGATTCGACGGGCGGCCTGAGCTGTGATGAACCATTGTAGCGTTCGACCGGCACATTTATCTGGTCTGAATAGGAGTAATAAATAACAAGAAGTGCCCAATGAAGTGCAGCGGATAAACTGATCCATGCAGTGATGAATACTGTGTCCGAGGGCTCTCACATAGGATAATTATATATGACCACTGCATAATGGTTTAGCCACATGGTGGGCACTATGAGTAACAGGATTATCGCCTTGATAACTGACTTCGGGTATAGGGATCCATATGTAGGCGTGATGAAGGGAGTTATAAAAAGTATCAACCCAGGTGCTGAAATAGTGGATTTAACCCATGGCATAAATCGCCACAACATTATTGAGGCAGCTGTAGTACTCATGGTTTCAGCTAGGTATTTCCCTCCGGGCACAATATTTGTGGTTGTCGTGGATCCAGGCGTCGGCAGTAACAGGCGGGCTATAGTAGTGGAGACAAGTAATTACATACTTGTTGGACCAGACAATGGGTGCCTAAGCCTCCTGGCATTAAAAGATGGAGTTAAGAGGGTGGTTGACATCTCTAATTCCAGGTACAGGCTGGGCAATGTATCACATACATTCCATGGACGCGACATCTTCGCCCCTGTAGCAGCATGGATTAGCCGTGGTATACCGCTCGAGGCGATCGGTACCGAGATACCTGTTGACTCATTGAAAACAATCAGAATTGAACCTCCTAGAATCAGTGATGACTTGATCGAGGGACACGCACTCTACATCGATATCTATGGTAATGTAATGACAAACATCAGTGAGGATGAAGCATACTCTATTCTTAGGCTCGGTGATAAAGTAGAGATAATACATCAAGGAGGAAAAAGCCAATGCATGTTTACAACAAGTTTCAGCATCGTTAACCCAGGCGAGGTGGCCTGCTATATTAATTCATGGGGATACCTGGAGATAGCGGTGAATAATGGAAGTGCTGCAGACGCATTTGGCATCATGCAGGGCTCGAGGCTCCTTTTCAAAAAACTACCATAGCTCAACCATGGCGAACATGAATTACCCATCATCTGAACTCCTCCCCGCCCTGAAGGACGAGGATTCCACTAGGGCGGTTCACTGGTTCCCGCATCTATTCCGGGGTCATATCTGTAAAGAAGGCTTTTTAAAAAAACTAGGGTTTTCCTATTTTGGTTCTGAACAAGTATACAAGTATTGCTGCAACTACTATGATCACCACTACTAGTGTAACCAGTAGCCCCATGTTTAACAATGGTTGTTGAATAGGTGTTGTCGTAGTAGTGGTAGTTGTGGTGGTTGTCGTAGTTGTAGTAGTGGTTGTTGTTGTAGTTGTAGGAGTCGTTGTCGTGGTGGTCGTAGTAGTTGTTGTAGTAGTGATAGTCGTGACCGGGGTTGTTGTTATTGTTACAGGTGTGGTCCCATAGCCTTTCAACTGGGCAAGCTTCTTACCGGCTAGGTCAAAGCTTAATAACATACTGTATTGCTCCTCGGGTGTTGGCGCTAACACGTCTAATATGTATGGAATAACGCCGGCCAATATGGCCATCGAGTAGTTTGATGACACACTTACCAACCACTCGCCTCCGCTTAGACTGAAGCCTCTTATCTTATTCGTACCATATCCATCGTGACTAGTCACGGCAACAATGTATACCCACTTCTTAATGTCTTCTACATCATAGAGTAGGGACTTAGAGACCTCTGCTATGATACTGTTACCAGCTTGATCAGCATAGACCTTGAAGCCGCTATCCTGGACAACGGGTTTGTCTTTATCATAGTAGTATATAGCAGATTTCTCCCCCACTGGAATAGGATCACTACCCCAGCCGGGGGCAAGTATTATAGCCATATGCCATTCGTAACCCTCTGCTATACCAGCGTTTAAACCAATGGTAGTACTATTACCCTTAGCTCCCAAGGAGGTGTGTATATATATGTGCACCTGTTGCAGGCTCCAGCCGTTAGGCCCACTCCACGGATTGCCTCCTAGGTCTCTGAAAGTGATCTTAAACACTATTTTATCGCCTTGATCAATCACGGTAAACCTAGTCATATCGAAGACTCCTGGCTTAAACACGGAGTTACCCGGGTACCCGTATCCCCCTGGTCCGTCATCGTCTCCAGTTGGATCATTCATCTCAAATATGATTGTTCCACTAATTGCTCCACGCGGTATTTGAAGTTGATACACCAAGCCGAATCTAGATGAGTACTCAGTTACATTATCACCGCTGTATAGCACAACCGCTAGGTATGTTGTAGCCCCTTCAGGTAGGTTAAGCCCGGTTGTATCAATAGAGAATTCAGCAGTAGTGAACGAGCCGCCGGCATTTACGCTTACGTTCCCTCTCCAGACCTCACTCCAGTCATTAACACTGGCATTCGATATCGTTACGGTTCTCGCAGCTACATCCACCAATATTTCTTTAACAAGGTATATTCCCAGGTCTACCCTACTATTTCTTGGATAGACCTGGTAGCCTGGGTTGAATGGTGAGAGAGATGTCGACGGTGATGAGAAATATATCCCTATCCTTAATCCCTGGGTATCTACAGTGGTGAGGTTGAGTGCGAAGTATAGTTTACCTGGCTCCACCAGTATTAACAAGGAGTCTAATACCTGGCCCACAGGTATTCTAAGACCATTGCCATTAGAGATCTCCGTGTACCATTGCTGCTCTATTATTCCATCAATATTTGGAGTATACGTGGATGGCTTGGGAACATTAGTGTTTAACACGCCTATAGGAGTCCCATCAGGGTAAGCCGTTACATTCAGGTAGTCCGGTGGGGTTAAACCGGCTAGTTGATAAGCCTTCCTTAGATAAGCCTTAAATAATGGATCGAAGGTCTGTGGAGAACCACCACCATCGCCACCATACCACCACCACCAGTCACTAGCCTCAGCCTTTAAGAGACTGCGAGCTATCTCCGGGTACTGAACATACATAGACTTGAAGCCTTGGATGCCTAGCTTCCCTATTATTTCACTCCTTGCTTTAACAAGCCACATCCATGCAATATTCTCCTGTCTATCTCCTATCCAGGTAGCCACCTCCCCACCGGACCACGAGCCTTCAGGTATATGGGCCTGGACTACTTTCCTCGGTAACTCACTATATCCATCCCCATAGCTATTTCCTGGAATATTGGAAATATCTTTACCAGCTATGTCGAGATACACGTATGTCTTTAAAGGTAGCGGCTGAGCCACATTAGGGAATAAGTCTATGAATGAGCCCGGTGTAATGGTTTCTAATACTCCCTGTGCCTGTAGCTCTGAGAGACGCCTATATAGTTCGTTAAGGAATAAGTCCCCGAATCTCTCATAGTTTTCCCAGGGGTTTTCGCCATCCAATGCAACCACAATTATTCTCGGGCCGCTTGCCGAAGCTTTAAGTGATAGTATCCTGTTAATGAAGTCGTTGACGGCATTAGTGTAGCTCTGTGAACTATACTGGAAACTAATCAGGTTGCTTAACTCTGTATCCCTGAAGACCACGTATATCCTGCCCTCCTGGAAATCGATGTACCATGGTACCCCTAGAACATTTATATCACCAGTGTTAACGCCGGTTTTCCCTAGTATAGATTCATCTGTTATAGTCCAAGTAACACCAGCTCTCTTAAATGCTTCGAGCACCTCCTCGTTCACAGCCTCCTCAGCTGGCCATACACCCCTCGGTGTTACATTAAAATACTCTTTGAACAACCTCATACTCTCAGAAATATGTATCTCCAAATCCTCTGAAAACCCTAGATCAGCTATTATGGGTGCAAGGGGATGGCTATAGGGTACTGGTACTAGTTCCACCTGGTCTTTTAAGGCTAGCTCTTTATATGCTGGGATGATTTTAGCCATGATATCTCTATGCGTGTTCAGAACAATTCTCAATTCATTTATAGTATAGTTTGGCTGGCTTGAAGTATACGCTCTCTCCATTAATGAATATACCTCAGGATACTCCTCCTGTGCTACCTGCGGGTCTATCCATAACAGGTTGAATAATACCGCTAGGTCAACCACGTTCTGGCTACTTAAATCACCACCTGTGAACCTGTCTACTATACAGTTCATCAACTCGCTTTCAGACCGCGTTATCTGGGAACACTGCGTCCACGCTGACTGAGCTAGTGACCGTAGCTCGCTGAATCGTGGTGACTTATCAACTATCCTACCCCAGTTCACATCGAAGAATCCACCTGGAATCTGAAGCATCTTGAATACATCTTCCCTGCTTAGAGTTCCATTGACCACTCTCCAGGATATGATTTCACGGGCATCCATCTTATTGTTTTCAACCATGTCGATTAATTGCTCGAGCAGGGACCCGGAGAAGGTGAAGGAGACCTTTATATCAGGGTACTTTGAGAGTATGTATGCCATCTTATAGTAGTTTCCAACACTATGCATTCTAACCCATGGCAAGACAAGGTATGATTCATCGACACTATAATACCATGGCTGATGATAATGCCATACAATTGCAACATATATTTTATCGCCGGCACTGTTAACCATTGGTACAAGTGGTTGAAGTATTGATGTGATTAATAGTAGTGATATGGTAGCCAGGATCAACTTCCTCAATTTTATCACGCTCCATATAAATACAATTATGGGTAACAAATCTATTTTAAATCTAAATTTAAATAATCCATGAAAGAAGAATAAAATATATTATTTCAATGAGCCGAGGCAATCCGAGATAAACAACTTATCTCCCACCCGGATTCACATAGAGATAATATTGCTTGAAGCACTTCACTAAGTGCTATTGGATTCCACGCTATCCTCTCATTTATTATTCTGTTGGCCACCAGCATATGTCAAGTTAAAAATTATGTATTTTTAACCTTGGGGAATCAATTGAGCATCATTATGGGTGCTTATCGATGTCCCTGATTAATGGGTTCAAGGATCTACTAGGTGTCCTAAGAGGAAACGTGCTAGTAATGGCTATCTCATGGTTTCTCTATGGTTTAAGCGGCGCGCTTGTCCAGCCCTTCTTCTCTCTTTACGCTAAGAGTCTTGGAGCAGGAGATTTCGAGATAGCCCTTGTCAAATCTATCGGTATGGTTGCACTGGGTTTATTCACTATCCTGGGAGGGGTGTTAACCGATAGGGTTGGAAGGGTTAGAATGATTCTGGCTGGAACATTGTTTGTCTCACTTGTTCAATTCGCATATGCTTTTGCACAGTCATGGAATCAATTGGCGATTATATGGGTGATAGATGAAGCCGTCCATTTCTACCAACCGGCTTTAACGGCTATAGTAATGGATTCCCTCCCATCCAGGAAGGAGTTGAAGGGCTTCATCGCGTTGAACGTCTTTCCCAGTATTCCATGGCTCTTCATGCCTGTAGTCGGCGGGAAACTATATGATGTATATGGTGTTCAAGGAATTAGATACGGCTTTATACTATCCGGGACTTTGAGTCTAATAGTCTTGTTCCTCAGAGCTAGGAGTCTCAGGGAAACCATTAATCTGAGGAATAATAGAGGCGACTTCAACATACTTAATGATATAGCCGAGTTATTCAGGTACAGGATGGTTAAATACGTTGTCTTAATCTACTTGTTCACCGGGTTCATCTCGCCTTTGGCATCATCTGTTTGGAATACATATGGATCAATATACTCTGTTAGAATACTGGGAGTTACTAATACTGAATGGGGGTTCATCAACACTGTGGGAACAGCATCCTCTATAGCTACATCAATAATCCTGGCCTCATTACTCAGCGAGAACTATCTAACTGTGATCCTCTTGGCTGGTTCATTGTCAACTATATCATACCTATTATATGCTACACCACTACTCATCAGTACAAATCCATTACTTCCCCTGGTTACAGGCACGATCTTCGGAGCTATTGGGGGAGCGTTAGTGGGGCCATTGATCTCCGCTATACTAACCAAGATACTCCCGATGGAGATACGTGGCAGGGCCACAGGTGTTCAAAGATTCCTGGAGAACATGGGTGCAGCACTTGCAAACTATATTGGTGGACTACTATATGCAGGCTTGGGACCGCTTAAAAGCATACTAGCTTCATGCATTCTAAGCATGATCGCATTCATGTATATATACCTGTTATTCACGCTGGCTTTAAAGGAATACATACACTCATAACCAGTAAAGAACTCAGTACTCAAGACCATCCTCATTGCTATGCTCAGTCTTCCCGAGCTCATCACTGGGGTTTCTGCTCCTCTACATAGTATGTACACATCTTCTTAAATATGCAGTAACTACACTCCCATGAATAACGTGGGTGAACAATATCGTCCACTATGTTCTTCACAAGATTCTTCAGATCTATTTTCTCACGTGGAATACTATACTCTACTATTTTATCAGGTGTTATATAGACTAGGATGCCCGATTCCGCATTCAACATGTTTAGATAAATGTTTAACTGCTCCACATGATGCTCTCTTGGAAGATCCTTCGAAGACCTAGAACTCTTTACCTCAACAACTACTCTAGTATTTGGGTTATAGGCATCGAGCCTCCCTTTAATAATATATCTATTACCCCCTATCTCTACATGTGTCTCTATGTTTTTCTCAACCTCATATCCCTCACTCATAAGCACTTCCTCTAATCCCTTATGTAGAAGGATCCCGAGCACAGAGGATGGCTCGAAGCTGATCGTGAGCTCCGGATATTTTCTTCTTAAGTGATACTTATGGCTGCAAGCAACTAGGTCTGTTACATATATTATATCAGTATTCCTCAATTCACTCATCTTCTCGACTTGTTCTCCCACTACACGCCTGTAAAGAGCTTCTGTAATAACCGTGGCCGCTTTATACATCTCCAACCCCTCCACCATAGTGTTTTCAGAATTCCTCCTCAATTTAATATACTAATATTTCTACGAGCACCGGTATTGTTGAGTACCTCTGTTAAGGTTGATTACTGGACGTTATTCTTTTATGCATCTACCTGTTTTCAGACATATCTCGAGATATGTCTCCTGAATAGGTTTAGTCATGCCGGATAAATCCCTTACAATGATATCGAGCAGATGAATAGCATGGGGCTCCTTTGCTTCAACCTCGAGGAAATACCCGACCCCTTTAAGCTCATCTATTGAGGCCTCCAGGCCACCGCTCCTGTATATATCCCTGTTTTTCACGAATGATATTAACTGTGACACCCCTATTTTATCCAGTATCTCGATAATAGAGGAGGCATTATCCGGTGTTAAATAGGCCTCGATCTCTCTCCTAGTCTTAATCAAGCCCTCCCTATTCTCCCTTGGCCCCTTATATGTTAAGACTATATGTCTTCCACTGTTCATGCAGACCCGGTGGCGTAACCTAATGGCCTCGTCGCTTAGAGCGAGATCCCTGCATGGATGCTTGAAATAAATGTCTTTCTCTCGGCACTCATCCACCTTTCTGAAGCCATGGGTAGTTAGATATTTCTCAATAACCTCTATGTCCACTAATACTTGTAGCTTGACCTCGGACTCCACTGTTGCGTTCTTTCTACCAGTATCCATGGTTTAACCCTTTCTACACGATGTATTTCTCAACCCGGCTAATTATTTTATTCGCCCTTGCAAGGTTGATCCTGGCAATCCCGCCCTGAAGACTCCTTCCCGGCTCATAAGCAACCCTAGCCCCGGTGAGCCCATGTATAAATGCTATCAATCCTTTATCAAGTCCCCTTGAATAACCCCCCTCCAAGACTATTATAACCGGTGTACCGAGGCTCTGGATCATATAGCCGATCCTGTAATAACTATACTCGGTTAACACTAGATCAGTTAAACCATCCCCGATGAAGCCGTCGAAGCCAGCTGATACTACAAGTGCTTCAGGGTTATATTTCTCAATAATCCTCTTCACTATGCCTAGTACCTGGACAAAGGAGTCATCGCCTGTACCAGGTTCTAGGGGGATACCTATTTTATACCCGTATCCATCACCAGCCCCTATCTCGCTGGGATTCCAGGGGAAAACCGGTAGGGAACGGGTATCCTGGTGTAAATCAACTTGGAGTATTCTACTTGTATAGAGTAGCTCCATGGATCCATTACCATAATGGGCATCGAAGTCGAGGACCCCTATATTCTTGAATCCCCTATCAATAAGACCATGTACAGCAGCCACAGCATTATTAAATATACAGAAACCCTGCGTATAAGCCCTCCTGGTTTTCCCACGGTATCCAGCATGATGACCAGGCGGCCTAGCTATGTAGAAAACAATATCCCCACCCAAGTTTAGAGCCGTTAGGTATGATGTGTAAAGCGTTTCCAGTGCTAGAGTCAAAGTGTCACTAGATAGATATGTATCTTGGTCTATGTTTAATGGCGCCTTCCTCGATAACATCAGTATTTTATCGATGTATCCCCTGCTATGTATCCTTTTAGCAATGCTTAATGCCTCACCGATATCCATCCCGCCGGCATCATGTAATTCATATCTGATGCCATGCCTCTTAAGCGCTGAGATTACCCTCACTATTCTCTCAGGGTTTTCAGGGTGATGCTCCCTCGATACATGCATATGCATGGAGTTTTCCGAGACGAGTATTTGGATCATGACATGTTCCTGCAGGTTATGTGGAGTAGTATACGGCTTGATACAATATTTTAATCAGCTCTTGCTTCTCCAGGTCCTTCGGTAACCTCACTATAGCTAGGTTGGGATGCCCGGCTATATCTAATGCTACACCCTCCCCAACAAGATACTTAGCTATCCTGTAGGCCCTACCATGAGACGCCTTTATAACTAGAAGTGTGTACTCTCTATTGGTCCCAGCTAGTAGTAGTACTGGTGCCTTAAGTATTGTTGAAAGCTTTGAAGCAAGTGCGGTAACCCCTCTCTTCTTCCACTCATTCCTCGCGTCGATGAAGCGGAAATCACCTACTTTAATAGCGCCAACGGCTAGTTCCATCGCCTTATCAGCCACCTCCTTATCCCTCTCCTCTATAATTGCCTTGACCTTACCCCACAACGCCTCATCAAGGGGCATTGGTAGGGGGGCTGGTGTGGCAAGCCATTCGACTATCTTAGCCCATAGGGTTTCATCTCTTATAACGGTTAAAGCCTTCGAGAGCATCTTGGTTAACTCGAATAACTTCATGTATTGCTCCGGAACCCTCTTCCCCATATCCATGTATTTAACTACCTCGACAAAACTCCTTAATCTCTGATGAACACTGATGCCTTTCTTCTCGAGTTCCCAGAGGACCAGCCCAGCCGTAGGCATCTTATGGTCGATCACCACGATATCGGCTAATGCCTGGAGTTCCCTAGCCTTCTGCAGGCTTGTTATATGGTGATCTATGAATACTATCTGAGAGACCCCGAAGTGATTCTTCATCATCTTCATAGCGTTACCAAGATACTCGCTGTATGGTATGTCCAGGAAGACCGCTAAATCATATCCTCCTTTAAAACTAGCCAGGAAATACTTGACTTTATCTGGGTCTAAAGGTATCTTGTCGACCACAGCCTTGGATTCAAGGGGGTATTTGCCAATCTTCTCTTGACTATATACGATGAGCGCGGCTGCAACCACACCATCGGCGTCCCAGTCACCTGCCACAAACACTCTCTTGATATTCTCGGACATGGTAAGCACCTCGAATCAATTGCCATCGCCTTAGATACCTTAGATAGTATTTAATGATAATTAAAACCTTAATCACCGGCATTAATACGCCTATATACCTGCATAATTCTCTGAACAACGGTTACAACCGAGAGAATAGTTAAGACCAGGAGGAGTGCTTCAGCTAGCCGAGGAGACACCCTATATGATGCTAGCACCAGGATAACACCGAGGATTCTCTCAGGTCTTTCAATTAATCCTATGCCGGCTAACCCTACGCCCAGGCTTTCAGCTCTAGCCCTGATATAGCTTACTAGGAATGAAGCCACTAGGAACACCAGTATGTATAACTGGTTTAATCTCAGGAATCCGAGGGATAGTATTAATATAGCATCGTTCACTCTATCCACAGTGGAATCTAGGAATGCTCCAAATCTGCTTGCTTTACCAGTGGCTCTTGCAACAGCTCCATCAAGGGCGTCTAGAATGCTTGATGTTGCAATAAATACCAGGTAAAGGAGGATATCGGTTGAGAAAGCAAAGAAGAAAGCCCCTATTAGCAATATCATCATTGAAGACACTGTCAGGGCATTTGGTGGTACACCTATAACTATGAAGGGCCTCGCTGCAGTATTCACAATAGCGGCCAGCTTGTCGCGCAACTTATTCAACAACGCATCTTTCACCACATACCTCAATACAAGTATTCTTCATGATTAACGAGTCCTCCTCTAATAAAGGACTCTCACTAATAACCACCGTATCCACCCCTACTTCACATAGAGCTTCACACACGATCCTGAAGTCAGGGCCATACTTCTCTTCACCTAATGCATGATGCTCTTTTTCCCCGCCCCTGTTAAACTCTATCTTCGAGAAATGTGTGTGTAATGGGTTAAGGTGTTCTCTTCCAAGCTTCTTTTCTATGGTGTCAACTATTTTCACAATATCCTCTTTACTCCTAATGAATCTACCCATATACCTGGCATATAAGTGTGCGAAGTCTATGACTGGTCTAACCCCTTTGAAAGCACTGGAGATCTCTATTACCTCCCCGAGGTCTCCAACCTGGCTTATCTTACCCGAGGTCTCGGGTCCGAGCCATACATCTTTGAAGCCATGTTGATCCCTATACTCTACAACCCTTGAGAGATTCCTGATGATCTTTTCAACAGCTCCACGCTTAGATGGGGCGTCCCTGTAGTAGCCTGGGTGAAATACCACTATATATGCACCCATTACTGAGGATATCCTTACAGAGGCTGTCAGCCTCTCGATACTGGAGTTTACTACTTGTTCTCTACCGGCTAGGTTAATATAATATGGTGCATGCAGGCTAAGCTTCACCCCTTGGCTTCTAGAGGCTTCCCCAAGTATTCTCGCCTTTTCATCACTTATATTGATACCTCTGACAGCCTCGTACTCCATAGCGTTTAACCCTATCCTCCTTATAAATGCTGGGGCCTCGGTTACATCCATTGATTTAAGACCTATAGGCTTACCGGCTGGCCCAAACCAGAATTTAGGCATTAAACCACCTTGCTCATTAATTAATCCACTTATACATCACTTATTAATCTGGTGGAAGTGAACATCATGGATAAGCCACTAGTATTAAGGGAAGAATTACTGGTTGAAGGGCTTCGATTCAATGTTGTCAGGAGATACTATAGAAAAACCAGCGGCGACGAGTTCGCAAGGGATATCGTCGTGTTCCCTGAGGCAGTGGCTGTACTGCCAATCCTAGGAAATCATGAGGTAATCTTACTGAGGCAGTTCAGAGCCCCCCTTAATAACATTATAATAGAGGCCCCAGCTGGCGTCATAGACCCTGGTGAGACACCTGAGGAAGCAGCCAGGAGAGAGCTAGAGGAGGAGACAGGCTACTATCCGGGGAAACTAGTGTGGCTGGGCTCCTATACTCCTTCGCCAGGCTACAGCAGCGAAGTAATACATTTATACTATGCAGTCAACCTAGAGTACCGGGGCGCTAGACCCGAGAAGTACGAGGTCCTCGAGCCATTCAAGATACCGTTATCAGAGGCTGTTAAAATGGTTTACTCTGGTGCCATAAACGATATGAAAACCGCTCTCTTAATCCTCCTATACTGCTCGAGGGGTGGATGTGCTTGAGCATCGAGTTAGATACACTCAGGAGAATCCTATCCATGAGACTGATATTCGAGGGAGGGAGCGGCTGGGTTTTCCGGGAATTAATAGATGTACTCGAGGACTACCTAATGGAGAGGCTGCCGGTGATGATAAACAACCTCGTTGAGCCTCTAGGTCTTGAAGCATCCATACTCAGCGATAGTGGTTGTAACGTCTTTCCAGAGGAAGAAGCATGCAACCAGCTCGTTATCGCTGAGCTCTATACTGGTGAAGCAGATAAGCCACTGGCTTACGTGTTATACAGGCTTATAAAAGGAGAGAACACATTTGAGTTTTACCTGTATAAAATAGTGGAGAAACCGGGTTAGCCAGTATAGGTGCTTAAGCCGTGTCAAGCCTCCAGAGAGTGCGCCCCACTAAGATCGAGTTGATAAGGCTTAAGAGAAGGCTTGAGATAAGCGTGAAGGTTGAGAGGATACTGCGTGAGAGACTCATCATTTTAATCAATGAGTTCCTAGCTCTCCTTAAAGAGGGCGTGTCCAGGAGGCGGAGCGTGAGCACCCTACTTATTAACTTGAACTCTAGGGCTGTCATGCTTTCAGGGGTCTACGGCGAGAACATATATAGCCTGCTAGAGAAAACAGTGCCGAAAAATAACTGTGTAGTAGGCACTGAAAACATCATGGGGGTTAAAACCAAGACAGCTATACTCGTGAAGAATACTGAGAAGAAAACCGTGAAGACTCCCTTCGACGACTTCATAGAGGAGTCAACCAGATTCATAGAGGAAGTCCTAGACCTCGCGAAAACAGAGTATGCTTTAAGGGCTCTTGGTAAGGAGATACAGGTAACCAAGCGAAGGGTAAACGCATTGGATTACATCTTAATACCCAGGTTCAAGTCCACTATAAGGATACTTCAGTTAAAGTTCGATGAAAGGGAGAGGGAGGAGAAGGCAAGATTAAAGAGGGTTAAAGCTAGCCTTGAGAGGAGAAGGAATGAGTGATAACTATATTGAGAGATTTCTGAATGAGGAGTTGAGGCTGGTTAATAAGCATGCACCATATGAGAGAAGGAATCTATGCGAGCTCCTCGAGATGGAGATACCATACATAGTTCTTAGAGATGGAAGCCAACATATATTAGATCCCCGTGAATTAAGAAGACTACACGATATCCTAGCTGGTGATGCATGCAGGCTTCAACTACCTATAGTGATAGAGTATATACCTGGAGAAAGAGAAGGCACATATGTTGTAAGGGATGAAATAGGGGCTAAAGCGATTGCTCTAGTAATGAATATGGAGAACCCTACTATCCCACTATTCCTCAGCCGCACACATATTTTAGTGCTGAGACGGATATTAAGAACCACTACAACAATACTCTTAAATCCTGGTAGCGTTAATTAACCTTATTCAGGTGCTCAATGATGTCATCTATTAAGGATATTGATGAGTCAATAGATGCTATCATTAAGGAGGCTGAGAAGAAGAAATTAATGATCATAAAAGAGGCTGAGAAAAAAGCAGAGGAAATACTGAAGCGCCCCATACCAGTTGAGGAATACAGGAGAGAGGCTGAAGCCCTAATAGCTAGTGCCAGAGTAAAGCATGATGAAATAATTGAGAAAGCCAGGAAAGACGCTGAAAACCTAAGAAATATCCCACAGGAGAGGATAAGGAAAGCAATTGAATACGTGGTTAAAACCGTGGTGGGGCTATAGATGGGGCTATTACTAAGCAAACCCAGTGAAATGGTAAAAATAAACGTGGCCTTCCTCCAGGCTTATAAAGAGAAGGTGCTACGTTTACTACAGGAGGCCGGGGTTATCGATATAGAACCAGTTGAAGCAGAGAAGATAGTGAGGGAATATGAAAGACTACAGTCTCTTAGAGAACGCATCAACTCACTGATCCAGAAAGCCAAGGGCCTGGCGATAAATGTATCTATAACAGGCCTGGAGCTATCATCGATCGAGTTAAGCCGGATAGAGAAAGATGTAGCCAGCCTACAAGACGAAGTAGCATTACTAGAGAGTAAGTTGAAACATATAAGGGAGATGCTTGGCTCCCTTAAAATGCTCCAGGCAGCCATAACCCCTCTACCAGACGCGATGGAGACTACCGAGATATACTATGAGGGTAGGCATCTCTCGTCAATCCTTTTAACAGGTAAGCAGGAAACAATCAATGAACTAGTAGAAAAACCCGGCTTGATCAAAGCTGCACACTCGTTTAAAGTTAATGAGGAACAAGTATCCATTATAGTATACGTTCCATCACAGAATTTAAACCAGCTACTCTCACTAGCATCCTCTATGGGGATATGGTATCCTGGTAGACAACTACTAGAGTTCATACAGCAGCATAAATCAATTAGCTCACTTAAAGAACACCTTGAAAAGATGATAACCGAGCTAAACATGGAGGCTGAAAGCCTAGAAGGGAAAATCGTTGAGAAGATCAAGTCTCACGGAGAGATCCTGGGTAAGTATCTCTTAATCGTGGAGAACCATATTGAATATTATAAGGTAAGCGGAATGACAACTGATCTAAAGCACTTATCAGCTGTAACAGGCTGGCTCCCCCGTGATGCTGTTAGGACACTAGAGGATCTTATAAGGAAGGCGAATATTCCTATCTTCATAGAGTATAGGGATCCTGTGAGAGGCGTTGATAATCCACCCACAAAGTTTAATAACAAGGGAGTGGTAAGATACTTCCAATTCATAACAAGGCTTTACGGAGTCCCCAGCTACTGGGAATACGATCCCACGCCATTGATCATGTATTCCTTCGCATTCTTCTTCGGGATAATGAACGCTGATGCAGGATACGCCTTAGCCGGTATCATATCTATTTTATTAATCATGGATAAACTAGTTGAGAACCCATATAGTAATGCTTACAAAGAGTTCAAGGGCCTCCTCATAGCTTCCAATATTGCCTCACTAGTACTTGGATTGCTCAGTGGTTCGCTCTTCGGTGATCTATTGTCCTCTATATTCAATATAAATATCCCGGCAATTCTAACGGTGTTTAGCCAGCCAGTGGAGTTCATAAAGCTAGCCTTGTTAATAGGGCTGATGCATGTTAACATAGCGCATGTCCTAGCCACCATGAAGTTCGTTAGAGAGAAGAGGAGAGGGGATCTTCTCAACGAGGTTGGATTATTTATCTCAGAGCTATTTGGAATTCCCTACGTGCTCAAGGCATTCTTCAGGTATGAGATACCATTTTTAACGCTGATACCGGAGAAAATATTATTATATCTAGCGTTGCTAGGTATCGTGATACTTATCGTAGGCAACTACTTGTCGATGCGGGGACTTGGATTCCTAATGTGGATATTCCAGCTCACAGGCATTCTCGGCGATGTCATGAGCTATGTTAGATTAGCTGGTGTTAGCCTTGCAAGCTTCTATATGGCTAGCTCATTCAATATAATGGTTAAACTAGTTATTAATGGATTGTTAGGGATTATACCTGGTGTAGCCGGGGCTATGATAGCATACATTATATCGGCACCACTGCTATTACTAATACACCTGATGGTAATGATTCTCTCGCAACTAGGGGCATTCGTGCACTCACTGAGGCTATGTATGCTCGAATTCCTTATGAAATTCTACGATGGCTCGGGACGCGAGTACAATCCATTCTCTATAGTCGCGTTTAAACGTATCGTGGTTTCCTAGAGAAGATTATAGAATTCGTTTTTAACCCCTGGTTAAATCTATATATTTGCGTGTAAGGGTGGTTGAATGGATCCATTAGCCATGGGGCTTATGTATTTAGCGGGAGCATTACCATTAATTGGTGGCATCACTGGTTCAACAATAGGTATGAAGCGT
>NZ_JAVZPN010000002.1:44767-48572 GCF_038881575.1 Desulfurococcus sp. | reverse complement strand
CCCCTGGTTAAATCTATATATTTGCGTGTAAGGGTGGTTGAATGGATCCATTAGCCATGGGGCTTATGTATTTAGCGGGAGCATTACCATTAATTGGTGGCATCACTGGTTCAACAATAGGTATGAAGCGTGCAGCCAGTGTAGGTGCATCGGTTCTAGCAGAGGATCCAACCCAGTTCAGGAATGTATTAATCTTGGCTGCGCTACCAATGACTCAGACCTTCTATGGTTTAATACAAATGATCTATATAATGCTGATGTATATACCTAGCTTGCCATTGGACAACATTAATATGACGAAGGCACTTGCATTAATTGGCATCGGGCTAGCTGGTTTCCTGGCTGAATACCTATCTGCCTGGGCACAGGGGATAATATGTGCTAACGGTATTGCTGAGCTACCTAGAACAAAAGGCAACAACCTCATGAGCTCGATCGTGCTTGCAGCATATGTAGAGTTATGGGGTATATTAGGCATAATATTCACGATTCTCGGTCTATCCTTACTCGGGTGACAATAATTGACGATACTGGAAAGCGAGGCGGTAAAAGCCAGGTTACTCGAGGAGGCGAGGGCTAGGGCAGAGGAGATAGTGAGGGAGGCTGAGGCAGAGGCAAAGAGGAAGATAAGGGAAGCTGAAGCCTTATGGAGAGAGAGGGCTGAGAAAGAAAGAAGGAGGATTATTAGTGAAGCAGAGAAGGAGGCGAACAACATTGTTTCAGACGCGGTAAGGGAGGCGAGATTCATTATATCGATGGAAGTAGATAATATTGTTTCAGATATATTGAGTCAGGCGTACAATGTTATAAGAAGCCGTGGATTCGATGCCAAATCCTCCCTCAAAAACCTAATTACCGAATCTATGAAAACCATTGACTCACCGAGAAGGCTTATTGTTAGTAGAAGAGACTTAGAGACGGCTAGGGAGGTAGTCACCGAACTGGGATTGACAGGGGTCTCAATAGAGGTGGGCGATATAGAGGGCGGTATAATAGTTGAGTCCGCTAGCGGTATAATAGTGGATAACACGTATGAATCCCGGTTCAAGGAGTTCCAGAACAAGTATTTAAATGAGATTAGGAGAATACTGTGGGGCTGATGCATCCTCATGCTGATTGAATCCTCCAAGCTGTTTTTTACTAGAAGCGACTACATTAACATATTGTCGTCACAGAATTTAGAGACAGCGATTGGTTATCTCAGTGAGAAATTCCTGGCTAGCGAAATAGGTAAATTAGCAGGGATTCGCGGGATATCCCTCATAGATGTATATAATGCATTAGATAAAGGCTATAGAGGTATATTGCAATCATTATTCAGCCAAGCCGGGGACGAGGAGAGATCTATTGCTGATAAAATACTTTGGCTACTTAGCTCACTAGACCTTTACTTATCATTAAACGCACTCACCGCTGGAGTTAAGCCTCCACTAATGGCTTCGCCCCTACCGCTCTTAATACCGGAGATCCCTGATCCCATGAATATCTATATACTGAGAGAGATTCTACCAGTAGAGCTACACGGGCTGGTTAAAGAATACATAAATAAGAGAAGCATTCAGTTGCAACAGATAATCAGAGCTTTAGACAGTCTGGCCATGAAAGTTGATAAACTAAAGTATTACGAGTTAAGCGTTCTAGTCAACCTACTACATGATATGCAGCTGCTTAAAGCCTGTATACTATATCCAGAAGTAAGGCAACTCCAGCCCAGGGCCCTCTCGCTTAATCCAGCTAATTTTTACGAGAGCTGTGGAAAAAGTATCAGGGAGATAAGCATCATGCTCTCCAAGGATAGGCCGTTCGCGGTAGTTTTCTCAGAAGCCATAAACGATTCATTAAAGTTCTCAAGCGGTATCGAGGCCTTAGACCTAGGTGTCTATACGGGTTTACACTATCTCGCATCCCTCATACTCCAGAAAACAAGCATTGAAAAAACATGTAGGCTCATGCTTAAACTACTTGGCCAATACGTGTTTTTGAAGCTTGTTTTCACGGTGGTCGGCTCCGGCTTATATAGACAGGAGGCCTCGGTATTCATTAGTAAATGGGTGACTTGAATTGTACAGAGGTGAAATACTAGTTATAGGTGATGAGTACCTATCCCTAATAGGTGTTGCTGGGGGTGCTTCCTCAATAGTGTATAATGGCAATTGTAGTGAAATAATTGAAAAACTCCGCCCCACTATAGGCAAGTACTCAGTCTTAATCACCTATAAACAAGTGCTCAGTGAGTGCCGGAGGCTCCTGGAGCTAGTGGATGAAAGCAGAATGCTCATAGTTGAACTCGATAAGCCAGTGGAGCTGACCGGGATCGATGTTAGGCAATACTATGCCGAAATAGCCAAGAAATACCTGGGCATTGAAATACCTATATAATCTTTCCTAACGATAGAGACACCTGTAGATGCGTTTACCCTGGTAAAGGCGAACCATTATGAGTACGCATAAAGGGACAATATATAGGGTTTCAGGCCCCCTTGTAATAGCCGAAAACGTGCGGGGTGTAAGCGTCTACGAGGTAATCGAAGTAGGCGAGGAGAGACTAATTGGTGAGGCCATAGGAGTAGAGGGCGATAAGGCAATAATACAGGTATACGAGGATACCACAGGGTTAAAAGTAGGTGACCCCGTATACCCTACTGGGCAACCATTATCAGCTGAACTAGGACCAGGCCTGATAAAATCCATATTCGATGGAATCCAGCGCCCTCTACCAGTCATCGAGGCTCTTTCAGGCATATTCGTTAGGAAAGGAGTCAGGGTGACTCCTTTACCACGCGATAAAAAATGGTATTTCATCCCACTTGTCAAACCAGGTGATAAAGTCATCGAGGGCGACTTCATAGGTTACGTTAATGAAACAGAGGTGGTTAAACACTATATAATGGTTCCACCAGGAATTAACGGGATTATCGAATGGGTAGCCAGTGAAGGAGATTACAGTATAGTAGAGCCTATTGCCAAGATAGGGGGTAAAGAAGTATCAATGCTCCAGAAATGGCCTGTTAGAAGACCTAGGCCTTACAAGGAGAAATTAGAGCCCAGGGAGCCATTCATCACAGGTATTAGGGTCATAGATTTTCTATTCCCATTAGCTAAAGGCGGTAAAGCCGCTGTACCAGGAGGCTTTGGCACGGGTAAAACAGTCCTGCTTCACACTGTTACAAAGTGGAGTGAGGCAGATATAACGATTTACATTGGATGCGGTGAGAGAGGAAACGAAATGGCCGATGCATTAAACAGTTTCATCAAGCTAATAGATCCTAAGACCGGTAAGCCAATGATGGAGAGAAGCATCTTCATAGCTAACACCAGTAACATGCCTGTCGCAGCCAGGGAGGCAAGTATATTCCTAGGTGTTACACTTGGGGAATACTATAGGGATATGGGCTACAACGTCCTCCTCGTCGCTGACTCAACCAGCAGGTGGGCTGAGGCGATGAGAGAGATCAGCGGGCGTTTAGAGGAGCTACCGGGTGAGGAAGGCTTCCCAGCTTATCTGGCATCAAGGCTGGCACAGTTCTATGAGAGAAGCGGGTACGTGAAAACCATTGGCTCAACTGAGAGAACCGGTAGCCTCACCATCATGGGTGCAGTGTCACCGCCTGGAGCGGACTTCAGTGAACCAGTTACACAGTCCACTCTAAGGCTTATCAGGGCATTATACGCATTAGACGTTAACTTAGCGTATAGAAGACATTACCCTTCAATAAACTGGTTAACCAGCTTCAGCTTATATGTAGATAACGTAACAGAATGGTGGTCAAAAATAAGCCATGAGTACTCATATCTAAGGGAGAGA
>NZ_JAVZPN010000002.1:0-44670 GCF_038881575.1 Desulfurococcus sp. | reverse complement strand
AGACGTTAACTTAGCGTATAGAAGACATTACCCTTCAATAAACTGGTTAACCAGCTTCAGCTTATATGTAGATAACGTAACAGAATGGTGGTCAAAAATAAGCCATGAGTACTCATATCTAAGGGAGAAATTCATGAAGATCCTGCAGAGAGAGGCCGAGCTAGAGGAATTGGTGAGGCTGGTGGGAGCCGACGCGCTACCTGTAGAGGATAGGCTCACTCTTGAAGTAGCTAGAATCATAAGAGAGGACTTTTTGCAGCAAGACGCGTTTAACCCTGTTGACGCCTTCTCTCACCCTGTTAAAACAGTTAAGATGGCTATAATAATAGATAAGTTCTACGAGAACGCTCTCGAAGCAATAAAGCTGGGAGTACCATTCGAGAAAATTCGTGGCATGAAGATAAGGGAGAGAATTGCTAGAATGAGGTATATACCTTTTGGAGATAACACCAAGGAATTTGATAGTATACTTGTAGAAATGGAGGAAGAATTCAAGAATCTTAGGGAGGGGAGTAGATAGATATGTCGGTGAAATTAACCACAAGGATCTCGAGTAAACTACTTAGAGCGCAGGGAGGACTATTATTCGCTGAGACAATACCTGGTGTAACATATGGTGAAATAGTAGAGGTGGCACTCCAAACAGGCGAGGTGAAACTGGGACAGGTAATAGATGTCAGTAAAGAGGTGACGGTAATACAGGTATTCGGTGGAGTGGCCGATGTTGATCTATTTAGGTCAAGGGTTAAGTACCGAGGGGAGACGCTTAAAATACCTGTAAGCATTGACATGCTTGGAAGAATATTTGATGGATTAGGCAGGCCGATAGATGGGGGGCCAAGGATCATCCCGGAGGATTATCTCGATATAAATGGGGCGCCATTGAATCCAGCGTCGAGGCTGCCGCCCTCAGAGTTCATTGAAACCGGGATTTCAGCTATTGATGGATTATTCAGTATTGTAAGAGGGCAGAAGCTCCCAATATTCAGCGGCTCAGGCCTACCCCATAATAGGATCGCCGCCCAGATAGTTAGGCAGGCAAGAGTCCTCGGTAAAGAGGAGAAGTTTGCCATAGTGTTTGCAGCCATAGGAGTACCATATGATGACGCGATGTTCTTCATAGATAACTTCAAGAAGACCGGTGCCCTTGAGAGAACTATTGCATTAATCAATACAGCTAGTTCACCGGTCATAGAGAGAATTGCAACACCCCGTGTAGCATTAACCATAGCCGAGCACTTAGCGTGGTCACATGACATGCATGTACTCGTAATATTAACAGACATGACCTTCTACTGTGAAGCCCTTAGAGAACTCAGTGCTGCAAGAGAAGAGGTCCCAGGTAGAAGAGGATACCCTGGCTACATGTATACTGATTTAGCAACGATATACGAGCGTGCCGGGCGTGTCCACAGTAAGAAGGGTAGTATAACACAGCTCCCAATACTCACCATGCCAGATGACGATATCACACATCCAATACCGGATCTCACAGGGTATATAACAGAGGGTCAGCTAGTTCTCTCGAGACAGCTATGGATGAAGGGTATATATCCACCATTCGATCCACTAATGAGTCTTTCAAGGTTGATGAAGGATGGAATTGGTGAAGGAAAGACACGAGAGGACCACAATAATGTATTTATGCAATTAATAAGCGCCTATGCTGAAGGCATAAGGCTGAGGGAGCTCTCCGTAATAGTTGGTACGGAAACACTAACCCAGAGGGATAGGAAGTATCTCGAGTTCGCTGACAGGTTTGAAAGAGAGTTTATCGGGCAGGGAGAATATGAGCGCAGGACTATAGAGGAGACATTGGATAAGGGATGGGAGCTTCTAGCTATTCTACCTGAAGAAGAATTAAAGAAGATTAAAGTAGAATACATAAAGAAATACCATCCCAAATATAAAGGTGGCAATCCATAGTTGAATACGTGTATACGATCCCTCCACCCAATAGTAATAATTTATAATTATGTGAACATCGTTTTCAAAAATCCCATGTTTAACGGTGGCATTAATGAAGGCCACTGTTCTTTACAGTGGTGGAAAGGATTCAACATATGCCCTGCATAAGGCAGTTGAAGCAGGGTATCAAGTAGTAGTTCTCTCAACTATTATACCATTCTACAAATACTCTATGCTCTACCATAAACCAAGCTTCAACGTTGTCCAAGCACAAGCATATTCTCTCAGCATACCACTTGAATCCATTGGTGTCTACAATGAGAAATTAGAGTTAGACGCCTTGAAAAACCTACTTAGAAGAGCCAGGGATAGATACGGTGTAAAGGTACTTGTGACCGGGGCCATAGCCAGTAACTATCAGAGAACTAGGTTTAAGGTTATCGCGGATGAGCTAGGGCTCGAATTGTATACCCCGCTATGGGGCAGAGACCCCCGCAGCTACCTAGAGGAATTACTAGATTATGGTGTCAGGTTCCTCGTCACATCTATAACGAGCATGGGGATACCCCTAGATATGCTGGGTAGAGAAATAACGATGAGTGATGTTGAGAGACTGGTTAAACTAGCGGAGAAATACGGGTTTAATCCATCTTTCGAGGGTGGCGACGCTGAAACTATCGTTGTTGATTCACCATTGTTTAGGTATAAGTTGGTTATTACTGGTGAGAAAAACATTGTTTCCGAGTTTGAGGGATACTTCGAGCCTTTGAGGATTAAACTGGTTGAAAAAAACCTACTTTAATCTCTCAATATATACTTTCACCGTGTCAGCAAGATGCTCTGGCTTGGTATACCATTTATCATACTTAAAGGAGTTACCATCGGATGTTGTTAACACGATGTAGTCTTTTTCATCCCTTATTGTTAAAACGGCTTTGCCCTCTTTTAAGATCATTACCTCTAACGCTGATTTATCCTGGAATTTTACACCAGGTACTTTACTGGCTACCTGTATTTTTAACTGCTTTATATATTCACTCATCTATACCACCTGGAAAACGCTTACTAACTAAAGGATTTAATTATGGGCTTTAAAAGTTAATGATTCCGTTTTTCTAATTCTTTCTAACGAGAATGCAGTCAACTAGTTGGAAACCCATTGAGCTTAGTATGTTACGCCTAGCAGGGCATACCGATCAGCCTTATTACCACACGCCATGTACTGAGTAGGTGAAGGGAGAGGTATCGGGGACTCGACTATCTCTCCAAGGACATTCCTGCCTGTCTCTTTCTCGAGTTCCTCAGCGCACTCCTTGCTTCCATCCCAGGGAGCGATGATTAATCCATTGAACTCCTTATTCTCCAGATGACCCGGTAAGAATAATGTTTTCTTCTTGAGATGCTCTAATCCCTTAATTCTCAGGTACTCGTTTATCTCGAACCATATCTTACGGAGGGTTTCAAGGACCTCCTCTAGCCTAACTACCTGCTTCTCCCTTTTATCCCGCCTAGCAATGGTTACTGTTGATGTCTCAACCTCCCTAGCTCCTACCTCTATCCTGGTCGGCACTCCCTTCATTTCCCAGTAATAGTATTTCCATCCAGGCGTATGCTCAAGGTCGCTGTCTATGAAGACTCTTATGCCATGCGACTCCAGCATGCCTCCTATCTTTGAAGCGTATTCAAGAATCTCTTTTTCACCAGGCTTCATTATTGGCACTATAACGACCTGTATTGGCGCGATCTCTGGCGGAAAGAATAATCCTATCTCGTCTCCATGTATTCCTATAACCGCGCCTAGAACTCTCTCGCTTACACCATAACATGTCTGATAGACGTATTTCTCTTCTCCATCAGTATCCATGAATTTTATCTCGAATGCCCTAGCGAATTTCTGCCCTAGATTTATAACGCTACCTAGCTCGAGGCCTTTTCCATCAGGCATAACCGTTATGAAGTCGTAATTATACTCTGCACCGGCAAACGTGTCCCATGGAGGTGTCTTGACTATGAAGTATGGTAGCTGAAGCCTGTTAAAGAACTCCTTATATATCCCCATGGCCTCGATTATCTGTTTCTCAGCCTCTTCTCTCGACGAGTGTGCGGTATGAGCCTCTATGAAGCCCATTATCTCTCTTACCCTTAGTATTGGATGAGTCATCTTTGTCTCATACCTGAACACGTTTACAACTTGATACATTTTCAATGGAAGATCCTTCCTCCCCTTTATCCACATGTTCCACATGTAATACATTACTGTTTCACTGGTTGGCCTAACGAATAATCTCTCATTAAACCTTCTCGTCACTGTTCCCTCGACAATAAATGTTTCTCCTCCGAACCCCTGTAGAAAATCTTTTTCACGTGAAAACACGCTTTCGGGCACCATTGTGGGGAAATATGCCTCTTGGTGCCCTGTTTTCTCGAGGAGATCCATTATTATCCTCTGAGTGAGCCTCAATGCTTTCAATCCATATGGCATCCATACATACATGCCTTTAACGGGGTATCTTATATCGATGACACCGGCCTCCTTTAATACTGCATGATACCACTCGGGGAAGTTTTCATATTTATCTATCCCAATGCTTTTCTTAGCGCTCATCGCTCGCACCCTGCATACTTCTCCTACATACCTGTAGTTCTAGTATGCTATTTAACAATTCATCAATCTTAATAAGCATGGAGGTCTCTATTCTTTTAAGGATACTGTTTATCAGGCTTGGCTCTAGTCTTACCCCTGCATCCAGTATTATGTTATCGAGGCTCCACACGATTATCCTCCCCCTCTCTCCAAGCCTATACTCAACTCTATTCATATACTCTCCGAGAAGTGAATATAGGGGCGCATGGGTTATACATGAGTGAAATTCGCCACCTATAATTACATATAGCGAGGCTAAGGTAGATGTGTAAGTAATTAGAGCTTTAACAGCATTGAAAACCCCGGTGAACCTACTGGATTCATAAATCCTTGTCACCGAGTTCCTGTACTCTAAGGGTGCTGCATCATGTTTTTTAACCAGTTCACTCCATAGCCTTTTAAGCATTGATTCAGGGTCCTCCACTATTTTGAGGAGGGCTTCAATAACGTATCCTATATCCTTATATGTATCTCTTTCCACATTACTCGGATTTAACCCTGAGATTGTTACAGAGGGAATCCCATGATTCAGGTATACTAGGCTATCTAAGCCGAAGTGTGTTTTACCTTTGTTTACAGTGTCTAGGTTAGGGAGAAGCGGTATCGGGTTATCTATTATCTCGAATACATCTCCTTTAAAATCCAGGTTTATATCTAGGAGGGTGTTATCCAGCAGGTTCTTTGACTCAAGGATCTCTAAGAGGTATCTAGAGCCCCAGGACCATGTATAGCTATTCAACTGCGGGTCGCCTATCTCTTTCGCCGTGTATGATGCAAAAACCACTTCTACACCACTATGCCTGGTTGCAATAGTTAAGACGTCTCTAAGTAATCCAATGTATTTACCCATATATCCCCTATCATCCGGGATCCCATCATGATGAGTGGATACGTGTACTTTAACTTTATCACCATTACTCATCCCTGCCAACATCGTCCTTCCAACCCCATCACGTATCCTCGCCTCTGTCTCAACACGTATTCTTTCCCCATTGAAACCACTCATTCCCCTATGATTGGACTCGAGGACCACGACAGGGATCCCCGGCGGGGTATCCGGCTTTAAGACCGGTATACTACTAGATAATACAGCGGCATCCCGTGGTCTCCCCCCTTCATGAATGAACACTATAGCCTCTGCACCGTTCTTCAACGCCTCGCCTACGATGAATCTAAGCTCGTGAATATTAGAGGGGTATTCATGGAGGAGCACCTTACCCCCCAGTTCCCTGCTCACCCCCTTAGCTGTTAAACCCCTACCCTCACCAACTCCTGTGAGCGTGTATGGCAGTGGTCTACACTTATATTCCTCACCATTTATCTCGATAACACACTTACTCCAGTCCCATCTCAGCACCGGTGTCTCGTAGATTGTTACCCAGTCAAAGTACTCATCCAGCATCTCCCTGAGGGTTTCAAGAAACTTTTTCTCAGAGGCTGAGCCCGGCTCTATTACTCCAACCACTTTCAACCCTCTCTTATAGGTTTCATCTTTAATAAGGGATATAGTATTTTACATTGAAGAATACTGTTTCAAGGGGGTATTCATGGCGACCAATATATTAGAGCTGGAAAACGTTAAGAACCTGGATGCGTTACTGGATATCCTGGCTGGTAAAGGATATAGGATAGAGCCGGGTCCCCACGCTGTCATGGAGGATCACAGTGAAATCAGTGTATTTAAGGGGTTTAAGAACAATGAGCTAGCCTTCATTATTATCGCACATTATATTACTCAATACTATAGGGTCGTAGTAAACGGTAAATACGGGAACGACCAAGAGTTCCTCGAGGAACTGCTTAGAGTCAAGTATAGTGGTGAAAAGTGGAGCATACCTGTTAACCCAGTGTTTATCGCTGTATTTAACGAGGATGTCATCAGGGATATAGAGGGCTACCAGGACACCTACCCGGTTAGCGATGGAGAAGCACTGGTTGCCAGATACCGTGAGAAAAACCCGGGTTACAAAGATATCCCCAGGGTTATTATAGCTAGGTTGATCGATGAGGCCTAAGACTCAATAGAGGCTGCCTCTCGTTGCATACTACCACAGTATGGACAATATAACGCGTCAAAGGGGAGCTCCCTACCACATCTAATGCATTGTCTTACCCTGGTTTCTAGGCGCTTATCCATTTTCTCATGATACTCTTTCTTCAAATCCTCTACTGAGAGATGAAGGTATATCTGCGTGGTCTTAATGTCCGAGTGACCCAGCAACCTCTGGAGTGCTGGAAGGCTGAGGCCTCTTCTCAGGGCACGCGTAGCAAACGTATGTCTTAATACATGTGGTCTTACTCTCTCAGGGGTTATTCCAGCCCTTGTAGCCAACCTCTTCAACTTCTTATATAATCCACTATATGTTAAATTAAAGAGTCTGTCTCCAGGCATCAACCCGTTGAGCCTTATCCAGGCATCAAGCATCTTGAAGGTTTCCTCTGTAGCTACGACGTACCTCTCCTTACCGTACTTGGCTGAAGTAACCTTTATTACTCCACTATGGAAATTAATGTCTTCAACGCGGAGGCCTAATAACTCACGACTACGGAGGCCAGTGTCAACAAGTAGTCTCAATATTAGTTTATCCAGCGGGGTCCTAGCAGCATTATAGAGTTTCTCAACCTCTTCATCGCTCAACACATTAATGCTGGCATGAGGCTTTCTTAACGGTGTCACAACTATATTTACTCCAAGCCATTCAAAAAACCTCTTGAGGAACAAGGTATAGTAATGGAGTGTAACCAGCCATTTCTCCTTATCACTTATTTTCCTGTTTGGAAACCCGTTTCTCAATCGATCATTACGCCATGCCAGTATATCCCTTAAAGTTACATCCCTTAACGGTTTATCCCCGATGAAACCAAGGAAGTCTTTGATAGCGGATAGATATGCTTTTATCGTCTCTTCTGATGCCCCTGATGCCTCAAGAGACGCCTTAAACTCCTCCACTATCTCCTTATTGCTTAAATCCAGTATACCTTGAGGTGCTTTACCAAGTTCTATTCTGCCCGGCAAAACAAATCCCTGCCAATGGATCCGCTATTATCATGTTTTAAGATAAGGGGCTGCTACTAATCCGAGATGGTTTAAACATTATTACCCGCCGTAATCAAATAATAATAATGGGATGAAGATGCGTGGCAGGTTAAACCCTTGAATGGGATGAAGACGCCGCGCGGGGCTGACCCTTATCCAGGTATTCAAGCATGAAGTGGTACCATGCCTAGGCGCGTGATACTTGTCCATGGAGACAGCGATGGTGTGGCCTCGGGGGCGTTGGCCTATAATTTCTACAAGACTAGGGAGGAACCAGTAATCTTTTTCACGCACCCGGTTGGACTACTAGGGGATCTCAAGGAGTTCACGAGGAACGGCGACAACATATTTATTGCTGACATAGCCTTAAACGAGGTGCATGCTGAGGAGGTCCTGAAACTACTCGAGGAAAGAGGGAGGTATGGTGAAGTCGTTTACATAGATCACCACCCGGAACCCCTCAATACCAGGCTTAATGGTATGGATAGGGTTAACGTATACCATAATACTTGTTGCTCCGCCTCCGAGTTGACATATATATTCCTCCATGAGAGGGGGTTGGACCCGGAGTACTCTCGGGTAGCACTATATGGAGCTATAGGCGACTATCTCGATGAAACCCAATGGGTTAAAAGAACACTGGCCGAATGGGATAAGAGATCCATATACCTCGAGGCAGGCATACTAATCCAGGCCTTAGAGGGAACTCGACGTGACTACGAGTTCAAACGGGGAATCGTAGAGTATTTATCTAGAAATAGCCTCCCAAGCAGTAATCCAGCTATCGTTGAAAGAGGGTTGGAGCAGGCTAAACGAGATGAAGAGCTACGGGTATGGGTCAAGGAGAATACCCATGTCTATGGAGCAATAGGGTATGTCGTAAACCCTCCTGGAAGCATCGGTAAAGCCGCCAACTATGCGAGGGTATATGGGGGTACACGGGTAGGTATAGCCATTGAGGAACGGGGCGATACATATGTAATGAGCCTGCGGGGAGATAACACCATTGATTTAAACAGGATTCTCAGAATCATGTCGAGGGAGCTCCCTGTCATGGGCGGTGGACACCCGTTCGCTGCAGGAGCCAGGGTTAAAAAAGAGTTTTTCAACGAGTTTCTCGCTAGGCTTGATGAAACCATTAAAGGCTTTTTACAACAGTGACTTCATTTTCTCCTCTATTAGCCTCGAAGCCTCATCCCTACCTAGCTGGGTAGGCTTGGTCTTCCTCAGCTCCTCAAGTATCTTATCGGGGGCTTCAACGTATTGATCGAGCCTCCCACGAGTTCTAGCGATATACCTATATGCTATCTCCCCGTCTCCAAGTAATACCGCGTCGAACACTACGTCTTCACCGCTGGCAACCATTGATACAAGCCCTATCGAGGCTCCTTCCCTCCCGGTTATCTTAAAGAGGTAGCCTCCCTCGATTGTTTCACCAACGAGGTCTAGTGACGTAACCCTCTCTAGGGCGTCTTCAACTGGTTTCACCGGCTTCTCCACTATGGTTTCCTCAGTCTCTCCAGCCAGGATTCTCTCTGCTTCCTCACGTGTAGGCGCTTCCTTGTATTTCTCCTGGATCTCAGCTAGTTTCTCATTAATCACCTTGTTCTTTACGCTCTCAACCTGCTCATCCGGTACTCTCCTGAATACTTCTAATTTGAGTGTATCATATAGCCAATTTATTCTCATAGCTTTCTCATCGATAATATATTTCACCCTGATTCTAACAGCGTCTCCCTTATCTACTTTTACCCCTTCAACCAATACGTGGAAGAGTAACATGTTTAGCTCTGCGGATGCTCTCGCAACCTCTCTCGCAAACTCCTTGTTTGTTTTCACGATACCTGCTAACTGAGCGTAGAGGGTTCTACGTAGTTTATCAGCGTATGCACCAGCTATCACGATACCCGTGTTTAATTCTTTGGCAGCCTCCCCACTCATAAGTGATCCCTGAAAAATAATATATTATCTCAGCTTAATTAACTTAATTAATGCCTTGGACTGATTTATTACCTGGTGAGAAACTACTTTTAATACGTGGTGTTGGTGTTGGGTGGTGGAAAGAATTTTTCAGGTATTGTTGTGGGAGTAGAGTACCTAGATGGATTTAACTCGCCGCTACTATATGTACATGGAGACGTCGAGGGCTCTGAGAGAGACTTCTACGTCCTTGTTGATGAAAAAGAACTCGACAACTATCTAAGGCTCGGGATAGGTCAGAGGATTGAGGGTGTGGGAGAGGAGATCTCGCGAAACCCGCTTGTAATAAGGAAACTGGTGGTATAGGTCTTGAAGCTCCTTGCGAGGCCCCCTAGGATCAAGGTCCTAGAGGCAGCTGGATGCATCGGGGATAACCGGGTGAAAATAGTTGATTCTAGCAGGGCTGTAGTCTCCTCGAGTACTGGTGAGAGAAAGTACAGGGTTATCCTACTAGAGGAGGAACAAGGCGTCTTCAGGGCTTACAGCGATGATAATGGAACTGTTTACAAAGGGTATGTGGGCTACCCCATTATAGCCTTCATGATTCTCAGGGGTTATCTCCCCATAGATAATGTCATCGTAAAGGCATTCACCGGTATACCCTGGAAGGAGCTTAATGAGAAGTATAAGAAGTACTCTATCGTTGAAAACATTGTTATCTCGAGGGCTGAGAAGACAGGTATCTCAAGGAATATTATAGACGACTACATCAACGTGATCCTCAAGAAGCTCGGGATTTATAAGATATATTTCGACGAGTCCCTCCCCTCTACATGGAGTTGAGGACTCCTACTGATTAAACTAGTACAAGGTTATTTTACCATGCACCACCCTGAAATACCTCTCCTTGAGGAGCTTGTAGATTATTTGCTTAGCCACTTTCTTTTCTACACCTAGCTCGAGCGATACGGCTCTTACAGCATCTTTAACAGTTATCTCGCCATACTCTATCATCAGCTTCCTCAATAAATCGTATACCTGGCCGTAAACCCCCTCTGGTTTACTAGCTATGCGTAGCCTATCCATGTCCACATGTATCCTTACCACCCCGCCCTTCCACATTCTCATGAGGTAAGTGTCCTCATCTATCTTATCAACATATATCTTGGCGAAGAACCTGGGTATCCTGGCCTTGGAGCCAGGGGTTGTAAACACTAGTATGTTCCCATAGTTTTTTACTAGGGGATCGAACTCTATTTCCTCCCCTGGCTCGAAGACTATGAGTAATCCTTTCCTAGCCTCAACCAATTGGTTTATATGGATGCCCGGTATAGATGACTCCCCTAGCCCTATGGTCCTGCTCAGTATACTGTTTTGGTCAAGTATGATGATTGAGTCTACTGGTTTATTATTCAATACCTCGAGCACTATCCTTGACTTAATGCTCATGTAGTGGCTTACAATGGCTTTATAGCCCCTTGTAAGTAGTCTTATTAAATCCACTCCGCCATCACGCTATAGTTATTTTATATCTCAACCCGTTTAAAAGAAGAATAATAGAGTTGAAGGGGTGTCATACTTGGAGGAGATGTATAGGGGCTGGGTTAACCAGATTAGAGAGGCCTTGATTGAATGGGGGAGATACAGGGTTTCCGGGGTCTTCGACAAGATCGTGGTACTCGGTATGGGTGGTAGCGGTATAGTAGGGGATTTCCTAGCTACTCTTTCGCAAACTAGTAAAGGCCTCCCCGTGTATACTTCTAAATCGCATCACGCGCCGGGCTTCATTGACTCAGATACACTGGTCTTATCGGTTAGTTACAGTGGTAATACTGTTGAAACAATAAATGCAACCATCGAGGCGTCTAAGAAGTCGGGGAATATAGTAGTGGTCTCCAGCGGTGGCCATCTAAGAGACTATGCTTTGAAGCATGGATTACCATATATTCCACTACCCACGGGTCTGGCTCCAAGGGCTTCCCTGCCATCAATGCTCTTCAAGATCCTTGGATTACTTGACTCGAGCGGGTTATCCATGGTGAGTAAGAGTGATGCTGAGGAAACCTTATCATTCATAGATAGCGTCATGAATAACGCGGTGGAAGAGGCTTACAGGCTAGCCGAGTGGATTCATGGAATCCAGGGTCTACTGGTTATTGCAACCCATACCCCTCTAGAAGCACTGGCCCTAAGGGGTAAGAACGAGTTTAATGAGAACAGTAAGATACCGGTTAAAATAGATGTTGCACCCGAATGGATGCATAACGATATAGTAGGGTATGAGGAGCCTAGTGGCATACCCTTAAAGATAATCGAGGTATTCGACCCGGTTGACGAGGCTGGATGCAGGCTCGTGGATTTCATGGATGAAATATACAAGGAGGTTAATGCCTGGAGGCATAGGTTAAGCCTTAGAGGGGAAACATTATTAGATAAGCTTATCTACGGTAGCCTAGTTCTCGGAGTGGCCAGCGTGAGGCTCGCGGTCCTCAGGGGTATAGATCCCCTTGAGACAAGGAGTATCAAGAGGTATAAGGAGTTTGTGTACAATATATTCCCCGGGCTTTAAAGGTTAAAAAGCTCTAAGCACTATTAAACCTAGTATCTGAGGGGCCGTAGTCTAGCCTGGCTAGGATGCGGGGCTTGGGCCCCCGTGACCCGGGGTTCAAATCCCCGCGGCCCCACTATTATGTCTCTTACTCCTTATCTTCTTCCCTAGAATCAGTGGTGTATTGAATATTATCAAGCCTATTATAGTGAAAAATATTATCCTTACCACTCCCCCTGTTCTAGCGGCTAGGTATAATGGCCCAGTGGCTATTAGCACGAGTATTAATGCCGTTGTTCTATGCATCATATCCATAGTATTTAACGCTTCCACTGCATCCTTTATCCTCTTGCCTGAGGCTACTAGTGCTATGCCTATTCCAGTTAACCCTAGCGCCGTGGGCTCCCATTGCCTGAGTAGTAGTGTTGCTGATGATAGAGCTATTGTCGCCGCGCCTATCGTGATGGAGGCTGACCCTGGTTCAAGCCTGCTGCCTAGATAATAAATTATCAGGGCTATAGCTAGCCCCGCAGCGATTCCGCCGGCCACGTCTACTATGTAGTGGGCTCTTAGATATATCCTGCTCAGTGATATGCCTGTAACCAATAGTGCTGAGGCTACTGCGAGATATTTATCCCTTAGTTTCACTGTAAGTGTGCCCCAGAATGATGTTGAGATCTGTGCGTGGCCGCTTGGGAACCCGGGGCCCTCTGCTTCCACTAAGGGGTTTGGCGGCCTCGGTGTGTTAAATGAGTACTTCATCACCAGGTTTAATGAGCCGGAGGCTATTACAGCGAGAACAGTATATAAGCCTGTGTAGGGGTCTACTATGTAGTATAATAATATACATGTGAACAAGTATATGTATTCCTCGCCGAGGATGCTCCACGCCCTCCATACGGCTGTGTTATTTAAGAGTATTGACGAGGCGAGGGCTACGGCTATCACTGCATCCAGGAGTATTTTAAACCTGTTGCCTAATCCATGCAATAAGATCATCCCCCGGGTAGACTAATATTATATTCCCCGGCTTAGAATAATATATTTACTCGATGATGAAATGACGGTAACCGGAGCCAGTGAAGACCGTTCTCCTAGCTGATTAAGCCTTGTAGAGCCAGAAGCCAAGTAACCCGATCAACATTTCAACCAGGGTCTCTCTTCTCGCCTCCTCAAGCTTCTCCTTAATACCCAGGAACCTATATGCCTTGATCATAGAATAGAAGTAGAGGACGCCGGCTATAGTGATAAGTATCTTGTAGAGTATGCTGGACCCTGTGAGTAAGCCCGTCAAAATCCCTGTGAGGGGCCCTGTGATCCCTGTTATCACGAGTAACTTGGAGGACGCCTCGACGCCTGTCTTCAATGGTATTGTCTCATACCCCTGTATTCTATCGCCCTCGATGTCCTGTATGGCCTTCAACACCTCCCTGCCCAGTGTAACAATGAATATTGTGAGGGAGAGCCCGGCAACTACAACTGTATCACCGGGCGGCGCGCCAGCCGCGATATAACCATATATTATGGGACCCGTTGTAGAGGCTGCTACCACGAGCTGGCTCCACCAATGCATCCTCAGGAAGCTGTAGCCGAGTCCTAGTACAGCGTATACTGCTGCAATCAACGCTACATAAATATTAATTACCAGGTTTAATAACACGCCAGCCATCACGAGAACAAGCGCCAGGGTGAGCGAGATCCTCGGGGAAGCCTTACCACTGGGCAGGGGCTTCCACGGCTTATTAACCCGGTCAACCTCCAAATCCACTACATCGTTAACCAGCATAGAGGCTGATGTAATAGTAAACCCTGTTACAAAGCCTATCAAAAGCCTTACAAAGCCCACACCAGAGAAATCATAGTATCTAAACATCAATAACATGAAGACAGCGCCGAAACCACTCATCAGGGAGTTAGGCAGCCTCATCATACGACAATAATCAACGACACCCATATCAACCACTAATATATTGGATAAAGGAGGGAAGGAAGTTAAAACCATTACGAGCGCTACAGGTACGCCCATAGGCAAGGTTTATACCCGAATCTATGAGACCCCGCCAAGCAGTAGTATAACACGCCTCGCCCCCTGGGCGAAGCCACGGCGTTCGGGCTCTTGGGAGCGGCGGGCTGAACCCCTCGGGAAACCCCTTGGGGCTTACACCCCCGCCCCATCAACCCCGTCTTCTACGGGAGCCCGTACCGCCACGGGTTACCCCGTGACGGCAGGCCGCCTCTTTTCGGGGAGGGGTTCCCGCTTAGATGCTTTCAGCGGTTACCCCTTGCGGCGTGGCTGCCCGGCGTTGCCCGCCAGGACAACCGGTAAACCAGAGGCCGCGCCGCCCCGTTCCTCTCGTACTGAGGGCAGCTTCCCCTCAGGCGGCCCGCACCCCCCGCGGGTAGAGTCCGACCTGTCTCACGACGGTCTAAACCCAGCTCACGTTCCCCTTTAATGGGCGGGCAGCCCCACCCTTGGGGGCTGCTGCACCCCCAGGATGGGAAGAGCCGACATCGATGTAGCAAACCGCGGGGTCGATGGGAGCTCTCGCCCGCGACGACTCTGTTATCCCCGGGGTAACTTTTCTGTCATGCCCGGCCCCCACCGAGGAGGGCACGAGCGTTCGCTAGGCCACGGTTTCCCGGCCGGACCCCTTGTGTTCAAGGGTCCGGTCAGGCCGGCTTTTGCCCTTGCACTCTACGGCGGAGCTCTAACCCGCCTGAGCCGACCTTTGGGCGCCCGTGTTATCTTTTCGCGGGCGTGCCGCCCCAGCCGAACCGCCCACCTGGCGTTGTCCTCCCGGCAACCCGGGAGTAAGGCACCCGGGTTGCGATGGGTGGTGTTTCATTGACGCCTCCACCATGCCCGGAAGCATGGCTTCACAGGCTCCCACCTACGCTACGCACCGCAACCCGGGTGCCAGCGCCAGGCTGCGGTGAAGCTCCACGGGGACTTATCGCCCTGCGGGGGGTTGCCGGCCTATGCACCGGCTCCGTGTATTCACGGGGCCCCAGGCCAGGACAGTGGGGACCTCGTTGATCCATTCATGCGCGCCGGAACTTACCCGGCAAGGCATTTGGCTACCTTAAGAGAGTCAGAGTTACTCCCGGCCTTCAGCGGCGCTTCGCCGGGTTGGACCCCGGTTTCACGGACCGCCAGTGGCCAGGATTCAGCCCCCGTACAAACCCTTTCGGGCTTGCGGGGACCTATGTTTTTATTAAACAGTCAGGCCCCCCTAGGCACTGCGGCCTGCGGTCCCAGGGGTGTGCCCCAAGACCGCAGGCACCCCTTCTCCCGAAGTTACGGGGCCAATTTGCCGAGTTCCCTGGCCCGGGTTAGCCCCCACACGCCTTGGGCTTCTAACCCAGGGGCACCTGTGTCGGTTCTCGGTACGGTCGCAGGGGATCGTTCCCTGCCCCCTTTTCAAGGGCCCCTGGAATCGGCGGAAGGCTCCTAACGGAGCCCCATTCCCGGCTTCGGCCCCTTCTCACCATTACGGTACTCCAGGGCCTTCACCGGTTAGCTGGATCGCACCCATACGGGTGCCTCCAGTCCGCCTATCCAGAGGCGTCGGAGGCAGGGCTTGCGTTGCCGCACCTACCCCTGCGGCACGGGAATATTAACCCGTTTCCCATTCCCCGGGTCCGTGTTACGGCCCGGGTTAGGACCGGCTAACCCTCGGCCGACGACCGTTGCCGAGGAACCCTTGCCCTTTCCGGCGGAGGGGATTCCCACCCCTCTTCGCTGTTACTGCCGCCGGGATCTTCACCCGGATCGGGTCCATCGGACCTCACGGCCCGACTTCTGCCCCGACCCGGCGCCCGCCTACCGGATCACGGCTCCAGCGGAGCCGTGCCCCGGGGTCTCGGCGGCCGGCTTGAGCCCCGACTAATCTTCGGGGCCCTACGGCTCTGCGGGTGAGCTGTTACGCACTCTTTAAAGGATGGCTGCTGTTAGGCCCACCTCCCCGCTGTCTAAGCCGTAGGACGCCCTTTCGCATTGGCACTTAGCCGGCACTTTGGGGCCTTAACCCCGGTCTGGGTTGTTCCCCTCGCGGCCCCCAGCCTTACGCCGGGGAACCCCACTCCCGCCATCTACGGTGGCCACGGGTTCGGAGTTGGACCGGGGACCGAGGCCTTTCGGCCTCCGCATCCCCGATCCGTAGCTCTACCCCGTGGCCCACCTCCGGCGGGGCTGGGCTGAGACCCACTTCGGCGGGAACCAGCTATCACCGGGCTAGATTGGTCTTTTGCCCCTAGACGGGGGTCATGGGAACGAATTGCACGTCAGAACCCTTTCGGGCCTCCACCGGGGTTTCCCCCGGCTTCGCCCTGCCCCCGCCTAGATCGCCCGGTTTCTGGTCCCACGGCAGTGACTCCGGGCCCTTTGGGACCCCGCCCCTCGCCGCCTTGAGGCGGCTGCGGGCTTGTCGGTTTCCCTACGCCTACGGGGCTTTGACCCCCTTAGGCTCGCCACTGCCGTGGACTCCCCGGCCCGTGTTTCAAGACGGACGGCACGACCCTGGTCCACCCGCCTTGTACTCCCGGGTCGCCCCGGTTTCCTTCAGCGGGCTTCACTCCTTCAGGGCCGTGCCGTATGTAGCCGCCCGGTTTCAGGCTCTTTTCACCCCCCTTGCGGGGTGCTTTTCAGCTTTCCCTCACGGTACTTAGTTCGCTATCGGTCTCGGGACGTATTTAGCCTTGGAGGTCGGTGACCCCCGACTTCCCACGGCAAAACCAAGCCGTGGTACTCTGCTCCATGGCACGGGCCCCCACTGTTTAGCCTACGGGGCTATCACCCTCTACGGCGGGCCTTTCCAGGCCACTTCGGCTACAGTGGGTCGGCCCGCTGGGGTCGAACCCCAGCCGTGGAGCCAGTAACCCCACATCTCCCCACGGTTATCCCGTGGGGATTTGGTCTGGGCTCTCCCCCTTTCGGTCGCCCCTACTCAGGGGATCCCGTTTGGTTTCTTTTCCTCCCCCTACTAAGATGTTTCCGTTCGGGGGGTTCCCACCCGGTACTCCCCTTGCGGGTTTCCCGGGTGCCGCGGGCTTAGAGCCCGCGGCGGGAGGTCCCATTCGGCGATCCCGGGTTCAACGGCTGCCTGCGCCTACCCCGGGCTTATCGCAGCTTGCCACGGCCTTCCTCGGCGCCCGAGCCGAGCCATCCACCGGGCGGCGTCCTCGCCGTGCCCAAGGGACGAGAGGCGGGGTCTCATAGATTCGATTAGTACCCCTGCCTATGGGCGTACCTGTAGCGCTCATAACCCCGTTGAGTTTAACAGGGGGTTCACGCCTTCACACGGGGGATACCCCCGTGTTGCATCTGAGTGAGAAGGCGGATGCTGTCCAACCAGGTATATTCCAGCCCCGGCCCCGCCCCGGCCTTAGTGGCAGGAGGTGATCCAGCCGCACCTTCCGGTACGGCTACCTTGTTACGACTTCTCCCCCCTCAGGGAGGGGGAGTTCGACCCGACCCAGGGGGCCGGGCCTCACTCCCCCTCCCCTCGGGTGGAGCGACGGGCGGTGTGTGCAAGGAGCAGGGACGTATTCACCGCGCGATGTTGACACGCGGTTACTAGGGATTCCTCGTTCACGAGGGCGAGTTGCAGCCCTCGATCCCAACTACGGCGGGGTTTGAGGGATTGCCTCCCCCTTTCGGGGTCGGATCCCATTGTCCCCGCCATTGTAGCCCGCGTGTAGCCCGGGGGATTCGGGGCATGCTGACCTGCCGTGGCCCCCTCCTTCCTCCGCCTTAAACGGCGGCAGTCCCCCTAGTGTGCCCCGGAGCCGTAGCCCCGGGTCGCAACTAGGGGTGGGGGTCTCACTCGTTTCCGGACTTAACCGGACACTTCACAGCACGAGCTGGCGACGGCCATGCACCTCCTCTCAGCGCGTCAGGCAAGGCCTTTAACCTGGCCGTCATCCTGCTGTCTCCCCCGGTGAGATTCCCGGCGTTGACTCCAATTGAACCGCAGGCTCCACCCCTTGTGGTGCTCCCCCGCCAATTCCTTTGAGTTTCAGCCTTGCGGCCGTACTCCCCAGGCGGCGGGCTTAACGGCTTCCCTGCGGCACTGGGTGGGCTCTAAGCCCACCCAACACCTAGCCCGCATCGTTTACAGCCGGGACTACCCGGGTATCTAATCCGGTTCGCTCCCCCGGCTTTCGCCCCTCACCGTCGGGCGTGTTCCAGCCGAGCGCCTTCGCCACTGGTGGTCCTCCCGGGATTATAGGATTTCGCCCCTACCCCGGGAGTACCCTCGGCCTCTCCCACCCCCTAGCTCGGCAGTATCTCCTCCAATCCTCGGGTTGAGCCCGGGGATTTAGGAGGAGACTTGCCGAGCCGGCTACGGGCGCTTTAGGCCCAATAATCGTCCCGACCATCCGCGCCGGGGATCCCGGCTAGATAAGTATAAGCATAGTTTTCCCACTTGGGATGCCTAAGATCGAGCTCTAAGATATTATTTTGTAACCAGCTATGTAGTTTTCATCTGCCTCGCTCACTATAAGTAAACCACCCAAGTAATTATGAATATATACCCCAAATATAGCCGGGATACCCCGGTCTCGCGGGGCTGGTATTACCGCGGCGGCTGACACCAGACTTGCCCCCCGCTTATTCCCCCGCCTTCCTACAGCGGGGAAAAGCCCCCGTAAGGGGGCACTCGGGGTGGCCCCGTCACGGTTTCCCGCATTGCGGAGGTTTCGCGCCTGGTGCGCCCCGTAGGGCCTGGGCCCTTGTCTCAGTGCCCATCTGGGGGCTCCCGCTCTCACGGCCCCTACCCATTATCGGCTTGGCGGGCCGTTACCCCGCCAACTACCTAATGGGCCGTAGCCCCATCCTCGGGCGGTGTGGCAGCGTTAACCCCTGCCACACCTTTTCGAGGAGGGACCCTTCCAGGCCCCCTCCTCTATGGGGGATTAGCACCAGTTTCCCGGTGTTATCCCCCTCCCGAGGGTAGGTTAGCCACGTGTTACTCAGCCGTCTGCCACGCCCCGCAGCGGCGGAGCGTACGACTCCCATGGCTTAGCCCCACCCCGATAGCGGTCGGGACCGGCAGGATCAACCGGAGTTACGGCCGCTTGGGGCGGGGCCGAGGTTTCTGGATTACCTGGTTGGACAGCATCCGCCTTCTCGTCGGATTCAAGCTTCCGGAGGGTAAGCGCCCCCCGGATTGCTTGAATCCCCATTGGGTTTTCTTGTAAGCGTCCGGAATCTTATTCTTGTTGATAAGGGTTTATATATTTTATGTCTCATGATCATTTACATGGCTATTGACTGGTTCCAGACCCACTATGGTGTGCCCGCGGCAGGAGACCGGCTTATCATTCACCGGGCTATGCTCGGCGTCAAAGCGATGCCGCCGCCGGGCAGTGCCGCGGGCTATATATTTCTATGTTTCATAAGGGTATTAATTGTTTTATTCGATGAGCTCCATGAGGCTCTGAACCACTGCATCCGGGCTGCATCCACTAGCGGGTAGCCCTGTTCCCCTCCTGTTAACAATCACTATCCTGACCCCGGCCCGCCTGGCAGCTATGCAGTCGACTACTCTATCACCAATGTATAGTGTTTCACCGGGATGCATACCAGTCATCCTCAACGCGTTTAATATCACGTCTGGCTCGGGCTTCCCTCTAACACCCGGTGTCACTCCCGAAACCACGTTGAAGTACCTTGATACACCGAGGTGGTTGAGGAAAGCATTTATTCTCTCCACTATGCTTGAGGAAGCTACTCCAAGCATGTAACCCTTTGAAGACAGGTATTCTAGTGTCGGCACCACATCCGGGAATAATTTAACGTGTTTACTCCAGTTCTCCCAGACAAGCCTCCTCCTAACCTCGATGAACTCCCTCGCCTTCTCCCCGCTGACCCCACCCAGTATCTCGTTGAGGAGGTATTCGAGGGGGTAGCCTATCAACTCCCTGATGATGGATGGATCGACGCGTAGACCAGTGAGACGTGCTGCCTCGGTAAAGCTCCAGACAATGAAGTCCTCGCTATCTACAAGCGTGCCATCCAGGTCGAAGAGGATTAGTCTGACACCGTTTAAAAGACTACTCACTAGAATCTTCATCACCCATCCCGTTTAAAACACGTGAAATAATCTCGGCTAAACCAAAGCCGCTTGGAGACCCTGCAACAATGTTACAGTACCTGAGTAACTCTTCATCAGAGCCGCCGACCGCAGCCCTATAGCCGAGGTACTTGATGAAGTCTGCATCCATCACACTATCACCTATACCCAGGGCTTCACTACTGCTGATGCCAAGCTTATCCAAGATATACCTGACCGCAACCCCTTTCCCAACACCCTTGGCGTGCACGTGTATAGCGTACCCACTGTACTCGAGAGTGTAGCCTTCATGACTCGACTCAACATACCTCCTCATCTCATCAACTATCTCGCCAGCCCTATCCAGGTATTTCTCACGCATCTTCAAAGCATACTCGTAGAGCCTGAACCTGTTCTGCCAGGAATCCTCAACATACTCACTATACTTCTCAAGCAGGTCGAGGTAGACGCCCCGGGCACTCATATTAGTCAGCTCCACAATACCCCATTCATCACTGTAGACTAGTGCACCTGACTCACCCACGACAGGGCCATTTAACCCAATATATCTAGAGAGCCCCACTACGATCGGTAATGCATTACTTGAGACAAGGGACACGATCACGCCCTTGTCAACGAGTAAGCGTAGGGCCTCCACAGCCTTCAAGACCAGCCTATAGCTCCTCCTATTAATGGTTAAAGTACCATCGATATCCGTGAATACTATTCTCACCCTCACCCTGATCCCCCCGCTACCATGTATCACTAGATCATGATAAATTTATCAAGCACGGTTTTAAGCACGGTAAGAATATTGTGGGAAATAAGTATCTATATATATGTTCCGAATAAATTTTAAAGACTCTACATACCTAAGAACACCGTAGAGGTGTAGATATGATTGATTACATAAACTTTGCCTTCATGTGCAGGGAGAAGCAGAGCGATACAGGAATAAAGATAGCCATAGTAGGTGCTGGACCAGCCGGGCTAGCAGCAGCCGGGTACCTGGCATGCCGGGGACACAGCGTCGATGTATATGATAAACAACCCTACCCAGGCGGATTAATGGTATTCGCTATACCACCCTGGAGAATACCGAAGAACAGGGTCCTAGAGGGCGTGAAAGACCTAGAGAAGAGGCTGGGGGTTAGATTCATCACTAGAACCAAAGTATACGCCTCAGTAGAGATGCCCCACGAAGAGGGAGACGAGCTAGTTGAGAAGAAGACCAGCTTAGAGGAGTTGATAAGCAATTACGACCTGGTACTATTATCAACAGGGACGTGGAGATCGAAGATACCGAGGATCCAGGGGGCTAACGCTAAAGGCGTTGAAAGCGCTCTAGAATACGTGTATAGATTCAGGCTCTACGAGCTGGGGCTAGTTAACTCGAAGCCTTCGACAGGTAGGAGAGTAGTAGTTATAGGAGGCGGATACAGTGCAATAGACGCGGCAGAGCAGGCAGTGAAAGAAGGTGCCGAAGCCTACCTTGTATATAGGAGGACAATAAAGGAAGCACCCGCAGGCATATTCGAGATAGAGAGGGTGAAGAGACTGGGAGTAGAATTCATGGAGCTGGTTTCACCAGTAGAGATAATTAGTGAGGGCAACGCTGTGAAAGCCGTAAAGTTACAGAGAATGCAGCTGGGACCCCCGGATGAAACAGGGCGTCCCCAACCAATCCCCGTGCCAGGCTCGGAGATTATCATTGAGGCAGATAGAGTAATATTCGCCACAGGCGAGTCACCAACACCCCCATTACCCCAGTCAGAGGACTACATGAATAAGTTAGGGATAAGGCTAAATAAGGATGGAACAATAATAGTAAATAATATAATGCAGACAGGCAACCCCAAGGTATTCGCCGCCGGAGACGTGGTAACAGGCCCCTCAAAGATAGGCCCAGCGATAAAGAGCGGCCTATACACAGCCAAATACATGCACAACTGGATAGAGGCTAAACTAGTTGCTTCAATAACGAGGTGACCCATATGAGCTCGAACCCGGGTAAATACTACAGGATAATAGACCTAGGGACATGCATAGGATGCGGTGCATGCGAGGCAGTATGTGATTTCATACATAATGGACACCCATATATAAAGGTATATAGGACAGAGCTAGGCCTTGAAATACCTGTTTCATGCATGCACTGCGCTAAAGCCCCCTGTATAGATGTCTGCCCCACGGGGGCAATGACCAGGGATAGTGAGGGAGCCGTGTACGTTGTGGCAAGCAAGTGCATCGGGTGCATGGCATGCCTCTACGCATGCCCATTCGGTATCCCAGAGCTCGATAGATCACTAAGGATATCGACCAAGTGCGACCTCTGCATGGATCAAAGGAGGAACGGGTTGGAACCGGGCTGTAGCTCTATATGTCCAGCCGGGGCAATAATATACGGGGAGGAGGCATTGGTATTCGATAAGGCGAAGAAGAAGACAGCTGAAGCAATGGCGAGGGCAAGATTCGAGACACTATAGGTGAAGCAATGTGGACATGCTCACAGCTAGTATACTACTCTATCTTTTTTCACTTGTAATACTCATATTCACGGGTAGACCATATTTAAATCCTTTACCCAGGTTTCTCCTAAAACCGATCCCGTATGGTTTAACCGGTTTAGCCGTATACCTCGAGTATAGTAGTGGTTTAATAGATGATTTCCCAACACTACTAGCCTACACAACACTGGCTCTAGGATATATCATAGGCATATATTCAACATATTATTTCAAGCTAGAGAAATACCATGGGAGATTCGATACCGTAATAGACTTATTCGTAATCCTTGTAGCTGCAACCTATGGCTCACCAAACCTCATATCACTGGCAGTAATGTGGTCAGCTGCAGAGATTATTGGATGGTACCTCATCGTTGAAGGAGAGGCTCACTCCATAGAGGGCTCACTGAGATCCTCGAGAGGATACCTGCTTACATCAACACTTACATTCGAGATCTCTGTTTTCACAGTGATACTGGTCTCAATACTATCGGTAATGGCGACCATGGCCTCCGTGGACATAGGGTTCCTGATTAAGCCATTTAAAACTATACCGTCTCACAGCGAGGCAAGCATATACTTTATTCCACTATTAATCGTTGGATTCATAGCTAAAACAGCAAATATCCCGCTACACTTCTGGCTACCCGGGGCACACTCAGCAGCACCTTCACCGGCCTCAGCGATACTAAGTGGTTTAATGACTCCACTGGGCTTCTACGGGTTATACAGGGTGCTTAAACTAGTCGACTTATCGAGCTATAGCATGGAGCTAGCCATGGTCTTAGCCATTCTAGGATTCATATCGGTTATCTATGGATGGATACAGGTATCTGCCCAGAGAGATGGTAAGAAAATACTTGCATACGCAACCATAGCGACAAACGGCTATATAAGCATGGTTTTCGCACTATATATTCTCAACCCCTCCAACGGCATGGAGAACCTGCTCGGGCTCTCGATACTGATGCATGCAGCATATAAGGTGACGCTCTTCAGTGAAATAGGGTTGGTCGAGGCATCTTATGGGACCAGGTATATACATGGTATAAGAGGGCTCTCGAAAACACTGCCCCTCTCATCGATAGGAGGACTCCTGGCCGTGCTCACATTAATGGGTGCTCCAGGCACGATAGGTTTCACGGTTAAAGCGCTCTCAGTATACTATATCATATCCCGGGCATTAGACCCGGCTAGATTACTGATACTAGCGGGATTCATAACATATATAGCGGTATCAGCATACCTAGCCGTGAAATACATGACGATATACTTTAGCACGCCACACTCACCCTTCCCAGAGAAACCCAGGGAGATACCTAGAGCAACCCAAATACCCGTACTCGTGCTCGGCTTATCAAATGTCTACCTACCAATAGTATCGATACCATTACTTAAAGAATTAGCAGACGTAATCCTCCTGTTTTCAATGGTGTCACCCCTCATGCTTCTCGCTACAGCACTCATGTACCTCACAGTGACCGGAGAGAGAGGTGTTAAGCATTGAGTATGATCCACGGAATAATCACCTCGGCATCATACATACTCGTGTTAACAGGATCAGCGATAAGCGATAACCTAGCCAGGCTTAGCAGAGTACTCAGAGTAATGGGTTTCGCCATCCCATTAATCGATGCATTATTCAACCCAGCTGGGTTACTTGACTTTCAGAAATACTTCGTAGTGCTTGCAACACTCGTATCAGTGGCTGTAACCCTGCACTCGGAGGGGTACTATAGGGTAATTTATGGAAAAGTATCATATCAGCAATCACTATTAAATACCGTGCTTGTAACAGTGCTCACCGTGTTCAACGCCAGATTACTCGGGGAGTTTGTCATCGGGCTACTACTACTAGACCTGCTACTGGTACTAGTGATTCTAATGGATAAGGGGGCTGAAAACTATGGGATAGCAATATACTATATAGTGTTAAGCACTATACCAGCTGACATAGCTGTTCTAACGATGTGGGCAATAATAGCACAGAACTATGGTTTAGAGGCGTCGCTGACAACGGGTTTTTCAATGCTAGCACTACACAAGACCAGTATACACCCATTGGTGGCAACGTTGATATTGATCGGGTACACTATAAAACTAGGGTTATTCCCACTACACATATGGCTACCCATAGTACATCCAGAGGCACCTAAACACGGCTCAGCAATACTGAGCGGACTAATAATAAAGATAGGCGTCTTCGGGCTACTTCTAGCCTCAACGATATTCACATACCCCGTGTACATGAATTACATCATACTAGCACAGGGAGCGATAACGGCTTTATATGGGAGCTTCGCTGCAACACTTCAGAAGGATATTAGAAGACTACTGGCATATAGCTCGCTAGGGCATGCCGGAGTAATAGCCATACTATACTCGTTTTCAATACTCTACGGAGACCCCCTCATATCGTATCTTTTATACTTCTATATAATATACCATGGAGTAGTCAAGGCCCATGCATTCATGAATGCTGCATTAATGGATCAATTAGCGAACACCTATGACATTTATAAACTAGGATACCTTGGACAGTTATATCCATCTTTAATCATTCCAGCCTTTAATATATTCATGAACTTCGCCGGGATACCACCCTCCTACGGCTTCATAATGAAGCTAATGCTTCTAATAACAATTATACTGCTCATTCCGTCACTAGGGATTATACCATTACTTACAAGCATAATTATCATTGTAGTAGCCGTGTTCTCGATACTCTACAGTATTAAGATAATTGGATGCTATATAGGGGGCTACAGAAAAGTTGTAAAACCCCCTGTAAAAGTCATGAAGGAGGAGTTATTCTCTGAGTACTATATCGCGTTCATCACGCTTATCCTCCCCATCATATACATGGCGTTATCCATGGAGTACATGCCCGGCTACCTAGCTATTACACTGCTGTTACTAGAAGCAATCTCCCTACTCATGTACGCATGGATGCTGTTTAGAAAGCCCATATATAGGATGGGCGAACCAAAATACTGGCTCTCAGGTGTTGAGCAATGAGCTACATAAGGGCCAGCATAGTAAAATGGTTTGAAGAAATAGCTGAGAAGACCATGGAGAAGCTTAAATCAACACGCAAGGGCACACTCCTCACGTTGATGTCGAGTCTCACGAATATTGGCGACGTGGTTTTCCCATACATCTCTCACTTCACCGACGCCTTATCTAGGAGGCTCAACAAGCTCCAGTTCACCATGATAGAGTCTATGTTACTAGCATCACTATGGTTCGGCGTCATAGCAATACTCCTGGTTATTGTGACTATATTACTTGGGTGATGAGCCGTGGAGCAATTACTTGCCTTAATAGCTCTCGCTCTCGCAATCCTATTACCGGTATTATATGATGGCGTCGAGCGGAAAACAAAGGCTATACTGCAGAGTAGGGTGGGCCCACCACTACATCAATCACTGCTGGACCTAGGTAAACTATTATCTAAGGAGCCAGTAGAGTTCCCATCATATCCACTAGTATTCTACACCACAGTACTCTCAATAATCCTAGAGCTCGCAGTGATACTGGTATTAAATATAGTAGTACTAGGGATAAACACCGCACTCTTGATGCCAGTGGCCATAGCATTGGTAACTGTAGCGCAGACCGTAAACATATCCATGCCGCTCCTAATTTCGAATCCTTATTCACAGATCGGAGGTATGAGGGAAGTCATGTTAGCGCTTGTGAACGAGTTCTCCCTAGTGGCTGGGCTCGCCTTATTCTACTACTATACTGTCTCCCTACACCCATCCGGCATTATGAGCTGGGTGATCGCTATACCACTCATAATATTGGTTATCACAGCAACATATGTTCTATCTGGTAGGGTACCATTTGACATCGCTGAGGCCGAGGTAGAGCTCGCATCCGGTATACTTGTAGAGTTAAGTGGTAGAGCCCTCGCTTTATACCTGTATTCAATATACTTGAAGCGATATATTTCATCCATGCTTACAGCAGTAGTAGTGTTCACGTTGATGCCGTTGAACCCCTTGGTAAGATTCATCCTGGTGAACGCATCCATCCCCTTTATATGGATACTGTACTCTATAACCAGTGTGATGCTTGGGAGGAGCCGTATAGATCTCGCCCCAGGCACCTTATTCAAGGTATATATAGTCCTGTTAACAATATCTATAACAGGGTTATTGGTGATTAAGTAATGGATTCCAAGACGCTTCTAGATAGATACATCCAGTTAGCTGGGAAACTAGGCGGCAAGTATCTTGTGGAAGGGGACATGGTACACTTATACATACCCCGTGAAAACCTGGTTAAGGCGGCCTCCACATTGTTCAATGAATACAGGCTAACACATAGGACGTGCGTTGCAATAGATGAGAGGCCATTAAACGGCTTCTTCACGCTGACACATATATTCACGGATGACTCATCAAGGCTATATGTATTAGTGAAAACATACCTTGAGGGAGATAACCCGGTTGCACCCAGCATAGTTGGCGAGGTACCAGCAGCGGACTGGTGTGAGCTGGAAGCAATGGATTTACTCGGGATACAATTCGAGGGGAGGAGAAGAGAGAGACTTGTTCTACCACCATACTGGCCCGATGGAGTATACCCATTAAGAAAGGAATTCTCATACGATCAAAGGCTAAACCTCCATGTAGTATCGGAGAAAATAGAGCAGGCTGAGGAAACCGGGGTGCCAGTGCCTATAGGACCCTATCACCCGGCTCTCCACGAGCCAGAGTACTTCGAGCTATATGTTGAAGGAGAACGGATCGTAGACGTTAAATACAGAGGATTCCATGTACACCGTGGAATAGAGAAACTAGCTGAAACCAGAATGACGTATCAACAGGTAAACTTTCTAGCAGAGAGGATATGCGGTATATGCGGCTTCGAGCACAGTACATGTTACGCCTTAGCAGTTGAAAAAGCTGCTAAACTAGATGTACCAGAGAGAGCGCAATTTATTAGAAGCATAGTCCTTGAAGTTGAAAGGCTACACAGCCACCTACTATGGCTCGGCGTCGCATTCCATACCCTTGGATACGACGCCGGCTTCATGCATATGTGGCGTATAAGGGAAAAGGTAATGGAGCTGGCTGAAGCATTAACCGGGAGTAGGAAAACCTACGGTATAAACATGGTTGGCGGGGTACGGAGAGACATAAACGAGGAGAAGAGGAAGAAGACCATTGAAGTACTCAACGAGTTAGAGAGGGAGTTCAGTAAGATAATAGATGTCGCAATAAGCGTTCCACAAGTCAAGAAGAGGCTGACAGGTACAGGAGTACTGCCAAAGGAGTGGGCCGTAAAGCTAGGAGTCGAAGGCCCTGTTGCAAGGGCGTCAGGTATAGACAGGGATGCCAGGAGGGATTTACCATACGCAGCCTACAAGTATGCGTCGTTCAAGGTCCCGGTTTACACCGAGGGAGACAACATGGCTAGGGCACTAGTTAGAGTCGACGAGGTGAAGGAGTCGATGTCGATAATAATACAACTACTAGACGCCATACCTAGGGGCCCCATAATGCTTGACAAGTACGAGATACCCGAGGGGAGGATAGGGGTCCAGGTGGTTGAGGCCCCTAGGGGAGGGGATGTACACTACGTGTTAACAGGTAATGGGAAACCATATAGATGGAGGGTCCGGGCTCCAACATATAATAACATACCAGCACTGAGGATAATGCTGAGGGATCAATCCCTAGCTGATGCACCACTCACAATAGCCAGTATAGACCCATGCTTCTCATGCACTGATAGAATCCTGGTTATAAGAGAGAATGAAAGAGTGGAGAGAATAAGTTTCAACAGGGGTGTTCCACTATGAGTAAACTCCTTAAACCAGTTAAACTAGTAGTAATAGCTGGTGAAGCAGGGAGAGCAACAAGAAAGTACCCGTTTGAAGAACCACTTGTAACACCGGATTTCAGGGGTAAAATAGAGATAGATGCCTCCAAATGCATAGGATGCGGTGCATGCGTTAATGCATGCCCACCAAACGCGTTACAGTTAATAGAGGATAAGGAGAAACTCGTGCTAAGATATTTCATCGGGAGATGTATATTCTGCTGGAGATGCATAGACGTATGTCCTGCAGGCGCAATCAAGGGGACCAGGGAGTTCGAGCTGGCTACAGATGATATTTTAGACCTCTACACGCATGTAGTACACTCAAGGAAGGCATGTGCATCATGTGGCAACACCTATGCAACAGAGAAAATGATACACTATGTAGCGGAGCAAGCGTCCTTAAGTGAGGAATACCTAGATAAATGCCCTGATTGCAGGAAAAGAAACTTCATTAAGGCACTATCAAGGAGGAGGGGTGACTTTGAATAGTCTCTTAAAAAAGAGTATATGGGTATTCCATTTAAACACAGGTAGCTGTAATGCCTGCGATATAGAAATACTCGACGCCTTGACCCCGTTCCATGATGCAGAGAGATTCGGTGTTAAACTAGTAGGGTCCCCGAGGCATGCCGACGTGATATTGTTAACGGGGCCGATAACTATTGAAGCACTCCCCAAAGTAATAAACGCTATAGAGGCTGTACCGCGTCCAAGAATAATAGTGGCACTAGGATCCTGCGGTGTTGGAGGCGGTATATGGCATGACACGTATTCAACCATCGGAGGCGTGAGGAGCCTGAAAAAGATCCTGGATGAGAAAGGTATACAGGTCGACGGGATATACTATGTGCCAGGATGCCCTATAAGGCCTGAAGCCCTCCTATACGCTATCGCGTTGATAAAGGGACTCGTATCAAAGAAGGCGAAGGGGGAGATAAAGTACGCCGAGTAAGCTTACCGCATATATATGTAAATACATACATCATGAAACATTATTCCCCCGGCACTTCACAGGGGATGTATCATCATGCAGGAGAATCAAGGAACTGAGCATCGAGGAGGCAGCGGGCATTCTCCCCGGGGAAATCCTCAACAAGCTAATGAAGGGTGCGGAGGTAATACTCACGGATCCCGAAATAGTTAAGAGAATAGCCGGAATAGACGTTGTAAACGAGTACGTAATCTTAAAACCCCTATCCACCTAGAAGTTGTAATCCTTTATTCCTAAAGGTTCATCCTAGCGAAAGGACAGGATCTCCACAGGGTCTCACATTTCCTAACAGTAGACCTAGTTAGATATCTCTCAAGTATTTTACAGTAAGCCACACAGTATTTCTCTCCATCCTTTTCAAAACTAGTTAACTCTATATTAGGGCATGGATCCGTTAAACTACACGTTGACAATGCATGGATCGGTATGTATATCTCCCTTGGTTTACCTGACTCCATGAGGGACACCTATTTTAAGGTTATTGGAAAGGGCCCGGGCCGGGATTTGAACCCGGGACCTCCGGGTTTCCACCCTCCTCATCTCGAGGGGTCCACAGCCCGGCGCTCTATCCAGGCTGAGCTACCCGGGCCACGTTCAAGTAGTGGCCCGAGTTCATCATGGCCTACCAGGCTCTATGCTCGGGCCCTCAAGTAGATTGATAAAGCTGATACTAGGTTTTTAATGTTTACTCAGAAAGCCCGGCCTTGTGGGCAGGGAGGAGTATGTTGGGCAACGATTACATCCTTCTTTAAACAGGGAGATTAGTGGAATAGGTTAGTGGGCCCGCGGGGACTTGAACCCCGGGCCTCCGCCGTGTGAGGGCGGCGTCCTAACCAGGCTAGACGACGGGCCCTCTATACTGGATAATAATTATGCCGGGTTTTATAAATGGTTTAGCCGCCTCAATCAACGTCAACTCTATAGTGGTTGAGACAATATATTTTATACTTCTACATGCTATTGAATATAAATGGTGGCTTCAAGATGTGTAGACTCCTAGTAGCCAGGTTCACTAGTGAAAAAATAGAGTTGACTGGTGAAGTCTTAAACGCATTTGTTGAGAGCAGTAAGCGTGACCCGTATCTAGAAAGAGTAAGCGGTAACAGGTACAGTGCCCACGATGATGGATGGGGTATAGCCGTAGTTGGCTACGGGGATAACCCCAGTGTAATCTATCATAGAATGCTTGAGCCAATATATTTCGAGAATAGCCTGCGAGTCCTGGATTTAATCAATAAGAGGATACAAAGGTATAAAGAAGTATATCTACTAATACACTCACGTAAGTCCTCTAGAAACGAGCCCTACGGGCTTGAGTACACTCATCCATTCATAAGGCTCATGGAGAATGGCGCCTTATGGTTCGCACATAATGGTGGAGCTAAGAAGGAGGAGCTCGCCAGAGAACTAGGGGTTTACCCCTGGATAAGAGTCGACTCCGAGTTACTGGGCTACTACATCATGGATAATATAGGGGACTGCTTAAGCATCAATGAGAATCTTGATGAATGCGTTAGAGACGCGTATGTTAAGGGGTTAAAGTATATACCAGAAAACTCAGGGTATAACACCGGCTTACTCGCATTAATCTCGAGGAATCCATCCCTCTATATATCCCACAAAGTTGCCGGGAACCCGTCACAGACTCTCCTGGATTACTATAAGATAGTGGCATATACGTCTGATGAAGCAGTTATAGCGGGCTCTATAACCATCAAAGAATATCTACCAAGCAAAGTGTCCGAGCAATTTAAAACATGGTTCCTTGAGCCCGGCTTATACAGTATAAGAGGGAAGGAGATATCGTTGATCACGAAGCTTTAAGCTAGTGAAGACTCTATGCGTGATTATTGATGACATGTAGCAAGATAGTGAAAATGGGTTTCATAGTTAACCCTATCGCGGGAATGGGTGGCAGAGTAGGGTTAAAGGGAACTGATGGAGAAGCATACAAGATAGCACTGGAGAGAGGTGCACAACCCGTTTCACCCCAGAGAGCCATAGAGTTCCTTAACGCATTACGTAATGAATGCTTCGAGATATACACGGCTCCAGGCCTTATGGGTGAGGAAGAGGTCTCCAAGAGCATCCATACAGGTAAACTGGCTAGGGTTATTAATGGAGTGGGCAACAGGGAGACCACGAGGGAGGATACTATTCGAATAGCCAGGGAAATGAAGGGACTCGTTGATATACTTGTATTTGTAGGCGGTGATGGAACAGCGAGAGATATCTATACCGCCGTAGGTATGGAGCTACCTGTTATAGCTGTACCGAGCGGCGTGAAGATGTATAGCAGCATATTTGCCTTAAACCCGTATGCTGCAGCCGACCTCCTCACTAAATTCATCAATGGGGAAACAGTCATCGTTGAACGCGAGGTTCTCGATATAGATGAAGAGGCTTTCAGACAGGACAAAATAGCTATCCGGGTCTACGGGTACTTGAAGACACCTGTATATCCAGGGCTTATACAGGCTGGTAAAAGCATTTATAGTGGGATTGATGAGGAGTTGAATAAGGAATCAATAGCTGAATACATAGTAGAAACCATGAATCCCTATACCCCGTATATCCTGGGACCTGGCTCCACTGTTAAGGCTATATGCGTAAAACTGGGCTTAACCTGTACACTGCTAGGCGTGGATATTGTCCTAGACGGACAGATACTCGTGAAGGATGCCTGGGAGGATCAATTACTAGGCATCTTGAAGAATTATAGCAGTGTTAAACTAGTAGTCACCCCTATAGGGGGGCAGGGCTTTATTTTCGGGAGGGGTAATCAGCAATTATCTCCTAGAGTGCTCTCGTTGATAGGTAGGGATAATATAATTATTGTCGCCACAGAGTCCAAGATACGGGAGCTCAGAGAGCTATATGTGGATACAGGTGATCCAGCCGTAGATAAAATGCTCGAGGGTTACTACAGGGTTCTCATCGATTATGGGAGATACCGCGTAGTGAGGGTTGTATCCTACACTCATTGATCCAGATAATTAAATTAATCTTTATAGCTAATATTCATAATAGTGGTTGAAATGCCTGGTCTAAGGGACTTAATTGAAGAGGCCTTATCGATTTCCCGTGACCTAGGGAGGCTGGCTGATCTAATTAATACTTCCACAACCATCCTAGAAATAGATGGAAACGTGTTTAAAGTACATAGACCTGGTGTAGTAGAGTTCTTAGAAGCCCCCAGTATATCCTTCATTGGTGATATACACGGCGATTTCTACTCTCTCATCGCGGTGTTGGAGAACGTGTTTCCAAGAATAATCAATAACGGTGTCGCGGTCTTTCTAGGTGACTATATTGATAGAGGATACTTACAGGTAGAATCTATAACGCTCCTCCTATTACTGAAGAAGCTCTACCCGGATAAAGTAGTGTTGCTAAGGGGTAATCACGAGCCACCCGAGTTCCTGAAGCCCTATCCCCATGATTTCCCAGATATCCTCAACAAATACTTTGGTGATGAGGGGCATGCACTATACAGGTTATTCCTTAAATTATTCTCAAAGCTACCACTCATAGCTTTCAGGAGAAGGGGCTTTATCGCTGTACATGGGGGTCCACCATTAAGGTGTATCAGAAGCACTGTAATCGAGGACGCGTTCGAGATAGGCTCACAGGCTTTCTCAGCTGAAACAATTGAATCAGTCCTCTGGAGTGATCCAGTGGAGCTAGGAATAGACGTGATTCCATCGCCTCGTGGTGCTGGATACCTCTATGGTTCAAGGTTCACGGAGAAAGCGCTCAGCTTAATTGGAGACGGAGTTATAATCCGGAGCCATGAATATGTTGACGGCTATAGGGAGGCACATAATGGCCGTGTCATCACAGTGTTCTCCGCACCACTTGTCTACGAGCTCAGATATGCTGGTGTACTAGTCTACTCTGAGACAGAGGGGAGGAGCCGTCTCGAGAGGATCCTTGTAGAACCTGTGCAACCAGGGCGTTATTAAAAAGTATTTAATACACGTTAATTAATTAGTCTCTCGTGATAATGCGGGTGAAAAATAGTGGCTAGAAGGAACAGTAGCGATGAAATGGCTGAGATAATTGAGAGAGTAGTTGGCGACATCATTGATGAACTCATCGAGAAATACTACAGTGATAAAGTAGATCAATACGTGGAGTACGAGGAATTACTAGTGAGGATAGCAAACGAGATCTCACGCATAGTCTTCAAGGGGAAGGCTACTCCAGCGGAGATCGAAAGCTACCTCTATAAACTACGCGAGAAGAAGGGATATGCTAAATTAATACTAAGCTACCTAATAGGTAAGACACTTGAATTAAGGGAGGAAATAGAAGGCTACACAGCGATATCTGACAAAGCATAGTTTACCCGGAGGTGTGTTTGATATACCTAGAGGCAAAGGTGGTCAGCGTAAAAACAGCAGGGGAAAAGATAAAGAGGAATCAACTCCTGCGAAAACAGTCGTTAACAGTGGAACTCGTCCTAGACCCAAGAAGGCTAAAAGCTCCTTTGACACCGGTAAAATAGTTGACGAAGTACTTGATCAAGCATATATCTACCTGGGCTTAAGTGAGCTGGATATCGATGAAAAAATAGCTAAGTCCGTGGTGAGGGAGGTAGTTGAGGCAGTTGTCTCCGGTTACTCGAGCAGACCCAGTCCTGATTCAGTATTGAAGAAGATCCAGCGTAACAGGGAACTAGTTAACGAGTATATAGCTGGGAAAATCCTTGAGTCAATCGAAAAACCTGGACCACTTACACTTGAATTCCTTATAGCTAATGGTGGTAGAGCGTTGATTAAGGATGTATCTAGGCTCTACAAGTTAGCGGTGGAATATAATAAACCAGAGTTGATCACAATGCTTCAGAGCCTATGGAATAAATATGGCCCTAAAGAAATGTTGAAGTGCCCGAGGTGTGGTTTTAATGGTATCTCGCCAGAGTATTCTTGCGTAGTCTGCGGAGCCACCGTCTCGGAAAAGTATATTAGAGATAGTATGGGCTTCAGTGATAAATTCAACACGTACTTAAAGACAGCCAGTGTGGCGGAGCTACGTGAAGTATTACAGTTAGGCTTCATCCTTGTTGACTCACTGAGAGTATATACCCCGAAGAGCCCTGAGGCTAGAGGCAGGGTTCTCTACCCTATTAGATTAACCCGTGCCGAGATTAACTTGATTATTGAGGAAATAAACAGCAGGGATGTAAGAATATAGGTTGAATACCCGGCTAGATACGTAGGCTAATGTTTAATTCTCTAAACACTTGCCTCAATCCTCTTCTAAGAACCTGTAGATTCAGGTCCACCGTGCTTAGACTCCCATAGTGTTCAAAGACTCTTTTACCCATGTAATAGACTTCAACGTAGGGAATCCTCCTAGGTGTCTCCACGAGCTCCGGATACTCGGTCATGTTTATTCTGCAAAAGAGTATCCTTGAATCGCCCTCTTCCTCCAGGCTTTTTACGGCTGCCGTCAGGTTTTCTGAATCCTTATTGTTTGGGATGTAATACTCTATGAGTACGACTTCATTCCCAATTATGGCACGGATAAGCTCTTCCCTTGAACGTAGTTCATACATCCTGGCTTACCGCCTCCGATTCATCTGGCCTCCTCCCAGCCCTGAAGTATAAGGCTTTCAGCTGTAATCTCATTACTCTCAAATTATTTGTATTGTTTCCCACGGGTATTATATTTATTATGTTGCAACAGGATTCAATGGGATCGATTAAAATATTTATGATAGAAAAGTTTATATAGAAGTCCTTTCATGAAATACCACTGGATTCTACCATGGTGTAGGTGGAGAGTTATGGCGCTATATGGCGTACCTGTATTGGTATTGAAGGAGGGAACACGTAGAACCGTTGGTAGAGATGCTCTAAGAGCAAACATAGCTGCTGCAAGGGCTCTTGCAGAAGTGCTGAGAACCAGTCTAGGCCCCAGAGGACTCGATAAAATGCTTGTAGACAGCTTCGGGGATGTCACTGTTACAAACGATGGCGCCACGATAGTTAAGGAGATGGAGGTCCAGCATCCAGCCGCAAAACTACTCGTGGAAGTCGCTAAGGCCCAGGATGCCGAAGTAGGTGATGGTACAACAAGTGCCGTAGTGCTTGCTGGGACACTCCTAGCCAAGGCCGAGGAGCTTCTCGACCAAAACATCCATCCAAGCATAATAATAGAGGGCTACACCAAGGCCATGAAGGAGGCTTTAAGGCTACTGGACGAGATCAGCGTTAAAATAAACCCGAGAGACAGGGATATGCTTAGGAGAATAGTTAACACTACTATCTCAAGCAAGTACATTGGTGGAGACATTATATCGAAGAAGATAACCGAGATAGCTATAGATGCAGCCCTAGCAGTAGCCGAGCCTAAGCCTGATGGAACATATGATTTCAGAATCGATGATGTAAAGATAGAGAAAAAGAAGGGTGGAAACGTCCTGGATACTCAGCTGGTTTACGGCATCGTGTTGGATAAGGAGGTTGTCCACCCAGGCATGCCTAGAAGAGTTGAGAACGCTAAGATAGCCCTGCTCGATGCAGCATTAGAGATAGAGAAACCAGAAATAACGGCTAAAATCAATATCACCAGTCCCGAGCTAATAAAAGCCTTCCTCGATAAAGAGGCGGAGATGCTGAAGGAGATGGTTGACAAGATAGCTAGTGTCGGCGCCAATGTTGTTGTATGTCAGAAAGGCATCGATGAGGTTGCCCAGCACTTCTTAGCTAAGAAGGGGATACTGGCTGTAAGGAGGGCTAAGAGGAGCGACCTCGAGAAACTCGAGAGGGCTACAGGCGGCAGAATAGTAAGTAGCGTGAGAGACCTGAAGCCCGAGGACCTCGGATACGCTGCACTAGTAGAGGAGAGAAGGATAGGTAACGATAAAATGGTATTCATAGAGGGATGCAAGAACCCCAAGGCTGTAACAATACTAGTACGCGGGGCAAGCGACATGGTAATGGATGAGATAGAGAGGAGCCTCAAGGATGCTTTAAACGTGTTGAGAAACGTCATGAGGACACCGAAAATAGTGCCAGGTGGCGGTGCTGTAGAGATAGAGCTGGCCATGAAGCTCAGGGAATACGCTAGCAAAATAGGTGGTAAGGAGCAATTAGCTATAGAAGCATTTGCTTCAGCACTCGAGGAGATACCATTAATACTTGCTGAAACAAGCGGCAAGGAGCCACTCGACATATTGATGAAGCTAAGACAATTACATAGCGAGGGTAAGAAGTATGCAGGTATAAATGCTATAACTGGTGAAATCATTGAAGACATGATTACCAACAACGTCATCGAGCCTCTACTAGTTAAGGAATCCATGATAAAGACTGCTGCTGAGGCTGCCGTGACGATAATGAAGATAGATGATGTCATCGCCGCTAGCCCTGTAAAGAAAGAAAAAGAGGGCAAGAAGGAAGGCGAAGAATCCAAGATGCCGAGCTTTGATTAGGTAACTTAAAAATTTATTTTGTACACTTCCTTAACCATAAGAAATAACCATGTTTAAATCAACCTAATTTAATTATTGATTAAATATTACCCAGTAATGTAAGCAACACCTCGGCATCACATTAACTAGGAAACCATTACGACTGAAAGCTTCGCACTTCAGGGCTGGGAGAAGGATGGATATATCTAGCCGGAAAGTATCTCTAGGCTGGGAGAGTATCCCTAATGTATCGATACTGATAATTTTATTAGTCCTATCCTACCTACATAATATTTCTGGCTTAGTTAGTTGTTTAACGAGAGGTGGTTGGATGAGCTCCGAGGTGACCAGGATTTACGAGGAGGTTTTCTCAAAGAGGCTCACAAGGTTTGAGATAGCTAGAGTGGTTGGGGCTAGAGCCTTACAGCTCTCAATGGGGGCACCTCCAATAATAGACGTCTCTAATCTACCGGTTAAAGACCCGGTTTACATCGCTGTGAACGAGTTATTAACTGGCTTGTTACCAATGTCTATAAGGAGGATAAATAATGGACGGGAAGAACTGGTTCCAGTCGGAAAACTACTCACTCCAAGTATTAGAAGAAGCCTTGAGACGGTTCTCGAGAGCTGGAGTATCAGTCGTAGAGTATAGGGAGTACACTGTACATGGAAAGCAAATATTGGATATAGTGCTTGATAAGCCCCTGAGTAGAGAGGTATTTGCTGATTTATATAAGTATCTCTCCGATAATAACATCCAGCTAATACAGATAAGGGCAATACAGCCAGTGGTTAGGCTGATAATGGTTGAAACCGGTTCCACCAGGTATAGACTGGCTTTAACTATTCTCTCGATCATAATGATCGGGTTAACCGGCTACGGGTTATCCGAGTCCTTTCTAAGCCTGGGGGGACATATTGTTACTTTACCTGAATTATTATTCAACACTATAATATACACTTCCTTATTCATCATGGTATTATTGATCCATGAATTTGGACACATATATGTCAGTAGGAAATCCGGTTTCAAAATAGAGGGCCCTATACTTATTCCAGCCCCTCCGATACAGCTAGGATTCCTTGGAACGTTTGGGGCAGTGATATTTATGAAGATGCTTCCACCATCTAGAAGAGACCTCGCTAAACTAGGTATCTCAGGGCCCTTAATGGGGTTCATCGCGGCAACAATAGTTGGCCTCATAGGGCTATACTTATCACCAGTTATCCCAGTCAGCAAAGCTATTGAAATGGTTGAGAGTGGCGAGCTATCTTACACGCCTGTCTCATGCATGCTTCTCCAAGTATTACTCATGATACGGGGCAGCGGTGATATGGTTGTAATCATGCATCCATTACTCTTTATAGCATACGTAATGTATCTTATCACATTCCTGAATCTACTTCCAATAGGACAGTTAGATGGCGGGCATGTTGTAAGATCCTTTACCAGTGGAGAGCATCATGCAAGGATTGGATTGGTAACCATATTATCGATATTCATGCTCGGTGTATTACTGTTCCTCCAAGGCATCGAGGCCTCTATGTTCTACCTAGGCCTCGGGATCGTAATGGTATTACTATACATATTTGTAGCTAGGGGACAGCATCCAGGCTGGGCCAACCAGTATGATGACTCAAAGTGCCCTCTATGCCTGATATTATATATAATGCTACTGATCCTAACCATGCCTCTACCGGCCTAGCAACACCTGTACAAGGATAGGGGGCAAGCAGTGAGCAAGAGTATAAGGATATGGGATTTAAAGGGTAGGATACTCGTTATAGCTGAGAAACCTAAGGCAGCCAAGAAAATAGCCAGTGCCCTCTCCCCTACTCATACCGTGAAAAGAATCGGCTCCATTACCATCTACGAGGTCGGCTCGTATAGTTCAAGCATAGTTATTGCTAGCTCGGTGGGATACCTCTACCAGTTGCATACGAGTCTAAGAGGGTACCCTGTATACAGTTATGAATGGATCCCGCTGTATCTGGCCGATCCAAGTAAGAAGTATATAAGGGAGTACCTTGAAGTACTCGGGAAGCTTTGCCGTGGAGTAGACTACTATGTAAATGCATGCGACTACGATATAGAGGGAAGTGTCATAGGATATCTAATAATAAAGTTCAACGGCGATGAAAGAAAAGCCTTCAGAGCCAGGTTTTCTAGTTTAACAATAGAGGAGCTGAGGAAAGCCTTCAACAATTTAACCAGGCTAGACTACGAGATGATAGAGGCTGGCCTATGTAGGCATGAGTTGGACTGGATATGGGGTATCAATGTAAGCCGTGCCCTCATGAAGGCTGTCGAGGACGCTGTAGGCGAGAGGATAATCCTCAGCGCCGGCAGAGTACAAACCCCTACGCTAAAATACGTCGTAGATAAAGTAGTTGAGAGAAACCTATTCATACCACTACCCCAGTACAATATAAATATCACAGTGGAGAAGAACGGTGAAAAAATAAGGCTAGAGTATACTGGTAACCCGGTTGAAAAGGAAAGAGATGCAAGAAACATAGTGGAGAAAATAAGAGGATACAAGTATTTGATTGTAAGTAAAGTCGAGAAAAAACACCATGTACTCCATCCACCACCCCCATTTAACCTCGGGGATCTACAGAAGGAGGCGGCTAGACTATACGGGTTTAGCCCAGCTGAAACCCAGTCCATAGCTGAGCAACTATACCTAGATGCTTTAATAAGCTACCCTAGGACGAATAGTCAGAAGCTTCCTCCAACACTAGACTACAGGAGGATACTGGAAAATATTTCATCGATAAAGAGTTATAGGAATCTTGTGGAAAGCCTTATATCTGAGACAAAAGGCGTGTTAAAGCCCGTTGAAGGAGAGAAAGAGGATCCAGCTCATCCAGCAATCTACCCCACTGGGATTGTCCCAGAAAGACTCACAAAGAAGCAATGGGCTATATATGATCTAATAGTAAAAAGGTTTCTAGCAGTGTTTGCCCCACCAACTAGAATAGTTTACTACGTAGTGAAGACTACCACACCGTCACACGAATATGTATTCGAGACGAGGGGACAGGTTATAGAGGAGTATGGCTGGTTGAAGTATTATAATTTCCACAACTACCATGTAGGCAAGATACCTGTATTAAAGGAAGGGGAGTTATTAAACATTGTAAAGGTCACGGCCAGCGAGTCATACACGAAGCCTCCTAAAAGGCTCACAAAAACAGATCTATTAAGATGGATGGAGAGCGTTGAGATAGGTACGGAAGCTACAAGGGCGCAGATAATTGAGAAACTCTTCGAAAGAAAATACCTGTACCAACACCAAAAATCCAGTGGTATAGATGTATCCGAGATAGGCTTTGGAGTTGTAGAGATTCTTGAAAAGTTCTTCCCAGATCTCCTCAGCGTCGAGTTAACACGTAAGTTCGAGAAGGAGATGGAGAGCATAAGGAGCGGGGTTAAGAAGAGGGACGAGGTACTGGAGGAGGCGAGAAGAGTTCTCACCGAGCTACTCGGTAAATTCGATAGAAACAGAATTGAAGCAGGGAGACAACTGGCTTTAAGGTTGAAAATAATCCAGAACACAAGAAAGTGTCGTGTCAGCTCATGCTATCGTGAAGGAGTCATTAATGGACTCTGCAGCTACCACGCTAACGCAGTTAAACTAGTACGTGAATATTATAGCGAGTGGAGTAGGAGGAAAGACGTTACTTTCAACGAGTATATTGATAAGTTAAGGAAGTCTAGGTTGACTGGTAAATGGGTTAAGGAGGTTATAGAGTCTGAGCTAACTTAGCTTCCATGAGGATAGCATCCACATATCTACCTGTTCTGACCCGGAAACCATAGGCGGGAAACGGAAACGAGTATGGTTTCTAATCGTGAAAAACGCTGTGTTAGCCTTTAGACCTATTAATCGCGTCATTAATTCTCTTTAAAGCTTCATCTCTTCCCTTCCACCCTATTACTTTAACCCATTTACCGGGTTCTAGCTCCTTATAGTGCTCGAAGAAGTGCTTTATCCTCTGCTTAACCGCCTCAGGTAGGTCTTTTACATCTCTTATATTACTGTACCTCGGGTCTACTTTATCAACTGGGACAGCCAAAATCTTTGCATCCCTTCCTTTTTCATCCTCTGTTTCCAAGACTCCTATAGGCCTTACCTTTATAACTGAGCCAGGTATTAGAGGTTCGCTTGATACAACCAGGACATCTACTGGGTCCCCATCCTCTTCCAGCGTACCGGGTATGAAGCCGTAGTTGAATGGATAGACCATTGAAGTATACAGTATTCTATCAACCATTAAAACCCCTGTCTCCTTATCCAGTTCATACTTGACTCCACTGTTAACCGGGATCTCTATAACCACATATACCTCCTCAGGGGCTTTAGAACCGGGGCCGAGCTTACTGTATTGACTCATGACTCATACACCCAAATTGCAGGCACTATTCTAGAGATTAAATACCATGGAGAATAAAAAGTATTCCATCATAGTTAAGCTCATAGTTTCAGCAGTATCGTTACAGGAATACCCTCCTTGATAACCACAGTTATCCTGCTAGGTACTTCAACACTGGTCCATGGCTCAAGCGATTTCCTGAGGTTTTGAAGTGCTAGGATAGTCGTGTTTATCTTCTCGATAGCCTCCTCTATTGCCTTGAGCTCTGTAAGTGGATCAGGGTTTATAAGTATCTTTGCATCCTTCAAATCTATTTCCTTACCGCTTACCAAGACCTCCTCTCCTAAGAGGTTCTTGAATGTCTCCCTCAACTTCTTAACTTGCTCAGCCCTCACACGTGCATCTTCAAGCTTCTTCAGGTTTTCTGCCAGTTGTTGTTTTAGTGATGCTATTGTATCATCTATCATCTTTAATATATCCTTGAATGAAGAAACCTCCTTTATCACAACACTCAATTTACTCCACCTGATATATTTATTTGGGATCAAAGCAAATAAATAAATTTTTCCTAACCAGCTAACCACGAAATTCCTTACGTTTCCATAGCATTAGATAATACTTAGGGATTCAGCCTAGAACAGGGCTTTCACCATATATGTCTCACCGCTTCCCGCCTACGGTTTTCCAGGTCTCCGTAGATTTATTCACCACTGTTTCCCCCCTGGCCCATCCCCACGGCCAGCCATGGACCTCGAAAACCAGGGTCACCACTGGGCTTACAAGGAGTCAGTACTTTATAGATTTTGCTTTGAAAGCGGGGAGAACATTAAGCAACCTACAAAACCTATAAAACGAAAACAGTATGACTCCCCATGTGTTCCAAGGAGGTCTTCCTTAAAAATACCTAAACCCTATACAAGGATCTTGCTTAATAACTGGTGTATCTGTGACGGGGTATCCGCTACAGGTATTCCGGCTTCTTCAAGGCTACTCCTCTTGGAGGCATAGTCACCTATACCCATCGATATTATTGCACCAGCATGACCCATCCTCTTCCCCGGTGGGGCACTTCTACCAGCTATATATGCAACAACTGGTTTCCTCCCATCATACTGACTGTAGAATCTGGCAAACCTCTCCTCAGCATCGCCGCCTATCTCCCCGATTAACACGACTGCATCTGTTGAATCATCTCTGGAGAACATCTTGAATACATCTATGAAGTCTAACCCTGTAACCGGGTCTCCGCCTAATCCCAGAACCGTTGAAACCCCGTAACCATGTTTGACAAGCTCCCTGGCCACCTCGTATGTTAACGTACCGCTTCTTGAGACGATGCCTATTCTACCAGGTTTAAATACATGCGATGGCATTATACCGAGCTTTGCCTCGCCAACCGTCATTATTCCAGGCGTATTAGGCCCGATAAGTGTGACAGACTGGCTTCTAGCGTAGTTCACAAACCTGAGTTCATCGTGTAGAGGTATGCCCTCTGTGATAACCACTATGGTTTTAACACCATTGTCAACGGCCTCGTAGACAGCGTCACTGGCGAACCTGGCTGGAACAAATATTATGCTTGCATCAATAGCCCCCTGCTCCCTGATGGCTTCATTTATAGAGTTATACACTGGAACTCCATGGACGTATGTTCCTCCTTTACCGGGTGAGGTGCCTGCAACTATCTTGGTACCATACTCCAGCATGAGCTTTGTGTGGAACCCGCCCTCCCTACCTGTTATCCCTTGAACAAGTACCCTGGTCCTTGAGTCAACTATTATACCCATCTTCAGCTCACCTCCCTGACTAATTGGATAACCCTTAATACTGCTTCATCCATCTCCGTGTAAACAGTTATACCATGCTCGATAAGTATTCTCCTGCCCTCCTCCTCATTGGTGCCAAGCATCCTAACCACGATGGGTTTAACCACCCTGGTTTCACTTAGGGCTTCAATGATTCCAGAGGCAACTTCATCGCACCTGGTTATACCGCCAAATATATTGACTAACACTGCCTTGACCCTCGGATGGGTGACCACTATTTTAACCGCTTCCCTCACCCTCTCACGCGTAGCACCCCCACCAATATCGAGGAAGTTGGCTGGTCTCCCACCATAATGTAGAATCGAGTCCATGGTGGCCATCGTTAACCCGGCTCCATTACTTATCACCCCTATGTCTCCATCGAGCTCAACATAGTTGAAGTCGAGTTGCTTAGCTATTTTCTCATAAGAGGTGGCATCCCTCCCGTATAAAGGCTGAAGGTCGGGATGCCTGTATAAGCTGTTATCATCTATGATTATCTTCGCATCCAGCGCCGTAAGCTTCCCATCACACGTGTAGGCTAAGGGATTGAACTCCACTAGTTCCGCGTCATAGTCCATCATTATTTTATACATAGCCCTCATGATGCTGTCGAGCTGTCCCAGCTTATCCCATTGAAGACCAAGGAACCCAAGTGCCTGCCTAGCCATATAGCCACTATATCCTATGAAAGGGTCTACGGGTATCCTGAGTATTTTATCAGGGTGTTTTCTAGCCAGCTCCTCTATTTCAACACCACCCATACCTGAGGCAAGGTAGACTAGTTTTCTAGTAGCCCTATCAACAGTGAGAGACATGTAAAGCTCTCTACTGATACACACAGCCTCCTCCACCAGTATCTTTTCAACCCTCTCACCCTTAATGCTCATCGAGAAGAGCTCCCTTGCCTTCGCAAGGGCCTCCTCTAGGTTACTAGCCTTCTTTACTCCACCGGCCAGGCCTCTACCGCCCACGAGTACCTGGGATTTTAATACTACTGTCCCCGTATTCAACTCTCTATATGCCTTAGCCACATCCTCGACGCTGGTTGCAAGGATGCCTCTAGGGGTCTCAATACCATACTTCCTAGCAATCTCCTTACCTTCATACTCATACAGTTTCATACAGGACCCCATAGTTTAAGATACCTGGCCAAGGATTTAAAGCACGCATGCGTGATCCAATCTTTTACCAGCCATAATACCATTCTTAGAGGACTCAATATTGTTCAAAATACACCATGTGTCAACCAGGTGCTGGAAATAACCAAGTATTTCAAGCAACCACTAAATACCTGCCTATAGTAATTGATACCCATACTTGGAGATCGCGATACGATGTTTTGTCAGGCAGGAATATAGGATCACACTTAGTAGGATGAAGAGTATCATGTTTCACCATAGCATACTCATAGTAAGGCATATAATTGTCAACATGACACTAAACCTAGCAGTAATGAGAACCCAAAGGAAGCTAACAGGTATCATTACAACTGAAAGCCTCGCCCTTCTGTGGCGGGGATGAGAGGAGAGTTTATTAAGTTTTGGCGGTAGCGTTATGATTAGATGATGATGTGGCGGTGAGTGTGAATAGTCAAGCCCTCGGATGATGA
>NZ_JAVZPN010000001.1:259414-335748 GCF_038881575.1 Desulfurococcus sp. | reverse complement strand
GTAATCCTATGGCAGATTCAAACCCGGTGGAACCAGTGGATTATGTTATAAATGCTGGCTAACCATTGACTGGTGGGATTTAATAATGAAAAAAGTTTATATATTACTATCCCACATAATATAGATCGGTGGAGAAAATGGTTAGGAAGAAAAAAGTAGTATATGAGGACTCAGACATACTAATCGAGATAGCCCCCAGGGATATAGAATTACCCGACATAGTATACGATGCCATTAGAAACAAGGGTAAGCCAGTATTCTTCCAGGAACTCGTCAAGGAGTTCAGCGGTATTGCTGGTGAGGATAGAGTACGTAAAGCCGTGAATCACCTACTAGCATTGAAGAAGATAGTGGAGTTCCCGGATGGAAGTCTCGGAACACCCGACATGAAGTGGGAGCCCACCACTATTAAGCGTAGACGCCGTAGAAGAACCCCAAGACTAATGGATGTAGATGTAGGGGAGACCCTATACAAGGTAACTACCTAAGGCTTAACCATAATTGTTTTTAATCACGTATTTTTCCTCCTAGCACTCCTGCTCCTATCTATCCACGGGTTACTCTTATAGTTAACGCATTTCTCTATGGTGGGTATTATAATACCATATCGCGAATTCAGCTCGCATATGAAGTCATCTGGTACCAGTGCTAAAGACCCTCTCCTTGTCTTAACGATATATGCTTTATCCCTAAGTGCAGGCACGGCTTCCGCCTCCTCGACGATTAAATCTAGGAATATAGGTAAACGGGTGGTGTTGATGAAGCCTCTTTGACGCTTAATCCCGTATTCGTCAGTAAAGATCTCGCCAATCCTCTTTCCATCATTACATACACCTTGCTGGTTACACTCTATGGTTCTAACTAGTTTAGAGGACGATATGATCTTAATCATTTCCATAAGCTTCCCGTTATTATTTAAGCCGGGCTCCTGTGTTTCAGGCTTCTTCTCGGTCGTCCTAGACGACCTTGCCTTCCTCAGGATGATCTCCTTTATTTCATCGAGGCTGGCCGTATTATTTTGAGGGATGGCTTGTCCCTCAGCGGATTTCACGGTATCTGTGGAACCACTGGTTTTCCCGCTCACCCGGTCTTTATCCCTGGGAGCCATGAAATCAGTGAGCTTCCTGGAGCGGGGCTTTCTATCTCCAGCTGGCATGCTTCTATCCTCAAAACACTATCCACGGGACAACCAGTATTTAAACACGAGTGCTCAGCGAGTTTATTAGTACTGGAGACCGTAAAATATTTAAAAACCACACCTACCTATGGTTATTGAATTGGGCATGGGCCCGTAGCTCAGCCTGGTAGAGCGGCGGGCTCTTAACCCGTAGGTCCCGGGTTCAAATCCCGGCGGGCCCGCTTCACTATTCCTACCCGGGTTAAAGGGGGTGGTTTACCCTTTTAGACGGGGATGATGGAATGTTTATAGGCTTTGGTGCTTGCATAGATGAGGGCTCAAACAGCTATATCCCCCTGGGTCCCCGGGAGGGGATAGGGGTAACCGGCCGGAGGCCCGGCCAGGACTAAACCCAGCGAGAACCAGGGAATACAGCCCAAAACTCCCCTGCTCCAAAAAGAATCCCCGCCCATCAGGACAGAGAGGAGGTCAGATCCATGGTGTTGAGGCCTATAGTCAAGGAGGTAGATACCGGGGTATACGTTATCGCTGGAACGCCGTTCCTCTATATTTCACCAAGTAGGACATTATTGATGGCTGATCTCCACTTAGGCTTCGAGGAGGCGGCTTCACGGGGGTTGATCTATAGTCTCAGAGGTGGCAGTGGATACGGGGGGATATTTATACCGCGGATCCAGTTGAAACGTGTCCTTCAATACCTTGACCAGGTATCCCAGGTAATCACGATAGATAAGATAGTTATCAATGGGGATCTAAAGCATGCGTTTGATAGACTACTCAGACAAGAGAGAGAAGAGGTAGGCGAGTTAGTTAAGAGGATCAGGGATATAGGTGTTAAAGATGTGGAGGTCGTAAGGGGTAATCACGATAACTTCATAAAGCCACTTCTTAAAAAGCTGGGAGTAGAGTTTGTTGACTCCATTGAGGTAATGGTCAACAATAGGAAGGTTTTATTGGTGCATGGACACGAATATGTTGATACCTCGGGTAAGGATATAGTTATAATGGGGCACGAGCACCCGAGCCTTAGATGCTTCGGAGCATATAGGTTTCCAGTATTCATGAAGATCCCCTTGGAAACAGGGGGTATTCTAATTATAATGCCCGCCACAGGGCCCTATCACCCAGGCATTAATGTATCTGTTAACAGAGAAGAATATCTCTCCCCAATAGTGAGGAAGCATGCTATATTAGAGAATGCAAGCCTGATAACATGGCTGAATTTAGGCTCAGCCGAACCCATTACAGGCCAGCTCTTAGAATCAATCCCGACACATGGGGTACTTGATGTGGATAGATTCTTATTGAAGAATATGGAGATCGCGGTGTTAGAGTTTAGGGACATCGAGATAGCGCACGTACTTTGCACCCCTGGATAATGCTTTCTCAGTCAATCGACCCATCATCAATGAATCAGACTATGTCGGCTTCAGCATCAATTCCTTACCTTTGTAGAGATCACTATTTTTAATTCATTTTAGGGTATATATTTGTTTCTGGTTTGAAGGTTCTTCAAGGTTTTGTAGGCTGAGTGCTCTCCTTGCTTTACTTGTTATGGATTTATAAGCTGAGGACACAAGTCTAGTGGCGTCTCCTTGACTCCCGAGACCCAGGAGAAGCAGTGTAAACCAGCCCACGGAAACCCAGAAAACCTAGGCGAAGAACGGTTTAAAAACACCGCTGTTTCACCTTAAAGCGGTTTTAAGCTTACCGATCCCCTATTCTACATCATGGAAAAGCGTATAAACACTATTTTCAAGTAATTATTACCGTGAACCTAGAGGTGTGGTGTATGCACGGGTATAGGTACGCGGCAATTGCTTCTTTGGTCATCTTATTGGCATTAACACTAATACCGGCTACCGCGATTGGTGATTCAGGATTACCGAATTACAGCTATGTTAGATCCATCACAATATACGCTCCGGCGGTATCCGGTAGTGGAGAGGGTGTGTTATCTAAGACCACATTAATAGTGGCTTACCCTGGTAGTGGAAGAGTATTCTTCTCGGCTTTACCATACACTGAGCTAGATACCCAGGGGGCTGCTAGGATAGCCGCCTATATAGCTTCACTGGTAGCAGGGGTATCCTTCAATAACTATGATTACTATGTGATTACAGAGTCTAACGTACCTATCATAGGCGGCCCTAGTTCAGGTGGATTAATGTGCGTTGGCTTTCTCTCATTGTTGATGAATAAGACCCTTAATCCAAGTGTAACGATGACGGGCATGATTAATCCTGATGGCACGATAGGGCCTGTTGGTGGGTTGAAGGAGAAACTTGATGCAGCAGCTTCGAATGGATTCAAGACGTTTCTTATTCCTAAAGGACAACGATACTATCAGTACCCAGTTATACAGGAGACGAGGCTGCCATGGGGTGTTATAAGGAGAACAGTCTACCAGAGCATTGATCTTGTGGAGTATGGTAGAAGCATCAATGTATCCGTGATAGAAGTCGGCTCTATATTCGATGCTATCACATATTTTACAGGCATGGATATCAATGCTTCCAGCGTCATCGAACCCTTACAGGTAAGTATACCGGGAGAGGTCGTTGACTCTCTCCTGAATAATCTGAGCGCTATGGTCCAGGATACATATTCTTCAGTGAACAAGGTATACGACTATTATTATAAGAGAACTCTGCAGACGGTTATCAATAATTTAAATAATACTCTTTCAAGCCTTTACTCCATTAAAGATAAGTACCCAGTTTACGCGTTTGTACAGGGGCTTAGCATATATCCTTCGGTAGTATACTATAATCTTTTCTCGAAAGTACTATCGAATACTCTAAGCATAGACTCTATACTTGGCACCGTGAACACGACTCTTACTTCGATAGGTGTTAGGCTCAATAGTATAGGGGGAAGCCTAGATCTAGATGAATTAATATTGTTCTCCATGGCTAAGGCGGTCTACTATAGGGCCGGCTACTATTATACGAATGCATTTTCCTCTACAAGCAATAGTGATAAATTAGCATATTTATCCTACTCGCTCTCCTACGCTGAACAGTGCAGTATACTCCTGGATTTGATGAAGGTTTTGCCGAGTAGCTCTCCACCATCATTAATTAACCTAGTTGATGCCAGGGATTTATACGCGGCGGCATCAACTATTTACTCGTATATCGAGGCCCTCGTCAATGAGGTGGGTGGGAATACACAGGTCTTAAGCGATGCATCTGACTACTATGGTTTAATGAATTCACAGATAGTCAACGACTCTGTCACACTACTTGGTTTCACAATATATGTTATTAGTGAATCCACGTATGCGTTGCATATGGTGTTTGATCAGAGTAATCTAGATGACGTCGCGTATGTACAGCAAGCCATATTAACAATGTTATCGAGTAAAATACCGTCAACACCAGTGCTACGATTCTTCATCGAGTATGGTTCTGAGGCGCTGGAGAGCGGAGATTACTCTTCAGCGGTCCACGGGTTTTCACAGGCATTCTCGCTTTACCTGGTTCTCGCGCTAACTCTAGATGGAAACTCTAATACTAGCACTATATATGCTAGTACATCTTCCCAGGGGGGTGTAACATCCTCGAATACTACTACGCCATTTATATGGATACCTGTAAACCAACCCATAGCCAATACTACTACTCCTGAGAACCAGCTACCAAGGGGATTGATCCTGGAGTACCTAGGAATACTAGTCATCACAGTTGCGGCTATATCGATAATCCTTGCACTCAGGATGATAAGGCACAGGTAGGGTATAGCTAGTTAAAAGACGCTTATAAACCAGTTTTCTCAAGTTTTTAAGGATGTCTTTGATTATATTGTTACCTGGTGATTATCGATGTTGCTATGGTTTTATGATCCCTTTACAATGATAGCGCTTATAATAGTATATATTATTGGATTCCTAGTACTAATGATCACAGCTGGCTATATTGCCCCCAAGGTGGCACGTAGGTTCGCCAGTAGATTCTCCCTCTCATCATCCATGTTGTTGATCGGCCTCTTAACTATTGGGTCGAGTATTGCAGGGATATCCATTGTAGCATATGTATTAGTTAACTATATTGGTGCAGAGTTCACGCTGGGCTTCATTGTATGGCTCGTGATCTTCATAGTGATAGCCAATATGTTCACCTATATTCTCTCGCCCTACATGATAAATCTTCTCTACGGGGCTAGACATGATGAATGGTTGCAGAAGGTAGTTGATGAGGTAGCATTAAGGCTCGGTCTAAGTAGCCCACCTAAGGCAATGATTGTAAATATGCCTCCAAATGCGTTTGCCTATGGTAACGCTTTGTCAGGTAGATACGTGGCTGTGTCAAGGGAGCTCATGGAGATGCTTAACGAGGATGAGTTACGGGCTGTAATAGGGCATGAGCTGGGCCATCATTTACACAGGGATAACTCTATAATGTTATTCATGGGGCTCCTGCCCAGCATCATATATTATCTAGGTGTCTCCCTGGTAAGGGCAGGCATAGTTTACTCGTCAATGAGGCTTACATCGGAGAGGAGGAATAGTAGTTCAGGGGGATTCATATTAGCTATAATAGGTATATTAGCAGTAGTGATAAGCTTCATCGTCCAAATACTCGTACTAGCCTTTAGCAGGCTCAGGGAATACTATGCAGACACTACTGGAGCTTATGCTTCATCCCCATTGAACATGCAGAGGGCGCTTGCAAAACTACACATATACTATGAGGGCAGTGGGAGAGCCCGGGAAATGGTTTCAACGAGTAAGTTGAGAACAATGTTCATATATGCCTTCATAGAGGCAGTGGCTAACCCATTATACCACTATGGTCCATTCTATAGGAGCCCTAAGATAGATGACGCGAGCATAGATGAAGTAATACAGGAGCTCAAGAATAAAGAAGTAAATAGCATGCAGGAATTCCTCTCAACACACCCCCCAATACCCAAGAGGCTCCGTTTCCTCGATGAATTAGTTTTTAAGGCATAGACACCTCGGTGGATACTTTGGATCCTGCATCCTTTATCCCCATGTTAGCCACCATGGCTCTGATAGACTCGGTGGACCCGTGCTTCTTTATATTATACACTGGTATCCTCATATCATATGTTGCAGGCAGTATGAGGAAACTTGTTGAGATATCAGTAGTATTTATATTAACTGTTTTCACCGGGTACTGGGTATTCGGGTTTCTATTGAGAAACGTGTTCAGCCGGGTCTTGGTTTCACCTATTTACATATTTATCATAATGATAATCTATGGAGTCTCAATGATCATCTATGGCTTCCATGATTTAGCCAAAGAGAGGAATAGCGGGGGCGATGAAATCTGCAGAGAGGATATGGTTGAGTGCAATCTATCAAGGAGAATAGGTTTACAAAAACTCCTGGAGACAGGGGGATTAATTTACATTGCTTTAACAGGGTTTATCGCGTCCTTCACGCTGCTCCCCTGTAGTGCAGGGATGTATATTATCTATAATATGCTGACAAGTGACACACCTTTCCCCATATGGGCGTTCTACACGTTCCTCTATACAGCGATATTTGTTTCACCACTGGTTCTCATCACATTGATTTATATAGGAATAATGAAAACCAGGATACATGAGAAACTAATCAAGCATCAAGCCTCCTTGAGAATACTCGGGGGCCTGATAGCGGTTGCAATAGCGGTATATGTCTATCTATACCGTTAAAAACAGGATTAGAGATAATGGTTCAAGAATAAGAATAACGGTGGGGTGCCGTAAAATGCCTGGTAAAAGCACTAGTAAAAATAAGGGTAGGACTGATAAGGGCAATGTAATATTCTTGCTCATACCAGTAGTAGTTTTCATTGCCGCAATAGCGATACTACTATTATGGAACCAGCCGGGTGGAGGCAGTGGTAATATAGCTTTCTATCTCGGCACCAGTAAATACATGGATATAGATATTACCAGTAGTGAATGGGAAAACATATACAACAACCTAACACAGATCGTAGAGCTCAATGAATCCACTAGGATAGTAATGTTTGGCCTGACCACATGTCCTCACTGCCATGCACAACAAGAATTCTTCAATACTGAGATGCCTGGTAAAGCATTATACTTATGGATTGACACGGATAAGAGGGTTGAATCACTCTTCTCCCAGCTTACAAACCTAGAGATCTCAAAGGGGGTGCCACCCCAATACGTTTTAGGAGTACCCCATATCCTCGTACTAGATAAGAACGGCGGGCTGGTGGCCGTGGTAATAGGTGAGGCGGAGGATAAGGGGTTCTGGGATAGACTGCTGACTTCATGAAGAGTTTTTAAGCACTTTAGCTACTATGGTTGTTTGGGCACGGGCAAGTACTCCTCTCTACTTAGCTCCTTAGATTTTAAATAATGTAGTTATCATGGACTTTAGCCTTGGCCTCGATGGCTCTAACTATTTCGCTGATCAGGGCCTCAACATCTATTCTACCGGGTATCCCAGATATCTTCCTGTGTCCTCCCCCACCGTATTTCAACGCTATTTTTGATACGTCGACATAGTCGCTGCGTAGGTTTACTCCTCTAGGATATCTAACTATATACACGTGTGAGGTAAACCCGTTCTTCTCGGCTATGCTTATCAACTCACCTGGATGAACCCTGGGATCTACGTCGGGGAAGACAAGTATTTTAACCCCTTTCCTCTCTACTAGCTCTGCCCTGCCAAGTGCTTCTCTAATCAGGTTTTCGTAGATGTTTTTGACTTCAAGCCTATATAGTTCTAGCATCCATCTAGGAGCTATGTCGCCGGCTAGTAGTGACTCTAGAATTCTATACCTTATCTCCCACTTATAGAACCTTAGGACGCGTCTATATATAGTCGTCAACTCGTATTTGCCTTGGAACCAGTCGTCGTCGAAGGCTAGCTCTATAAGCATCGTGACAAATCTATCCCTGGTAGCGTTCACGAAGTTTGCTGAGATATCCGCTGTAACCGTGAACGGGTCATTAATATATGAGACAACATCACTGAATTCAATAAAAGTTTTTTCAACCTCTTCGGGCCATAGATGGTGATCCAGCCATTTAACTATATATCCCTTTTTACGCATCGCGCTAAATAAGTTCGCATAATTATTTAAATCAGTTAACTGGGGATTTAAATCGGCGACCACTATTTCGCTATAGCCTTCCTCAAATAAACTCATTAAATACTTAAATGTAGACGTAACAGAGGAAAGCACCTTCTTCTCGGGACGCGTGTAACGTGAAATAATGGTGTTTGATGCAAGCCCGTCTATATCCCAATGCGTTACAACGGCTTTCCTCATACTTGGGATCTCCACCACTTAGTTGATACAAAATATAACTAATTATGGGCGGTATTTATTTCTATCCATACTATCGTGGATTCAATGGCATAGATGGATATATCTCGATCTCCTTGATGAAGCTAGAGATGATGTATGAATCGGATTGAATCACCACTGAGAACGGTACTAACCCCACTTCGCCCACAGTGATCTCTACAGGTATGCTTACAGATGTCCTGCCCGGTGCCTCGAATTCTTTCTCACTAACACAGTTCCTGCTTGGACAGGATACTTTAACAACGGCTTTAACAGGGGTTTCCAGGGTATTCATAACCTCCACGATGAGTGTGAGAGGCGTATTTGACATTGGTTTTCCAGGTATTTTAACATCCTTTATCTGGATGCCATTTAATCTCTCATCTATATACCTCAGCGACTCGTTTAACCATGTCTCTATGATCTTAGGTGACCAGAACTCCGCCCACCAGTAATCACTATCAAGGGCATGCCACAATGCCCATCTAGCCTTCTCGCTATAAGGATCTCTACCCTTAATCAGTGATTCATATGCCCTTATCTTCATATAGGTGTCAACTACTTTAAGCCAGTATTCCTCATGCTCTTCTTTTTCCCCTCTCCACTTCCTGAAGGTGCAAAGCCATGTATTAGTGGGGATCTTCATAAGTATACGTGTCGCAGGTAACTCCTCATACACCTCTCTCAGGTTGACCAACCTTAACACGCCTTCATCGCTCAGGGATTCCAGGAACAATAATAGTTTATCAAAATACAGTGCTGTTAAAGGCGGATTGCCGGCGAAAACCATCCAGTTCTCGCCATCTAGTGCAAGGGTTAGTATCCTACCTGGTATCCCCATGATCTTCCTGGCTATGAGAAGGGATACCTCGTACGCGTTTCTCCAGGCATGGGCCTCGCTCGTGAAATTGTTTTTGAAGCTTAATACATCGCTTAACTCATGATCCCTAAAATACACTACTATGTGTTTCCCACTCTCTTTATTTAAAGCAACATATGGTTCGTAACTAGTGGTTTTCTCCCCTTCAGCCATCTCGAAATGGCATTTATCATCTAGAATAGTATACTCTATCCCGTTATCATAGTAAACATCTATCATCTCCATTGAGAAAGCCATCTCAGGAGTCCATGCTCCAAGCGGTGTTATCCCTAATACTTCCCTTGTAACAGATACCCCATACTTTACTTCATCCCGTACTATATCGCTTAACCCGAGTACATCTACTAGGAAACCACCTATTGTATGAGCATAGATACTGGTTAGTACATCTATCTGGCCCCGTTTATATGCATCCTTATACATATTCATGGTTTCCTCTATCAGTTTGGCTTTCTCACTACCAGGATCAATCCTCTCTCCGGTTGCGAAGACTACGCCACGCTTAACAGCAGTGTCCCACTGCTTAATCAAGCTCGGACTCAGATTATAGGTTGCATGGTAGTCACGGTGCTTCTGGAGCATTTGCGCATGATACCTGTAGGGTGCATCACCATATGGCTTAAGGGAACTACCATATGTATAGATGAATGCCCATGGCCCATGAATCACGCCATTGGGTAGGTAATTCGGGGCTTGGTGATGATGCCATACAAGTGCCAGGTTTTTCGGCTTAGATTTCTCCCCGGCATCATATACCATGTACGTTAACTCATCCACTACGATATCCCCTATCTTCAGGTAGACCTTGTATACACCTGGGCTGCTCGGTGCGTCATATGGTATTATGCCGGCTATTAAGGAGCCCCCTATAGCGATGTCTCCGTTGAAAATAGTTTTCTCGTCATCATACACCATGATATGCATTCTTCCTTCTCCACTACCTGATACGAGGACATGTATTTTCGCTTCTTCACCGGGTTTTAGAACCGGTTTATTAAGGATTAAATACGCCTCTATATCACGTATTTTCCTGGGAGGTATAAGCGACATATCGATCCCACTGCTATAATGCGTCTCCGCCTTCAGCCTGACTCTTAACACTCGTATATATCTTGATTAGCTTATCGGCTGAACTACTCCATGAAAACTGCTTAGAATGCTCCACGCATCCCCTCCTGAACACGACCGATCTCTCTTTGTCTTCAACTATTTCGAGAACAGTCTTCACGGCATCGATCATTCCATCTATATCAAGCGGGGGAAACAGCGCACCTGTTCCATCTAGGCCATGCGTCCTCACATCTTTGATGAGGTCTCTGAACCCGCCTGTATTAGATGCAGCAACAGGTGTACCTGAGGACAAAGCCTCTAATACCACTAGTCCGAATGGCTCATACCTGCTTGCTGCCAGAAAGACTGATGCGGCATAATACAGCATTAAGTAGTGTTCGCGGTCAATATATCCTGGTAGAATCCTCAGGTTATCCGGGAACAATAACTGGTACTCTATTATCTCCCTTAACAACTCCTCTGTACCGCTTACAGGGATCACTGCCAAGACTACTCTAGCCCGTGGTACTTCTACTAAGAGCTTATCCATCGATTTAAGCAGTAGGTCTATGCCTTTTTGTCTCGTGGATCTACCTGTGAGCAATATTAATGGCCCGTCTTGTTTGAATGGCGCGCTGATTGAGACCCCGTATTTATCGATGAGCCTGTTAATGGCGTCTCTTAAATAGGGATCAGGGTTTTCAACGTTGACGAGCCTTAATTCTTCCCTAAGCATCTTATCCCTGACTAGCCTACGTGCTTCATAGCTGAAGGGATCCCTGTCACCAATATACTTCGACACTGTATCCAGGACCGTGCTCCAGGTCCATGTTGATGCATTAAACACGTAGTCTACTCTATCAGCATTGTCTAGGCCTATGTATCTCACAACATCTCTAGTGTATCCTTTACTAACTACTATAACTCTATCGCTTGTCAACGCGGCCAGCTTCTCGATCCAGCCGCCTGACGCATAATAGTATTCCTCGAACGACTTAATCCCTAGCTTGCCGCGGATATGATCCTTACTCCACATGTTCAACCCCCTGGTGATCTCTTGGAGATCCATGAATCCATGTGAAAGCAGATGAACATGGTATACTATACCTACAGGTATGCTCCTCTTAGTTGCTTCAAGGTTTATTGCGAGAAGCGCTGGATAGCTGTGCCAGTCATGTCCGTGGACTATGTCGGGCATGCCTTCTTCTCCAACTACTTGGTTAAAGTATTCCCTGATCACCCTTGCGAAAGCAAGGCTCTTCGAGACAAGGTTTGAAGAGTAAACCAGGGGGTCCTCTAGTATACCGCCGGAGATTATATAGTGTTTCACCGGTGCATTATACTCTAGTATAGAGTACTCGACACCGTTGATGCTGGTTTTAAAGACCACCCTCTCAGATCCCTTATTGGCCTCGAGGCCATGGCTCGGCGTATATATTTCGACGTTGATGCCTTTCTCTACTAGTGCCTTAGCGAGCCTTGGTGGTACTTCGGCTAGTCCTCCCACCTTCCTAGTATATATTGATTCAAACGTGAACATCCATGCTTTCAAGCTGAAGGCACCTGTCCACTATATTTCCAGGATCCAGGATATACTTGTCTCATATTCCTCACCAGGTTTCAATGAAAGCTGCTCCACGAACATTACCGCTAGACCCTGTGGTATCTCCATGAATCCTTTCTCGGTTCTAGAGTATGATGATAGCTGGGCAACCCATACCTCGTGTGGAGTATTGCTCTCTAACCTTATGCCTGGGTAGACAGGGGATTTTATGGTTATTCTCTCAGTGTTGAACACCCCTCCCTCACTTACATCTCTGCTTACGCCGTTTACGATATAGTATGGTTTCGCCTCGTTCTCCCTATCTATCTTCCATGCAACATGGTACTCTATGCCTAATTTAGCCGTGAACTCTCTATCACCGATGTTTCTAACCTTGAATAAAGTGGTATGACCATTACTTGTTAAACGCACCCTTTTTTCCGTTGCAACCATTACTGGTGGACTGCCATACTGGTAGAACCCGCCTAGGGCTCTTAGAACAACCTCTCCCTCCTCTCCTGGGGCTACATGGTAGTTCTTTAACGCTAAATCGCTCATGTCTTTAAACGGTGTATTGTTTATCCAGTCGTAGAGACCTGTATCCGGGCCCCATAAATGTAGCCTCCAGCTCACCCTTCTATACCAGTCTGGATTGAATCCGGGCTTATTTAGGTATGACTCGCCATACCTTGTCATAGTGTCCTGTAGATTGTGCTCGAACCCCTTGATTTTCACATCGTACTCGAAGAGTGTCCCGCCATCACTTGGCTTTATATATAGGTTTTGCACCGGTGTCTCAAGCAATAGTTCTGATAAGCCATCATAGTCGAAATCCACCATTATCCTCCTGAAGCCCTCGCTGTTGAAGTAATTACTTTTCTCCTCCGCCCACCTCTCAACCTTGATGAGCTTCTCATATATTGCCTGCCTCAAGTGCGCCAGATACACACCTCCAAATAATCCATGCCAGTATGCATCATTACACTGTGCAAGGAGATATTCTACTCTTAACTCTCTAGGTATATCGCCAGCTTTCTCCAGCTTCTTTTTAACCCACAGCATCTTCTTATGCATGTTGTCTGCCTCCCTATACTTCACCAGGAAGTTTCTGAAGAAACCCCTGCTCCACTCAAGCATCTTATCATAACTCCCAGTATCGAGGTATAGTAATCCTTTAACCCCGTGTTCCCTAAGATATTCGCTTGGATGGATCATAGACACCCTGCTACGATTCCTCCTCATCAAGTCTAGGAATGCGTAGAGCCAGTTTCTACTATGCCCTGGCTCCATCCACTCCCCAAACTTCTCAGCGTCACTACCCCATAAGATGAGCCTCGCTGGATCACCCTCCTTTATCTTACCGATAAGGTACTCGAGGACCCTCTGCGGCTGTTCCCAGGGCAGGATATACCTTATCCCGGCATCTATGAAGAAGACCCTTACCACTTGCCCACTGTCCTCAGTGATCCACGAGTAATAAGCCAGGTCGTGAGGGTATCCTGTCTTAGTTAAGGTTGAGTCATCTATGAACACGTACTCTAATCCAAGCCTCCCTATAACCTCAGGTAAATGTGGCTCCCATATTCTTTCAGGTATCCATAGACCCCTCGGCTTAAAGCCCGAGAGTTCCTCAAATATCTTAATGTACTCCCTTATCTGGAGTTCCCTGTCGTCCCTTGGTATTATAGGCAGTATTGACTCGCCAATACTACCAGCCATGAACTCAAGTGTGCCTAGATCGCCTAGTTTAAAGACGTCCTCAAGCCATTCAGGGTGGTTTTTAGCCAGGTAGAGTAGGAGGGGTCCACTTATATGTATCGTGAACTTCAGGTCGGAAAAAGACTTGAAGACGTCTAGTAATAGTTTATAGCTGTTTTCAAATATCCTCTCATTTATCCTCTTTAACTGACCGGTGGGCTGGTGGAAGTGAAGTGCAAATATGAAGTTTACCTTTGACATATATCCCACCTACTCGATTATTTCCAGAAGCAGTTTCTTAAGGGTTGGGACAAGCTCGCCATATGAAGCAATGTTTTCACGTAGCCTCCTTAATTCTTCTACAATGTCTCTAAGACCAAATAAGTTAAGCAGCCATGCATCGATGTCCCCTTTGTTGAAGTGATATAGAAGTGATTCGGGCGGCACTTTATCGATCACCTCGATGAATTCCCTTATAGAGTGAGCTACTAAACCAGTGTGCTCACCGGTTGGCAGTGTGAAGTGGAATGCCTTGTTACCCGGTAATACTAGTCTACTGAGTACATTCTTTCTATTCACCTCGATTTCACGCCTCACTGCTTCAACAAGGACCCCCAAGGCCTCCATGAATAACCCGTATGCTATATTGGCGTTCTTATATGGTGAGAAATACGAGTGAACCTCACCAATTGATCCAAACTTGGTAGCCATATAGTAAACATGATCACTTATCGTGAGCAGCTTCCACAGCCTCGTGATCTCAGGCTTGTTCACCGCTTTTATAAAAGGCCTGATAGCCGCGAGCGCATTATATGCTTCACGCTGTATCTCGTTTCCCAGCCAGGCACTTAAATCCCTTTCATCAGCCCAGCTTATAGAGGACCATGGAGGTACATCTATCACGTCTCTAACCGGGTGCCTCTCAACTACTTCGCCCGGTGTTGAGAAGTAGAGATGCCCGTACTTCAATACTTCACCAGGCAACCACCTAAGGAACTCGTGTATGCCTGTCTCAGGCCAGTGGTGCTCTCCGAAGGTTTCATAGTCTACGGCGATGAATATTACATCGCCTGGTGTGGAGGCCAGCCATGAAGCATACTTGTCAGCGGTCAATGGGTATTGATCCCATTTCTTATCACTGAACCTGAAACCAACGTCATCGCTTAGCCTGTAGTTCCTTGTTAAAACCCTTATATTACATCCGAGGGCCTTGTATACGTAGTTAGGGCTTCTCCACCCGAGAACCCGGTCCACGCCCTCCGTTAATACTGCTTTATAGCCCTCGGAGTCGAAGAAGCAGGCGATATCGTTGTTATATGTGAACTCTGTGTTCTCAATCGAAACAGGCTTGAAGCCTATAGTCTCCTCAATTATCCTTCTGTGTTCACGTATCTGTTCTCTGAGTTCTTCAAACCCATAGTAGGGTAGGAATGCCGCCATGCTGTGGTAGTATGTCTGCTCAATGAACTCAATCCTACCCGTCTCAGCTAGTTTCCTGAATAAATCAATTACATCAGGCCTCCACTTCTCAGCCTGCTCTATGAATACACCGCTTATGCTGAAGCTGGCCTTGAACTCCTTGGAAGTACCCATGTATCTCTTCACGTTCTCAAGTATTATCTGTGTAGCCGGAACATAGCATCTATTGGCCGCTCTCTCAATAACCAGCCTATTGAGCTCGTTATCGAAGACTATGTCCTCGAGATCTTTTAACTCAAGTCTACCGCTTAATGCTTTTTCAAGCAGTATTGAGTGAAGATTTCTCCTTAGCCTGTATGGTTGATGGACCTCGAACATTAAGACTATATCGGTCAAATAATCCACCCTCTATAGATCCTGCTTGCTTCATATAAGCCAGCTATAGGTATGGAGACCCAGTTGGGCCTATAGAGGGACTCATAGTAGACCTCGTAAACAGCCCTCTCAATGATCCATGGGTAAAGGAGCCTCCCTATCTCGGAGACCATTTTATCCCTGGGTACTCCGAGTAGTCTACTCGAGTCGATATCCATTGAGTAGGAGTAAACCATTGCCTTTACATGGTTAAGCCTCCACTTAGTAGAGGGGTCATCCTCGATCATTAAACGTGAAACCTCATCCTGGCTTCTGCCACTGTAATGCATTATCGCGGCATGTGAGAGATAGTGGAAGCTCCTTATCATCGATGCTACATCCCTTGTCACAGGCTCCTTTGACAGTCTCTCCTCGATGCTCCTACCCGGCTCCCCCTCGAAGTCAACTATGATGAAGTCCTCCACCCTGTTTTTAACATATATCATCTGTCCAAGATGCAGGTCTTGATGTATCCTAGCCTTCAATAAACCATTGTAGACCTCGAGTAGTGATATAGCATCCTCCACTATGTCCCATGCCTTCTCAAGCATGCCGCGCCAGTAATCCAGTTCCCCTGTATTTATCTCATCCAGCCTCTTCAGGCTTCCCGAGTACATTTTCTCAATGCGTGAACACCACTGTTTAATATCACTACTTGAAGCCGGCTCAGCGCTGAAGAAGCCTTCGCTATCCTTATTCAAGGCTTTATGAAGGCCTGAAATAATAATGCCGAGCTTCGAGGCGAGCCCGAGCCTAGACCCGCGATCCTTACCGCCTAAGTACTCTAATAACGCGTTGTAGAAGGGATAACCACCGTCGCCAACCCCTTCTACATACCTTGAAAGAACACCGGTGGTCATATCCTTATACTTCAAGAACGCAATGATCTCCGGGATATGGGTGTACTTCTCTTCAGTAAGTTTCCTCAGCATCTGCGCCTCAATGTTGACCACCGGTATTACTCTATAGCTTTTTAAAACAAGCCTACCGCCGTTCTCTGCCTCATATAGGGTAACCGAGTTCGTTGACTCCAACGTGAGGGGTTTAGCCTTAATTATCTTGGGTAGCCTATTCAGAGTGGGATACTCTATCGAGACGCCTTGAATCATACTTATGAGGTCTATGTAGGAGGAAAGATACTCTGCCTCTACATAGCACTCATTATCGAGGCAGAATCCGCGTGACTCCAAACCCCCTGGCAGATCACTGACTTTCGCCAAGGGTAGGTGAAAAAATACATCTCCTGATTTAAAAAGTAATAGTAATATGTTACCATAGTTTACTTCATCCACGACCTCTACATTTACTCTGGTATTCTTCCAGGGCCACCACCTAGCTCGGGGAAGGTAGCTACTTATAACGTGCTCGAATAGCTTACTCATTTTAAACGCCTATTCTAACCCTCTATGGTTTTCAATATCATGGATAAGTATTCTTTCAAGTCATCCACGTTTTTAACGATGTTGTTTTCAAGTAGGTAGACTAAATACTCATCGCCAATAGATGTCTTAACCCATTCAATAAGGTATTTCCTCACATGTTCATCCAGTATCTTCTTATCTACAAGTTCATTCTCTATTATAGCTAGTAACTGCCTGTAGTTCTTGAAGCTCAGGGGCACTATATTGCCGCTAAAGGGATCGGTCACTACGTATGGGGAGGCCTCTTTTCTCGATTTAACTACTTCAAGCGCTTTCTTGAACTTAACTCCTACCGGTGTAAGTAAGTATAATCCATCCCTGGATTCAACAAGGCCTTTTTCCTCGAGTTCCTTGAGGTATCTTTTAATAGTTCTAGGTGAGAGGCCCATCCTGGATGCAAGCTCGTGAATCGTGACCCCTTTCTCATCTATGAATTCCACTAGTTTGATATTTTCACCCATATACTTCGCCTAAAAATCATTTAACTCCCCCTAAATATATAAACCTGTATCAATATTCCGCTAGTAATAGTTTTTCCTTGTCTAAAAATCTTATTGATATAATCATTGAAATAAGTGAGGCGAGTAAGAGTACGGTGAGGCTTACCGCGACCATTAACATCCTACCATATATATACCCCTGTATCACCAGGATGCTGTGAGTGTAGAGTATAAGCATTAATGGGTATAGTATCGACGCTGGGAGCTTAGGGAAGTCGATCATCCAGCCAACTATGAAGAATATCACTCCAAGTGATGTCACGATCCCAGCTATATTACTGGCGCTCCTCAACCCCCGTGTTCTAGCTATGAAGGGTGTCGCGATCGATATTGATACCAGTATTGTTAGGAAGGTTGTAGCTATATGTAGGAATATCAGCGCTGGATCCATCACTATGAATATGCTGCCACCGAGGGCCATTACCAGTAGGATGAAGTACGCTAGTATCCCACCTAGATCCGCTAGAGATGCGAGCACTCCGAGAAATGTCGCCACTAACAGCTTCGAGGAGAATATTTCGGTGATGGATGCTGGGCTGGTTAGTAGCATTTCAATAGTCTTCCTCTCCCGCTCCCCAATTATCCCATCAATCACGTATGATGAAGCCGGGGTTACAACGAATGAGAAACTTAACACTAGTAGGCGGGCTATAATACTCTTCAATTCCTCTTCAGCCCCCACTGTTGAACCTATAGGTGATACAAGCATTACTGCTCCAACTACAACGGGGTCTCTCAGTGCGTTAACATCAAAGTTTTCCAAACCCGCTAGCTTAGCAAGGGAGTCAAGTTTCTCTCTTGAAAGCTGTGAGGAGAAGTAGCCTATATACCCCCTCACCAAGCCTTCTGCTTGTTCAGCTGCACGAACATTAGCTCTCCTAATGATCTCTATTGATGCAACCCTGTCAATACTTGTAGCATTCTCCGAGAACCCTTTCGGTATAATTATTATTAAATCAATGCTCGAATTCCGTAGTGCATGCTCTCTATTACTGTACTGGTATACGTTTAACCCGGATCTAGCAAGGTACTCTCTTATATCTTCCACTAGCTCGCTGGATGACACAGTTATATTCAGTATTGGAGACGTATACGATGTGGAATCCTCATCGATCACGGCTATATTCACTGGCTGCTGGGTCATCAGGGTGAATGCGAGTAAACCTATAAGCGGTAGTGAGATCAAGGGTAGGAGGAACGTGGTTAACAGGGTCTTCTTATCCCTTGATAACTCCTTCAACTCCTTCCACAGTATCACCTTAACCCTCTCGTTCCGCATCATCCTTCCTCCCCCACTATCTTGGTGAAAACCTCCTCCATATTCGCTGCATCATACTCCTCTATCAGTTTCCTAGGCTCTCCCTCGGCGACTATCTTCCCCTTGAATATTAATCCAACCCTGTCGCACAGGTACTCTATTTCAAGCATATTATGGCTACTTAAGAGTACTGAGGCACCTGTTTCAATAACATACTGTTTTATCATCCTCCGGATAGACACGCTTGCATGCACGTCGAGCCCGCTCGTAGGCTCATCAAGTATAGCTATCTTGGGCCGCCTCATGAGGACGATGCCGAGGAGGAGACGGCGCTTCATCCCGTGGCTATACCCAATGGTTTCCTCGTTTAGCCTATCGCCCAGCCCAGTTATCTTGACGCCGTACTCAACCATGGACCCCACGTCTCCACCATAGAGTCTAGCGTAGAAGTAGAGGTGTTCAAGGCCTGTTAGTAATGGATATGTGCTGGCCTCTTCCGGTAGATAGCTTATCAGCCCCCTAGTCTTATCGAAGTCCCTATAAGGGTCAAGTCCATATACTTTCACAGTGCCCCGTGAAGGCTTAACTATTCCAGCTATTATCCTTAGAATGGTTGTTTTACCAGCTCCATTAGGACCTATCAACCCATATATCTCCCCTGGTTTCACTGTGAAGCTAACGCCTTTCACTGCATGGACATCGTCCCCGTAGATCTTGTGTAGATCAGTTACCTCTATGGCGTTCATGAGCTAATCCCCCGTCTTGAAGGGGTGGTTCACTTGTTCCCTGCATCTGTTCCAGGTTTACATCCCTCATTTGCAGGGTAATCGGGGTGATCAGAGATCCCCCTCAATACTTGGTTGTTGCACCTCATTATCCAGCTATAATGCAGGCATCAAAACCTATAAACATTCCGCCATCCCCACCCTAAAGAGCGGGGCTTTCAACTCTAACTATCCACCCCTAATTGAATAGTCTCCAGGAATACTTTTAAATCCAATCCATTATACTATTCTCTCAAGGTGTTTAATACTTGCTTTCCGAGAAGATAAAGAATGCAATAGAAGATTTTCTATCAAAGTACGGGGAGAAGGCGTTTATCGTTTTAAAGACGGCGTACAATATTTCAAGGGATCCAAATATAGATCACAGGCTAGGCGATTTCAGTTACAAGCACCTAGTCTATAAACTAGCTGAGACAGGCATTGCATACAACCCGGCTAATCTACTAAAGGTTATGGAGAAAAACTATGGGATAATAGAGAAATCCTATGCATCCAAGAATCAGACATGGTGGAGGTTCAGCGATATTGATGCTGTGAGAGAGGTGTTGGAGAAATCGATTAGCCCGGAGACTGATGGTGATCCCCGTATAAAACTCCTAGTGATAAAATACAGGAGCCTAGAGCCCTGGAACCTGCTCAGCATTCTCCGCAGGCTAGCTCTTAAAGAAAGGCTCAACGAGGTAGATAAGGAGGTGTTCCGTAAACTAGCCTTTAATGACCTTGAGAAAATAGCGGGTATAATAAAGGAGATGATGTACTATGAGGAGGTATTCTCAAACGAGATCAAGCTACTCAATGAGATACTGGAGCTGGCTGAACTGGTGGCCGGGAAGCTGGAGAAAGCATATGCATCATCCCCGGTTAACACGGTTGCACGAAGTATAGAGGTATCATGGAGAAATGATCATACATGAAATCATATGTGGGAAAATACTCGTTTCTCTAAGAGGCTTATTAGCCCATAAACTAAGTGATCAGGGATTAAGCCAGCACAAGATATCGAGGCTACTCAATGTATCCCAGCCTATGATAAATAAGCTCCTGAAGAAGCCTGTTGAAGAATATCTCAGGGAACTCGAGAAGCTGGGTATAGAGAGAGGGGTTGTAGAATACTATGTAGAGATACTATGTAGCATCGCCTTCAAACAATCCCTGGAGAAATTCGTGTTCACAAGCTACCAGGTAGTCAACACGCTTGCCCTTAAAGCCCTATGCTCTCAGCAGGGCTTCTCAAACATGTGTCAAGGCGGGGTATTTGTTGACCCGGATATAGAGTACTATAAAACGGTTTTATCAAGGCTACTCGGCATTAAAGGGCTCCATAAACTCATACCAGAAGTGGGCTCCAACCTAGTCTACACACCTAAGACTCCTTCATCAATCATGGAGGTGATAGGATTAACTGGTAGAATAGTTAAAACACTCAGCGGAGTGACCGCGACGGGTGAACCAATGTATGGAGGGAGCCGGCATTTATCAAGGATACTATTACTAGTTGCGTCGCATAACCCGGTGAAGAAATACGGGTTTAACACCAGGTATGAAGAGGCATACCTCAGTAGCTTCAACAGGCTTGGATTAAGAGCAGTGATAACGGGTCCCCATGAGAGCCAGGAGGAGTTTTGGAGAAGAATCGAGGAGGCATCAAGGTTGAAACCCGATATCATAGTGGATCTAGGGGGCAGGGGCCTCGAGCCCGTGGTGTACGTGTTTACAAGCAGTTATGAGGAGCTTGAAAGAATCCTAGTTAACCTGGTGGAGGCGTATCCATGAGTCGCGATATCTGTATTATAGGGGGTGGGGCTGTAGGATCCACGCTAGCTTATTTCCTCTACAGGGCTGGTGTGACAGATATACCCGTGTACTTCGGTCGTGAAGAAACCGTTAAAGCAGTTCTACGGGAGAAAGGGGTAAGGGTCTACGATAAAGTGGAGAACCTGGATTACATCGTGCCGATAATACCTAGACACTATAGCAGCCCCATTGATAAATGCAGGTTTATCTTGAACACGGTTAAAGCATACAGTGTACCGGAGACGCTTAGGCTAATGGAGAGAATCATGGATGTCGACGGAGTAATCGTGATGCTTCAGAATGGAATAGGTAGTTTAGAGCTTGCTGAGGAAAGATTTGGTGCACGAGTAGCCGGGGGAGTGGTCTACTTCGGTGCTGAACGCGTCTCACCTGTTTACACAGTGTATCACGGGGGCCGGGTGGTCATAGCAGGGTGTAGGCATGGCTTATGCATGGAATTAGCAGAGTTGAACAGGGTGTTTAAGCTGGGAGGCCTCGAGTTCAGGATCGTATCGAATATAGACTACTACAGGTGGTTGAAGCTGGCTTTGAACGCCGTGGTCAACCCGTTGACAGCTATCTCCAGGTCTAGAAACAGTATAGTGTTATCCAGGCCAGGGCTGGAGCTGGCCTCATTGATCCTTGCCGAATTCATCGAGGTAGCTGGTAAGCATGGCTTCAGATTCGAGCTTAACAGGCTGCTCGAATACGTAGCAAACAATGTGAGGAGTACAGGGGACAACTACTCCAGTATGGCTCAAGACGTGTTGAATAAGTCTCCCACAGAAATAGATTTCATCAACGGCTTCATCGCTAAAGAACTCGGGAGAGAATCATCCATTAATAAAATCATAACCCTAATGATACACCTCATCGAGGAAAGCAATAGGTCTAGGAATAGTGTTCAATAACCATAGATTATATCCAAGGCTTAATTTAAATAGATCAGAACCCGATAGTGAAACCCGGTGTCAGCCTTGAATACAAGGGTAACGGTTAGAGACATAGTTAAGATGAAGGGGAAAGAGAAGATAGCAATGATTACAGCCTACGATTATACGACGGCTAAGCTGGTTGATCAAGCAGGCATAGATATAATCCTCGTCGGCGACAGCGTTGGGATGGTCGTCCATGGATTAGATACAACGATACCTGTAACAATGGATATGATGCTACTACACGTATCCAGCGTTGCAAGGGCAAGGCCCCGCGCGCTCGTGGTGGGGGATATGCCATTCCTCAGCTATGAAACCAGTATCGAGGATGCAGTGAGACATGCCGGCCTCCTCATGAAGGCTGGCGCGGACGCCGTTAAGCTGGAGGGGGGATCCGAGTTAAGCGATGTAGTGAAAGCCCTTGTGAGAGCCGGCATACCTGTCATGGGGCATATCGGGTTGACTCCTCAGAGATCATTCCTTATAGGTGGTTATAGGAAACGCGGTGTGAGCGAGAAGGAGCGGGAGAAGATACTAGAGGATGCGAGGGAGCTGGAGAGAGCCGGGGTGTTTTCAATAGTGATAGAGTATACGGCTGCTGATGTAGCCGGCGAGGTAACAAGGGAGGTCAGTGTACCCACTATCTGCATTGGGAGCGGGCCTTTCTGTGATGGACAAGTACTGGTTATACATGACCTGCTGGGATTAACGGAGAACCCGCCTCCATTCGCTAAAGCCTATGTCAACTTAAGAAGCCTCATAGTTAACGCTGTCAAGGAATATGTTAGGGAAGTGAAGAACGGGGTTTTCCCGGAGGAAAAACACTACTTCTACTCTAAAAAGCAGTAAGAACTACTCTCTTTTCCTCAACGAGATCCTCAGGCCCAGTATGACTATATCTCTGTTGAACACGAATATAGCGGTCGCCATTAACAATATTGACACGATTATGGCTATTGAAATAGATATCCATACATAAATATATTGTCCTGAAAGCGTTGCATTAATTAATACAAGCGGTATAGATGTAATCGTTAAACCAGATAATATGGATGTCGCCGTGTTTAACGGCATACCCATATAGATTGTCGCGAATCCCACACCCATGAATAACAGTATTATAGGTGTGGAGAGAGCACCAGCGATCCTTTCATCAGCGACGACGGCGCCTATTATCACGCCGATGGCGCCCGAATATATTAGGCCTAGGATTATTACAAGTATTGATACCAGGATATTCCCTGATCCCCCTATACTGATCACTGATTCAACTATGTTTATCGATGATTGATTACCCAGGGTTATGCCGGCAGGTATAGCTGAGGCCAACATCAGGAATAATGCAATCATGTAGGCCACCCCCATGATCACTGATGCAGCAACAGAGCCAATGATCTTCGCTATTACAACACTTCTACGTGGAATAGGTTGAGCAAGCAGCATTTCAAAGGCTTTCTCAACCTTCTCTATAGCTGTTGCCTGGGCGGCGTAAGTAGCATTTATGCCTACTATTATACCGATCACCACGGGTATAATGGAGAACATGGTCATAAAACTATTGAACTCGTTGGCTGTGAGGGTTTTATCATATATCCTTACATAGCTTTCAACCATGACCGGCCTACTGGGCGGTATGGATATATTATATAATACGCTTGCAGCCGCCGGAAGCATGTCGGATATTATTGATGCGATTTCCTGTAGTATGGATATCCTTGCCTGTCCCGTGATCGGTGAGAGATTATCTATTTTCACCCCTCCCTTAAGCAGTATGATGCTACCTGTCTGTGTAGCGTTCTCAGTAAACCCTCTTGGTATAACTATTGCTACCCCGGTTTTATCAACGGCTTCTTCGAGGCTCTGGTAGATCCCTATAGAACCATTAGTGTATTGTGAAAGCATTGATATGAGGCGGTTCACTAGCTCGGTGTCCTCCTCCTTGACTATCCCTATAGATATGCTCATCGTCTCTTTCACAGCTGACTCTATGCCGCTTCTCATAATGCTTCCGAGCGACGCGTAGAACACTACTAGTATAATCATCGATGCTATGAAAGCCGGGTTCTTTAGGAAGTTCTTAATCTCCCTTATAACCAGTGGCTTCAAGGTCATCAATGAACACCCTCTCCTGTTTTCAGCTTAATGAATACCTCCTCTAGATCTCTCCCACCAGTCTTACTCTTCAACTCCTCTATAGTCCCCTCCGCTATTAGTTTACCCTTGTAGAGCATGCCTACTCTATCACATAGCCTCTCGACTTCGAGCATGTTATGGCTGCTTAAGAGTACTGTTACACCATACTCCCTATTATACTTCCTGATCAATTCCCTGATGTATATGCTTTTCTCCACGTCTAGGCCGGATGTGGGTTCATCAAGGATCATTAGCTTAGGCTTCGAGGCAAGGACCACGCTTAGAGCCAGTATCCTCTTCATGCCCTTGCTATATGTTCTCACAGGTTTCTTTAGCTTGCCCCCTAGATCACTTATTTCCACGGCTTCCTCAACCACTTTCTCCAACTCTCTACCATTATACCTCAGGGAGAGCATGAATTTAATGAAGTCTAATCCAGTTAAATCCCTGTACGCCCCTGCTTCCTCGGGCAAGTAATTGATTAGCTGCCTCACCTTCAACGGGTTCTCCACAACGCTGACCCCGTAGACTAGTACCTCTCCTGAAGTAGGCCTAAGAAGCGTTGCTATTATGCGTAGAGTAGTTGTCTTCCCGCTTCCATTAGGGCCTATCAACCCATATATCTCTCCCTGCTTCACATTAAAGCTGAGCTCTTTGACTCCTATGCTTCCCCTGCCATATATCTTTGTTAAGTTTACTACTTGAAGCGCGTAGTTGCCGGAGTAGTTCAACTAAGGCCACCGCCATATTATATCTAATTAAACCAGCAGTATTTAATAGTTAAGCAGTAGTAAGCTATTAATTTAGAGTAATTGTAAGTATTCGTAGGGTGATCCCCGTGAAATATAAGCTACTCTACTTGGTGCTCGACGGCATGAGCGATAGATTAAGTGATCCAACCACTACATTAGAGAACAGTGTGAAACCCGGCTTAGACTGGATAGCCAGGAATAGTAAGTGTGGATTAATGTACACGGTTGGCAAGGGCATCGCACCTGAGAGCGATGAAGCAGTCATCTCCATACTTGGATACGATCCCCATGAGGTTTACACTGGTAGGGGTCCTCTAGAGGCTCTCGGAGCTGGTTTAAGCATTAATGAGGAACACGAGGTCGCGTTCAGGGCTAACTTTGCAACCATAGATCCATCAACCTACACGATCATTGATAGAAGAGTCGGCAGGAGCCTCACAACGAGTGAGGCACGGGAACTGGCTAAAGCAGTTGATGGATTAGAGCTGGGAGTATATGATGGATATGCTAGAGTAGTGGCCACTATAGGGCACAGGGCAGTAGTTGTCATAGGTAGCAGGAGCCACAGGCTCTCACCCATGGTGGATAATAATGACCCAGCCTACAGGAGACACGGCATGGTCAGCGTGGCTGTACCCTCTCCATCGAAGCAGGTACCGGAGATAAAGCCCCTTGAGGATACACCGGAGGCAAGGGTGACGGCTGAGCTAGCCAACGTGTTCTTTAAGAAGGCTGTTGAAATACTCTCGAAGCACCCGGTCAACATCGAGAGGATTAGTAAAGGGCTTCTACCAGGCAACGCTATACTCATGAGGGATGCTGGTAGTAGAGTGCCGAGGGCGGTTAAGCTGCCCGAGAAATACAGGTGTAGGTTTGCAGTGCTAGCTGAGATGCCTGTGGAGATCGGTATAGGTAGGGCTTTCGGCGCTGAAACCATAATCATGGAGCCTCCGACGGGGGATCCGGCTAGAGACTACGGGGTAAGGCTGAAAGCTGCTCTAGCTGCTCTCAGGGAAAACGATATAGTCTACGTGCACTTGAAGGGACCGGATGAGCCCGGGCATGATGGCGACTTAGAGTTGAAGAAGAGGAGGATTGAGGAGATAGATAGGTATTTCATACAGCCGCTTATCAGTGAGATAATGGATAGATATGCATTAATTGTTACAGCTGATCACGCTACACCACCAAGCGTTAAATCACATACAGATGACCCTGTACCAGTAGCATTCTACATGCCCGGTATTAAGCCCGATAACGTGGAGAAGTTCACAGAGAGGGAGTGTAGTAAGGGAAGCTTAGGGCTCATCCAGCATGGGTGGATGCTCCTGCCTAGAGTAATCACGGAATTCCTCTCATAGGAGCCAGGGTGTGTTTTTTTGAAGATCAAGATACCACTCCATGTCTCAGGCTTATGGATCCCCTCTATCTCATCAAGCTATCTTGAGACGGGTAGCTATGGCGCTGGATTAAACCTAGCCATGTATATAGAGGCCGGTATAGTTGATGATGGAGAGTGCGGCATCTACATAAATAATGCCAGGGTTCTAAGGGAACAGTCAATGGAGATATGCAGTAACACCGGTGCTAGTATCTCGGTAAATGCATACTCGCCCGTCTCACTGGGCAGGGGCTTCGGGATATCAGCTGGGTTACTCATAGCACATGCCCTGGCATCATATCACGCATTAAAATATTCATCAATGAAGGCTCTTCAATTAGCACATGTCCTTGAAGTAAAATACTTAACAGGCCTCGGTGACGTGTTATCCGAGTATACAGGGGGGTTCGCTATACGTTTGAAGCCAGGGGCCCCAGGAGTAGGCATAGCTCATCGGGTTATGGTTTTCGAGAAACCAGTACTCATTGTTGGCGAACTCTCCAGTGGTGAATCCACACAGGTGATGCTCTCCCGGATAACCAGCGAGCTATACGAGTTGGCGTTTTCATACTATAAGAAACTCGTGGAGAGCGAGGACTTACTCGACTTCTTTAACTACTCCCAGTTATTCACAAGGAAGGTATTCGATTACAGTGTAGTCGATAAAATACTGAGCGGTAGGAGGGGGGTTATATCGTATTATCTTAAGAAATCCGCTTTAATCATCTGGGTTGAAAAAGAGTATGCCGGCGAGATACATGAGTTATTAAGTAACAACGGGATAAAGGCATTTGAGACAACGATATCTGATGGAGGTGTGATGGTTGAGCATCCCGGCTAACCATCCACGTAGAGAAAGCCTACTCATAAGGGAGAAACTAGTCGAAGGATATAGGAGGAATATTGTCGCGTTAGAAGGGTTGATAGCTCATGGAAGAGGCGAGTGCTTTGATTACCTGCTCGGTGAGAAAACACATGGATTCGCTTTAAAAGCGATTAGAGCAGCCGTTGCACACTTACTCCTGGCCAAGCACCCCGTGATATCAGTAAACGGTAATACAGCAGCCCTGGTTCCACGTGAGATAGTGGAGTTAGCCGAGGTCACTGGGGCAAAGCTCGAGGTAAACCTATTCTATAGAACCCGTGAAAGAGAGGAAGCTATTGCAAAACACCTCATGGAGCACGGGGCACATGAGATATTAGGGGTGGGGGACGATGCATCAGCCGTCATACCGGAGCTATTTAGCGAGAGAAGACGTGTCAGCCCTAGAGGCATATTGATCGCTGATGTGGTATTCGTCCCCTTGGAGGACGGGGATAGAACCGAGGCATTGAGGAAGATGGGTAAAACAGTTATAGCGGTGGACCTAAACCCTCTTTCCAGGACAGCCCGTATGGCATCTATCACAATAGTTGACAATATTGTTAGGGCAGTACCATTAATGATTAAGGAGGCTATACAACTGAAATCAATGAGCAGGGATAAGCTAGAGGAGATAGCTAGGGGCTATGATAATAATAGAGTACTTCAAGAGGCATTGGAGACCATACTGGAGAGACTTAGAGAGCTATCCTCCTCCCAACTAATTCTACAGCCACGTTGATGCATCCAGGCAATAATACCTGTGAAGAAAATACCAGGGCTCAGCTTATTTGCCCATGTCCCGGGTTTTATCTACGCCTATATCTCTCAGCATCAAGGCCCACTAGATATTCATTGATAACACTGTATAACACTGTCTTCACATGGATTCACTCGGTATTAGTTAACACTGTAAAACCCTGGTATATGGGGTCATATAACAATAAATATAACAGACCCGGATAGAATCTACTGGTGGGTGTCTTGGAGCAATGCCTTAAGATAGGGGGCGTATGCATAGGGTTCTACGGCGAGGATTTAGGAGCCATTGTGGAGTCATTCACAAACTCGTTTTCACGCCGGTACCTACCCGATCCCCGTCTCTGCGATCACTGTGATAGTAGAGGCATAGAGGTGTCATGGATAAGGGGGCAGGGTTTTAGCGTGGTTGCTGCTGAATACTATAATTCACCTGTCCTCCCAGATAGATACATTGTGGAGGGTGGACCGGTGGAGCCGTATGCTAATGAGTCACCGGTCTTCTTCCTGCTTCAAGCATTATCCAGGAGGCTCTTGCTGGAGAAACGGGTTGTTTTAACAGATTCTATCACTATACATATACCTGGCACCGGTAAAGCCGTATTATTACTAGGATATCCTCATACAGGTAAAAGCACTATTGCAAGCATAGCGTATTCAAGAGGCTTCAACCTGCTTTCAACAGAGAACACGGTGGTAGAGGCCTCGGATAATGGACTCTACGTAAAATCCGGTTCCTCGGTACTCGTCTACGATCCTAGGGTCAAAGACCTATATGAGGTAAGAATAACACCCCAAGGGAAGACAAGGCATGGCTACGAGATAATAGATATCAACAATGGTGACCGTGAGAAATTATTTGAGAAAGGCATAAGGATATCATCAATCTATATACTACACACGAGTTTCTCGAGTAGCGGTGTATCGCTGGAACCCGTTAAAGGCAGGAAGATTGGTAAGACTCTATGGTATTTCGCTACAGGAGTGTTGAAGGGAGTAGACTTCTATGAGCCGGCGCCACTGGATATGCCGTTGAATGGGTTGAAAACATGCCTCCTCGAGTTCCTTAATATAGTTAGAAGAATGTATGAGGACAGGGTATTCGAGGTATTTGGTTCCCCCCTAGAGGTCTTCAATGAGATCACTAGGCTTGAAGCCTCCTCGATATAAAGTCCCCTATTATTCTGGCGACCTCGGGTTTAAACCTGAGGCCTCTATCCATGATGCCTCCATCAGCCGCTGCAACGATCTCGAGCATCTCCTTCCCGAAACCGGCTTCACTCGATAACACGTTGTTACCTATGACGAGATCGGCTCCATAATCGCTTGCCTTCAGAAGGGTTTTCTCAACAAGCTTCTCGCCGCTACATGTTTCAGCAGCGAATATTACGAGTGTCCTCGGCCTATTGACAATGGATTTAATGGTTTTCGGGGTTTGCTCCAGTCTTACCTCAAGGTATGGTTTATCCCTGGTCGATATCTTCTCTGGTGATGAAGAAGCCGGTTTATAGTCTGCTGGGGCAGCCGCGAACACTGCTGCATCATATATTGTCCCACTTGTTAGCTCCCGTATTTTATCAGCCATATCGCTCGTTGTCTCGACACGGATGCTTCTAACAAGGTATGGGGGTTTCACAGTCATCGGGCCGTGTACCAGGTCTACCCTGGCTCCTCTGCAGGCTAGTTCCCTGGCTATTAGGACACCCATCAATCCGCTACTTGGATTAGTTATTACCCTTACCGGGTCTAGGTATTCCCTTGTCGGCCCCGCTGTAACCAGTATCCTCCGGTTCTTTAAGTCTACTCCCCTGTTAACTATGGCGTCTATGCAGTGGGATAAGTCGTCTAGGGGAGGATATTTGGCTTTATCCTCCTCTATTAACGGGGGTATTATTATAGCCCCATATTCCTCTAGTTTTCCAGCAGCGTTCTTGTACTGGGGGGAGCTCATTAAGCGGATGTTCATTGCTGGCACTATTATCACTTTCTTGCCAGACCCCATTATCGTGGTAGCTGTTAGTGTTAGTAGTTCATCAAGTATACCGTACGCGATCTTCCCCATAGTGTTCAGCGTTGCAGGCGCGATAACCATTGCGTCAGCCCATTGCGCTAGATCTATATGCTCTGTTTCCCCGCTCATCTCGTAGAATGGTTTACTACCGGTAGCCCAGTGAACCAGGTCTACGCCTATGAGTGAAAGCGATCTCCTTGTCATTATAACTCTAAGACTACCCCCCATACGTATGAGTCTCCTGGCGAGGTCTATTGATTTATATATTGATGAGCTAGCCGTTAAGCCAAGCAGTATGTTCCTACCCTGGAGGGGTTGATGGAGAAACCTTGCCAGCTCTTCATGGGCCAATTAAATCCCCGATTAGGCTTGATACCTTAGTCACTATTTATAAATCATACGAGGGGCTTTAATACACTTAGGGTCATAGTTATGAGCACGGGTACATCGTATAGTGTTGACGAGGTATTTAACCTAGCTGTTAAGAGGTTAGCGATGGAAGCTCCGGGATACAGGGTTAGAAACGCAACCAGCGACGATATAGCCAGGGTTATCGAGATAAACATGGTTTCACTGCCAGAGCATTATCCAAGGAGCTTTTTCGAGGAATTATATGAGGAATATGGGAAGGCCTTCTATGTTGCTGAGGCACCCAATGGTGAAGTAGTCGGTTATATTATGACGCGTGTAGAGTGGAAACCCGGCTTCTTCCATAGGTTTATTGCTAGAAGCGGACACGTTGTAAGTATAGCTGTTCTCAGGGAGCACCGGGGTAGAAGCCTCGGGTATGCCTTAATGGCTTACGCCATGAAGTCCATGTATTATGATTACAAGTGTAACGAGACATACCTGGAGGTAAGGGTATCCAATAACCCAGCTATCTCACTATATGAGAAACTAGGGTATAGAAAGGTTAAGGTGGAGAAAAACTATTACCTAGACGGCGAGGACGCATATGTGATGGCTAGAGAGCTACCTTAGAAGCCGTCAACGGTGGTTTATCCACCGACTAGATTTACAGTTTCTAGAACTTAAAACCGGTTAATATAGGAATAGTGTTTTAACCTGGTTCACCCTTTTAAAACTAAAACTAGGGAAATAGGGGTTGGATATGGAGTATAAGAGTATCGCTGAGATAATGAGCGATGATAAAGTTGGTTCACACGTCTGTATAAGGGGTTGGATATATAGGAGGAGTGTTGTAGGTGGTAAAGCATTTATCAGGGTCAGGGATTCATCTGGGGTAATACAGGTTGTGGTTGATTCAGCCAGGCTTGGAGAAGCCCTTGTAGACGAGTTGAAGGATATAGGCTTAGAGGCGAGCATTATTACCTGTGGAACTGTTAGAAGGGAGGAAAGAGCACCCGGGGGATACGAGTTAGATGCCGACTTCTTTAAAATCATAGGTTATAGCCGGGACTTCCCGATAAAGGGTGGTGAAGGCATAGAATATCTCCTGGATAACAGGCATCTATGGGTAAGGAGCCCAAGGTTCGCGAAGATATTTAGGATAAAGCACACGATTCTTCAAGCCGGAAGGGAATACTTCACGAGGAATGGCTGGTGGGAAGTCAACCCGCCGATATTGACTGCATCAGCCTGTGAGGGCGGTGCAACATTATTCCCTGTTGAATACTTTGAGTCTAAGGCCTACTTGAGTCAGAGCGCGCAATTATATCTAGAGGCACTTATCTATGTTCTCGAGAAAGTATGGAGTCTAACCCCGAGTTTTAGAGCCGAGAAGTCTAGGACTAGGAGGCATCTCGCCGAGTACTGGCACCTAGAGCCTGAGGCGGCATGGTACAGCATGGATGACATGATGAGGGTCGCGGAGGAGCTGGTATCACATATTGTGACCAGGGTACTTGAGGAAAGGAGGAGTGAGCTAGTAGACCTGGGTAGGGATATCGAGAAATTGAAGCCTGCAATGGAAACGCCCTACCCACGGGTAAAGTATGATGAGGCGATAGAGATACTCCAGAAGAAAGGGGTTAATGTTAAATGGGGCGATGATCTAGGCGCGGACGAGGAGAGAATACTCACCATGGAGTTCGAGAAACCATTCTTCGTGACACACTTCCCCAGGCAGATAAAAAGCTTCTATATGAAGGTTGATCCATCAAACCCCAATGTAGTACTCGGCTTCGACCTCTTAGCGCCTGAAGGATACGGTGAGATAATTGGTGGAGGCGAGCGTGAGGACAGGTATGATGTATTATACCAGAAGATCATAGAGCAGGGATTGAACCCGGAGGACTATAAATGGTACCTGGATTTAAGGAAGTATGGAAGCGTGCCTCACAGCGGATTCGGATTAGGGATAGAGAGAATCACGATGTGGATTACCGGGCTGGATCACATAAGGGATACATTGCCGTTCCCCAGGTTCAGGGGAAGAATCTACCCGTAGACTAAAGGGTGTATATATCATTGGATACTAGGATCGGGGATGAGGTGCTGAATAGGTTAAGGATGGAGTATAAGCTGGATGCTGATGAATTCGTGATATCTGAGAGATGTATTCAAAGCAACCGGTTGTTTGAGATAATCACGGCTGTGATCCTAAGCCAGAACACTAGCGATAGAAACGCTTGTAGAGCGTTGCAGAAGCTCAGGGAGTTAACTAGTGGAGTCATCACACCTGAGGCAGTGCTCTTGCTCCCGGTTGATAAACTGGAGGATGCCTTGAGGCCAGCCGGTATGTATAGGAATAGGTCTAGGGTGATCAGGGAGCTAGCCTCCATATTCAACCAGAGCGGCTTCCAGGAGAGATTAATCAGCGAGGTGAGTAGGAGTAGTGTAGAGGAGGCACGGAGACTACTCGTGGAGCTACCTGGCGTCGGCTGGAAAACAGCGGATGTCGTGTTATTAAGGTATTTCAGGAAACCAGTGTTCCCGGTTGACACGCATATAACCAGGATAACAATGCGGATGGGTTTCACCGGGTCAAGGAGCTATAAGCATATATCACGGTTCTGGATGGATAATACATCCCCTGAGAACTACCTGGATCTACACTTGTACCTTATAACACACGGTAGGAGAACATGCAGGGCGCGGAAACCCCTTTGCAATAAATGCGCCCTGAGAGACATGTGCAGGTATGGGGTTGACGCCGTCGATGACAAGGGGTAGCCTACTAAAGGAATTAGCGAGAGAGATACTTGGAGAGGAGGCTGCCGAGAAGGTGTGGAGGAGGGTTGAGTTCATAGGCGATCTCGCATTAATCAGGACACCGCTGGATATGAACCCTGAGGAGTTGAAGCCGTTGGCCCTTGAGATCCTGAAGCGATTCAACTTCGTTAAAAGCGTATGGGCAGCTATCCCAGGAGTAGAGGGGCCTTATAGGCTGAGGAAACACGTGTTGCTGGCGGGAGAGGACAGGAGTGAAACACTGTATAGGGAGCATGGCTGCGTCTTCAAGGTGGATATAAATAAGGTATATATATCTCCCAGCTTAAACTACGAGCACTATAGGATCGCTAAACTAGTGGCTCCTGGCGAGACGGTTTTAAACATGTTCGCGGGTGCCGGGTTATTCAGTATAATAATAGCTAGATACGCTAAGCCGAGGAAAGTATACAGTATAGATATAAATCCATACGCGTACCACTACATGGTTGAAAATGTGAGGTTGAACCATGTGGAGGACGTGGTCGAACCCATCCTAGGCGATGCCGGTGAAGTAGTGGATTCAAGGCTCGCTAATACAAGCGACAGGGTGTTAATGCCATATCCTGAACTAGCCCTCGACTACCTCGACAAGGCATTGAAGGCGTTGAGGGATGGAAGAGGATGGATACACGTGTATCTACATGTTAAAACAGCGAAGGGGGAGCATTATTTAACCAAGGCTGAACAACTAGTGGCTGAAAGACTTGCCTCGCTCGGTGTGAGAAACTATGGTATTTCAAGTAAGAGGAAGATAAGGAATGTGGGGCCACGTACTCATCAAGTGGTAGTGGATATTAAAATATTGTAAAGATTTAAAGAGATATCATAACCAGGTGTGTTTCATGAGGGTGCTTAGAGTATTTTACGTGGCACTAGTAGTGGTTCTCCTATGTTTACAATACACAGCCCCTCCCATCGTGCATGGGGAGATAACGCCTCGTGAAACATGTAGCACTCTCTACTTTATCAATGCTATAAAAGTCTATAACTCCCTGATCAACGATACCCTGCTGCTTGAGACGCCGCAGAATACCACGTTAAACACTGGTCTCCGCCAGGAATCCACCCCTATATACGTGTACAACCTTGGGTTCAATGAAACCCTGGGTTCATATGTCTTCAATGTCTCAGCTGGTAATGGCTTCTTCGGCTTCTTCATCTCAAGGATTACAGTGTGCTATAGCGATAACTCAACGATACTCGGATACTATAGGCTTGCACTAAATAATCCAGGCTACAGGATAAGCGATGAAAGCATACCGGGCGACATCGTCACGGAGTATGTGAAAACACCATATAGTAGAGTTGTAGAGGTTGTGGTGCCGGCTTTCGAGGACTGGTTTAAGAACAGGTATAATTCATCAGTGTACTCAGCAAGTAAGCTCGGCATAGCGGTTAATGCCGCCTACTTTATATACACAGAGTACTTTACATATAATGCATCATCCCTCCCGAGGACTATTGATGAAGTAATCGAGTCTAGGCAGGGAGATTGCGATGACATGTCGCGTGTACTAGTTGAGCTGCTCAGCTACTATAATATACCGGCTGTAATAGGATACGGCTACGTGTATATCCCGGATCTAAGGCTTGAGACAAATCTTGGAAACGTCACCTATTACTATGCATACAATGGCCCCCACGCCTTCGTCCTAGCCTATATCCCAGGCCTTGGATGGGTTTCACTGGATTTCCTCGCCGGCTCTCTACTTGAATACCCCTTCGTGTTCGAAGGGTACACACGTGGAACCATTGTAAATGAGTCGGAGGTTCAGGAAGTAGTGGACTTCCATAAGAAAATATCAGCTACCCAGGTCTTCATCGTGGTTGATGAGGAGAAATATAAGAGTATGTTCGGAGAATCAATCAGTGGTCTTCCCTCGAAAATAGAGAAATATATTGAGGAGGTATCTGGGGGGCCTGGTGAAACCACTGAGCCCAGCTCCACTACAACTACTCGATCCGAGGTCCCTGCATCAACCACCACGGTATCGAGGAATAGTGGGCCAGGTATTACGGGCCCCGGTTCCACGTTAATAGCTATAATGCTATTGGCTGCATTAGTTGTAGCCGCTGGGATAATCCTGCTGGTTCGGAGGAGTACTACGTCTTCTTCTTTTTCCTCTCCTTCTCTCCTGTTTCAACCTCATATACCCTGATTCCTACGCCGAGCAGTCTCTTCAACACTGCCTCGATGAATCTTATATGCGAGCCCTTCTGACCCACGAAGGCGCCATACCCTTCGCTGGATACTTTAACAGCTAGGTTGGGGCCAGCGAAGTCTACATCTATGATATGCTTATGTATCCAGCTTACTGGATGCATAGCCCGTATCAATGGCTTAAAGTCAAGTGTTAACTCTACGGCCCTCAGCTTGTAGCCGGTGTCTTTCTCTATCCCGGTGATTCTCTCACCGCCTTTACCAATGAGCCTGCTTATGTATCCCTCCTTGGTAATAATCAAGGCATCCGGCACACTATCCTCTGAGATACCGTGTTGCCTCTTAAGCTCCACGAATTCGACTACAGTCACTATATCTGCATCCGGCGCCCTTATTCTTGCTGCTTCAAGTATCTGTTTCTCTGCCTCACTGAGAGCCCTGGCTCTTACCCTGGACTCCAGTAGTAGTTTAATCCCTCTCCTAGCACCCGGCCTCACGATATCCTTTAATCCTAAATCTATCACTTTCGCTGAGTCCTCTCCGAGTAATAGCTCTCTAAGCATGCCTGCGGAGTCTCTGCTACCAGTTGTCCTCTGGAACACTGGGTCTCCAGCTATTATTAGCCTACTGTTCCTACCTATCCTCATAACTATCTCGATAGCGCTTTCAACCGGTATGCTCTGCGCGTCATCAAGGAATATCACCGAGTCATCGAATGTCCTGCCGCGTAGATAGTGTGAATCCGTTATAACAATCAATCCCTTATCCATTAACTCTTTGACGAGGCTCCACTCAGCTACACCGGATATTATATCCTGTATGTATGAAGAGGCCAGTTGATAATATAGATCGCCCAGGTCCGCTGTAGTAAGCTCCTTACCTGTTACAACATCTATGAGGGGGCGTGATATTATGAACCTCTTATACCTATTGTTCACCACCGAGTCTATGCCGTACAGTATACTTAGCAGGCTTTTACCCGATCCCGTAGGGCCGAATAAGCCTATTATCTCATACTTCTTATCGCTTAAAGCATTTACCACCTCCTCCTGACCCGGTGTCTGAGGGCTTATCTTACCAAATATATTAGTAGCCATAGCCTTCACCTAGTGTCCCATGATATAATGGTAAAAATATACCAGGGTTATTAAGGATCCAACCTCCTCCCCGCCCTGAAGTGAGAGGCTTTTCAGTTGTAATGGGAAGTACTGCATATGTTTCCGAGACAACGTTCACCAAGTACGGGGAAGACAGGGTGGCGAAATACTTGCCCAAAGAACACTAGGAGAAGCTGAGGAGCACCATGAGGAGGGTTAAGGTGCAGGTAGTGATGGAACCAGGATAGCTATGTATAGCCGTAGTAGTTAAAACGCCTGTAAGCTTTTCAGTTAGTTAACAGACTGTAATAGAGTCTCCAGCTTTCCCCTGATGTTTTCTTCTTTGATCACCGAGAAAGCCTCCACATGCCTAAGGGTTAAATCTATCTCCCTAGCTAGCTCTTTCCTCGATATCTCGCTTATCTCGAGTGCTTTGGACAATAGATCCATATTAATGACGTCCGCCCATGAGAATAACAATGTGATGCCATAGGTTATATATGGGTATAGTCTTAGAGACAATAGCTTTACTATCAGATACTCTAGTTGTGGTATGTAGAACTCGAAAGCCTCATCCACGTATTTCACCGGGGATCCAACTATCTCGTGATCCAGGTTGTTTTTCTCGGCTTCAATCACCAGGAGAGGCATAGTCCTAGTTGAGACAGCAACGATCCCGTTTCCCACTAACTGCTGCCTTGCCTTCGAGTATTCCTCCTGTATGTTGAAGGACTCCAGCAGCATATATAATGCGTTATCGAGGCATGCTGAGGATGCAAGGGCCCTTATCTCTGTTAAAGGATTTACTAAACCATATAGGCTTGTCGCCACGTCATTTAAAAAGACAACCATGCATCTATCTCCAATAAGCCTCCTTGATATCAGGGTTAAATTATTGAAAATGGTTAAAGGTATGTAGGGCTTCAACTATACTGCCTCTATTGGTGCGGTTAGATACGATATCCTCCCGTTTCCTATCTTAAACTCCATTTTGAGGGGCATTTTACTAGCGAATTCCAGTGTAACCACGTCTGAGACCTCTGTAATACTGAGGATCGTGGAGAGCTTTACGACGTCATAGATGGATTTAGACGGCTCCTTCACATCCATGGATAACAGGGCTGTTGAACCAGCTGCGAACTTGACCTCGACCTTTCCAGAGCCCACCGCCCTGAAAACCATTAGATCATTTGATGGGGCATCTATCTCAATAAGGCTTCCCACGCTCTCAACATCTTCAAGGGCCTTCTTCACGTTTGATGAGACTAGTTGAGCTGATACCTTGAACTCCAGGTTGAATTCAGGTATCTCGGGTACTGCGACCTCTAGGTTCCTGAACTTGAAGCGTCTTTTCGCGACACCGCTGATAGTGAACTCTATGAACTCTCCATTTGACTCTATGATAAGGTTCTCGCCTTTCCTAAGGTGTTTTAGAACTTTTTTGATATTGCTGATTGAAACCCCCAGGATTTCCTCGCTATCTACAGTGTACTCGAGAAACATATCGGCTGGTAGGAAAACCTCGATGTAGGATGATTGATCAACGTCGAGCGCTTTAAGGGAGACACCGTTACTAGTAACTGTAAACGCGACTTCATCGGCTAGTTTTCCAACGGACTCGATTATTTTCCTGAATATTTTCGCTTCAGGTAAAACCATCCTCACCATGCTATTCTCCCTAATCAATAATACTAGTGTCTAGAATTATAAATGATTTTAAGTTGAGAAGTATTTCACTACCTCCTCTAGCTCGTTCGCGTCTCCCTCGATGATAATTTTCACTGGTCCCAGCGGTGATTCTTTCTCACTGTCTATTAGCGAGAGCTTCCCAGCGTATGCAGCCTGCTTATGTAGTAAAAGAGATATTGAGGTAGTGGTCCTGTACTTGATAAGGTAGTTTTTCAGAGCTGGCTCAACCTGCTGGGTTTTCGCGAGGTTTTTCAATGGCTTCAGCGATTCAATAGTGAGGGAGACCCCTTTAACCACCCTGTACTTGTTGCCTAGTTCCTGGATTATTATATCCCCGGCGAAGATGTTTTTCACAGCCTTCTTCACCTTCTCAGCGTCCTCGGTTGGCCTTACCTCAGCTTCAACTATTATTTTAACCATGTTTCTCCACCACTTCCCTCAGTATTCTAATGGCTTCCTTTTTAGCGTCCTCGATGCTTGACTCATTAACTATCATATAGTCGGCTAGAGCTATCACGTTGCCTACACCGAACTCCAGCTCTGTCATATCACGCTTAAGGAACTCACTGTATGAAGCTGGATCCCCAGGCCTCTTCCTCTCCAGCAGCCTCTTGAACCTTGTCCTTGGTGAGGCATGTACTGCTATTATAATGACTTCACCGTGCCTCCTGAATTCATTCACCTCGACAAGGCTTCTAACGCCATCTATAACTACGGCGCCCTCCTTCTCTCTTATCCTTTCAATTGTTTTAACAGCTATAATGTTATCGCCGCGTTCTCTCCGTAGATCCCTTGACGTGGAGACCATGAGCTCCGGTGTGATAATGCCGTATCTTCTACTCGTCTCCTCCCTTACAACATCGCCCATGGTGTAGACAGGTAGGCCGAGGTCCCTTGCTACTTCAACAACCACGCCCTTACCGGATCCAGGCATCCCCACGATTAGTATGAATAACATGAATACTACACCAGCTGGTTTAGGATAGTTAATATATTTTGGAGGCGTTTTAATGTTTCATAGAGTTAGGGGTGGTGTTCTTGAGCGGTGAGATCATAAGGTGCTTCATAGCCATCGAGCTGAAGAATCAGGAGGTCCTGAGAAGACTCATCGAGGTAAGGGATAAGATAACTGCCACCGGGGTGGATCTAAAGCCTGTTGAAGACGAGAATATTCATTTAACCCTGAGATTCATTGGTGAAGTACCACGAAGCATCGTTGACGAGGTATGCGGCTTCATAAACACGATCTCATACAAGGGGTTCCAAATACACGTTAAGAACATAGGGGGCTTTCCAAGCCTTGAGAGGCCAAGGGTGATCTGGGCTGGGGTTGAGGAGGGGAGTGGCGAGTTATTGGAATTATACAGGATCGTGGAGGCCGGGTTAAGGAGGATCGGTATTAAACCTGAGAGGGAGGAGTTCACTCCACATATAACCCTAGCCAGGGTCAAGGGGTATAGGGGTATTGAGAAACTCGTGAAGACGCTTATTGAGCTAAGGGAGACGGACTTCGGGTATTCACCAGTGGAGGAGGTAATAGTTAAGAAAAGCGTCTTAACGCCGCGTGGACCAATATATAGCAATATATGCGTGAAAAAGCTTGCCTAGCAGTGGTGGATTATTAAAATGACCACCAGCGGGATCGAGGAGGCTGTGCTTAAATCAATCAAGCCCAGCAGGGAGGAGTACGAGCATGTACTAGGTGTATACCGTGTAATCGCCGACGCTATAAACACCGTGCTGAGAGAGCATGGTGTTGAAGCCGAGGTGACTATTCAGGGAAGCATAGCGCATGATACATGGCTATCTGGAGACAGGGATATGGATGTATTCGTCCTATACCCTGAATCATGGAGTATTGAGGAGTTGAAGAGTAAAGGGTTTAAGCTAGTGGTTGAAGCCGCGGAGAAACTTGGGAGATACGAGTTAAGGTATGCTGAACACCCCTATGTAAGGGTCAGGATCAGTGATGTTGAAGCAGATATCGTGCCAGCGTTCAACATATCAGATCCATCACATATTAGAACAGCTGTGGATAGGACGCCGTTCCACACGAGGTACATTAGGGAGAGGCTTACGGATGAGATGAGAGACCAGGTTAGATTATTAAAGAAGTTTATGAAGGGTATTGGGGTATATGGTGCCGAGGTCAAGACAAAGGGTTTCAGCGGCTATGCTGTGGAAGTACTTATAGCCAGGTATAATTCCATGAGGAGGGTTCTCGAGGAGGCATCTAAATGGAGTCCCCCGGTTTACATTGACTCGATAAGTGTTGACGAATCTTTCTGGAAGGGGTTTAGGAAAAAGTATCCTGACTCAGTAATATATATGCCGGACCCAGTGGATCCCATGAGGAATGTAACGGCAAATGTATCGGTGAAAAGCCTTGCAATATTCAGCCTGGCATCCAGGTGTTATCTCATGCATCCATCACTAGTATTCTACGGCTTAGAGTATGAGGGGCCATCTATGGATGATGTGAAGAAGAAGCTCGCGGATAGATGTATAGTCCTAGTTGAGTACATGCTGGAGGAGAGACTGCCCCCTGATGTTGTATGGGGCGAGTTGAACAGGGTTAGGGATACCATGGTTAAGCTCCTCGAGAACTTTGATTTCCACGTAATCGATTCATCATCGTGGACTGACGAGGACAGGTACTGCGCTATATTATTGGAGCTTGATTCATGTAGTCTCCCAGTATATAAACACTATAAGGGTCCCTCTGTGAAGCACTGGGAGAGATCACATAGCTTCATATCGAAGCATCTTGGTAAGGGGATCGGTGTATGGGTTGATGAGAAGGGCTCCCTAAACGCGTTATCCCCTAGAAGATATATTAATGTAAAGCAGATACTGGAGGAGGGAAGCCGAGGGTACTCGGTTGCTCCACACTTCAGGGATATAAAGCCATCGGTGAAGGCCTTAAGCGAGGAGGTGATAGCAGAGTTATCGGGAAGAGGGGCTTTACGATGGATTTCAGAATTTATATTGAAGACCCCTATATGGATGGTGAAGTGCATTTCCTAGTCAACTACCCCCGGGATGAATATATATATAGAGTACTATGCTTCCCGGCATGCAATAGAAGAGATTTAATAGTTGAGAGAACCCTGGAGCTGATTAAGGAGGGCTTCATATACCTGTTGGAGACAGGCCAGGTAATACACGGTGTCAGGGTGCTTGGGAAAGGCTACTCCTCGATAATCGTGGTGGCTTACCATGCAAGGCATGGCTTAGGCGTGTTAAAGATAAGGAGAACGGATAGTCGAAGGGATGACTTATTCAGGGAGGCTGAGGCAATGATGGGGGCCAGTGGCTCCGGGGTCACGCCTAGACTATACATGTATAGCCAGGACTACTTGTTTAGAGAGCTAGTGGACCCGGTTACGTGTCGATCGCTGGAGGTTCTCCTCACAGATTTATTTAGAAGCGGCGACATGGATAAGGTTAAGCAAGTGATTTACGAGGTTCTCGTAGCATTAAATAGGCTTGACTCGACACGCATAGACCATACCGAGCTCAACAGGCCTGGTAACCACGTTTTCATCTGCCCCGATGGGGTGAAAATAATAGACTGGGAGAGCGCGAGGAGGTCTATGAAGCCGAGTAATCTCTCCTCGTTCATCTCTTACCTACTCTACCGGTTCAGATATAGCAGTGAATTAATCAGTAGACTGGGCTTGGAGAGGGAGAAGATATTAAGGCTACTTAGGAGGTATAAGGCCGAGTATAGCTTGGAGGCACTAGGTGAAATACTTGATGCTATGCATTTAGTTTAGTGGAGGCGGCTTCACTCGGTATGCCTCCCATGCCTCCTGGTATGGCGTGCTTGAACTGTATCGTGCTACGTATTATTATCCTGCTCTTTATTTCACTCGGTAATGGTACCTCAAGCATGGACTTACACCTAGGGCATATGCCACCGTATATCCTGTAAACCTCCTCGGGTGTGGGCACTCCATAATAGTCTTGCCCCACCCTCGTGAACTCGAAGAGTATGAACCCACAGCTTTTACACCTATATTTTATAGGCATAAGTATCACCCATGTAATATTCTCGTATTACTTGGTAGTTAAAGGGTGGGGGTTATAATATATTTAAATAAATGATGTAAATATCTCAACATATAATACTATCATTATTACGTTATTATTTAATCAACCATATAATGTATTACGTCCAAGTAATTTAAATATGTTTCAAGTACGGTGAAAATGGATACCTCCTGAACTCGAGTAGTCTTAAACAACTAAGACTATGTTCAATGCCGCAGGGTGTAGCCTCTGAGGCCTGAGGACTCCTATATATAAAGCGATCATGTAGTAGGTAATCAACTGGTAGCATCAATGCAATGGTAGACCGGTATGACTCTGGTTAATCATGCTGCAGCATCAATTATATTGGCTTGGATTATAGGGGGATTAATAATTAGGTCGCGGAGGCCAAGCATACCAATATGGGCGATAATGGCGGCTGCTTCAACCCTCACTGTCTTAACTGGTTTAGAGCCGTTTGATAAGCTTGGTGAAGCCATAGATCTCGATGTAATATTATTCCTGATAGGCATGTTCAGCCTGGTCGGGCTCGCTGAGGGAAGCGGCCTACTGAAAGTCATAGCTATTAAACTGGTTTCCAGGGCCGGGTCAACCCGTGGGATACTAGTGTCTACATCCATAGTGCTGGGGTTACTGGCAGCGTTCGCTGTTAATGATACAGTTGCATTAATGGGGCCTCCGATAGTCTATACGATGGCTAAGATAACAGGTGTGGATCCAGTGCCATTCTTCCTAATACTAGCATTCGCGATAACAATAGGCTCAACCATGACGCCCATGGGTAATCCACAGAACCTACTCATCGCGATAGAGTCAGGTATCACAGCGCCATTTATGAAGTTCATGAGTGTCCTCATTGCTCCAACACTTGTAAACCTCGTGCTCACACCACTTGTAGTCATGAGGCTGTATAATATTGAGAACCATGTGTTAAAAGGGTTTATCATTATCCCCGAGGAGCACTTGAAGAACAAGCGGGATGCACTGGTTTCAGGGGTGTTCTTCACTGCTACAATAGTTATCCTAGTGGTGAACGATATCCTTGAAATAATGGGGTTTAAATGGATAGAGCACAGGGGATTCATACCCTTCATAATGGCTTCACTCGCATATATTCTCTCATCGAATCCAAGGGCTACTCTTAGCAGGGTGGACTGGGGTACTATAGTGTTCTTCATAACGATGTTTATAACCATGGATGGTATATGGAGAAGCGGCGTCTTAAACCCCCTGTTAAACATCTTCATGAGTGCGAGGCACGGGGACTACAGAGACGTCTTATCAATAGCTGTTTCATCCATAGTTATAAGCCAGCTCATCAGCAACGTCCCCTTCACAAAGCTCTTCATAGACTACATGCACTCGCTTGGCTTCACAGGGGGAGATGTAAACGCTTGGCTCTCACTGGCAGCGTTCAGCACAATTGCAGGCAACTTAACGCTTCTCGGCGCAGCATCAAACATAATCATCTTAGAGGTGCTTGAATCAAAGTACTCTAAGACCATATCGTTCAAAGACTTCTTTAAAGTGGGAAGCGTGGTGACCGCGGTAAACACCCTAATATACATCCCATTCATACTGGCCTCCTCCCCGCCCTGAATGGCGGGGCTTTTCAATTGAAACGACCCTGGTACTGTGAGAGGTGCCAGGCTACGGAATGATGCAAACCCCTTAGCTATGAGACGGGAGACTTGCGACAGACATATTGGTGGGAGAGATCATTGATGCATGTTCTCAGTAGAGAAACCGGATCCAAGCGAGGAGGCTGGGAACACTAATATAGGGAAAACAAAAGCCCTCGATCAACGATACAGGTGTTCGAGAAAAAGAGGGCTAGCTTTTACTGGTGCTTAGCCACCCATAATAGAAACCTGCTTTTCTTCACAGCGTCCTGGCTAATCTCTCAATAACTTCGCCTTCGTGAACCATGAAGCGGCACCTACTACACGTGGCCCTGGTTATCTTGAAGACTTCCCCAGCCATCCAATAGAGCTGGGTACAGTGCATACAGTCCCGTATACTGTTAAAACAGGCACTGAGCACGTAAACATGCTGGGTTTCAAACTGGGGTTCAGGTCTCGTATGGGTTCATATTGGTTGTTATCGTTCCCTCATCTGGCTTGGGAGTGTTCAGAGGGTCTTCGACTATTTCCCGCTTTTGGCTACTGTTTTGTTTTTCATACGGGCTTGTATTGGTTGGTGTTGTTTCGGCGTCGTGAAGAGTTTATAAATCAGGAATCCCGGCATCCGGCATCATATGGATCGGGGTATCCTCGTCCTTTTACGGCGGGGATGAGATTAGTTCTACTATAGTGTGTTTCGAGAGCCAGTAATCCTATAGCTTGATAAGCATGAGGCTCTTACTAGCGTACTCTGATACAACAAGTTTTGGATCCTTGTGGTGCTTCATGAATAAGGCTAGACTAGTGAGAGTGCTTCAGCTGGCTTTCCTCCAGTTTCTTCTCGGCTTCCTTAAGCATGTGCTCCTTTACTCCCTCCTCAATAGTTTTTATCTATTGCTGGTTTGGCTTTATGTATTATCTACCTATGAGCTCTTTCAGCCTCTTTGGAATTTTGGCGGAAACTGTTCCAAAAAATTTTTAATACTTAGGGGGGAAAGTTACTTAGGGGGGTAAGTAATGGGTTACTTCAGCCCTGAACCCAAGAGGAGGAAAGCCGACTTCTTCAACATGGAAGAAGAGTGGAATCTGCTGGAGAGATCGCTTGAAAAAGGCAAGCTAACCGTAGTCACAGGGTTGAGGAGGTATGGGAAGACATCTCTTATTCTCACGTATCTGAATGAGACACGCAGGAACTATGTCTTCGTGGACTGCCGGGCTATGCAGGGAAAAATGCTCTCGCTCAGGTCTTTCATGGAGATCCTCGAGGAGGAGCTCAGCAGGCTCAGCTGGGCCCGCGATCTTTTAAGCAACATAGAGGAAGTCAGAGTTGGGGCCTTCGGGGTGAGGATCAGGGATAAAAGGGAATCAACCCTTCTCCGTGTTCTAAGAGCCCTGGAAGGATCCATTCTTGTCTTGGATGAGGCTCAGGAGCTCAGGAGATCCAGCTATAGGTTTGACTCGCTGCTGGCATACATATACGATAATCTAGACATAAAGATTATCGTATCGGGTTCCATGATTGGCTTGCTCTACAGGTTCCTCAGGGTGGATGATCCCGAGGCCCCCCTCTACGGGAGAGCTTACTCTGAAGTCCGCTTAAAGCCTCTGCCTAAGGAGAAGGCTAGAGAGTTCCTGGTGAGAGGATTTGAACAGGAAAACCTGCGAGTGAAGGAAGAGATTATAGAAGACGCTGTAGAGAAGTTCGACGGGATAATTGGCTGGCTCACCTACTTCGGTCACTCTTTTTCTACGGGAAGAGAAACATCGGAGGAAATACTTAAGAAAGCATCGAAGCTTGCAGTAAGCGAGCTATCAAAGGCGCTTGAAGTCTATGGAATAGGGAGGAAGAGATATGAGGCGGTATTGAAGACGGTTGCTATACTTAAAAGGGCTTCCTGGATCGAAATAAAGCGGGGAATCGAAGCAAAGCTGGGGGGAATCCCTGATCCAACACTAGCTAACATCCTGAAGAATCTAGTGGATTCGGGCTTCCTAGTCAAAGAGGACGAAGGGTACAGGATAGCTGACCCCATCCTCGAATATGGAGTTCTCGCATATCTCTAAAGGAGATGAGGTGACATATGAACCTATTCAATATAATGCTTGGAGTTGATGCATGGCGAGTCTGGCAGTCGATGAGCCATGCACCGCCCGCAAGCTGACGGCTGGCCCTGAGCTGTGCGATGATGCCGGCTCCAGAACAATAATGGATGCACTGGAGGAGCCGGGGTCCTCGCCACTTCAGGGCGTGGAGGAGGTCAGTTGAAGGCTATAGAGCTCCGGGAAAAATAGAGAAGTAATCAAGCTGTGATGGGCTTCTTCGCAAAGTCGTCATCTAAGACTCATGATGCGCTTTTAATTTCATCCGTGATATATTTTCTGATGGTGGGGATCTGTGAGAAGAACCCTATTATACGCGGTCTTCGCCGTTGCATTGATCGCGGTAGGTCTATTGGGCTACTATATGGGGAGATACTATGGAGAAAAAACCACTGTTGCTCCTCAGCATAGCACTGTGATAGTGGCGACAACGACGTCTCTATATCAAATCGGCGTGCTCAACGACTTCTTCAATGACTTCAATAATTCAACGCGTATGAATATAAAATTCGATGTCCTTGCAAAAGGCACTGGGGAGGCCTTAAGGCTTTTAGCAGATGGCTCTGCATGCATAGGGTTTGTACATGCACCTGTCCTCGAGCTTCAATACATGAATCAAGGGAAAATAGAAAGACTCGCTGTTTTTGGATACAATGAGTTCATTATTGTCGGCCCATCCGATGATCCAGCAAACGTGAGTGGGGCTTCTAACTCCCTCGAGGCCTTTAAGAGGATATACAACGCTGGTGAAAACGGCTTAGCGAAATTTGTTAGCAGAGGGGATATGTCGGGTACAAATGTCAGAGAGCTACAGATATGGAATCTCACCAAGCTTAATCCGGAGGGAAAACAATGGTATTTGAAGAGCGGGCAGGGGATGGCGCAGACGCTTTTAATGGCTGATAACCTTAAAGCCTATACGCTTACAGATGTAGGAAGCTATATAAATCTCGTTAACAACGGCAAGGTAAACAATCTCGTTGTATTGAAGAAAGATCCTCTATACCTAATTAACGTGTATTCAATGTACTTCTCAAAAGCGCCTGCATGCGATGATCCATTCACACTGTATATAGCGTATAAGCTGAGGGACTATATAATGAGTAAAGGCCAGGATCTCTTGGCGTCAAAATATAAAGGCTTGGTAGAGCCTGTTAGAGGTAATGAAACCTTAATACTAAGTGCATGGGAAGAATTAACTAAGCTTGGATAAAACACCTAGGGGTTTAAACCATGGAGTCGTTTTTTCTAATAACTCTTAGAAGTCTCTATGTGTCTTCCATAGCATCGCTTCTAGCCTTTGCATCCGCGGTGTTTCTCAGCCTAGTGTTCTCCAGGTTGAGCAGGGAAAAAGCCGAGATGATTCTCGGTGTTTTCGAAGCCTTGGTTGGAGTCCCGACAACAGCTGTGGGGCTCATTGTATACATGCTTCTATATCCCGGTGGACCCCTGGGCTTCCTCAGGCTTCTCTACACGTTGCAGGCTATCATTATAGGTGAATTCATAGTTGCATTACCCATCGCGTTTACAACGATATTTAGACATGTCTACGGCTTGAGAGAGAGCATTAGGGAGCTCGTTTTATCTCTTGGTGCTCCGGAAAACCATGTTCCCAGGTTGCTTTTAAGAGAATTAACGCCTGCCCTGGTATCATCTTATCTAACAGCGTTCTCCAGGGCTATTGGAGAACTCGGAGTAGCTTTAATCGTTGGCGGCGGCATAGAGGGGGCTACAAATGTTTTAACAACAGCTATAGCTATCCAGGCATCTATAGGAAACTACGAGTATGCTCTCACAATAGGCTTAATACTTATCGCTATAACTCTCTCAATAATCTTATTGGTAAAGATCATCAGCAGGTATGTAGCATGAAGATAGTGCTGGAGAACATTTGGCATAGCTATGATGCTCAAAAATATGTATTAAAAAACATTAATTTATCTTTCATAGAACCAGGAATATACCTTGTGTTAGGGCCCAACGGAGTCGGTAAAACAACGCTTCTCAAGATAATCTCCCTCATAGTAAAGCCATCTAAAGGGAGAATTCTAATAGACGGCAAAGACTACTGGGGCTTGAAGGAAGAAGAGAGAAATAATATTAGAAGCCTCATCGCATATGTACATGATAAACCAATACTTGTCAGGGGCTCTGTAAGATACAATGTAGAGCTTGGCTTGAGACTTAGAAAAAGAGTTAACGATAATATCCTTGAATACTACATCAATAGATACGGGTTGAAACAACTAGAGAAAAAACCCGCCAACAAGCTGAGCGCCGGAGAATCCAAGGCCGTTACAATCGTAAGAGCCTTCGCAATAAAACCAAAAATGCTGGTATTAGACGAGCCCTTCACATACCTGGATTCCCATAGAACAAAGCTTCTAATAGAAGACATTGTAAACCTAGCACGCAGTGAAAAAACCCTAGTCCTCATAGCCACTCACTACATGTACAAAGAGCTAGCGAACATTGCAACAAAAATTATAGAGATAAAGAATGGAGAAATAGAGTCACAGGCATTAAAACAATAAATAGAAATAAGACTTGAATACCCGTGAAGCTAGGAAACGATCGATACGTAAAAACACCATATTAATTAATAGGCAAAAAGAATAGGAGTAAGCAAAGTCCCTCTCTTTATAGCTATAGCGCGATAAAGGAAGCATTAAGCATCATAGAGATAATTAGGTGAAAACCCAGAGCTATATAGAAATCTAAGAAATAAGCGTAGCAAGGTGTCTAAAACAATCAACTACGACAACTTCAAGAAAAACATATTGAAAAATCAATTTCGTGTTGGAAATAAAGAAAATCGCGAGAAGGAACATAGTCTTTTTATCCTCATTCGTTAAGATCAGTACACATTAACACCAGGGCCAGCATTATTCACATAATTCTTCGATATCTACTAGTGTCTCTTAACTAAATCTCTGCGTCTCTTCATTAACTCGCTGACTGAACTGTGACCTCTCCTTGATAAAGCTTCAAGTATACCGTAGCGTTAAACACCATTACACAGTTATAATCCTTGCTTACATATTTGATGTATTAAAAATGAGCTATTGTAGACAACAAATGTGTAGAAATTGCTTAAGCTTGTTCTTGAAGGCTTCGAAAGTGAATGATTTTACTACTTCTAGGCCTTTTTCACGAATGGTTTTCACGAGTGCCTCATTTTTCTCAATACGTCTGACTATGCCCGAGATCTCTGATACACTATAATATCCGAGAGCCGGGTCTATATGGGAAACGATATCGGTCCATGCACCTCCATCCTTATACACGATAGGTATTGCTCCTGCAGCAATGGCTTCAGCCACCGATAATCCAAAGTGTTCTGGATAAGGTGGATGAAGGTAGAATAAGGCTCTATGGAACAGTTCTCTGAGTTTTTCCCTGGAAATGTTCGTGATTATGTAAACGTTGCCAAGTCCCATAATTTCAGCTTTTTCAGCGAGCTGAGATGCTAACTTAAAGCCTTCCTTCGTTGCTGAACCTACAATATAGAACTGGTAATCCTTTAGCTCAACAGCTACTTTAAGGATCTCTTCAAGCTTCTTCTCAGGACTAAATCTTGAAACCGTGATAATCATTTTCTCCCTTAAGTCGTTCGTCGACTCGAAGTATTCAACATCCACCGGTGGATGTAGAACTTCGACTCTAAACCTTGAACCATACACCTTCATGAAAACACGCTTAGTCCATGAACTATTCGTTAACACAAGCCTTGGATTACCTGTTAGAGAATCGGCAATTTTCCTAAGAAAGGCTTCGTAGGTCCTCCAGACAACTCCACTTCTACCACTAGGCATTACAAGAGGGACGTGGACGTAGGCTATGTGAGTATTAGTGGGTATATGAGATGAAGTATCAATCAATATGTCATCCTTGTTTTTCATTATACTATCTATCAAGAAGCCTGTTAAAAGTGCTCTTCTTAACTTAGTCATTCTATTTCTAGATACTGCTCTGAGAGTGGAGTCTGTAACGCGTAGAAGCCACGAGGAAACATTAACGATACGAGGAGAGAAGTCAGGAGATAGAAGTTTAACGGCTTCCTCGGCTCTTTCCACGTCGAAGTTAAAAGTCACAATTTCACTATCGAACCCTAATTCTAGTAAGGCCCTGTGCATCTCTATAGCTAGTTTCTCAGCACCTCCACCAATTTCTAAAAGCGGGTGAAGTATCAAGATCTTCAAGTTTCCACCTCATTTGTTGATTCTATCTTGGTAAACAAATATTGAGCATATGGAATAACGTTTACACTTTTAAAATATGCTATTTTTGGTGATGATACCTTGCGCGATATCCTATAGACATTTAGACATTTCCAACTTTATTTAAAACAATTTTATCGATTTCTTTAACTCTCCCCAGCATCTTTATTGTTTCAGAGGTTACACCGATATTGAACAATGCATCATCGATGCCTATTTCGCGGGGGATTTCTCATCTTTGAGAGAACCATTGTTTCAAATTCGGCTTGATTCGAGAAGTTTTTGAAAAACATGATAGCGATTTGACCCCTTGATAAAGTAGAAGTAGGTAAGCATTGACGATAGTAATATGCCTCTTTTAACTTTAAGAATGAAAAATTGTGGTGGAATATATCCAATGGAATAGTAGAAATCTAAGTGTCCTTTTATAACCCTTTTTACGTACTCTAGTAGTTCTTTGGTATATCTCTTTTCTAATGTGTGAGATTGACGTCTCACAACAACATTTAAGCCTGTAGGTATGGGAAAAGCTACTTTAAACCACTCTAATACAGAAGTCTAGGTTCTCTTCCATTACAAGATCTTTCCGACCACCCTTAGATAGAATGAATTTTCTTTTTCCTACTAGGGTGTAGTGTGCATATATAGGGTTTATGTTTTCTGCATACTCGATTATTCTGTGGAAAGCAACCGAGTATATTGTGTCGAGGTCGAAATACGCTGTTACGGAGCCTTCTAAGCATTCATACAAGGCTATGTATCTCCCTAATCTTCTTGAAGATTTATATCTATATTATAGGGTTAAATTGTACTCTTTTCTAAGCTCTAACAACTTCCCCCATGTTCCATTAGTTGAACAAGAATCTACTATGATTATATCGTAGTTGGGGTTAAACACCGATTTAATAGATTCCTCGAAGTATTGGACATTGTTGAAAACAGTTCCATAGATGCATATTCTCAGTTATCATCTCCTTCTTCGCTTTGAAGCTGAAAATGTGTAGTTTGATATACACGCGTTATTTATCTAAGAAACTTGTCCTCTTTAAATGAATTTTATTCAGACCACGTATAATTAATGTTAAATCATATGTAGTCAGAAGCTTAACTCACCACAGTACTCTCGATATTCATGTTTGTGCCTTAATATATAGCTATAGTTGAAGAGTATTTCAATGGTGAGAGATCAGTGATCGTAATTGCCGCTGGCGGTGGAGAACACATGGGGTTTGCAGTTAGCCTTGCACAGAGATTAGAGGGTAAAGCTGAGATGCTCTTCATTGTTTCCAAGGGTGACTGGCTTAATCGCAGAAGATTGGAGAAGTACGGTTGCGTGGTTGAAACAACTAAGCCGAGAGAGCCAATGAGAGTTTTGCTAAGCTGGCTCTATTGTTGCCTAGGGCTTTCCTTGAGAGTTTAATTAGGGTTCCAGGTGGGGAGGTCTTCGTAGCACTGGGAGTAATCACTGTGCGGCGCCAGTGCTTGCTGCTAAGATTAAGGGTTCAAAGATATATAACCTCGAGGGTGGAAAAAGGTTTACTAAGCCGGGCCTGACTGCTAAGTGGCTTAAACCAATTAGTAATATCACTGTTCTTCAGCGGCCTGAGCAGAAGAGACCCCGCCCAGATGGCAAGGTATATGGGCCATTCTACGAGCTACCTGAGTACGAGAACAGAGATGAGGGGTATATAGTTGTTACTGGTGGAACATATATGGTTTCTGCAAATTATTTGATATCATATATGATAATGAAGTTAGACATGGTTGTTTTACAGGTGTAAACCTGGAATAGATGCGGGGAACCGGTGAACCACCCTTCAGGGCGGGGGAAGAGGCCAGAGACAGATAGACACTGTGATCCACGTAAATACATGGGAAATGAATGGATCGTGTTCGACATGGTATTCGATTTCAACAAGTATATAGCAGGTGTAAGCCTAGTGATATCGCACTACGGTAAAACGACTTTAAACGCTGCACTAAGACGCTGAAGTACTAGCTGAGAAATTAAACGCGGTATTAATCAAAACCCCGCGATAAGAGTACTCGAGGAAGCTAGGAACCGTAAACCACCAGTGTACCCCGATGGAGCCGAATTCCTCGTGGAGGAGATCCTGAGACTTCTACGTTAAATAATGCTAGGGCTCTCGAAGACCCGAAAGCTTCTCTATAGTTTTCTTGATAAGTGAGACTTCTTCATCCATTATTTCTCTCCAACTCCGTATTTTAGGTGGTTCTATGAATTCACCAGTTTTTTCAAGCATATTTAATGCTTCAATGGTTAATGCCTCAATATCTCCTTCGCTGACGAGCTTTACGCTTGGATGCTTTCCGTAGTAGATGTCCAGAGCAGGTATACTGTATCCTACAACAGGTGTCCCGAGGTAAAGGGATTCTAGAACTGCATAGGGAAAAGCGTCCATGTAGCTGGGGTAGAGCATCAATCTTGCCTTTGCAACCAGTTCAAATCTTCTTTCTCTCGCCAAGAAACCCGTAAATAAAACTTTGTCTTCGACTCCAAGTTTCCTACAGGCTCTTCTCAGTCTTTGAATCGGGATACCCCTGGGGTAACCTGTTACAATAAGTTTTAAATCGCTATGGTGTCTAGAAATTGATTTAAACGCTATTAAAGCGTCTATAAAGCCCTTCTCGTAGACAGGTCTGCCTCCAAAAATTAAGTAATTCGCTTTTCTCCTGACGCTGGATCTCAGGCTAATAATAGTCCTCAAATCGTCTTCATCCAGGGAAACCCCGGGATCAAGGGAGACGACCCTATCTAACCATTCATCACCCATTTCCATTGGAATAGATTTTGAGACTGTAATAATTACATCGTATTTTCCTAGAAGTCTTCTCAATCTCCTAGAGGTCAACCCGTAATAGGTATTGAATCTCACTATTGATTCCATATTAGAGATCTTCTCGTGCAGTGAGTTCCCTGCTATAAGTTTTCGCCACCTCATAGCTGCCCTTAAGATATTACGTACTCTATCCTTAGAACTATAAAAAGGAGGAAGTTGCAGTAGTGCGATCTTTGGAATATTGAAATAATCGCCTAGAATATTCCCGATGAAAATAGCGTCCAAGCCCTCATGAAGAGCTACTACACCTTTAAAATTTACAGCTCCAATATGGGGTCTAAGTAGTCTTGGAAAGAGATAAAGGATCTTCCTAGTAAGTTTAATCCCATAGAGAAGAGCAGATGGATTAATGTAGCCGGATATTTTCACGCCAGTACTTTGCAACTCTTTTACAACATCGATATATCTTCGCTCTCTGAGTGTGAAAAGAGGAAACAAATATGTTTCGAAATATTTAGAGTATTCTTTTAAAGATCTTAAAGCCCTTAAACCACCACCACCACTATGCGGTGTTGGCATCGACACGCAGACTAAGCGTGGTTTATCCATATATACCACCACAGTCTAGATCTCTGTCCAGTGGCTCTTTCCTCTGAATATTATAACCCGTTTTGCTTTAAAGCTACGTATAGCGTATTGATCACATAGTGTTTTATGAACATGAATGCCTCTTCGTATAGGTTATTTTAGCTACTAAGCAAGGTCTCATGGAGTCTGGGTTTAAACAGGGCATTTCAGGGATTTTCTGCTTTGATCTGAAATGAATGCATTATTGTTCTTTAAAAATCATTAGTTATAAGAGTACATAGGTTACGCCTGAAGATATCGATAATGCACCCTTTGCATAAGATTAGGTATTGGTGCTGAAAAGCTCACTATTGAAATGCACAAGGCAGAAGCTTAGAAACATCCTTTTGGAGAGCTTCATTCTACCTACGTCCACCCTATGCAGAATACCTCATGCTATCAAAAGCTGGAACGACTGCAATTGGAGCTACACTAATAGTCCACAGAGATGGAGTAGGATGGATATGGTCTCTTAGAGCCATCGCGGATCTAGACTATCCAAATGATAGGTATGAGCTTATAGTTGTTGATAATGGCTCTACAGATGGAAAGCTTCGAGAAAATCAGGGAATTCCTCGATAAGACAAGCGGTTCAAGGAAAAAGATTATTAGGCTTGATGATAATCTCGGCTTTACAGGAGGATGCAACGTAGGCTATAGAGAAAGAGATAAGGAATCAAAATATGTTTTGTTGGTAAACAATGATGCTATACCAATGCGAAACAGTTTAAAGGACTTGGTGGACTATGCAGAGAAATTCAATGGGGTATAGGAGGACTAAACAGAGTTATACTGGATTATGATGAAAACGCATAGACACTGCTGGAGAATTCGTTGATGAGTTGTTGACGACGCATCTAACAGGGAATGGAGAAATATATCCATGGATCATCAAGAAACCTTTTTACATTATCCTATGCAGATGGCGCATACGCCCTCTATTCAATTGAAGCGATAATTAACTGCGTTGAAAGAAAAATTGGGAATAAGATGTTTATAGATGAGTTTTTGCCTAGGTGATGGCAACATATTAGGGTTAATGATGCGGAGTTGCGGATATAAATAAATCTCTATACTGCATCCAGTAACTCTTCACAGAAGAAGCCCCACATTTAGGCAAATGAATAGTCCAGGTTCATATCTAATGCTAAGAAAATGGAATAACAACTATACTAATTTCCAATACCAGGTACAAAGCATATGCTTTACTACATAGAATAAAATGGGTTGCAGGAAGAACAACACTAAGATATGGTTCATCCAAAACATATCTAAAGGCTATACATGATAGCATATAACACACGAAAAGAGTCTCCAAGAGATATGGAACATTCATAAATTTGGAGACTCTAACACAGTGTCGGTAATCTTCATAGAGTTATGGTTAAACCAAATAATCGATATCTCTGGCCACATACTCTGCAATCCTTGAACCTGTAGCATTGTTTATACCGGGTAGTCAAAATTCGTCTCAGCTTCTCTCAGTGGCGGGCATTTCTCATCTTTCCCACTAAGTATGACACCTTCTTTGATGGGCCATGAAACACCTATCTCTGGATCGCTCCACTTTATGCATCTCTCTAGTTGTGGATTGTATTCCTTGGTCACTAGATACAGGAAATATGTATCTTCTAGAGCCTGGAAACCATGAGCGAATCCAGGTGGGATCCAGAGGGCTTTGCCAGGCTCTAGAACGATGCCAACGTATTTTCCGAACCATGGAGAACCCTTCCTTATATCGACAGCAACATCATATACTCTACCGTTGATAACATAGACAAGCTTACCCTGCTCAGCAGGCTTAAGCTGGTAGTGAAGACCCCTAACAACATTCTTCCTAGAGAAGCTTAGATTTACTTGGACATAATCATATGGAATTCCACTAGATAGAAAATCTGTTCTCTTGTAGAGTTCTGCAAATAACCCTCTTTGATCAGGGAACACAGCATACTCTATTAAAATAACACCAGGTATGTCTAATTGTTTAAATGATTTGAACGGCATTTACTCACCTCTTAACCTCTCTTAAATATGTATCAACAAAATGTTTAATGCATTCTTCCTGAGGAGGCATATCAAGACCAATGCTTTTTGCATATGATGTGTCTAGGCTGGAGTCTTTGGGTCTTCTAGCATTAAATTTGAATTGTTTTATCGTTGTAGGTTTTACAAGCTTCTCATCAGCTTCTAAAATTCTTGCTAGTAATGCTGCAAACTCTAGTCTACTCATCCTCTGTCCAGCAATATGGATAACACCGTGAATTCCCTTTTCAATTGCTTTAGCTATTCTCTCTGACAAGAAGTATGCATATGTAGGCGATAGATATTGATCAGCAAATGCTACAACCTCTTCTCCATGTAGTAGCTTCTCTAAAGCATTGATACCAAAATTCTTCTTCCCGGTAGGGCTATAGCCGTATAAGCCGCTAATCCTCACTATGAGGCTTTCTTCCTCGCTAAGTATTGAAGCCACAGATGCCTCGCCGAGGAGCTTCGTCAATCCATAGTAGTTGACAGGATTTGGGGCATCGTTCTCCTTGTATAGTCCCTTCTCGCCGTCAAAGACGTAGTCTGTGGATATATAGACTAGGAAGATGTCGTGTTTAGCGGCTTGTCTCGCCATTGCTCTCGTAGCAATATAGTTTACAGTGAAAGCTCTCTCCTTGTATACCTCGCACCCGTCTACATCGGTGTAAGCGGCTGTATGGATAATAACGTTGGGTTTAACCGTGTTCAACGCATCTATTATGGTTTCGGGTTCTTCAAGATTCAACTTGAGCCATTTAACCTCATCAGCTTGAGGTGGCTTATGCCCGTGGTGGGTTGCATAGATATCATAGCCTAGGGGACTCAATACTTTGACTAGATTGTATCCCAGGAGCCCTGTACCGCCCGTGACAAGGACCCTCATGATTTCACCACGGGGCATCGGCTAACACGTATCTCTCGTCAACTAGTCCCTTCCACCACCACTCGTTCTCGAGATACCATTTGACAGTAGACTCCAGACCCTGGTCTAGTTGTATCAGGGGCCTCCAGCCGAGCTCCCTGATCTTATTGCACTTCATAGCATACCTCCTGTCCTCTCCCGGCCTCGGCTTCCCGTAGATGATGTAGTCCTCGGGCTTCTCCATGGCCTTTAAAACTTTGACTACGACCTCTCTCACGGTTGCAAACATGCCCCCACAGATATTGTAGACCTCGTAGTCAGAGCCCTTCTCGAGCACCGTGAGGATGGCTCTAGCAGTATCCTCCACGTGGAGCCAGTCTCTAACCTGGGAGCCCTCACCGTATAACACAGGAGGCTTGCCATGGATTAGCCTGATGATGCTCCTAGGGATAAGCTTCTCGGGATGCTGGTAGGGGCCATAGTTGTTGGATGGTCTCATAATCCTATACCTAATCCCATATGTTCTCCCGTAGGCTTTGATCAAGAGGTCTCCGGATGCTTTTGAAGCCGAGTAGGGGCTAGAGGGATTCAAGGGGTCATCCTCCGAAGCATATCTGTCTGTACCCCATAGATCCCCGTAGACCTCGTCTGTAGACATGTGGAGGAGTAAGATGTCATGCTTTAGAGACCTCAAGACCTCGAGGATCGTGAAAACCCCGAGTATGTTCGTCCATATGAAGGGCGCGGGCTCGTTGATAGATCTATCAACGTGAGTCTCCGCCGCGAAGTTTACTATAGCGTCGGGCTGGAACTCCTCCACAGCCTTCTTAAACGATTCTTCATCAGCTATATCGCCCCGGATAAAGAGGATCTTGTCTAACACCCCTTGGAGGTTCTCGAGCCTCCCAGCGTAGGATAATTTATCGTAGACCAGGATATTCCAGCCTAGTTTTTCAACCACGTATCTGACGAAGTTGCTACCTATGAAGCCTGCCCCACCTGTCACCAGGAGCCTCAACTAGCCCACCCTAGAGTATTATGGTACTGTAGTCTGAGACAATAAGCTTGATGTCGCCGTAGGCCTCCCTAGAGCATTTCACCTGGCTCCTAGATCCAATAACACTGTCTACGAGTCTAGCTTTATTCAAGTCTAGCGTACTGTTGTCGAGGATGATAGACCTGGATACACTACCCGAGGTAATCTTCGAGTTGTGCTCTATCGACACGTAATGCTCTACGGTAGCGTTCCTTTCAACTATAGCTCCCCGGCCTATGTATGCTGGGCCGTGTACAACCCCTTTGACTACAGCATCTTTCTCAACTATCACACGCCCCCTGACTTCGCCTTCAACCTCGCCCTCAACTCTTGGCTCGGCTCTGTCTAGCAATAGGTAGACAGCGTCCAGCAGGCCCTCGTAGGTTCCTACATCCTTCCACCAGCCGTCTACTGTAGAGTATGTGACTTTAAACCCGTTGTCTATAAACCACTGTATCAGCTCTGTGACCTCGTATTCGCCTCTCCATGATGGCTTGAGGCTCTTGAAAGCCCTGGCTACAAGCTCTGGGTCTCTAAACATGTAGACGCCTACCACGGCGAGGTCTGACACGGGCTCCTTAGGCTTCTCAACGAGCTTGACAACTATTCCATCCCTCAGTACTGCTACGCCGAAAAGCCTTGGGTCGGGTACCTTGGCTAGGAGGATGTGGGCATCGCTACCGTTCTCAAGCCAGTGCTCAACGTATTTCCTCACCCTGTCGCTGAGGATGTTGTCGCCCAGATAGACGATGAACTCTCTGTCCAGGAATCCCTCCTCAATCCCTCTGTGGATAGCGTGGGCTATTCCGAGCCTCTTCTCCTGGTGGATATAGGTTACCTTGGCCTCGAAACCAGAGCCATCCCCTAGGAACTCCCTGATCATGTCGCCAAAGTAGCCTACGACGACGCCGATATCTTTAACACCAGAGGAGACGAGGTCTTCGAGGCTATACTGTATCATAGGCTTGCCTAGAATAGGGATCAAGTGCTTAGGCCTAGAGAACGTAAAAGGCCTGAGCCTAGAGCCCTCGCCGGCAGCAAGGATAAGCCCCTTCACTAAAACACCTCCTCCTAAGGATAGATGCTGGGCTCCGAGCATAAAAATATTACCCGAGTGGGCATCGGTTTAACTAGATGGTGCTTGGTACTTCTCAATAATTCTTCCCAGTTTACCTTCCATGGTCTTCGCGTAGACTCTTCGAGGCATAAGAAGGAGGCTTAATGCCTCACCCACGCTTAGATCTACCAGTGGTGCCTTGTAGATGTCTATGGGCCCAATTTTTCTCCTCAGCTTCCTGCCATATCTTAACCCGTCGCGTACTGCTTGGAGGTGCAGGCTCCACAGCCCTCCCTTCGCTACAGTTGGTGTTATGAAGCCTTTTAGAGCATATAGATTAACTAGGCTTTTGAACCTCGAGTTTGCAACTACGTTGAGGGCTATTTCATTTCTCACTGAGAGATACCACTGGATGCCGTGTATTTTACCGAATGTCCCCGACCTGTAGTGTTCGGCTGTAGCAACCGGTATAGTAACTATTCTGTAGCCGCAGTTCCAGAACATTAACCCCAGGTAGTTGTCGTCTCCGTAGGCGAAGCTCTCGTCTATGAAGAGCCTCTCGCCAACGCATCTTCTAACAGCGTCTACCCTGTATATGGAGTATGAGCCATCCGCGTAGGTTATGTAGAAGGGTTTTCTAATGATCCAGGGATATGGTTTACCTTGTCCGACCGGTATACTGTTGAAGAACTCGTCGTGAAAGTCGCCGGCTGTATCAATAATGTTCTTAGCTCCATACTTCAGGATAACTCCCTGTAGGGCTGCGTAGTTGAACTGCTCCATGTGCTCGACCATGGCCTTGAGGCTGTCCTGGAACGGGATAGCGTCATTGTTCAATAGCACGACGTACTCGGAGTCTCTATCCCTCGCTCTAAACCCGATGTTGTTGCCACCGGTGAAACCCAGGTTCTTCTCAAGCCTGACCACTTTTTTCCTCAAGCCACCCTTCTTCTCGAGATAATCTCTCACGGCCTCAAAGCTGCCGTCGGTAGACCCGTTGTCCACCACTATGAGCTCGTACCTATCACTCGGATAGTCCAGGCTCGCAACTGCTTCAAGAGACTTGAGAACCAGTTCGATTATCCTTCCCGAGTTGTAGTTGAGCCAGATTATAGAGATCCTTGGCCACATAGCACAATCACTTTCTCCGGCTTCAGAGTTTTGCCGCTGTGTAGCCCTGCTTCTCCAGGAGTATACTGGTGCTCCTAATGGGCTTCGCGATTACATCGTAGCGTAAATCCTTCAGTAAACCAGCTATAGGCCTCGCTCCATCATGGTATTCGATAACTACTTGTTTGAAGACCTTCAGGGTATCTCCATCCGTGTGGTTGAATACCTGGTACTTGCATCCTTCGCAATTCATTTTGAGCACTCCATTCACTATGTTATAGCCCTCGATAATAGATCTGGGAGCAATGGTTTTTATTGATTTGCCCCGCGATACCGGCCTGAAGAGGGCGTATTCGCGAATCTCCTTCCCGGGGGCGTGAGTGTACCCGTTGCTAGTGGCTAGAGCTACGTTCAGAAGCTTAACTCTATCCTCGAAACCATTGACTCTAATATTGGTGCGAGCCAGGTCGGAGGGCTTGTGATAAGGCTCTAGCTCGATAACTCTGTTAGTGCTTCTTAATAGAGATAATCTTGATATCTCCGATGCCAACTCCAACATATACGGCCACGTTGTCCCTGACATCCAGGTCATCGTATACTCCTCCATAGAAGTTCTCGAAGAGAATATCTTATAGAAATGGTGATGGATCAAGGAATCTAATGCTTCTTCCCATATAATCAAACTCCATGAAGCAAGGTGGAACAATTTTTTAATAGGTGCATCTGTAAATCTAAAGCTAAGCGCCTTAAAGTATTCGAGGCTAGCAGTAGTTCTGTCTCTATAATAATTGCTACTTATAAAGACTTGGACGAAGTTTATATGTCTTGCTACCACACTTAACCATTATTGTCGCTATGTTTGAGGGACGGGTGTTGCTATTGTTGAATTTTCTAGTTCAACTACGTATATGTTGATGCCGTCTTCTCTAAGCTTTTCCAGCTTGATCTGGCTTGCTGTCGTGGAGTTTGATTTTATCAGTTCTTCCAGCTCTTTTGTCATGTTGGTGTATGTTACAGCTATGGCTTTTTGTATTCCAAGTTTTTTCATTATGTCTACGACTGGAAAGATGCTGACTTGTTGCAATATTATGATATTTGATGGGTTTCTTATGAATATGTGTAGTGCTGGATAGAGGTCGAATGGAACCAGGGTTGTCGTAAGCCTATATGGTTCTACAATCTCTGCGGCAAGCTCGATTTCTGAAATATTTCCAATTGCTGGTGTTAAGCTCCACGGGTAACCGTATGCGTATGGCGTCGATACTGAGGCCCATATATTGAAGTAGTAGTGGCCTTGTGGTGTGAGAGGGTAGGCGGACCCGATGAGTGCTAGGAGGAGTATTATCACTGTGGCGAATCTCTTACTTATTTTTGTAAGGGCTAGTATTGTGTATGGTGTTAGGATTGATAGCAGCATTAGGTACCATCTATGCTGATCGACGACGCCGATCGTTGAGACCACCGGTGTTAGAAACACTATTAGGAGGATCACTATAGTCGCCTTGACGGCTCTCCCGGTCTCTTCCCATATTCTGTATATGACTATGGATGGGGATAATAGGAGGAAACACGTTATCGTGTAGCGGAGCGTGTCCCACATTGGGTAGCTGACCCCGCCGGCGACGCTGATGCCTTTGGGAGTAATGGATACAGGAGGATTTATTGGAAAACGTATATAGTAGAGGAGCATTATCGACGAGATAATAGCTGGTATCGCGAACTTCTTATCTCTCGTCCAAGTAGCCTCTAGCACGGATATTGCTAGCGCAATAACTGCTCCAGGCTCATAGCTGAGGGCGAGAAGCGTTAAGACAGCCGTCTTAGAGCCCCGGCTCTTTCCCGCTTGGTCTAGGTATAAGTAGAATAGTAGGAGTGAGAGGCCGAGCATATGTCTTTGCCACTGCTGGCTTTGCCCAAGTATCCACGGGTTAAAGGCTACCGCGAGCGCTGCCAGGATGCCTGCTAGCCTCGACTTGGAGATACTGTAGGCTATCGCACATGCCACGAGGGTTGATAACCCGAATACTATGGGTGGGTAGAGCTTGTAGAATAGAAACGGGTTCGAGAACATTGCGAAGAGGCCTGAGATCCATGTGAGTAGAGGCGGCAGGTTCCTGGGCCAGCCGAGCCAAATATACGTTGTAACTATATGCGGGTCTTGGGCGAAGTCTAGGGAGTTCGCGACATGCTCGAGAGTATCCCAGCCAATAGGAAGGCTGTACCTTGTCTCCGGGTAGGCCCTAATGAGAAAGCCAGTGAGAAAAGCGACGAGGTAGAGAAGCGTGGTAGGCACTCTGGCCAGCCTCCCGGTGGCATCATCAACGATCTCGCTAAGGGTTGGCGATGCGCTGAAAACCCTTGGGCCTCTGAGAGCATGCCAGGTCGTCGCGACGAAGACGAGGTAAGCCCCGGGCACGGTAGTATATGATACCAAGTAGATAGATGCGGGATCTATGAGGCTTCCTCCAATGGGCTGAATGGAAAGGCCCGATAGGTAAAGACTATATATCACAGACCCAAGCCTGCCCACGGCCAGCAGGATAAGCCCCATCAATGAAACGAGGTACGTTGAGAAGACCGGGAGCATCCTCCAATAAGTCCAGACATCTAGGAAACCAGCTGTGAAAGAGAGAATGAACAACAGCCAGAAAGCGTAGTCGACCAGTTCGCGCCTCACGGTGCCCACGGGGTCCACTATGGCTATAATTACATAGAATAGCAGGAAGAGCGCGACAGATGAAGCAGAAAGCAAAAACCTGTAGCGACCCAGGTGGTAAAGATCCATGATTCAGCAACCACCTAACGAGACAATAACAGTGAATGAATTAAAAATCTTTTTTTTTTGAAAATCACTTAACACAATACACTTCACAGAGTTATATACGCATTACTCGGTTTCTCCTATGGGCATCTTTCTCTCGTAGTATTTCTGTAATATGAGTGGTACACGCTATTCACTATTCTCGGGTCTCTGACACCACGGCTTCAACGCCTCCACTGACCTCCTCCCCGCCCTAAAAGGCGGGGCTTTCAGTTGTAATTGCGGGCAAGGTGGGACTCCCTGGGTGTTCGTTTTAACCGCTATATATGAGTTGATCAATGCATCTGGAGAGAAATAGCTTATCCATGTGTTTCGCTAACATGGCTTTGATTCTTCAGCATATCATGTTTATTCAGCGAGTGGGCGGGACATCGGGTTTTAGAGCTGGTAGACCATTAAGGTTTATCATATGTTTAAATATTGGGTTTACCAATATATAAACTGTGGTGGTTGAGTAGTGAGTGTTTTCAGTGTGAAGCTTAGGAGAGAGATCAGGGAGAAGATGGATAAGTACAGGGATCGGGTGAACTGGGCCGAGGAGGTGAGGAGGTTTATCGAGAGCAGGTTGAGGATGCTTGAGGCCGAGGAAAACATCAAGAATATAGTCAAGACGCTTTCACAAGTACCACTAGAGTCTCCCAGGGGATCCTCGGTTACTTCTGTGAGGGAGGACCGTGATAGTCGTTGATGCATCCCTGCTAGCAGCCTTCATTCGCAGGGAGCCCGGCTGGGAAAGGCTTGCCGAGTACCTGAAGTTGTGCGTGACTATTGACTTAGCGTTGAAGGAGGTGTTGAATGCTGTGTGGAAAGATGCCGTAGTCAGGAAAACCATGAGCATTGATGTAGCAACTCAGCTCATGAAAATACTGCTATCAATGGTGGGAGTCAACATAGATGTTGAACCCGAGATCAAGTATTTGCCGAAAGCGTTCGAAATAGCTCTTAAAACAGGTGTGACGGTGTATGACGCCCTATACATTGCAGTAGCCATGGAGAGGAAGCTACCACTAGCTACACTAGACGAAAAACAAGCTAAAGCAGCCCAAGCACTTGGAGTAAAAACAATCACCCCCTCTACCTAGTGTAGGGGTTCTGGTTTCATAGTGGTTCATGATGGTTGATTTCGTTGCTCGCCTCATCACCCCTTGCCCGGCTTCTGTGCCCGCTCTTCGGGAGCCTGCCTCCCTCGGGCGGGCACGGGGCTTCATTGAGCGGCTTCCATCCCCTCGCATTGCTCACCGAGTTCATCCCTATTTCGTTATTGTAATTTACAGAAGTATTTACAAGTTTTTCTGTAGTAATTACTCGTGGAGGCGTGTTGCCATGCCTGAGGAGTACGTGTTTCACGCTAGGGTTTCGAAGACAAGCCATGGATTGTTGTGTATATACATTCCGAAGGAGCTCAGCTCGAAGATACAGCACCTGCATAGAAAGGAGGCGATAGTGCGTGTCACAGTACCAGATGAGTGATAATGTGGCTGATGCAACGCTACCTATAAAGCATGTTACAACTGAAAGCCCTGCCTTTTAGGGCGGGGAGGAGGTCAGATGCAACAATGATGCTGCTACAACAATAAGATCTTGCATAAGAAGTCGCTAATTGACAATACAAAAATCTTAATCTTTCATGTAATTAGAGCGGGTAGATAAGGTTATTTATGTACTTAGAATGTTGAATGTTAACTGGCTACAAAGTTCATCACATGCCTAGTTCAATCTCTTAAGGCTATTGATTGTACTGGAGCTCCAGTGTCTTCCTCAGCCCTGTCTCCAGCTGTGTGAAGCTTACTCTGAACTTTCTCAATAATTTTGTATTGTCCGCGTAGCTGTGCCTGATATCACCCGGCCTGGGGTCCTTGAAGACTATATCTAGTTCTCTGCCGACAACCCTCTTCACAGCCTCGGCCAGCATCCTTATGGTTATCGGCCTGCCTGTACCCACATTGTACACTTCACTGTCGAAGGCGTCCTCCTCTATAATCCTCAGTACAGCCTCTGAGACGTCGTCGACGTATATGAAGTCTCTCGTCTGCTCTCCGTCACCGTATACGACTAGGGGCTCACCCCTCAAAGCCCTCTCGAGGAAGCTCGCAACTACTCCCGCGTATGACGGGTTCTGCCCGGGGCCGTAGACAGAGCCGAAGTGGCTTACAGCCAGCTCCCCAAGCCACTTGCTGAACCCGTAGGGGGAGACGGGGTTGACCGGGTGACCCTCTGGAATCGGGAGCTTAACAGGGTCCCCGTAGACAGCAGCAGAGCTCAAGTAAACGAGTCTAACACCATGCCTGGCACAGTTGTATGCTACCCTAGCTGTCCCGAGAGCATTGTTATCGAGATACTCGATAGGCCTCTCGATAGACTCTGGGACGCTCACGTAGGCGGTTGCGTGGACTGCGACGTCGAAGCCACTGTAGCCGTCAAACGACCTGACATCAGCCCTCACAACAGGGACTCCAACAGCTCTAAGCCTCTCCAGCGCGAAGCCAGTAGACCTCTCCAAACTATCCAAAACAAAGAACATCGAAGCCCCTCTCAGCCAGATACAGAGCAAGGTTATGACCAATAAAACCAGCGCCACCGGTAATAAGTACTCTCACAAGCTACACCCCTGAATGTTGAGTGGTCTTTGTAGTTCTCCGCGAAAAACCCTGTTGCAGTAAGGCGTAATAATAGCGTTTCTGAGGTTCTTGTTCGAAAATTTATGAATTGTGGTGTGTAGTGCTATTAAGGCATAGATATAAAGGGCTTTATCGACTTTGCTAAAAAGCTATGGATCAATAATCTAAAAACTCTTGGATCAAAAATGGTTTTGCTCTTCAAGTGTTGGCTTCTCCATTTTTCCATAAAGTTTTGCCTATGGCGTTAAATCCCTATGCTGGGACAGGCCGTCTGTATCCGCGTCTTTCAATTTTTTCAGTATTGCTCAATACCTCTTTAACAGCATTTTCAATTTGCTTTCCCAACGTCTTTGGAATTTCTGTTCTCTCACCAGCGACATCCTTGCGAAGCCTCTCCATAACCTCGCTAACTATATCATTTATTTGACTAAGTCCTCCATATGGGGGTTTAGGGGGTTCGGCACTTGATAACACTACCAAATCTAGTTTCCGTGATACGTACAGTAATACTATAATCCAAGTAGCTAAGTCAAGTGATCTCAACTCTTGATCGTTTATTATTTCATTGTATATCTCTTGTATATCGCGCAAAACAATGTTTAGAGCACCGCAAACCATGTCTGTGTAGATTCTCATCCTATCTTTTTCAACTAGACAATCACCTCTTTTTGATTCTGTTTCGATGCCCGTTACAACTCCTCGTACAAAATGCGGAATGCTCTCCATCGCTACTTTGATATACCCGTGTTTCTCTTCAAGGAATTTGCCAAAGTACATTAGATGCCTATTAATAATCTCAGAGGGCTTTACCTTTGTAAAATCATTTTGCTGTGATTTTGCTGCAATGAATAGCGGCAAAACTACCGATTTACCACCATAGGGATACTGTATCAGATACACGATGTCTATTCCTGTGCTAAGATCTTCTGACACCTGTTCTCTTACACGCCCATGCCATGCAAGCTCCAGTTTTTCAAGAGCAACATCTCTAACTACAGCAAAATCGCTATAGACAACACGGTGAAGATCATTTATCAATGCCTTAACATATCCTATTCTAGTAGATTCATTTCTTCTAGCATATACCACATCACACCATTCATCACTATAAACACAAAGCCTTTTTCGAAGATACTCGAAGAACTTATCCTCGGCATAGAGAGCTATATAGTGGGATTTGAGAACCTTGTAAAGTTCATTAACCAGCCCTTTCCTTGAAGACTCCTCCAAAGACATAGATCTCCATGCCAACCCTTCTAATACCTTTCCATTAATCAATCTAGAGCAAAAATGAACTAATAAACTTTAAACAGCCCCGGAAAACCCAGTACCCAGTCCAAATCCCATTTATTGTTATTGTTACTAAAAAGGCGGCAAAACATATTTTGTTGTATCAACACCCTTTCTCTTCGCCACCCTGGCAGTCTTCTTGAGCACCGTAGTGTATTGAATTGCGCAGAGGGGCTATGGAAGCTTCTCGAAAGCTAATATAGACGAGCCCCCTAGCCTTAGCCCTGATTACAACAAGTACCTTACCAATTTCGATGCCTCTTTGGTACATCCATGAATAGGCAAATATAATGTCAGAACACTTAGCTGTTTGATTATTACAGGAAAGCAATAAAGAAGATTTGAGATTATGTTGTTCCTTCATAAGATTGCCTGTGTTTTTGAGATTTTTGTGCCAATATCATTACTCTTCTACTAAGCGATGGAAAAGGATGTAGGATTTTATCTACTAGCAGTATCAGCGGGTGTTCCCGGGAATATAAGGAGTACGCACGTATGATTTTAAAGTTGGAGCTCTCCAAGTACTCTACTAGGGCTCTATATGTTGCTATTCTTCACATGGTCTATCGGCCCTGTTCCATATCTCTTAGTCTTCAGCACCCCAAACAGACCTCTCCTAGATATCTCAAGATCCCTTGGTTGATACCCAAACAAGAGGAGAAGCCTGTTTACCCAGCTCCCAAGATTCGGGATTGATAAAAGAAAAAAGCCATCGTTAACAAGCATATTGCTCACATTAACTATAACAGCATCCCAATCATATACATGCTCTAACACACCATGCATCATGACAAGATGGTACCCCTCCAAAAACTTCTCGCCCAATTCAGGACTAGTTATATCAATCAACAACACCCTATCACAGAGATTTCTCGCAATCTCCAATCTCTTCGGGTCAACATCAACACATAGAAGCTCAGCAACCCCAAGATAGTCAGCCACAATTCTACCAAGCACACCATAACCACACCCCAGATCAGCTATTCTTACTTGTTCCCCACCAAACTCATCCTTAACCTTTCGCAGAGCATCCTCCAAAGATTTAATATGGGAAGCGAGGTTCGATAAAAGATACGACGAATACCCATACCTCTGAACCAAATCACGATACCTGCTAATAACCTTACCCAAATCACCATTTATAGCCTGCAATACATCATCACCCCAATCTCAGCGCGAACCATTAGTTACTTTTTAGAATATTAAAATATTAATGTTATGTAAATCGGTCACATATTTCCTCAACAGCTATTCCAAGGAACTAAGAGCAATCTCAATAGCTTTATCTATTGCTAATCTAAACTTTTCAAAACTTTTTAGCCTCCTTAGAATTTTTAGCAGAAACTGGTACTTCAACTCTGAACCTAGGAGGATTATTTAAGATATTCTTCCTTAAGGTTAAACATTCTATACAAGCCTGAATGTTATGGAATGAGCAATAAGTTAGTTTAACTATTTTAACTATTTACTTGACTTAAACACTGGGATGGTACGTTTTCTAGGCATCAGTAGTCAAGTATACGAAAGATGGGGTGACGATATACCTGTCCAAGAAGTACTAGGAAAACTGAAGAAGCATCAAGGGATTAAGGTCAAAGTACATAGAGCCAAAATAGAGCCAAAGTAGCTAAAAAGTATTAATACTCAATAATCTACGCACGCAACAGAGAGCCCATTAAACTCAAATCGCAGCCAATATCAAGGAACCTTACTCAAAGAACCACGCTCTCTTATCCTTATTTCAGAAAACCAGAGAGCCGAGACTTAATACTAGAACTATGAGAGACCTCTGTACAATCTCTACCATAAGTTGTGGAGGATTCACATCTAGGCCTCATTCCAGAACAGGTCTTATGAGCCCCATTTTTCTGAGAGAAGATTCCTTCAGTAGCTTGCTTGCTGATAAACATAGCCTTCTTCGATGAAGCACCTTTAGCCTCTTAATCAAGTAGGCATACGCGGAAAGTATTGCTCGGCAAGTATGTAAGCTCCTCAAACATCGCACAACATTAATTCCTAGTAAGATCACAAACTTAATTGCACACGTTATTCCGTCGCATGACTTAATCAAAGTTATTAGTTGATTTCTCAATCCTAAGTACCGCTTTATCAATGCTATCTCTTGTGGTGTCACTCCTCCACCGAAATGATAGACCCGTGCGTTTGGGTCTAAAAGCACTATATAGCCATACCGCCAGACACGTAAACCGAGGTCAACTTCGTCACCGTACATAAAGAATAGAGAGTCTAAGAGACCTATTTTCATGAGAATATCGCGTCTTGCAATATAGGCGGCACCAAAAGGTGCAAGAATTATCTGAGAGTTAAATACATTCCCTTTATAGTTATATACCTCATCACAGAAAAGTCCTTTAGATTGTGTGATACTAGGATCTTTATAATCTAATATTAGTGGCTGTACTATACCAACTCTTCTATACTTCATAAAAGTATTCAATATATGCACTAACCAGTCGCGATCAACATATAGATCAGGATTTAAAATAGCTACATAGGAACCGCGAGCTAGCACGACACCGCAACTTGCCGCAAAAGTATAACCATAATTTCTTCTAAGAGGAACTATCCTAAACACTATGCCATTATTGTTGAACACGATTCTCCAGTAATGCGCTTTCTTCAAGCTACTATCAGTTGAAGCGTTATCTATAAAAATAACTTCTACGAAGTTGACATGAGGATAAAAATTTGCAACATAAATAAGAGAATCCAACAACGATTTAAATAATTTATCTAAAAACTTCTCCCCATTTCTATTCACAACAACAACACTAATGCTATGCAAATTATTCATCGGGCAATCCCAGCTCGCTTATTTATAAATTTATATAGCGCATAAATTTAGCGTTTTTACGTAATTACCATAATACAAGTCTCCAAGAGGTCGGCACAGATATGCCGGAAGTTGTAGTCTTGATAAACTCTTGCATCAATTATATGATTATGATAAACGTGTCAAGTATGTTATAAGCAAGGTGTAGGTCTATGTTGTAAAATATCTATTTTAATGCTTGCTACGACCTCCAATCTTTTTGGCTGTACAGTTTATTTTTATTATCTAAAATCTTATATCATGCCTCTTAAACAGAGATCTTTTGTACACATATAATTAATGGTTTTCCATCATTCAATATTAACAACATTTTTATGTCATATATAATTAATTGATAAATCTCAGGTTATTAACTTGGTATATATGTGTAGATGTTCTTTGGCTGATCTCTTCCATGAGAATTTTTCAACCCACTTACGAGCATTGTGACTCATTTTTGTCCTAAGCTCATCATCGGTGATGAGTTTTTCGAGTGCTTTTATTAAGGCGTTTGTATTTCCTGGTGGTACTAAGATGCCTGTAACATTATCCACTACGATTTCTGGTATGCCACCCACCCTCGTAGCTACAACAGGTTTGCCTGCAGCCATGGCTTCTAGAATAGCTATTCCAAGTGACTCATGCAGACTTGGCATAACGAAAATATCACATCTTGCTAACTCCTCTATCACTCTACTCTGTGGAAGGGAGCCTAAGAACTTAACGAAGTCAAGTCTTCTCGTGGTAACATGGCTTTCTAGCCTAGCCCTTAATGGGCCATCGCCTATGATTCTACATTCAACTGGGTACCTCTTACTAAGGGTTTCAACGGCCTTAATCAAATACTCTACGCCCTTACACTTCGCCAACTTTCCTGCAAAACATATAGTGATCTGCTTTTTGTCACAGGTTTCCTCAGCTTTTTGTACTTTAATGTGCTTGAATTCTTCTATGTTTACGCCGTGATATATAACCTTAACCTTGCTTGGCGATACTCCATAGAGCTTTACAAGACGTTGCTTAGTGTATTCGCTTGGAACTATAACAATGTCAGCTTCATATGCGCCGAAAACTTCGGCTAAGGTGAGCATCCCTAAAATCACTGGTCTGTCTAGTCTTAGCTTTTTAACTGCGTCTACAAGATCTCCAGAAGCGGAAACCTCATCTGGAAACACTGTATGTACTGTTAGGACAAAGGGAATGTCGAGAAGTGGTGCTAAAAAGCCATCAGCGTTGTTTCCATGGACTATGTCGATCTGTTTGCTCTTTACCAAATCTGATATCTTCTTAAAAGCATATAGGTTGTATACAGGCCATCTCTTTCGGAAACCTTTTTCAGACCATATCTCATAGACATCCACTCCTAACTTTCTTAGCTCAGAGGCTATGTTAGAGCAATAAACAGCCACACCATCTGTAGGATTGACGCTGAGTTGTGTAGAGACAAAGGCCACCTTCATTTTTATACACCAAAACCCTATTTTATGATGACTTTGTTCTTGTACAAAGCCTTATAGATGATATATACTAATGCCCCAACAGTTCTAACAGACCTGTTAACTAGTGCTGATAGGGAAAGTATAATACTTTTGTGTAACCTCTTTGGGTTGAGGAAGTCTCGTAGCGCATCTAGGAAAACTGCTAATATGGCAACAAATATCGCTGTTAAAAGTGAAGGAGAAGGAACTATTATTAGGAAAACTAGCAATAAGAATAGCAACGGTAAGAAAGTGGAGTGGAGAATAAATCTAATTTTTAAAGTTGTTGGTAGTGAACAAAGGAACTTAAACCACGACCAACCATGTTTAGGTTTAAGGTAGTCTAATAGCCACTTAATAAGAGTTGTTACGGTGATCTTAGCTTTCCTTTCGTCTAACCCCTTTAGTCTCAGTAGATGGGCATCGCGCTTCTCATTTAAATGGATTGCAATAAGACCTCCGTGCTGAATTACCTTGTACCTGGCTCTCAATATTCTAGCAGCGAACTCCATATCCTCATCAACCGAAAAAAAAAAAGGCCCAATTCCTCGTCATAGAACCCGGCTTTCTCGAAGACCTCTCTTCTAATCATGGCTGCATCCGCACAACTCATAATGCGCCTCTTTCTATTGCGATCGACGTCAAAAAGCCACTTAGAAATCTTAGTTTCTGAATAGGGTGTAAGTAATGGCCGACAACAACCAAGGGCCGGATCTCTTTCCATGAGTTTCACCAATTCACTAATAGCATTATGTGGCAATACAACATCAGAATCAAGGATTAGCACATAGGTTCCTTTTGAAGCTTTTATTCCATCATTCCTAGCCCTAGATACACCAAAATTTCTTTCGTGTACTATGATCTTGAAATCGTGAAACAAATGCGCATTATTACTCTTAAATTCATTAACTATCTCCAGCGTCTCGTCTTGAGAAATGACCATCGACAACTATAATCTCTACACGTTCTTAAGTAGCGATTCTAAGACATCACGTATTGTCGAGGCACTATTATACGTTGATATGACAACTGAAACCAGTGGATGATCAACTTTTCTTATTGCTTCCATGCGAGCACCCATTTCCAACCACTAAAAATAATACTTGTGTTCGCCAATTGATTTGGCGAGTCTAGATATTCGGATCTTAAGAACATCCTATTACCAGAATAAAAGTCCCAGTAAGACCTGGCGTTCACAATTCCTGGTATGAGGATTCTCTCCACAATCAAACATTCTACATGGTGGTAGGGGTGACCATAAAGCAGAATATCCTGCGGCAGATAAAGCGTTAACTTGGCCTCTTCAAATCCATTAAAGACGCTGGCAACGTAGCTGTAGTCCAGCATTTCAAATAGCTCCCGTGTTAAAATGAAGTTTTCTACCCTTGCCCATCTCCCACCTGTAAATACATTGTATTGCTCTATTAGACTATTTGGCGAAAGTATGCTTAAAATACACATTACCCCAAGTAGAATTATGATAGTCTTCTTATAGGTCGGCCTAATCTTTGCATGCATGAGGTATGTCAATGTTTGGAAACCGCCTAGCACAAGTGCTGGGTACCCTAAATATCTCGAGGCACTATAGACTATGTTGGTAACTAAAGCGAAGAACGATGCGAGGAGAACTACAAATGTTACGACTATGGTATCCGCATCAGCGTCCCCCCTCCTCAAAAACCTTAACAGCTCTACGAGAAATACTGCCGACAAGAAGGCTGGGAAGGTTGCGAAGGAGACTAGGGTTGACCTTGGTGGAGGCATACTACTGCCTAAATATACATTAACGTCTCTAAACTCCATTCCAAAAAGCAAATCAGTTAAACCATTCAGTATCATGTCAACGACTCCCTTTAGACCCTCAGCAGTAGCCGTATAAAGAGCCTTCAATGAGTAGATCACTAAAACAATGATCAGGAGACTAATAAGCCTTCTGGTGAGATCGTCTCCTCGACCCCGATGAACGAAAAGCCTGGTCACCAATATTGAAGATACGTATAACAGTATCATTATAGCCTTGGGGTGGGCTAAGGTAGCAGATACAGCAAGTATTGCTACGAGGATTAACGTACGATAATCTATCGGAGCAGATGTGGCTACATGCCTAGCTATGACTAACACAGCTAGTAGGCTGAAAACCAAGGAGAAATTTGTAGGTGGTGATGACATTCCTATCAAAAGCGAATATGGGTTTACGGCCATGAGTATGACCGCTAATGCAAAGTAATCAAAGACGCCATTGCCACGCAAGGTCTTCACATAGGTTAGTAGATAAATGATTACTGAAATACCTAGTGCTGTGAAGATTATGGTTGTTGTTAGAGGATCGTAAGGATTGTTAACACCTGCGGAGTAGAGCACAAAATTCTTTACTATAGCATCTACTGGTGCTAGGTCGTACCAGCCAGCATGTCTTGAGAACCTAAAATACCCCTTAATATAGATTTGCAGAGTATCAGTTGTTGTTTCGCCACCTTCAACACCATTGATTATTACATGGCTTGAAAAGACTGCGGCAAACAGTATGATAAGAATTAAAAGCTTTTCCACAGACACATAGTTTGATCCATCGGCGGAGATCAGCACAAGGGTTATGGCGCTCAACACTAAACCTGCAACCAGCAACCATGAAACGCTTAAGAGAACAATACTCTGCACATATCCAATTACAAGCACTACTATTGAAAGTAGCACAAGATTATTAAGCCAGTGCCCACGCCTCGTTTTAGCACCATTCTTGAAATCCCTAAGCTTCTCATCCTTTACTCTTCCAAGCCAGAGAAGAAGAAAAGATGTAAAGAAGAAAACCGCAAAAGATAACATTAATATTATAATAACGGGTGTGTTTGTCAAACCCAGCAGGTTATCCAAAGCCTTAAAAATGTCCTCTACATGCATCATACGCAGAACCAGCCTAATTACTACATAGTACATAAACTTAAGAATTGCAGTAAAATGAGCGTTTTATATTGGGATTTCATTTCACTAATTCACAAAGATATAGATTCGTTAAGATATAAATAGTTTAGTCCATGAACGTCAACAACTCTAAACCCGAGTCGTTTTAATACTCTATGAACTTCGCCAAGCTCTTCTTTGAAAATCTCGATAATCAGATATCGTGTTTTACTTAAGCTATCAACCATTCCAGGAAGAGCTTGCGTTGCGTAGCCTTCAATGTCTATTTTCATAAGATTGATCTTATCAACCCCCAACGAATTAAGGATATCGTCTAACGGTTCTTCAATAACAGGTATCCTAATCAGCTTGCTTGCCTCATCCCTATGATGTTTAAGTGAGGCTGTGGAATAAGATATGTAATTCATGCTTTTTTGTAACTCCATGTAGGATACACGTCTCATCGAGCCCACGGCTTTATTTACCAACACTACCTTCTTGCTGCATTGGTTAAGCTCAATATTCTTCTTAAGCACCGCGAAGTTGTGCGGTAAAGGCTCGATAGCAATAACTATCTCAGCATTTTTACATGCCCTAACAGTATAAGTGCCTATATAGGCACCAACATCTACAAAGACCCCTCTAACAAGAGGCTTAAACCACTTCTCAAGTTCGTAAAGCTCGTGGCAACATACCGTGTATAGATCTGGCGTATGTGGCCTACAGAAAAAGAGGTAACCATCCCGTGTACGAACTAAGATCGGCTTGGAGAGCCCTGCTTCAAATTGAGGTACAAAGCCTCCTAGTCGAAAGGTGAAAGCTCTAGCTACCTGGAATACTCCTCGAATCTCTACCGGCGCCACATTAAAAAGATAGCCTAGGTGATTAAACCTTAATTCCATTTTCTCCTCTCTTTAATATAGATTGCATAGTGATATATAGAAACAATATTAGGGTATTCTCATCTCTGAAGCTTTTTATATATCATGTCTGTGTTCCAGTAGTGCCGGTTCCCCCATCTACCGAAAGTGGCAATTTTTAGCTCTTCGAGATACTCTTCCACGGCTCTTCTGTCTTGTTGATGTGTTTTTGTGAAGACTAGGTAGCCGTATTTGTGGAACCATATTTTTACCATATTCCTGATTAATGCTATTTTCATAATAGCTCCTTTGCCAATTCTCTTACTGTTTTTGCTACTGCTTCTCTTGATTTATGTCTAGGTGTGAATTCCAATTTCTTTAGCTTGTCTATGGCTAGGGCTATTCTCTTTACATCCCCTGGCCATCCAACTCCGTGGAGCACTGGCCTATACACTATTCTCACATTGTCTAATCTTAGCTCACTTAGTATTATGTTGACCACCTCTCTCACTGTTATCCAGTCCTCCGAGCCAACATTGTATACGTTGTACTCCTCTCTACTATTTCTCCACGCTGCTATTGTAGCCTCTACAGCATCTGCTATGTATATGTAGCTCCTAGTCTGTGTACCGTCGCCTAGAACCTCTAGAACCTCTCTACTTCTCTTAATCTTCATTAGGAGATCGTATATTACTCCGTGTCTCAGCCTCGGCCCAATAACGTTTGCGTATCTCAGGATCACTGCTTTGATCCCGTAGAGCTTGCTGTAGGAGTGGATAAGGTTTTCACATGCCGCCTTACTTGCCCCGTAGACGGAAACAGGTTTCATCGGGGCATTCTCGTCCACGGGTATTGTCTCCGGCTCTCCGTAGACGGAGCTCGAGGATGCGAATATTATCTCCTTTACCCCGCGCTCCCTCATAGCCTCTAACAGATTGAATGTTGCTACAACATTCTCCTCGAAGTGCACCCTGGGATTGGTTGTGCTCACCCTCACCTCGGGGTTTGCAGCAAAGTGAAAAACAACGTCAACTCCCTTAACAGCTTCCAGAGCATCGCTATAGCTCTTCAAGTCCCCCCTAAAAAACTCGAACCTGTGATTCCCCAACCACTGCTCAATATTCTCTAACCTACCGCTGCTAAGATTATCGACTACTCTAACGCTAAACCCTTCACCCATCAATCTATCGACAATGTGGCTACCTATGAAGCCTGCCCCACCGGTTACCAGAATCTTACTCGACATAGAGCCTCAACACCTCTCTAGCTATCTCTCCCCAAGCTTTGACTTCTCCTCTCCCTCTCTCCCCAAGCTTTTTAGCCAGCCCCTCATCACTTAGTAGCATCGCTATAGCATTGGCTAGCGCCTTGGGATCTCTTGGTTGCACCAATACACCATTTACCATATTTCTTACCCTGTAGGGTATTCCTCCCACAGCTGAGGCTATCACAGGTTTTCCCCGAGCCCAAGCCTCTGATATTACCATGGGATAAACCTCTACATAATTGCTTATACTAGGAAGTATTAAAGCACTAGAAGCATCTATAGCGGCTATCTTCATATCCTCTTCCACGTACCCTGTGAAGACCACAGCCTTGTCTAGGCCGAGTTTTGTAGTGAGCTGTTTATAGGACCTCTGATCCCCGGGCCCCATTATCACTGCTTTTGCCTCTCTCATCTCCTTAGTTACCAGGGCCATCGCCTTTATCAGTATGTCTATGCCCTTGAGCGGGTGTAACCTGCCAACATATACTACGAAGGGGTCATACACGTGGTACTTATCTCTAAAGATTTGTGACATGTCAGGAGATCTCAGAAGAGATTCCTTAACGCCGTCGGGGACGTAATGAAGATCGCTGACACTATACCTACTCCTTAA
>NZ_JAVZPN010000001.1:141464-259317 GCF_038881575.1 Desulfurococcus sp. | reverse complement strand
ATACTACGAAGGGGTCATACACGTGGTACTTATCTCTAAAGATTTGTGACATGTCAGGAGATCTCAGAAGAGATTCCTTAACGCCGTCGGGGACGTAATGAAGATCGCTGACACTATACCTACTCCTCAAGATCTCAGCATCTCTCAAACTTCTTACCAGCTTTATATCCGCGGTTTCAATAGCCTTCACTGTATTCCTCTTTGCATATACAGAGCCGCCAACCCTGACTAGGGGGTTTGGATGGTCATGCAAAGCGTCTACAGCCATAAAGTATATGGCGGTTTTGACGCCCAGCCTCTTAGCATGCCCTAGCATCTTCATTGTGAACAAGCTATTTTGGCTATGCCCGTGAACGATATCCGCATTTTCAAGGATGCTTGGATAATCCAGAGGATAAGTCAAGTCTGGGTAGCCAAGTAGCCTAAACGATTTAACTCTATGTATGTAAACGCCGTTGATGTACTCTTCTCTAGGTCTATCCCCAGCACCATAGCTACTAGTGACCACGTGAACCTCGTGCCCAAGTCTTGCTTGTTCCTCTGCTAGCGCTTTTACTGCGTTCTCTAGTCCGCCTATTACAGGCCAGTAATGATGAAATACATGTACTATCCTCATGCCCTTAGCCCATCACTAATCCCTTTAACTATTTCACGTAGATACCAAGGCCTATAGAGTATTAGTAGCATTGCTGACATGAATAAGTACCATGTTTTCAGTGGTTGCCCATGGTGTTTAGAAATGAATTTCGCATGGTTCCTAGCTTTCCAATACATTCTCCTACCCATAGACATTTCTACTCTATCCCCACCATACTCAATACCTATGTGATATACATAGACCCTTGGATCCAGTAAAAGTTTATGCCCCAATCTCTTTATTTGCTCATGTAAATCGCTCTCCTCTCTAAACCCTGTTCCTCCATATACCTCGTCATATTTTACCACGTTTGCTAACCCCCCTCTAATCATGAAGAAGTGAGTTAGGTACTCAGCATATCTCGGCCCATTCCTCACATCCAAAAATATGTAGCCCAGGGCTTTCGTTAACGGATCTGCTATCGGTATTGGGGTGTTTAAGAAGAAGTCTGGGTCTACTCTACGCCTATTCAACATGATAACTCTGCCTCCGACAGCCCCGACCTCTCTATTTGCATGAAACCATAGAGCCATTCTCAGCGGGAACTCGGGATTAGGGAGTATGTAATCATCGTCAGCCATTATAACATAGCCGCACTTCTCCTCGCTCGCAAGCTTCAGCAATTTATTCCTCGCATTTACCGAACCCGATCTACCAATATTCAGTATATAAACCAACCTACCACCATAGACTCTATTTAGTTCTTTCAACACTTCCTCATATTCACCTAAATACGTCTCATTACTTGCGTCAGCAACAATTACTGCTTTAGAGATCCACTTAGACCTCAGCCAAGTAGGTAAAGTCGCTCTAATCACACGAGGTCTATTATAGGTTGGAATCGCAACACAGATACTCATAAAACAGATCGTTTTGTGCCTGTTTTAAGGCATGACAATATACATGTCTCCTAGTTTTTGTGATATGTAATACCCCATTATTCCCAGGATTCTAACGATCTCTTCTCTTCCGTATTGCGAACCTCACAGAGTATCATTTTACATGGTTATTACGTGGACCTCGTACTCTTTGGTCGCCATGTACTCAGCTAAGCGTTTTAACAACATACTCCGCTCCGCCTACGTGGGGTGGTAGCTCGGGGATACGAAGAGTAGTCTCATTGCATGGAGACCCAGGTTATCGTGTGTGGTTGTAGTCTAGGGTTTTTCTGCGGTAGTCTTGTGGCATTCTCTCAAAGTCTTAGTCGCAATTGACTATACCGTAGACTTATGTTATCTCTTCTCTGGCTCATTAGAATTCTTGGCATCATTGCATCGACTCTGCCTCGTTTGTGTATTACCGCTATGATTTTTTGCGTTGTGCATTGTCACGGCAGATGCTCTTTCGATGCTCTGTGGAGAAACTCGTTGACTGTACTATTCAGCTTATCCGCATCATCTACCTTAAGCTTGCCCGTCACCTTCGGCCCGAGCTCCTCTGTCAGCCTCAGCTGTATGACAGTTAGCGTAGTCCCGTGTCAACCAAGGCATCAACCTCTACAATCCTTCTCCTCTCTGGGTCACCGATTCTGACCTTAACCCAGACGTGACTCATTGGTACACCCTGTTATGTAATCATGTGTAGCGTGGTGAAAAACGCATCAAAACTCTCCCGCACGTATTCTATTCACTAGAGATGTTACCTTAGTATTCTATTAAATATTCTCAACACCTTGTTGTAGATCTTCAAGTTTTGATGTGTTTGCTTCGAACATATTCGACGAATCTTTTAACAACGCCTTTATAAAGATATATAGTGCTTGTTTTTAGCTTTCTTTCAGAGCTATATTCTTTTAAGAATTCGTTGATATGGTCATCGCTAATATTTTCTATTCTATACCCTTTACTCTCTATCCAATGCATGAATTTTTTCAGCACATGTTTATTTTTTCTAAGCCTTTTAGTGGTTGTATATTCCTCTAGCAGAGCCTCGATCTTCTCTTGCTTAGCATATTCAGGGCTTTCAAGCCCCAGCTCTACCCTTCCCTCTGCTCCGATCCTCCATGCTTCGTAGTAATAATTGAGTATGTTAGCTAGAAGCTGATCCGGCGTCATAGCAATGGCTTTCGAGAATTCCTGAAGCCAAATAGCTAGGTGTTTCGGCAGTTTTACTCTGATCTCTTCTTGGCTCATTGACTTATACCCTCGAAGTTATTAATCCTCTCAAGGACTTCATCGCTAAAAGCAGTTATTTCACTTTTAAGTTCCGGGTTTCTATCTATTACTCTGTGAAGCGGAAGCTCCCATCTTTTGGGTCTATAGATGAGATCTTTAAGATCATCGTACCTATGTATTACATTGGAAAATAGAGGTTTCTTATATATGTAGCTACGATTCAGTGATGGCAAAGTCTTCTTTATGAAATTGTATAGGGCTGTGTTAAGCTCGTCGAGAGATTTCTGAGAGATCTTCTTAACAGCGTTTATTAACGCTACTCCAAGAACCTTAGGTTCTTTCTTACTTCTATTCATAACTTCCGGGATTATCTCGCGTAAGAGAAGCTTCACACCGCTGAGAGATAGCTCTTCATAGTTTGAGGGGATTAGTATGTAGTCAGCAGCGTAAAGGCCCCATATGGTGGGTGGGAAGAGTTCTGGTGGAGTATCACATATTACGTAGTCGTATTTTCTAGTTATTGCAGGCTCCCTCATTAGACGCAAGTATATAGCGTAGGGATCCCATGAGGGTATTTGACCTCGAAAGACAGTAATAATGTAGTTGAGGCCTGAGGGTATTAACCCTATCTCCCCTTTCGTTCCCAGGTCAATTTTCCTTATGTTAAACTTTTCTCCCTGAGCCATCTGTATGATCCCGTCTTTAACCTCCTCGATCTCGGTAATCTTAAGGAGGAGTGAAGACAGGTGGGATTGCGGGTCTAGATCCAGCATTAAAACGTTGTACCCCCTTGAAGCAAGTCCGTATGTTAAAAGTGCTGAGAGTGTTGTTTTACCGGTGCCTCCCTTTTGATTCGTAATAGTTATAACCTTTAATTGCCTCGATGACATATTAGATCTCCCAATTAACTTTTGATAAATTTTGTATTATATATTGTTTTATTTTAGTGTACTTTACGGAGACATCTTTATTGGTTCTAATTACTAATCCTACCGGCTCCTAAACCAATTCGCCCACGAATTCTATACACAGCTTGAAGCATATTATGAGCGCTCCTGTGAGATCACAGAGCGATATCAATGTTGGTTTTTCATCTGCTTCTCCCATACTATCTCTTTCGTCCAGAGGTTTCTTAATGCTGCGATTATGAGGTATAGCTGAAGTGTTATCCAAGCTCTGTATGGTTTATAGGCTAATAAGAATAGGCCTGTTATCAATAGTAACAATGCTAGAAGACCCCTAGCGATCGTGGATGCTAGTAATAATATTGATGCCACTACGAGTATCCACGGGTTTATTAAGTGCAGATAGGCTTCGGTGTAGAGCGTTAGCTTAAATTGCTTGGGCGTTCTAAGCCCTTGCTTTAAGATTTTCCAGAAGTGCTGTATCAAGTGTTGTGCTCTCCTCACTCTCCACATGCTGTACCCTCTCTCGGGTACAGCTTCAATGCACACTATGTCTCTAGGCATGATTGCTCTGTATCCCTTCAACGCTATCAGTGTTGCCGTGTGGCTGTCGTCTGCGCCGATATCCGTTGGGAATCCTCCGACCTCCTCCAGAACTCTTCTTTTGAATGCTGCTAGCTCTCCGTGGAACACGGGTGTTGAGTGGAGGTTGCTCTCGGCAACCCTCAGGACGTTGTAGAAGTCCCTGTATGATTCCTCCACGCCCCCGGGCCCGCTGGCCTCGGGTATCTTGACGCAGGATACGGCCCCTATATCGGGGCTTCCGAGGTACACTGCCACTTTCTTCAATGTGTCTCCGCGGAGCCATTTCGAGTCAGCGTCCGTGATGACTACTATTTCCCCAGACGCTTGTTTAAGGGCCTCGTTGAGCGCGAATGCTTTGCCCCTTCTGACGGGCTCTCTGATAAGCCTCAGAGTGATGTCCGGGTGGCTCCTGCCCCACTCCGAGACTCTCTCGGGGGTCCCGTCCGTGGACCCGGAGTCCACGATAATTATCTCGATCCTGTCCCTCGGGTATTCCTGTTGGTAAATGTTCTCCAGCTTCTCCACGATGAACCTGGCCTCGTTATACGTGGGCACTACGACGCTAATCAAGGGCGCGTAATTCGGGTTATCAGTGTTCTCAACGCGAGGATCCCTACTGTAGAACCTCCTAATGTAAGCATAGTAAGCCAAGGGGATGCTGAAATGCGTGGCGGCCAGCGCTAAACCCGTGGCTGTGAGTAAATCCAGCAAGGTGCTAGACTACGACACAGATCTTCGTTCCTGGTTGTCGAAATCTAAGCCACTGGTGTTGGAGGCGTAGATTTGCCGGAGGCATCCCGTAGTGTGGAGAGTTTTCTCTAGGCGCACTGCTTGGTGGCGCGCTTGATTAATTCGTCAATGTATTGTCTGTATCTTTTCTCGGCTCTTTTGAGGTATAGTGCTAGTATTGCTGCGATTAGTGATTGGAAGCCGGCTAGTGTGAGCATTATTGCTACTAGGCCTTTTACGTAGTAGTTGATTCCTGTGAAGAAGTAGTGGTATGATACGTATGCTCCTAGTGCTAGGCCCGGTATTAGTAGCAACGCGCCGAGTGTGAATATGAAGAAGGTGGGGCTGTATCTCCAGGTGAGCCTCACGATGTCTACTGCTATCTTGAAGCCGTGTGGTACCCTGAGCTTCTTGCTCTTCGGGTCTAGCCTGGGCCTGTACTCTATGAGCTCCTCGCAGACTCTGCCCGTGGAGGCGAAGTGGGCCACTATCTCTGACTCGACGCTGAACCCTTCCATCTCGTATTCTACGCGCCTCAGCTCGCCTGCCTCTGCCGCGTACATCCCGCTCAAGACGTCTCTGAGATCCGTGTCGAAGAGCAAGTTGAAGGCGAAGGTGATCGCCTTGTTCCCGAGCCTGAAGAGCAGCTTCTGCACCTCCCTCCCCTGGAGCCTCGCGCCGATCACGAGGTCGCACTCCCCGCTCCTAAGCCTAGACACGAGCACCGGGATATACCTGGCCGGGTAAGTGTAGTCCCCGTCCATCACCACCACGAACCTTGTCTCAACGTATTTGAGCCCAGTCTTAATGGCCATAGCCTTCCCGGAGCCCTCTTGGAAAACAACCCTAACCCCCCTCCCCCTAGCGATATCCACCGTGCCATCCCTCGAGCCACCGTCCACGATGAGAATGTTTCCCGCTGGGACCCCGACAGCCAGTACCTCATCTATAACCCGGCCAATCGCAGCAGCCTCATCGAGAGTCGGTATCAACACTGTTACATCGGAGAAGTCAGCGCTACCCGGGCCAGCACCCTCCCCAGGCACTCCCCTCATGCTCCGTGCACGTGTTCAACTAGCAGGGTGATGGCTGTGATAATAGCGATCACTAAGCCCCTCAGGGAGATAAGCAGGCCCACAGCGTAGTGGGTTAGCATGACTGGCAGGGTGTTTTATCCAAACACCCTGTATAGCAGGGGCTGGTGCAGGTACTGTATCCCCAGGGTGAGCAACCTCCTCACGTTACCCAAGATATCCCCCAGCAGCTCCCGGGCCCTCGCCATCGCCACGATAACCCCGTACAATAGGGCGCGGCCCCTGAAGCTGTAAACCTCTATCTCCGTGAATACCTCGATCAATATCTCCCTGAGAATCCTTGACTTCACAACACCACCCCACTTGGAGAGAGCTAGGAGCAGGGCGCGGGAGTACCGGGGTAGGAGCCTCCAAGAGTTATTCCGGAGAGACTTACGGAGATAATAGGAGACCACGCCACCTGTTATCAACCCTAAGCCTGCATCAATTACTCTGGAAACAACCCTCTTAGCTTCAACCAAGACCTCTTCACCAGCACCCTTACAGGACAACTCAGCTAGCTGGAAAACAGGCGGCGTGGGATACATGGATCAACAACCATGAATCAACCGCGTTATTACTACAATCATGGCTTGAGTTTAAAAATCTTGATTTGATCACTCTTCCCCCGAAACAATCTCGCCCAGGCCCTCCTATACCCGTTAATTCAGCTAATGCCAGCATTCTCCGCCCTGAAGGGCTGGGGTTCCCTTCTGAGTGGTTCACTGGTTCCATTTGTCCCTACCGCTTCATATTGTTTAATACTATAGCTTTCTGTATCTGCGGTGGGGACAAACGGTTAGATCTGCGAATCCACAATGTATTTTAGCTGAGTTTTAAATAAGCAAGACTGAGCTGGATCACGTTGGCCCTGTTGGAAGTGGAAGCCTTGCTCTTCAATGCGGGGTGGAGGCTGGAGGGGGTGGGAACTATATGTATAGTGATCTCAAGGCGAGGATAGTTGAAGTAGCGAGGTTCCTGGAGGAGAGGGGGTTGAATCATGGGAGATCGGGTAATATAAGTGTGAGGATACCCGGGGTTAACCATGTACTTATAACGCCCAGTGGCCTAGTTAAATCCAGGCTGAATACAGAGGATATCGTTGTAGTGGATCAAAACGGTGTGGTCGTTGAGGGACGTAACAAGCCCTCATCCGAGATCAACCTTCACCTAGCCATATATAGGGCCCGCATGGATGTGAACGCTGTAATCCACGCGCACACGATTTACGCCACGGCACTGGCTGTGGCACGTAGACCGCTTCCAGTCATAATCGAGGAGGCGGTACTAATACTCGGAGGCGATATCAGGGTAGCCGAGTTCGCTCCATACGGTACAACACAGCTAGCTGAGAACGCTGTAAGAGCCCTTGAAGGACGTAAATCAGCACTACTAGCAAACCACGGCGTAGTAAGCATTGGGGAGAGCCTTGAGGACGCGGTTGAAGCACTCGTCTTAACCGAGAGACTCTCCCAGATATACGTGTTATCAGAGCTCTTAACAAACGGGAAAACCCCACTAGTACCGGAACACGCGGTAGCCAGGCTCTTAAGAAAATAATCCTCAGGAGGTTTGCTTTGAAGTGGAGAACACACAAGCTTATAGCTAGAGAGATATGCAAGGATTTATCCCTAGATAAGGATTCATGCTCCATTTTAGAAGAAGCATCCGTGATACCCGATAAATGGAGGAACTACCCGCATCACAGTGGTAAGGAAGCGGAGATCTCATCAAGGATCATCCGGGCTAGAAGAAACTGGCTTATTAAGAGAACTGATAGAGCTCTAGATAAGTTTAAGCTATACCTCCCTATACAAGCTAGCGAAAACTCTATACTGTGATCAATTGTATTATGGCATTGTATAGTATTTTGTCTCTGGACTCTCCAGCAAAGTCTCAGTGGCCTCTCACAATGTTCACCACTAGAAAACTTAATATATACTTACTGCTGAATGCGCATCTCTAAACCCCCTTATCCCCACAGTCTAGGCATTGTGATCTAAACCTCGTTCCTAAGTTCATCTACAACTATACGGATAGCTAGAACGTGCCAGTTTCATAATAGATTGTAACCGGATCCCTGGGCCCGTGAGTTATTTTATCTCTATATTTTAGTAGTTAATTCCTTTATGAGTCTTCTTGTGTTTTCTTTTCTTAGCGCTTCATGTATCTCTTCAAGTTCCTGGGTTCTCAGTATGATTATTTTATCTTTGATTTCATGAAATGCGCCCTCTATGGCTTCATTCACAAGGCTAACTACTTTATCCTCGTCCCTTGCGATTACATATATGAGTTTTGAGCCGAACTTATCGTAAGCATGTTTCAACGAGGACAGATCCTTGAACACGTCACCGCCAACATGAACTTCGACAACCGCGAGTGGACCAGTCCTAGGCTTTCTAAAGAATGCTACATCTACCTTAAAGTTATCGATTTTGTAATTGAGCTTAACATCGAAGTTAAGCCATTCCCCTATATCCTTAACCATATTGACAAGATCGTTGTGGCTATACTTGGCTCGCTCACTAACCTCCATAGCTCTAAGCGTGCTCCTCAACCTTCCCTCGACGAACTCGCCGAAGTCACTTGGTAGTTCCCTCAACATATATACCCTCAACTCGCTCGGATTTTCAAGTGTTTTGCCGAGGATCCTCGAGATCTCGCTTTTAATATTGTCGAACTCGATCCTGCCTTTAGCAACAGCACTGACATTGACTATCCATGGGTATAATATCCTTCCCTCCCTAACTTCATCAGGCCAATTAGGCATATTCGACTTTCTCCATCCATTAACAATCTCTAGCACTGCTACAAAAGACCTGCAGAGCTCTTTACAGTTTTTCTTCACAATATAGATCACGAGCTTATCGCCGGGCCTAATGCGATCCCTCAGCCGGCTCAAGCCCTCAGGCAAACCATATACGCCGTTCTCAACAGTGTATCGATAATTCTCCTCACTCATCATGACAAGCCAATAACCCATCATTCACACCAATAGAGTTTTTTCTCTTTTCAATTAATTATTTTTATTTTATTTTTATTAAAGATAATACTGTAGCACTACTGGACTAAGAACCTCCCTAGGGATTTCGGTTAGCTCTTTTACGAAAGGCTCTCAATGACCTATAAACCAAGAAGAGCGTGAACAGTAAAAACTTAATATAGATATAAGACAAAAGAGAAAATGTTAATAGGTGTTTGTATTGAATAATGGAGAGCATGTTTTTCATAGGTCAACTATCATCTTATTAAATATATTAGTCATTGCAGGGCTGTTTTGTTTTTCTTTAATGTTCCCCAGGCTATAATAATAGTGGCTTCATTAATGTAGAAACTTCTATTAGGGTTACTCGTAGATGCCGACCCAATGCCGTTGTACTCGATGAACACATATGAACCCGCAGTGATACCTCAATCCCTAGACTAGGTGGGGCCCCGCCACTAATATATAGGACACGATGGTTTCAAGCAAAATAAAGTCGTAGAGGGGAATAGTGGAATACGTGTGAGTAGGATGAAACCTTATCCATGAATCCTCTTTAAGCTCGGAGCCCTCTGTGATGCAAGGAATAAGCATGCATCCCTCGCTAGTTTAACAGGGTCCTCATACACCTTTAACTCAGCCAGTCTCCTCTCATCAATATAGGGGGTGAATACCTCTAGCTTATCCGAGGCTAATCCAGTCTTCAGTAAGTACACTGGTTTACCCATGCTATAGGCGAGTAAGACCTCTATCATCGTGCCCACTCCCCCGCCGAGGGCTATTAGGATATCGCCGCTTCTAACCAATAGTATGCTGCGTGCCTCCGGAGTCAGCCCTGTTTTAACCACTATTGCTTCACCAGGGTACTCCATGTCCTCCCTCTCAGCGTAAGGATAGACGACGACCCTGAACCCGTGTGAGAGTGCTTCATCAACTATGGTCTTCATTAACCCCCAGTATCCTCCTACAGCTATAACTACGTCATCTAAGCAGTACCGGGACAGCTCCCCTATAATGATCCTGGCGGCACTGGCATGCCGCTCGCTTGGTGGACCGCTATACGCGGCTATGGCTATAGTCTTCATCCGGGACACCCGTGGTATATGAAAATATTATATCCGGCACCCATATAATAAAACCAGGTCACCTTGGTGGAGAAGGGCGAATCAATTGAGTTCACCGAGATACCTACCGCTCCCCGAGCCCGTGATCACCCCTGGTGAAAACCCTGCTGAAGGCATGAACCATAGTATTGTATCTACGACCACTGGTATTCATGGCACCACGGTAGGCCCTCTACAGCAGGGTGCATCGACACCATTACTCATACTACTCGTCGCCGCCTCGCTACTCATAATAGCATTACTCGTATTATCCATTGCCTCGGCGAGGATACCCCAGGGTTCAACCATGTTTAAGATCTCCATGAGCAAGGAGGATGAATTGAGAATACAGTACTCCTACACAGGGGTTAAGGAGATACTGTGGCGCACCCTGAGAAAGCTTAGGAGTATCCATGGATGCGGCACGTGTACGCCGAGGGAGCTGGCCCGTCTAAGGATCTCCACGGTCTTGAAGAGGTTTAGCGAGGTATATGAGGACGTTGTATACGGTGATCAACATAGAGATGATGCTTTAGAGGTTGTTAGACTCATCGAGGAGGGAGGTGGTTCAAGTGGTTAAAGTATACTGGCTCAGCGTATTCATCCTGCTACTACTTATAGCCGGGTGCTCCGGGCTACGGATAAGAGGGGGGCTGGTCGGGGATCCCCCCTCAATATACAATAACATGCCTGGTGGACTCACTATCTTCACCAGTAGCGAGGCATTGGAGAGGAGGGTGGATATCATCTACTCCTTAAACGATATATACAGGTATGACCCAGGTAAACACGCCTTGTTAATCGTGGGGCCTGATACACGCGTTGACGCCTCACCCCGGCTCAGGCAGTGGGTGGAGGATGGAGGGCTCGTCATCATAATGGATGAGACCATGAATACCGAGGAGTTGTTAAGGAGCTTCGACATATATTTGGAGAACACGCCGGCTATACAGGAGATATCTGTCGGCGTATGCAGCGTGGGAAACACGAATATAAAGGTCGTCTTCGACGTGTACACTGGGGTGTATTCGAGAAGCAACTACACGGTCTTATGCCGCGTCAACGATAAGACAACTGGTTTAAGCCGCAACATGGGTGGGGGAATGGTTGTCGCGATAGGTGATTCAAGCCTGGTTATTAACGAGGTTTTATCAAAGGAGGGGGCATGGTACGGTAACAGGTTATTCATAGATATGGTGACTAATGGGAGAGACCTTGTGGTATACGAGGGTGGTAGGACGTATACTTATTCATCGACCGGCGTAATTATACAGTACATCAGGGGGTTCATACTATTAGCGTCGAATGCTTTCCAGTCCATACTATATATACGTGACCCCCTCCTAAAGCTCCTGGCGGTGCTAACGATGATACTCATGGTTCTCACAGTAGTGCTTTTAAAACTAGGGCTCACAGTATCCCGCAGCCGGTTCCCCTGGCATTAGAGGATTAGTGTGGCATGTATATTTCAAAAAGATAATCAGTGCAGAGGCCTTAATACGCCGAGCATTAATAACCCGTTGTACCGCTCGCCATTAATGAACCTCGTCTTCACTCCTCTCTCCGCGAGCCTCTTGTCGAAGTCTCCCGGGGTAATACTCCTCGGGTCGAGGGCGTCTGATGCAATGATGAAGTTAACGTTTAACCCGAAGCTGGGTATCCATATATTATACTCCGCCATATACTTGAAGACCCTTCTAATATTACCGGCTACATAATCGTACTCGCTTGTATAGAAGTAGCTGCTTCCAGCCTGTGTGACTAGAACACCGTTATCGCTTAGTATTCTTTTAACGCTCCTATAGAATCCCTCACTGTATAAGGGCTTCGCCGCCTCGCCAGCGTAGGGATCCGTGAGATCCATTATCGCTACATCAAAATACTTGTCCGGTGCCTCAGCCACGTATTTAAATCCATCCATGATGAGCACCCTTGACCTCGGATCATTGAAGCTCCCCTGGTGCATGTGTTCAAGATACTTCTTCGAGAACTCTACCACCACGGGATCGATATCCACCATCACGGCTTCCTTAACAGTATTATGCTTTAAGACCTCCCTGAGCGTTGCCCCCTCGCCGCCGCCGATGATTAGAACCCTGGATGGCTCCGGGTGGAGCACCATCGCTGGGTGGACGAGTAGTTCATGGTATAATGCTTCATCGGCTTCCGTGCTCTGTATAAAGTTATCTATTATAAGCGCCTTACCGAAGCCATCTAGCTCGGCGAATATTATCTCCTGGTACGGTGATTTCTCAACAGCGTATACCTTGAGGACCTTTAATAATAGCTTGAATGATCTACCGGCTGGTTCAAATAAGTATAATCCCTCGTCGCCGGGCACTCTACTTCTCCTCCTTAATCCTTATAAAGTCCTCGATTATCTTATCCCCTGAACTAGTGCCTATCCTAGATGCGCCTGCAGCTATTAATGCCAGGGCATCTAGCCCACGTCTTATACCGCCCGATGCCTTCACGCCTATCCTACCGGATGCCGCCTTATATAATATGTCTACGTCATGTACTGTTGCAACTGATCCAAGGAACCCTGTACATGTTTTCACGAAGTCCGCCCCTGCCTCCACGACTAGTTCCGTCGCCTTCTTCTTCTCCTCGTCGCTGAGTAACCCGGTCTCGATGATCACCTTAACGGCTCTAGCCCCCTTGGACTTAGCTGCCTCAACAACTCCCCTGATATCCCTCTTAACGTACTCATAGTTCCTCGACTTAAACAAGTTTATGTTCATAACCATGTCTATCTCGCTTGCACCCTGCTCAACAGCTTCAATGGCCTCAGCTATTTTCACCCTTGTAGACGTGTTACCGAGTGGGAAGCCTACTACTACGCCAACATCTATTGTTCTACCAGCTGCCTCCCTCACATACTCGACGAGTGAGAGGGGGATCATGAGTAGTTTAAACCCGTATCTCCTAGTGTCCTCGATGTATTTATCAAGCAGCTTTAAATCAGCCTCGGGCTTCAGTAAAGTATGATCAATCATGCCTGCCAGCTCTCTCACACCCAGCTTCTCAACGAGCCGTGTAAACAAGTAAACCACCTCTTTATTTCTCGTGGTTATACAGTGGATTAGAAACGGTTAAAAAACTAGTGTTGTTTCCCGCTCCTTATTTTCTCAGAGTATTTCTCAGGAGTGTATAGCTCCTCAAACTCCTTCGGGTTCGATGGCTCGATAACGATGATCCATCCGGCTCCATAGGGATCCTTATTAATGAGCTCCGGGGTCGTGGAGAGCTCCTCATTCACCTCTACTATCCTACCGCTCACTGGTGCGTAATACGATGACGACGCCTTAATGGAGTCTATTATACCCAACTCCTCTCCTTTCCTCACTACTCTCCCGACCTCAGGTAGCTCAACCGAGACTATGTCCTTGAGCTCCTTCTGAGCGTAGTCGCTTATACCCACCCTGATCCTCCCGTTCTCGAGGAGGGCCCATTCATCTGTCTCAGTGTATCTTCTATCGGTTTTAACAATGTATTTCTTACCCTTAACCTCTACAATGACTTCACTCATGTATCCCACCATATATAGCTCTGTAGCCGGGGAATATTAGGTTTCCGCATGGAGCATTATCTTTAATAGTTTTACCTCATCCTCCCTCGTCAGCTTGAAGCCGTAGTGTATCTCCATGAACTCCTTCTTGAACTCCATGACTTTCTCCTTCACCTCAGCTGGGCTCCTCTTATCTATCACAACCATCCTCATGAGCCTAGCTATCTCCTTCATCTCGCCCTCCTTCATACCCCACCTGGTTAACTCCTGGGTTCCGAGTCTTAGCCCGCTTGGATCTTTGACATCCTCCGGCCTATCCCATGGCAGCATGTTCTTGTTGACTATGATGTAGGCGTCCTCTAGTAGCTTAGCTACCTTGGTGCCTCTGCCGAGCTCTGCAACGTCTACCACCACCTGGTGGCTCGTGGTGTAACCCTTACTCTCCATCACGACCTTGAAGCCCTCGCTTGCGAGGGCCTCTGCTAGTGCTTTAGCGTTTCTAACCACCTGCCTAGCGTACTCGGATCCCCAGAGCTTCATCTCTATTGCTGTAACAGCCATCGCGGCTAATCTATGGAGATGGTGGTTGGAGACGAACATTGGGAAGACGACTTTACCCATTTCCTTGTAGTCCTCCTCGTTTAAGGTAGCGAATACTCCGCCTTGTGGACCTGGGAACGTCTTATGTGTTGATGAGGTGATTACGTCTGCCCCGAGCTTCAACGGGTTCTCCCATACACCTCCAACTATTAAGCCTAAGACATGAGCCACGTCATGTATTACCTTAGCCCCCACGCTGTGAGCTGCCTCAGCAATCTCCTTGGTTGGATGCGGGAATAGGTAGAGTGAACCGCCCAGCGTCACTATCTTCGGCTTGACTTCTTCAATGAGCTTCCTGGCTTTATCAACATCTATGTTCCACTCCTCTATATCGAACGGCATCTCAATCTGCTCTATGCCCAGTGCTCCAAGGGTCCCATACCTGGTGTGGCTTACGTGTGCACCGGCTTGGACAGGGGCCACTACTGCTTTGTCGCCTGGCTTCGTGAATGTTCTAAAGGCTGTTGCATTCGCCGTTGTACCGCTTATAGGTCTTAAATCCACGTATTTAGTGCCTAGGAGGTCGCCCATTAACTCCTGGGCTTTAACCTCCAGCTCATCAACGTATATGAGCCCCTGGTAGAACCTCTTATACGGCTTCCCCTCTGCATACCTGTGCATCATGTCGTTCAGGTACACGAGCATTGCAAGGGGTGACATAACATTCTCGCTTGCAATCATGTTTATTGTTTGACGCTTCCTCCATACTGTGTGGTTTATGGTGATGCTTAATACCTGGTTGAGGTCTGGATACATTTCTCTAAGGGCATCTATGCCTAGGGCTTCACCTGATTCATACACCAATTTCAATCCACCTACACTGCTTTCACTATGTCTTCACGATCCTATAAATGCTCATTTCTTTATGAATGGGAAGTCAACGATTTTAGCAGGGTATCGCTTCCCCCTTATATCCACTGCTAACTCCTCACCGAATACAGCGTACCTGGCGTCTACATAAGCCATCGCTATACCCCTGTTGAGGACTGGGGAGTAGGTTCCACTAGTAACCCATCCAACCCATACATCATCAGAGTATACCCCGGCATCCTGCCGTGGAAACAGTCTCCCAGCCTCCTTACCCAGCTTTAACCCTACTCTAATCCATCTAACACCCTCACGCCTGCAGGCCCTTAATGCTTCCTCGCCTACGAAGCCCCTCTTCTCCCATGTGATTGCGCCGAGACCGTATCTCAGGCTTAGCGCGCATGGGAATTTCACCGGGTCCTCCCCGTACTCGTGCCCGCCCAGCACGAAGCCCATTTCTATACGCAGGGTGTCCCTGGCTATCAACCCGGCTAGTTTAACCCCTTTCGAGACAAGTAGGTCGACCAGCCTCCTTATCTCACCGTGTTCACCCCAGATCTCGAATCCATCCTCACCAGTCCACCCGCTTCTACTCACTAGGAAGGTTTTGACCCCGTGTATCTCCTCATTCATACGGAACTCCAGGATCTTGAGGTCGCCCGCCCACTTTGCTCCAAGCGACTCCATTACTTCTGTTGCACGGGGGCCTTGTAGGGCTATCATAGAGTAATTGAATGTTAAATCCATTATTTCAACCCTGAATCCCTTCTCGCTCCTTACTTTCTCAAAGTAGTTTAGCATCGACTCCCTGGCTAAGGCGTTTGTTACCAGGAGCCACTCTTCATCGCTTACCTTATACATCATTTCATCGTCTTTTACTCTAGCCCATTGATTCAATGCCAGCATCGGGCCGCTCATAAAGTACTCCTTTGTCTTACTGATGTCCTTGGTGTATATGTATTGAGCGAATGGTAATACATCGGGGCCTTTTAACAGTATTCTCCCCATGTGGGATACGTCGAAGAGCCCAACGCTTGTTCTCACAGCCATATGCTCCTCGATAGCGTTGGTATAGCGGTATGGTACCTCCCATTCCCCGAATAAGCCTGCTTCAGCCCCTTTCTCAATATAGTATTCGAGTAAAGGTATCCTGGGCATTTTATACACCATGGTTTTAATGTTGTGTATCTAAGTATTTATAGGTTCCATACATAGTGGTAGCTATATATACCTTGAAGCCATTATTTGTTTACTGGGTGGTTGAAACGAGGCCTCATCCTTGGATACCTGGTTCCACTGAGGAATCACTCAAGAAAATACTGGATGCAATAGGCGTTAAAAGCATCACCGAGCTCTTCAACGATATACCAAGGGAGATACTGGTAGGGGAAGACGAGTGGAATAGGCTGGAGATAGGTGTAGGGAGGCCTTTATCCGAGATAGAGGTCAAAGAAGTCGTTGATGAAAAGCTGGCTAGAAACAGGGTTTTCAATCCCCCGCCATTCATGGGTGGAGGGGTTTACCCCCACTACGTGCCCCCTATTGTTAAATACATTATCTCAAGGGGGGAGTTTCTCACGGCATATACACCCTACCAGGCCGAGATATCTCAGGGATTGATGCAGGCCCTCTTCGAGTATCAGAGCATGATGGCTGAGCTGCTTGAGATGGATATAGTTAATGCATCAATGTATGATTGGTCCTCATCCATCGCCGAGGCCGTGTTAATGGCTTTCAGAGTTAGAAAGGGGAGGAGGAAGATCCTGCTACCAGCCAACATGAACCCCCTCCATAAAAGGGTTGTGGAAACATATGTCAAACCCCATGGATTAAAGCTGGAAACCATACCCTATGACAGGGAGCTGGGCACGGTGGATGTGGAGGCGCTTAAATCAATGATCGATAATGACACAGCGGCAGTGTACCTACAGTACCCCAACTTCTTCGGCATCGTGGAGGACAAGGCTAAAGCCGTTGGCGAGATAGCCCATGAGAAGCAGGCATTATTCATCACAGGTGTGTACCCGGTGGCCCTCGGGATCCTTAAGCCCCCTGGTGAACTAGACGCTGACATCGCTGTAGGCGAGGGGCAATCGCTTGGATTAGGCATGAACTATGGCGGCCCCTATCTCGGGATATTCGCCATCAAATACGATATGAACCTGGTTAGACAGATGCCTGGGAGGATAATAGGGTTGACGACGACCATTGATGGAGGAGACAAGGCATTCGCGATGGTGTGGCAGGCGAGGGAGCAGCATATAAGGAGGGAGAAGGCTACGTCCAACATATGCACTAATGAGGCATTGATGGCTGTGGCGGCAGCTGTTTACATGGCTCTGCTGGGTAGGACAGGGTTTAGAAGGCTGGCTGAGCTTATATACTATAGGGCTCACTACGCTGCAAGTAGGATGGGCGGGATCGGCTTGAGGAGAGTCTTCAAGGCGGAGTTCTTCAATGAATTCCCCGTCTCATTCAATGAGGCAGGGGTCAAGTACTCGGTGATACATGAGAAACTACTTGAGCACGGGTTACATGGAGGACTCTACATAGGCGGGTATTATCCTGAGCTAGGTGAGACAGCCCTATACGCCTTCACAGAACTACACTCCGTGAAGGCTATAGATAGGCTTATCGAGGTACTCGGCAAGGTGATCCGGGAGGTGGGCAGGTAATGAGTGGGTTCAGACAGGCTAGTAACAGGGAGCCATTAATATTCGAGCTCGGGGGCAAGGGTAGAATAGGCTTCCTGGTCCCAGAGCCGGAGGATGCAGTGAGGAAGCACGTGGACGGTGTAAACATACCGTCAGAGATGAAGAGGACAAGGGATCCAGAGCTCCCTGAGCTAAGCGAGGTCGAGGTTGTAAGGCACTTCACAAACCTCTCTCAAGCAGCATATGGAGTAGACAACGGCCCCGTCCCCCTGGGCTCGTGTACTATGAAGTATAACCCGAGGATAGCCTGGGAGATAGCCGGTGATCCAAGGATAGTTAATCTACACCCCTTACAGGATGAGAGAACAGTTCAGGGATTACTGGAGATCCTATATGAGCTCCAGAAATGGCTTGCAAACATAACTGGTATGGATACCTGTATACTGCATCCAGCGGCTGGAGCACATGGAGAGCTGGCCGGTGTATTAACTATAAGGAGGTACCATGAGGTAAAGAATCAACTGGATAAGAAGACGGATATAATAATACCTGACAGCGCGCATGGAACAAACCCGGCTAGCGCGGCGATGGCTGGTTTCAGGGTTATAGAGGTGCCTTCTGCTGAGGACGGCAACATAGATATGGAGGCGTTGAAATCCGTTGTAGGGGAGTCAACAGCTGGATTAATGATAACTAATCCGAGTACTCTAGGATTGTTCGAGGAGCATATACTAGAGATAGCAGAGCTCCTGCATAAGCATGACGCAATACTATACTATGACGGGGCAAACCTCAACGGGATAATGGGTTACGCGAGGCCCGGGGACATGGGCTTCGACATAGCCCACCTGAATATACATAAAACCTTCGGGGCACCCCATGGTGGAGGCGGCCCTGGAGCCGGGCCCATCTGTATAAAGGATAGGGTTGTCGATAGTGGAAAGAATATAATGCTCTCGGATCTCGCGCCAGGTTACAGGGTCGTCTACGATGAGTCAACAGGATTATACAGGGTAAAGGGACCCGGGGAGCATAGTGCTGGATTACTCAAGGCCTTCTTCGGCAATATAACGCCGCTGATATGGGGCTACGTATACATCCTGAGCATGGGTCCGCAGGGATTAAGGAGGGTCGCAGAGCATGCTGTACTCATAACCAACTACTTCATGAAGCTCATGGAGAACGTTAAAGGATATAGTATACCATATGGTAGAGGACGCTTCAGAAAGCACGAGGTGGTTTTGAGCGCGCAGCCCATGGCTGACGAGGTCGGGGTAACGGCTGAAGACGTTGCGAAGGGTCTGCTGGACGCTGGATTCTATGCCCCAACCATATACTTCCCGCTAATAGTCAAGGAGGCATTAATGACAGAGTTCACTGAGACCGAGACACCGGAGAACGTTGAGAAGTATGCTGAGAGACTCAAGGAGATCAGTAAGATAGCCTACAGCAATCCAAGCGAGCCTAAGACATGGCCAAGGAATACTAGTGTTGGAAGAGTTGATGTTCTCAAGGCCAATCACCCCAAGCATGTCACACCCACATGGAGAGTACATGTCAGGAGAATGAGGGGAGAAATTCAGTGAGATACGACGCGGTGGTAGTGGGCTCCGGCACGGGAGGCTACCCGGGAGCAATATACCTGGCTCAGAAGGGCTTAAAGATTGCAGTCGTAGAGGAGCACTTGATCGGTGGGGAATGCACTAACTACGGATGCGTGCCCAGTAAAGCTTTTTACCAGGTAGCGGAGGCCATTAGGAGCATTGAGAAGACCGGCGGCGAAGCCTCGGTTAAATGGGAGAGCCTGGTTGAATGGGTATCACAGGTGGTGAGGGAGAGCCGAGAGGGAATAAAAGGTTTATTCGAGTCGCACGGGATAGATGTAATAGAGGGCAGGGCCATCCTCAAGACGCAGCGTGAGATAGTTATTAGTGCCGGGGAGGAGAAGAAGCTGATTGAAGCCGGTAAAATACTTCTAGCCCTAGGGACAGACCCCTCGCCGATACCAGGGGTTTCATTCGACGGCGAGGGAATAATCAGTAACAGGGAAGCCCTATACATGAGGGAGAAACCCAGCGAAGTATTAATAATCGGTGGTGGAGTAATAGGTGTTGAACTAGCCAATATCTTCTCCTCTTTCAAGGTAGGTGTTACGGTAGTGGAGTTAATGGATCACATACTGCCCACAATGGATAGGGATGTCGCGCAGGCGTTGAAGACGCATCTCTCTTCAAGAGGCGTGAAGATATATGAGAAGACAACGGTTAAATCCGTAACTAAGACTGGCAGCAAATATTTAGTAGAGCTCTCAAACGGCTTGAAGCTTGAAGTGGATAAGGTATTAATAGCAACTGGGAGAAAGCCTAGAACCAGGGAAGCCGGATTAATTGAGAACAATATAGTACTGGATCAGAAGGGCTTCATAAAGATAAATGAGAGACAGGAGACAAGCATACCAGGCATATACGCCTCAGGCGATGTCGTCGGGGGACCACTACTCGCTCACAAGGCTATATTAGAGAGTATTTCAGCGGCTAGATGGATGAGTGGTGAGGAGGGCTTCCACATAGACTACTCAGCCATACCCTCCACTATATTCACAGGGCTTGAAATCGCGTCAATAGGTTATACTGAGAAGGAGTTAACGAGCAAGGGGGTGAAATATGTCAAGGTGAGGATACCGGCCTACTATCTCTCGGCAGTAAAGATTAAGGGCGGCAAGCAATCCTTCATAAAGGTATTGCTTGATGAGAGGCAGGAGAAGATACTTGGAGTACATATAGTTGCCCCCAATGCCTCAGAGGTTATCTCAGCATATATACCACTATACCTTGGTAAAATAGGCTTCGGAGACGCCTCCAGGATACCCTACCCGCATCTAACAGTATCCGAGTCCCTTAGGGACCTCGCCGAGTACCTGCTAGGTAATCCAGTGCACTTACTCAGGAAGTAGGTTTTTCACTCTCAGCAACTATATCAATAATGATTTTTCAATACTCCATATCCAGCCATACGGCGGCTCATAAGGAATCCTGGTATGCCATTTACGTAGCCAGCCACCATTATATCCGACTATAATAGGGTGGCTGGTTAACTCGAGGAAATCATCTATTACGCTGTCTCCAATACCTATTAAAACACTATATTTAAACCAAGGAGTTTTAAGAAGAGCCTCGAGCGCCTTCTTCTTACTAATTGAGATACCCGCGTATATTAGTGAGCCATGCCTCACAGTGCTTAACCCTTTCCCGGTGAGAAACCCCTCTAATAGGGTGATGCATTCTTCGTCTCCAACATATATTGCATCATTAAACAACCTATGCCCGGCTAATCGTGCAAGATGGCTCGGTAGGTTTAGGATGGATGCTAGCTCGGCTGTGGATGCCTTGCTAATCCTTCTAGCGCTTTCACAGAGTTTAACCGAGTGATCAAGCAATGCATCTATTTCCGGGGTAATGAGTGAGAGAACGCTACAGTTCAACCCGTTGTATTCATAAAGGGGAAGCCCTGGCACAGGATACCTGCTACTGCATACGGCTCCCCCGTTCTCCGGTATCAGGATCACCTTGTCTAAATCTAGCTCGAGGGTTTCAAGTATATATAGGAGTTCATCAATGGTTTTAGCAGTGTTAAAGACCAATGTGAATCCGAGCGCCACTAGTTTTTCAACCCACGGCTTGACAACGTATAAGTCATCGGGGTTCTTTATCATGGTGTTATCTATATCCGTTACTAATACATGCTTATCCATTAAGCCCTCGACCCGAATTGATGTAATAGCTTGCTTTGAGCGATATATTCCTCTATGATCTTGACCGGGTTAACACCCTTGAGACTATATGTTCTAGGCTTAATCGGTTCAGCGTTATCAGCATACATCTTTAGTGCTTCCCTTATGCGTTTTGAAACCAGTTGATTGTTTAGTTTAGAGTAATATATGGCTCCAAGGCTCTCAGCCAGCATGCCCGCCAAGTGCTCATCTCCTTTCTCACTATGTATATGGGGGTTCAATGACTCTACTTGTAGTATTTTAACGCCCTCCTTGAAACCGCATGGTGAGCCATCCCTAGAACCTATGAAGCACTCGCTCAGTAGAAATGCGAGCTCATATGTTTCCACACTGAAACCCCCAGCCCACTCCATGTTTAACGCTAGCTCAGTACTTAATGCATGCTCCCCGCTGTTAGGGGTTTTAACTATATCGGTACCTATGCCTCTTGCAACGCTTAAAGCATAGTTTAAGACTTCCTCAACTATCTGGGATACTCTTCCCTTCCTCCTTAGAACAACCCGTTTGTCCCCACTAATTGTTTTCCCGAATAAGCTAATAAAGTACTTGATGAATGCGTCACTGATACCGGTTTCTTCGCCGTACTCGTATGCACCAGTTAGCTTGCCTTTATGGCTCCACACTATCCTAACCATCGAGTACTTGTGATTTAGATAGCTGAACCCTGTGTAGTATATCATGGCGTACTCGTGAATAGATCCAGGTATGTAATTATCGCTGTCAACGAAGCCGATGTATTCTGCCCCAAGCCACTTGGAGAACAATATGCTTAATAACATTCCCTCGCCTTTACCATACCTTACCAGGCCATTGCCGTCAAGCATTGAGGATAACCGGGTGTTTGTTAATACTGTGGACCATGCAGGGTCCCTCTGATGCACTAGTATTATATGCTTACCCGTCTGCTCATTCACTAGTTTAGCGACTTCAACTTCTTTCTCGAAAATATTATGCGGGGAAGCAGATACCACGATTACAGGCGACCACTCTGGTATAGCGTAAAGCGTGTTCCTGAACAGGAATAAATCCTCATCCTTCACTGGCACAACTATCACTGTTTTCTCGGCTATCCCGATTAATTCATCCATGCTGACCCTGTATCCTTCCCCACCGGTTTTAACTGAGCTAGCCATGGATAGTGTTTTAACAGGGCTTGTTATAGAGATGTCTCCAAAATGCTCGATAACCAGTGGTCTACTAATACGCATTTCTAAAACCTCTATCATAGGCTTTGAAATACTATACAATATTAAAATACTACAATACATCATTAATTTTCCTCAAACCTTAATTAACTTGTTCAAGGATAAATCACAGAGGTGTTATAATGCCAGGCGTTGAAGACGTGTTTTCCAGTTTATGGGAGTCATTCACTCTGGCTATTCCTGGAATAATTAGTGCATTGATATGGATAGTGGTGGGGATAGTTCTAGCTGTAATCATAGGTAGGATAATCAGAGATGTGGTGGAAAAGTATATTGAAGCCCCTCTCTCAAGCGCATCAATAGGGAGGATGCTCGTTTTCGCGGGTTTTAAAATGTCCTCGGTAGTGGAGTGGCTGGTTAAGGCATTAATCATCGCTTTAGCCATCAGCATCGCGTTCACATATATTCCCCTACCTAGCGCTGAGGGAGCTCTCATCCGTTCATCAATAATGTATCTGCCTAGACTGGTGATAGGTTTACTTATACTTATAATAGGATTATTCTTCTCGGTTATACTAGTGAAGAGCATAGCTTTCGCCATGAAGGAAACTTTTAGCGAGCAGTATAAGGGGCTCTCTACACTCGTTGAGAACATAATATTCGTGGGCTTACTCGCCATGATACTCTCGATATCGCTGGAAACCATGGGGATACCTGCCAAGGACCTCTACCCATTGATACTTGGCGCGTTAATAATGGTTCTAGGCGTGATAGTGTCCTCGGAGGCTACTCGGATGATCAGGACGATCAATCCCGGCTTCGAGAAGTACTCGCAGGTAGCGCAGTTCATAATACTAATACTATTTATAATAGTTGGCGTAACAGCTATGTTTGCACAGTACCAAATAGTCGGTGAAGTAGTGAAAATAGTCTCGATAGGGATATCTATAGGGGTGGGAGCAGCTACAGCATTCATACTGTATAAGGCGGTGAAGGACTAGGAGCTTCTCCAATAGAATGTATTCCCTAGTCAAGTATCCGTTTTACAAGCCCTGCTCCCCGCGTAGTCTCCTATACGTGGAGAACATGGTGATCAATAATATCACTGTTAATGCGAGTGCCAGTAGCACAGAGATAAATAGGAGCTCTGTGGAGTGTTCTCCGAACCCGAAGCATACAGGTATAAAGAATAATATTACGCATCCCCCGCCAGACACCGTGCCAGTGCCGGTGTCTTTAAATGATTCAAGCATGAAGAACACTATTGACAGCATCATTAACACCATCCCTAGGACCACTAATAAGTTCGCCGTCCTCGCAAGCACTGACACCTTTACATCACCCTTAATACATAGGGTATTAGAAATAGCAGGAACGCTATAAGCGATAGTATTATCGCTAAAATCATTAGCGTCTTACCTGCTTCCCTATTACTCCCTATCACTATGGGGATGGGGCCGATCACTATTACAGCACCACCGCTCATGCCGCCCTCGTTTCCCCGGGCTCCCTGGAGTAAGGCTGCCACTATGGCGAGGACTACACCTATGATGAAGACCACTAATCCAATGAAGAACACTAGTAGCGCCATCATCATGTGGCACCGCTTAAACCCGGCCCCTGTTAATCCATAGGTTGATGCGGGTTAATAAAAAATAAGTGGGGTTTGCTTAAACTATTTTCTCGTATAGATACGTCTCCCTAGCCAGTATGATTGATGCGAGTATACCGATGAATGCTATCAAGATGTTAATTATTACTGATACAGTGGGGTCGAGTATGCTTAGAACCGATTGAAGTACTGCAATACCGGTGAATAAAACTATGTTGAAGAACGCCACGCTCGTGCCCGATATCTTCGGATCATAGTACTCCTTCGCCATGGTTGGTGCAACAATGTGAAGGCCCTGGGATACCCCGAGAAGGGTTAGTGCAACTAGTAAGATACTTCTATCACGGCTTATACTGGATAGATACATGAGGATCCATGCAGCAGCTGATGCAGTGGTCGCCGCTATTAGGAATGGCTTCCTCCTCTTGTATTTATCGCTTAAGTAGCCGGTTGGGATGCACGAAGCCGCGAAGACTATTGCCAATACCATTAAGTAAATGCTGACTTCCTCCTTGCCAAGCAGGAATACTTTACTGAGATGTATCTGGCCCCACGCCGATTGATACGCTAATCCAAGTCCATATGATGCTACAGCAGCTATTCCAACGCCCCAGCTATGTGGATTCCTAGCAATTCTACCTATTAATAAGGCTTGCTTCAGGAAAGAGCTGTCCCCTTTCTTCCCGCCTGTATCGCTTGATGTAAGATATGTTAGGAGTGCTAGCGTGAATGCTGAAAGCGCTAGTATGATGTATGTTGATGAGAGGCCAATACTATTAAGCATTAGCCGGAGGGGGTATGTAGCGGCTATCGTACTTATACTGCCAGCGAATAACGCGTAAGAGGATAGCCTCCCTTGGTAGCTTATCTTAAAGCCAAGCGCAGCGGACCTCATATATGAGAGAAACACGACGCTCGCGGATACACCGATTAGAAGACGCCCAGCTACGAGTGTAACAGGGCTCGGCACACCCATTAATACTGTGCCAACCCCAAGCACTGTAAGCATTATTGATCCGATGCGTTTAACACCGTAATAATCGATCAAGGGTCCCGTGAAAAGCTGGCTTGCAGCATACCCGTAGAAGTAGGCGGAGGACATTATAGCCAGCAATAGGTCAGCATCTACACCGTAGTACCCCGAGTAGTAATCTATCTCCGGCTTCATAACTCCAGTCATGGTTCTATGAAAGTAGACCAGTACATATGCAGCCAGTAAAACAATGATAACCTTTATTGTCTTACTGGAAGCACTCATGGGTCACACCTTAATATAGGTAGGGGGGCGGTGGATTTAAATCTAGGCATTTTTAAAAACACTGTTAAACGGTGGACATGGATGGATCAATGCATTATATTATTCATGGATCTCGACGGCACCCTTTGGGATCACGGCGACATCTCGGTTCTCAAACCCCCGTTTACGAGGATCTCCGAGCTAGAGTTCACTGATTCACTTGGTGAAAGAGTTAGATTGAATGCCATGGCGCTAGAGATACTTAGATATGCCTTAAACCGTGGCTTCATTACTTCAACCCTCAGCTGGAATATGCCTGAGAAAGCCCTTGAGGCACTGAAGGTAATGGGGGTTGACAGGCTCTTCCACTATAATGCGATAGAGTATCACCCGGATAAAGCATCCATGGCCCTCAAAATACTTGGATCATTGAGAAGGGAGGGCAGATGCCTGGGTGGAGCATCCATCATATATATCGATGATAGAGAAATACACCTTGATGACATGAGAAAAGCACTGGGTAATCTACTCTACATTAAGGCCTGGTCCACCTGTAGAAGCACCCATGAGTGTGTAAACCTCATAGAGCAATGGCTTAGGCTGAAGCAAGGATGAGGAGATGGAAATGCTTTAGGGATTAGTGTAGAGCCAGCATGCCACATAATGCCCTTTCTCAACTTCTCTCAGAGGAGGGGTTTCTCTTCTACATATATCCTTTGCATATGGGCATCTAGGGTGGAACCTGCATCCAGTAGGTGGATTTATTGGTGATGGAGGTTCACCCTCTAGTTTAATCCTTTTCCTAGTTCTAGATATCTTTGGATCAGGTATTGGAACAGCAGAGAGCAACATCTGTGAGTATGGGTGCAACGGGTTATTGAATACTTGATCCGACCCACCTATCTCAACTAACTTGCCGAGATACATCACCCCAATCCTGTTGCTCATATACTTTACCACTGAGATATCGTGGGATATGAAGAGATAGGTGAGCCCGAATTTTCTCTGGAGATCCCTTAGTAATTCAAGCACCTGTGCCTGAACAGATACATCTAGCGCGGAGGTAGGTTCATCGAGAACGATGAACTTAGGCTTCAAGAGTATGGCTCTTAGAATAGCTACCCTCTGCTTCTGACCCCCGCTTAGCTCATGTGGGTACCTATATAAGAGTTCAGGATTCAACCCCACTAGCTTCATCTGATCGGCTAGGAAGTCCTCTATATCCCCCTGTATTTCAACATTATGCTCCCTTATGGGTTCTTCAAGTATCTCTGCAATAGTCATCCTTGGATTCAGAGAGGTATGCGGGTCCTGGAAGACCATCTGGGTATTTCTCCTGAACTCCTTGAGCTCGCTGCCTTTTAGCCTTGTTATGTCTTTACCCTCAAACATTATTTTTCCATCGGTTGGCTCATGCAGTAGTAGAAGGAGTTTTCCCAGCGTGGTCTTCCCGCACCCGCTTTCACCTACAAGACCCAGCGTCTCACCCTTATAGATGGAGAACGATACATCATCCACTGCCTTAACTAGTTTCGTTGAGAACAACCCTCTAACCTTGAAGTATTTCTTCAGGTTTACTACATCTATTAATGCCTCACTCATCCCTGTATCACCCCTTTCCAGCATGTAGCCAGCAGTAAACCCTGTGTGCTTCACCCACTTCAACCATGGGGGGTTCTTCTAGGCACTTCTCCGATGCAAATGGGCATCTATCCCTGAACCTGCATCCAGGTAGCGGGTTAATGAGGCTTGGAACGGTTCCAGGTATTGATTCCAGTTTCTCAATCTTCTTGGTTGGATCGGGCACTGTCCTCAATAATAGCCTGGTGTATGGGTGTTGGGGGTTTTCAAATAACTCCTCGACCGGTGCCTCCTCAACTATTTTACCAGCATACATCACGTACACCCTGTGTGCTACCTCTGCTACAACACCCAGGTTGTGTGTAATGAGGATGACGCTCATCCCGTGCTTTGCCTGGAGATCCTTTATCAGCTCTAGGATCTGAGCCTGTATGGTGACGTCCAGATTCGTTGTGGGCTCATCGGCTATTAGGAGCACCGGGTTATTGCTTAATCCTATGGCTATCACTGATCTCTGCCTCATACCTCCGGATAATTCATGGGGATAGTTCTTTACCCTTGACTCGGGGCTCGGGATAAGTGTTTCCTTGAGGAGGTTTACGGCGTGTTGGATAGCGTTCTTCTTATCTATCTTCCTATGGTCGATCATTGTTTCATAGAAGTGGTGTCCAATAGTGTAGAGGGGGTCGAGGGCTGAGGTGGGATCTTGGAACACGTATGCTATCTCATTCCCTCTTATATCCCTTATCTCTTCATCGCTTAGACTTAACAAGTCGACTACCTCGCCATTCCTCCTCCTGAAATAGGCTTTACCGCCCTCTATTCTCCCTGGTGGATCTATCAGCCTTGTAATAGCCTTCGTGGTCACGGATTTCCCGCACCCTGTTTCACCAACCAGTGCGACTATCTCACCCTTATAGACGTCGAATGAGACGTTTGATACGGCGTGTACTACTCCAGCGTAGGTGTAGAATTTGACATCGAGGTTTCTAACACTTAGAACCAGGTCTCCCCCAATACTCATTTCTTCTCACCTCCCTCGGTAAACTCTATCGCCCTCCTGGTTCTCGGGTCAAGTATATCCCTTAATGCATCTCCGAGCAGGTTCCAGCCGAGGGCTATTACCAAGAGGACCATGCCTACAAAGGTGACGATATGGTAGCTCCTATGCGGGAACCAGTTACCGGCCTTTGATATTATGAAGCCGAGCTCGGGGACAGGCTCCTGTGGACCGAGGCCCAGGAATGAAAGCGTGGCAGCGAATAACGCTGCTGTAGCTATATCAAACGTCATCATTACTATAATTGGGGAAATAATGTTCGGCAATATATGCTTGAAGAGTATCCTCCTCGTGGATAAGCCAAGTACTTTAGCGGCCTCCACAAACGTCTGCTCCTTGGCGCTTAACACGCTTCCCCTAACTATCCTAGCGTAACCGGGCCACCATACTAGTATCATGGCTATCCATACAGCTAGGAGGGAGGCTATCTGAGGATACTCATTCACTCTTAAACCTAGGAGTGCCGCCAGGAAGCCTCTTAGCGCGGCGTTTGACTCTAAGAGTAGCCTGAGTCGTTCTGGCAGCACTGCAGCAAATGCTATTGCGAGAACTAGCGCTGGGAAAGCCATGAATATGTCTGTAAGCCTCATTATTACTTCATCGATTACACCGCCCTTGTAACCTGCCACCAGTCCCAGTATTATACCTAATGGTGCCCCAAATAATACTACCAGGATTGAGATAATGAAGGAGATCCTGATACCCACGAGCGTTATAGAGAGCAGATCCCTCCCCCATTCATCGGTTCCAAGTAGTGGACCCCCAGTACACCATGGCGGGATACATGGAGGTAGTAGTTTTAGATCGGGGTTATTTATCACCGGGTACACCCAGTAGGGTTCCCATGCAATAATAGGGCCTACTATAGCTAGTACTACCTCGATGAACACTAGTATTCCACCGAGCACCCCGATCTTGCTCTTACTGAAAGCGTAGGCCATGAGCTTCCATTCACGTATCCTGGAGCTATTCTTCTCCTTCCAACCCTTACTGATCTTATCTCTCAGCGATGCATAACCATCTATTATCTTAACGAGTAGTTTATATATCGCCTCCATTGACACCGCCCCCTAGTATCTTATCCTCGGGTCGAGGACTGCATAGATTATGTCAACTATGAGGTTCACTGTTACATATATTATGGCTACTAGGAAGGTCCCCCCGATTATTGCTGGGAAGTTAAGCCTTGTTATAGCATTATAGATGTATCTGCCGAGACCTGGTATATTGAACACTGTCTCAGCAACTATCGCGCCCGAGAGTAAGCCGCCGAAAAGCGTCCCCAGTACTGTTACAACTGGTATGGAGGCGTTCTTTAATGCATGCATCCATATCCTGTTCTTCCTAAGGCCCCTCGCCTTAGCGTATTGAATATACTCCTGGCTGAGGCTATCGAGCAAGCTGTTTCTAACTATCCTCGCTATTAATCCACCGTCCAGTAACCCCAGTGCTAATCCGGGTAGGTAAAGCCTCCTGAAGGTATCGGTTACGACACCCCATTCACCACACATCATTGCACCGAACATTGGAACGCTTCCAATAGCCGATACCATGTGCCCTATCACCGGTATTTTACTAGGCAGGCTTGAAATAGACGCTGTACATGCCTGCGAGGGGAACGGCATTCCAGCTAGAACCGTGGTGTGCATATACGTGAACAAGAAGAGGATGAGGAAGTAGTATAAGACGAATGCTGGTAGAGAGCTTCCCACTAGCGCGAAAATCCTAACAAAGAAATCCACCGCCGAGTCCTTCTTTAGAGCCGCTATGAAGCCGAGGGGTATGCCTATAATAGCTGTGAAGATAAAGCCCATTATAGCTACCTCAACCGTTATAGGGAACCTGTAGAATAACTCATCAAAGATGTTCCTGTGTTGTATAGGGTCTTCAAGGTTACCTGTTAGAAGACTAGTGACTAAGAACGCGAATTGCTCATACCATGGTGCATTAAACTTGTATTTCACGCGTATTTCTTCAAGGGCCTCCCTGTTCATTAATTTCTCTCCAACCCAGGCCCTAACAGGATCCGCGGGTATGGCGTATGCTATGAGGTAGGTTACAAATAATACTCCTATTATTGTGGGTATGAAAGTAGCTATTCTTCTAACTAGAAATCTTCCCAGACCCATTTATCTCCCTCGTATAGGGTAAAATTGAGGAGGAGGCTTTAAAAAATAACAGGTAACCTATGGTTTGAAGCCATAGAGCTCATACCATACCGTTGCATTCCAGTAGTACGGGTTGAGTTTTAATAGTATGTAGCTGTCTTCCTTGTAGTCGGCTACGTAGTATGGACCGGTGCTCACCGGTTTATCCTTTAATAGCTTGTAAGTAGGGTCATTCTCACCTTCAAGAACGTATTTGGCCCATGCCGCGGGGTTCTTACCATTATTGCTATCGGCTAGTGCCTGCTGGTATTGGTTTCCTAGGGCGTACTCCATCGGTATAACGCATCCCACAGCCGTCGTCAATACGTGGAGTATAGGTGGATACGGGAACTTCAGCTTTAACTTGACAACCCCAGCCGTCTGACCAGAGTAATTGAAGAAGCCTAGTAGTTCATTAAGGCTTTTAACGGTCTTTGACTGCCCATGATACACGGTTGTCAAACCATTGCTTACCACCTGCTTAAACTCGTCCTCGGTTAGCACCTGTGACGCATTCACATCTATGAAGTCCGAGACCATCCAGGATGGACCTCCAGGCAGGTTTGTCCTAGCCACTCTCCAAATACTGAATAGGACGTCGGTTGCATCTATTGGGTAGGTCTTATTGTTCCATGGATCGTAAGCCACTACACCGCCCCTTATAACAAGGTATAGGTCGGTCGAGTCACTACTGAAAGCCCATGCCACGGCTAGCTCTGGCTCGGGCTCCGTGTTTTCATAGTAGTATGTTATTGGCCTGCTGTATATCTGCCAGAATATCTCCCATCCAAACGACTCGTAGGACTTAGCCGGGTCAAATGTATCCGGCCATCCAATAGTAGCGATAACCATAGTGTTAGGATCGTTCTTTATCCCTGATACACCCGTGTCAACCACCGGTGCATTGGGGTCTTCCCACACCAAGTCGTATCTAGCGAACGCTGAAAGCGGGTAGTACATGTTGTAGACCCATGATCCATAATTGCGTTCTCCAACCTGTTGCCCCAGCATTATCATCGGGGACTCATTATTGAATACTATTATGGCGGCATTGATTACAGCGGTCCTAATATCTGGATCCAATACTGTTCTCGAGAGCTTCACCAACGCGCTTACAGGTATATCCTTCCAGCCTGGCGCACCTATAGTCACCATGGATACCGGGTTCTCCCAGTTCTTCATGGTTGCCTCCTCATTCAACACATAGTTGACCACTAGTATCGGCTTGTTTGCTGGACCGGTATATGATGCCCCACTACCCTTCGGACCCACTACAACAATGTATTTCTCTGTGTCAATAACCCTCTCAACCCTGGAAACGTAGTTGGATACGTCGTTAGGTGATGAAGCCTTATAGTAATTGATCTCAGTGAACTCGGCACCGCCCCACACGAATGGCATTAGGTAGTTATCTGGGTCGAGGTAGTCTGGGATCCAGCCTAGTAATGCAACATCGAAGTTGAAGTTATCTACTTTATCGAGATACTGGGGCCAGTTATACGTGTTGACTATTACTCTAAAGCCTAATTGGCTCCACGCGTTCTGTAGCATTGCAGCTATCTGCTGCCTCGCCGTGTTACCCTGGTTGTACGCTATTTCTATCGTGTACTTAGAGGGATCGAAGCCTTTCTGCTTCAATTGATCTATTATCTCCTTAGCCTTGGTTAAATTATACTCGTACTTAACGATATTGTACTCGGTGTATCCCTGTACCCCCTTAGGCACTATTGTATATAACCTCGTGTAGAGCCCGCTGAACACTTGGTCTAATATAGCCTGATACGGTGTAGCCCATGCAAGGGCCTGCCTCACCTCTGTTATATTAAATGGCTCCCTCATAGTGTTGAGGATTACATGCTGTATTGTCAACATGAGCTTACTTGGATCGAATGCTAGTATGAGCTTAAAGTTTCCTACTGGCGTATTATTTATATCCTTCCACCTACTAGGTGTTACAACAGCTATATCAACCGTGCCTGATTGATATAATTGAATCCTAGTATTCTCATCATTAGATATCAAGTAAAGTACCTGGGTGTGAATAGACTTAGAGGGCTTAGTGACCTGGGTTGGTTGCTGCGTGCTACTCCAATAATAAGCTCCTATGCCGATAGCTATTACAACTATTAGAATGAGGATTACCGCAACGGTCCTACTTATGGCTTTACTCACATATACCACCTACGTGATGTAGTAATAGGCATAAACAAATATAAATTTTACCCACGCTACTAATACTGTATCTTGTTGAAGAAATATATTGGTTGAGGGAAATGAATGGGTGGAGAACTGGTTTACTTTCCATAGTATTATCCCTTATCATAGCATACGTGATCGGCTCACTATACCCCTTACCTATCGTTGGGATGAGCCGGGGAAACCCTGTGCCAACCATCACGGAGACATCGACTAGAACCGTTACTGAGACAAGCACTGTAACCACCACGTTGACTAGTGAGATATATAGGACGACCACTGTAACCACTACCCTTTCACAGACGGTCACGTCGAGAACCATGGTTACAATTACTTCGACAACAACTATTATCGAGACACGTGAGTTAACTAGTCTGGAGCTGGTTATACCGTCGTTCAGGCTTGTTGACGGGGGAGGCGAGTTAATGCTTGCTGGACGTTACCTAGTCCTAAGATATACTTCATGGAGGCCGGTGTTAATCATGGTTGATGCAGTGAACAATGCCAACTACTTCTACCTCACGCCTTTCCAGGTAACAGTACCGGTCGTGTATGCTAGGCTCCTTGAGTATGATGGATTATACTATACGGAAATATATGATGTAGCCGAGGTTGCTGACATGATTTCCTCAAGGGGGCTGAGTAGGCCTGTGTTATTATTTAAAGCATTAAACGACTGGGCCTGCGATATTGCCTCATCCATCTCTGCAATCAATATCACCGGCTGCAGGGCTACACCCATTAAAGTAGAGGCAGGCATTGGGACAACGATTATTGAGGCAGTGGTGAAATACGTGAATACATCATCAATACAGTACATCTCTCACCTCCTATACAATGATAGCCAGCCACGAGACCTGGGGAATGCATCCTGGATGGTGCTTCAATGGCTTGAGGAATACACCTCATACGACTACGTTAAGGCGGGCAGTAACCATGGCTACATATATGATCCAATAACCTTCGCCAACATAAGGAGGGGAATATGTACGGATTACGCGTTGTTCACCGCTACAGCACTCATTAATCTGAGTAGGAGTGTGTACATACTAGTCTTTAACACCACTAACGTGGGGCATGCAACGGCGGGCGTGGTGATCGGTGGTGGATTCTTTATATTAGACCAGAAGTTGCCGCCTATCGAGTTAGAGGACTACTTCAGCAACCTGGACTCCATAATAGGCGGTGTATTAGTCGGTGATATATTTCTTCATGAAGTATGGATCGAGAACAACACTGTTAAACTATTGATGATCAGAACCTCCCTCGAAGACCTGTTGAGGAAATACCCTGATACAAATCCACTCGACGATATCACGCCCGGCTTTATTAACGAGTTAATTAATGTGTTAGGAGAGACGTATAAGTATGATCCAGGGGCAAAGCCCACTGGCTACCTGGAAGTCAATTGGGGTGGATTCAAGTACTACAGCGATATATTTGCCCACGAATACGCTGTCTACGTGGCTAACAGGCTAGCAGGTACGCTAGGAGCTAGTATAGTTATAACTGGTGTAGATGAGCCAAAGCCGTACACTATACGCGTATACTACCAGGGTTGAATACTGTTATTTCAAGCCAGCGTCTTATAGCCACCTAGTTTAGATAGTATTTTTCCGGCTAGTTCACTGGGATTCCTAGCGAACACGTAGAGCCCCCTGGGCTCGTATTCGAGCTCCCTACAGTTAAGCAATGTAGTATTATCCAGCCTTACTATTTTACCATACATGAACCCGCTTGCCTTATCCATGCAGAAAACGTATTCGTGTTGCCCGCTTGAAAGCAGGAAGAACACGTAGTGTCCTTGCTCCTCATATATAACCTTGGAAAAATACTTGGCTAGCTCATCCCTTACGGCTTTCCACATTACCTCTAAACCTCATTGACGAGGCTTCTAACAGGCTGGGGCAATGCGTCCTCGCTGATTACTATGGCCGTGATAGGCGGTACCTTAGTCTTGAACCCGGTGACTATGTATCTTGTCGGGTTGTTTACATCTATACCCTCCTCCTGCTTCTTACCAAATCTTATATTGAGTACCCTGATCTTCACATACCATCCATCACTCCTCTTAACGTAGACGTATTTACCGTGCTTCAAGCCCATTGCAGACACCCTTACCTTAGTCTACTCCAGCTCCATGTATAAATATATCCCAATAAAAAGTTTAGCACGAACCCTATTAACACCCCTATGACCTGCCCAGCCCAGAATGGTGTGGTAAGGTAGGCTGGTAGTAATGTAGCACACGCTGCCTGGCTGGCCCAGCTTGCAGCACTGGCTAAATGGTACTTTACAAGCCTCTTCAACCTCTCACCAAGCCCCTTGTTGAGTCCAGCCTCCTTAAAAGTCCATTCCTCATGCAGGATGAAATTCCATATAATGCTTGACTCGAAGCCTATGCTTGACGCTAATGGATTAGCTATGAATTGATCCAGGCCTATGAGTAGCCTACGCGAGAATACAGCCGTTGAAACATTGATTACTATTCCTGAGGCACCCACCGCCATGAATTTCGCGACCCGGTTGATCTCTGATAAGGGGAGAGCAAGTATCCTCGGCAACTTAAGGCTATACAGCCTCAGCTTAGCATCTACACCGAGTTCAATGGCCTCAGCCCCATATTCATTCACACCACATACGGGGGCCCCGGGATCCTTGCTCCCCGCTGAGAACCCCAGGATAACCCTGTCCCCACAAATATACACAGGGATCCCGAGTAGCTTGAATACTAGTTTATCCAGGAGGCTCACCCTCATGTAAACTACAACGCCTACCCCCTTACCTCTGAGCAACTCCACTAGATCCTCGAATCCCTCCAGCACATAGTATTTGAAGCCATTACTGTCATAGAGCTCCTTATACACATGCCTTTGTCTGCCGCCTTGGCTTTTACATGGGTTTATGAAGGCTGACACCATTTTACCTAGCCCTTGTTTCTCAAAAAAGCTATAAGGTATTTATTATTGTAAGCAGGTATTGAGGACGGCACAGTGAACTCGGTGGGCAGTTGCGAGAGGGAGGAAGACGCCTGAGGAGAGGAGGGCCCCGAAGAGCGGGCACAGAAGCCGGGCAAGGGGTGATGAGGCGAGCGAAGACATCAACCATCATGAACCGCTGTGAAGCCGGAACCCCTGGAGGAATCATTAAGGAAATCCAGTATAGTCTTACCCCTCGCCTTTACACCGGTGGATGCCTTAATGGCTTGGGACATATGCTTCTTTATCACTTCCTCGAAGTCTCTTCGAAGCTCATCCTTCAAGCCTGGATTATAGAGCGCTGCAGCAGGGTGGAATGTTGGTATGATTACTACCTGGAGTCCATTTACTACGGCGTTATATGGCCTCCCATGCATCGTACTCATATTCACCCATTTAAGGCCTCCAAGCCTGAAAAGCGTTCTAGCTGCATGCCTCCCCAGGGCCACTATTAGCCTCGGCTTTACCAACTCGATCTGCTTCAACAGGTAGGGGAGACAGGACTCTATCTCATCATCCTCCGGATCCCTGTTACCAGGAGGCCTGCATTTAACAATGTTAGTTATATAGACATCCCCCCGTTTAAACCCAGTCGACTCTATTAACTCAGTGAGAAGCTTGCCAGCCGCCCCGACGAATGGCCTCCCGGTTTCATCCTCCTTTTCCCCAGGTGCTTCACCTATAAACATCACGCCAGCATTCACGTTGCCCTCCCCTGGTACAGGGTTCCTCCTATACTGGCTCAGCCTACACCTCTTACAGTTTAAAATAGAGTTAACCAGGCTGTCCCACTCAGACATTTTAATCGCCGCTAGTGTACTGGATTGAAATAGCTGGATTAAGTATTTTACGTATTAGATGGTGCATCATTATTGAGGCGGTAATCCCTGGTAAAGCAGTCCGGCTCCTTGTTTTACCCGTTGCAAGCATTACTAACACCCCTACCACGGCTAGAAGTGCCGAGGTATATGCTATATACATCCTTATATTTAGCCATGCATGTATACGGCTACTTGTCTCATTCCACTCCTGTATTCTCGCCAGGTAGAGGTACGTGTAGAGCCTGGATAACTCTTTGAGAACCAGGGTGGCTGAGTATGTATTCCCGCCTAGAACCGTGGCATTCCCGTTGATGAGCTCTATAAGGGTCAACGTGCTTAACGGTAGTTTATTAGTTACCACTGAGCCTTCCCTGAGGAGTGAGAGGAGCTCCCTGTATTCGTCGAGGAGTATGTTATATATGGTTGAGTTAACGTATATTGGGAGCGTGTTCTCCAGGCCTATGAGCGAGTAGAATTGTGAGGCGAGGTCTTCGAGGGCCGATAGAAGGTATATAAGCCTCTCGAGCTTATTCGTGGAGTCATCCATCACTAATACCATGCTTGAATTCGTTAAATCGTTGAGATACGCATAATGGATTCTAAGGGCCTCCTCGAGGCGGCCCAGTATTGGATCAATGTTTCCAGGGTCGATTAGGCGGCTGCCACTGCATTCATAAATGATTCCACTGGCTAGCTCAAGCCATTTCAAGGCTGTCAGGGATCTAGCGTAGAGGTAGCTGACATCGTAGATGATACTGAGTGGATGCGGTGTTTTATTAAGGACGTTATTGATCAACATTACTCCCCGCTTAACCTCCAGCACTCTATCATATACTGAGGTGAGGGAGTCTATGGTGCATATATCTATAGCCCCCTTATTCAGGAGCCTACTTGTTACATTGTGTAGCAGGTTCTCCACATTAACCAGGGTGGAATTAGCCTCGGCCATGAAATAGGAGATTTTCTCTGGGAATTCGGCTGGGTTATTAATATTTGTATAGTTGAGGTAGGATGCGAGAATATTGTAGAAGCTTGTAAAGGCGTATGAGGCGGCCAGGTAGTGTGAGCCGGCTTCATAGGCTTTCAAGGCTCTCTCATAGTAATATACGGCTGTCTCTCGATATTGATCACTCCATGCTCCAGGTAGTGATGAATCAAACACACTGTATTGATTGATGAAATACGTATAGGACTCGTTGAATCCTGAGAGAATAGTGTCACCTGCTACAGGTTGCCGAGGGATCAATTCAACTCCACTAGTTATGTTAACCCCTGTGAACCCATAGTATGCATCCAGGAGCGTTATGGATGGATAATATAGCGGCGAGTCAACGGGCTCCATGATCGATGCCAGAACCCTTTTTAAACCGGCTTCAGAAGCCGCCTCGAATTTCGCTTTTACCCCGCCGACACCACCTATTACTCCACCAGGGGTCACGATGCCTGTCGCCGAGTAGGATGGGTTAACCGGGTCTCCACGCATCAATGCTGTAAGTACCAGTGTGAATAACACTGTGGCGCTCGGCCCCTCTATTTTAACCGGTTCCTTCACCGTGATATATGTATCGATGACGCTGGGATCCAGGCCTGCTATTATAGAGGCATACCATAGTGCGAGCTTAATGGAATCCAGTGTATCTGATGCCAGGCTCCCTTCCCCCAGGACTTTCAGGGAACCCGTCCCAGGGTAAACTATGCCTAGCTCTACACTTATTGTTACTCCTTTACCGTTTTCGTCAACAGCGAGTAGCTTGAAAGCTGAGGCCTTGCTCCAGTACTCGACGCCTATGACTGGTTGAACGATAATATACACCATGATGAGTGTTGCGAGAACACCTGCGGCAACCCTGTTTCCATGGCTCAGCGTAACACTGATCAATCACAGCCCTCCGGCTCATAATTGCCGGGTTGTCATCACCATGTTATAGTTATTTCAACAGGGGTTGAAAAACCTGGATTGCTACTTTATATTGGAGTAAACCTATAAATATACCTGGGATGGTGCACTCCATGAGTACTGGGCGGGCAGATATCCCGGTAAGGCTTATCGCCGATGTATTCGAGCGTATAGAGGTAATAACCTCAAGGACCCAGATGACCGCGCTACTGGTCTCTCTATTCAAGCAGACCCCACCCGAGATCATTGATCGCGTGGTCTATTTAATACAGGGCAGGCTATGGCCCGACTGGAAAGAACTCCCAGAGCTCGGGGTAGGCGAGAAGCTACTGGTTAAAGCTATAGCTCTAGCTACGAACAGTAGTGAGGCACAGGTTGAAGACCTAGCTAAAAGCCTCGGCGACCTGGGTAAAGTAGCCGAGCAATTAAAATCAAGGATCAGCGGTAGACAGCAGGGTGTAACATTATTCAGCTTCACCCAGCAGCAACCGGAATTAACGGTTAACAAAGTGTATGATACACTAGTAAGGGTGGCGATGACTCAAGGCGAGGGAAGCAAGGACCTGAAAATAAGGCTTTTAGCCGGGCTCCTCAGGGAGGCCTCACCCAAGGAGGCCAAGTTCATCGTGAGGTTTGTCGAGGGCAGGCTAAGGGTTGGGATAGGCGAGGCAACAGTCATGGATGCCCTAGCAATAACTTATGGGGGTGGGGTGGCTGCTAGACAGGTTATCGAGAGAGCGTATAATCTCAGAGCGGATCTCGGGGAGGTAGCCAAGATACTTGCCTTGAACGGGTTGGAAGCCCTCAGGAATGTGAGACCGGAGGTCGGGGTCCCTATAAGGCCTATGCTGGCTGAGAGGCTCAGCGACCCCAAGGAGATACTTGAGAAGGTTGGCGGGGATGCATTCATTGAGTACAAGTATGATGGTGAGAGAGCCCAGATACATAAGAAGGATGATAAGGTATGGATTTTCTCCAGGAGGCTTGAAAACATAACTCATCAATACCCTGATGTCGTCGAATTAGCTAGGGATCACTTAAAGGCTGGAGAAGTCATCGTGGAGGGTGAGATAGTAGCATACGACCCGGATACAGGGGAGTTGAAGCCTTTCCAGGAGCTTATGCATAGAAAGAGAAAGCATGAGGTTCGCACCGCGCTCAAGGAATACCCTGTAAGGGTCTTCCTGTTTGATCTATTATACGCGGATGGACGGGACTATACCGTAGAACCCCTCCCAGCTAGGAGGGGTAAGCTATTGGAGATCGTGGATAGAACAGAGGAGTTCACGGTGGCCGAGTATATAAGGACGAGCGATGTAAAAGAGCTTGAAAAATTCTTCTTGAAAGCCATAAGTGAGGGAGCGGAGGGTGTTATGGTTAAAGCCTTACATGATGGCTCAATATATCAGGCTGGTACAAGGGGCTGGCTATGGATAAAGTTCAAGCGTGACTACAGGAGCGAAATGATCGATACAGTAGACCTAGTCGTCGTAGGAGCCTTCTATGGGAAGGGGAGGAGGGGCGGGAAGTATGGTGCACTACTCATGGCTGCTTATAACGATGAGAAAGACGTCTTCGAGACAGTGTGCAAGGTGGGCTCTGGATTCAAGGACGAAGACCTAGACAGGCTCCCAGAGATACTGAAGCCGTATATAAGAGATAGGAAGTCGCCTCGCGTGGTAGCCGAGATGGAGCCCGATGTATGGGTTGAGCCAGCGCTTGTCGCGGAGATTATTGGGGCTGAATTAACTCTTTCACCGATACATACATGCGCCTACGGTAGGATTAAGAGTGACGCAGGCTTATCCATAAGGTTCCCAAGATTCATAAGGTGGAGGCCTGACAAGAGACCTGAGGATGCTACAACTAGTAACGAGCTCGTTGAAATGTATAATCAGCAGTTAAAAAAGATAGCTGGAGAGAGTAAGCCGGTTGAGGAAGCCTAGTCACCCCGTTGTACTTAGCGGATGCAGGGTGCCTTAATGGTCTCTATAATAGTGTTCACTGGTCCCGCGGGCTCTGGTAAGACAAGCCTGGTTAAAGCTTATAGTGAATGGGTTAGAAGAACACTCCTATTAAGGACGGCTGTGGTTAACCTGGATCCAGGCGTCGAGGAGCCTGGTTACAAGCCGGTGCTGGATATAAGGGATTTCTTCACACTCAGGGATGTAATGGTTAAATATGGTTTAGGCCCCAACGGCGCATTCATTAAGTCATCTGAGCTGATAGCGGATTACATGGAGGATATACTTGGCAAGCCACCGTTCTCTAATATTGAGAAATGGGATCTAGTAGTGGTTGATACACCGGGACAGATGGAGGCATTCATATTTAGGCCTGCTAGCAGTGTTTTCCTTAGAAGGGTGTCCAGGCTGGGTAACACTGTACTAGTCTACTTAATCGATTCATCCTCAATAGAGAGTGTTACAGACGCTGTCACCCTGTGGTTTATATATGTACTGCTACAGGTTAAAACAGGGCTGCCGACTATCCCGGTTATAAGTAAATCAGATATAGCGAGGAATCGTGAAATAGTGAGAGTATTGATTGAGAGGCCGATGGATTTACTAGGCATGATCAGGGATGACGCGGGGTTCGCTGGGGACGTAATCCCTGATCTACTAAGCATAGCGTTGAAGACCATGGGGCCCCTAAGGGCTGTGGAGGTCTCAGCTTTAAATAAAGAGGGCATGGATAAATTACATGCATTACTCCACGAAGTGTTCTGTGCCTGCGGAGATCTCACTTGAGGATTTATTTTTATATTTAGATATCATCAAATACCCGGATAATTCACGACGGCAGGGTTAAAGGTGGGCGCCATGCATATGGGTCAACCAGTGGAAATGGGTGTCTTAACCGCGTTATTTACTGTATTATATGGATTAATCCTTCTAGTAGCCGGCAAACTCGTTTTAAAGGTGATGGTTTCAATCGGGGGAGGGCTTCTAGGAGGGTATATAGCATATTTAATTATGTTACGCATGGGCTTCGGGACCCTGGGCTCGCTGGCTGTATTCCTCCTGGTGTTTATAATTATATCACTTGTAAGCTGGTTCCTGTTTAAAATAGTGCTTTCAATACTGGCTGCAACGCCATTATGGCTCATCATAGTAGGGGGTCTTAGGCTTCCCTACTCGAGTTTCCCAGCCTTACTAATACTGGTTATCCTTGTTGCATTATTATACATTGTATCAGAGAAACTGGTGAGCATTACTGCTTCCATGGCCGGGTTATTTATGTTATACCTAGGGCTCTCCAGCTTGGTTAATCCCTTGGCGGCTCTTACAGTAGCTGTAATAGCATTGTTTCTCCGCATATATCTATATGTAGCGTTCAAATGGTGAAAAAATGAAGCTATACAGGCCTAAGACGGCTATAGGCAGGTACTACTCCATCCTGTTCTCCCTGCCCCACTGGAAGCTCCTGGCCACTGTATTAATAGGGGTTTCAGTTATAGCCCTCTATGGGCTTGGAGAACGCGCTGCCCCCTTGCTATTGAACACCGTATTAATCATCCTGTTTCTAGAGGCTTATCGAGTGCTCTATCCTTTAACTGTTTTCCATAAGTTGAAGAGGGTGATTGGTTTATCGCTGACAGTGCTTATATATACATTAATATACTACCTGCTGCTCAGGGACTGGATCCTTGTCGTGGCAGCCTCGTCGACGATAGTTATAGCTGTGATCCAGGGTCTCGACGGCACCAAGTGGTGGAGGTATATTATAGCGGTTGCTCCATCTTTCACATCCATAGTGCTCTCCATGTGGATTACAAGTGGTGTTGTTTCACATACTGGTTTGGTAAAGGCGTTTTCACTGATACTGTTATTCATTATAACTGATTACTTAATATACCTCGCCATGGGTAGGCATAGGGTCAATGGTTATAAGGCACCTGATCTCGGGACGCTCTTCCTACAGAACTGGCTTGAGAGGAGGAAGGATATCGAGAAGGTGATTGATGAGCTGTCAACCAGCGAGGGTGTTCATCCAAGGATGCTCTTCATGGATGACCTATTAATAATATACACTGATCTACACTATGGCCCATTCTCGAACACGGGTAGCAGTGAGCTACCCGGTGAATTAAAGAAGTTGTTCTCCAGCCTAGGCTACTCGGTTGTAACGCTCCACGGTTTCGGATCACATGATAGAAACCTAGCGTCCTCAAGGTATCTGAGAGACTACGTGAGGAAAATATATACAGTCGTGATCGATGCCGAGAAAACCAGGCTTAGATACCATGGTGCCTTAAAGCTATCAGGTGGAGACAACTGGGAGGCCCTGGCACTGGTTTTCGATAAGCTGACAATAGTCTTCGTCTCGAGACCGGTGAAGGGGATAGATGATATACCCTACAACCTGTTCTTCCGCTACAATGTGATGGCAAGGAAGAGGGGGTTAGGCGACTTAATACTGGTTGACGCCCATAACTGGGAGAAACAAGAGAGCTTCAACCTCGGTGAACTGGATAAACTACTCAATGAAGTGATTGAGAAAGCCATAGAGCTGAAGAAGCAGCCGCCCGTCGAGGTGTTATTCAGGTATAAGTGCTTTGAGACTAATGCCCCTGGGCTCATACAGGGTGATGCATGCATTATCGAGGTTGCTGGGGAGGGTAGGGAGCGGGTTGTCCTACTGTATCTACGCGGTAACAATATGAAGCCTGGTTCTCGAGAGAAGCTTATCGATATTCTCGGGAAGACCACCGGGGCTGATTACGTGGAGGTGTTCACAAATGATGAGCACAGTGAGACAGGTGTTAGATCATCCTTGGCGTATATTCCAATACATGACTCACCTGAGTTACTCAGGGATACTGAAGCAGCTGCCAGGGAGTTAGTGGGCATGCCATATAGGCTTGGGGCATGGTATTCTTCGACGAGGTTTGACACCAAGCTAATGGGTTATACAGCCGTAATGCTGGAGAAGCTGTTAAGGGACTCCTATATGGAGGCAACGATCCTGCTGTTATCCTACGCCTTCCTTCTACCAGTTCTCCTAGCTGTCTTTAAAATAGCTCATTAAATCACCCATACATTATTCTTCAATAGTTTATAAAGCCTCTCTTCGATAATTACTATAAGCACGAGTGGTGGTCGGCATGAGCAGTATCCCTTTTAAAACCAGTTACCGTGTTGAAAACATTGTGGCAACAGTTATCCTTGAGCACGACCTCGACCTGGAGCTTATTGAGACAAGGATACCCAGTATCACTTATAAACCCGATCAATTCCCTGGGTTGATATTCCGCCTAGATAAACCCAGGGCCACAGCGCTCGTGTTTAAATCAGGTAAGATGGTTGTAACAGGGACTAAGAGCACTCAGCAACTCGTTGAGGCGGTTAAGAAAATAATAAAGACATTCGTGAAGAATGGTGTAAACGTCCACGGGAGGCCCCGTGTCCAGATACAGAATATAGTTGCAGGCGGCGATATACATGCATACGTGAACCTTGAGAAAGCAGCCTACCACCTTGAGGACAGCATGTACGAGCCCGAGCAATTCCCCGGGCTAATACATAGGATGAGGGATCCAAGGGTGGTTCTCCTAATATTCAGTAGTGGTAAAATGGTGATCACTGGCGCCAAGGAGGAGGCGGAGGTTGAAAGAGCTGTGAACAATATTGCTAGGCAACTATATAAAGCTGGATGCATAGTGGGTCCTAGGCTGGGCGAGGAGGAATAACTTATTTTTAAACCACCTTAAACTATTAATTAGCATAGTGATGACGCGGGCAGCCACTTAGACCACTAGCTTCAATGGGATGAAGACCCTTATGCTCAATCTGATCATGGAGATATAGTTCAGTTATTGAATAACACTAGGTTAAAAGGCTTTCCACCTAATTCCTTAGCTCATGGTGTATTCAATGCCGTCTAGTAAGGAGGAAGCTGGGTACCTTGAGGGCTGGGTGTCAGTTATAGTGAACATCTTGTTATTCATTATTAAACTATACGCTGGTATCCTCGCTAACTCTATAGCTATAATAGCCGACGCGTTTCACACGCTATCCGATAGCATCACATCGGTGGCGCTTATAATAGGTTATAAGATAGCCTTCAGGCCACCTGATAAGGAACACCCATTCGGCCACCAGAGGTTTGAATCAGTCACATCCATAATTATAGGTACACTACTAGGCGTCATAGGGTTCGAGTTTGTTCAGAGAAGTATCTCTAAGCTGATCAGCGGAGAAACCCTGATCTTCTCCTGGATAGCTGTGATAGTACTAGCTGTTTCAGTAGTGGTTAAAGAGTGGCTTGCCCGGTGGGCTCTTGGATTAGCGGCTAGATTTAATGCTGGGAGTATCAAGGCTGATGCATGGCACCACCGTAGCGACGCGGTGGCGACGCTACTGGTTTTGATCGGGTTATTAACGAGTAGTCTTGCATGGTGGATTGATGGAGTGTTAGGCTTAATGGTGTCGGGGCTGATAATCTATGTCGCATATGATATAATTAAGAAGGCATCAGAGAACATAATGGGTAGATCACCAACTCCAAGCGAGACATCAATGCTGAAGGAGCTTGCCTCAAGGATCTCAAGCGACATAAGGGATCTACACCACGTCCACCTACACGAGTACGGTGAACACGTAGAGGTAACCCTACATATAAGGCTACCCCCAGGCATCAACCTTAATGAGGCACATGAGATAGCTAGTAAACTAGAGGAGTTAATAAGGAAAGAGTTGAAGTGGGGGGCAACGATACATGTAGAGCCATATAAGGACTAAATACCCTTATCCACCCTGGTTCTCACGCGCTTTATTAAAATGATGGCCACTATAATGAACGCTAATACAGCTACAGCTGTGAATACTGGGGAGAGGGTTTTCCATAATTCCTCACCGGGCTGGGTTAAACTAGTGTTATTCGAGGGAGCCGTTGTCTGGGTAGTTGTGTTTGATGTCTGGGTGAAAGTAGGCGGGGTCACGTTACTAATCGTTGAAGACTGCTCCTTCACCAATATTATAGCTGTTAACGGGGGCATGGTGATCGATCCATTGTCCACCTCCATGTTCTCCCCGCTACTCACGTAGAGTACCGACCAATTACCCTCAGGCAACTTGTATGCTACAGGTTCTAGGGCGTTGTTAGCCACCACGAGTACTTCGTCATTATATCCTCTCGTATATGCGAGTATACTGCCCTCTGTGCTTAACACGTGTATTATGCTTGTTGAAAGAGCTGGAATAGTGTTCTTTAACTCGCCGAGCTTCTTATAGTGCTCGAATACCTCCTGGTTTAATCTATCCCATTGAATAGGATATCTCTGTTCATCATAGTTGCTCTGCCTCCCGGTCACGCCTCTCTCATCACCCTGGAATACCACGGGCATGCCTGGCTGCGTATATTGGAGTGTTGAGAGCAGCTTCAACCGTTTTATGGATTCATTGCCTGGGGTATCCCTTAATCCCCCACCGCCTAGATCAGTTAGTATCCTTGATGTATCATGCGACCCAATGATGTTGAAGCCCATTCCAGCCACGTTGACACCTATCCCAGCATAGTACTCAGATAATCTAGCCGACGCTGTGTAGCCGTTTAAAACACCCTTTGCATAGCTGAGCAGTATATTCCTGCCTAGATAATAATTCATCAGGGAGTCGAATGCCTCGCCCCTCAGCCATTCAGGGCGGTAATCCCATATCTCTCCAACAATGTATGCATCGGGATACCTTGACTTAACTACTTCATGGAGCTCCCTGAAGAAGTTTTCCGAGCCAATCACATCTAGCGGCGTATCGATCCTTAAGCCATCAAAGCCTATGCTCAGCCAGTATAATGCCACATTGATCAAGTACTGCCTTACCTCTTTATTCAATACATTCAACTGCGGCAGGCTACCTATGCCCCACCAGCACTTATACGCGCTTGAATCCCCTAGCTTGAAGGGCCACTTGTAGATTATAAACCAGCTCCAGTAACGGCTACTGGGTCCATTCCTGTAAACGTCTTGGAAAGCCCAGAAGCCGAGTCCCACGTGATCAGGTACGAAGTCGAATATGACCCTTATACCGCGTTTATGCGCTTCATCCAGCAGAGTCTTCAAGTCATCCAGTGTCCCGAACTTGGGATCCACGGTGTAATAGTCGTATACGTCATAGCCGTGTACACTACCCGAGGTGAAGATCGGGTTTAAATATATTAATCCAACACCGAGCTCCTTAAGGTAGTCGAGTTTCTCGGTGACCCCTTTTAAGTCTCCCCCGAAGTACTGGTGGCAGCAATGTAGGGGGGTAACGGGTCCATCCCACCTCGTGAAAACCGGCGTACCCTTGGAGACCTCGTTTATCCATAGTTCATCGGTTGAATTAGCCTTTAGATCATTGCCTGGATCCCCGTTATAGAATCTATCAGGGAATATCTGGTAACCCACAATACTTCTAACCCATTCAACCTGCTTGAAAGGCGTTGAGCCGTTGAAGTAGTAGAACCTGCTTGTATCCGAGTTATACACGTAGACGAGTGTTCCATTAGAGAGCGTCAGTCTGAAGTAATAGTTTAACCCGTTTACACCCTTATCTAAAGGTACAGTAGCATAATACATCCTCCAACTACTCGTCTCCAGCTGGAGTTTAAGAGGGTACTCGACGCCGTTAGCTACAAGCACTCCTGACGCAATGTCCAGGGCTTTAAGGATTTTAATCCTGGGGATTAAATAATCATCCGCGATCGAGAGGTACGCTGGGTCTGCGGGATCATGCACGGCTAGACCCGAGTCTCTGCCAGCATAGATTTCCAGTGTTTCAGAGCTGCCTGCAACAATGAATAACACTGGTGTTGAGACAAGCAATATGAATAACACTACGGCTAACACCTTCTCCATGACTAGACACCTCTTCAGAGGTTTTGATTAAAATCAAGCTTTATTAAATACTCGAAGCTAATAGTATTTACAGGACTATATGAGGGATACATAAATAATGGTTGTTGTACCCGGCGAGAGAATCCGTGTAAGAGGTTCCTCTAGAGCCACAACCCTTATAATACTGGCTAATGTATTAGTCTACCTCTACACCAGCTACCCTAATTTATTCCTTGAATCCACAAATGAGAGCATATACCTATTGGGCTTCACACCAGCCACATTATTCACTAACCCGTTGCAGGGTGTTGCAAGAATATTTACAGCGATGTTCACGCATGCTGATTTATTCCATATATTCTTCAACATGTACTTCCTGTGGCTGTTCGGTAGGAGGGTTGAGAGCATCATTGGCTCCTGGAGGTATCTACTGCTATATCTAGCCTCAGGCCTTGCAGCCGTGTTATTCCATGTAGCCATAATACCTGTCGGAGGATATGATTCACTAGTAATACCTGCTGTAGGCGCCTCGGGAGCGATAAGCGGTGTACTGGGATCCTACCTGTTAATGTTCCCTAATACAAGGCTCATGTGGTGCATGTTCTTCCTGTTTCTACCATACTGCTTCCCGGTCTCTACATCCGTATTCCTCCTGATATGGTTCGCTGAGCAAGTGTTATACGGGTATCTGAGGCTTGGAGGCGTCGCCTACTTCGCCCATGTCGGCGGCTTCGTCGCCGGCATTGCCCTAACATATATAGCTACGAGGAGCATCATAGAACACTATAGGTCCAGCTACACCTACGACTACATATACAGGTGGCTCGAGGAGATCGGGATAGTTTTCAGAAGGCCACGTGGGCTAGGTAAGGTAGCTAAGACCATACTCACAGTGTTACTCCTTCTTGTGGCTGCAGGCTTCGCTTATGGCTTATACTTCATCAATACTACTCCCCCATTAACCTACCTTCTCAACGTCTCAGCCAATGGCTTCAATGATACTGTCTCACTGGTCGTCTACCAGGGTAGCGTGGATGTCTCATATAGTAGTGTAGACAGTGTCAGGATATTATTGAATGGACTCACCCCTGCACTATATAATCCAAGTCTAGCTAACACTAGTGAGACGTATAATGAGAACTACAATGTGAATATCCAGGGGGTCTGGGTACCCGTTCACCTCAGGATGAACGCTGTATACGATGAAGCAGGGGTTGTGAGGTATTGTAGTGGTGAAATGCATACTAGGGTAGTAAATATTGATATATATGGCAACGCCGTAATAGGTGATGCTATATCCATTGACTTCGCGTTGAACTCTATCGGGTTAAATACAGTACCGCTTCTAAGCATCGGCGGAGTCCTAGCATTAGGGATCACTATTTACTCGGTTCTATCCCTTAGAAGGGCCGATGAAATAGCAATGGTTACTGAAGAAGCCCCTTCATTACCTTACTACTAGGTTTTTAAGGGCTCCCCATACTTGTTTAAGTAGACTACTTCCTCCAGGGGCTTCCTCGGCCTTAGGCCAGGGTTTTCAGCAGGGTATCCGACAGCCAGTAGGGAAACCGGGGTAACATTGTCTGGGAGGCCAAGTATCTCCCTGATCTCCTTTACATTCCTCAGTGTCTGGATCCACACTGTGCCTAATCCCAGGGCGTGGGCTGCCAGCATGAAGTATATTGTCGCGTTAGCGCAGTCGAGGAGGTATGATGTTGGCGACTCATCATTCATGCATGCAACAACTACTGCAAGGGGGGCATTTAACACTGGCTTCGCATATATATGTATCCCGCCAAGCCTCTGCCTGATAACCGGGTCCTCGATTATTATGAATCTCCAGGGCTGGCTGTTCCTAGCGCTCGGAGCATACCTGGCTACATCGATGGCTTTTAAGACCAGGTCCCTCGGAGGGGGTTCAGGCTTGAACCTCCTTATACTGCGCCTCGATTTAAGTAGCTCGAGTAATATCTCGCTCACCAATGATCACCTAGTGATAAATACTGTTTCCCGAGTATTTAAGCGGGTTTGTTGAACGGTTCAATAACCCTATTAAATACCGAGTGATAATAGCTGGAATCTACGGGTGTATACCATGGGCTCGGCCTGGAGCCAGGTGGAGAAGTACAGGGAGCTAGCCTATGTATCAGGGTTCATCGCGTTAGCCATAGTGCTAAAGTTCTTCGAGATCCCATTTCCACTAGCATCGTTCCTAAAATATGATTTCTCAGGAGTCCCCCTCGCGGTAATCGGGTTCAAGTCTATTAAGTGGGGTGTCACTGCTCTACCGGTGTACTATATTGTATCTGTTATAGCCGGCTCGGATCCCATAGGTATGGCAATGAAGACTCTTGCCGAGGCTTCAACCTTCATCCCGCTTGTCCTCACCTATAAACACCTAGCAGGGAGGCTAGGGTTTAAGGCGGCTTATTCTTTATCAGGTGTCGTGGCGGTTGCATCCAGGACTATTGCTATGACACTCGCCAATCTAGCTGTAACGCCTTTCTGGCTCATGATCACTTATCCCAGGTATTACCCAACGTATCATGCAGCATATGATTTCACCGTAAAGTATATACCGGTGATAGCGGTATTCAATATAAGTATATCACTAATAATAGTGTTCGCCACGCTACCAGTCTACAGGGTCTTAGTAAGGACCGGTGTAATAAATGAGTGACAGCATGTATGTGATAACACTTAGAGACGTGTGGTTCAAGTACCCGAGGAGCAGCTGGGTTTTAAAAGGGGTAAACCTCTACGTGCGCAAAGGGGAAAGCATACTCGTGATCGGCGGCACCGGCTCCGGGAAATCCACCATAGCCAGAGTACTCAATGGCTCAGCCCTCTGGATATATAATGGCGAATTAAAAGGCGAGGTAATCGTAGACTGCTTCAAAGTCGGTGAGGACGGCGATCCATGGGTGCTGGCCAGGAAGATACACGTGGTTGGGCAGAATCCCTACATGTACTTCATTAATCCATTGTTGAGGAAGGACCTTGAATTATATGCCTACAGCCTTCATGAAGACGGTGAGATAGCTGGGAGAGCCCTGTGGAAGGCTGTCGAATCGATGAGCATGCATGAACTCCTAGACAAGTATTTCTTCGAGTTATCCGGGGGCCAAGCCCGTAGAGCCCTGGTCGCTAAGTCCATGATAGCTGATCCAGAGGTAATAGTGTTCGATGAGCCATTAATGTGGCTTGATGACAAGGGAGTCAATGAGTTCCTAAAGCTAGCCGAGGCATTGAGGTTCATGGGTAAAACACTAGTATTCATGGAGCACAGATTCATACCGTTGCTGAGCGTAGTTGACAAGGTATACGTGTTGAGGAATGGCGTGCTCGAGGATAAAACCATTGATGTATATAGGCTTAAACACGAGGCACGCCTTGAAACAACTACTGCGTATAATGCATCCATGAATAAGGGAGACCCTGTAACAGTGTTGAAAGCCGAGAACGTATGGTATAGGGTAAACGGCTTAAACCTGCTTAAAGGCGTTGATTTAACCGTGTCTAAAGGAGACCTCTTATACATATATGGTGAAAACGGCTCCGGGAAAACCACGTTATTGAGGATATTAGCCGGCTACCTGAAGCCTGTGAAAGGCAGGGTGTGGAGAAGCGGGGAGGCAGTATATGTCCCACAAAACATCCACATGTTCTACACCGAGGAATCCATAGCAAGGGAGATAGAGGGGATCTGTAGATCATCGAGGGATAAAAGAAAATGCATTGAAAAAGGCTTGAGGATCGCGGCGGAGCTCAACGTGGATCCATCACAGCCAGCCTTTAATTTATCCCATGGGCAAATGGTTAAGCTAGCAGTCAGCCTAGCAGGGTTAAGGGAGGAAGTCGACATAATACTCCTCGACGAACCCTTCTCAGGCCTCACCTATGTTGACAGGGTTAAGCTTGTGAACAGCCTCATGGGGCTCGGTAAGGCGGTGGTTATGGCTGTAAGCAATAGTGATATACTGGGGTATCCGCCGGGCTCCAAGACCTACAAGCTGGAGAACGGTGTATTGCAGAGGAGTGAAACACAGGGATCTACCGCGGTATCCTATGCCAGCATAGCCGCCGGGCTACTCGGTGATGCTGTGTGATCAGGGATTTAGCTTACATGTTCCTCCAGTCCAAGAGGGATCCAGGCTTCAGCACGTTGTGTAAGATCATCTACTCGCTCGGCTTGATCGCCGTGCTCACTGCATCAAGGAGCATCAGCTACCCCCTCTACTACCTCTACCCAGCCATAATACTCTCCCTGGAGCTAGCCGTTCTATCATGGCTGAGGGGTTATAGGATAGTGGTGAATGGGTTAAAGCTAATCGTAGTGTTCACGCTACTTGGAGCCATTATATCGTACCTAGCTGTGCTGACCGGTATGCCAGCCATACCACTCAGCGAGATGGCTGTCGGAGCCGTGAGGCTGGTTGCCTTCTTCCTGGCCTTCACACAGTTATTCCAGTTGCTAAGTGTTGATGAGTGGAGGGGTATTCTAGTGGCTATGGGTCTAAGTGATCAAGCAGTAATCCTTACACTACTATTGTCGCAGCTGCCCTTAACACTCATATACTTCAGCGAGGCATTAGTGACGATAAGCCTTAAGTATAGGGGGAGAAGAATAGGTGCCTTAGTGACTCCTTTAATCTACCATACAGCATTGCTGACTAGGAGCAGGCTTGAAGCGCTTCTACAGTACCCGGTGAAACCCTCGTACTCCGGGTTGACATTGTTCAGGGTGAAAGACATGTATCTATACATCATACTAGCCCTACTGGTTCTCCCATTGATGCCTGGTTTCACGGTATAGTGATCTCCCTGTAGTAGTCCCTGCCTTGACTAGTCCTCAGCGTGAGCCCTAAATGGAGGCCGGGACTCACTGTTATATCACACCCCTTAATGTTGCCTGTATGAAACGTTATCTCAATGGATTCACCGGGCTCGATGGGCACTGGTTGACCGGGTAGGGTATAGTGTTCAACCATACCACTACGCGTCACATTAACATCGATATTGCAAACCCTGTTGTTGAGGAGCAGGTACTCTATGTCGGCCGTCCTACTACCCTTGTTGCCGACCAGGAGCCAGATTCTCCATCCATCACCAGTATAGTTCACGCTGTGCGCTATAACAACTATGTCTATCCCTGTATCCATGGCGGGGTTACCCTGGATCCAGAAGACGAAAGCCATGCTTACAACTATGGTGACCGCGATTAGAACCACTATGCCTATGACCTCTCCGTCGCCGAGCATGAATATAGTTCCCTCATAATTATCTCCACCATTAGATATTAAATATTTCGGCGATCTCAAGGCAAGAGACGTCGGGGCAGAAACAATGATTATGGTGTTTTATGGTTGTTTCAGTCCTTTTAGTGCTATTAGCTTCATCATTTCGCCGCGTTCTTTAGGAAAACTTATTAGGTATTTGCATGAACATAGTTAGTGAAATGGAGTGAACTCTGTGAGCCAGGTGAGGGGGTCTCCTAGTGAATCCCTCTCCGCCGATGGGGCACAGCTCCCGCAGGCAAGGGGAAGGGGATGAGAAACCGTGATGAACCCGAGGATGGCCATAAACTGCCCTAACCTACCACTCTCGGGTAAACGGCTTCAGATCTTGCCTGCTAGAATTCATTAATCGAAGCGCTCCCCAGGGTTAGATGCATGCTTCTTTCATCTACTATAAATACTGGTGGTTTGATGTGAAGACTTAAAATTTAATCCCCTTATATCAGTCTTCACGGGGATCGCTATTCAAAGACGTATAGAGCTGGCTAGGGCTATATCAATAGGGGTTTTAATGATCCTGCTTTGCTTCGTAGCCTATAGATTGGTATATATAGACCTCCATCTATCCCTTTCCCCAGGTAGTTACAGGGAGAGTTATGTCTCTGACGAGGTATGGTACGTCACCAGCGCCAGGAACATACTTGTCAAATTATTCGGGGTCAATGTATTAAACACATGGCTTGGTGATGGATTGAGATGCACCCTTATACTGAGTGGGAGGCCTAATGAGACGCTTGTAAACGAGCTCTGCAGCACTGACTCATGCAGGATCCTTGACTCAGGATACACTGGGGTCGAGTATACTTATGCAACGGTTACCTGGGACGGGGGCTCCACTGCGATGATACCTGTTCCACTAGGGAGCGGATTAAACGCTGTCTACGTTGAGCTCTACGATGGCCTGGAACCCGTAGCGGAGAAGGCTGGTTCAATGGGATACAATATCACCGGCTACATATGCGGCTGGGCCCTACCCGATAAAAACGGGTTAAACGATTACATGAATCTCGAGCATCCCCCGTTGGGTAAATATATCATCGGGTTAAGCCTGCTTCTAGGGGACAACCCGTTCACGTGGCGTCTTCCATCAATAATCTCTACCACGCTACTGTTTCTACTCGGGTACGCTGTGACACTCTATATTCTACGAGGAATCACCAGTGAGCCCCTGGCTCGTTTAATAGCCCTTGCAACACCATTATTAATGCTCACCGATAACTCCTACTTCACCGTGGGTGCGTTAGCTATGCTCGACTCATTCCTCGCTTTATTCACGCTTCTCGGGCTCTACATGCTTGTTGAACACGGTTATGCATCCCTAGGGAGCAGGGTTGCCAGGGTGCTTGTTTTCTCCCTGGCAGGATGTGTGAAGGCGTCGGGTTTATTCGCGGTGCCCGGGGACTTCATTGAGGGATTGCTCGATAAGAGGGGTGCCTTGACCAGGGTTAGGAATGGTTTTTCACAGCTACTATTATATTTCACCATATACCCGTTGATTCTCCTAGTCCTCTCCCACCCCTTCATCAATGCTATGGGTTGGAGTGCCTGGTTCAAGACATCTGTTGAAGGGAGTATTAAATGGCATACGGGAGTGAAGACTACCAGCGACACCATTGCCTCGTCACCATTGGACTGGTTGCTGGGATCCAACTCCTTCTACATGTGGCTTGATGCATCAACCGGCGAATGGGTGAGGTGTAGTGGCCAGCCTATCATATATCTTACAGCACTGGTTGCCGGGTTGGTGTTCTCGCCATGGATCATTAAGCGGGATGAGCTGAGGCGTGTATGGCTATTATACCTCTCAATACTCTCAGGCTACGTGATCCTCTACTTAATCGGTAATAAATCGCTCTACAGCTTCTACATAATACATTTTGCACCTGTTTCAACAGTGCTCCTCGTCTCAATCACTGTATACATGTTTAAAACAGCTTATTCTTGGTGGAGGAAGAGGAGGGATGAAGGGTAGATCCTTGCTTCTTAATCAAGCCTCACTCTATATAACCCAGTTAATCTTATTACTGCTCATACTGCTGGAGCCAGGGAGGCTCAGTGATCCCCTCTATCTTGTTAGAGTAGACTATATATACTGGCTGGTAGCCGTGCTTGCACTGCTCTACTGGTATGAATGGAGGAAGCAGTCTAGGGACTTCCTCGAGATCCCCTTGCTTACCAATATTATCCTGGTGGCATCAGGAAGAGTGGTATCAATAGTGTTGTCCCTAATGGATTCCCCTGGCTCACTATATATCGGTGGACTCGTGAAGACGGGGAGAGCACTACTGTATTCCTATCCATTAATGCTTTCAGCACCGGTTCTCTCAATAGGGCTCTGCATGGCTGGGAGACACTACGGGTTAAAGATGCTTCTCGAGGTTAAGCCGTGGAGGCCTGTTAAATTATTCCATATATTCCTAGCCGGGTTCATCCTAGGGTTCGCGGTGAGGATTCTTCCCGAGATTCATTACTGGCCTTACCCAGTGGGCTATGATACAGTCGAGTACATTGCACATGCAAGGGATTTCCTGGTTAAACCCATGTTGTTCGGGGTATACGTGTGGAACGCTGGCCTCAGGAACACTCCCCCCTTGCTCGACTGGATACTGTATCCATTCTCCCTGGTTGTCGATCCATGGTACTTGTTCAAGGTGTATCCAGCCATAGTAACAGGCTTACTAGTGGGGTTGAATGGGTTGTTGATGAAGAGGGTCTTCAAGTACAGTGATAAATGGGTTTTCACAGGTATGATCTTGACAAGCCTCAGCCTACTGGTCCTCAGGTTGACATGGGATCTCCATAAGCAGGGTCTTGCAGCAATATTATTGCTCGCGGCTCTACTAGTAGTGGATGATGCCTTATTTACAAGTGGATCTCTGAGGAGACACCTTGCCGTGGCCTCGCTACTAATCTTAATGGGGCTTGCCTCGGAGTTCGGCGTATTATTCTCCCTTGTACTCATATTGCTCATAGTATACAGGCTTCTGAGGGGTGCTGGGCTGTCTGGGAGGCGCCTCATGGCTGTAATATTATACATGGTGACTGGTGTTATACAGGTGTTTCTCTACTCATGGTATACGAGGACCCCCTTGGTGGCGAATACGGTTACAGGGGTTGCTCCCCCGGTTGTAACCAGTGATCTAAGCGGGGCAGGGAGAGCCTTCTCCTATCTTATAGCTGGTGCAGGAGTATATATAGCATTATACACCGTGGCCTACAAAGACTCGCTTAAGAAGGCATGGTTCACTACGATGCTAACCCTCATACTCATACTATATGCGACGACAACATGGTTAACGCCTCTAACGGGTTTAGCCGGTGAAGAGTATGATAGAGTATTAATGTCGGTAACACCCTTGATGATAGCGTGTGGTGTAAGTGTTTTCAGCCATGCTGGGAGAATACCTGGGGTGCTCCTAGCTTTATTAGTGATTACGCCCGGGTTGTATGCCACGCTAAATCCATCACTACAGTATCTCAATCAACCCTACGTCTACGCTTTAAACAGGATGCCTCTGTATCTGGAGCCGGTGCCCAGCAGCAAGGCATTACTCAATGATCTACTGGATGTATCGATGCATGCAGCAGAGATATACTGGGATGGAGGAGTCCTGGTAACAAGCGATCCATACATGAGGTTCATTCATCTATGCTTGAGAAACCCGGATACAAGCAGGCTCATTAATACATGGTGGAGCCTAGACCCAGATGCATTAGCTTCCCTAATCGCTTCACGGGGCATCAAAGAGTTCACAGTGCTCATGGAGAAGCAGCCGGATCCAGATGGATTCAAAGATGCTGTATCCACATTACTGAGGGAGAAGTATAGTGTAGCAGAAATTGTGCTACACGTTGAAACAGTTTACTGTGGCACCAGCTACTGCCTATATAAATTCACCAGTGCATCATAGACCTCAAAACAGCCTATTAGTCTGAGTAATCAATATACCACCTAGAGCTAGAACGATATCTCCGTTATTATTCAACCGGCTAATTCCCATATTGCGGGAAGCAATCAAGCTGGGTGATGTCGACGTGTAGAGGAGATACCATATAGACGCATGTAAAAAACGGTGTGGATTTAAAGGTATTTGACACCCCTATGGTAGCGTTACCTGCTTCGGGTATTCTTTGCCAGCTGCACTGTGTAGCTTTACCTCAAGCATCTGGCCAGGAGTATAGCCTGTGACAGTAATAGTTATCTTAGCTGTTCCACCTGTTGAAATAGGTATTCTTATGTCGCTAAGTGAAACACTTCCTGATTGAGAGCCGATAGTTGTGCTAATAGTGGGCGTATTGCTGAGGCTTGATACTGGTACTCCGTTTATGAATATGTTGTCTATTGTTACGTCTACTGTTCCAACGTTCTTTACTTCAAGATATATGGTCCACGTGTTTGTTGCACTAGGAGCTTTCTGAGCGTATGCTGAGACTATTTGGAGGTTCTCGGTGCCTGTGAATGAGCCTACTAGGCCTGTCATCCATAATGCTACTGCGATCGCTATTGCTATTGTTACTGCTACTATTATTACTGTGGCTATTACTGGTGAAATTGCCTTCTTCATTTTTATCTCCACCTCGATTTATTTATTCCTTGGTTTGGTTTATAAATAATGTTTTACGGTATTTCTGTCGAATTTAAACACGTAGCTGTTTAACCATTATATATGGTTCTTTAGGAGCTGCCCCACTTCCTCAGTGAACTCGGCTGGGTATGCTACCACTAGCTTGTCTCCGGGTTTAAGCACGGGGTTTCTTGCTAGTGGGTACGCTATCCATGCATCCCCTGTTTTAACAGCTAGGACTGTTCCCCCGTATTTCCTCAGCCACACCGTCACCCTGTCTAGGCTTGTCTCCCTTGACACTGTGATCGTCTTTATCTTCTCCCCTATTGTCTCGAATATCTTGGCGAAGACCTCGCTGTACTCCTCGGGCAGCTCCTCGAGGAGGCTTGGTATGTGGCTTATAGTGTTGGATGCATCGGCTATGTCCTCGAGCTCCTTGAAGAGGATTGAGAGCCCTATGAATGTATCAGGGTTTATCTTACCTGAAGCCTCCTTGAGCTTGTTTAATGCGTCTAGCTGCCTCCAGTCTATGTAGACCTCGAGGTCCTCCACCTCCTCTACCACGCCTGGCTCGGGCTCCAGTAGCGTGTAGTGGGCTAGGTCTATCATGAGCCTCGTGTAGTCCTTGAGCTCCACTATGCTCTTTAAAACCTGCTCGAGCTCCCCTGATAACCGTTTCTCCTGTAGTGTTGCACCGTGGTCGCTGAGTAGCCTGATAACGTTCTCCCTGTAACCCCTCACGTATATTGTGGACTTTGCCGGTAGAATAGTCTCGGGTGAGGGGGCGAGCATTGATTTCCCGGCATGGACGCTAAGCAGCACGTCGACTGGGTATGCGTCGGTGAGCTCTATGATTTTAACTGGTTTCTCGAGCACGAGTTTGGCGACTATCTCTCCATCCATGAGTAATGCTATCTCATCATAGCTCAGGCTCGGCGCGTGCCCGACTAGCAGTGTGTAAACTATGTCCTTGACGCTGTCTACTATCGTGTCTATTGCTGAGCCATAGTAGAAGGCTAGGAGGCTTGCCTCGGCTCCCTCCCTGGTTCTACCGTATGCCAGTGCAGTATGCATTATGAACTGGGCTAGGTTCTCGTCTATCACCCTGTTTATATCTAGGACTCTCTCAGCTGCCTCAGTATCCCTTGAGAAGTAAGCGTAGAATGCTAGGTCTAAACCTATATCGCTCAGGCTCCAGATAGTCTTTAAGATGCTTGCAACGGATACAGGCTTGTATCTTATCCTTGTGAATTTCTCGTGGAGCCTCCTATGTTGCTCAGGCGTTAGATTCCCACTGGACACCATGCAACTCCTCGAGTGGTAGATATATATACTGTAACCCTCTTAAAAACATCCACATAGAGTGAATAAGGGTGGAAGCATATTGCGGTGGCTAGGAGGCTCATCGGCTCGCTAATACCCCTGCTAACCCTCGCCGTGGGGGAGGTAATAGCCGGGTTGACCCTGAGATTCAACATAGAGTTGCTACTAGTGTACCCGGTGTTGATGATTGTGATACCCGGGCTCATGGATCTTCGCGGCGACGTCTACGGCGCCATAGGGTACAGGCTTACAACAGCGCTACATATAGGTGCGGCTGAGCCAAAGTTGTTCACTAGGTTCAACATGATTAATATTCTTACGGGGTTCACGGTATCCCTAATTGCCTCGCTTGAACTATGCTTCATGGGGCTGGTACTCTCATACATGCTTAACCTTGGCTCCATGGATCCCGTTTCCCTCGTATTCGTTGTGACTGCGTCGACGATCATCGTTTTCCTCGTGCTAAACCCCATTGTATTGGCTTCCGTGATCATGTTGTTTAAGAAGGGCGTGGATCCATCCGGCTTCGTCGCCGTGGTTGTCACCGGTGTAGGGGATGCCCTAACCCCTTTAACACTGATCCTTGTGTCACTGATGTACCAGGCGATACCGTTCATAGTTAAGCTCCTCTTCGTACTAGGCGTGCTTGCATCGCTGGCTATATCATACCTCTACTTGGCCAGGATACATGAGGATAAACCGGTTAAGGAGAACGCCGTGTCATCCATCATAGCTGCCTCGGGAAGCAGCCTGGGAGGTCTTTTTGCAGCCGTCAGCATTGAGGGGTTACTTAGCAGGGTCCCCGAGGTCCTCGGTGTTCTACCAGCCTTTAATGCTTTAATAGGGGCCTCCATGGGGCACCTAGGCAATAAGTTGAACATAGAGTTCCATGTGAAAGGCAGTGCTGATACCAGTAGATACCGGTGGGAAAGCCTTGTCGAGGCTATAGCTACATTCATATCGATACTTGCAGCATACATCGTGATCCTGGCTACCAGTGCCCCAGGGATGTTCGCTGTGTCAACAATTTCAATCACTATGTCATTCATACTCGTATACTCGCTCTCAACTGTTACAACCTTCTACCTCACCACTATCTCGTTTAAGCATGGCTGGGACCCTGATAACATAGTGTTTCCCTTAATGACCACGTTCACTGATTTTACAGGCTACCTCTCCACACTACTGGTACTGAGATTATTCATCTAGGCTGATTATTCATGACTCAACCCTGGTGCTGACTCCTCGATGCATTTCTCAGCTAGAAGCATCTCGAGTAGCTCAACGTACTTCAATCCATGATCCGGGAAGACAACAACTACATCTCCCCTAAGCGAACCCTCATTCAGCAGCCTCATCAATGCATATACTGCTGCCCCCGAGCTGAAGCCTGGCAGTATCCCATCAATCCTCGCCACGTGAAGTATCCCTGTTAAAGCCTCCTCGAGCCTTACATCGACAACCCTGTCTACTTCAACCATGTGGAGCCATTTAACCCCTGTCTCCACCCTCCTGATACCCGGGATACTTGAGCCCTGTGCCGGCTGAACTCCTATAGTCTCTACGTCCCCGTACTTATTCTTAAAGTAGAATGAGAGCGCTGAGAGATGCCCGCTTGTCCCGAGCCCAGCTACAACAACACTTGGCTTCACTCCCTTGCCCATTAACTGGTAGTCTATCTCCTTGGCTGTATACCTTAAATGAGTGAGGAAGTTATAGTCGTTCTCGAACTGGTTTAATACAACAGCATTATCCCTAGCTGCCTCCACGAGGACCTTGCTGAGCATGCTTATCGTTATAGGTGTTCTCTCCCTCACGACCTCGGCACCCATTGCTTTGAACACGTAGTCGACGCATCTCTGGGTTGTAGCTGGGAGATATATTCTTGTCTTCACCCCGTGATAGTTCCCGAGTCCCACCAGCGCCATACCCGTGTTAGTTGAAGACGCCTCGTACAGTTTAGCCGGCCTACCACCTCTCTCGAGAAACCTGTGGAGCATGTACCATGCAACCCTATCCTTTATGCTTAGGCTGAATGGATGGTACCACTCTAGCTTAGCCCACACCCTTACATCGCTATTGCTCAGCGACCTCAGCTTAACCAGCGGTGTAGGCGTATCCCTTGACACAAGCTCCACGACTGAATCATATACTCTTAAACCGTTTCCCTGAACCTCGTGGAAAGGGTCTAAGAGGGTGAGGGATACCTCCCCAGCTTCACCAGGGGTATCTGAAACAGGTATATATCTAACCCCGAACTCAGCTAGAGCGTTGAATACGGCTACATCCTCCTCAAGCACTCTGTCATTCCTGACATGGATTATTGGCGTCCTCCACTTGGAGATAATGCGGCCTAGTGTATCAATGTATTCTTTAAGCGTCATACTAGGGGCCTTGAGCGCAGCCGGCTCAACCAGCTTCAAAATCACCACCTCTAATAAACATGTTTATTAAACATGTTATAGGGAAGCATTTTTATCTATTTCACCGGGGGATATTGAACACGTGATTCGGGCGCTATGGGTGGGAATAGCAGTGTTCCCAGGGCTAGGCACCGGGTATTATAGCAGAGCGTGAATGTAGGCCTGGATGAAAATATACCGGTGTCTTTGAGGTCTGGGTTGGCTCAGGTCTTGCCGAGGAGTTCTCTCACGGTTCTTCTAACCGCGTCCCTTGAAGAGAGCCTGGGTTTCCACCCTGTTGACTCCAGCTTCCTTATGTCGAGGAGCATTAATTTAACGTCTCCAGGCCACCCTCTTCCATCTGGTGTGGTCTTCTTGAACACGTAGTCGACTCTCCCGAGGCCCATCTCCTCGACTATTATATCTGCTATCTCGGTTACGGTTACCCAATCATGGTTGCCCACGTTGTAAACATCTACTCCATGCATGCTGTCAAGCTTATTCACGGCGAGATGCATTGTGGCGTCAACAGCGTCGCTTACATGGAGATAGCTCTTCCTCTGTGTTCCATCCCCAAGTATCTCCAGCCTGGAGGGATCCCTCCTTAGCTTGTTTATGAAGTCCACTATGACCCCGTGGTTGCTCCTCGCTCCAATTATGTTTGCATAGCGTAGTATCAGTGCTTTAAACCCGTATAGCTCACTATACACTTGTATGAGTACCTCGGATGCTAGTTTTGATGCACCATATATGGAGATAGGTTTCAACGGATGGTAGTCCTCAGGGGTGGGTATAACCGAGGGTTCCCCGTAAACCGTTGAGCTACTGGCGAAGACTAGCTTACCCACGCCGCCGAGCCTCATCGCCTCCAGTACATTGAATGTCGCGACCACGTTGTTCTCGAAGTGTATGCCTGGCTCCACACTCGATATCCTGACCTCAGGGTTGGCGGCATAGTGGAAAACTATATCGGCTCCTTCAAGGCTCTTCTCCCACTCTCCGCGCTTAGATAAATCCGCCTTAACGAGTCTCACTACTCCTGCCTCAATATGCTTCTCTATATTCCTGGGCGAGCCTGAGGATAAATTATCGATCACCACCACATCATCAGCTTTAAGCCTGTAGACAAGGTAATCGACTAAGTGGCTACCTATGAAGCCCGCTCCTCCTGTGACAACGTATCTCATGCTTAATCCCTTTCCCCTGCATCATATGAGTTCATTAATTAGGCATGGATTTAATAAGAATTACATCAAGATTTAAAATCCAAGGGCCCTCATCATGGAGAATCCGGGAGGATGGTTTCATGATTGATAAAATAAGTAAGGCGTTCAAGGAGTTCTATGGTGAAAAGCCATCGATAGTGGTCTCAGCACCTGGTAGACTAGACTTCCTGAATACCCACCAGGATTATAAGGGCTTACCGGTCTCAGCTATAGGGGTGAACCTTAGGACATACATTGCATTAGCGCCCAGCAATAATGGAGTCGTGGCTTACTCCGAGAACCTTAACGCGGTGGATGAATTCCAGCCTGGGGAGATAACACTGAGGGGTGGTAAATGGTTCGGCGACTATATTAGGGCGGTATTCAAGGTCTTCACTGAGGAAGGATACAGGATCAAGGGGTTTAAGGCATATATTGCAAGCAATATACCCGTTGCATCAGGGCTGGCGAGCAGTGCGGCCCTCGAGGTAGCTGTCGCCTGGGGTATAAGCGAGCTCAACGGGCTTGGGCTTAGCAGGAGGGATATAGCTGAGTATGCTTTCAAAGCCGAGAACAAGGTCATGGGTATACCTTGCGGGAGACTAGACCAGTATGGTTCAGCCTTCGGCGGCGTAACATTGATACATACAAGGCCCCCGTATAATGTCGAAGAACTCGGGTTCAGAGAGGGGGTTTGGCTCGTAGTGGACTCTGGGATCAGGCACTCGACAGCCGATATCCATCCACGTGTACAAGGTGAGATAGATAAGGCTTTAAACGAGTTAATGAGCATTGTTCCCCCGGGCTTGAAGAGCAAGCTTGGGTATAGGTACTGGGAGCCGAGGTGGGAGGAGCTCACACTAGATGAGCTCACCCCATACCTTGAAAACGTGAACAGGGCTGGGGCTAGGAGGATAGAGTTCACGATTAGAATGCATTCATCCACGATGCTGGCGGTTAAGGTGTTGAAGGGGTTTAAGCCCACGGTTAGTGAGGTTGTAGAGGTTCTCGGTAGCGAATTAGTGGAGCCTGGAAGGGTGAGATCTATTCTCTCCAGTAATACATGGAGACTAGAGCTAATAGGCTTAGTAATGAATCACCAGCATTACTTACTCAGCAAGCTATATGATGTAAGCCTGCCAGAGATAGATAGGATAGTTGAGGAAATGAATAAGCATGGAGCACTGGGGGCCAAGCTCTCGGGGGCTGGGCTAGGCGGCTCTGTTATAGCTTTATGTAGGGATAGGGATACTGCTGGGAAAGCACTTAAAGGAGTCCTGGATTGCTGTGCACCCCGTGGATGGATAGTTGAGATAGATGAGGGAGTTAAGACGCATGGAGACAGGTGATCACCAGTGGAGAGAAGGATCCAGGAGCTGAGATGGGACCCTGTCCTCGGAGAGTGGGTCATGGTTTCAAGCATAAGGGAGGCGAGGCCCTGGCAGCCCGAGGGCTTCTGCCCCTTCTGCCCCGGCGCGCCTGAGACAGGGTATGGATGGGATGCACTAGTACTCAGGAACCGGTACCCCATGCTCAGCGATACTCCTTTAGAGCCGGGGAAGCATGGTTTCTACAGGACTGCGCCCTCGTATGGGAGGTGTTGGGTGGTTGTTGAGACCCCTCTCCATGATCTAGATGATATAAGTGATCTCCCCGTTGAACACATAGCCAAAGTGCTCAACCTAGTTATCGATAAGTACAGGGAGGAGAAGCAGGATAAGAGGCTCGTTTACTTCCTCTTCTTCAGGAATAAGGGGCGTGAAATAGGTGTATCCCTAACACATCCTCATTCACAGATATATGTACTCCCCTTCGTGCCCGTCAGGGCGCAGAGGGAGATTGAAAACGCTAGGAGATATTATGGTGAGAACAAGGAGTGTCTTTTCTGCAGGATAATCAGGGAGGAGGAGGGGGAGAAGGCTAGAATAGTATATGATTCAAGCAACTGGGTGGCCTTCATACCATTCTATGCACACTGGCCGTTCGAGGTCCACATATACCCCCGGAGACATGTGGGTGAGTTAACGGATCTAACCAGTGATGAGGTGACTGCACTAGCCCATGTATTAAAGACGGTTCTATGTGGATTGAACAAGGTCCTCGGGAAACCAATGCCCTACACGATGGTTCTCCACCAGAACCCCATGCACACCAGGTATCCATTCTACCACCTCCATATCGAGATATATGGCATGTACAGGACAACCGGGAAGCTCAAGTATGCCGCCGGCATGGAGACTGGTGGGGGGAACTTTACCTACGACTCCACCCCGGAGTATGTTGCAGAATTATTGGGGAAGGCTATTAGGGAGAATAAGTGTGGACACACGTAGCTAGTTAAGTTTTTAACCTCGTGTACGCATAGCAGAGGGGAAAGACAAAACGGTGTAATGATGGATAATGTGGATTTCTACGGCGTAAAACTACTCGTAGGTAGCAGGCTGGAGTCCACGTCTAAGAGGATACCGTTGAAGAAGCTGCTTTCAGTGCTCGAGTTAACATTGTTGGCGGAGTTCCCGGGTAAATATTTTAAGGAAGACTACAGTAATGCGTTAAGGGAGCACCTGGAGGCATTAATTAATCAGCCAGGATACAAGTATTTCGACATAGTCTACCAGGACGCCGAGATGCATATACTGTTATCCGGTAGAACAATAGTCAACATGGAGGTTGGACCAGGTCAACCACCAGTAGGAGAAGCCTTCAAGCTCCTCGGTAAAACCCCTCTCGAGGTATCAGTATACCAGGTGCATACCCCTATAGCGAAAACGGGTACATGGGGATTGATCCCTGGAGAGATAAAGGGGCTAATAGAGGAGGTAACCAGTGCTTTAAACGGTATCATGCTTTCAATAGTTGAAGGGGATCTAGATGAACTAGAGCAGCTTGTAAAGAGGCTTGAGGAAGCCGTAAGCAGGCTCGAGGCATTGGTTAGATCCAAGACTATTAGTAGAGAGATAAGGAAGGTGTGCGAAGGGTTTTCAAAGGATGCAGCAAGGCTCCTGGATCTATATAGGAGAAGCGATTTCATCGGGCTCTTAAATAACGCCTTAATATTCCTGCAGGCACTGGCCTACTCATGCAGCAGGTTTAAGGGTGGTTGAATAAATACTGTTACAACTGAAAACCCCTCTCTCTAAGGCGGGTTATCATGGACATAGTGTTGAAGCCCATTGGATTTGTGAGGACGGGCACACTGGATGAAGAGATCAAGAAAGCCCTAGATAAAAGCATTGTGGAGGGATATATTGAGGTGTTACCGGAGTATGCTGAGGGCCTCGAGGGATTAGAGGGCTTCTCTCATATAATAATAGTGGCATATCTTCATAAAGTACCTAGTGAAGCCAGGAACACCTTGATCGTTAAGCCGAGGAAACTCCTGAGGCTAGGCTTCAAACTAGAGGAGCTCCCGGAGCTCGGCGTGTTCGCCACTGATAGCCCCCACAGGCCCAATCCAATAGCGTTAATTATTGTGGAGGTGGAGAAGATAGAGGAGAACAGGATCTACGTCAGGGGCCTCGATCTCTTCGACGGTACCCCCGTACTTGATATAAAGCCCTATGATAAGGGCAGGGTGGTGCAGGGTTTCAAGGTACCTGAGTGGCTCAGGGTGCTTGAGGAGAGGATTAGGGAGAAAACCGGATTGGATTTGACGCCTTGAGGAGCGGTTTCTACTCAATTATCTTGAGGAGTGTTAAGAGAACATCCATGATGTCTCTAATGCTGACCATTCCAACAGGTTTATTATTTTTATCTACGACTGGTAAGTGTCTTACATTGAATTCCCTCATCTTCTCAAGGGCTTCAGTTATGTGTGCATCAGGGCCTATGGTTAACGGGTTCTCCTTCATGAACCTTGCCACTGGTATGTCCTGGCCTATCTTACCTAGTGCAACAGCTGCCACTATATCCTTAGCTGTCACGATACCTGTTAGCAAGCCATCACTGTTGACCACTATGACGCTTGAGGTGTTGTTCTCGAACATTAGTTTAGCGGCTTTCTCCACGGGCTCCGTCTCCTTTATTGTGATCGGTGGAGTCGACATGATATCGCTTACCCTTAAAGGCACGCTTCTCTTACGTCTAAAGAGCGACATATATGCCACCTTTTTCCCAATACATATCACTTAGTAATGCTATCTATAAAGCTTTATTTTTATAGCTCCCACCTAGATATTCCAGATAAGATAAGAGGAGATATCCTTGATAGAATTCCCCCGGGACTTCACATTTGGAACGGCAACGGCTTCCCATCAGATTGAAGGAGACAACATGTATAATGACTGGTGGCATTGGGAGACAACTGGAAGGCTAAGAGTTAAATCAGGTAAGGCATGCAACCACTGGGAGCTCTACCATGAAGACATAGAGTTAATGAGTAGGCTCGGCTACAATGGATACAGGTTCTCCATAGAGTGGAGCAGGGTATTCCCCCAAGAGAACTTGTTCGATGAGAGGGCTTTGAACAGGTACGTGGAGATCGTGGAGCTCCTAAGAAAGCACGGGATAACCCCCGTGGTCACACTACACCATTTCACGAGCCCCAAATGGTTTATTGATAAAGGGGGATGGCTCAGAGAGGAGAACCTGTCCTACTTCAGGAGGTATGTTGAAGTAATTGTTGATAGTGTTAAAGGGGTGGAATACTGGGTTGTCTTCAACGAGCCAAACGTCTACATTCTCCAGGGCTATATAATGGGAGTGTGGCCCCCTGGCTACAGAAGCCTGAAGATAGCTGATAAAGCAGCAGTGAACATCGTGAAGGCTTATAAGGAGGCCTACGAGGTCCTCAAGGGGAAGGGCAGGGTAGGGATAGCCCAGAACCTCGCGTCATTCAAGCCGGCTAGTGATGGCAAGCGGGATCTCAATGCATGTGAGAAGGCTAGGGAGGCATATAACCATGGGTTCCTGAAGGGAATACTCCAGGGAGAATATGTTTCACTGAGAGGGGTAAAGAGGGTTGAGGAGAGCGGTATGGATTTCATCGGCGTCAACTATTATAGTGGGTTCGTGGTTAAACACGTGTTTAACCCCTTGAAGATGTTCATGGATGTGAGGCCCCTTGACACAGGGTTGTGGACCACTATGGGGTACTGTATATATCCCAGGGGAATCTATGAGGTGATGAAAGAGGTCTATGATAGATACAGGAGGGATATAGTTATCACGGAGAACGGTGTAGCCGTTAAAGACGATGAGTTAAGAATACTCTCGATCGTGAGACACCTCCAGTACGTCTACAAAGCTTTATCCGAGGACATACCTATACACGGCTACTATTATTGGAGCTTCATGGATAACTATGAATGGGATAAGGGCTTCGAGCAGAGGTTCGGCTTAATCGAGGTAGACTACTCGACATTCGAGAGGAAACCCAGGAGAAGCGCGCATGTCTACGGTGAGATAGCGAGGACTAAGAGGATAAGTGATGAGCTACTGGAGAAGTATGGTGAAAAACAGGGTTGACTAGGACTACTTCTTCCCAGCTAGGAACTCCTTCGCTACATTATATGCTTTCTAAGGCATACATGAGGGCGGGCCCGCCGCCCATGCATACAGCTACCTTTATCACATCGAGTATTTCATCCATTGTTGCGCCGGCATTCACCACCGCATTAGTGTGCCATATTATACAGGGTTCGCACCTCACAGCGATAGCTATACCCAGGCTGATCAACTCCTTGGTCTTCGTATCAAGGGTCTTCGTCGACTCAGCTTCATGCACGTACTTCAGGAACTCCTGGAGCTCGGGTGCCTTGGAGGAGAGCTCGTTTAATGTGGAGACTATTTTCTCGAGTTCAGTCTTGTAAGACACGTGGTTCACCATATTTTGTTACAAGTATTCGTATATATAATTATTTACTTTATTTACTTATAATATTTACTCAACACTAACCTCCTTCCACACCTTGAAAGAGGTGGTTCACTGGTTCCCTGTATTTACTCGGATTTACATCTCTCGTATGCAGCGCAGTCAGGGTGACCAGAGATCCCCTGCATTTCTTCCAGAGCTCCTCCCCGAGGACTCTAAACACCAAGCCTGATATCCGACCTCCTCTCCATCCTGAAGGACGAGGCTTTCAGATGTAAATCTAGTACATCCCTATAGAGGGTGCACCGTTTCTCCTGATCCTGGCAAGCGCGTAGTGATTGACGGCTAACGCTATAATCAAGTATGCTAGAGCATAGGGTAGGCCATAGAGGATAAGCTTATCAGTAGGCATTACTACTGGTGCTTTAAGGAGGATGTGTCTGAGTAGCTCGGCTGGATACGAGTATGGCGTTGCCAACGCTACTATCTGCACCTGTTGGGGCATTGAGGCAAGGGGTGTTAACCCGCCGCTGGCTATAGGTATTATCCAGGAGAGGAACTCGACTATTATATTACTGGTTCCAGACGCAAGTATGGATGCCCCCAGTAGCAGGCTGTGCGCTACCAGTACGGTTAGTATCATCGCGAGCGCTGTGAAAAATAGGAGTGGATCGGAGACGCTGAGGTATGGTGGAGCATAGAATAGTGTTAGTAATAAATAGATCTCCCCGACCTCTATCACAAGCCACATCAAGCTGACTGGGAGGAGTCCAATAAAGTATAGGTATATGCTTCTACCAGCCACGATAGCCTGTTCCAGGACACCGCTCCTAAGCATCCACCTTAAGTGACTGCTCCAATCCCATGTAGCAGTCATATAGGAGGAGAACACTAGCATAGCTACCAGCGTATAGCCCGCTGTAACCTGCTTATCGAGGCTGCTCGGCGAGAACAATACTATGGGCCCTATGAAGAGGAATCCCCAGAGAGTGAAGCCTATTAGGCTTATCCAGAAACCATGCTCCCTCAGCATCTCAGCCTTAAAGTAGGCTGTGAGCGTCTGTGTGATCACTTCCTTCACTCCGTCTTCACCCCTGCTACACGGAGCTTGCCCTCCCATTTAACAATGCTTCTAACACCTATAGGCAGGTAGATCAATGTGAGAGCTGTTGCAAGCCCTATAAGTATCCAGGAGTAGGAGTCGAGCTCAAAACTGGTTAGGAGCCTCTGCCCAACCTCAATAACACTGCTCGATGGGATCAGGTAGGTTATTAAACGGGCTACCCAGGGCATCATGTACCTGGGGTAGTAGACTCCCAGCAGTATCATTATGAGGGGTCTCACGATGTTGAGTACTCGCCAGTTCTCACCTGTGGATCTATACAGTAACCCCATTATTAACAGGGAGACAGGTATAAAGGATAGGGATGCCACTACACTCATGGCTACTACGGCGAGGCTCTCGACGAGCCCGGGGACACCGTGGAGGAGTATGAATACTGGTACAACACTGGTTGAGCCGAGGAGTACCACTAGTGTTAAACGAGGCAGGGGGATCGCTACGTACCTGTATACTCTTTTAACAGGTGATAAGAGTACATAGGGCAGAGTGCCCATCCAGTGGTCGAAGTCGGGGCGCCATAGCAGGTCGTCACTTACAGCCATAATGCTCAGCATCATATAGCTACCAGAGATATAGAAGAGAATGGGGTCTGCACCGGTTCTCTCAGTGAAAGTGTTTAACCCTCCTAATCCATAGCCTATGCCCAGTATGAACGCTGTAAGCATGTATGGATATGCAAGGAGAGATATAAGAGCGCTCTTCCTCCTTATGACGTCGCCGTATACAAACATGTATTCAGCCCTAATGATCTCAAGTAGCTCCCTCATGCCCCCCACCACTTGTAAAGTATATGAAGACGTCTTCAAGAGTTGGCTCCTCAATCCTCAAAGTGTATACTTCCACACCTCTCGCAACCAGCTCCCTTAATAATATACCTGCAACCTCCTCAGGCGACCTTGTGAGGAGCCTCACCGTGAGTCCCTCCTCGCTCTCCTCCACGGAAACCTTCTCAACCTCTAATCCCTCAATCGTCCTCGAGACAAGCATCTTGTCTCCTCTGACATGGGCTACAATAGTTCTCTTCCCAGCCATCTTCTCCTTGAGCTCCCCTGGTGTTCCCTCAGCAATGATCCTGCCCTTATCTATCAAGAGTATCCTGTCGCAGACCAGCTCAGCCTCGAACATATTGTGGGTTGTGTAGAGTATCGTCTTACCGTTACCAGCCATCTCCCTAACTAGGCTCCTTATCCTCCTGGCTGAAGGAGGGTCTAGTCCAAGGGTTGGCTCGTCGAGTATAAGCACCGGTGGATCCCTTAACAGGGCCCTCGCCAATCCAAGCCTAGCCTTCATCCCGAGACTGTACTCCTCGAAGAGCCTATCAGATGCTCCAAGCTTATCCAGCTCGAGGAGCCTCAGTAACTCCTCGACGCGCTTCTCGGCCTCGGAACTGGAGAGCCCGTAGAGCGCGGCGAAGTACCTCAGGTTCTCCCTCCCAGTCAACTTAGCGTAGAACCCCTTCTCCACACTAAACACTACACCTATACTCTTCCTCACATCATCGACTTCCTCAACCACGTGGAACCCGTTAATCCATGCATCCCCCTCATCAGGTATGAGGAGTGTTGCAAGTATCTTCACGGTAGTTGTCTTACCAGCGCCATTAGGACCCAGGAGTCCGACGACCTCTCTCCTCCTCACCTTAAAGCTCACTCCTCTAAGCGCCTCAATAACCTGGGGAGTAGACTTGAAGAGCCCTTTCCTCTGTCTCGTCACATATCTCTTAACAAGCCCTTCAGCAACTATAGTGTACTCATGCAAGCCTTAAACCCTCCGAAACCACCCTGATCTACTTCCCGCCCTAAAAGGGTGAGGTATATTCCCGGTTCTCGCCGGGTTTAGCCCTGCGCCTGGTCTCGGGCGTGTTACCCCTACCCCGCTTAGCGCGGGGCTTTTGGTGACGTTACCACCTGACTACTCTAAACACTAAGCCTAATAAGCTTTCAGTCAACCCTCATGGCTCCATGGAACGGAGTATATTTAATCAATTAATATAATAATCGACAAGACATGTGCTCGCTTAATGTAAATATTTTAAATACTGCTGGGGTGCATCAGGTACTGGCCTCCTCCTCACCATGAATGACGAAGGATCCCTTCGGAGCGGCTGACGGCTCCCGCCCTGAAGGATGGGGGTTCTGGCTCCTCTAGGGCAACCCATCATTGTTCTGGAACCGTTTCATGGGTAGGATCATTATATAATGCTTTAAGCCTTATCCACGTATATTGATGTGCCTATAGGAGGGGCTAGGGGTGAAAAAAGTTCTCTACGTGTTTTACGCAGCGTCATTCATGCTTGGAGTGGTTGGGGGAGCCTACTATACGGTTTCACGTGACATAGTGTATAAACATGTAGGCTTGGATTACGTCTTCATGAGCCTCCTCATAGCCTCTGAGACTGTGCCCGGCTTCTTCTCGGTTGTGGGGGGCATGGTAGGCGATGTCATTGGTAGGAGGAGGATGCTATTGCTCGGTGCATTATCCTCAATACCTCTTGCATTAATAGGCTTCACCAGTGTAGAGTTCATCCCCCTGCTAATACTAGTCTATGGTGTAGCGACAAGCATGGCTCAGCCAAGCATATACGGGGGCCTCCTCCACTATACCAACTCCTCTGGCTCAGCCTACTCGTTAATGGGTGTCTCAAACTCCCTTGGATGGGCGGTTGGAGGAGTCCTCGGAGGATACATGGCTGAATACCTACCCTACTCCACAGGCATGCCCCTCCTAGGCATCCTAGCCTTCACAGGCTACATGTTTATCTATGCATCATACCCTGGTGAAGTAGCCTACCCTGGAGCAGGGCTCAGAGATGTGGTTGAAGGCGTGAGGAGGGTTTGGATGCTCTTCACGGTTTCACTCCTAGCCTTCACAGGTACAAGATTCTTCTTCAGCAATTACGTGCTAGTTGTTAGATCCATGTTGGGAGATCCCGTCTTATTCGGGCTAGTGGTCAACACTATACCAGCTTTAACCGGGGCATTAATATGGCCACTACTAGGCAGGGCATCCGATAAGGGTAACCCATCCATCCTTACTGCAACAGCTATCCTCGAGTACGCTTTATTCATTGTCCTCTTCCTCCATATAAGTGATCCACTAGTAGTAGCAATACTATGGGCCTTCCCAATATACCCCCTCCTAGAGCAGGGGTTAGTAATATCGATTTCGAGGAAGCTACCAGGTAAACTACAGTCGCTTGCATCAGGCGTCTTCACCACCAGTATAAGTGTTGCAGGAGCGTTAATACTGGTTCTCGGGGGATGCTTCAACAATATAGCCATGATAGGCTACACGTCACTCTTCATACTCTTCTGTAGCCTGGGATTCTTAATCCTAGGCACATCCAGGAGGAAGTAGCATTTAATTACTTACTCCTGGGCAACCACACCTTTTCATCTTCATGTATGCATCGATAGCAGCGTTTATTAATGGATGCATTACTGGTGAGTATGTTAGCAATGGGTGTGAGCCATGCTGGAGCCCTATGATTAAGTCCTCTATCCTTAGGGAGCCCTGTATAGCTACCGCTATAGTGTTCGTTATCTCTGCTACCTCATTGCAGGCTCCAGCCACCTGTCCACCTATTAGTCTACCATCCTGAAGGAAGAGGAGCTTCACCTGTACCTCGCATCCACCGGGGAACCATACCGGGTGCCTGTTCACTGCTTTAGCCCTTCCAACAATGTATGACATCCCCTGGTTCAATGCATGGGTCTCTATGTAGCCTGCAGCACCCATTACTATGCCGCCTATCCTGGTTACTGTGACCGGTATCCTCCCCATCCTGCTAGGGCTCAAAGCCACGCCTTTAATAGCTGATACAGCCCTCCTAGCCTCCTCGCAAGCCAGGGTAGCTAGCTTTATATCCCTCATGCTACTCGTGAGGAAGTCCCGTTTCACTATGCAGTCTCCTGTAGCGTACACGTATGGCTTCCCTGTCTGCATGTAATCGTTGACGATTACGCCCTGCATCAACACGTCGAGGCCTGCTTTAACCGCTAGCTCTGTATCGGGAACCCATGTAGGCACCATGATGACGACATCAGTCTCCACGATCTCCCCGTTGTCAAGCTCTACACCCTTAACACTTGACTCGCCAAGTATTCTCTTAACCCTTGTATTAGTGTATATCTTCACGCCCTTGGATACAAGCTCCTTTTCAGCTATCTCAGCGAACTCCTCATCAAAGTATCTTGATAAAACATATCTTCTCCTAGAGACCACCACGACCCTTCTCTTAACATGGTCTGTGAGCCCTGGGATACCGCTGAGAGCATCAGCCAGCTCGACTGTTGTCAACCCGCTTCCTACAACCACTACCCTGACTCCGTCACGGTTCACTGCTTTCCTCAGCTCAGCCACATTATCATAGTTCTTCCCTAGAACATACACTCCTTGAAGCGCCATTCCTTCAACCCTGTAGACCTCGGGCTTGGAGCCTGTGGCTATTATCAGGTTGCCGAAGGACACCTCTACACCATTCCTGGTTTTAACAACCCTGTTCTCCGTGTCGACTTCAACTACCTCGTCAACTAATATTTCTACTCCCAACATGGATGCGTAATTGTATGGCATCAAGTAGTCTTCAAGGGGTCTGTTACCGGCTATAGCATATGGGAGCGCGCAGACTATGGGGGTCTTATCGCTCCTAGTTATCATTAAGACACTTAACTCAGGGTAGAGCATCTTAGCTGTTAAGGCAGCTGTGAACCCAGCTGCCCCGCCGCCTACCACGACTACATCATATCTCCTCATGTTAGACTCACCAAACACATATATAGTTATCCATATACTATATACTTCGGTTATATATTGTTTCCAACACTATTCCTCCAAGAGATCCCTCAGGTTCTCAGGGATAGAGGGCTCCTTGACGGGCTCCTCCTCGTAGAGCTTATCCCTTAATGCCTCTAATTGCTCGATTGGTTTACCCATGTACTCAGCAGCGGTGATAACCCTTACACCATGCTTCAACCCGTATTCAACGGCCTCAGCCATTCTCTCCATGTACTTGAGGTCGCGGAGGAGATGGTGATCCACGATGACTGTTTTTGCACCGGCATCAATAATCTTTTTCAAGTTATCGATGCTGGCCTCGAGGCTCTTAACGGAATACCTGTAGCCAAGCATGTATGAGAGGGCTCCGTCAACCACTATGATACCCGGCTTCTCCCCAAGTATGAAGCCCATATGCTCCTCTAGGCAGGGTCCCTCCACGTCACTTGTGTACAGGAATACCTCGTCTCCGCGTCTAATACTCACCTCTACAACGTATCCAAGCCTAGTGCTTGGTCCATGGGGTACAGCCTGACTCATCCTTATCACTGTATCCCCGAATCTAACCATGCTTCCCTCGGCTACATGAACCTCCCTAGCCAGCTCTTTAACCTGCTTAAGGAACCTTGATGCACGGATCCTCTGGCTTACATTGATATTGTTCACAGGGTCCTTCACATAAACGATCTTGTCACGGTATATTTCGAGAGGTATGAGGAAGCCTGGGTCATGATGGTCGTAGTGGTAGTGCGTTATGATTATAACGTCAGCCTTGTACGCTGCCTCCTCGATCTCCCTCCCAGCCTTAACCAGTCTATCAACCTCCCTGGGGTGTGGAGGCAACCCGTATCTCCTGGGGGCTAGTGAGACAGCTGGATCAATATGTATCCTGACGTCACGAGTTGATATGAATGTAGACATCGATCTAACTCCCATACTATCGAAGGCTAGAAGCCTTACCTCCAAGACCCTTCACGCTCACACAGGTATAATCTAGAGTAAACCAGGTATAAAACACTCAGTCAGCCACGGTGAGCAACTTTCTGAGCACTGATAGAGAGGTTGAGAGGAGGGTCAACCCTATCACCAACGAGAGGAGAGATGGCAGTGCTTCACCAGTATAGAGTAGCCATACTGATACAGCTAGGAAGACTATTGATGCAATAAGTAGGATCACGAATGCTGCTTTAACAATATTAGACACCACGTAATCACCAATCTGCTACACTACCTTAAAACAAGTATAAATATTAAAGCATATAGTAGTGAAGCCAGAAGCATGAGTCTACCGGGGATTAATCTCCTCCTATAGTAGACCGCTAGCCCAAGTAGAGCAAGGTAAACCAGTGCATACACGTGTATCTCCATGTAGACATTGATTGAGAGTATGAATGCTAGAATCAGGGATGCATGCCATAATGCATCCTCAACTCCTTCAACACTATGCTCCAATAACCCATTAATCCACGCTAATGCATCTCCCCCACCCCGTATCAGGAGTAGTGAAGTGGCGAAGTATATTGTTAAATAGATAAACGATGATGACCATTCATCGAGGCCCGGCAAGCTACTAGTGTTGAGCAGTAGTGATATCAACGCACCAAAGACCAGGAAGAAAAGCTGAGTGGAGTAAGTCTCGAGGAACACCGCCCTAACCCCTACACCAGGCCCCCTGATCCTATACACGTACTCGAGGAAGCCGGTTGCCACGAGCAGAAGCGGTGAGAGGATTAATGAGGGATCAGGCTGGATGATAGCTGAGAGAATGGAGATCACTAGTAGCATGAACGGGGTTACACCGAGGCCTAGCAGGAGATCTAGTAGCACAAGGGGCAGGAGCAGTATCAGCGTAATAAACAGGTAGATCACTATGCAACCACCCTTAGATCCTCCTCGGCGATAAATGCCTCAACACCTGCCTCACCCACCAGCTTCCCTACAACCACGGCGAGCTCCTTCCCACTTAATCCAGCGTATACATCGTAGTCGAACCTGGGTAAGACCACTACTGCCCCACCGGGTGCCAGAGATGCTACCTCCCTCACTGAGTCAATGCCATCCTCAACCAGTGTTACAGGGTTAGTGACAATGATAACTGAATCATATCTTCTACCGCCAATGTAGGCAAGCACCTGTTTAATGGTTGACAAGGGGATGCCGCAGCCCCCGCCCGGTTGCAGGGTGCTGAGAAGGGAGTAAAATGCCTCACTAGGGTCTCTCCAGGCGTCGAAGTATATCTTCGGCGACGTCTCCGTGCACATCGCAACATCCACGCGGGCCTTCATCGTCGACATGCTCTCCAACAGAGATCGAGCGAGCCTCAGCTGCACGTGGGCCAGGGTGTTCACACCTGAGCCTATCTCCCAGAGCCTCTTACGCATGTCAATAACTAGGAGGATGGAGGGCTTTACATCACCGTAGTCCTCTCTCACCATCAGGTTTCCAGTCTTAGCGTAGTGCTTCCAAAGTATCCTCCTAACATCGTCGCCGGGGGAGTACTCTCTTATATTGGCTAGATCATATTCTCCACTGAAAGAACGACCCTTTACATTGATGCCCGTGATTCTCTCAATACTCTTCAGGACTTCATCAACCCTTGTATAAAGGGGTTGGACAACAATGTGGTCGCGTAGCTCGATTGATAAGACAGCGTAGAAGAATGAAAGCGGGTCAGCGAAAATCAGGCGGAGACCAGGGAGGTCAATCCTACCTGGGGCAAGGGCTTTGACACGGTAGCTCAGAATACTCTTCGAGTATGCTGGGAGGAAAACCGTGAAGACAGGCTTCACCTCCGGCTGAATATACCCCGGGGGATCCTCCACGACGAGTACCCTCGGTATGCTCTTACCGGTGTCATTACTCAACTCCACACCGATCTCAACGCTCTCAAGCTCCAGAATGCTTCTACTAGAGATTCTCCTGGAGACCTTTATCCCATTGATCACTGATAAGGCATCCCTGAACAAGTAGTATTCACTGATGAAGATGAAGACAGCTAGCAGTGATAACAAGTAGTAGAAGTGGTTCATGGATGCGATGGAGTATATTATGGAGATTACAGTGAGTGCAAGGTACACTATACCTGTACTCGTTATCTTCAAGGAGGCTCCACCTTCTCAAGGACATCATCTATAATTGACTCAGGCGTGAGCCTCGACAGCCTCGCCTCACTCCTAAGTATCAGCCTATGGGATAATGCAGCGTATGCAACCTGCTTAACGTCATCAGGTATGACATAGCTCCTTCCCTGCATCAAGGCAAGGCTCCTGGAGAGGAGTAGGAGTGCTATTGCGCCCCTTGGCGAGGCACCAAGCCTGACCATGGGGTGTCTTCTCGAAGCCTCAACTATAGCGACTATATACTTCAACACATTGTCATCCACGTATATCCTCTTGGATAAAGCCATCAATCTGAGCACGGTCTCCCTGTCGAGGACGGGTTTTAAATCATCTAGCACAGCTATCTCATCATACTTCTTCAAGACCTCCACCATCTCATCTATCGAGGGGTAATCTATCACGATCCTGGCGAGGAATCTATCAACCTGTGCCTCAGGCAAGGGGAAGGTTCCCTCGGTCTCCACGGGGTTCATGGTCGCGATCACTAGGAAGGGCTCCGGTAGCTTATACGTGACACCTTCAACCGTCACCTGCCTCTCCTGCATAGCCTCAAGCAATGCTGACTGTGTTTTAGGAGGTGCCCTATTCACCTCATCAAATAAGAGTATATTAGTGAAGATTGGCCCCTTCCGGAAGACGAAGCCCATGGTTTTCGGGTCATAGATGTTCACGCCAATCACGTCCGAGGGAAGGATGTCGGGTGTAGCTTGCACCCTCTTGAACTCTAATCCAAGTGTGGCGGCGAGTGCTTTAGCCATAAGCGTCTTAGCTGTCCCAGGCACGCCTTCAAGCAGTACATGACCCTGTGAGAAAAGGGTTGCAAGGATTATCTGGAGCTCCCTCGTCTTGCCCACGATCTTCCTCTGTATATTATTGATACATTTATCCAATAGTGTCCTATAGTATTCAACCTCCTCCTTGCTGACACCAGTGCTAGTCATTACTGAGAAACCTCCATGCTACATCATAGCTATATCTTGAACCATGTAAATTAATGCTTTCACACCATATCCGCATGTCCTAGAAATATTTTTCTATATTAATATAACCTTAAGAAAACCAAGAAGATCGTAGTTACTGAACGCTACCGTTTCCTGCTCATGGTTTTTCCGGGTCTCCGTGGGCTGGTTTACACGGCTTTCCCTAGCCCCTCTCCACGGCCAGCCATGGGTCTCGGGGCCTGAGGGTCACCGCTAGGCTTATAGGTGTATAAAGTTATAAGGCAGGGAGAACGCTAGGCAGCCTACAACTCAGAAACACATGTCAAACCCTTGACGCTGGTATATCTCGAGACAATGTCTTGTAGCTTTCAGGTTTCAGGCATAACTACCATCTTCACAATATACCTTACCTATATATCACCTCTTCACTCCGTCTCCCAGCCATCAGGGTTTAAGACTTAATATGTGGTATATCTAATATCGGAGGTCACTTAGGATGACATATATTCACCCACCCAGGTATGGGCCTGAATGGGGTAGCGGTGGAGTATTCGGGTTAACCTACTACAAAGGGGTATTATATTATACGTTGTCAATGGAAGGAGAAGCCCACTTCACCCGTGACGATATCGAGGAGATATACAGGTTTCAGCATCTTGGGCCTGGCCCGGCTTCAGGAGGTGATACCTATAATGCCGTGGATGTAGTCGACGACGAGATATTCTTCGGTGGCTGGGTCCACAACCCCGCTGTATTCAAGGGCAAGATGAATGCTTCAGGCGAGATAGACTTCAGGAACAAGTATAGTCATGTCCACTCCTATAACATCAATGAGAGAAGCATCAGGCTACTCTGGAGCGAGAGCATACATGACGAGTACAAGTGGGCTGGCGAGATATCCCAGATAATATATGATCCAGTGAACGATAGACTGCTCCTGGGCAGGGCCGATGGACACGTGAACCTAGGCTTGTACTCCCTGCCGCGTAAAGGCGGGAAGCTGGAGAGGATCAGCGATGTACCCGGGTTAAAGGGCTCGCTTTTCCTCGACTACGCATGCTTCGACATGCAGCCCAACTGGATGACGGGCATCGACGGTATTCAGTGTGTGGATTTATCAAGCGGTAGGCTCATCAAATACGCAGTGGAATCCTGGAGCAGAATATCGGTTGACGGAGGAGGCGTGGAGATACGTGGAAGCGGGTACGCGTTAAGCGCTTACACAAGGTACTACCACTTCTTCCGTGGCGGGGTACTAGTAGGGAACCCGGTGGAGCCCTGGATAGATGAGCCCAGGTTCGTAAGGCTCTTCGACTTCGGTAGGAACCCTTATGCACCGCATAGAAGCAACGCGCTACCGGTTGCAGGGGGGATTCTGGCGCCATTCAACGCTTATACTCATGGCTTCCTCCACGGCTACAGGGAGAGCGATCAAGCCCTTGTCAAATACTATAATACGGTAGTAGGCCCCTCTGTACTAGTGTATATAGCGCCTCCCCAGGCGAGGATAGTGATGGCCCTCGGAGCTAGGGTGACTAGCATGACTAAGAAGGGGGGAAAGGTTATAATAGGGTACTCGACAACACCTAACCTCGGAGGTAAAGACGCTGCACCAGTTGACGCGGGCTTCAAGGGGTTAACTATAGTCAGTGAGGATGAATTATTGAGTAGTCAGCCCCCATCCATAGTATTCAGGGTATATGGGTGGATGGTTGGAGACGGCTTCTTCGGTGGCATACCCTTAACAGGGTACAGGGAGCCTTATCTAGTGGTTTACACGGGTAAGCCGAATAAGCTGTTAATTAAACACTATGACGCGGGATTACCCCCCGAGCTCATAGAGGAGACCAGTGTAGGGTTGAAGGAGGGGAGAAACAGGGTTGATTTAAAGGGGTACTGGGGGATAGTATCATTCAAGCTGGAGGACAGTGATCAAGGGGCAAGGATATACATAGTCCTCAACTAGTCTTTTTTCTAACCCTTAGAACACCGTCCTCCCGCATCTCCTCCACAATTACCTCCTCGCCTGGCGCAATATACTCGTCTGACACGGCCCTCCAGTACTCTCCCTCGACCATTATAAAGCCTATGGATCCAGGCTTTAACTCGTCAACCGTTCTGCCTTTCTTATTAACCGGGAGAAATTCCACGGGCTTCTTACGCCTCACCTTAGCCACCTTATATATAACGGTGCCGAATACCCCGCCTAAAAACAGGGAGATCACTAATATATATAGCCTTAAGACAGTAATATATTCGCTACTCGGCGAGACCCCTGTGGGGACGTAGACCGGTAGTAGTGCGAGTCCCAGTGTCAATAATATTATCCCGCTTACACCAACCACGCCGAACCCGGGTATAACGAAGAGCTCTAGAGCTAGCAGTAATGCTCCAAGCATTATGAGGAAGGCTGAAACCATGTTAGCACTGAACCCGGTGCCCACGAGGCCTAGGAGTAGCATCCCTATCGTCAACGGGAGTATGGCGAGCTTGCCTGAGACGAGAGCGAAGATCGTGGCGAGCATTCCTATCGTGGTAAGTATGTTCGCTATATATGAGTTCGAGAGAATGGATATCATGCGAGACCTTATACTACAGGAGAAAGTCTTCACCATCCCCCTATCTATGTTTAACACGTACTCAGTGTCACTGATTCTCACATGAACCCCCTTCAATGTAGCAAGTAGTTCATCGAAGTTCTCCACCTCTAGATCAGCCACCCCGCTAGCAATGGCGAGGGAGGAGTTAATGGTTAATGCACGGGTTACGAATTCCTCAATTATGGTTTGATTCCTATTACCCCTGCTCGCATAGGTCTTAGCCCTCTCTATTATTGGGTTGAGTATCTTGGATTCATTGATGAACTGTATCTGACCTGTTAATGGATCAACCATCACGGGCTGCATATCGCCTATGGTTGAATACCTCTGTAAGGCAACAATGTTAGCCGGCAGTATTATCAGTGTGGCAGCACTTAAAGCCTTGGTCTCCACGTAGGCTACAGTGGGCGTCTTAGAGTATAATACTGCATCACCTATTGTGAAGCCAGCGTCCAGGAGGCCGCCATACGAGTTTACACGGTAGATCAAGAGTGAGCCAGTGGACTCGGCCTCCCTTAAGGCATCTATAAAGCACTCAGCTACACCAGTGTCTATGGTGTCGAAGGGCGGGGTTATATCGAGTACTATGGCTTGATTTATAGTCCTTGTGTATGCTTGACCATTATCACCACTGATGGAGATGGCTTGAATGAGTAGTGTCACTACGATGACTAGTGTAAAAAATAGTAATTGGTTTCTAACCAATCCAAATACACCTATCCTAGCTAGTTTTTTCCTTCTCTTTCAGAGCCTTATATACTCCAATCATAGAGCCCGTTGATGAAGCCGAAGACTCGGTTACGACGACGAGGGCCTTCTCCCTAGCTATCTCTATCAGGGTCTGTAGCTCCCTCAGCCTTAAAGCTACCGGGTGCTCCTCATACATCTTCGCCGCCTCACCCAGTATCTGGGATGCCTGTCTCTCACCCTCCGCCTCTATGACCCTTGCTCTCCTCCATCTCTCTGCCTCAGCCTGCTTAGCCATAGCCCTCATTAACTCCTCTGGTAGCTCAACAGACTTCAATGTCACAGCCGAGATCTTTATACCCCAGGGCATTGCCAGCTCATCCAGTATACCGGATATCTTCTTGTTTAACTCATCTCTTTTCTGGAGTAGTTCATCCAGTTCTGATTGCCCTAGTACATCCCTTAGAACAGTCTGCCCCAGCATGCTCACCGAGTAATGGTAGTTAGCCACCTTTGTAACCGCTGCCACAGGGTCTAAGACCCTATAGTATATTACAGCATCAACCTTCACGCTGACATTGTCCTTGGTTATTATCTCCTGCTTAGGCACGTCAACCGTTATGATTCTCAAATCTACTTTTAGAAGCTGGTCGATGAAGGGTATGATAAATACTATCCCCGGTCCCTTGGCACCCACTAGTCTGCCAAGCCTGAAGACGACTGCTCTCTCATACTCTTTTATTATTCTTATTGCTGATGAGAGAAGCGGTACGCCGATGAATAGTATTATGACTAGTAAGAGTATTAAGGTGAATAATTCCATTATTACACCTCTATAGTAATAGCTAGTATTCAACTTCTTAATAAACCTATATCTATCTCTATGAACAACCCTTCACAGCCTAGTGTTTTCAATGAATTATTGATAGGGTGGGTTCTTTTATGTCGTACCCTATTTATCATTAAGTATGGCATGCTGACTGGTGGTTGATATGGGTTTAACAGATATGCTTATAGGTTTAATATATTTAAGCATAAGCATCTTAATGTGGTCGCTTACACCGAGCCTGATAGCTATGGATAAGGCTAGGTATAATAGTTTCACGGCCAACGGGTTAAGGGCGTTGCTGGCGGGATTAATAATACTTCCCTTTACAGCTAGAGTGATTCTCCTAGATCCATACAGGTACCTCGTAGCAGGTGCCGTGATCGGTGTAACCGGTATATTGATCGGTGACTCCCTCTACATATTATCGATAAGGAGGCTGGGTCCCGGGTTAGCCGTGATAACATGCTACACTTACGTGATTACAACCCAGCTGTTTAAACAATTAATTGAGCCTGGTGCAGGCATATATGCGACGCTGCTGGCCGCGCTCCTGGCTATAGCAGGGTTATACATTGCTGTACGTAGACAGGTAACGGTTTTAACCATGAATAAGACGGGGTTGCTGGCGGCATTGTTCACGAATATCTCGTGGGCTGTGTGGAGCCTGCTCTCATGGATCTATATCAGACACATGGGCCTTGACGTGCTAGCCTTAACCGCCACTAGATTAATTATCCCGGGTCTAATACTACTAGTCTACTCGAGTAGAATATACTCGTTAAGGGAACTCTTAACCGAGGCGCCGAGAAGGCTTAAGTTCACTATGATTACAGGGGTGACAGGATATATTATAGGGGGGACGGCATACCTGGAGTCCATGAGATACCTGAATGTAGCACAGACGACAATAGCGACTTCACTAGTGCCTGTGTTAAACCAGTTGATAAGCTCCAAGGTAACAAGGAAAGGAGTAACGATGGAGGAGATAGCTGGAACAATACTGGTTGGTGCATCGATAGCGTTGTCAACACTCTACGGTGGCTAGAGATCCCTCACCCTCTTAACAGCGTAGAAGAACGATGAGAGTCTAAGACATGAGGAGACAATGAAGACCAGCCTCATGTACTCTAAACCCATTGAGGCTATGAAGGAGCCGGTCTTAGACGCTATCGATGCCGACACATTGTTAGCGATGCCGAGCATTGTTAGGAAGTATATCCTGTCATCTATGCCGACCAGGTATAAGTTGTAGATGTTGGACATATTATTGAAGAAAGCCCATGAGAAACCAGAGTATATGTTGAAGAGTATTTGCAGAGGTAGGGTCGGCGAGAAAAGATATACGAGTGGGAGGCTTGAAATAGGGAGAACTGCAAGGATCATCACCCTCCTAGGCTTCATCCTGTAATGCATCCTACTCACCACATAGTTGCCCAGTATAGATGCCAGTGTGCTTGAGACATTGCCCAGGGATATCCATGTTTCGTCGCCATGGAATACCTTGATGAGATAGTAGTTCCAGAGCGCGGATGGAAGGTTAACGGAGAACGTGAAGAGGAGCATGAATAACACATAGTTCCTCGGGGCATAAGCATTCATGACGTTCTTGAACTTGGACGCTATTACCAAGGGCCCTATTCTCTGGGGAGGCTTTTTACTCATCTCCCACAGCGATGCCAGGAAGCCTATAGAGATTAAGGCAGCTAGCAGGGAGACAGCATAGCATATTCTGTAGGCTAGCTTCACGTTATTAATGACGCGGAAGATGATGATGCTTAAGATGAGACCGATGAGTGCAGCCGTGGTTGTGAACATATTCACCCTGCTGAACAACCTTATGGACTCATCCCTTGACACAACGTCGGCTATAGTGTCTGAGTAGGCTAGTCCACCAATGGAGCCCGTGTACTGTGCCACTCCTATGCTCAGTGGGAGTAATGGCTTAACCCCTGCCATATCGGTGAAACCGGAGAGGCTCCAAGATAACAGGTTAAGCGATGTAAACGTCTTCCATATGGTTACCCTCCTATCCCTGTACCTGTAGACCAGTGGGAGGCCGGTGAGGTTTCCAAGTGCTATCGCCGAGATATTTATGAAGGTAAGGGATCCAACCTCGTCAACCGTGAACCCTAGTACCCTGATGGCGTATGCCTGGTAGAAGATAGAGGGGAGCGTCACGGCTAGACTGTATAGGATGGAGTGATAGATCCACCTGTTCAACCACCGCCTCCTAGCATCAATGGTGGTCAAACTAGATCACTCTTCAGTGATTCCTTGGGTTAGGTTTCAACCATGGCGTCAGGTATGGTTTCCCTGATTCTCCTGGACAATTCCTCGACTATGCTTCCCAGTTTCCTATAGTTCCATATGTGCATCTCCACCATGAACTCCAATCTATCGCTCTTCATTGATGCTAGATTAATCACGGGCTCCGAGACCAGGTCCTCTGCTACGGCCTTGATGGATTTAAGTATCACGTCTCTCACGACTTCAACACTATAGGTGGCTGGAGCTGTGACACGTACCTTGATTGATAAACCTATTGGTGTCGAGCGATTTACTACAATGGTGTTGATTAGCTTCGTATACGGTATGAACACTCTCTCCATTCTCTGTGTCTCACCTATAATCCCCAGGGTATCCATGTCTATGACCCTGAGGAATACACCATCTACCTCTATCCAGTCGCCTTTCTTAATAATACCCCTCGACCTAACATAGAACTCGGCTCCTAGGTTTCTAAGCACATCTAGGAGCATCGCTATCACTGCCAGTCCTATGATCAATAGTATGATGGAGAAAGCCTGAGTCTCGGGGAACAATATGGCGGCAACGATCACTACTGCTGAACCATATACGACTACTCTGGTGATTTCAAGTATTCTATCAATATATCTCCTCTCAACCTGCCTGAGCACACCATATAGTATTTTCTCAAGTATCTTAACAAGTAGCCAGGATGCAAGTAGCACTATTAGTGAAGCTATGATCCTCGGCGCCATCGTCTCGAGGCCTTTCAGTATAACGTCTATAATGTAGTCCACATCCATCACCCCATGGTCCTAGGCATGGTGGAGAACTGCTCCGAGTATCTTCTGGCAACGTATTCCTCATACTTCGAGAAGATCTTTTCTATAGAGCTAATGTACTCCAGTAGCTCACTGTATTTAGCGATGAGTATCAATGCGTCGCCTTGCTCGACCACGTGTTCTCCATTCATCACTATTCGACCGGCTTTATCATACACCATTAGCATGGCTGGCTTCCCCTTTAATTTATCGAGGAAGTCGCCGAGCTTAACACCCAGCACCCCTCTTTTCCACACCCTGTAAACAGCTACGCCAAGGTTAAAAGCGTCAATGATCCTCATTGAAACCCATGAATCCATTAGTATCACAGGGAGAATGTTGCCTACTATATATTCATCCAGGCTTATAACGTATCCAGCCCCCTCGCCCTTAGCGAGCTCCCTATTGCCTCGGGTATTCAACACTATGAAAATCAATGGCACCCCCATCTTTCCGAGGATCCTGGCTACAGCTATGCTATCGCTATCTCTATCCAACGCGATGACACCTATATCACAGGACTCTAGCTCCTTGTACACGTATAACTCCTCTATACTATTGAACTTGTGGAACACGGCTTTGACCTCCCTGGCAACGGCTTCAACCTCCGGATCCATGCTGAACACGTGGAGGGCTGTAGGAGTCTTAATACTTCCCAATAACTCTAGTGCAAGTCTGCTAAACCTTGCAGTTGTAACTAGTGCTATCCTCACGATTCATCACCCATGTCGCTGGCTGGTTGAAGATACCTTGCAAGCCTGCTCCTTAGATCAGTTATTATAAGTGGTTCCAGCCAGTCTAGGTCAACTAAATCCACGCATTCATTATTGACTCTTATAGCTTTTCCACTAGTATTCGTGGCATTAAACGCGATGAAGGGTTCTATGGACCAGAAGGAATACCTCTTCACGTACTTAGCCAGTGTAACAACTATAGAGTAAGCAGGTGATGCCATCAAGCCAAGTCGTGTGGACTCCCCGCCCAGCTCCCTTATAATCGATTTAAACCCTGTAAAGAGGCCTTGGCTACCTGAGGGGGCAGACATATATGTGATTGCCTCACCTGTTAAGATGGAGTCAACGGCATCGACTACCTTATCCGGTGTGAAGCATTTGGAGCCAGCGTCGATGAAGACTACAAGCGAGGATGATGCAAGCCTACTACCATCATATAGGGCTGAACCCCTACTATATAACTCCTCAGGATAATGGAGCGGTATACTTGATGCTACACCTGTTCTTTCACCATAGTAAACAATGTATGCATCGAGAACACCAACTCTCCTCCTTAACTTACTGAGCAATCCAGTGGCTCGTTTAACATCGCTGGATCTCATGGTGTGGAAAACCACGGTCACCACTGCGGCATGTTCACGCCTCTTAAACAAGTTGTAGAAATACATGAGAGTGAAACACCCTTAGCTGAAATATAGATTAGGATCTCCCTGCTTTAAAAACAATGCCTTAAACCGTTTCCCGCTCACGGTCTTCCGGGTCAACAGTCTTGAGATAGTTAGATACGCGGTAGAACGCGAGTCAGCTGTAGCGTTAGAGGACTTGACAAACCTGGTAGATTCTTTGAGGAAGCTATCTAGGAACCACAGGGCAAGGCTGATTATAGTGGGGTATAGAGGAATGCAATACTAGTGAAGCAGCAGGCAGAGAAGCACGGTGTCCCAGTAGTGGTTGTTGAGCCAGAGGGAACATCAACAACATGTCCAAAATGCAACTCTAAAATGGTTAGCAACGGCTACAGGAGAGTGAAATACCCTACTTGCGGTTTCGAAGGTAATAGAGACGCTATAGCGGTTCTAAATATTGAGAGGAGAGCCCTAGAAAAGATGAGGGTCTCTGATCGCCCCGACTGCCCGCAGATGACAGATGTAGCCCCGAACAGATGCGGGGAACCCGTGAACCGCCCGAGGGAAACCCTCGCCCTTCTAGGGCTGGGAGGAGGTCAGAGCTAGGTGCGGGGGGTGGGATTTGAACCCACGCAGGCCTACGCCATCGGGTCCTGAGCCCGACCCCTTTGACCAAGCTCGGGCACCCCCGCACCATTATTTTACTGAAAGAAGTCACGGATTATAAAGGTACCGAGTTGGATCCCCGGCGATCTCCTCAAGTGTCTTCAACGCGTACTCGTAGAGTTGGGGATCAATTAACCCGGCTGAGAATGCTTTCTCCAATTCATCCCTGTCGAGCACGGCGGGTTCCTTACCCGGCGCCACTACAACATCTACGAGGAGGTCATGGTACTTCACCATGTTGACCGAGAGCTCGGGGGGTGTGTTCACGTTTATGTATGAGCCGAGCCATGTAGCATCCCTGTAGTAGTTGTGGACTATATAGGGTTTCCCGGGCTCGATAACCATGTAGTCGAGGTCGCCGGGTTTTTTCTCAACACCTAGTCCATCGTATAAGCCGCTACCCGATATAACGCGTTTAATAATCACTCTCACTTCTTCCGCGCTCCTTTCAATCCTGTGGATCCTGCCTGGTGTTAAATTCAGTGCTTCACCAGTTGGCTTAACATGCCTTATATGTATTACCCCGCCTTCAGCCAGCCTGGCTAACATATATTCCCATATACACCTCGAGACTGAATCCCCGTTGCATCCATTTACAATACAGTGCTCCATGGCCTCTACTATGTCGCCTAAACCCATGGAGCGCAATGAGTGATGACCCCTAATAGTCGGGATCACGGTACCCCTTATATCATCCAGTATATTCTTCGAGAGACTGGTGAAGCCTATGACACCTACTAGCTCACCCCTGTAAAGCTTTAAGGGTGCATCTGCTTCACTAGCCTTACTCATCACCTTCTTGTACTCGTTTAGTAGGAGCTCTATCTCACCGAGTATTTCACTTGGCTCAGCGAACCTCGCGCTACTCCTGAAGTGGACTCCTAGATTACTACCCATTAAACGTGATACTGCTAGAGTAGTCAGCCTGGCTTTTAAACCTGGATCCCTGATGTGCTCGGAGAAAGTTATCTTCTGCATCCCATGGATTAATGCTACTAGTTTACCCAGTAGCCTAAAGCTCCTCGTCACGCTTATCTTCTCCCCAGGGTATACAGCCGTCTTCGCAACGCCCACTACAACCTTATCACCCGGCTTCTCCCTGCAGGAGGTTAGCTCAGCCTTGAAATCCCCGGTGTCAACTATACAGGTATCCCCTGTGTTCTTCTCTACTCTAGCAAGGTATATTGAGTGGAGCTCTACCTGTGAGATCGATCTAAAGGTGTATGGAATGACTGAGACTATGTCATCGTATATCTCTCTAGCCTCACTGGGAAACCCTATCACAACTACTCCATCACCGTCATCCGTGTCCTTAACCGTGACATCGCTCGGGGAATTATCAATGCCTATGTTGAACCTGGACGCTATCTTCTCACTTGGCTGCACTATTGAATGCCCTTTATCTATTAACAGCTTAGTTAACGCTGTAGCATATATACCCCTGATCCTCACCCTGGCCAAGGCCGTCACCACTGGTTTAACAAACCGGGTTAAACACGGGGAGAGACAGTACTACATGGATCCCTGGTAAACATAGCATGATTGATGAGGGGAAAACCAGTGTAGAGGATTTACTGAGCCCTCTCCCTTTTCACCGGATGAATGTAGTCTCTGGGTGCCTTATTGAATACCTCGAGGTATTTCCTCAGGACCCTCGGTATAGTTACTGTTCCATCCTCGTTCTGATGGTTCTCGAGTATGGATGTAATAGTCCTCGTGCTCGCTATGGCCGTGCTATTCAATGTATGCACATACTCCTTCACCATCCCTTTCCTACGTACAAGCCTCGTCTTCAACCTGTAGGACTGCCAATCAGTTGTATTGCTGCAGCTGACCATCTCTCTGAAGAGCCCCTGTGCAGGCATCCATGTCTCTAGATCGTATTTCTTAGCAGCTGGGGCGCCTAGGTCACCGCTGGCTATGTTGACCACTCTATAGGGGAGCTCGAGCCCCTTGAAGAGCTCTTCAGCATTCCCGATCAACTCCTCCATCAACCCCCAGCTCTCTTCGGGCTTGGCGTAAACGTATTGCTCGACCTTATGGAACTGGTGAACCCTGAATATACCCTTTAAATCCCTGTTGCCGGCTCCAGCCTCCTTCCTGAAGCAGGGGGATACACCCACATACTTCAATGGCAACTCCTCCTCAGGTATCTCCTCGAACGCGTGGAGCGCTGCAAGCGAGTGCTCAGCCGTAGCTATAAGGTAGAGGTCTTCTCCCTCTATCTTGTAGATCGCGTCCTTGAACGTCGCGAGATCTATGACACCGGACATTACCTTGTGACGCAGCATGTAGGGTGGTAGAACTAGTTTATAGCCTTTACTCGTCAAGCTGTCTATAGCGTACATCAGTAACGCCATATCCAAGAAGACTATGTCGTCGAATAAATAGTAGAACCTACTCCCAGCAACCTCACCGGCTTTAACTGTGTCGCCAAGCCTCAGCACGTATTCAAGCATATCAGCGTGTCCAACAGGCTTCCAGTTTACTAGTTCATACTCTACTTTGAAGCCGTATCTCTCAGTCTGCTGCATGAATTGCTCAATATACCCGCTCCACACCCTTGGCTTACCCCAGAACCTAATAGGCACATTATACGTGTCATCGGGGCCGACTGGCACGGTCTCATGGACTATGTTCGGTAGCTTCAGCAACGCCTCCTCCCTTAAATCCTCGATCTCCTTCAACTTCTTCTCCAGCTCCTCCATCTGGGATAGAAGCTCCCTCGCCTCGTTTATCCTGGCGCTTCTCTCCGGCTCAGGCAGCTTCGAGATATCCCTGCTTATAACGTTATGCCTGTGCCTGAGCTCCTGGACCTGTGATAACAGCTTCCTCCACTCGAGATCCAACTTATATGCCTCGTCAACGAGGCTGGGATCCATGAACCTCTTCTTAACATGCTCCTTTAATAGCTCAGGGTTATCCCTGAGCAGTGTTAAAATACTCCAAGACACATTAATCCACCATGCCTACTCAACATGATCCAACAATCTTTAAAAATAAAAATGTGTTTTAACAGGCTTGATTAAAAAGATTCAGCTACTCTCTTGCTTCCTGCTGGCTTCTAGCATATTCCTCAACTATATCGTAGCCGAATCTCTCCTTGAACAATGCCCTGCCTTTCTCAGTCATCCTGAGGGGTGTCCACGGTGGGTCATATACTATATCTATATCGGCGTCTATGCCAAGTCTCTCCTTCAATGCATCAATTATCATTAATGGGAGCGTGGAGGCGAGGGGGCAGAACATGGTTGTAAGGGACATCGCTATCTTAACCGTCTTATCGTTGACAACTTGTATATCGTAGATTAACCCTAGGTTGTAGACGTCGATCCCTATCTCAGGGTCTGTTATGGTTTCTAATACCTCGACTATCTTCTTCTTCAACTCCTCACTCACAGGTGTCACCTCTTCTTCTTTTCCCCACTACTAGAAGGCATTATCCCGCTGAGATACCTTGACATTAATGCCTGGGGAGGCGTCTTGGATATCTTGACAGCTATATTATACATTGCCTCTACTTCCTCCTCTGTCGCGTAGTCGAGGGGTATCCCCTTCTGATTATTCCTCTCCCACTCAGCTATTAGCCTCTCCAGTATCCTGCTTACATCAGGGTCTGAATAGAAGGCTATCTTATAGGCTTGCTCACTTGATTCATCTATTAGCCTCACTATCTCCTGCTTCATCTTTAATATATTGGGCATACACATCTTACTCCAACAAGTCCTCAAACCTTAATGTAGATATCGATAAACCCTGTTTAATCTTTTCCAGTGCCCAGCCAAGCCTCTCCATGAGCACGAGTATCGCTGATTGAGGCGGTATAACTCCGACTTCAGTTACTATGGCGTCAATGTACTCGGGGGGTGTGACATCGAATGAGGGGTTCAATACTTTAACGCCTGGATGCTGCTTCAACCACTCCTCGGGGACTATCTCGCTTGGATCACGGAACTCTATTGGTACGAGTTCCCCGACGAGTGTTATAGGTGAGAACTTATATGACTCGGCTACAACGTAGACGCGTACCCTGGCCTCCTTAGCCGCCAAAGCTACCTGGCTTGTACCAATCTTGTTTATCACTGCTCCATTACTTGCAATCGTGTCAGCCCCTATTACCACGTAATCCACATCATTCATAACATACCTCACAGCGCTATCAGGTATCTGGACAACAGGCACCCCGTTATTCAGGAGCTGCGTCGTGGTTATCCTGCCCTGGTAGAATGGACGTGTCTCGGTACTGTAGACCTTCACCACCTTGCCCTGCCTATACGCTTCAGTTATAGTATTCACTGCGACGCTGCTGTGACAATGTGTAAGTATGATGGAGTTCTCCTTTATCCTCTTAGCACCCATTTCACTTATCTTTTTAACCGCGTTCAGGCTTTCCTCAATGAACCTGTTAGCAGCGCCCACTATGGCTGAACGAGCCTCTTCGAAGCCGTATTGATCCCTTAGACTGGAAAGAACAAACATGACTGCGTTAGGTAGGCTTACAGCGGTAGGCCTCGTCGATATGAGTATATCGGCGACTCTCCCAATATACTTCTTAAATAGGGATGCATCCCGTGGCCCATTATACTCCTCTGCCGCTATTCTTAAAGCCTCGGCTGCTGCCCGCCCGATCTTACCAGCTCCCCGGATCCTCATCGTCTTTATTCCATCAGCTATCTCGAGGACCTTGGGAGGTATATTAACATCGCTCATCCCAGGTACCTCCTTACCTCCATCGCTATTTTCTCAAGGGGCTTTACAAGGGGTGGAAAGCCCCCGTAGACCTCCCTGATAACTATCGGTATCGCCTGCGGGGCAAACAATCCTTTCTCGGTTGCTATGCCGTCCACGTACTCAGCTGGGGTTACATCGTAGAGGGGAGCGAGAGCTCTATAGTTCTCCGGGAGGGTTCTCCTAGTGTCCTCATCCATTAAGAGATGCCAGTCTCCCTCGGGCAGCTTGATTAACTCCCCGTATATGGTCTCAATACTGAACTTCAATGTAGGTGCTACAACGAATACCCTTACCCTGGCTTCATGCGCGTCCAGGGCGATAACGCTTGTCCCAATCTTACTCACTACGGCGCCATTTACAGCAACTGCTTCAGCCCCCAACACCGCCTTATCAATGTTCTTCATGAAGAAGCGGGCGGCTGAGTCAACGATCAAGTAGACCTCGAAGCCTAGTTTCTCCAGGTACTCAGCCATTAACAATCCCTCGAGACCCGGCCTGGACTCAGTAACATATACCTTCACCTTGACCTTGTTATCGCTTAGGGTCTTGAAGAACCTTCGAATAGCTAGGCTATTACTATTAGTGATCAACGCATCCCCCTCAACGACTCTTTTAGCCGCCACCTCAGCCGCTCTCATGAGGCTCTCATCGTACCTGGCGACAATACCATCAATGTAGTCCCGGATCCCGTTAACCCCGTTCTCCAGGAAATATTCACCGATCATCCTTAAAGCATTGAGGGATGCCATAGAGCTCGGCCTCTCATTGATTATATCCTCATAGATCCTTGTAAAGGTCCTTGCAAACGACTTCACATCACTACTCGACTCCTTTAAAGCCGAGGCTATTTGAAATAATAGCTCGGATCCAGTTGCTCTCCGGGTAAATCCATGTCTTTCAAGCTCAGACATTACCTAGCACCTTTTAGAGAAGACTAGTTATTGATAGGAGGTAATAAACTCTACTAGGAGATCAATAAAGCTATTGAATTCACTGGTGTCAACATAAGGTATATCCATGGTTTTCAATGGTTCCCCCAGAACCTCCACGATACCGCCTACATCCACCAGCCATGGCGGCCTCCCCATCGAGAAGGCCTCAACCCCCTGCCTGTAACGGGTGCCCCTGTATATCAATAGCCTTGTAGGGGCTGTTACAAGAACTAGGTCACTGTCGAGTGATGCCTCTATTGGTGCAGCCGCATTATTATAGCTCTCGGTGACCACCACATCATACTCGCTGAGGAGCCCATATATATTGTTCAACCAGTTGAGTGCCTCCCTGTTACCGAATAGCTTCATGATCAAGCCTGGTTCAGCATCATGGAACACCACGTTACCCCTGGCTGAGAACCTCTCTATCAACCCTTCAAGAACGGTTAATGCAACCTTATTCAACCTCTTAGCATTCTCTCTTACAATGAAGTACTCATCGATGCCTTCTAGTGGACGACTGATCCTCATTAAAACGGTTTGGGAAGCTACGTCGGCGAGGATGCCCAGGTAGAGCCTTATTGATTTAATATATTTTAATGGATCAGGCGGCATAGTGAGTAGGTCCACAGGGTTCACCAAGCGCACCCTGTCTAGTAACCCTAGTTCCCTGGCTGCAGTGTAGGCGTCATGGCCTACTAGTATCCCTGCCTCAAGAGAGTGCTTCACGGTCTCGGCTTGATACCACCCGCTATGCCCTGCAATCGGCTTGAAGTAGAATACCCTCAGCCTCTTAGAGAGGGCCTTAGAGAGGTTGAGTGCTATAACCGTCTTGCCGGAGTCATGTGGGAGTAGCCCGGTTACCAATAGCCTCATTATCTCACCAAGAATGTTTATAACCCAGACGCCTTATACATTGTTGAATCATGGTGTATGATGATGGGTATCCGGGCTTTATTCTCGATTATACTGCTAACCCTGGTTTTACTGGAGTCTACAAGTATACTATACGTGTTCTCGCAGAGCACTCCCTCTAAAATAATATACATATACTTCCCTGGCTCGGACATGGAGAGAGTGCTAGCTCTCGTCAGGGATGTATATGGTAACGGGAGCCAGGTCAACGTGTACACTGTAGAGCCGGATCAAGACATGGATCCGCTTCAATATCTTTACTGGCTTACAACAGGTGCTAAGCCAATCGGGGGCCTTGAATCCACTGCACCATACACCCTGGTGAATCAATCCAGGGTGCTCATGTTATGGAATAACACGGGTTTAGTGAATAATCCATTCGTGGATCCAAGCATTCACCCATACGCGTTCAACCCCTTGTTCAATGCGTCAAGGAAATACATACCGCCCAGGATAATATCCATTAGAGCCAACACGAGCTTCTACTGGGATGAATTAGGGTCCGACGTCAACGTTAACCTATCCAGCAACGTTCTCACAGTAGAGATCGTGAAGCATGGTTACACGTGGTCCCTGAACACATCGCTCACCAATGAGTTAACGCCTCCCAGGATACTGGTCTTAGTGAACGATACCGGGGTGGTTTCAGCGGGGAACTACACGGTGAGCTTCTACGTTGTAAACGCCAGCGCAGACAACATAACGCTCTTCTTCCCCGGGAGCCTTGAGATGAGTAGCGGGGTTAGCGGTGGGTTGAACAAGATAATACAGTATACTGCACAATGGTTCATGGTGAGCCGCGAAATAGTTGGGAGGCTCCCGGTTAACGCTACAGCTTGGTGGCTCAACCAGACAATGATGTCGCTCAGTACCATGGCAAACCTCTTCCTCACGAATCCCAATGTAACAAGTATTCTAGTCTACGTGCCACAGATGATTATACTGAGGGATGTCGCAAACGGCAACCCCTCCACGGAGCTCGTTGACGCGGTCTACTCTGGATTCAAGTCCATGCTACTGGATATCTCGAACACCTATAAGGGTTCACTGCTAGCAGTATTCAGCCCCGGAGGTAAGAGTGGAGATGGGTACCTGGTTACAGTTGGAGGTGGTGCACAGCTGGACATGGTGTTCACTAGTAGCCAGCTGGCCTCGCTCCTATGGTCCATGGGCTCCCTGACCCCCGTGGGCTCAAGCATACTCCTCAAGGTAATAGCTGAGAAAACCAATGAGGTAAATGATTTAACCAGCAGGCTCAACGAGTTGAACACTACCCTGATATCCCAGAATCAGACGATAAATGAGTTGAACCAGGAGCTTGCGGCATGTAGATCCGAGAACACTATTCTAAACACTGAGGTAAGCAGTGTAAAGACGGAGCTCGAGAAGGCTCAATCGCTCTACAACCAGGCATATACATATATAACACTAGGTATAGCAGTTACCTTAGTCACAACTATATTAATAGGGATCCTCGCAGTTAAGACGGCTGGTAGGAAACAATAGAGCAAACCAAGGATTTTTCAACATATCCCATAATCATCCATCCAGCCTATACGAGTCAAGGCGGTAAGTGAATAGTTGTTAACTCAATATGTGAACCGGAGGATTCTCAGCACGATTAGTATTATGGATATGAGGGATACCAGTATGTTCAGCACCATACTATCGCTTCTAGCTATCTTCAGGGAGATCGAGTATTCTGAGAACGGGTAGAATAAGCGTACTCCCTGGATGTTGAGAACATCGCTTAATATATGCGTGAGCCATCCAAGCGCCACCGCCTTAGGGATCAACTCGCTTCTCACCCCGATGTGATCCAGGATTATCGACACAATGATCGTGAACACCGCTAGCGCGAATATATTGTGTAATGTTTTACGGTGCCCCATGTGTAGGTCGAGATCCGGTATCAGAGCCGATGCCCCGGATACCATGGAGGCCGTAATGGAGGATAATGCATCATAACCTATGTATAAGCCTACTGCAGCACCGAGGAGCAGGTGTGTAATCCCCTTCACTACCCCTACTCCCTCCCCTCAGTGTTTTTTCCAAGCACCCTGACCCCGGCTGGCTCCCCGACCACAACGATGTCAACTAGGTTTGAGGGGAATATACCTGTTTCAATCACTCCATGCACTAGTTTAAGCGTGTTGTGAAGAGATAAAGGGTCTTCAACAGGCTTTAAAAGCCTATAGTCAACGATAAAGTTCCCGTTGTCGGAGACCACTGGGCCATCCTTCCCAGCACCAATCCTCAGCAATGGCTCGCCATACCCCAGCTCCTGTAGCTTCCTGATAACATATTTCACCGAGACAGGTACAACTTCTATGGGAATGGGTTTAGCGTATATGTGGTTGAGCCCAGTATACTTAGTGTAGTCAACCACATACATCCTAACCCTACTACGTACAGCAAGGGATTTCTCCCTTAGGAAGGCCCCGCCCCTTCCTTTGACGAGGTCTAGTTTTCCCGAAACCTCATCGGCTCCATCAATGTATAGATCGATGTCCTCGACTCCAGCTGGATCGACAACCATGTTAAGTCCGAGGGACACCAGGTGGAGGAGTGTGTCGTGGGATGAGGGAACCAGTATTCTCTCGGTGAAGAAATCCCTGCACTTAGTGATCAACAGTTTCACAGTCGAACCAGTGCCAACCCCTACTACCAAGGCGTCGCCATATTTCCCATATAGATGTCTACAGGCATAGTCACAGGCATTCAACTTCGCCTGCTCAATAATGCTTGAAGCATCCATATCGAGCACCAGGTGCCCCCGGTTGGTTGAAAGCCGATGTACGTTGAATATAAATTATAGAGTAAGATTAATTACTTTATTGAGTAATAGAGCGTGGCAAGGGTGCGTGCATATGAAAGCATATATCTCGGTCGATCTCGAGGGATTACCGGGAGTATCCTCCTTAACGATGCTTAACCCAGGTAACACGCAATTCAATAGAGCTGTAAAAGTCTTGACAAGGCTATTAAACACTGTTATAGATGAACTGGCTACCCACGGCTTTGACACAATATATGTTGCTGATAGCCATGGATTAATGACGAACATAGATTACTTGGAGCTGGACAGCAGGGCTGAGCTGGTACAGGGTTACCCACGTCAATTCAGCATGGTGACACTACTGGACTCAAGCTTCAATGCAGCATTATTCATCGGGTACCATGCGGCAGCGGGGACCCCCCACGGGATATTGGATCACACAATGAGTGGTAGAACCTTCGCGGAGATAAGGGTTAACGGTGAAAGGGTCAGTGAGTTCATCTTGAATAGTCTGTACGCCGGAGAACACAATGTCCCCGTGGTACTCCTAGCCGGGGACGAACACCTCAGAACCGAGGTTGAAAAATATTCCCCCTGGACGATCTTCGTGCCCCTGAAGAAGGGAGTGTCAAGGTATAGCGCATCATACCCTGGCATAGACAAGGTTACAGAGGCTCTCAGAGATGGAGTATCTAAAGCGGTGAAGAAGCTGAAGAAAGGAGAGGTCAAACCCCTCAAGTGGAGCACGCCGTTCAAGGCCGAGCTAACGCTCAGGGATTCCCTTATAGCTGATATACTCGAACCCCTACCGATATTTAAAAGGATGGATGCATACAGAGTTGAGTTCACAGCGAACACTGCCAGTGAGCTACTAGGCTACATAGAGCTCATCGCCCACCTCGGCTACGGTGTAGACGCATTGAAAAACAGTATTAAATAAATGCTACAACCGAAAGCATTGCCCTTCAGGACGGGGAAGAGGTCGGGGCATTGAAACTACTTTTGATTACTGTAGGCACCACCAGCTGGAGATGCCTCCAGGTACTCTCTCACTATTTCCCAGAGGATGCCTCTTACCTCCATAGGTGTCTTCGCATTAATCAATCCCCTTAGATGTGCCTCTACATTAACAATTATTTCCTCAACCTGATGATACCCCATCCCCATCAACCTCTTTCCCTCGAGGATGGTTGCGATATCGTCGGCTATTTTAACCACTATGGATTCAAGGGTTTCACCGCTTGAGAGCTCGTTGTAAAGGGATTCATACTCCTGTATGCCTAGCTCCTTGATCGCCTGGGACTCTATTATCGAGAAGTGCTCCTCCGCGTTAGCTTTGACAAGTCTTATTATGTCGCCTGTGACAGCTTCTGGTACATCATGTATTATACTCATGGATAGAGTACGTGCCTTATCGAGCCTGATATTTCTCGACCATAGTTTCTCAGCTATATCCATCGCTATGATCGATGTAAGAAAGATGTGCTCGGCAACGCTCTCCGCGATAACGGGGGGCACACCTCTCAGAAGCCAGCCGGTTCTAGGTATGTGACGCAGGTTTAGAATATACTTGGTGTTCAATGACAACACGCCCCGCCGGCTCAGAAGCCCAGTATCTCATCCCATAGATCCCGGCTCGTGGCCTTCACCGTTACAGCCGGCTTCCTAGTCTTCTCAAAGAACTCCGTAGCAACCTCGGGGAATAGGCAGTAGGTGAGTACATCCTCTTCCTTACTATAATACCCCTTCTCCTTAACGGTTCTATAGCATTCCTCATACATGGGCTTCAATAGGTCGGCCGGGCGCACCTCAATAGGTTTCTCATTACCTAGAACCAGCCTTATAATCTCCTCTTTTATTGGTGCAGGCGGCCTACCATATAGCCCCTTCACATAGTCCCTGACCTCCTTAGTCACAACCTTGTAACGGCCGTTTATAACGTTGAGGACGGCTTGGGCCCCCACTATCTGCGAGGAGGGTGTGACCAGTGGGGGCCAGCCAAGATCCTCCCTGACACGCTTCACTTCTGCTAACACCTCCCCCAGTTTATCCTCTGCCCCTAGCTGCTTAAGCTGCATGATGAAATTGGTTATCATACCGCCTGGCACCTGGTGCTCGAGGACATTGGGATCTGGGATGAAGACCTTTATGTTTATTAGATCCTTGTACTTGGTGAAAATAATTTTCTCCAGGTAGCTGCTTATCTCCCCTACCACCTTTAGATCTATCTTTGGCCTATTCTCAGGGGGGAGCGCGTGATAGACTGTCTGTATGCCTGGTTGACCCGAGCCGAATGCTAGGGGACTTATCGATGTATCGATGAAGTCTGCTCCTGCTTCAACAGCTTTAACATATGTGGCTACAGCTAGCCCGCCTGTGAAATGCGAGTGGATGTCAACAGGTATCTTTAACCTCTCCTTTAACGCTTTAACCAGCGTATATGCTGTATATGGGTCTAGTATACCTGACATATCCTTTATCGTTATATGATCTACCTCCAACGCGGCAAGCTCCTCGGCTATCTTCAGGTAGTGCTCTATGGTGTGGACGGGGCTTATAGTATACGTTATCGTGCCCTGGACTATAGCGCCGAGCTTCTTGGCTTTAACTATAGATGCCCTCATATTCCTTACATCATTTAATGCATCGAAGACCCTGAATACATCTATGCCATTCTTGTAGGAGAGCTCGACAAACTTCTCCACGACGTCATCCGGGTAATGCCTGTATCCAACCAGGTTCTGTCCACGTAAAAGCATTTGAAGCTTGGTCCTGCGGACTCTTTCACGTATAAGCCGTAATCTCTCCCAGGGATCTTCGTTCAAATATCTTATCATGACGTCGAATGTAGCTCCACCCCACATCTCGATACTGTAGAAACCAGCCTTATCGATCTTCTCGAGAATAGGGATCATGTCCTCGGTTCTTAAACGGGTTGCGATCAGTGATTGATGAGCATCCCTTAGTGTTGTATCAACTATTTCAACCACTAATATCACCCACTGAAACATGTAGGGGAAAGCCTTTATTCTAATCCAAGTTAATTATTATTGATTATTTATTTAAATCTGTATTATAAAGGCTAGTGTATCCGAGAAGAAAGCTTAGCAAGAGATCCCTAGCTAAACTACATACTACATGTTGAGATATATCAAAAATTACTTATAAGGACTAGATCACTCGATGAACTAGAATACATCATCTTTCACCAACAAACTCCGCGAGGCGTTCTATGCCTTCAACAAGGTTTTTCTCATCCATTGTGACGAATGTTATTCTGAGATGGTTTACACCGGCTTCACCGAATATGGAGCCGGGTAGCATTGCAACGCCCTTCTCCTCTACAAGCTTCATCGTGAACTCCACGTCACTTAACCCCTTCTTCTTCATGTAGTATGACATATCTGGGAACAAGTACATGCTTGCAACAGGCTTGTGTATTCTTGCATGAGGCAGGTTCTTCCTGAAAGCCTCATATGCTGCGTCCCGGCGTCTCTTATACACTGGGATCACGTCGCGTAGGTATTTCTCCTTGAATCCCTGGGAGAGATAGTAATATGCCATCCACTGCATCGGTACAGGGGCAACTATACCTAGCACACCCTTCAGCTTAGTCATCTCCGATATAGTGTTGCCCGACCCGTACACGTATCCAAGCCTACCCCCTGGTATCGCTATGTCCTTACTGAATGAGCCGACGACAACTATATTATCCATGGATGGAGCAAGCTTCTCGAGCCATAGGTGTTCTCCCTCATAGACTAGGTGCTTGTATGCAACATCATATATTATCCAAGCCTTCTTCTCGTAGGCGACATCTACAATAGTCTTCCCTACTTCACTGCTAAGTATTCTACTAGTTGGGTTGTCAGGGCTGGCTAGGAGTATCGCTTTAGCCTTCGAGCCTAGCTTCTCCTTTATACACTCTGGATCAGGGTTGAACCCGTTTTCAAGGCTCTGTCTACAAGTCTCCACCTTTAAGCCGGCTAGCTTAGCGAGATCCCAGTACACGCTGTAGGATGGATCGAGTAGTAGCAGTGTATCCCCTTCATCAAGGAGTGTATATATCGATAGGACTAATCCATCGGCTCCTCCAGTGGTCACAAGGATGTCCTTCGGCTGGATATCTATACCTCCATACTTCTTTAAGTCATCTGAGATAGCTACTCTTAGCTCCGGCAACCCCTGTGTCGATACATATCTGAAGTGTTTAAAGGGATCCTTCCTAACCATCTCTATGAAGTATTCGAGGGCCTCGCGATCCGGTGGGAGGCCGGGCTGTCCAGCCGTGTAGTTATACACCTTGACGCCCTGTCTAGATAACTCCTCCGCCTTAGCGATGAGCACTCTCTGAGGGTTGACTGGGAGACTTGACACCCGTCTAGATATATTCACGGCTAGACACCTCGAGGGTAATACATACTATCTATATATAGCCATAAAAATATAAACACATTTAACCAGGACCCCGCGAATATGTCCTTATAAAGGAATCATTCGATCCAACCGGTTAGATATGGTAGCATTGATCCCGTGATCCTACGATAGTTTCCAGACAAAAGGTGTGATTAGCTCGCTCCCCGTAAAAACCCTATGTACTACAGGCCTCCCCAATGGCCGCATAACATGCTTAAACACGTGGAGCGGTGGCTGGTAGCACCCGGCTTGAATATCTCTGGGCACCACTATCTCCTCCTTACTGAGCTCCAGGCTCTTATAGCCGCAGTGCCTGCACTTAAACCCCTTACCTCTCCCAGCGCTCTCCATCCTCCTACCGCATTTGGGGCATAACGGGTTCAACTTAATGGTTTTCCGAGCCAGCTCCATCACGCATATCTTCTCCAGGTTTAATGTTACCCCATGGGACTTACTCCCAGGTCTCACGCACCCCATCACCTCCACCTTGTCACCGGGCTCCAGCTTCTCCACTACATCCCTGAAACGCTTCGTTGGCTCGTAGACTGCTACATCCATGCAGCATTCATTACATACCTTGAAGACGAGGTGTCCTCCTTGTATACGCCGGGGCTTTGATGAGACAGTACCAGTCAGCCTTACACACATATATGGATGTGCATCACACACTGTATCCACCGGGTGTAGATGGCTATCAGTGTGCTGGTTTGTCCGGAAGACAGCCATGTACTCCACTGGTTCAAACACCCTGAGGTATCTGGATGCATCTATGAGGTCCCATGGATACTCTCCTCTAATCCCGTAGAGAACGGGATCCGGGCCCCTTGGGATTATCAGGGGGCGTTTCGACTCGTAGTCGTAGTTGAGTATTGTTTTCCCCTGGGTCGCCTTATCCATTTCCATTATGCTGTTTTCATCGATCATCCTGGGTTTACCAATGTATTCACGCGTCCTATAGGCTATCAACTCATATGTATAGTCTCCACTGAGCATCTGATTGCCTATAGCTGCTAAGGCACCTATCACGCCTCTCTTACCTCTTGGAGCGTGAACCCGTATCCTCTCACCTAGCTTCCCAATTACTCTTAAGGCGTAGTCTAATGGGATGAAATCATATAGCGCCTTCTCCCCATACTTCTCCAGGAACCCTGGTACATCCCCTATAAGGAATACCAGTGAGGGCTGATGCTTGGGGTTAGAGTATTCAGCCACGTATTCATCGACCCTGTTCTCCACGTACTCGACGACATCCACTAGATCGCTTTCACCAGCGACGCTGAGCCTTATAGCGACGGCGCCGTTTCCCCTGGTCTTCCATGGAACAGCCGGGTTCAGCCTGATGAGATTCAAGTAGTCTGTGAACCATGTGTTCCCCTTGCCCGAGAGCTCGTGGACTATTTGAACGGCTATATGTGTTGTACAGCCACCCATAGGGGAATCAATGTCATCTAACCCTATGTGGAGCCTGATACCCTCCACTACCTAGCCCCCTTTCCTAGCAAGGCATAACATACCTCCTACTATCAGGGGTAGCGTTATCGTTGCATCAGCGTATACTACTATATGCTTACCCGTAGGCTTGAGCTTCCCCCAGCTAATCGCCTCCCTCGGTTGTGCCCCGCTCAAGCTCCCATCGTACTCTACAGCAGTAGTAATGTATACCGCGTAGTCTAATCCATCCCTCATCTGGGCCCACCATATGGTGTGATGCTTACTGATCCCCCCGCCAATGATCAAGGCTCCAAGCCTCTTAGCCGCGAAAACCATGTCTATTATCTTCTTCTCATCACTTATCAAGTCTACTTCGACACCGGTGGATGCATGGTTGAAGACTATCTGCGACCCGAAGCTACCGTCGAATATACCTGGGACGAAGACCGGCACGTTTTTCTCGTATGCGGCGCGTAGTATACTGTTTTTATCGCTTATCCTCTTACCTGCCTCGTACAGGAGTTCACTGACACTCCACTTCTTCTTTACAGCTCCGATCTCTTCGAGGAGTTTCCTTGCGAATTTCTCAACGGCTAAACCATAGTTCTCCAAGGGGATCAATATGTTGCCGAGCCTATGGATCTCAACACTCCTTAATAATGCATCATCATACATCCAGTCTCCCTTGTAGTATGCATGCCCCGTGCCCCTAGCTATATCATGATCTATTGTACCACACGTCGTCACCACGGCATGGAAGAACCCGTCCCTAATCAACTGTGCCAGTAGCCCCCTTAAACCTGTTGAAACAATGTTGCCTGTGAAGGCAAGGAACCGGGTTGCCTCACTATCCCTGGTCATCTCATAGAGTATCTGGCTCGCCCTGTAGACATGCCCAGCCATGAAGCCATGGGCATCCCCGAGCTTCTCCACGAGCTCACATATTGTTGTCTCAGGTGTTATAGTGATATCTCTTACAACCTCGCCGAGCAACCTGCTTCTCAACTCCTCTATGTTGAACTCCTCTGGCATGTGATCCACCATTGCCTGCCACCCACTCAATAATTTTAGCCGGGCATATTATAGTTTCTATAATAGAGCCCGAGCAATCATAGAGTGATGGTGGCATAGGTAGTGGGCTCGCCCCTGGAGAAGGAGATATTATTAAGGATACTTAAATCAAGGAGAATACTAGTTGACGAGGTTCAGGCAGCCTATAATGTGGTCGGGGTTTGGGTTTCATAGGGCTTGATATCAAACAATATCAAGCCCTCGGCCCTTGGCTTCATCAGCCTCAGGCGGGCTTTCCATCATCGCCCGCCATATCATCGGTCTCCACCCGTTCGGGGCAACCCCAACCCACACCTCCGCCCTCACCGAGAACTCAGGCTCATTGGTGCGGGGAAACCCCCACATTCTGAGATACCTGCTTCTAATGTTTATTGACGCAACCTCCTGTCTGTCTATCTCAAGCCTGCACCTAGGGCACTTGAATACGTGTCCCACTTGGGTCTTCACCACATACCCGCATCTGGGACACGTTCGAGAGGTGTTTTTCGGAGATACGGAGCTGGTTATTGCCTTCTCCGAGAGTTTTCTGTGGATTGTTCTCCAAGGGGTTCTAGCGTTCCTCTTCCTCCTAGTTTTACTCTTGACCTTGGGCTTCTCTACAAGGCTGCTCTTCTCGAGGTCTTCGAATACATGAATAGTATTTGGGAATTGCTTCACGAGTTGAGACACTAGCTTGTTTATGAAGTCCCTTTCCCTGTTCCTCTCTCTTCTAGCATACTTCCCAAACAAGTCTCTTCTGCCAATGCTCTGAGCCGTAGCCTTCTTCTTTTCGTATACAATCTTCAGGCTCTGGAGATATCTAAGATTTACGTGTATGAAGCCGATGCTCGGCTCGTATCCATCCAGCGAGAGCTCGTTGCTGTCCCAGCCGATAACCCTCTCAACTTTTATCATCTTAACTGTCTTGAATGGTATCAAAACCCTATCGTCCTTTAGAATAACCTCTCCAACGCTCCAGCCATCGACTCTCCCAGAGAACCACTTGCTTGCCCAAGAGACATCTAAGTACTCCCCGGGCTTCAGCGTTATCCTAACCCTTTTGCCAGCGTAATCTACCTTCATGAGCGTTATCTTGCACCTAGCAAACCTCCTCTTAATCCTAGGTTTGGCTTTCCTAGCTCTACCCTTGACGTACCTCTTTCTCCAAGACTCCATTATCGAGTACGCTGTTCTAATGACGGCGTCAACCCAGTGCTTAGCATAAGGACAATCTTTTAGAAGCTCGTCCCTCAATATCTTCTTGAAGCTATTGCTCTTTGGGAGCACCGGTATCCTTATCTTCTTACCGAGCTTGACCTTACCATTCCTAGTTATCCTTGGGAATTCATACCTCCACTCTATATTGCCCCAGATAATGTCTACTGCTCTCTGCAGTGTGTTCACGTACCACGTTATGAGCTCCCTAACTCTAGCATCATTGATTGGCACAGAATACATCCTTACGAGTTCAACAGTCTTCAAGGAGTTTTCTTGCATTCTCTATCACCTTCTCGTACTTGTGGCTCCTCATGCCGTAGAGCTTTCCAGCGAAGTGTGAGATTATTGTTATTAAGTCCTCTACCAGCTCCTCCTTAGGGTCTTTGTCTTCTTGGTTTAGAGCGATAACCTCGACTCCGAAGGCTTCGAGGAGTTCTTTAAGTGTGTTGAAGCCGAACCTCGTTAGCCTATCGGGGTATGTTACAACGATTTTCGATATCTTCTTCTCTGTAACCAGCTTGAGTATTTTCTTGAATCCCTTTCTATCCTCGTTCAAACCGCTTCCAATGTCTGTTATAACCACGTAGTCAGAAATATTGTTCTGCTTAGCCCATTCCTCCAGTACCTTAACCTGTCTCTCCAAGTCATCTTTTTGAGTGTTGCTAGATACTCTAGCGTATAGAATAATTTTCTTAGCTCTCACTAAACCCATTAACTTCTCAACGTCTTCTTCCCTGAACCTCCACTTACCGCCGGGAGTTAGGACAGGGCTGATCAAACCTTTCTTGACATACTCTCTTAAGGTGGTGTATGAGATTCCCAGTCTCTCACAAACCTCCTTAGGTCTCAGCACACGAATCTCCAAGTAAGAATTTTGATATTAACCCTTATAAACTTTCATGAAAACCAAAACAGCAGCCGGAGGCTTCCCTGTAGCAGTCAACTGCTATTCGTGATGGCAAGCCAAAGTCTCTCTTGAGCTTTTCATATAGGTTTCTGTGTACTGTTGAGAGGCTAGGAGTTCTATATTTCTTGTCAATCCTTGTAGAGTGCTTCACTATCCACTCAATAGCGTAGTTCAGGGCACTTCTATAACGCTTGAGTAAGTCTACTACCTCGGGCTCGGGCCTAACCCTCATCCCAATGGTCAGGGTTAGGAAACCTTCATCGCTACTCATCGCTACTCGACCCTATACCTCTTCAAACTAACCTTGCTTAGACACCTAGGGCATGTTGCATAGTACGTGTTCTTTCCCTTGTAGTCCCAGACATACCCGCATCTAGGGCACTTGAGCTTCATAGTCCCTAGATAGATAGTTAGATAGAAAGCTTATAAACCTTTCGCCATCCCCGCCCTAAAAAACGAGGCTTTCAGTTGTAAATTCGAGTAAATACAGGGAACCAGTGAACCCCATACCTTAAAGCAGGAGGAGATCAGAGGTAGAGGATTGAGAAGTCGCGGGCAACAATAGTGTTCGAGAAGAATCTCAATGCATCCCTCAATACTTCTTCATCACTATGCCTCGCACTTATATGTGTCAACACAAGGGATAAGGCCCCGGCTTCGATGGCTGTCAGGGCTGCATCCTTGGATGTTGAATGATACTCCTCACGTGCCTCACTACTCATCTCACTCGTAAACGTTGACTCATGAATCAATACATCCACCCCTCTGCAGTTCTCAACAATGGTATTACAGGGCATAGTGTCCCCAGTGTAGCATAGTGATTTCCTGCCTATTCCAACACGGAACCCATATGCTTCCACACCGTGTTGAACCGGGTATGCTTCCACGTTGATCTTCTCATCACGATAGACCTCGCCGCTGGTTATCACGGCTAGCTCAAGGGGGAAGACCGGTCTCATCAACTTCTTCTCGACTACAACCCTAATATGCTCCTCTACCTCTCTTGGGACAACTAGTTTAAGAGCTTCTTTCCTACCCATTAAACCCATTGTCTGGAGGAGTCCGAAGAGCCCGAGATAGTGGTCTCCATGGGGGTGGGTTACGAAGACAGCTTTCACCTTGATGGGGCTTAAACCAGTTTTAAGCATCCTTGACTGGCATCCCTCGCCTACGTCTAGTAGGTATATGTTTGAATCCACCCTTAGGGCTATGCAGGGGAGTCCCCTGGTAACCGGTATTGCTGCCCCGGTACCCAGGAAGAATACTTTAGTGCTCATTCTTCCTCACCACGTAGATCACTCTTGTAAGCCCTCCATGAACGTATTGATAATACCTTGATACCTCGGTGAAGCCGCTGCGGCATAGTAGCTCGCCCACCACTTCCTCAAGTTCCACTGGAGTCATAAAACTCATGTAGCTATTATTCTTTAGTATACTCCATGCTTTATCAATGAACATGCTGTATAACTCAAGGTAGCTACGGCCATGCATGCTGGCTCCTCTTCCATAGGGGGGATCGGTTGCTATAGCGTCGACGCTGGTTAAATCCAGGGTTGTGGAGTCGCCTAGAATAGGTATGGCATTTGTATTATAGAATCTAAGGTTCTCCTCCATTCCATGAACAAGCTTCCAGTCCACTTCAACACCGATCCCCCTGATATTCATGGACCAAGCCTCCAGTAATATACTGCCCGTGCCGGCGAAGGGGTCGAATAACACCATCCCCTCCCTGATCCTCGTAAGGTTCACCAGTAGCCTCGACACATCAGGTGTTAACGCTATGCTTCTCTTATACGGCCTATGCCTTCCACTCCTATAGTACATGCCTTTAGAGTCCTGTTCAACAGTCTTCAACCCTATGAAGACTAATCCATCGCTGAACAATAACCTGAGATTAGATCTCCCAGTGTTCACTATTCTTACGCCATGTTTCTCCCCGAGGTATGAGATATACTTCTCGGCTACAGTGTTGCTGACACTGTTTTTCAGTATTGATGCATGTACCTCACCATCGCCGAGCAAGTGTTTCTCCAGGATCACTAGTGGATCATAGGGGTTGTCAACTGCTAAGAGTAGCCCACCCTCCTTTATGTAGCCGGCCCTCCTCACTATCCTCCCAGCTACATCCCTGCATCTATGTCTAACTATACAGAGCATCGTGTAGCATGTTATAGCGGCGTCTCTACACTCGTATGCCTCGAGTAATGCTTTAAGCTCTCCCCGTCCAAGGGCCTCGTTGTCTCCTCTTAGCAGGAAGTAGTTAATTAATGCCTCCATGACCGTGGACCACGGTTACCCTAGGCCTGGATTAACTCTCTCACCACGCTGGCTATCCTCGACGATATATCAACATACTCTACTAACGGGTGCTCCAGCCTTGCGCCAAGCGTGTTGGCTAATATTACCCTCTGGACACCTGCATCCATAATCCTCGATAACGCATTGCCGATCATTAATCCATGGGATGCAGCGACAAATATTCTTCTAGCTCCCTGCTTCAAGAGGATCCTTGATGCCTCGGCGATCGTTCCACCCGTGCTTATTATGTCATCAACTATCACGACATCCCTTCCCTCAACGCTCACCTCTCTAGGAGCATAGCTCACAACCCCGGTCACCCTGTCCCTTGATTTAACCAGGTAATCGTAGTCTAAGCCGATGCTTTCAGCAGCAAACCTGGCTCTCTCCAAGGCACCTTTATCAGGGGCGAGGATGACCGGCTTATCCAGCTTATCCATCACTGCTTTAACAAGGAGGTCTGAGACAAGGATGTTTACAAGGTACGGCTTGAAATCGCTTAGCAGGCTATTGCTATGGAAGTCCACAACTACGAGTCTGCTATAACCGGCTGATTTAAGGATCCTTAACACTGTCGAGGCCGATACAGGCTCCCCCGGCATAAATACCTTGTCCTGCCTTGAGTAGGCCAGGTATGGTATTACCCCGATGAACTCTCTTGCCTGGTTCCTTGCTAGGGCGTCGGCTAGGATTAATAGTTTCAGAAGGGATTGATCCTGCATAGGGTACATGGTTGAAATAACGAGGATCGTGGAATTCCTTATCTTATCCGGCTCATCAAGCCTCACGTATTGCTCTCCATCGGGGAACACTTTCTCCGTGATACCGATTACTTCGGCATTGACTCCCCTAGCTATATTGAATCCATCAGGGTAGTTACCGGTTACAACAGCCTTAACCAATACGAGTCACCAGTATATTATAATACGGGTCTAAACAATTTTATTTAAGAGGATGAGAAGCTTGAAGTTCTCCCCCGACCTACCATGGGTTAGGGAAGCAGATTTCTGGGAGCCCCTTGGAGACGGGAGGGTACGCTGTAACCTATGCCATAGGAGATGCATCATAGTGCCGGGAGCCTATGGGGCATGCGGTGTTAGATATAATCATGAAGGCAGGCTCTACACGCTGGTGTATGGGTTGCTTACAGCTGCTAACCCAGACCCCATAGAGAAGAAGCCCTTAATGCACTTCAACCCCGGTGCATGCGCGTTCTCTATTTCAACAGTTGGATGCAACTTCTACTGTAGATTCTGCCAGAACTGGGTGCTCAGCCAGTCAAGGAGGGATGGTGCCTTCGGGAAGCCGTATGAACCCCGAGAAGTGGTTGAAGAGGCCTTAGGTAACGGTTGTGATGGAATAAGCTACACATATAATGAGCCGACGATATTCTACGAGTTCATGTATGATGTCGCCAGGCTTGCCAGGGAGAAGGGCTTGTTCAACACGATGGTTACAAATGGCTATATGACGCCTGAGGCCATTAGGAAGCTCGGTAAACTCATGGATGCAGTAACAGTAGACTTCAAGGCCTCCGGTAATAAGGAGTTCTATAGGAGGTACATGGGTGTACCGGATCCCTCACCAATATATGAGAGCCTCATCGAGATGAAGAGACAGGGCTGGTGGATCGAAGTGACGAGCCTCATTGTTCCAGGTGTCGGCGATAGAATAGAGGATACGGTGGGCCTCGCTAAATGGATTGCCGAGAACCTCGGGGAGGAGACGCCGTTCCACCTCCTGAGATTCCACCCAGACTACCTGATGCAGGATATCCCTCCAACACCTGTTAAGACGCTGGAGAGGCATGCCGAAGCGGCTAGAGAGGCGGGATTGAAGCATGTTTATATAGGTAATGTATGGGGGCATTCCTTAGAGAATACCTATTGTCCTAGATGCGGCTCCCTTGTTGTGGAGAGAAACGGCTTCTATATTGTTGAATGGAGGCTCATGGAGGATTTTAAATGCCCTAAATGCGGTTATAGATTGAACTTTGCAGGAAGATTCCACGGTAATAAGGGATACATGTACTGGTGACCCTGGATGCCGTACTTCGTGGTGGTGTTGGGGACCGCTGGAAGCGGTAAGACCTCGTTAACCAGCGCATTATACACATATCTAACATCACACCAGCTCGATGCAGCAATAATAAACCTCGACCCAGCTGTCGAGGAAGTCCCATATGACCCGGATATAGATGTAAGGGACTACGTGGATGCCCGTGAAGTCATGAGGAAAACGGGTTTAGGTCCCAACGGCGCGTTGATAGCATCTATAGATATGCTGATATCCAATATACAGGAGCTCCAGGACCTCGTGGATAGCTTGAAGGCGAATTACATATTGATTGATACCCCTGGCCAGATGGAGCTCTTCGCCTTCAGGGACACCGGCTCAATCGTGTTGAGATCCTTGATCGGTAATGCAAAAGCTGTCTCATTATACCTCATGGACTCTGTGCATATGACCCGGAGCTCCAATATATTCTCATCGCTACTCTTAGCGGCATCGACGTATGTGAGACTGGGATACCCCCAGGTAAACGTGTTGACGAAGACTGATCTACTTGGAGAAGGAGTGTTAGAGGAGCTTTTAAACATGTTTGAAGACCCTGAGACGCTGGCTTCCATGATAGTTAATGATAGGGAGGCCAGTATAATATGGGGTGAGGCAGAGATCTCCCAGCTCCTCGAGAAACTACTGGTATTCGATATAGTACCGGTCTCCAACACTGCAGGCGAGGGATTCGATTCTCTTTACGCAGCGATACAGAGGGTTCTAGCTGGGGGCGAAGACTATTTAACAGAAGAGCCCAATCCGGTGTTGTAATGCTCCCGGCTCCTAGAGCACTCCAGTCTCAAGTACTCCAGTATGCTGGCTAGTTCCGTGTATGATTTAACCCTATAGAACCTTGCATCAGCCTTGATCGAGGCCTCTTCATCGTACACAGTGTCCCCGATAAAAACTATCTCGCCGTACTTGGCCTTTAAATAATTCAACTGCTCAACCCTGTCAATAGAGTAGTCACGTGTCACGTACTCACTAATATAGTTTGCCAGGTCCAGCTTCTCCAGCAACGGTTCAAGGGTCCTCTTGCTTCTATGGGTGGCTATCACTACTTTGAATCCATCCTCCACCATCTTTCTTACTTCACTGATATTGGTGCTCACTGAGCTGGGGTCAAGGAGCCTTATGGAGTTTAACTCCTCCTCCTCAATCATTTCCCATGCCCGCTTCTTCTTCTCCCCGGGTATATCTAGCCTGGAGAGCGATAGTCCAAGCGGCCTTAATTCGTGGTTCACACCTAGTTCTTCCCTTATTCTCCTCCTGAGTTTATCGAAGTCTACTAGGTTTGGTATCAGTGTTCCATCTACATCTATGACTATTGTCTCGATACAGCTCATCCCTAAACTACCTTTACCTTAACTGGGTGCTGTGATGCAACATATATTTCCTCACCATCCCTCATGTACCCTATTAGCATGCCATCAGTATTGTACGCATAGAATATCCTGCCATCCCTGCTTACACCAATGAATCCGAGTGCATCCTGTCCAACGGTTTTCTCAGTATAATACATTATCTTTCCGAGTGCCTCCTCGAGATCCATGCCACCTGAGACCTCAATGTCTAGCCTCAGACACGGCATCACCCTTATAATGTATTCACCGATCCCTGTAGCACTGCAGGCTGTACTGCTCGACGCGTAGAACCCAGCCCCAGGTATTGGCGTGTCTCCTACTCTGCCGGGGAGCTTCAATATAACTCCCCCGGTACTCGTTGCCGCTGCTAAGACTCCTTTTTCATCCAGTGCCACAGCCCCCACTGTATCGTAGACGTTTACAAGTTCCTTGAGCATAGTGTAATATGAGTTATCATGCCTATACACGAATTCACGTATCTTCATATAGTACTCCTGCTTCAAGTCTCCACCCAGTAGCTTCCTAGCTGCCTGAACATATCTCTCAACAACGTGTGGAGGCGGCGGTGGCAATGGAGGCAAACCCTTTAACACTGCTAATTCATCGGCACTCCCGCCAGCCAGTAGTACATGGGGTGTCTCCTCCGCGACTATTCTAGCCAGCAGGATCGGGTTACGCGTAGCCTTCACAGCTGCAACAGCGCCGAGGAGACCTGTTGAAGTCATTAAACCGGCATCAAGGCTTCTCCCGCCGAGTAGATCAAGGGTAGAGCCGTAGCCAGCGTTAAGGATTCCTGAGTCCTCCATGCATCTCACGGCCTCGACTACTGTGTTGAGGGCGTTATTAGATTCCCCGAGTATCCGCCAAGCACGCCTGGTACACTCCTCGACAACCTTCTCGGCTTTAACTCTAATAGATTCATCCCTCCAGCTTCCAGCTCCACCATGGAGAATAAGGGCCTTAACCACGTCTTTCACCATCATGGTATAGATTACTACATACAGTTTAAAACTCTAAGGCAGCTATGAATGAACCCCAGTATTCCCATATATGGGAACCCTTAAATATAGTATTTAACTAGCTTCCAGATAAAGATAGATACCAGGTTCGTGGTGAGAGTGAATGGACAGTGTAACCATGGGGGGCGACGTCAGCGACGAGTTATCCCAGGTCGTCTCCTCGATCACATTTAAAAAGGAAAACCCCTTCATCCATGTATTGCCGGGTATATTTATTGCTCCAGCAGTGTTAATCATATTATGCAACATCAATACAGTGCTAGGCACACAGGGCATCCCTGCAACGCTGGCACCGTCTACGGTATTTATTCTCGCATACCTTATTTCCTCAGCGCTCTCATCATACTATCTACTATACTCTATCAAGAAACACCTCTATGAAAGCAGTGTTGTAACATACTACTTCACTCGTGGAAGAGACTTCAACGGGGCCCTACTATACATACGCAACGCTGTCACATCCTCAACTCTTCCATCACCCAGTACAGGCATCCTCCTAGTGCTTCTCACAGGTGCTTATCCAGTTATACTAGTACTCGCTAGGAAGGCTGTTAGAAGACATGTGGCAGAGGAGGAGAAGGTGTTATTGGGCCGTAATTACTCAGGGGACTACTCGATAGCCGGTATTGCTTTAGATCTAGCATTAACCGTGGCCACGCTCGGCCTCTACGCATCATATTTATCATACAGGGTCATCGAGGAGTTCAATAATCATATTACACGTGTACACGGCACCCACCCGAATCCACCTGGCCCACTGCAACAGGAGGTAACTGAGGGAGAGAGGGATTCGCTGACTCCACGTGTTATTGGGGCCGTGTTATTTATACTGGGGCTTACATGGGGTCTCGCCTACATGGGTGTACCATACAGCTTTGTCTCTAATCTATCACTAGGCCTAGCATGGTTCGCGTTGAACCACATACTGAGGGATAAAAGCTATCCATTCATACTCGCGGTGAACATAACGCTAACCTATATACTGCTTATAGCAGGGATGGCGACTGGTATAGCCGGCTACCCTGTTTACAGCGGGTTATTTAAAGGTGTGTCAGAAGGTGTGAGGAATATTACTTCATCCATGCCGCTATACAGCTTAATAATGATGATTTTCCTCAATAATCTCTCTATATCGATCCCATCAATCATTCCAATGGGCTCGCTGGCCCTAGCATCGGGGGTGAGTAATGCCGGGATAATAATCGGTTTAACGATTTACGGTTCCCCGCTAGACACCGCTTTAAGAACGCTCTCCATCCTACTATACCCCTACGCAATCACCGAGTTACTCGCGTACTCTATACTAGCATCCTCCGTTGCAAGGCTGGAAACCGGTAGAAAGTATCTTGCAATAGTTTTAACAGGTATACTACTATTACTGCTGGCAGCGGTCCTAGAGGCAATCACCATAATACAAGTACGTGGGTCTAACTACTAGTAGAAGCCGCCTCTAGAACGAGGTGTATTCAGGTGTCAACTATATAGGATTGCCCAGCGGAAGCGTTTACAACCGAAAGCCTCGCCCTTCAGGGCAGGGAGGAAGTCAGTGGGTAACTATCGAGGATTGTAGCTTCAAGAGTTCCTCCGGGGGCTTAATAGCCAGCGCTAATGCCCCGTATAATCCTACATCGTCTCCAAGCGTTGTTGGCTGTATTAGGGGCGGGGTTGTCACGATGTTTCTTTCTGCTTCCCTCCTTACGGGTTCAAGCAGTATATCAATATTGTTGATGAATACTCCTCCGCCTATGATGACTATCTCTGGATCATATGAGTTTATCGCTGAAGCTAGTCCAGCTCCCGTTGCCTTAACAAACTGCTTCACCACCTCTAGGGCGAGGGGATCGTTGCTCCTGTAGAGTGTAAATATATCTATACTTGTCACCTGCTCCCCCATTGAGATTCTCTCGGCGAGGGGGCTGCCTGAGGCTAGCCCTGGGTTCCTCTCAAGCAGCCACCTCGCTACTCTTGGTAGGTTTCTTCCACCAGCGTAGGCCTCCCAGTGCCCGTAGCCACCGCAACCGCACTTGAGTTCCGAGTTGTAGTCAACCACGATGTGGCCTATTTCATGCGCGTTTCCCTGCTTGCCTAGTAAGAGATGATTATTCACTATTACGCCGCCTCCTACACCAGTGCTCAGCGTCACGTAGAGCAGGTTCTCGAAGCTTCTTCCAGAGCCAAAGTGCTTCTCTCCCCAAGCAGCGGCCACGGCATCATTTACAACGTATACTCTCTTACCGAGCATTCTTTCCAGGGGTTCTAGTAGCTTTACTTCATTGAATAATAGATTAGGCGGCTTAACAATGACTCCTCTCCTTAAATCCAGTGGACCTATTGATGCCACTCCAACAGCTTCTACACTGTCTAGTATACCACCCCATTTCTCCCTAGCTTTCGCAACTATTGACTCAGCTATCGTTGTATTATCACCGGTTTTAGGTGTGGGAAAAACTGTTTTATCAAGTATCCTGTCCCGGCTGCACAGGGCTATCCTGGTTTTAGTTGCACCCAGGTCTACCGCTAGATACCTGGCCATTCCTACCATCTATCCCTCTTGTTTCACCTGGATTTTTCTAAAGAGTATCGGTGCATCAGTGATGGTGTATCTCTCAGTTTTCCCTGGCTCCATGTTCACTGGGTTCTCTATTTCAAACCCGAATGCGGAGGCTAGTTTCGAAGATGCCAGTGGCGTGAATGGGTGAAGCAGTATTGTTGCAGCCTTAATCAGCTCCAGTAACGTATACAGCTCCTTGCTTGGATTAGACTTTTCCCAGGGCTTGGTTTCATTGATATATTGGTTAGCGTATCTAGCTATGTTCATCACGTGCTCCAGGGCCTTAGAGACCTCATAGCTCCTCATGGCGTCGAGGTATGCCCCGATGCCATTGCTAATTACATCGACTGCATTCCCATCAATACTCCTCTTATATACCTTGCCACCCATCTTTTTTAACGCTAGCGATCCAACTCTCCTAACCAGGTTTCCAAATGTGTCAGCGAGCTCCGTGTTATAGATGCTGTCAAGTAACTCGAAGGAGACCTCGCTGTCCTTATCCATGTTAAATATCCTTGAGAGCAGGTATCTCACGCCGTCGCTACCATTATATCTCTCCACTAGTTCCTCTATAGATATCACATTACCGGCGCTCTTACCTATCTTTAAGCCCTTGTTGATTAAATATGAGTGAACTATTACCCTCCTCGGGGGAGGCATATCTAGTGCTTTCAGCATGGAGAACCATACGGCTGTATGGAACCATAGTATGTCCTTGCCTATTATATGATGCGCGTTGCTCCAGTAGAGCGTGTTCTTCTCCTTATCATCAGGATACCCTATCCCGCTTAGGTAGTTCATTAAAGCATCGAACCATACGTAGATAACGTATTTGTCATCGAATGGAACCGGGATACCCCACCACACCCTTTCAACAGGCCTAGCAACCGAGACATCCCTTAGTCCCTCATTCCTTATCTTGGAGGCTACTTCCCTAGCGTACTGGGATGGATACACTATATCCCGGTTCTCAAGTACATCCAGTAAGTAATCCTTGAACTCCGATAACTTGAAGTAATACGTCTCCTCCTCCAGGTACTCCAAGGGTTTGTTATGGATTGGACAGTAGGGCTTACCCTCAACCTCCGTGTATTCGCCCGGTGAATAATACTTCTCACAGTCCACACAGTACATCCCACTATACTTTGCCTTATATATCAAGCCCTTCCCGTATACGTAGTTAAATGCTTCCTTAACGGCTTTCTCATGGTAGGGGTCAGTTGTCCTTATAAAATAGTCGTATGAGATGTTCAATGTTCTCCAGTACTCCCTGTACAGGTTAGCCATTTCATCAACATATTCCTTAGGGTGTTTTCCAGTCCTCTCCGCAACCCTCTGGATCTTTAATCCATGTTCATCATTACCGGTTAGGAAAAAGACATTGCTACCGGTCAACCTGTGGAATCTTGCAAGTACGTCAGCGAACACTGTTGTATACGCGTGCCCTATATGTGGTGGTGCATTAGGGTAATATATCGGTGTAGTCACATAAAACACACTCATGTTAGACCGCCACTGAATTCCTATTCATTGAGAGTTGATTAATGTTATCTCACTTTTTAATTATTTCCTCAAGTCTGCCGACATACCTGTTCACTTGCCTCCTCACGTATCCAATGAAGTACTTGAGAAGGAGCTTTAATGGAGCATGATATGGTTCACTGAAGTAGAACTTATTCATTATGTCCTCCGCCCAGTAAATAGTGTGGTTATACATTGCGAGCAATGCATCGATATGCTCACGTTTCAAGTGGTCGCGTAGAAACCATGTATTATGCTTTAATGCACCCATGGGCACGAAGAACATTGGAACTATTATACTCCTATATGGTTTAAGCCTCTCAATCAACTCAATGGTTTTCACAACGTCATCGGGTGTTTCACCGGGGATACCGAGGATTACCGTGGCAGCCGGGATAATCTTGTTTTCATGCATGATCCTGAAGGCGTCCTCCACTACATTAGGCCACTCCTCGACAGGATAGGGGCTTGACTTAGCTCTCATTATCTCATATGCCAGTTTAACGCTTCCGGTCTCAATGCCTACCTCCACCCCGAGGAACCTACGGTGCTTATTCAACACTAGTTCATTCATTAATTTAGAGATGAGCTTGTGGTTTTCCTCAGCGTACTTGACTGCTGCAAGGCTTACATGGGACCATGCAAGGCTCCTCTTCTCACCTATCCTCTCTAATACCTCGCGGTGGAGCCTTAATATTGGATCGGGTCTAGGTTTCACCCCGTCCGCATGATATAGTAGTACATCCTCGCTATGCAGGATGACGCCTTTCAACCCGCTCCTTATATTCACATCGATCTCGGAAAGTATCTTCTCGAGGGGAATAAACCTCAGTGGTCTCAGTGTAACACTGCAGAATCTACACCCCCTGGGACAACCACGCATTATCTCAACTAATCCATTAACACTAGCACCCTTTATAACAGGGATCTCGTTGACCCCGGGTACGTCGCCTGCTCCCACGTACACGTAGCGTGGCAACGGCTCATTCCTCAACGCCTTCTCAACGAGCTCTACTATAACCTTCTCACCCTCTCCATCAACAATCGTGTCTACCCCCCATTTATCCATTAGTTCCAGCTCGTAGAGCCACTGCCATGCAGCCGGTCCACCCACTATTATCTTTACCCCTTTCTCCTTCGCCTTCCTCACAACGGGGCTATTCATGAACTTGATAAAGCTCCTCCTATTAATCGGCTCCATCCCTGTTATACTCCACCATTCGCTGCTTGGAGGACCATATGCGAAGTAATCGTGGTGGCTCAGCATCAGTATCTTCATCGAGTCCAAGTGTTTGCCTATGTAGTCTGGGTCGATTATAGCGGCATTGAAGCCTGCATCCCTCAGCACAGCCTCTATCTTCCTCATTCCATAAGGAGCCTCCCTGGGTCTCCCCGCATCATCCACCTTGACCTTTGGTGCTGCCAGCATCATCCACAGGGATTCCGGCATAGCTATCGGGGGTCCTGTAGCTATGAATCCCAGGAACTCCTTGCCGTGATGATTACTCATCATTGTTCGATCGGATGTGAGAACTATCTCGTACCCCATTTTACACGACCTCGAATAATACTTTACCATCTAGCCTTCTCGATAGCTCCTCCAGGTTATCGCGCGTGGTTAAAACAAGGATGCTATCGTTGCAGACGTGTTTCTCTAGTAGCTCCAGGGCCTTGCCTCTTGATTCAAGCTCGTATATAATTAATGAGTAGACATGGTTATTCAATATACTATCTCTTATTAATTCGAGTGGTCTAGTGTGAGCCTCCTTGTGGAGTATTAGGGTTATCCTTCTATCCCTATTTTTCACGGCATATCTGAGAACAAGGTTCTTTAACTCCTCCACGTTACCGTCGACTGAGTCAACTAGCACGGTTAGTGATTCACCACATTCACTTATCAATGAAGC
>NZ_JAVZPN010000001.1:0-141365 GCF_038881575.1 Desulfurococcus sp. | reverse complement strand
TACCTCCTTTACGTGACACCTTAATATTGCTCGCGATCTCCATGAAGTCCCTGATACCGCTTTCATGATGGGCTGCCTCCAGGGCTTCTGCTAGTTTCTCCAGGTGCCTCTCCACACGCTTCACGAGCTCATCGATCTTAGCCTTGTAATAAGCCCGTTTCTTAACAATAGTCACCTCTATTAATCCACTCACCTCAAGCAGTTTCATGAGCTCCGAGGCCCGGCTCTTAGTGTAACCTGTCGCCTCACATATCTCCCTCAGTGTAAGCGCTTTATTACTGGTTACCAGTACAGCCATGATCCTGGCCGTATTGGGTTTCAACCCTATGGTGTTCAGTAGAGTTATCAACCCTTTCACAGAGTACACCTTTGTCCGGTATTTCCCGAACGATCAGTATGTATAGAAAAGTTAATAAGCATTCTTCACCTGGTAAAGCATTAAGCGTTCTCTCTCACGGTGCTTCTAGATAGTTTTCAATGTGTTTTTGATTCCGTGCGAAGGATTGACCCTTGCTACGGGTTCACTAGCTTCACCTACACCTCATGGAGCCTTGTCGGGCCAATAACACGGGACTCTCATCTATGGATAGATGCCCACCACACTAAGGCTCATCGCCGACAGAGAATTCAAAAACATTTAAACCTATAGTTAAATTCGCGGCAGCATAAAAGAACCGTGATACCTAACCCTTAACCCAGGCGATTACCACTCCCACTATAAAGCCTACTGCGACGGGGCCGATTGTCAGCAACCCGAGGGTTGAGGCGATTGATTCAGCTATTTTAAGTATTTGTGGGGATGAGCCATATATTTTGGCGAGTAAGTCATATATGCTCCCGCCTATGCTCCATACGGAGAGTATTACTCCAAGTACTATGATGAGTATTAATGCTACAATGTACTTGAGGACCTTCAGTGAGAAATACCCGAGGACCAGTCCCAGTATGAATTGTATGAATACCGCTATATATACCTTTGGATTGCTCAGTAACTCATTGAGCAAATCGACCCCGGTTATATTAGTATTCTCCTCGGCTACAGTGTAGATTGACGAGAGTACTAGTGCTAGGAGAAATAGTGGAATAAGTCCCCTAAGCCTCATTAAGGGACACCATTGATACGCTATTACTTAACCCCTATATAAAGGTTTGTGGAGACAACCTATCCGTGCTGGGCGGCGGCACAGGCATCCATTCATTAAACCCTGAAACTATCGCCAGATAGGTGTTAAGGAATCTCCATACAAGCCTTAGAAAGAACGGCTTACCGTAGCCACGTAACTCATCCTCGAAAAACTCCATGTTCACGGTTATTGTTTGCGGAGTAATTATATTCGGCTGCACCATTATCTTACAGTCTATGCACACGGTTAGAGCCTTAGATAGAATACTATTCATTACCCTAAGCCTCTCAGCAGGCTTCATTTTCTCCAGTTCCCGTGCATGCTCAGGCGACACAACTATGGCGAGGGCGAGTATATACCTATCCGGCTTGTCAACAGGGTTCGCGACGGTGAAGTTCACGCCGGGGTTGCCCGGGGTAGTTACATTGATCCCCCATTTAATACCTGCTCCAGGAGGCGCCTCAAGCTTCCTGGTTGTAAATGACTCCTCCATCAGCCATTTAACTATTAGATCCTGTACACTCTCCCTCAACCCATAGACCACCATTAGCCTTAACAATACTTATTTCTTGAAGGGCTTATTTAATACTGTACGACTTTAAGTATAACTTTAGGTTAACAATGGTGGTACAGCATCTTGATAGAGTTGATTAGAGAGGTTTTACATGGAGCCGGTGGATACATAGGGGTTTTCATGGTTTCCCTCGTTTCAAATGCCATACCATACTCCACAATACCCTACTTATTCTGGCTAATACCGTTTTTCACACGATACAGGGATTTAGGGAACCTCATAATAGCTGTAGCTGTCTCAGCCCTCGGAGCTAGCGTGGGTAAGCTGATAGTGTATTTCGTAGGTAGAGGGTTAAGCACCCTGGGGAGCGAGTCGAGGTTTAAGCAGAATATATCGTATTTGACGAATAAGCACTCCAAAGCCGTATTCCTGACGGTGTTCCTAGCGGCTGCTCTACCCATACCTGATGACGTGGTGTATATACCTGTAGGGTACGCTAGGTATAGTGTCCCATTATTCTTCACAGCCCTACTAGCTGGTAAACTAGTAATAACGGTCATGGCCGCTATCTATGGAAGAGCCCTCTCCTTCCTCTTCGAAGAGCGGGGTGGGTTACCCGTATGGCTCTCCATAGTACTCTACATCTTTTTAACAATCATAGTAATGTATGTAGCCGGCTCCATAAACTGGATCAACGTAAGCAATATAGCTGGGGAGAAGGGAGTGGCTAAAGCAATTGATTTCCTCCTCAAGGAAATAGCTTTATCACTGAAGAGGATTCCGGGACGCATATCATTCTTGATCAAGAGAATCCTAGGCTTAATCCGCCGCGGGAATCAATCCTAACCAGTGTCAAGTTCTTTAGCGGATATTTAATTAGGGTTAACCATATATCTCTCACCGGGATGACGAGGAACCCGGGATATGGAGAGGCTTCTCGATGAATGAAGATAGTTAAAGCGGGCTCCGACCTTTAAGACTTGCTTTAAACGTTCCAGCGCTCCTCTGGTCTGGATTATAGGATTTATATTTTTGCATTGGAGTAATTAATTATTTGGTGGGAAATATGAGTGAGCCAGGTAAGGACTCTATAGGCAACGCGTTAGCCAGGGTAGTATTGTATGCTGTGATAGTAGCTATAGTAATGGGTATACTGCAATGGTTCTTCACACAAGGGGTGGATTTACTGGTTAAAACCACTAAGCTAGAAGGATTACGGGTCTTGAAAGACTATGCTACATACGTCTACATAATAGTCTTACTAGCACTGGGCTGGATGATAGTCGGTTCAGTAGCACAGTTATTCTACACAATGCTGAAGCCTAGATATGGTGCATCATCAGCTGCAGCCGTGAGGAGCATGGTTAAAATACTCGGCCTAGGAGGCCTGCTAGCAGGCATCGCAGGCGGAGTAGCTGGTGGAGCAGCTGGAGTAGCCCTAGGAGGCTTCATAGGCTTAGTCATAGGCTTCGCTACACAACAGGTACTTGGGCAGGCTGTCGCAGGGATGTTCATATTATTGGCGAGGCCGTTCAAGATCGGGGATATAGTGGATATAGCCGGTGAAAACGGGGTTGAAGTCAAGGATATATCAACAATGTTCACCATTGTACAGAGGAGTGACGGGGTTGAAGTACTGATACCGAGTAGCATGATCATCGGACAGAAGATAGCTATAAGGAAGAGGGCGTGAGACCTCTAAACCAGTACGAATTTTTAACATGGCTACCCGGAGGAAAGCACGTCATTCACCCCTAGATTTCAAGACCACCGGGATAACAAGTATTGACAACATGGTTGTTAGAACCGTGATTAATGATGGGCCCCCTACAGCATATAAATAGCCCGAGGATGCTGAGCCTATGAGGCTTATTGTTTCACCTATTAAACTATATAATCCGACACCATATCCGCCGCGGTTCTTAGCGAATGCTAGGAACAGGTTTGAATCTATTATATCGTTTGCCAGGTATATTAATCCGAGAAGGAATCCTATCAGGATACTGCTTTTTACGTTGACCAGGATCATTAGTACAAGAAGCCTAACCAGGATGCCCGCTGCAAAGGAACTCTTCTTAAACACCAGGCTGGAGCGGATAGCAATGTATAGAGCGAACGCTGTAAGCCTGCCCAGCCCATAAACCATTAACACATCGTTAATACCTAGCCTCAGCACCTGTGTTAAATAATAGGGAAGAGGCGTCCATAGGTATTCATTACCAAGCCTAAAGCCGACTAGGGCGAGGAATATCAATCCCGAAGGTACAAGAGCTGATGCATATATCCTTGTAGATAATGGTATGGAACCATTTATCTCCAAGTAGGAGAGCGTGAGAAGCCCCTTGACGGGTATGAAGATCTTTCCAAGCATTGATTCAAGCCTGTAGAGTACTCTCTCTATTTTCAACCGAGGTTCATGTATCACTAATAACCCTGAGAAGTGTAGGAGTGTGAATAATATTGCTAGATACATGTACCCGGATGTAACAATCGTGGAGAACCCGACTAGTGCAAGAGACACTATGATCACCGACTCGGATAGTAGTCTAAGCCGTGAAACCATTATCGATGCTTTGTTCCATGAGTCGCTATCCCTGGTCTCAAAAATATATGTGTTCACGGCAAGCCTTGTAGAGGCAAATACTAATGTGTGAACCATGTAGGTTACGTAGATCAACTGCTTCGAGTAAAGTATCATGGAGAAATACATCAAGGCTTGTAGCAGAGCCATTGAGGAGCTACCTATATACCATAAGAGCCTCACCTTCCCGGCATCAGCTAATCTATCCATGATCTTCACTACAGGTATGAAGACAAGGGTCCACAAGGCATTCAGTAACCCGAGTTCCACGGCATTAAAATTAAAGTATTTAACAGCAACCAGGTTCACCAGTAAATCCATTATCGAAACCAATCCTATGTTTAAAGCCGCCACTGGGAGATCCATGAAGCAGCACCAATCACTCTCTGTAATATACATGAGTTAAAAAGTAGACAGGCTGATTTTTAGTGTTTAGAGGAGGGTTTATATTGTTTGATTGATGGGTGAATCGTTGTTTGCTCGATCCACCCAGGTGATGAGGGCACCGCTCTGAGCCCAGATGGGTTTTAGCCTGGATGGATCTGCGGCGTTGTGCTCGACCGCCATCCATGAGCCTATGGGGTGAACTGGGAGAGCCCTCCGAGGAAGGCGGAACCCCTCGATGCAACCATGAAACCATGATGAAATAACCGAAGCGAACACCTAGGAGGAAACGGCCGGGTAATTAACGCGATTCATGTCCTGGGCTTTCCCAAGAGGATTGGCTAAACGTAATTGGAGTAGTAATCCCACTTGAAAACAGTATCGCCTCCGAGGAGTTCTAGTGCGTGCTTCCTACATTCCATTGCTTTATTAGTTATTACACTGCAATCATCATCACATAATAACGTAACAACTGGTTTATCAACAGTATCTATGTATAGTGTAACCACTCTACCACTGTAATCATAGTCTAATGCTTCTGGAAGACATAGCTCCTCGTCTATGTGGCTCAGTATACTCTTCCCAGACAAGTACGTAGTGATGAGCCGCATTAACCCTTGCCTCATACAGGGGGTATTAACGTGAAGAGGGTCGTGTAACTCTATGTGGAACTGGATGACCCTGGATAAATGCCTAGCTATCCTGAAGTCAACTGCTTTAATCCAGTTGGCTACACTACGGAGTAACTGCCCTAGCTCACTTAGGCTATTCAGGAAGACCTCGTATGTCCTAACCATTTTAACCTGCCAAGGGTTTTCAAGCGCCCCTGGTATAATACTCCTCAACTCCATAACTGCATCATATGCGGTTAAACCATTGAAGACCAAGAATGACGCCGTAACCACACCACTCCTCCCAAGCCCGCCGACACAGTGTACTAGAACAGCTCCACCGCTTTTTACATGGTGTTCTATGAAGAAACTAGCCCTTAAGAGATCGAGTAGTTCAACGGGATGTTGATCCCTAGTAGGCATGTATAGGACCTCCAGGCCGTGGCTGGCTAGTGATTCAACATAGTTTAACGGTGCCTCATACTGATCCATTAATGCCACTACCCCGGTAAAGTATCGTGTTAGTGCAGGGATATCACTTAATCTAGGCATAGGCGATTGAGCTAGCTTACCAGGTATCACCCATTGGAAGAACGTTTTCCCCACCCCCTGAATTGATCCCATCTTTCCACGGTGATCCTGGCTCCATCAATATATATTCCGGGAGATACGTTTCCCACCCTCCCTATGATACTATATGGTATCTCATAGTAGTCTAGTTCCCCAGCCACCTTATCCAGGTACTCTCCGGCGACAACTAGCACGGCACCATACTCCTCGCCTCCAACTAGTACATACCTCCACATGCATTCAACACTGTTCCTGCAATACTCTCTAAGTCCTGCCGGGTGCACCGGGAGATTCTCGAGGAGTATACCATACCCGCTGAGCTCCGAGAGTTGTTCCAAGGTATATCCAAGTCCGTCACTTACATCCATTGAAGCATGAATGAATCTATAAGTAGACATGATCACATTGGCTACTTCGAGCCTCAAGTACACCCTCTTAGTGTTATCAACGACCCAGCTTATTCCACTAGCCTCCACGACACCGTGGAGCGCTACAAAACCCATCGAGCCATAGGATCCCGTGGCGATAACGATGTCGCCTGGCCTGGCCCCACGCCTACTGGGGGGACGCTTACAGGTTGTAAACCCTATTACTGAGACAGCTATCCATGGATCAAGGCTTTCATTCGTATCTCCCCCTGTAATCCTTACATCATAGTAGCTACTCGCTTCACGGAGCCCCTCGACTAGCTCCTCTAAATCCAGGATATCTGTTTCACTGCTAAGTCCTAACCCAATCATTGCTACACTAGGTACTCCGCCTTTAACCACTACATCGCTAAGTGCACCGGTTAAAGCCATCCACCCGATATCGCTCCAGGTCCTCCATGGAAGCATAAGCGATTTTATTCTATAAGCATCCATGGAATATATCAACCTAGGGCCCCTTGGCAGTAAATCTCTAGCGTCATCAGGATGCGTGAGGCTCTCACCTGCCTCAGGCCTGCTGATCAATTTATCAGCTATAAGATTTGTTACCGCTTCCTCACCTATTTCCCCAAGGGATCCCCTCAATGAAGCCACCTTGACTACATGTTTTTATCTTTCTTCATGAAATATTTAGTTAGCGTCGTGTTAAAGGCGTCTATGGGTGTCTATTATTGAATTGGTTCGATGACGAGGTGACGGATGCGGCTACGCAGGCCATCCTGTATGGTACATCCACGGTTATACAAATAATTATCCAGGTAGCAACAATGATGATTATCTCGAGGAGCCTAGGGCCGGTCAACTACGGTGTATACACGCTTGCCCTCCTCCCATCCACTATTTTAACAATATTCTCGGATCCAGGCATCACATCATCCATGCTTAGATACATCTCTATAGCTAGAGCTAGAAGAGAGCTTAAAGGAGTTGCCAGGGCTTACAGGGTTTCAATACTATTCCTTACCCTGATAAACACGTTGATACTTACCATGATAGCTTTATTCCCCGAGGAACTAGGGGTTCAACTAGCACAGAGGAGTGGGTTACGTGAACTAGTGCTAGCCACGGCACCATACCCCCTTGCCACAGCTATCTATGGAGCCGTGCTAACGTATTACGTCGGCATGGAGAAAGCCGGTGTGAGAAGTATGCTTCAAGTACTCGCCCCACTACTGAGACTCGTGTTGGTCTCGATAGTATTACTCCTAGGGTTATCCGTGAAAGGAGTTATTGTAGCCCATGTCGCCACCTATATAGTCATGGCTGTAGTCAGCCTATTGATCTCCTTTAAGGAGTTAAAGGGTTTAAGCAGTAACGGGTCAATATTCAAGGTCAGCGAGTTCCTCGCACTTGCGTTCTCAATATATTTAGCAGGGATAGCTGGAGCTATTGTCGGGAGAATAATTAGTTTCCTTATAGCATATACGACTAGTAATCTCGGTGAAACAGGAAATTACATGGTAGGCAATTATAATGCTGCAAGCGCTTTCCTCGGAGCCATTGCATCAGTACTGGGATCACTAGCCACACCCCTTACCCCACTTCTGGCGAAGAGGCTTAATAATGGAGGGTTAAAGGAAACCAGTGACCTTGTGTTAAACGTGTTGCTAACCCTCACAATACCTGTAACAGTATACGTGGTATTATTCGCGGACAGCATAATTTATTCTGTATATGGGAGAAACTACTCCATGGCTCCATTATTCTTCGCGTACATGTCTATAAGTCTCCTCGCCTGGCCCCTGCAAACAGTGTATGGGAGCATATACTGGGTTTACAATGATAAGAAGCCATTGGCAGGCTACGGGCTAGCGTTAATGGCTACTGGCACGGTATTCTCCATAGTCCTCTCAGGCATCATGGGTCTCCAGGGTATCGCGCTTGCCCAGGGACTCTACCCACTCTTATCCTCCATGGTGTTAGCATACTACGGATACTTCAAGCATGGGGTGAAGCCCTCGATAAGCAAGGCCTCAATATTGCTGGCTCTCTCCTTGATAACGGGTGTGTTCTCGAAATACATTGTAGGATGGATCCAGTTCTACATAATACAGGCTCTCCTGGGCTTTATACTCTACCTGGTATTATTCACGCTGTGCGGTGGATTCTTCAATATTATTGGAGAGGTTGAGCTCGGCTTCCTGGATTTGCTGGCAAGAAGGATACCGTTGATCGGCCCTGTACTCCGATTACTTCTAAAACTATATAGGGAAGTGGCCAGCGTAGCTAGGGTTTAGGTTGAGAAATGCTGCCTGCTAAGATCCCGGAGCATTCTTGCTAGATCCCTTACAGCCTTCTCGACCGCATCTGGATCGGCCTTCATGGTCAGCAACACCGCGTTTTCCTCAGGGATGCTTGATATCCTGATATACCTATTCCCCCTGCTCACCAATAAGTTAACCAAGAGGTCTCTATCCCTTGTATCCTCATAGTACACGTGGTATTCCTCGCCTTCGTGTTCTATGGTTTCTCTTTTTAATCCCTCAACACTTAGATGATCCTGCCTTAGTAGTTTAAACCATTTCCTAGATACTATGTGACACCGTCTAGGCTTCAACTCAGCGTCCTTGAGCAGTATATCCAGCCTATCAATTTTACTTGTGAAGAACCTGGCAATTGGGTAGTATAGCAGGCTGTACCTAGGTAGTAGGAGTAGCATTGAGTATGCTTTCCTCTTACCAGACGAGTCGAGCTTGAACTCTGCTTTAAAGCCCACCAGGTATCCCAACAGGACATAGTTCTTGTCAACTGGTTTCAACGTGTTTTCAAGGGCGATCACTATATTGCGCGTTAGCCAGATCATTCTCCTTCTCCAGTAATAATACCAGATGATCATGAGTGCCGCTAGAAGGGAGAGAATTATCAGCATATATAAATCCATGAGGTCCATCCCACCACCAAGAAACCGTAATCTAGGCACTGGCTATTATATCTTTGATCAACTAGGGTTGTTTAATACGATATCACGAAATATTTAAAATTAATATCCATATATAACTATATAATGAAAGTAGGTGGTGTATAAAGACTATGAAGCCTGTGAACGTATTGGGCATGGTATTAACCATCCTCGGCATCCTAATGTTCTTCTGGGGGCTCATAGCAGGATTCATGTATACCCAGATAAAAGGCATGAATGCCGTTATAATGATCTACTCATTGTTCCCGCTATTGCTAGGCCCCTGGCTATGGCTTGGTGAAACACCAGGTGCACTAAAGAAGTTTGTTGAGGCGAAGATTGAGAAGAGTGCTCTCGAGAAAGCTGGGAAGGGTGGTACCTGATGGAAATGATAGCCCTGGAGATAATGATCATCGTCATCGCTATATATGCAGCTGCATACTACCTCTACGGTAAGAATATATTGGAGAAGAAGGTTGTACGGGCTGATGGAAGTCGTTTAACACCCGCCATAGAGAAGTTCGATGGAGTAGATTATGCACCAGCGAATAAATGGGTGTTGTTCGGCCATCACTTCGCATCCATAGCTGGTGCGGGACCGATAATAGGCCCGGCAACAGCCCTCATGTGGGGATGGGGTCTTCCATTAATATGGGTGTTATTCGGCAATATATTCATAGGTGCTGTACACGACTATCTGTCTTTAATGGCCAGTGTTAGACACGGCGGGCTATCGGTGATGTCAATAAGTGAGAAAACCATGGGTAGAAAAGCTAAGTACGTCTTCCTAGCATACGTATGGTTCGCGCTGGTCTTGGTTCTAGCAGCATTCCTAAGCGTGGCTTCATCAACTTATGTAGGAACCCCTGAGGCAGCCACCATGACATGGATATTCATGCCTTTAGCGCTATTCTTCGGCGTCCTAGTGTATCGTGCAGGGTTAAATGTGTGGAAGGCGACGGTAATAATCCTGATCTTAGAGGTGTTGGGCTTCATATATGCATTGTACCATCCATTGGTAGTAAGTTATAGTGACTGGGTAATTATATTAACAATATACTCATTCCTGGCCGCGGCATTACCAGTGTGGTATCTCCTGCAACCGAGAGACTACTTGAACGCTTACATGCTATGGGTCTTCGTGGGATTAGCGGTACTGGGTGGATTAATGGTTGCTGGGACACCTTTAAACACTAAATACATGTATATCGACTGGGCCGCGCCAGGCAGTGTTGTTGGTGCCATTGGATCGGCTGCCAATCAGAACTTCGCCTGGTTCTGGCCATTTGTGCCACTCACTATTGCATGTGGTGCTCTTTCAGGCTTCCACGCCGTGGTGGCATCGGGTACTTCCTCAAAACAGCTTGCAAGCGAGCTCGAGGGATTACTGGTTGGGTATGGAGGTATGCTGACAGAAGGTGCTGTTTCATCCCTGGCTATACTCTTACCTGCAGCAATAACATTTGATTTCACGACGTTCATGCAGACGACTGGGATCTCTGCGACGACGCTACAGCAGATAGGTATAAATGTATCAAGTACTCCTACACTGCTTAAACTTGGCGCCCAACCCAGGTTCGTGACGGCTTATGGTTTAACTCAAGCCTTAGCGTGGAGCAGGCTTGGAGTTGACTTCACGGCAACGTATAATGTATTCAAGGTCTTTGCTGCGACAGCACTTACAGCGTTCGTGGTTACAACACTTGATACAGCTAATAGGCTTGCTAGATTCGCGTGGGTGGAGTTCTTCGACTGGGTTAAACCACGGAACGCCCTACTCTACAGGGTGCTAGCTAATAGATGGATTGCCTCGCTTATACCGATACTATTAGGCTTCACCCTAGCATACCCTCAAATACCGGATCCGTTGAACCCAGGTAAATATATTTATGCATACCAGATAGTATGGCCTGCGTTCGCTGGTACAAACCAGTTACTAGCCGCTATAGCACTACTTGCAGCATCGCTCTGGGCCTGGCATGAGCAGAAGGTCCGGGGTGGTATTGCATGGTTGATTATTATACCAGCCGGCTTCCTCTGGCTGACAGTTACACTGGCACTGATACTATGGCTTTACTTCGTTGTTCCATCACTACCTGCATTATACTTGTATAGTTTAGGCACCATAATAGCTATATCGCTGCTACTCGATATAGCATTAATAATACTCTTCATCAAGGGAATGCGTAGAAAATAGCTTCGAACCCTGAGCCCCTGTATTTTAAAGCTTTTTAACCATTAAAACCCCTGGTGATGCTTCTGTCAGGCATCATAGTGAAGCTCCTTGAGGAATTACGACGCTTTATCCAGGGAGTTAAGGCAGCCATGATTGAAAACGCCGTTGGCTCACTGGAGTTGGAGTACAAGGAGCTAGACACGGTGTTTCTACTTATATTGATTGGTTCGCTAGCCGGAATAATACCTATACCTCCAGTTCTAGCAGTAGATATTCTCCCACTCCTCCGTGACGAGATACATTTACTAGAGGATAGGGCATACAGGGGTGACGATGTCATAGGTGACTTATTCTCATCACTCGGAGGTGAATGGTGATTGCTCACAGAGAACCTGGGCGAGATATCGAGATCCCATGTGTTCTTCACACTTGGTAAGGGCGGGGTAGGCAAGTCAACCATAGCCATAGCACTAGCCTTAGAGCTCTCTAGAAAAGGAAGAACACTACTAGCCAGCTTCGATCCGGCTAAACACTTACTGAAATATCTTGGAGTACCCGAACCCGGTAGGATACATAGTGTAGGAGTCTTTGACGCATACCAGCTGGATCTCGAACAGGCCACGAGGAGACTTGCCGAGGAGCTTGAGGGAAACCTAGAGTATCTAGCCCCCTCGCTAAAGGTCTTAAACGCTGAGAAGGTTCTAAGCGTGGCTAGATACACTCCGGGATTGGAGGAGGACTCTATTATCAGGGAGCTCTCAAGGATCTATGGTTTAACCGGGTACGATTACATCGTGGTCGACATGCCCCCCACAGGGCTAAGCCTACGTGTTCTAGTGCTCCCAGAGTTGTATGTCTCATGGCTTAATAAATTAATAGATCTACGTTTAAGAATACTTTCATTAAAATATACAGTTGAGAAGATAAGGGAAAGGAGCCGAGATATAAGGGACCCAGTGCTCGATAAACTCGTTGAACTCAGGGATACTTATCTAGGTCTCTCCACGAGCTTGAAGAACCCGGATAAGACGAGCTATATAATTGTAGCAAACCCTGAACCCCTACCGTTCTACGAGGTCAAGGAGATCATGAAGACCCTTAGGGAAATACATGGAGTGAATCCCAGGCTATTAGTCATGAATAAGATACCGGGTGATAAGCTTACCTCTGGATCAGAAGTATTCGATATCATCAGCGAATGGTGTGAGATACCTGTACACCATACATGTATTCCATTGCTTAATAAGCCTCCCTCAAGCCTCCACGATGTAGAGGCCCTAACTAGGACGATATATGATTGCTGTAAATGCCTAGCCAAACACCGATGTTAGATTAGAAAAGATAGACTGGTACCGCTGAGTCTTTTTCAACCCCTTCAACATTCTCAGGTACGACTATGTAGCCGTGACTCTTGAGCAGACTAGATAATACCCCGCTACCCCTGAGCATGTAGGGTTCCGCCACGTATTCTCCCCCAGCGTCTCTCAGTATAACCCTTATGTAGCTCCTGTACCCTACTGTGTTAGGTATTCTACGTGAAAGCCTTGCATATACCACTGGCCTCTCCAATCCTTTTAACCCAAGCCACTTCCTGACAGCGGGGATGAGTATGGCTTCATACCCTGTCCAAGCCGCTACAGGGTAGCCTGATAAATGGAGAACCGGCTTATTGTTTATCAATGAGAGCGTGGTAGGCCTACCCGGCCTCATCTTGACTCCTCTAAAGACTATTTTACCTGTATTTAACATGGCATCGATTAACGCATCGCCTTCACTGATCCCGGTGCCCCCTGTCGTAACAACTAGGTCATTTTCCATGGATGCCTCCATTACAGCATCGGACAGTATCTCCGGGTCATCCGGAAAAACACCATAATACTTCACATCGATAAACCTACTCTGATGGAGGAGAGCCGTGATAAGCCTAGCCGACGAGTTATATATGAGGGTATCGCAGTCCCTATCTATCCCAGGCTCGCATACCTCGTTACCGGATGTTAAAACACCTATTCTAAGCCTCCTATACACTTTTACCCTGTCTACCCCGATGCTTGAGATAACTCCTATATGCACCGGGTTCAATATGGTACCCCTGGCTATGATGACGTCTCCCTTGGCGAAGTCCTCACCTCTCCTTGATATGTTTTGACCAGGCGACACCGGCTTATACACTACTATGCTACCATCCTTAACCTCTACATCCTCATCCATAACCACCGCGTCGGCTCCACATGGTATAGGTGAACCCGTATGCACTCTTACTGCTTCACCTGGCTCCACGCACTCGCTTGGAGGCTTATCGCTTGGTGTGAGAACTCCTTTTAATAGTAGCTCAACCGGGTTATATACTGATGCATTAACTGTATCGCCTGCATGGACTGCGTATCCATCCACGGCGCTCCTATTAAATGGAGGTATATCTATTTCGGTTTCCACCGGTTCAGCTATTATCCTGCCAACTGCTTCAAGCACTCTTACCTCTTCGGGTTCCAGGCTTACTGCCCCGCTTAGAGTCCTGGCAAGTAGATCCACCGCGTCATCAACACTTATAAGTGTTGTAAGCCTCCTATCCAACTACACCACTTCCGTAATCCCCTATCTATAACCACGTATTATAGCTATAAGGGATGTGATCGTTAATAAGCCGGTAGCCAGGTTATATAATGAGATGCCCTGTCCCAGCACCATGTATGCAAGCAACCCGGCTCCAAACGGTTCTCCAAGAGACACCGATGTAACAAGGTACACGGGATAGTGTTTTAGAAGATAGTTCATTAAGGTGTGCCCGAGCATCATGGGGATTAATGCCATCAGGATGAAGTATAGATAGGATAAGTGACTGCTCGGCAGTATCCTTGAACCAGATACAATATTATACAATGCTGTGAAGACAGTTGCAGACATATATGTTGGGAAAGCATACTCCACAAGAGACTCCTTCACAACTCCCCTGGCATATCTGCCCAGCTCGAAATACAGTGTTACAGATAACCCGGCTAAGAGGGAGAGTACAGCACCCTGGCTTAAAGCTAGCCTGTTAACCCCGAGAAAAAGCGTGAGAGAGGTAACGCCTCCAGCGAATCCAAGTAGCTGGATTAGGCTTGGCCTATACTTATAGACAAGTATATCTATCACCAGAGAGTAAAGCGGGTAAACCACGACAAGCAATGTACTGGTGTAGACGGGTATCAGGAAGAGGCTCCTCATCCATAGTATGAAATGCAGTGATAAAGCGATCCCCGATGCTACATGATGTATTTTCACATGCTTCTTTGCCTGAATCCATAACGGTAGCAGGATCAGCGAGGAGAGGAATAGCCTCCAGAACGCGCATACCTCACCGGGTTCATTGGAGAGGACTACAAGTATGCTTGCCGAGCTTATCGCGACCCATACTACTGGGAATAAAAAGATGTCTCCACGAATACTGGTCAAAGCTTTCAGCTCCAGGGTTATAGTTTCTTCAGCTTATGGAACCCCATTATCTCAGCGAGATCAGCCAGTACCAGGAACACCGCTACCGTTAGCAGCACCCTGACGGCTTTCTTAACGGCATCGGGCTCGCCTATAACCCTGTGCTTCTCATACATTCTATTGAAGAACAGCGATAACTCTACAGCGTACTCTAGGAGTTTATCTGGCCTCATGTACTCGTAAGCCTCTCTTAGCACACGGGGATAGCCTACAAGCATCTCAAGTAGCTGCTTCTCTTCAGTATTAAACTCCATACTTTCAGTGTTAAGTGATGTATAGATCTCAATACTCCTGGATCTCACTGCATTGGTTTCCACCAGCGGCTCAAGCCCCCATAGCTTCCTAAGTATGCTCTGAGCTCTTACTAATCCATAGGTAACCGTTATACCGTGTTCAAAACTACCTATTTTACTTGGGTCGAAAGATAAGACCTTACCTGGTTCAACTGATAGAAGCAGTGCACGCACATTGTTTACCGCTAGCATTCTGGCTATCTCCCTTAAATCAATGTACTTGCCTTCAGCCTCCTGCTTAAAGCTACTTGATCCCTCAATACTCCTCCCCACTATTGAATCCTCCATATCCATTAATAACTCATCCATCGTATAGTATATGCCCCTCCTACCGCTCATCCTCATGTTTTTCAAGTGGACCATTTCATATGAGAAGTGCACCAGGTTATCGGCTTCCCTCTTATAGCCGAGTATGTAGAGTACCGCCCTGAGCTGTTTCTGTGCCCTAGCTTGCTCCACGGCTATGACATTGTATACTCTCTCGGCATTATACCTCTTAAACTTGATTAATGTATAGGCTATATCCCTTGTAACATAAAGAGTGGTCCCATCCCGTCTCCTAATAATGAATCTACCGGGTTGATCAGGGTGGAAGAGGCTTCTAACATACTCGTTTTCCTCACCAGCCTTGTTGAGATCAACTTCCACGGCTCCATCAACTATCCTAGTATACCCTGTCTTAACTACTTCGTCAACAATGCTCTTCGATAACTCGAGTACTTCATCACTTGACTCATAATCGAAGCCATCGAATCCAATATTGATCTTCTCCAGGGTCTCAATAAAGCCCCTTAACACATTCCCTGATATATCTCTGAGGAGACGCCTTACCTCGGGATCACCTCCTTCAGCTCTCTTCATGATCTCTGATATCTCTCGCTCAGCATCCTCGTAACCCCTGAACCCTTGCTGTAGCCCCCTGCATATTTCATGGTAGTCCCTGCATAGGGTGCTCTTAGCCTTTACATACTCTATGTACTCCTTGTAGAGCTCCCTGTACCTAGTAGCCAGCTCACCTACTCTTCTACTATATTCGTTAAGTATGCCTGGAAGCTTCTCCCCGCCTTCACTCTGATGTCTCAGCTCCTTGATGAGCTCTCCCAGTATTTTAACAGTATCATGCTTTAGACGTGTCTTACTTGCGAGTATATGTATCTTTGAATGCAGCTTTTTCAGAGCCGGTGAATCCGCTTCCCCGGCTAACTCTTGTAGCGTGTTCTCTAGTTCTTCAAGTAGCTTGTTCAACTCTAGTGAGAGTATGCCTAGTTCATGTGCTACTCTGTCTTCCTCTATGAATATGTTTGTTAAGGCATATACTATGCCATACCAGTGATCTATTTTCAAGCCGGGCCTCGGCACGATGCCCTGAGACCTCAGCTTGCTGACCCCGTAAGCTAATACTGCTACCTGGCGCCCGAGGTCATTAACGTAGAAGAGCCTCACCACGTTGAAGCCGAGGTATTTAAGAAGCCTAGCATAGGTGTCGCCTATTACACTGTTTCTACCGCTGCCAATATGCAGGGGGTGAACCGGGTTAGCGCTTGTATGCTCTACAACGATGTTTTTACCGGAGCCAATGCTCCTTAGCTCGGAGAGTAATCTGCCCGAGAGCAGCGACTCCATGAACGACTTGAATATAGTGGAGTAGTCTACTTCCACGTTGATATAGCCGTTAACATACACGGTGCTTGTAAGCCTGCATTCCTCAGCTGAGTACTCGAGAAGCTTCCTCGCTATCAGGGACCCGATCTCCTCCCATTTATCCCTTGGATAGTTTTTGAACACTATGTGTAAAGCTACTCCATAATCACCCATCCTTGGATCAGGTGTCGGGGCTATCCTTATCTTGCCTTCAATAATGTACTTTTCAACTACTTCCTCCTCGATCCCGGTTGAATCCTTTACAGCTCTCACTAATCCCCGTAGTATGCACTCCTGTATGCTAGTTGACGCACTGGGCATTACAGACCCCTTTTCAAGTAAACTAAGAATAGTTTAAGCCAATAAAAATGAGAATCAAGACGGTAAAGGTGATGGTTTTACCTGGTTAACTCCTCAAGCTTCCTGTAGAAGCGCTCCCACCACTCTCTTGCAGCTGCCTCCTTATTTGCCTTGAACTTTCCACTCCACTCTACATTACCATATTCTTCAGCCGCGAGAGCCATGAAGTCTATTATCTTCCCTGAATCCCAGAAGACTGGTAGAGCCCCGGCCAGCTTCTGGTATTCCGCTATCTTCTTATATAGCTCACGTGTCTTTTCAAGCGGCTTTTCAACACCATAGTATTTCTCGAGTATCACTGGTATGGCTTTCTCAGCCCAACCCCTATGGAACCTGCAGAGCCCCATGTCAGCTATTAATGCTTCGTATATGGCTCTCTCAACGGATTTCGACGCGAACTCCTCGGGCTCCATGAATACGCCACTATAGACCGTCCAGTACTTGCCTAGAACCACTAGTGGGGCTACTAGGCCGGGCGTCCAGTAGTAGTTAGGTGTTATATGGCCTTCTTCGCCGAATGCAGCGTATATAGGTATATCGCTGAACCTTGTCTTCCTCTCTATTGTCCTCTCCCTATATAATATATCCAGTATCTTGGCAGCCGACCTTAATCCCCTCTCACCTATGAGGCGGAGCAAGGGATTGCTCCCGAAGGCAAGTTGTTCAATTATCTTTACAGCTAGCTCTGCGTTAACTCTTGCATGCTCTATACTGTATGATGCCGGGTCGAAGAATGGCTTACCGGGTAGCCCTATCTCCTCTGGTCTAAGTAATCCCTTATCCATGGCTTCAAACAGGAATCCTATGATCTGGCCCAGCTCTATTGCGTCGAAGCCGTATGCATCAGCTAATTCAACCACTTTCTCGGCTTCATGTATGTCTAGTACCCCTATAATAGGGCCTAACCCATTATATGGCTCGTAGTCGCTCTTGTACTTACCCAGCCTCACCTTCTTGCATGCCAGCGGACATGGTTCGCCACATGTCTTCCAGCTCCTGGTTTCAATGGCCTCCCTGTTGAATGGCTCCCACATATACTTCATGATTAATTCGTGTAGCTTTTCTCTTAGATCCTTAGGCAGGTATATCATGTTCCAGTTAAACATAGGTGTCGTTGCCTTGAGATGCGGATAGTTTCCGCCGAGTGTGCCACCAGTGTTTAGCTTCGGGTCATACCTGTATTTCACACCGGCATTAATCACTGCCTGAGTATATGGTTGCTTGGTTAACTCCATGAATAACTTGTCGAGCTCCCTTGTATCACTGAGCTCCTTAGGTACCTTGGTGCTTCTATCATACCTACCTCCATAGATTATTGCTGCAACCCCATGTGCCCTGTACAGTATACTCCCGCCTCCAGCTCTAGCCGCGAAGTCCTCGCTCCCATAATCCATCCTACCCTTGTTTAGCGTTACCGAGGCAAGAGCACCTATATTAGTATACTTGGAAGCCGGGCCAACCAGTATGGATCTCCCGTTAAACTCCTCGTAGAAACCCTTGAAGTGATCGCTAAGGTACTGCTGTAGCGCGTATATGCCTTTGAAGCCGCCGTATCCCTTCCAGACATGTTCAAGCGTCTCCTCCTGTATCTCGTGAAACTCTACAACCGGCTCGCCGTCGCCCTGATCATAGATCTTAACTATGAGGGGTGTCTCTGATCTACCCACTATAACTACCGCGTCAGCATTAATCTTGAACTGGAATGCAGCACCACCCATCTCGGATACATGTAACCCCTTGGTTAATGGGCTTCTAAACACTGCTACAAATCTATGCACGCCATACATCTTTGATCCAGTGAACAAACCAGCCCCGAGAATTAATGCGTTATCGGGGTGATAGATAGGCTTGCTCCATGATTTATACCTCTCCATATGAAGCTTGAGTCCTAGTGATATCGGCGAGTACACTTCATTTAACTCGTACTCCTCAATCCAGTGCTTCCTAGTTGATGCATCAATGAATAACGCCCTGTATCTCCGCGTGTTCATTATTAGCACCACCATTGGTATTCATTGTTAATTATTATTTAAATATTTTCGATAGAGGGGAGAAAAGAAGAGATTGTTAGTTTTTAAATAATCAATGAAATTAATCCTCGATTGTAGCCCTCTCAAAGATCCTCATAGCGACTACTAGGAGGACAATCGATATAATCGATAAAACTACTATGTCCACCAGTGGGTTCATGTAGTCGAAGCCGACATCAGCACCGGTGAGCCAGTACCTTGAAGCATGTACAGCATATGTTAATGGATTAAACATTGCAACATACTGCATCCATGTAGGCATGGATTTAACCGGGTAGAAGACTCCACTCATAAACATCAAGGGCATTGTAATTATATTGACGATCATCTGGAATCCCTCCATACTACTGAATTTAAGCGATATAGCTGTCCCTAGGCCAGTGAACCCCACCGCCATTATGAAGACGTATAGTAGTGATACAGGTATCCCAGTTATCCTTATGTTATTGGTGAAGAGCAGTGCCAGCGTTATTATGATGGCTGACTGCAGAGTGTTGACGAATGCATCGCCGAATATCCTTCCAGCTATTACAACGCTTCTAGGAGCTGGTGCCACCAGGGTCTCCTTGAGGAAGCCGAATTGCTTATCCCATATTACGCTTATACCGGCTATAAAGCTACCCATGAATGCTGTCATTGCAACCATGCCGCTAACCATGAACGTTACGTAGTCTATACCGCCGAAAACCGTGTTAAAGTATTTTGACACAATACCAGTAACATTTACTGGCACCGGCATTACGGTAGCGTTGATCCCTAGGGCCGAGGTATTAATGTTCTCTGGATTGAATACCCCGCCGAAGCCCAGGCCGAGGAACACCAGCCAGAGCAGTGGCTGTATTATCGTTGAGATGAGTCTAGAGCGGGAGCTAGCCCACCTTTTAACCTGCCTATAGAATAATGAGGCAAACGCGTTGAAGCCGTTCATTTAACGCCACCTCCTACCCCTGAAAGCCATGGGAGCCGGTGCTTCAAGGCTATCCCTTAACTCTCTTCCTGTGAGATGTAGGAATACTTCGTTGAGAGAGGGCCTCTTATAGGATACCTCCGTTATCTCCAGCCCCATGGATGAGGCGGTAGCTATGATCTCTGGTATAAGTTTTGAAGCATTATCCACCAGTAGCTCATACCTGTTTTCACCGAGTTTTCTACACTCCTTAACAAAACTTATAGCGCTACAGAAGTCCCTACCTCCATTTACATTCAGATACACGGCGTCTTTGCCAAGCATATTCTTTAATCCATCGGGCGTGTCAAGGGCTATTATCTTACCGTGATCCATTATTGCCACCCTGTGAGCAAGTTCCTCGGCTTCATCCATGTAGTGCGTCGTCAACAGGATCGTCATATTATGAAGCTTCCTCAGCTCCCTTATATAATCCCATATCTTCGCCCTTGACTGAGGATCTAATCCTATCGTGGGTTCATCTAATATTAGTATCTCTGGCTCGTGAAGAAGGCTCCTAGCTATCTCAAGCCTTCTCTTCATCCCGCCGCTGAAGTATACGACCTTCTTCCACGCATACTCCTTGAGGTTGACAAATTCGAGTAGCCTCATTATTTTCTCCCTTAACTCTTCCCCACTGAGCCCGTAAAGCCTCCCATGTATATACATGTTATCATACGCTGTCAACTGGTTATCGAGGCTGGGTTCTTGGAAAACTATGCCAATCTTCTTCCTAACCTCGCCAGGCTCCCTGAGCACGTCATGGCCTGCTACGAGGACCCTCCCGCTAGTCGGCCTCAGTATCGTTGATATTATATGTATGGTCGTCGTCTTACCGGCGCCGTTTGGCCCTAGTAGGGCGAATATTTCACCTTTCTCTATTTTAAAGGATATATTGTTCACTGCTATGACATCCCTGAACCTCTTAACAAGGTTTTCAACGATAACTATATCCTGCATCACTTACTCACCTGCAATATCTATTAATTTAGCCTCCAGCTCCCTTGTGATGCCTCTGATAACCTCTAATTGCTCAGGGGTTAGCTGATCTATTTTCTCGAAGATCCTTATTAGCCTGGCCACCAGTTTCGTGAGCCCTACCTCCTTGGCTAGTTTCAGCTTCTCAAAGTATTTCCTAGCTATTTCGAGCTCCTGCTTGTTTTCCTCTAGGTATTTTTCACCTTTCTCAGTGATCCTGAACACTATCTTACGTCTCCCTTTCTCGAAGCTCTCTTCCGCCTTGATCAAGCCCTTCTTAACCATGTCCTTTAGTAATGGATATATTAGGCCTGGATTCACTGGTAGCCCTGTCTCCTCTCTTATCTTCTTCAATAGGTAATACCCGTGGATACGGCCTCCACGCGACATATCCAGTATTAATAGCTCAATGTATTTCCCTCTATGCCTTATTCTATTCATTTACAGCTACCTCCGAAAAATATTTAAATTAATATATCTTTATAAATATTGCTTCATGATGGAAATATTTATGGATAAAGGTGTGCCTTATGAGCGAGGTAATGAGGCTTGAGAATGTTTGGAAAATATATAGGGTCGGAGACGTTGAGACAAGGGCGTTGAAAGGGGTTTCCTTCAGCGTCTGCAAGGGTGATTTAACAGCGATTATGGGTCCAAGTGGTTCAGGGAAATCAACACTGTTGAACATGCTTGGACTACTAGATAAACCGACATCCGGGAGGATAATAATCGAGGGCCGGGATGTAACGGGCTTAAGCAGTAATGAGATAGCTGATATAAGGAATAGGAAGATAGGCTTCGTCTTCCAGCAGTTCAACCTGATCAATAGGCTCACAGTGCTAGAGAATATTGAGCTTCCATTAATACCCAGGGGTATACCGAGAAACATCAGGGTTAGAAGGGTTATTGAAGCACTTAAAATGGCCGGCGGCGATGAATCATGGCTGTCCAAGAAGCCTAATCAGTTAAGCGGTGGCCAGCAGCAGAGAGTAGCCATTGCTAGAGCCATAGTTGGAGAGCCCGAGGTAATCCTCGCGGATGAGCCAACAGGCAACCTCGATAGATCATCAGCTAGACTTGTAATGGATACCTTCCTCAGGCTAAACGACGCCGGGTTAACAATAATTATTGTCACACACGACCCGGAGATAGCTAACTGCACAAAGAAGATAGTAGTGTTAAGGGATGGAGTGATTAAATCAATCGAGGAGCCGAGGAGTGAGAAATGTATTTTAAGAACCACGTGAATAACTCCTGAGGGGATTATTTATGGTGGCCAGGGTGCTTATACCCCGTATACTAATACTTCTACTCTTTACGAGCTATCTAATCCAGACCCCACTGGTCTACCAGCAGACAAGCGATTGGGTGTTGGAAGGGTATTCCTATAGGTCGAGGAGCGGTGGAGACGTTTACCCAGGTAGCTCTGCAACTATTTTAACAGTAGACCTCAGGTATACCGGTTCAAACAATGCGATCTCACCTTACGCATGTCTAGTTCTACCGGAGGGCTTCACGACCAGGGGGTCTCAGTGCACTAGTGGAGCATACACCAATGGCACATACATCCATAAGGCCTCACCGGGCGATGTACTCCGCTTTACGTACACCATTGATGTATCGAGGAATACTACACCTGGGGAATATTATTTCACACTGAATATCTCATACTATATTGAGGGTTCATCAGCACTGGAGTACTATGCCCTGGCAATACCTGTTACAGTCTCACCTTATCCGCAGCTGGTTTTAACAGTTGAGAAGGCATACTTTACACCCTACGGGTACCCGGGTTCAAACCCAGTGAGCCTCTACGTTAAACTGGTTAACAATGGTAATACAACTATTACATCAATGGATCTAACACTAGAGCTACCTGGAGAATACTTCACACCCTCCGAGGCTAACACCTCTTACACCGGGAGCGTTGATCCAGGTGGATCAGCCTCCATATTATTCAATAACATACAGGTTAAACCATATACACAGCCGGGTTCTTACACTGTCAGTATGCATGTCTCAGCCGAGTTATCCACTAGCGACGGGGTAACTTATAGGGATGATGGAGAATTAGTCTTTCAAATCACCGTGGAGTCAACTCCACCCTTAGATATCAGGGCACTAGATTACTCGCTTACAGCACAGTACCCATTACCCGGCTTAAACAGTACAGGTATAAGATTCATTATCCAATCCCTCGAGCCTAACACAGTGAGGATATTATACCTTAATGCAGAACTAAATGGTGCATTCACAGGGAACGGGAGTAGAACCATTATACAAGAGGTTTCACAAGCGCTCTCATACATGGACACCCTTGAATTAAGAATCACGGGGTTGAATATCGCGGAAGACACTGGTGTTGTTGAAGCATACATCGAGCTCAACTGCATGGTTAATAGGGATCAATCATGGTATCCGGCATCGTATTCCATGAGGCTGGTGATACCGTTGGAGACCTCTCCGGAACTAAATGTAAGGATCGTTAATGCAACATGGTCTACTTCAACCGCGTACCCAGGTGCCACCGGCTTAGGCATCACAGTGACATTGTTGAACAATGAGGGCTTCAGCATTAGGGATGGCGACGCTGTGCTCAGGCTTCCAATGGTGTTTAGACCCGGTGAACTAGTAGTGAGAAATATCGTTGTGAACCAGTACTCGCTCACAGAGATAGTTTTCACAGGCATAGATATCGCTCCCGATGCCTCCCCGGGAACCTACGAGGCATATATGACTCTAAGAGGCTTCTTAGTGAATAACGATGGCTCAACAAAGTATGTCGAATTAGCGTTCACTATCGGGGTAAGGGTTTCTAATCCTGGAGAGCTCTTAGGGTGGAGGCCTGTATTAGAGTTAACAGATTACTTCTGGGGCGATGGAACACCGACGTATATATACCCAGGCAACCCGAGAGCTGGTTTAACCATCGAGGTAACTAACACCGGGATATACCAGGTTTCAAACCTGGAGCTGGAGATAACTACCCCGAGCGATGTCACACCCCTTACAAGGAACACTACTTGTGCAACTACTCTGCCACCGGGCTCCACGTGCCAGGCAGTATTTTACCTGGATCTATCGGGTGCTACACCGGGTGTGAAGTACTTTAATGTAACAGCTAGATACCGTGTTAACGCGTTTAATACAGGGATATACTTTAATGAGTCGCTCAGCTTCAGCCTACTACTACCGGAGTATAAAGCCGGGGAAGGCGTGAGGGTCGCCTCTTCATCGTGGGCCGGTAACAATCCTGTCTATCCCGGTGAGAGGGGAGCTGTGTTCACGGTGCAATTAGTCAATCTGGAGCCGTACCCTGTATACTCTCTATGGGTTTCTATCGAGCCACCCTTATGCATGATGCTTCATGAGGGCTTGAATAATACTACGTATATACCTGGACCAGTTAACAGTCTTCAGTCTGTGAGCATAAGTTACACTATTGATGTAAAGTGCAGTAAGCCTGGTCAGTATATGGGATACCTCAACATCAATTACTACGTGCAGTATGCTGGCGGGGGATTCAGGAGGAGTATTAGGGAACCATTATTATTCACCATCAGTAGCTTAGAGAACACCATGGAGGTTGTAAAAGCTGGATGGATCGGTGGAGCACCCACGGAGGGCGGGAGAGGGGTCAGCTACATGATTGTGGTGAGAAACAATGAATTCCCCTCCATCTCGAACCCGGTTCTAACACTATACCTGCCCCAGGGACTCAGTGATGCGTTGACGGGTTCACGGGAAGCCACTGTAACACCTAGCAGTATTATACCGAGCCAACAGCTCCAGCAGATTCTACAGGAAGGAGTCCCAGACTTATCCAGTATCCTTCAAATGCTACAGGCTACGCAGGCTCAGCAACCGGCTAGTGTCCAGAGAGGGGATCTAATGATTTTCATCGCCAGGCTCAATATATTGAATGCATCAGCCGGCTTATACGAGGTGCCTTTCACGCTTTCATTCACTGACCACTGGGGATACGTTTACAGCGTGAACTCAACGCTAGCCATGCAGATACAGTACCAGCCCCCATTACTCACTGTGCACCCGGCTTCACCAATAATATACTTCGCGAATGGATCCAGCATACTAGATGTAGACGTGGTCAACCAGTATGATTCACCAGTTTACAATGTATACATCGCGTTAATACCTGCATCAAACAACGCGATACCGCAGGGAGCCATTAAATACGTTGACATGATACCCGGTAACTCGAGCGTCAGAATCAGATACGAGCTTATATACAACCCCGTCTCTATAAGCATCGGGGGAGGAGTCACGGCCTCCCCTTCATCAGCCGTGTTCACTGTCTCATTGATATACCGCGACGTATATGGCTACGTTGAATCCATTAACACCACGCTCTCAGCCATTATAAGGCCATTCATAAACCTTGAGCTAACCAAGGATACCGGTGCAAGGTACTATGATAACGCTGGGAAACTCAGCATTAACGGGGTGATACTCAACACTGGTCTCGCACAAGCTAGAAGCGTGTACGTGAAGGTATTCTACGGGGATGCATCCGGCTATGTGTTTATAGGAGACATAGATCCATCATCACAGACACCCTTCAGAGTAGACGTGTATTCATCCAGGTACCTGGATAACTGTAGCTTGATCATAGAGTTCAAGGACGAGTACAATACATTGTATACGCTCAGCTATGATATACCGGTGCAATTGGTGCGTCAGCAAACCACGACGATGCCACAGTCCAGCGGTATTGAAGGATACTACTACCTAGCCGTGATATTAGTTGTGGCATTATTCCTTGTAGCCGTGTTTTACCTGTTATATAGGTATATAAGTAGACACAGAATCACGGTTGGTGAAAATGCTGGTTAGCGATATATTAAAGCTTAGCATTAAGACACTCTCGGAGAAGAAGCTCAGGGCGGTTTTAACAATCATAGGGATAGCCATAGGTCCCATGGCTTTGATAACCATAGGAAGCGTCACCTCGGGCTACGGCGACTTCATAGTCAACAGTATCATGGGACTCGGGCAAAACCTCATAGTTGTAACACCGAGCAGGGATTACAAGCTTACACAGGATGACTTGGATACGCTTAAAAACATAGAAGGAGTGGTCGATGCATCGCCATTCTATTCGACACAGGGCGAAATGTATATTGGAGGCGAGAAGAAAACCGTCTTCATCTATGGGGTGAACCCGGATTTCCTACTGAAAGCTTTAACCAGCCTCACGGTTAAAGAGGGTAGCGCTCCCTCCGAAAGTGATCTCGGTAGAGCATTGGTGGGTTATAAGATAGCTTACGGCGATAACGGTGAGTCAGAGTACAGTGTGGGCGATGTAGTCTCAATCACGGTCTACCAGGTCAAGACAGGTGGTAAAGTAGAGGTTAAGAGGCTTAGTGTCGTTATATCCGGTGTACTAGATAAATATGGGGGTGCAGCCTTCCTAAACCCTGATCAAACAATCTTCGTACCCATGAATACAGTCGAAAAAATGCTTGGTGTAAAAGACTGGAGCGGTATCCTCCTGCTCGCTGAGTCACCAAATGTAGTCGATGAGGTATCGAACAGGATAAGAAGCATGTACGGTGGCAACCTCGACGTAATCTCCTTCCTAGCCATAGCTAGGATAGCCTCGAGCATCGTCTCGGCAGTAAACTTTATAACCTTCGCAGCCACCCTATCGGCATTCGCTGTAGCTGTAGCGGGAACTGCTTCAACAATGATAACCAGTGTCGTGGAGCGTACAAGAGAGATAGGCGTTATGAAGGCCCTTGGATTCAAGGATACCCAGGTACTTGCCCTGATAATAATGGAGGGTGTCACGATGAGTATTATCGGGTGCGCCATAGGTGCACTAGTAGGTTTTATCGGGGCGCATCTCCTATCAACCCACGGTCTAGTCATATCAAGCGGGGAAACCTTCACCATGAGCATACAGGCTTCACCAAAGATAACCATGGAGCTTATGGCTGAAACAATATTGCTAACCATATTAACAGGCATACTTGGATCAATATTCCCAGCCTACCGCGCTATGAAGATACCGCCTGCAGTAGCATTGAGATACGAGTAATCCAATATACATTGACCACTCCATGTTTTTCATGCATTAGATTAATCATTGTTTAAATGTATAGCTAAATACCGTTGAAAACATTACAACAATAATATTTACTAGGCTACACCCATGTAACTAAGTTACAGCTGAAAGCCTCGCTCTTTAGGGCGGAAAGGAGATCAGACTAGGTGGAGCGATATCAACGAGCTCCTGGATAGCTAGATACGGTGGTCCTGGGTCAACTGGTTAGGAAGACTCCTTTAGATATATATACTTCTTTAACACCGGGTTCTCCCTGATTAACCCGGCTACCCTGCCTGCTTCCTCACTATTCATTAAGCCGAGCTCGTACCTGTAGAGGCAGGCTCTACATACTGGGTGTGAGGAGGGCTCTCCGCATATCTTGCATACTTGCTTCTTGTTTACAGTGTCCCTGGTTTGCTTTTCCTGCGTGATGGATATGAGGCTGTTGAGCAACCCGTACTTTACGCCTGGATGCTTATCCTCGAGCTCGTTTATCATCTTCCTGATAGTGAACCTGATATTATACTCAGCGTACGGGCACTGAACATACTCAGGCTCTATTAATCCATTCAGCAACGCGTAGAGGGCTGACTCCTTTTCAAGGATGGTGTAGAACGGCTTTATCCTTTTAATGAAGCCTCCCTCCTCATCGCTTATCACTGGTGTTAGCTTATATATTTTATCGACACTGTTCGAGACAATATTCATTAAGAATGTTTGAACAACATCATCGAGGTTGTGGGCTGTAGCTATAACCGTCCCACCTAGTCTTCTAGCAACCTTATTGAGAACGTATCTGCGGAAAACCCCGCAGTAACTACAGGGGAGGTAAGGGAGACCCCTTGCCCTCCCTCTCTCAACTATTTCATCAAGTGATGCACCAATATACTCCTTAAAGGACGCTATATGGTAGTCGACCCTGTTCTCCACAGCATATTTAACAAGGTTCTCCACAGTCTTCTCCCTATACCCCTTTATCCCCTCATCTACAAGTACCGCTGTGACACGCCAGCCGGGCATTTTCCTCGATAACTTGTGGAGTATGTGTAGGAGGGCTATTGAGTCTTTCCCACCGCTCACAGCCACTATTATATGCTCGTTTTTACCCAGCATACGGTATTTCCTAATGGTCTTCTTAACCTTCTTCTCAAAGTACTCGATGAAGTGGTTTCTGCAGTAAGCCTTATTGTTAGCGGGATTCACGTATATCGCTGGACGCCCACATATACTGCAGTTAGCCATGCCCCAACCCCCTAATCATGATCCATATTGATTAATCCCTGGCTTGATTATATTTATTCAGCACCCATGGTGCAGTATCATGGTGAGTATTCTAGCACTCTCCGACATACATGAGAGGACTCAGAGATTTAAGGCTCTCGCGAAACTGGTTGAGGAGGTTGGCGGAGTTAGACTCACAATTGTAGCAGGCGACATAACATACTTTAAGCCGGCTAGCATAGCTATCAAGATACTGGAGAAGCTACGTGAGGCAGTGGGCTCACCGATTCTATTCATCCCAGGCAACTGTGATGACCCCTGGTTGACTGGCCCCCTGGATACATCAAACAATATTTTAAACATCCATGGTAAGCTGGTTGAGGTAGAAGGCTACGTCTTCTACGGGATAGGAGGTGGAGGTGTGTCACCGTTTAACACGTTGATCGAGTACAGCGAGGATGACTTCAATAATTTAATAGAGAGGGCCATGGGTATTGATCCAGGCAGGCTAATAATGGTCACCCATCAACCCGTGAACGGCTTCTTCGATGAAGTAGGCAACATACATATAGGCTCGAAGGTATTCAGGGATTTCATGACAGCTAGGCAGCCCTTACTTTGGATAACAGGCCACATACACGAGCACTCTGGATGGACTAGGAGCGGTGGCACAGTAATAGTTCACCCGGGTCCATTCATGCATGGATATTACGCGTTAATCACTATATCAGGGGGCAGTGTAACAGATGTAAGCATTAAGAGGATTTAATAAACAAGATAAAAACAACTAGCTATAATGGTTGCAACGTTCATGCAGTATCCTCGGGTAATTTGCTGGTAGAACTTCATGGGGTCTTGTCAAACCCAACGCCACGGGACCCTCATCTGCGGGCAGGTGACTCACCGCATCGCGGCCCATCGCAAAAACTTAGAATTAATCATAGGCATTCAAATTTAGCGTTAAATCTACAATAGCCTCTTAGCCATTCTTACCTTTTAACGGTTTTTGCAGAGTTTCCTAGCGTATCTCAGCATCTCGCTGTATATTGGGTCGTTTAACTCGTCTTTGTAGAGTGGTATTAAATCCAGGGGAAAACTCTTTTTTCTTAATCTACGCAGCTCTTCTGCTACTGAGAGTTTATCTATGTTACTTGGCACAACTACGACTATGTCGTAGTCGCTGTAGGGGAGGTTGTCCCCTCTTGCTCTTGAGCCAACTAGGAAAGCGTCTATAATTTTATCACTTCTACATAGAGCCTCTACAAATTCTCTGAAAGCCTCTTCGTATATCTTTAACCTCTCGATATATATCTCATAGATTCTAGGGATCCATTTGTCCCTAGAGGGTCGTTTTACATAGTTTAGGGACACTTGAGGTCGCCTCTAGGGACAAACTGAGGGTGCCGTTTGCCCCGAAGGGTTGCATGCTGTTTCTAGTTTTTAGGTCTTTTAAGGTCTCTGTAGGTTGCTTAGTGCTCTTCTTGCTTTCAGAGCTATTAGGTATGCACTAGTCACGTGCCTTTCGCTGCTGTTTTGGTTTTCATGTGTGTTTATGTTGGTTGGTATAAACCTTGCTTAGTCCTCTTAGCGCTATTAGGTATGCTGACGCTGTGTGTCTGTCTAATCCATATCTCCTCATAACTTCGCTGTGCTCCTCCGAGTTTGTTGTTCCCCTCGGGTCTACGAGTATTACGCTGAGGCCTTGCCTCAGAGCCTTTATGACTCCGTGAGTGAGCATCTGCTTCTTAGCGAACCCGCTTATCTTCCTGTTAGCCGTGGGATTCTCAGTAAACCTCTTACTCTTTACCCCGTAGAGGTTCTCGAAAGCAACGTAATCGGCTCCAATTCTAGCCACATATTTGAGAGCCTGGCTCAGAGCATTCAATCTAAGATACCTCACCTTCTCTCTTGGGAAGCCCGGTCTAGTGGCTTCCGAGAACCACAGAGCCTTGAGTGAGACAATGTTACAACTGAAAGCCTCGCCCTTTAGGGCGGGGAGGAGGTCAGAGTAATTGCTGTGAATAATAAAATCATAATTTATTAATCAAATCAATCCCTGGACGCCCACACTCTTATTAAAATATATGGGATTAACTAGATAGATTCTTCACTTTGAACCTGAGTAACCCGGCTATAAACGGTATCAGTGTCCAGGCTGTGAAAGCTACCACAATGTATTCTGGCTTAACTACTTCTAGAACTGTTTCCCCTAGTACCCCGTAATTATATTGCACCAGTGCCGAAACCAGGTTCATGAATCCAAGCGGGCTAAAGTAGTATAGCTTATACTGGGTCTTTATTAACTCATCTATGCTTGACGTATGCCCTATTGTGAATGCAAGTATCATGCCTACTATCTGAAGCCCTATTAGGAAGAACAAGTACAATGTTATCGTGAAGGCTAGGTATGAGGTGCCCTTGAACTCCACAGCTATATAGTAGCATAAAGTATAGAAGGCCACCAGGGATCCAGCTATACCCAGGTAGAATAGCAACATGTCCTGTGGGCTAAGCAACACACCCATAACCACGTATACCCCAGTATACAGCGCAGTGATGAATAAAAGTGGTGCAGTTAAGGCTACCAGTATACCTGCAATGTATCGCGTCATGTATAGGTCTACCCTTGTAACAGGTCTCGCAAGGATGAACTCCAACGCACCCTGGCTCTTCGGCTTAGCTATTAAAACGTAGCCTAGGTAAAGCATTACAACGGGGAATAAGAGGGCGAAGAGGGATAAACCTATACTACTTATGTTGCTTGTTATAACTCCTCTTGCAGTCCCCCCTATACTTACGATTACATTACCGCTTCCCCCTCGAATCTCGCTATTGTTTGCCACCACTGCCCAGGAGACGTTTAGGATCCGATACCTGGAAACATCTCTCAGTTCTATCGGGAACACATATATCCTCATGTCTTCGCTCATATCACCCAGGTACTTCATACCTGTCAAGTTAACAACTCCAGTACCTATTGATGTAGTGCCTGATGATGTAAGAGTGGCTACTGATACATTATAATATACTTGTAACGGCTTAACCAGTAGCTGCGGGAAACCCATTATAAGGTAGAGCCTATCCATGGCAGAAGCTATACTCATGCATCCATTAATAGTGAAGAATCCGCCTCTTTCATTCCCCACCATTACCGGTATGAATGAAGTCCTACCGCCTAGAAACATGCAGCCCCCGTAAACTGGAGTATTATTTACGTTGTCTAGAGGTGTAGTGTGTAAGAATTTTAGGCCTGATATATCAAGGGTTCCAACCTTTACCCTGGTAAGCACTGCTTTGAGAACAACCCCTATACCTGGTCCGGGCGTCTCCATCACCCCGCCTGAGACAGGGATATCTAGTCTAGTCTTCCCGGTTAACTGATAGCTTCCAAGGCTTATGGTCTTCCAGTCTGAGCCGGATCCGGGTGCGAGTATTAATAAGTCGAGCGATAACTCTATAGTGGCTGGATTAAGCTCGTTATCGTATACCCCGCTGACCACTTCGAGTTTCTGGCTCGTTGCGTCCAGTCTGAAGAGTACTACTCCATTATAAAGAAGGCTTAGACTCCCTGTTATTATCTGTTGTGCCGAGATATATGTTAACCCTAACCCGGCGACTATGAATAAGACTAGTGTCACTATGGTTGCCTTTCTGAATAGTGCTCTCTTGAAGTCGTAGATGAATGGTTTCACTGTTTCTCAGCCTCCCTTATTAACTCGAAGAAGAATGCTTCGAGATCCCTTTCCTCGTTTCTAAACTCCTTGACTCCAATGCTTCTCTTTACGAGCTCACCCAATATTTCCTCCGGGTTAACCCCATGGTTTATTTTAACGGTTATCTCCATGTCCCCGGCTACTACTTCACCATAGTTGCTCAGTATCTTGACTGCTTCCTCAAGGTTGTTTGAAACCCTTATCTTTAAGCTAGGCTTCGCGAGCCTGGTTATCTCCTCCATCGTGTACACGCCTATTATCCTACCCTTATGTATAAACACTACTTTATCGGCTAACTGCTCAACCTCCTTCAGTATATGCGAGGAGAATAATACGGCTTTATTCTCCCTCTTGAACTCGCGTGCAAGCTCTCTGAAGAAGGCTATTCCCTGGGGATCCAGGCCATTTAACACCTCGTCGAATACTATGTTGGGTGGATTGCTTATCAAGGATACAGCCAGTGCAAACCTCTTCTTCATTCCCTGCGAGTATTCTGAGAGCCTCTTACCCATGGCGTCCTCCAGCCCCATTCTGCCAAGTAGCTCTTTACCTAGTTTAACGGCTTCGCTTTTGCTTAAGCCATGGTAGCCTGCTAGGTAGACAAAGTAGTCTAGCGCCTTGAACTCTGTCTCGAAGATTGGTAGCTCAGGAACCCATCCAATCCTCTCTGAAGCCCTCCTCTTATCACTGAGCACGCTGTATCCATCCACGATCACATCGCCGCTATCCGGGTTTAAGACACCTACTATTATCCTTATAGTAGTCGTCTTACCAGCACCATTCAAGCCAACGTAGCCTACCACCTCGCCGTTACCAACTTTAAATGAGACGTCGGAGAGAACTCTCGTCCTCCCAAAAGATTTTGATATGTTTTTAACCTCGATCAATATTAAATCCCCATACTACTCTATGCTGAATATTCGATCAGTTTAATAAACCTATAGTTTAAAACAAAAATAAAAAACCACATATTACTTGATTGTGAAATCAGATGCTCAGTCATGGCTAACTACAAGATCTGTGGCAGAAACATTCTTGTAGCCGAGGCCATGGGATACTGTAGAGACTGCCCTTCTAAAACACTGGGATATCGCAGGAGATGTAGTGATGAAGACTCATACAGGGATACGTAGAAAATACCGGTTAACACCGCTTACTCCATTAGTTAACAAAGGCCTTCACTACAGAATCTGCGGTAGAGGATGCATTATCCCAGTTAACGCCAGCAGCTATTACAGCTTTATATAGAATATCAATGGTGTTCCGGGAAACATATTAGGAGATAATGATTTAGCGCTGGGAGACTACTATTACAGAGGGGACCCGAATAGATGCGGGAACCAGTGAACCACTCAGAAGGGAACCCAGCCTTTCGGGGTGGAGGGGAGGTCAGTAATATATTTCCCGCCCCATATCTTATACATTGGTAGGGTAATCAATGAAGCTCGTGGACTACAGTGAGTACCTGGACTATGTTTCCAAGAGGAACACGGTGATTATTGAGGGTGAGGAGATAGAGTTAAAGCCCATTAAGGTTAAGAGGATGACGCCGTTACCCGAGGAGCTCACTGATTCCTCCTCAACCGTGTGGAGCTTCCCTAAGAGGGGTTCATGGGCTACTCATAGAGGCAACTACAGGGGTAACTGGCCTCCCCAGGTAGCCAGGCTACTGATTGAAAGGTATAGTGATCCAGGTAACATAGTGCTAGACCCCATGATTGGCTCCGGCACCACTTGCATAGAGGCCAAGCTCCTCGGCAGGAACTGCATAGGCGTCGATATAAGCTATGAGGCCGTGATCCTTACTCTCCACAGATTATACTGGCTTGAAAAAGCCCTCGAGAACCCACCGGGTGATGCAGGTGGTGTTGACTTAGAGAACGCTGGGGGAGCTGTGGTAGAGATCTATCACGGCGATGCCAGGAGGCTCAGCAAGGTAAGGGATGAAACAATAGATCTGGTGATTACCCACCCGCCATACTTTAATATAATTAAGTATAGCAATAGGGTTGACGGGGATCTCTCGAGAGCGGGTAGCCTAGAGGAGTATCTTAAATGGTTTAATGAAGTAGCAGGGGAGATCTATAGGGTCTTAAAGCCAGGGAGGTATCTTGGAATACTTATAGGGGATACCCGTATCCGTAAACACTACGTGCCAATATCCCATTACGTACTAGGGATTCTTTTAAGAAGAGGCTTCATCCTCAGGGAGGAAGTGGTGAAGATACAGCATAAAATGAAGACGACAAGAGAGGTATGGTCTAGGCTCAAGGACAGGGATTTTCTGCTTATATATCATGAGAAACTCTATGTCATGAGGAAGCCTAGGAACCGGGAGGAGTATGGGAAATACAAGTACAGCGCATACATGGACCTGGATTATCTAACTAGTTAAGGTTTAAACTTGTTTAGGCATGTATTTATCAACTATGTGGCCAGGGTTCTCCCTTAACACCTTGACAGCTTTAGGCAAATACTCCATAATAGTATCCGGTGTGACGCCATCCTCCCCTATATCCTCAGCTGCTAAATCCCCGGCGAGGCCGTGTACAAGCACACCCATTCTCACAGCTTCACCAATGCTCCTTAACCCTATACCATACATCCCTGCTATAGCGCCTGTGAGTACATCGCCGCTTCCAGCTTTAGCCATGCCTGGATTACCAGTCATATTCACATATATGTATCCATCCGGGTAGCATATCATGCTATGAGCCCCCTTATACACTATGTAGGAGCCTAGCTCCATGCATGCCCTCCTCAAGTATTCCACCGGGTTCTCCTGTACCTCTTTCAAAGGCTTGTTAACCAGCCTCGAGAACTCGGCTGGGTGAGGCGTTATAATGGTGGGGGCCCTTCTCTTCTTCAATACATCAGGGTTCCCGGATACAGCTGTTATCCCATCCCCATCGATTATGACCGGCTTATCTATCGACTCCACGAGCTTCCTTACGAGCTCCTGTGTCTCGTTATTTAACGAGACCCCTGGCCCAACAGCTACGATATCTATGCCATGTTCCTCTATGAGTCCCAGTATCTTCTCGAGGTTGCCGAGAGCTATAGTGCCCTCACTCGTCTCCTCGAGGGGAATGTATACTACTTCATGAGCCCTGGAAGCTATATAGGGTATGATGCTCCTAGGTGCTGCTAGCCTGGAGTACCCGCCTCCCACCTTAAGGAATGAGAGGGATACATAGTACGGTGCACCATAATAGTATCTAGCGCCGGCTACGGCGAGTAGTTTCCCAAATACCCCTTTATGACCCCATCTAGGCCTCTCAGGGAGTTTCACTGGAGTATTCAGCTCAGCCCTAACCGATTCAATGAGGCTCCTCGGGTACGAGAGCATTGATACATATAGCTTCCCGCAGTAATGGTAGCCTGGATATAATATATTACCGTATTTCGGCATACCGAAGGTAACAGTGATACTTGACTTAACCGCTACACCCTTCACCAGCCCTGTGTCCCCTTCAACACCAGATGGTATGTCAACACTTACAACTGGTTTCCCACTCGAGTTGACTAATTCGATTATTCTTCTAGGTAGCCCGGATACCTCGCCCCTCAACCCTATACCTATTAATCCCACCAAAAGTACGTCTGCCCTCTTGATGGATTCCCCTAGTGCGCTGACCTCCTCCTCGCTGGAGACGTATTTAACTGGGACACCCATTTTAACCAGGATATCATGGTTGAACCTCGTTGCCTCACTCATCTTAACCGGGTTGCCTACGATGAACACCTCGACAAGCCCGCCGCCTGCATGCAGTCTCCTAGCAGCTACAAGCGCGTCGCCGCCGTTGTTACCCGTCCCAGCTATAACCGTGAATCTTCTTCCCTCGACACCGTATTCCCTGAGTATCACCGTGTAGAGTGCACTGCCAGCCTCCTCCATTAATATAATGCTGGATAACCCGTATTTCTGGGCCTCCTCATCAATCCACCTCATCTCACTAACGCTGGAGATCTTCAATAGGGGACACCATATACTATTATGGGACACAGTATACTTAAGCTTAATTAATAGCATGGATTACAAAGTAGAGAAAGCCCAGCCTATAGTATCTTAATAGTATCCCTGGGAACGTTCAACAATGTTTATCCAATAATGCAAGGTATTAACATATCTGGTGACCCTATTGAAGCTCGTTGACGCATACATGTTCCTCGAGGAGCTGGGAAGTCTCCTCTATAAGCTCTTAGAGCTCAGGGATAAACTCAGGGAGGAGGGATATCCTGTTCCAGGGAGAGAGACAGCGACGCCCTTGGTGAAATACGGGTTTGTATCCATGCTTAAAGGTGGGGTCATCATGGATGTGACTAACCCCGAGCAAGCCATTATAGCCGAGGAGGCCGGCGCTGTAGGGGTGATGGTGCTTGATAAATTGCCCTATGATGTCAGAATGGCTGGAGGTGTCGCGAGAACAGCTGATATAAAGGTTATAGAGGAGGTAATGAACTCTATAACTATACCTGTCTCGGCGAAGTGCAGGATAGGGCATGAATGGGAGGCCAGGGTTCTAGAGGAGGTAGGGGTTGACCTAATAGATGAGAGTGAGGTGTTAACGCCTGTCGATGAGAAAGCCCATATTAATAAATGGTTGTTCAAGACGCCATTCGTCAACGGTGCCAGGAGTCTCCCAGAGGCGTTGAGAAGAATCTATGAGGGGGCATCAATGATCAGGACAAAGGGGGAACCAGGTACTGGCAACGTGGCTGAGGCAGTTAGACACATGAAGATCGTGAACAGGGATATCTACCTGCTCAACGGCTACTATAGGAATGGAGATGCGGAGGCGATATGGGTTTACTCGAAGGAGAACCGGGTTCCCTACGAGCTTGCTCTTCTAACAGCCAGGCTGGGTAGACTGCCCGTCGTGAACTTCGCAGCTGGAGGGATAGCAACGCCTGCTGACGCAGCTTTAATGATGTGGCTGGGTGCCGATGGGGTCTTCGTTGGCTCAGGCATATTCAAGAGTAATGATCCAGAGGCCAGGGCCCAGGGGATAGTATTGGCAACAACATACTGGGATGACCCTGAGACAGTGCTTGAGGCGCAGAAAATGGTGTCTGAGAAAGCCTCAATGCTCGGGATAGATATCAGGAGGCTTAAACCCGAGGAGTTGATGCAGGAGCGGGGTGTGTAATCATGGTTAAAATAGGCATCCTAGCCCTGCAGGGAGACTACCTGGAGCATTACCAGGTGCTTAAATCGCTTGGAGGAGTGGAACCAGTGATCGTTAAGCATTCAAGGGAGCTCTCATACATTGATGCATTAATAATACCAGGCGGTGAATCCACGACGATAGGCTCACTAATAGAGAGCAGGGGCCTTAGTAAACCCCTAGTGGAGTTTATGGAGACCGGTAAACCAGTTTTAGGCACCTGTGCCGGCGCAATACTCTTAGCTAAAGAGGTGGCCGACAGAGTTGTCGGGGAGACAAAGCAGTATACTCTCAGAGCGATGAATATCAGGGTAATGAGGAACGCGTATGGGAGGCAAAGGGAGTCATTCATCGCGACAGTTAATATTGAGGATATAGGGGAGGTGAGGGCGGCGTTTATAAGAGCCCCTATAATACTCGAGGCACGTGAGCCGGCGAGGATAACCGGTTACCTCAACGATTCCTCGCTGGGTAGGCATGGTGTTGCTGCGCTTGAGAGGAACCTGTACGCGGTGACATTTCACCCCGAGATAACGGGTGATATAAGGCTCTACAACTATATTATCCAGCAAGCCAAGAGATAGCGTGAGGAATGCATCTTGAGCCAGGATACATGGTTTTTTTCACAGTGTCTGAAATGCGGGTGGCGTGAGAAGGGGTTACATCTCAAATGCCCTATATGTGGAGGCGTAACTGTTCTAGAGTATGAGAAAGCCTCCCTAAGCATAGAAAGGAATGAGGCAAGTATCTGGAGGTATAGGGGTCTCCTACCAGGGTTTCCCCGTAGGATATCAATGGGCGAGGGGCTTACGCCGCTTAGAGTGGTTAATGGAGTACTAGTTAAAAACGAGAGGAAAAACCCAACGGGCTCATACTCTGATAGAGCGTCAAGCATTATTGCCAGCTATCTAGCTTCCACGGGTAGAAAAATCATTAGTGTCGAGTATGTCGAGGACTTCGCCTATTCTGTTACGTATTATACACGTGGATTGGTTAAGGGAAGCATAGTGGTCAATGACCCTTTTAACGCCGACGTTGATGAATTAATCAGTGTTCACAGAGCAGGATTCACCATAAAAATAGGTGATAAGGGGGAAGCAGACATCCCTTACATTAATCCGCTAACTATAGAGGGATTGAAGACTATATTGCTCGAGATATATGAGAGGAAGCTTAGGAGTGAAAACGTTATTGTACCGGTTGAAACAGGTACCCTAGCCTTCTCGCTCTGCAAAGCCCTCAAAGAGCTCAGCTATCTAGGAATAGATCCAGGATACGTGATCATAGGAGCTATGGTGAAGGGTGCTGAGAAACCCTGGCTTATAGACCACTGTGGTAGCCGTGTTAAAATAGAAGAGGTCGATAAGACTGAGGCATTGGGAGCACTACTTGAATTAAGCCGTATAGGTGTAAGGACAAAGATGGTCTCGGCCCTGGCATACGCTGTCGCGAAAACCATCGGTAACTCCATAGCTGTAATCACTGTGGGCGAGAAACACGTTAGGCAAAGAAGGAATCTAAGCAAGCTGGGCTCCGAGATACTTGGGATCCTCGAGAAGCAATCTGAGCTCACAGCCTACGAGGTATGGAGGATCCTCGGGAGATACAGCCTTAGAGGAGTATATAAGGCGCTTAAATCTCTTGAGGAGCTCGGGCTTGTATGCGGCAAGCACGTGGTTAAAGGGGTTGGAAGAAAGGTGAAGACCTACTCTATATGTGAGGACAGCTATATAGTTGAGTAACCCGGTCTCGATGGATTTTAATAGATTTAATGTAAAACCGGGCCTGTAAAACAGTGATTTTATATATGAAAATCATTTAAACCCTGTTTTTAAGACATAACCGGCTATACTATTCATCATGACGCGGGAGAACATTACCAATATACCTGGAAGCAGGATCCTGATAGTGGACTATGGTGGGCAGTACACGCATTTAATAGCTAGGAGAATCAGGGAGCTCGAGGTATACTCCGAGATAGTCTTCTACAGGGATTTAAACCGCGTTAACATTGAGGACTACGACGCGGTAATATTATCGGGCAGCCATTTAAGTGTGAAAAGCCTTGACAAAGATGCTGTGGAGACGGCTAGGAAGATCCTCATGGAGGGAGATAAGCCATTACTAGGAATATGCTTTGGCCACCAGTTAATAGGATACCTCCTCGGTGCCAAGTTGTCTACAGGGTGCAGCGAGTATGGTAGAACCACCGTGGAGATACTGAATAGTGATGCATTGTTTAATGGATGGAGTAACAGCGAAGTAGTCTGGATGAGCCATGGTGAATGCATCGAAGACCTTCCCGACTCCATTACATTACTGGCTGAAAGCGAGAATAAAGTGGTGGCGGCTATTAAAGCAGTCGTGAACAACAGGGTTGTCTACGGTGTCCAGTTCCATCCAGAGGTACATCACACTGTGAAAGGCCGGAGGCTCCTGGATAATTTTCTCGGGATCATTAATGCGAAAAGGGCTTGGAGGACTGAGAACTACTATAGGTGTATAATCGATGAACTCAGCAGAGAAGTAACTAAGAATGGTGTAGCCGTTGTCGGCGTCAGCGGCGGCATAGATTCAACCGTTACAGCCTTAATAGGGAAGAAGCTCTTCGGCGATAAATTAATACCCGTGTTCGTTGACCATGGTTTACTGAGGGAGGGGGAAAGAGAGCTTGTTGTCTCATCCCTCGAGAAACTCGGGTTAAACCCTTTAATAGTTGATGCCGGGGAGAGATTCATCTCGAAGCTCGAGGACTCCACTGACTGCGAGGAGAGGCGTAGGGTAATAGGTGAGGAGTTCGCGAGAATATTCTCTGAAATCATTGAAAAAGAGGGTGCTGAATACTTCCTACAGGGTACAACATACCCTGATGTAATCGAGAGCGGTGGAACCCATAAGGCAGCCTCCGTAATCAAGTCGCACCATAACGTTGGGGGATTACCCGAGTGGTTTAGGGGTAGGGTTAAGATACTGGAGCCACTGCGCCTCCTCTACAAGGATGAGGTAAGGGAGATAGCCAGGTTGCTCGGTGTTCCCCGTGAAATAATCGAGAGACACCCGTTTCCAGGACCTGGGTTAGCTGTCAGGATTACAGGTGTCTTCACAAAGAAGAAGCTGGATGTGTGTAGGAGGGCTTCTAAAATAGTTGAGGACGTGCTCAGAGAGTATGGGTTATACAGTAGGGTGTGGCAGGCCTTCGCCGTTGTAGGCGATGATAGATGGGTCGGGGTAAAGGGTGATGCTAGAAGCCACGGCTACATAGTCACCGTTAGAATAGTTGAAAGCGTTGACGGGATGACTGCCGACTACTCGAGGATACCCTATGATGTACTCGATGAGATTAGTAGGAGGATCACTAATAGTATCCATGATGTGACAATGGTTACCTACGCTATCACATCCAAGCCTCCCAGCACTATAGAGCCCTGCTGAGGCGGTATGGACTTGAGGATCATCTACATACCATGGAGTAAAGCCATAGAGTTATGCTACAGGCTTGCATCCATGGTACTTGATAGCGGGAAGCAATACGATACAGTGGTAGCCGTATCTAGGGGAGGATTAATACCGGCTAGAATAATCAGCGATGTGCTGGGTGTAGAAGACCTAGTGGTCCTCAGATCAAAGCTATGGGGGATCGGTGGTAGGATACGTAGTGAGCCGGAGCTCTCAATACATGAACCACCCAATTTTAAAAATAGGAAGGTGCTAGTAGTGGATGAAGTAGTTGATACAGGGGCTACTTTAACCAGGATAACCAGGCTAATAAGGGATCTAGGAGCTGACTCCGTTGAGACAGCTATTATACACTATAAGTCCACAAGTTCATTCAAGCCTGATTACTACGTTGAGAAAATCGATGAATGGGCATGGATATTCTACCCATGGTCATTCGCTGAGACCCTGTACGGCTTAGCCAAGGCGAGAGGAGGAGATATCCACGAGGAGGCGTTCAGGATACTAAGGGAAATCACGGCTTCAGAGCTATATCTGGATCCATACAGGATAAGAGAGGCACTTAAAAGGTATAGTAGCTAGAATATTTTTAAGCCCTGGTTTACATAGCTAAAGCGGGCTTCATGTTAGTTGTTGCAATTGATCCACCTGTAAGGGAGGAGAAAGACAGGAGGATAGATATCCTTGTAAGGGGAGTCGATGAGTATGTTTCAGGCTATAAGATAGGTATCCCCTTCCTTCTAAAGCATGGTAAACAAGGGATTAGAAGGCTGAGGAGGCTCACGGAGAAGCCGATCATAGCGGATCTGAAGCTAGCGGATATAGGGGACATAATGAGTACTACGGTCAAGCATCTAGCAAACACCGGCGTAAACGCTGTCATAGCGCACGCCTTTGTAGGGTATAATGGTGCATTGGAGACCCTTATGAAGACATCCATGGTTACAGGGATAGGCATTATATTAGTGGCATCCATGAGTCATGAGGGCTCACGGGAATTCATAGATAAGCATATCGATGAATTCCTAGATCTAGCAGTGAAAGCAGAAGTTGAAGGCATTGTCACACCAGCTACGAGGCCGAATGTGATCAGGTATGCGAGGGAGAGGCTCGGCGGATCAATAAAGATATATTCGCCCGGTATAGGGATCCAGGGAGCTGAACCCGGCTCAGCACTATGCGCGGGCGCCGACTACGAGATTGTGGGTAGGCTGATAACCGGCTCCAAGAATCCTGGTGAAGCAGCCAGGGAGGTTAGGGAGATACAGTTGAAGAGGTGGTCGAAGTGTCATGGATAAGCATTGAGCTCTATAAGAGGGGCATGGTGAAGATAGGTAGGTTCAAGCTATCCTCAGGCATCGAGAGCCCATTCTACATCGATATGCGGAGACTATACATGTACCCGGATCTCGCTAGGACAATCATCCTAGAGCTAACACGTAGAGTAAAACTCGACGATATCGATGTAGTAGTGGGTGTCGCGACAGCAGGAATACCTCTAGCTACATATGTCTCATGCCTCACAAATAAGCCGATGGCATATGTCAGAGTGGAAAAGAAGAACCATGGAACCAGCTCGCTGATCGAGGGAGATGTAACTGGCTTGAGAACCCTGGTGCTCGACGATGTATCTACAACTGGCTCCTCGATACTGAAGGCTGTCGAAGCAATATGGGAAGCCGGCGGAATACCGGTAAGAGTAGCTGTCCTCGTTGACAGGGAGCAGGGAGCTCGTGAGGCACTTGCTTCCAGGGGCATCGAGCTCTATCGGTTAATAACGGCGAGAGAGGTCTTCAGGGATCTCTACGCTCATGGATTAATCAATGAGACAATATACCGTGAGCTACTCGAGTACCTTGACAAGTACTCAGCAGGGGGGACGGTGAACCAGGGTGTATTACCCGGCTAAGATAACTGGCTCCGAGAAGCTTAGCAAGACACTATATCTAAAGAGGATCAGGATACTTAGCGATGGGATCAAGGAACCCTTACCGTTTCAATTCCTGTTGACATGGGTGCCCGGAGTAGACTTGCTGCCAATGAGTGTAGCGGACTTCAGTAATGGTGAGGTAGTGATAATCGTGAAGGAAAGAGGAGAGGGATCAAGGGCGTTGATCAGGCTTCACAGCGGTTTCCTAGGGGTAATGGGTTTCTATGGTGTAGGGTTTAAGCCGCAGGGCTATAAGAGGATATTGTTTGTAGCAGGGGGCTCAGGGATAGCTCCGTTCTTCTATCTTGCTAGGAAAGCATGTGAAGAAGGCGTTTCAGTAGACCTGGTATGGGGTGTTAGAGGGGGAGACGAGTTATTCAACCCTAGGAGTCTACTTAACACTGTAGACAAGGATGTCGCAATATATGTCGCGACAGAGGATTGTAGCACTGGCTACTGTGGTAGAGCATCAATGCTTGCATCCAGGGTGATCCATGAGAACCCGGGTAAATGGGATCTAGTGATAGCCTCTGGGCCGCAGGGCTTGCTAAGAGAGGTATGTAGCCTGTTCAACGATACCGGTGTGGAGCTATATGTTAACACTGAGACCCTTGTTAAATGTGGGGTTGGGGCATGTGGCTCATGCGTCTTGAAACCCCATCCCCTCCTTCTATGTAGGCATGGCCCAGTCTTCAAGTGCCGTGATATAGAGGGCTTCCTTAAGGGTGGTGGAAGTGCTTGAAACAAGTATAGCTGGGCTAAGGCTAGAGCACCCTGTTATGAATGCAAGCGGTATACTTGGCTCGGAGCCTGAGCACCTTGAGATACTGGCTAAGCAGGGTTTCTCAGCCATTGTATCTAAGACTATAACGTTGAATCCTAGGGAGGGGTATTCTCCACCCATTATTGTTGAGTTAAGGAATAACGGGCTCCTAAACGCAGTAGGCTTAGCGAACCCCGGGGCTGGAGTGATCCCGGTTCTAGCTAGGAAGGCAAGAGAACTTAGTAAACCATTGATCCTCAGCATCGGTGGCTCCAATGTAGAGGAGTTTGTGAAGCTTACCGAGCTAGCTAGCGAGGCTGGCGTGGATGCAGTCGAGTTAAACCTTAGTTGCCCCCATGCGGAAGGCTATGGCCTTGAGCTGGGTAGCGATCCCATGCTGGTTTACAGAATAGTGAAGGATACTGTATCTGTAGCATCCATACCTGTAATAGCTAAACTAGGGTTAACAGATAGAGTAATTGAATCAGCTGGTAAAGCCCTCGAGGCAGGCGTAAAAGCCTTAACACTAATAAACACTGTGAAAGCTATGAGCATAGATGTATACACTTTTAAGCCTGTGCTGAGCAACAGGTATGGGGGCCTCTCGGGGCCACCTATTCATCCAATAGCTGTGAGAGTGGTATACGACGTATACAGGGAGTACAGGGCTGAGATAATAGGGGTTGGAGGTGTGTCATCGTGGATGGATGTAGCGGAGCTCATGCTAGCCGGAGCTAGGGCTGTGCAGGTAGGTACAGCCGTGATCTGGAATGAGAACATCGTGGATGAAATACTGGGTGGACTCCGCAAGTGGTTGATTGACTTGGGGTATAATAGTTTAATGGATCTTGTTGGAATAGCGGTAATGTAGTGAATCGATCCAACCCTCCCTGATCCCCCGGTTCATTCTTCACAGATTACTCTACCTTTATATAGCTGACCGTGATGCCTAGGGATAAGAGTATTAATGCTGTTAGGAATCCTACGGCAATTAAAGCCGGGGATGCATTGACAACTAGTAGTAGAATGCTTAATGCGAGGATCACGAAGCTGGTTATTGAGAGGAACCGCATTATCTCAAAGACCCAGGGGGTGCCGGTTAATCTGACGAGTAGCCTGTAAATGATGTTGCTTCTAAAAGCAGCGTAATGGAGGCTCTTCCTTAATATTTCCTGCCCCATTTTATCTAATTCAACAGCATCTCTTCCCGCAATCTTGATCCGCCTTAGTACCCTTGTAGGCGGCATCGTGAATGAGTCCAATATTATAGTGAGGATCTTTTCATCTCCAACGAGGTTCTTCAACTCGTCGACGAGGAGCCATCCCTTCCTGGAGAAACCTATCTTAACAATTATTTTATATAGGTTCAGCGATGTTATCACTTCTTTAGCTAGGTTTAATCTAACAGGCACCTGGAGCACGTTGTCGTCGTTGCTCGCCTTAATTGGGTGAAGCAGCTCTATCAGCTTCTTAACATACTCTTCTCCTTTCTGGCTTAACGATATATGGAGCTCGCCATTAACCATGGTTTTAGAAATCAATTCTTTCTTCTCGAGCTTTCTAAGACTATCGAGAATACTCTTCCTAGTGTCACCAATAACCCTAGCTAACTCAGACACGCTAACAGGCGTCTTAGTATTATATAAGTATAACACTATGGAGAGCTGGTTGCTGGCCTTAGAGAAGTCTATCATGCTGTCAAGCGTCTTAAGCAACATTATCTTCCTACTGTAAGTATCAGTAATGACTTCACTACTCATGTAGTATGGCACCTGTGTAAATATGGTTTTTGAAAGCATTTTAAAGGCTGTGAACCATTGTTTTACCCAGCACAGAGCTGACAAAGGAGTATAGTAGAACCTCCTCGCGTTGACGGGAGAGGTCATGGATTAAAATGGTTGAAAATTAAGCTGATGTATTCAAGTATCAATGGCCCCGGATACAAGGCTTTAATCATGATTGTGCTGGTTAATGATGCAAGAGCTAATGTACAAGATGTACGTATGAATCATACGTCTGGTTTAAGTATAGAAATACGTGATCAAGTAGTTGAGGTAGATGATAATGCAGGGTAGTCTAGGTGATTTCCTCAATGTTTCAAAAATGGTTCAGAACGGTAAAGTAGGGGTGCGTGAGCTGATAGAGTTGTCCGAGATATCCCTGATAGAAGTATATGATGCTGGTGAGATCGAGAAGGTGAGGGAACTCATCGAGAATAGGATAGGATACTTTCTTCTCAACATATACTATAGTAATAGAGTGGAATGCATGATACTGGTTAAAGGCAAGAGCGGAGAGGTAACCAACGCTGAATGCTATAGTCGAGGCATGTTAGTAAGCGATCCAGGGGAGCTGGCTAGAATAATATCGAGTAAACCAGTTGGAAAAATCAGTGTCTCGGAGGTTAAGCCGCCGTTTATCACCCTAGAGAGGGATACTAATAGAATTGATGAATTGACTAGGGTAAGGCTTATGGCTTACAGGGTCGTGGAGACATATAATAAGCTCGTAGAAGCCATATACTCGGGCAACCCATTCAACCCCAGCTTTTACTATGAGGAGATAAATAAATACATGGAGAAGTATATCACCGAATTCGAGAAAGCATCGAGAAAGCTCGGCAGTAGATCCAATGTAATTGCCAAGAATGGCTTGCAGGAGATAAACGGGGTCGTCTCACAACTAGACAAGGAGGATGCCCCGAATACTATTGCAGTATTGAGGAAGCTATTGCTAGATGTATCAGCATTCACAGCATTAAGCAGGATTCAGATCGAGAGGGCTGAAGCATATTAACACTGCTTGTTTACTAATGCTCAACGGCGTCCCGGCTATAGTATATGCCTTGGCCTTGATCAACCGGCTAGTAGAACCATGAGTATCTTCCTTCCGAGTTCCTCTCCTTCAACCCTTTTATCCAAGGTGAGCAATACAATCTTGTCATCAAGGTGTAACAGTAGGTACTTGTATGGTGAGCCAACCGGTTCGATAACGGCGTAGCATGGACTCCGCGTCTTCAAGTATATGTTTTCAGCCAGCTCAAAGACCTCCATGGGTGTCTCCGGTGGCCAGTAGGCTATCACACCCTCCCTGTACCCAGCCACCACTGCATACTTAACCACGATACCATCGACTATCAACGAGAGCTCCTCCCTCGGTACATTCATGTAGCTGGATTTAGTAATCGCTAGGCCTCCTTCTGTATAATTTTCCATCAATACTATGCACCCATAATACTATCTCCTCTTCAAAGCCTTAAATACAATGGGTTTAGAAAAACTCGTCAACCCCGTGGATTCGGCGACTCGCCGAATAAACCGTAGAAGTGTATATGTCTCTCAGCTGTCGAATAAAGCGTTGGATATTTAAGAAGCACTGTGGAAAATGAATTTCGGTGGCAAAGTATGCCTGGTAGGAGGAAAGGTAAAAAAGCAATAGTAGGCATTGAGGCAGCAATAGTCCTAATAGCATTCGTAATAGTGGCTGCTGCACTAGCATTCGTAGTATTAAACATGGGAATGTTCACAACACAGAAGAGCAAGGAGGTAATGAACCAGGCATTAAACGAGGCTAGTAGCGCCCTAGAGGTTGATGGCTCAGTAATGGCATATGTAAACGATAACGGCAAGGTGGCTGCTATCTATATACCATTAAAGATATCACCAGGTCAACAAGCAGTAGATCTATCACCAGATAAAGTAGATGTAGTAGTGAGACTACCTAGTGGCACCTTTCTAAAGGTAAACAATCTCGTTACTAAGCCAGCCAGCACGCCGGTTGACTTAACACAACTATATCAAGAAACTGCATCCGATTCTAGTGTAAATGCAACGTTCTACATGATTCAATCACTACAGACCGATGAGAACGTACCAGCCTTCAAGGTACTAGAGATTGGTGAAAAAGCATTACTAGTAATATGTCTCCCAACAAATCTCGCGCTAGGACCTTATCAATCATTCACTGTTGAGATAAGGCCTCTCGCTGGTGCACCATTGACTGTTGAGAGGATGATACCTCCAACACTGCCTACAGGAGAAGTTATTAACCTGGTGTAGGGTTGAGGGGGTGTCTTAAATGTATAATCAGTTTTTTCTTATTACTCATCCCATGTAGCTGTCCAGGGGGTGTGGTTTAATTGCTTAGCCGTGGCTTAGCTAGGGGTTTAATGCTTGTGGGCTTGACTGGTTTAATGCTTAGCGTGATCTTGTTCATGATTTACTATGTATTACTAACATGCTTGTTTACCGGTTACCCAGGGGTTTTCAGTGTTATAGGTGGGGTTTTAGGTGGTTTGCTCGTGTTGTTTCTAGCTAGATATTTTCTTCATGTAGCAGTTGATGCATTCCACGCATTGTACCTGGCCTGGAAAAGGGTTTTGAGAGGGTTGGATACATGTGGGTGAGACAATTGACTCTATCTGGCCCTGTAAATGCTGGTTCTGCCGCTTATTCACTAGACGAGTGCTCGGCTACTTTATTAAGAGGGATCTACAGGAGCTTGGATACACTGGAATGGCTGGCAGGGGTGGTGGTGTAGTGGCTAGTAACGAGCTTGATGTAGCTAAGGAGCTTAAAGCGTTAAAGGATGGACTCGAGGAGTTAAAGAGGTCTCTCGCCGAGGTGAAGGCTGTAATAGCTGATTTAACAGGCCCCTTCAGCCTTTATAAGCCGCCTACCGAGACTCTTCAACAGCAAGCTCCCTCACCACAGCCTCAGTCTGCTTCAGAGTCAAGAGGGGTTTCCACAGGAGAAGAGAGGCGTAGTGGAGTAGTTAAGGAGAGCGAGTTTGCAACTGAGAAACCTGGAGAGAGAGGTGGACAGGTTGTGAGAGAAGCAGGGGGTGGGTTTGAAAGGGTTCTAAGCGAGCTTGGAAGGGTTGTCAGAGAAGAGAGAACGAGGATGACGTCTTACAGTATGAAGCGCTTGATAGGGTTGATTAAAACAGTGTATGAGATTAGGCAGATATATCCCAGGGAGAGTGTTGAATCCATTATAACAGTACTGGAGAAGCTTAGCATAATATCTGATAAGGAATTAGAGTTACTGAAGGCCTCTATGGATCTAGTGGAGGGGAATATCAGGCAGAACATGTCAACTGAGGAGACGACATTATTAATGTATATGTTGCTCAAGAATCTCGGGGTAAGGGATGAGGAACTCGAGGAGGAGGCGACTAGAGCAGTCCTCCAGGCATTAATGGTTAAGAGGATGGGTGCCAGGAAGGAGTCCGCGAGTGATAGCGGAGAGAGCAGTAAAGGTGATAGTGATAAATGGGCGAGTCAACAACAATAACGCATGCACTGCTGACGATAGTAGCAGTTCTAATGGCCTCTATATTCGCGGCAGCCGTGATCGGTCAGCTTAACTCAGTTATAAACACTATCAGTATATCAATAAAGAATAAGTCTGATACCTATAGGATGAGTATAGCCATAATATACGCCTACTACGATGCATCCATAAATAACGTGACTATCTTCGTGAAGAACACCGGGGATGTACCATATAGTAAGCTAGATAACATAGATATATTCATAACAGATTACAATGGTGTAATAGACTACTATAGCTCGGGAAACCAAACGAGAGTCACCCTTACAGAACTTGGTTCACTCAATAATGTTCTAGAACCCGGTGAAACCCTTCGTATAGATATATCAGTATCAAGAAGTTATGTAAGCCCTATCGAGATAAGAATAGTACTGGTGAACGGGTACTCGACAACCTATGTAACCGGTTAGTGTACAGGGGTTTGATAAATGCCCTCGGAAATCATTATTCCCGGGTTCATAGTAATGCTAATTATAATGGTGGCGGCTATAGCAGTGATAGGCGTGATACTCCATGCGTCAAGCATGCTTAACACAGCTCTCAATGAATACGTGGCGAATACTGCTAGGAGAACCGGCGTCATCGAGATAATTAATGCCAGTGCAATAGCCTACACTGATACAATAGAATTCAATGTAACAATACTTAACAAGGGTAGTGAGCCGCTCTATGATATGGCGTCGACTGATGTAATGGTACAGTACTTCACTATATCGAACAGCGTGAACACACTATACCTCAAATACGGTGTCAACTGGGAGCCTGCAGCAGTATATCTGACAAGCAATTATTCACTACCCTATACAAGCAAGCCCGTTGTGGAGACAGGTGAATGCCTCCTCATAAAGGGGTGGTTCAGTACGCGGGACATAGATGTGTCGAAGCCATTGAAGATAATCATTGTATCACAGTATGGCGCTAAAGACATGAGGTGGGTCGCCATTGGTTCTTGAGACAAAGCTTATCTCGACAGGTAACGAGGAGCTTGATTTAAAGCTGGCCGGCGGGCTTCCAGTCCCACTGCTCATGGTTATAGAGGGTGAGCATGGAACCGGTAAAACGGTTCTCGTGCAACAATTTGTATACGGTGCGCTTAGATCAGGGCTTAGAGTAGTCGTTATAACCACTGAGACGACGACTGTTGGATATATTAGGCAGATGCTCGGTGTAGGCTTCAATATATTGGACTACTTCATAAAAGGGGATCTCAAGGTCTACTCAACCAGGCTGCCAAGGGTTAGATGGGTTGAATCGACGGGGAGAGATCTCCTCACTTTAACCCAGGACCACATGATTACAAAGATAGATACGTATGACATGTACGTGATAGACTCTTTCAGCATATTAATCAAGGGCTCTAAGACCGAGGACATAGCCAACTTCCTCACCGCGGTGAGAAAACTGGTTGACAAGGGTAGGAGCTTCATTTTAACTATTCACCCGGGTGGACTAGATGAAACAATATACCTGAACCTGAGGGCGATCGCTGATGGATACATGGAGCTCAAGAATGCTGAGATGGGTGGTAGGGTTCTAAAGGTGATGAACATTATTAAATTAAAAGGAGCGCCTACGACATTCGATAACGTGATAACATTTGATATAGATCCAGCCTTCGGCATAAAACTAGTGCCCATGGCTCTTTCAAAAGTGTAGGGTGGGAACTGTGTCGAGGCTTCTTAGAATAGGCTTTATTAAAAGAAGTGGAAAAACGGAGGCTGTTAAGGAGCCGGAGTTCGGTGAGAAGCCGGAGTACCTGGTTAAATACATTGAGGAGTTCAAGAAACAATATGGCGAGGAACCATTGATCGTTGATAGGCCTAGTGGAGACATGAAGATGTGGAGGAAATATAATGTAATATATCCTGTTGGAGGCGGCGTATTCATACATGCAACCAATATCTCCTCTAGGGGGATCGGATATGCTACATACACCGTCATAGAGCCGCCTAGACCGCCTCCACAGTTGCTTAAGGCTATTGAGGAAGTACTAGCTTTAAAAATAAGGCCTGAACACGCTGCTGAATCAGCAGAGGAAAAGAAGAAAATATTATTGACTCTACTGGACGAGATACTTATACCCTCCGAGAAACCGGTTGACTACAGCAGGGTGAAGACCTCTAATTCAAGGATCCAGGTTAACCAGGCTGATATAGATTATATCAAGTATCATTTAATAAGGGATAAGATAGGCGTGGGCATCCTTGAACCATTTCTACGCGACCCCTACTTGGAGGATATAAGCGCAAAGGGCGTTGGAAATATATACATTGTACACAAGATATTTGGAACCATGGAAACAAGCATTGGGTTCACTAGCGAGGAAGAATTGGATGAATTCATTATAAGGCTTGGCGAGAAAATAGGTAAACCAATATCAAGGGCGCGCCCGGTAGTCGATGCAACACTGCCCGATGGGAGTAGAATAAATATTGTGTATGGCACTGATGTAAGCTTATTCGGCAGTAACTTCACTATTAGAAAAGTAGCCAAGACCCCGATCAGCGTAACCCAGTTGATTAAGTGGGGTACTTTCAACGAGTACGCTGCTGCATACATGTGGATCATGTTGTCGGAAGGCATGAGCGCGTTCATATGTGGTGAAACAGCAAGCGGTAAAACAACAGCTTTAAACGCTTTAGCCGTGTTCATTAGACCGAACAACAAGATAGTCAGTATAGAGGATACAGCCGAGGTTGTGTTACCTCATCCAAACTGGGTTAGAGAGCTCACAAGGGACACAGGTAAACCGGAGAGCAGTGTAACCATGTTCGACCTGCTCAAGGCTGCTCTGCGTCAGAGACCCAACTATATAATTGTTGGTGAGATACGTGGCGCGGAGGGCAACATTGCATTCCAGGCTATGCAGACAGGGCACCCTGTCCTCTCAACATTTCACGCTGCTAACCTTGAGAGGTTGCTTCAGAGGCTCACTAATCAACCAATTAATGTACCGAAGACAAACCTGGATAGCCTGAATATAGCATGGTTCCAGTCATCCGTATACGATAAGAGAGGTATGCTTGTCCGTAGGATGATCTCGATAAACGAGATTATAGGCTACGATCCTAAAACAGATTCTATTGTCGCAATACCGGTTTTCACATGGGATCCGGTCGCAGATGTCCACAGGTTCTCTGGACGGGGTTCAAGCTATCTACTAGAGGAGAAAATAGCTGTTATGAGAGGCATCTCTAGGAGAGATATAAAGTACATATATGACGAGCTAGAGCTACGTGCCAAGTTCCTGCGCCACCTCGTTGAAAAGAATATACTAGACTACTTCGATGTATATAAGGCAGTCGTGAAAACCTATGAACTGGGCCTTGAGGAAGCATATAGAAGACTTATAAAGGGAGAACTATTGAAATAGTGGTGTAGCATATTGAGCATAATAATGGAGAAAGTAAGCGGGATACTCTCAGCTATTGCCAGGGCTATTTTAACACGTAAGACACTCTTCTTGATCCTGTTAACGGCTGATACAGTTATAACCTATATTTTCTCAGTGATCCTCCCATTCCCGCTTGGGGCACTTCTTGGTGCCAGCGTGACTATTTCCACAGTTGTCCTCCTAGTCTACTACAACATAACTAAACGCGTAGGCGTGATCCCTGTTTCCCATGACTTGTTATTCGTACTAGTACACCTGAGATGCATGATTACTGGTAATCCTCCATTAGGAGCCATGTTTAAGAGGGTTGCTGACACACCTACGTATAGTAAAAAATACAGGGAGATATTTGGTAAACTATACAATCTTACACGTAACTGGGGATACAGTGTTCCAGAGGCCTTACGACTAGTTGCTAAGATAACCACCTCCAAGGTTGACGAGCAGTTTCTCCAGAGGTTTGCAGCGATAGTGGCCACTGGCAGTGATGTAAAGGAATATCTAAGGCTTGAATACAACACGTTGAGCGCTGAATATACTTCATCATATAATAGATTCATAGGCACATTAAGCGTGGTGCTAGGAGTATACACCACACTGCTTGGAGCACTAGCTTTCCTGATTGCAGTCATCTTATTAATGGGCATGCTTTTCGGAGGATTATCTCAATCATTTATAAGCGGTGTCCTTGGAGTAGGCTTATCATTGTCAGGCATGTCGCTCCTATTGTTTATACTGGTGAAGAGGCCTTTATTCGAGTATAAGAGAGGGAGAAGCATGCTTGTCAAGGTTATAAGAGTACTTGGAGCCTCTGGAGTAGTGTTCATGGCATTCATGATACTATACATGCTTGTAACAGGAGCCCTCTACAGTTTAAGGGAAACGGGACTAATGCTGGTGGTGACAGGCATTGTACTCTTGCCAGCTGGAATATTAGTGAAGATGCATGAAGGAGCCATCAGCGAGCTCGACCTATTCTACCCTGCATTTATTAGAAGCTATGGAGAACATCTAGCCGTTATACCAGACATGGTTAGCTCGCTTAAGCCATTGCTGGCGGCTGAGCTCGGTAGACTAAGGAAAGCACTGAGCAAGGTTTATGCTGGACTAGTTAACAGGGTTGACCCTAGAATCATGTGGGTCAGGTTTGCTGAGGAGACGTGTAGTGAGCTAATATATAGGTCTACAAGCATATTCATGGATACACTGGAGTTGGGTGGTGATATGGGTGAAACAGGGGCTCTTCTCTCGGAACACTTCAACAACTTATATAGGATTAGAGCGAGCTATACACAGGTGTTTAAAACATTTGAGACGACGCTTTACGTGATGCATCTCGTTGTGGTGCTTCTACTAGTATTTATAAGTGGATTCGTGAAGGTATTCTCATACGTGTTAACAAACTTTGTAGGCGGTGTGCCAGCTGTGTTCGCCGATATCTTCGCTTTCTTTACGATTACACCAGAGGATGTTTCATTCGTTGTTAATCTATTAACACTAGTAATATTGATCTCGAATTCAGTAACGCTTTACTCTGTTAACCCTGGTTCCAGGTACGAGCTATACTATTTCCTGGCAGTATTATTCATACTAACCGGTATAGGAGTCTACGCAGGGGACATAACTGTTGACTACCTGTTCAACACGGTGTTCTCATCACTATAGGTATTTATAGCCTTGAGACTATTGATCAAATATGTGGCCATCCATACTAAATACAGCCCTGGTGACCTGGTTGAACAAGATAATAAAGCTTCCTCAGCCAGATAAAATCAGTGGTTTAACAGTTGAGGAAGCTTTACTGTTAAGGAGGAGCATAAGGGATTTCAGAGATGACCCGGTTAAGCTCAGGGATCTAGCATTAATCCTGTGGGCAACATATGGATTAAGCGATCCTGTTGAAGGCTTTCTAACAACTCCAAGCGCTGGGGCAACGTATCCTCTCCAGGTCTACGTGGTTATTGGATCCAGGGGCGTGATTGATGATGGTAGATTCCTTGATCCAGGCGTGTACAGGTATGACCCGGAGAGACATGTGTTGATGCTGGTTAGGAGTGGGGATGTTAGAAGGGAGTTGATGCAGGCGGCTTTAATACAGGGATTCATAGGTAGGGCACCTGTAAGCATGGTGATCACAGCTATCTATGAGAGAACGACGAGCGTCTACGGTGAAAGAGGTAGGACAAGGTATGTACCTATGGAGGCGGGTCACGCATCTGAAAACGCCTACTTGATGGCTACCGCACTTGGCTACGGCACGGTGGCTGTGGGTGCTTTCAGAGACGATGAGGTATCGAAAGTAATTGGTGTGGGAGGCAGTGAAATACCCCTGTATATTATGCCTATAGGGGTACCTATTACTAGACGCGTAATAGGGTTCGAGGAGCTTGCCGGGTTCTTCACTGGAAAAAGATAGCTTTATTAATGTGCACCCATTATACTGAAATGGTGCACTAAAATGGCATGCTTCGTAACACCCCTTGCACTGGGAATAATCATCGATGTAGTGAAGAGGCTCGTGGGTGAGGCAGGCATAAAACTAAGAATGGATATACTGGAGAAGATGCTTCTAGGAGGCTCCCTAGTACTAGCTGTAGAGCATGTATGGCATGGAGAAGTAGTACCATACCCACCATTTCTAACAGCTATGAGTAACCCAGCCGATATACCCGTAATGCTCCATGAAATGACTTATGTAGGTGGATTAATGAGTATAACTGTGACTGCTGCCTGGCTCAGTATACTCGCATATACAAGGAGCAGGATTACCAGTAGAAAACCAGTGAAACAGTTAACAGGCGCTATTAGTTTAAACAGTGATTAAGGGTTGGAGAATGTACACCATAATACTCCTCATAGCCAGTATTGTATCGACTATAGTATGGTACAAGCACAGGGACAGCAAATATAGTCTTCAAACACTAGCCTTAATACTATGGGCCTCAACAATAATGTCCATGGTTGATAAAGCATATGCATCTATTGTTGAAGGCGAGGAATTCATAGAGGCAACACCAGAAAACATGGCTCTCGGCATAACACTGGTTGCATCAGCCATTGCCCTATGGCTTATTTACCTGGTTTACACGAGGATTCGTTAAAAATTTTAAATCTCGACTTTTAACCGTTCTCCGTCTAAGGTTTCTTTAGGTCTCCGTGGGCTGGTTTACCATGGCTTTCCCTGGGTCTCGGGGAGCTGAGGAGACGCCACTAGACTTGTGTCCTCAGCTTATAAATCCATAACAAGTAAGGCAAGGAGGGCATTGCATCTACAAAACCTTGAAGAACCTTCAAACCAGAAACAAATATATACTCTATATTAATAACTGACCTCCTTCCCGCCCTAAAGAGGCGAGGCTTTCAGTTGTAAAAATCTACACTTCTGCATTCCAATATTACATACTTACTCTCCCTCTATTTTCTCGACACGTATAGCTGAGACAGGGCAGACCTCTGCACCACTTTTGGCGCACTCGTAGAGCTCCTCGGGTATTATACCAATAGATATTTCATGGGTTAGCTCAACACTATATTTAGCTACAACTCTGTTCTTACCGTTGTCATCTCCTAGCTCGAATATCTCGTTGCAAGTTGCTGGTGCTGCCCCACAGGCTATGCATGTAGAACGGTTTATTATTACCTTATACCTGGCCATGATTCCCCCTATATATTATTGTCTTTACGTATAAGATTTAAATATTATTGTTCATGGTTTACCTGAAAAACTTGTTATATGTTTAACCATGTGATAAAATATTTTAGCTGGACATTAACAACAAAGTTATTTAAGGAACACCGGAAGGAGGATTACCGGGTTTAAGGTCTGATGTAGGTTTATGTATGCTGTCATCCCTTCATCTCTCTTCCCCTGGATTCCTTCTTGGGTCTGCACCCGGCTTGGGGGCGTTCAAGGCGACCCCTAGAGCACCCCACATCTTGAGCTCTTCAGGATACTGAATACTACATCAATTTCAGGTTTTATGAATTTTGAATAGCAATAAAAATAACGTCAGCTAATATGATCCGCTATGAAGCCTGAACCCTCTTTAACAGTGATAATCATTATGCTTATTACCCTACTTGATTAAATATTAACTGTAGTCATTTGATAGGGTATATTCTATGAATACTGAAGCAGTAAGCGAATTAGTACATAAGCTTGGCAGGATTTTAATAGATGTAGCAGAGGTTATTGTAATAATATTCATGGGTCTACTAATCATTCTAACAGTGTACGTTGCATTCAAGGACATATGGATGGAACTCCATAGCATGACAGCTACTACTATACAGATACTGGTGAATGATATATTGATGATAATTATTTACGCTGAGATACTTAGAAGCATACTTATAATCCGGGGAATGGGTGGAGAAGGCTTTCTATCCCAGTTATCCGATGTAATCTTCATAGTCGCTATAAGGGAGATATTGGTTTACTCGATAACAGGGGAGAGCATGGATATTCTTGCAGTGGCTTTCTCACTGCTAATAGTAACGCTCGTTATATATTTAATCAGAACCAAGATAGAGAAGACTGGGTGCTCGTGATGGAAACACTTTGATTAATCCATCCTAGTGCTTAGAACTATGAGGGAGTTAGATACTACTGAGATATCACTTAGAATAATTGACTCAGTTTACTGTTTTAAATTTCATAATAGATTTATAAGGGTTGATATCGAAATTCTTCCATGGAGATTCGTGTGCTGAGACCTAAGGAGGTTTGTGAGAAGCTATTTCCGGCTTGATAATGCTTCTAATTACTTTTGAACACTTTTGATTACTTCTGGATTCCTTTTAGTGCTATTATGTATACGCTTGCTGTGTGTCTATCTAAACCTAGTGTTTTCATTGCCCCACAGTGTTCTCTAGAGTCCTTGCTGGCGCTCAAAGGAGATTATCCTGAACACTCCTAAGCCGGATGCAAGCCTAAGCGGGATTCAGGAGAAAAGAAATGAAGGGATGACACTAATCAACATCAACCCATATTAGGCTTGAATCCCCCTAGTTAGGGGTGGGCTACTATAATGATGACTTCAATCATCCCGGAGATGTACGTGATACCGTATATCTCTATACTCCTGGTGAATGCCGTGTGGAACGCGAGTGGTAGGGTTGAGAACTGTGCCGGCACCATACTGCCTATGCTGCCAACCAGTATCGGGGCATTGTTCACCTGGATCCCGTCGACCAGTATTCTCGTTATATTTATGCGTGAGCTATACGTATACACTATGAGCTCCACAAGTATACCACTCCCCGTGTAGTTGACTAGCAATGCCTCATGAGGATTTGAAGTGGAAATGTTTGCCACGTAGATACTGGTGTTCCTGAAGCCCGTGAAGACTTCTTGTGACATGTATCCTGCCTCAGCAGGACTCCATGCTATGAAATTACCTCTTTCAGTGAACACGCCTAGGATGGCTCTATCATTCACTAGTGAATCAGCCACGCTACTCGGTAATGTATAATTAATGCTTGAACCAGGCTCTATTACCATGTCTACTGAGTGATCCTCGTAGACTATGCTCGTCGAGTTGTAGACTATTATATCCCTTATGATAGTATATGTGCTGGAACCTATTGTCACAGTGTCACCGTAGAGCTTGAAGAATAGTTTCTCGCTCCTCCTTGACGCCTCATCGCCCGCATAGTTGTTCAGCTCGGTTAAAACAGTTTCAGCCTGCTTAATCAAGCCCATGTATAGCCCGGCTCCGGCTGTTAACAACAGTGTTAAAGCTATAGCACCATATACCTCGACCTGGGACCTCATGGTGAGACCACCACCCCAGCTACTACTACTCCATCAATGTACATGTAGACCGGGGGCTTGAGCACTAGTGGCTCTGGATATATGCATGTCCTTGACTCCGTGAAACCGCATTTAGCCAGTAGATCTATCCTGACACCGGTTGAATCATACAGGTATAGCTTGCCAGGGGGTTTCCCAATATATATGAAGACCCTGTAGCCCTCGCTGCTTCTAACCAGGTAGAGTAATCCATGATTCGCCGCTACCCGTGTCTCCATGGCTATTGATGTACTTGTTAAGCCAGCATTAACTAGGTATGCTAGGGCTGGTACTATGGCTAATAATAGAAGTATTGAGGACACTATATTACTCAACCCCCTCGTATACGACACCTCCTCAAGGTGCTACCCTACTAGAGTCTAATAAGGAGTCATAGAAGCCCGTAGATGAATACTAGTAGTCCAGGCACCAGTGTACTAATGTTTCTTCCAAGCATTAGCTTTGAAGAAAGAAATCCCGTTGCGAGAAGGCTTGCATAGGCTACCTGCAGTGTGATTGATGTGAATGGTGCTATGGTTAAGAGAGTTTTAACCAGGAACGGAGTGGATAGCACGGCTGTAGTCATTATCGTCAGGCCGGCTAGGTATAAGCGTAGAGCTCTCAGCAGGTCATTGGTGAAAACCGTGAACAAGGCGTAGACATCTGGCTCTACCTCACCAAGCGATCTATGGAATCTAATGGTCTCATATACGTAATCGATTAGCCATGTTCGTATAGGCTTTGAGCCCAGGTGTGAGAGGAGCCCATCATCGATGAATATGAGTGACCTATACGTTCTAACATTTACTGAGATGTCTTCGAGTACATTCCTTAATTCAGATGTCTTCAACAGGGCTCCGAGAATCAGTGTGAAGCCTGGTATTCCGAGAATCATTGATGCAGCACCTAGGTATAGCAGGGTCGTCTTCTCCATAATGCTGCTCGTTAACACCATATATGTTAATGGATATGTTAAGAGCACTACGCCAGCAATATACATTAGTGATAACGCTTTGCCAGCACCCTTCTCGATGAGTACTTTGAATGGGAGAGGGTAGTTGGGTATAATAGTGGATCCCACTACTCCTAGGGCTAGGATGGGGATCAATGTGTAGTATAATATATATGCATCCATTAGAATCGTGAAGCCAACAGTTAACGCTGGTATAACCGATGCAACCACGGCTATTAAGACTCCCAGCTCGCTCCTCCTCTCAACAGTCCTTGAGAGCTCACTCCAGGCATCCTTAACCGCTTCACCGGCACTCCTCATCAAATACTCTACAACGGTTCCAGTGGACAGCGCAGTGGAGTACTCTATAAAGAATACCCTGGCTCTCCCCTTTAAAACCGAGGAGATAATGTGGAGTGCATCCCCTACCCCAATAATCTTTTCCAAACAAGTGAATTTCTCCCCGATTACCCTGAACCCCTTGAATACCCTGGACTCGGAGATGTATCTAAGTAGCTCCAATGGCTCGAGGCCTGTTCTACAAGTAGCTGAAGCCATGACTATGAAAAAAGCCAGTTCCTTATTCACGAGTCCATGTCTCTCCCTGGCCTCCGCTAATTTATCAAGTACTGGAAGCCAGGCAGTGATGATCAATAGTAGTACCACTGTAGGTATTAGAGTGCCCAGGTTCTGTGACGCTGAGGTTAAAAGGATCACTGGGACTCCTCCGAGTGCTACCGCCATAGCTCTCTTCAGCTTCCACGGGGCTTCCAAGTACTCCTCTAACCCTTCATCAAGAAACACCGTCCAACCTCTGTAATAATCGACTACCTTATCTATGAGCCTCCCAAGTAGCCTCTTCACATGGCCCCACCGATCCTACGGCTCCGCTTGAGGATCTCTTCTAGCGTTATGTCTAAGTCGTCCTTCTCCCTAACCCATATATCGCTGTATTCCACGCTATCCCTCTCGGGGTCGTATGCTAACTCTACTACACGGGTGAGTATCCTCCTAGGGTTATCTGAGAAGCCCATGAACGCTACAGCCGTGAACATCCCGACCTGGCTTGGAGTAAGGCTTATAGGGCGGGAGATCAGCCTGGTCACAACCTCCCTAGGGGTACCCCCGTGAAATGTTGTTAAACCACTCATCCCGGAGAGCATTGCCTGCACCAGCACCTGTGCCTCAGAGCCTCGTGTCTCACCTATCACTATCACCCTGGTGGCGGAGGATCTTAACGCTGCTTTAGCCAGTGTGAACAAGTCTACCCTGACGCTACCTGTTTCAACGGTAGTGTACCTTGCCCAGGCGCTACCCGGAGGTGGATCTATCTCTCCAGTATCTTCTATGATGACTACCTTCCACTCTAACGGAATATATGAGTAGAGTATAGATCTAAGCAGTGTTGTTTTACCGGAACCCGGGGGCCCGGCTATTATGAGGCTCATTCTCTTATTTATCAGTAACTTAAAGTATTCTGCAACGGCTGAGGGCAACACCTTCTCCTTCACTAGCTCATCAATTGAGGGCGGCTTACCTGGCCTCTTCCTCACAACTATCTCTGGATGCTGGTATGCCACTATAGGTGATACAAGGTGTACCCTGTGACCACCATCCTCGATTGGTAGCTGTGCATCTACTATTGGCCTAGAAGCCGAGATATAGGTGTTACACTTTAATGCTATCAATTGTTGTAGCTCCACAAGCTCTCTTATTGATTCAACTCCGAGATTCGTCTCTATGAAGTCTACCCTTGGATCCATACTGGCCAACCTATGCCTAACCCATATAGTGCCAGGCCCCGTTATCGATATATCCTCGACATATGGATCATCAAGTAACACCTGGAGAACCCTGTAGCCGAGGATCATCTTCAACACGTATTCAACCTGGGGGCCACTCTCCCTGGGAACCCCCAGGATCATTGATGCTGCATCAGACACCGGGACTCCTCTACGTATGTGGAGCAATATGTCTCTAAGCCTCAACTTAACTAGGTTTACTAGCTCTTCATCCACGAGAAACCTGGCTTCATATCTGAATACTCCATCACCGTGTTTCACAAGCCTAACCATGTAGCCTCCAACACGGTACTCTGCGACAATCGTACCAGTGTCCCGGGAGGAGATCCCATTTCCCCTGGGATCACCGGATCCGGGCCAGCATCGACCAGTGTCTCCACATAGTGGTTCAGAGGGCTTGGAGGATGAATGCAAACAGGATCACCTGGTGGAGAAAAAATTAATAGTAAGCCGGGCTTAACCTCCTGTGGCGAAGACAACTTGCGAACGCCCAGTTGCTGAATCAGTCACATTGACAAGTATCCTCGATACTGTAACACCCTGTTGTAGAGGCACTGTGAATACTAGCTGGACATCGCTCTTACTGCTGGCCACCTGGGGCGTTAATGGTGGTGTATAAGTGGAGCCGTTGGAGAATACTATGGTTGCACTGTTAACGCTAATGCTTGAGGGTAATAGGTTGCTGACAACCAATGTGACTACACCGATCCCTGGGGAACCATATGTAATACTATACCTGGCCACAGCCATATCTGTTGATGGAAGCTTGGTGCTCTGGTAATCGATGTAGGACTTGATGCCGAATGCGGCAACTACAGCGATCAATATCATTACTATTACAGCTGTGACCTCACTAATACCCTTGACCCCACGCCTCATACAACCACCACGAGTCGATCTAGGGTAGGAGTCAAATAAGGAGTGTTCGATAACCATTTCTGGGTTATAGGTCTTTCAACACCTCTATAGGCTTTCTCCATTAAAATCGTCTCGGCGACCTCTACTGGGGCTTAATGCCTCTGGCGGTGAGAAACCGTGATAAGCCATCCTACGGAGATCTACAATACTTAGAGCGGGAAACGGTACGGGCTGGTAGCAGGTTTTCGACTTGAATAGTGATAGAATTAACGTTGTAGTTATCGATAGAAGCGGCTATATTGTCTCACTTAAAACCCTGTGGTTCCCGGAAGCCACTAGACCAGCTTCTCAAGAGAGAAAGCAAAGCATCTTAGGTTGAATGCTCTAAGCCAAGCCCTTAGATATGCAACTGGAATTAGAGCCGAGTACGTTGTCTTCGAAACCTCTTTGAGGTTGAGAAGAGGAAGAGGTTTACTAGCTTGAGAGAAGGATTATTATGGGGTGCTTGTAAACTCAAAGAGTACATCTAATTCAGACGAGCACGAGAGAGTCATGAAAATAAAAGGATTAGACAGACACACGGCATCAGCATACCTAATAGCACTAAGCGAAATTAATAACAACCAACATAAACCCATATGAAAACCAAAACAGCAGAGGAAGGCGTTTATCAGCCTGGATCAAGAGACATATAGAGGGCCCCGAGGTAGTTGCGGAAGAGAAGCTTGATAGGGTCATTAAGATGATGGAACTTAAAGCCGCTGGCTTGATTTATTATTCGATATCCCTGGTTCTCCATGATGGTATCCCGGATTGATACGGATTTAACAATCTTATTCTTTGAGGCGTGTTTGCCCCAGCTTGCAACCGTTGTGTTCTAGTCTGCCTCCTCTCCTCCATTGTTCTCATCGCTCCGAGCGCGGTGTATAATAGTATGCTGGCACTCCTCGTAATCACCGGGCCCACTCCACCCAGTAATCCTATTATATTGGGTAGTATCATGTATATGAATACGCTGGTTAAAGCCTGCCCTGCTACACCGACCTGAGTGCTCCAGGTCCTCATGAACACTGCTGTTAAGGGGCCCGCGAGAACCAGGCTACCCCAGAGTCCTATTACCCTGTTCATTGCCCCACGTAGAGCTGGATGGAGGTATGCGATTGCCAGTATTGGTGATGAAACTGTTATGGTGAGTATGAGCCAGTGCCTGATCACGACTAGCGCGGAGGCTGAGGCAAGCATAATGGTTAATACAACGGCTAAATTTGCTGCTACAGGTATGAAGAAGCCGAGCGCCACCCCTGTCGATATAAGTGCCAGTATCGAGGCTATAGAGGGCATTGGATCAACACATTCAACCACCTTGAGGGAGAAAGCGTTAAGCATGTCGACTGAGGCATTATGGAGATAGGGGGCTGTAAGAGATAGGAGCACGGCTATCAAGGCTTCTCTAACAACATCAATGAAGCCTCTCGACTCACCCTCGAAGACAGCCTGGAGTAGCCTGAACCCCAGGTAGAGGCCTAGTCCGCTCATCGAGATAGAGAACGTTAGCTCGTAGAGACCCCATTCAGCCGACCCCTCCTCAAGCCTGGGGGATGTAGTGAGCAACTGAAGGTTGAAGGGTGTTGAGACAACTTGCCAGAACATGCTGAAGAACCCGGTTACAGGGGAGACTATTATGTCGAAGGGCCATGGAGGCGTCCACGGTTTATCCGAGACACTTACAGCGATACTGTTGAAGCCTGTTAAACCACTACTGCTCACATTAACCCGTATCACATACGCCCCGCTTGAATTATAGACGTGGCTGAGCCTCAGGGAGGAGCCGCCATCGAACTCCTCAACAACCCCATCACCCCATGAAACAGTATAGGAGGCACCGTTGATCCCCGGGGAGATGGAGACCGAGAGGCCGACTGCTTCCCCAACATAATAGCCCTGCTTATCAGTGTAGAGGTAGACATAGAGCGGCCCGCCATAGCCTCCATGGAGACTGCTGCCTAGGTAAATACCCATCAACCCAACCCCAATGAGGAGGATGCCCCCTAGAATACTGGAGATGCCTTCACCGATCCTGCCCATGGCAATATATAATCCACCAATTAGTACGAGCCCCAATGAAGACGCGTGGAGGATCCAGCCGTAGGAGGCATGCCCTAATACGTCCTGCGATGCATTATAGAGGGAGTTAACTAAGATGCTGGAGAAGCCAGCTAGGAGTAGCCCGGCTACACCCCTGAGAAACCAAGCCCCGGAGTCCCTGTGTCCCAGGACATGCTTAATGATTGAGACTATTATAACACTAATGCTTAAAGCCCATAGAATCCAGTCGAGGTATCCTAGTAAACTAGACATAATGCCCATAGAGATCCCTGGAGAAGGAATGCTTCCTGGAGTGAAATAATCAGTGCTTCACGGCCCCTATAAGGCTATATTATATTAAGTCTAGAACAGATCTAATATATAGGTGAGGTAAGGGAAATGGAGTTTGACTCGAGTAGGATACTGGCTGGAATAGGATCAATCCTCATGGCAATAGGCGTCTTTATCCCGTTGCTGGCACTAGTGGGATTAATACTGTTACTAATAGGGTTGAAGGGTCTCTCAGACACATATAGGGAGGAGGGTATATTCAGGTATGCCTTATATGCCGTGATAATCGGTGTAATAGGTTTAGTGACAATAATATTTATGGCAATATCTATAGTAGGGATCGCAATAACCTTCGCTCCCAGTATACCACGGCATATGGCAGAAGGAGTAATTGGTACAGTACTACTTTTCATCGTTGTATACTTTGTCATCCTAGTATTAGAGGCATTATTCTACAAGAAATCCCTTGATCTCCTAGCAACTAAATCAGGTGAGAAGCTCCTGGAGACAGCAGGACTTATATTATTGATCGGGGCGGCTTTGACGATCATAATAGTGGGATTAATACTGGTTTTCATAGCGTGGATAATAGCCGCAGTAGCCTTCTTCAGCTTGAAGCCGCCACAGCCGGCCCAGGAGCAGGTAGTGCAGGCACCTCCGGCACTAGCTTAAAGAGCTTTTTCCCAGGGTTCCCTGAATACGTCTTTTAACGGGTTCACAGCTTCATGAGGCCTTGTCTTTCAAGGCGGGGGAGCTTGTTTATAAGCTTTTTACTAGACAGCAATACTTGGAGTTGGTGCATTAGCTTATTGTCTGCTAGACTCGCTATGCACCACTCGCAGGCTGACAGCGGGCCCTGTACAAGTGATGCCGCCCTAGTGAGGGATACCCGAAGAAATGAGGAAAGCCCCAGCGAGGATAGAGTCATCACCCCTTAGGGCGAGGAGCCGTCAGCTAACCCGGCTTCAACCCGGTGGATCCGGGGTAATCTAGTTTAACAATTAACGGTGGTGGAGACTGCTCTCCAGGTCTTCCAGCTATCTTTAATACGGCCATACCTGTTGACAGGGATGTTAGGGTTCTTCGGAGTAGTCTGGCGAAGTCGGCGTCGATAGTGCTTAGTTTCTCAGCGTCTTCACCAGCCACTTGGAACACTAGTTTCACACCTGTATTAGTAAGCACTGATTGGATTAGCTGGCCCGGTATTTGACCAGTGTGTTGATGTGCTACAACGAGGTGTAACCCATACTTCCTAGCCTCCGAGAAAATAATATCTATTAATGGGAGATCAGAGACGAATTGGAACTCATCTATGATGAGGAACACGGGTGTCCTAGGCTTTCCCAGCCTCGGCCTAGCCAGCGCCTCGTACCATGTCTTGATAACTATTGTTGATGCAATTAATCTGGCTAAGTCTCCTCCTACAACCGCCTTGGGTATGGAGAATAATGTTAGTGATCCAGGGGACAGCATTTCCTCGAAGTCCACGCTGGTCCTGCTTGTTAACTCCCTGAGGAATCTATCCCTGGCATACGGCTCCAGCCTCGATAATGCCGAGATAAGGGACTGCCTCTGCATACTCCTGAGCACCCCTATTTGGCGCCTCCACTCGTAGTCGCTTAGATCTCCCAGTGTGACCCTGCCATCATACAGTCCTAGTATAGTATTATATAGGTCCGCCATAGTGGGTGAATCACTCCTGGAGTACAGGGCTCTCAAGACGACTCTAAGCAAGTACCTGACGTTCACAGCTGTGTTCACTAGTTTTAAAACCTCGTGGAAGATATCAAGGAGTATGTCTATAGCGACTGATACAGCGTAATCCCTATCCCTGTGTCTAGGCAGGTCAAGAGGATTGATACTGAACGGGTTATCGACCGGGTCATAGAGTAATGAACCGGGTATCTCATTACCTAGCTCTAAAGCCATATCTCCATGGGGATCTATCACAATGATAGAGGCCTCACCGGTTTCATGCACCCTGTGAACCAGGAGCTTAAGGAAACTAGTCTTACCACTACCGGTTTGGCCAATAACGTAGACATGCCTCTCGAGGTCACTCATGCAGAGCCTTACCTCCTTCCCGTTGAGGGTAGAGCCTATCCTGAAGCAATTAGCCCCGCTTCTAACTGGTACAGCCTCTGGCAGAGGGCTTCTCCTTGCGAATTCAACGGTATGTATAGCTGGATCAGGGAGAACCATCATATCATACACCCTACTACTGGTTACAACTGGTATATCCCCGGGGAAAACCCGGGTCCAGAAACCCGTCTCCAACGGCTTCAGGTACCCCCATAGTTCACCAGGGGTTCTGGCCGCATGCCTAACCCATTTAAAGCCTGTGTAAGATGCCGTGGAATACTTCTCCTCGATCAACCCAAGGGTAATCCTATCCCTTGCAGCCCCCATTATCCTCAGGGTCCATAGCCCTCTCCTAGCCCTATCAAGGATGGCCTCAGCCTCCACCCTGCCTCCACGGGTCCCTCTAGCCTTCAATAACCCACGAGCCCTCGAGAAGAATATCTCATCTAACACGGTGTCCCTGGAGAACCCTATACACATCAACCCAGGCCTTCCAAGAGAAGACGCTAGGCTCGGTGGATCCAGTATAATCGTGTCCCTCAGCCAGAAATCCCTTCTATTCTTCAATCTCGCTTCTGAAACATATAGTTCTAGGCCGGTTTCCTCGGTCAACTCCTGTACACTATACTCCCTGACATCCATGAATTTACTGAGAGAATCCCTAGGTAGCTCAGTGGCGATGAATACCTTGAGGCTTCCCCCGGTATTCAACAGGCAGTAAGTGAACCTATAGCCCAGGACGCTGGGATCCGGCTTCTCCCCGATCCTGGGGAATACACGGTATAGTTGCACTGGTACCACGCTGGCTGAGACGCTATGAGATAAGAACGGATAGTATCAGCCAGAGGAAGGCTAGTAGTACTCCTCCCACGATAGCGCTGATGATAAGCCTTCTCCCTTCATCACTATCACCAGTCACGATCTTTAAGACACCGTAGAAGCCTGCCCCGAGCACTGCAACCCATGAGAGCCAGTAGAGCCAGCTGAGCACCCTTGAGACGGCTTCACCTATGCCAGGCGGTGGCTCAGGGGTCACTGTTATTGGTAGGGAGTAGAGTAATTGATATACGAGATCCATTATCCCACCCATGCTACGTGTCGTAGACGAGTTAAATAAGGAGCATACCGTGTAGGGCCCTGATTATTTGACCCCCTTCTACAGTATAGGTGTGGTGCCCGGTAATGTATAACCATGTATGGTGGAGGTTTACAGGCGTGTCATTCTTCAACCTCACCGATGCGGAGAGAGACCTGGTTCTCGAGGAATGGAGTTCAATGATATCCGTGATAAAGGAGGGAGTGCTACTAGCCAGGAGGATCACTGAGGAGTACAGGTATGGAGCCTACTCTATAGATACAGCACAATACGAGTACTATGCATTAGCTCCACCCGGAGTAAACCTCTCATTCTTCAATGCCTCGAGAGAGGAACCTAAGAGGCCGAGGGCAGTTGGGTTGACGAATCCTAGGACACTCTTACTCGAGGACGGTAGGATTGCCAGGGTATACGTTGTCTACAGGTATCCATTGAAGCTACCGGAGGGCTTCACATACATGCTCCTCTCCTCTAGTGATGAAGTTACATTAGTCTTTAAACGGATCCCGCGTTCAAGGGCCATCCATATAGCTGACTCAGTGAGGAAGAGAAGGCTAGGTGTACTGGGGGCTAGGGAGGAAGCCAGTGTAGAGCTCGCAGGGGAACTAGCTTCGAGGATAATCAGGGGCGCAGACCTCTATGAGTTCCACTTACTCCTCACTATGATAGCACGGGATTACAAGTCACTAGAGGATAAGGCTGGAGAGTTAAGAGACTTATTGAAGACGCATGGCCTGGAGGCTGAGGCCCCCTACATACAGCTGGATCTATACTACTTTAAGACTAGTGGACTACTCGCTGGGCTTGAGAAAAAATATACAGATACCTACTCCATTAAACCATTCTTCTTCCTAGTGGACGAGGAGGTGAGGGATGAACGAGGCGTATTCCTCGGGGTCTCAGGCTCTGGATGCCCCGTAATCCTGGATCTCTGGAGCAAACCTAACCTCAACTTCGTCGTGCTAGGGGTCTCAGGAGCCGGTAAATCAATGACTATTAAAATATACTTGAAGAGGCTTAGGGAGCTTGACAGAGGTGTAGTTTACTTTGGTGTCGACCCAGAGTCAGAGTATACGAGGGCTTCAAGGGTATTTGATGCAACATCAGTGGAGATCACTGAGGGCGAGGAGCTAGGTTTAGATCCCGTTAGACTACTTAAAGAAGGATTCCTAGAACTAGGCCAAGTAGCCGACGTGCTTTCAGAGCTCTACGCTATACCCCCGAGGCTACAGGGTGTTCTAAGGAGGGAGTTATTCGTTAAGAGTGATAGAGTGGTTGACTTAGAGAGCTTTATAGAAGTCATCGGCGACAAGGAGTTAAAGGGCTTCCTCAAGGGAGCATTGGCACCACCCGATATCCATGTGTACAGGGGGAGGCTCCCAGAGCTAAGGGGGTCGACTATATTCGGGTTGAAGAATATTAGATCTAGGCGCTTGAAAGCGCTTATAAGCTCGCTTATCAGTGTATACGCGTACAATAAGCTACTCTCTAAAACAGGAAGATCGGTTTTCTTCATTGATGAAGCATGGTTATTCCTTGAAACCCCATCTCTAATGGGGCTACTGGAGAACATTGCGAGAAGAGGGAGGAAGCATGGAGTTGCATTCATCTATGTAACCCAGAGGGCAGAGGATCTCGCTAGAACCCCGCAGGGCAGGAGTATCCTGGAGCAATCAGCCACTGCACTAGTGTTAAGGCAGGAGCAGGAGGGGAGGAATATATTAAGGGAGATATATGGCTTAAGCGATGCAGAGGTAAACACCATTGTAAACGCTCCACCAGGCTACGGCTTGTTGAAGACAGGTGGTAAGAGACTATTTATACAGGTGCTTGCAACTAGTGAGGAACTCGGGTTATTCTCTACGAGTAGGTGAGTAGGATGGAGGCGAGGCTCCATGACTTCATATACCTTGAGGAGGCATCAGTACTTGATGAAAAGCTGATTGGCCCCTTGAAGCTGAGGAACACGGTAACCCTGATCCCAGGCATACTCCTGCTACACGCGTGGCTTACAAACGGTTCCCTAGGCGCGCTTGCAACCGGCTTGTTAATGATGTCTATGACAGTAGCTAGTATAGTATACTCTGGGAAAACAATGACCCTAGAGAACATGTTGACGGCTTACATCTATTCTTTAATATTCATTTACTGGTGGAATTGGTTAAGCCATAGGGGATCAAGGTCGACGGCTCCCCGCACTAAAGGATGAGGGCTTTGCCCCTACTAGGGCTTTCCATGAACTTGTAGAGCCCCAGGTTTATAGTTTATTGTCAACTGATTCCTGGACCTGGGTGCCACAGTATATTGTTTTCAAACTTGGATGCGTCAATATATATTAATATATATTTTACGGACCAAATATTTAAAAAGATTCAAAAAATATAGATCTTGTGGGTCGAGAATATGGGTATAAATATCGAGCAGGCTTTGAACAAGTATCCCGACATCCAGGGGGACTTAGAGGAGCTCACTGTACTGGTGAAAGGATACCTTGCACAGCTAATTAATGCCGGGTCCCTCGGGAAGCTCGGTGTAGAGGATGTATACATTAATGAACCCGGCTCCATAACAGTAATCGCCTTAAACCATAAGCCAGTTAGACACGGTGAGCTCAGGATCCCATTAATCTCGAGGAAGCCCCACGACTTACCCGGCAAGTACACCATCACTCATGTAGAATATAGGGGTAAACCAGTAGTAGGGAGAAGTGATGGTGAAAGAGTGATTGTATACAGGGTTAGACTAAGAGATACAGCTATCCAGGAGTATATAGCGAACAAGTCGAACCCGGAGTCCCTGCTGCTACTCATATATACTATAATAGATGAAATACTATGGGCACTGAAATACTTCTCGAGTCATTGAATTATGGCTAGCATTCACCACACTTGAGGACAGCATTTATATATGCTTTAACACTAGCCGGGTTAGCATCGCTAAGGAGCACTGAGACACCGGGCATCATCATAAACTCGCCTTCAGGCTTGCCTCCCCCTAGAGGGTTTTTCACGTACACATCAGCCTTCCCAGGGGACTAGTAGAATTAGAATGATATATAAGGATATTGTTGTTTCTCCCTGGGTGTTCGCTCCAATCATTTTATATGGTTTCACCTAGGGACTCCACCCAGCCCACCAACCCATATAAACCCCTCCTCTAAACACCGAAAAATTTTCAGCACCTGTATTCACCTGGCGATATAAATTCCCCTGGTGAACTGGGCAGAAACATTAGATTATAGCTTTCTGTGTCGAGCTGTATCTCTTTATGCCTTAATGAAACAAAAAGGTGTGGAGCGATATGATTGGAGGAAACGATATGCCATACCTCAATGAACTACTTGAATTACTAGATAGAACAGGGATTGCGGGTTTAAGTCGAAGAAAACATGAGCTAGATCTCTACTGTCTCACCTGCTTCAACCTGTTTCCTTGCGAAGCCTGCGTCTTTATAGTATAGTATTCGCCCCTTAGCCTTGGCCTTGACGAGTATTTTACCAGGTAGAATCAGGGATTCCACCGCGGCTGGTGGTAGCAGCTGACCTCCTCCCCGCCCTAAAGGGCGAGGGTTCCCTTTAGGGGGTTCATTGGTTCCCCGCATCTATTCGGGGCTACATCTTTCATTTGCGGGGCAGTCGAGGGGGCCAGGGCTCCTCCCATCTGGAGCTTGGCTAAAGCTCTTCTCTCAATGTTTAGGATAGCAATGGTATCTCTATCTCCTTCGAATCCACATTTCATGCATTTTAGCCTTCTGTAGCCATTTTCTCTGAATTTCGCTCCGCATCTTGGACATGTTGATGATGTGCCTCTGGGATCAACTGTTATCACTGGCACGCCATGCTTCTCTGCTTGCCAGTCTATCCAATACACTAGCTTGTTGTAAGAGAGTAGAATAAGTTTCTTTCTATGGCTCTTCGGAAGCTCTCTAACAGATTCAATCAAGCCGTTGAGGTCCTCTCTAGCGACTGCGTAGAGGTTTTTCATAGCTTCTCTAACAATCGCCAAGCCTGTTTTTCTTGCCCAGTCCAAGAGAATGTTTCTAGCTCTTCTGTGGAAGCTTCTAATCCTCTCGAGAACCTTTTTCCTAGTCCATGCCCTGTATTTCCCATGGCTATACTTCTTCATGAGGTTCTCAGCAAGTATCTTGAAGTGTAGAGCCCTCTTGATTGGCGTCTCAACCCTCTTCTCAAAAACAGTGTTCCCTAGAACAATATGCTTCTCGTTAATATCTACCGCCAAGACACCTCTTGGAGCATACTTAGCCGGCTTTGGAACCCTCTTCGCTATCATAAGAAACATCTTACCGTTTCTATACACCAACCTAGCCTCTCTGCTCTCGTACTGATCATATCTCTTGTCCCAGCCAATTATCCTAAGTCTATAGCCTCCAATGATCTCAGCAAAGCCTAGTGCAACTGTTTCGTTTTTCATATCTGTTCGTATCGGTTGATAATGATGGAAACGCTTATAAACACCCTTGATACAGTAATATACGCGGAGGTACCTCGATGAGGGATCGAGAGCCGTTTGATAATATAGATGGCGGCTCTCCCCGAGACACAGCAAGATGTGGGGTGCCCGGGGTCACCCTGAACGCCCCTAAGGGTGATGCAAACCCAAGACCAATGCAGGGGAAAAGAGATGAGGCGATGACATCAACCAACATAAACCTACATCAGAGCTGAACCCCATTTCTAATCCTGTAGCCATATCCATGGGCTAGCCACATCCTAAGCGTTTTAACCCTCGGTATTCTCCCACGCCTCGGGTTCTTAAGCCAAGACTTTACAATCACAATAGCCTCTCTATAGCAGTCTTGAGCTATTCTCGATGGTAATCCGAACCTATTCTTCAAGGTGTTGTACAAAAGTTTATGGGCCTTACTCAACGATGTTGCTTTGTTCTCTATAACCACTTTAATAGCATAGTTCAGAGCATCTCTATACCTCTTTAGAAGCTCTACAGCCTCGGGCTCGGGGCTAACCCTCACCCCAATAGCCAGGGTTAGGAAACCCTCATCGCCCATTGAAGAAAAACCTCTACTGCTTATGCTTCTCATAGAACTCTATAAGCCTTGTTATAACCTGGTCATACGTCTCCCTAGGATGGGACTTCAAAGCATCTAGCTTCCTCTTAGTGCTAGGCCTAACCTTCACATCCTCAGTAGCCTTCTCTCGCTCGCTCAAGCTAGAGCACCATAACCAGAAACAGAATACAGAGGCTTATAAATCTTCATCCCCGCCATAAATGGCGAGGCTTTCAGTTGTAAACCTCAAGCAACTTACAACATTCGATGGATTTGAAGTCAAGAGGTATAGGACGAGGTTTGTAGAGGCTTTGAGCAAGAGGGCTAGAGCTGAGGAGCTTCAGAGGAGGTATCCGAGGATGTGGAGGTACAATAGCAGAATCCTGAATAGGGTTAGGTCATTGCACAGGAGGTCTAGGAATATTGTTGTTGACTGGTGCTGGAAGGCAGCCAAGAAGCTGACTCTAAAAGCCTTCAAACTCAGACACGCCATAGTGCTAGAGAGCCTCGATAAGCTTCTAGAAAGTGCGAACAGCAGAGAGAAGAGCATTAGGTGGAAGCTGGCGAGGTTTGCGTACAGAAGGCTCATTCACTCCATAGTGAGCAAGGCATTGGAGTACAACATCCCAATAGTAGTTGTAGACCCGAGAAACACCTCGTCACTGTGCCCAAGATGCAGAAGCAGACTAGTGTACATCAATAGATTAGCTATATGCATAAAATGCAGACTAAAAATGGATAGAGACTCTATTGGAGCAACAAACATCTGGTTAAAAGCTATGCAGGCGTATGCGGGGGTGCCCGGGTCACCCCAAAGCGCCCCCGCAATGAAGAGTGAAGCCAGACAGAGCGGGGGAACAAGGGATGAGGGGATGAAGAAAGTATTTAGAAGTACTTACAAGTGATCACAAGTATTCACCAGACCCGAACCCAAGGGCAGAGGACTTGATATCAAACAATATCAAACCCTATGAAGCCCGAATCCCCTGAATAAGCTACTTCGGTGCTGATTCCAGGTCTCTTATTACTGCCTCGGCTACTTTTCTCCCTGAGAGTAGCATGCCTGTGAATATTGGCCCCATCCTGTTTAAGCCGTGTACTGCTGCGACCGCCATTCCAGTGGCATAGAGGCCTGGGATCACTCTCCCCGTGTACTCTACGACGTCTACATCTGCTTTCTCGCTGTATGCTGATTTCTCTCCGGGTATCTTGACCTTGGACTCAGGATTCTTCTTCTCGAGTATCCTCAACACCTCGGCGTCGTGGCCTGTTGCATCTATGACTGCTTTTGACTCTATGAATAATGGGTCTACATGCAGTCCTGAGAACTGGACGGCGCTCCACTCTACTACTACTCCCTGCACCCTGAACGGGTTGTATCTCACAATGACATCTTCTACTGATATTCCTGGTATGATCTTCGCTCCAGCATCGAGGGCTCTGGCGGCTAGCTTAGCTGTTAACTCTGCTGTGTCCACCACGTATAGCCCCTTGATGCTTGACGGCTTATACCTTATATTGAAGTCCATGAGGATCCCTAATCCTCTTTCATCGACTACAGCCTTGTGGAGGAGCATTCCTCCGCCGCCTATTCCCCCGCCGAAGCTAAGCCTCCTCTCTAGTACGAGGGTCTTCAATCCTTTCTCAGCCAGATATTTAGCGGCTGTGAGGCCTGAGGGTCCTGCCCCTACTACTACTACGTCGCAGCTGCTTAGTTCCACCCAGTCCCTTGAGGCTTCCTCCCATATGACTCGGGTTATATGGGATTCAAGGCTCATGGTTTCACCACTTGTTTCTATCCTGGGTTAAGCTTATAAATTTGTTATCGTATCATGTAATACCTGGTTATCATGGAGGGAGTATAATTGAAACCCATCCAGGTCGCGTTAACCATAGCTGGAAGCGATTCAGGCGGTGGAGCAGGGATAGAGGCGGATCTCAAGACGTTTACGGCTCTAGGCGTGCACGGTGCTGTAGCAGTCACTAGTGTAACAGCTCAGAACACGGTGGCTGTCACAGCCATCCATGATATTCCGCCCGAGATCGTTTATAAGCAGATAGAAGCCGTGGCTGAGGACATAGGGGTTGATGCCGCCAAGACAGGTATGCTGAGTAATACCGGGATCATAGAGGCTGTAGCTAGGGCAGTCGAGAAATACGGGTTCCCGCTCGTAGTAGACCCAGTCATGATAGCTAAAACCGGGGCCAGGCTCCTCAGGGAGGACGCTGTTAAAGCGCTCGTTGAGAAGCTGCTCCCCCTGGCTAAAGTAGCTACCCCGAATAAGCCTGAGGCAGAAGTGTTGGCAGGCATGGAGATAAGGAACCTCGAGGATGCTAGGAGGGCTGCTAGAGTAATAGCTGTTGAAACAGGTGTCGAGGCGGTCGTGGTGAAAGGTGGACACATGGAGGGCGATGAGTCAATCGATGTCCTCTACTGGCGTGGCGGGTACAGGGAGTACAGGGCTCCAAGGATAAGCCAGCCATGTAGCCATGGAGGGGGATGCAGCTTCTCAGCGGCTATAACCGCCGGGCTGGCCAAGGGACTCGAGATCCCTGAGGCCGTGAAGTTAGCTAAGGAATTCATATCCACGGCTATAAGCTACGGGTACAGGGTGGGGAAGGGGCATTGCCCAGTGAACCCTGCTGCGTGGCTCGCTATACCTGCTGAAAAATACTGGGCAATAATGGATGTAGAGGAAGCCGTTGAACTGGTTCTCGAGAACAGGGATGTATTCAAGCATCTAGTCCCCGAGGTAGGGATGAATATAGCTAGGATCATAAACCCCCTGTACGCTAGGGGAATAGAAGACGTTGCAGCGGTGGCAGGTAGGATAGTACGATACATGGACACAGTGAAGCCGGTGGGCCCCGTGAAGCCGGGGGCGTCAAGCCACCTGGCAAGAGCCCTCCTAGAGGCAGTGAAGCATAATCCAGAGGTAAGGGCAGTAGTCAACATAGCCTACAGCAGGGGGTTCATTGAGAAAGCAGCTAGAAAAGGATACAGGATAGTCTATATAGATAGAACACGTGAACCATCAGAAGTAAAGCAGAAAGAAGGCGCGTCAATACCATGGATAATAAGGGAGGCATTCACAATAGACAGTAAAGCAGATATAGTCTACGATACAGGAGACACTGGTAAAGAAGCAATGATCAGGGTATTCGCGGAAACAGCGGTACACGCAGTAATGAAAATACTGGACATAGCAAGTCAGATCTAGCATGCCACAACTTTTAATCCCTGTATTATGTTTGCATAGACAAGGAATCGATAATAAAAACTGAAAGCATCCATAATGGTTACACTGGGTCAGCTGTACTGACTCTTTCCCAGCTGTGTGGACAAGGGATCTATCTACTATGAGGGAACACGGTAACCTTTAACGACTTGGGAAGCGGTTTTCACGGGTTTTCTAGCATCAATGATTCCCCTACTCAGGGATTTCACTAATTCCGCGAGCTGCTGGGTTGCCCCCTTATGGAGCCTACTGTGTTCAATCATTGATTAACTAGTGTATATCGCTTTACTCCTCGCTGTCTACTATGTTTTCGGCTTCCCCGTGTTCACCGGTATCCTGTAGTATTTACCGTATTTGCCTTGGAGTAGTGGCTCGATTGCTTCTCTGTTAACCAGTATATCTATAAGCCTCCTTACACCTGGCTTCCCCTGTTTCTCCACGGGTACTAGTAGGTCGTACTCCTCCCATGTCAACGGCTTGAAGCCTAGGTTGAATAGCTCCGCTACGTAGCCTACCGCTATTCCTGCATCCGCCCTCCCCTGTTTCACCGCTAGTGCTACAGCTGTATGCGTCTTTACCTCGTATGTATAGCCTTTCACAAGCTCCCTCACCCTTGCGAAGGGTATCCCCTTCTCACTAAGTATCTTCTTAAGGTGGTGGTCTAGGTAAGTCCTGATCCCGGAGCCCCTTACCCTGTTAACTATCCTGACGTCGCTTCTGAGGAAGTCCTCTATACCCTCTATCTTCTTAGGGTTGCCTGGAGCCGTTACTATCCCTATAAGCCTGTCGAAGCCCCTGATCAACACTGCTTTACCCTCCAGGTTGAACTTCTTGAGGAATGGTGTATTGTAGACCAGTGTCTCCTCGTCTAGTAGGTGGGTTGGAGCTATATCCGCCTCACCCCTTGCTACGGCATGCCAGCCGGCGAGGCTACCCGTGTTCAACACCCTGCTGGAGTAAGCTAGCCCAGTAGCCTTCAACAACTCCATGAGTAAGGGGTCATTGCTCCCGATGATATTAAGTCTCCCGGGCGGTGGAGGATCCCTGAACAAGTAGACCTTCACCCTGCTCCCGGCTTCAGCGGTATCCAGGTCCTCCGGGAGCTCAACGTATCCATCACTATAGATAAGCGAGGCTATGCTACCACTACTGAAGGATACGGGGTACGCTGAATACCCGTTGACCCCTTCAACCAGTGATACGGGTATCAACCAGGCCTTACCAACCTGCTTCCTCACCCTAACCGGTAGAGTGGCCTCCACCACCCTCTCATCCTCCCTGAGACCAGTCATAAGCGAGACAATGGGCTTCACAACACCCCTCAGTATCATGTAGCATGATAAGGGGAAGCCTGGAAGACCTATGAGGAGCTTACCGCTGGATACAGCTATAACCGTTGGCTTACCCGGCTTAGTCTTCAAACCATGCACCACCACCTCACCCAGCTCCTCGAACACCCTGTATACGAGATCCCTGATCCCAGCGCTTGTACCTCCACTAGTGAAAACCATATCATAGCTTCCGAGATCGCTTTCTATAGCGTTCTTCAGCCTCCCATAGTCATCAGGGAGGCGGCCCTTGAATACAGCATCAACCCCGAGCTCCCTGAGATAGCTTGTCACAAGGTAGCCGTTTACATCATAGACCTTGCCGGCACTCAGCGGCTCACCTGGCTCCACGACCTCGTCGCCGGTCGAGTATACTGCAGCCCTGGGCCTCACGTACACGGGGATCCTTCCAACCCCTAGGCCAGCTAGTAAAGCTATATGCTCGTGACTGAGCCTGGTACCCTTGAGGAGGACTAGGTCTCCAGCCGATACATCACTACCAGCGGTCGAGATGTTTTCACCGGGACTCGTACTCCTGAAAACCTTGACTACTTCACCGGTTCTCTCAGTGTACTCCTCCATCACGATGGAGTCGCAGTCCATTGGCACCATTGCTCCAGTGGCAACTTCAACTGCTTCACCAGGCCTGCATGCAATACTGGGTCCCTCACCAACCCCTACTGAGCCAGCTACCTTGAGTTCAACCGGGGATAATTCATCACTCCACTCTATATCAATGCTTCTCACAGCGTAACCATCTACCTCGCTCCTATCGAAGGGCGGGTGGTCGACCAGTGCATATATGTCTTCTGCTAGTATCCTCCAAAGGGCTTCCCTTAAACCAACCTCCTCTACCCCTTTTGGGGCAGGCTTCACCCGTTTCACAACTTCCTCAACTGCTTCCCTTACTGAGAGAAGTGTGTGGAAGATCTTCCTAGACAATTAAAACACCCCGGCTACATACATATCCATCACGGGATTTAATTACCTGAGCCAAGTGGATCAAGCCATGGATATAGATATACTACTGGAGCACGGCTTCCCCCAGGGATACGTAGAGCTGTTAAAGGCCAGGGGGATAAGGAGGCTGAACCCTGTTCAAAGCGAGGCAGTAGAGAAGGGGTTATTCACCGGGGGGAACCTCGTTGTCTCAGCTCCAACAGCCTCCGGTAAAACACTCATAGCCGAGCTAGCCCTGGTCTACAACTGGCTGAACCATGGAAAGGGAGTATATCTGACGCCGCTGAGAGCGCTTGCCAGCGAGAAGCACGGGGAGTTCAAGACGCTGGAAGCTCTGGGAGTGAGGGTAGGGGTTTCAACAGGCGACTACGATGAGCCAGCAGAGTACCTGGGCTGGTATGATATAATAGTGGCTACATACGAGAGATTCGACAGTATACTAAGGCAGAAGCCGAGCTGGCTCCGCGATATCGGATTAGTAGTCATAGATGAGATCCATATGGCTAGCGACCCTGAGCGAGGACCAATAGTAGAGGTTATAGCAGCCAGGCTCCTCAGGCAAGGCACCAGGATCATAGGTCTCTCCGCCACAATAGGGAACCCGGAGGCCCTCGCGGAGTGGCTTAACGCGGTGCTGGTTAACACCGATTGGAGGCCTGTGAGGCTTGTTGAGGGATACCTGGATAAGAAGAAGCCTGGATTAGTCTTCCCCGTGGAGAATAAGGTGGAGAGCGTTGACCTGGAGAACGGGGATCCATTCCTAGACATACCATTATACAATGTGGTTGAACTAGGGTTACAGACACTGGTTTTCATACATAACAGGAGGAAGGTGGAGGATTATGCCGTGGAAGCCGCGAGACACCTCCCAACGCTCCCCGAGGACGCTGTGAAGCCCTTTATCAGGGAGCTGGAGGATGCGCCAACCAGTATTGAGAGAGACGTGCTTTCAGACCTTATCAGGAGAGGCGTTGGCTTTCATCACGCAGGATTATCCAGTATAGCTAGGAGCACTGTGGAGAAGGCTTTCAGGAGCAGGCTCCTCAAGATAGTCTACGCGACGCCGACCCTGGCGGCTGGAGTCAACCTTCCAGCTAGGAGGGTCCTGGTCTCCGTGAAGCGCTATGATGCATCAAGGGGTAGGAGGGTGAATATAAGTATCTCGGAGTACAAGCAGATGGCTGGGAGAGCTGGAAGACCCGGCTACGATGAAATAGGTGAATCCGTGATCACTGATGCATCAAGCAGTAGCGAAGCCTTAAAGTATATTAATGGATCCCCTGAGCCGGTTGCAGGCAAGCTCCTCAGTGAGAGAAGCCTCAGGATACATGTATTATCACTAGTGGCTTCAGGTGAGGCGTCAAGCATTGAGGAGGTATCGGGGATCCTCTCATCAACGCTCTCAATGAAGCAGGCTAAGGGCTCATTCTTCCAGTCAGCGAAGATAATGGGAGCTGTCAAACTACTCGAGGAGTTGGGCATGATTGAGTCCAGTAATAATTTCCTGAAAGCCACTAGGCTGGGCAGGGTGACATCCTATACCTACCTAGATCCCTTAAGCATAAGCATCTACAGGGAGCTGAAGCCAGCTGAGCCCTCAGACCTCTACCTGCTCCACGTGGCCTGTTTAACACCGGACTTCAAGAGGAGCTCGCCATATATACAGGATAAGATCGTGGAGAGATGGGAGGATACGGCCCTCGAGATGGCTGATCAGGGGATGATACCCCCGCCTTCGAAAACAAGCATGGACTATGAGGAGTGGCTGGATGGATTCATGCACGCCATGATACTCTACGATTGGATAAACGAGGTTTCAGAGGACGAAATAGTATCAAAGTATATGATTGGCCCAGGAGACCTCTACAGCATGAGGGATACGGCTTCATGGATCACCCATGCATTAGCCCGTGTAGAAGCAGTGCTGGGAGATATAAGGTTCCACAAGGCCCTTGACACGTTGTCAAGGAGGATCGAGGAAGGGGTAAGGGAGGACGCATTGGAGCTGACCACGCTGAGGCTTATTGGAAGGGTTAGGGCAAGGATACTTATACAACACGGGGTCAAAAGCCTCAGGGATCTGGCTGAGATACCGTTATCAAAGATAGCTTCCTTACCGAAGTTTGGTCCAAGGATTGCTGAGGAGATAGATAGGCAGCTCAGGGACCTCGGCTACAAGTAATCTAAATTTAAACAGGATTGATTAAACACAGGTCTTTAACCTCCTGAACACATTAAATCTAATGTGAGACACATGGGTAGACTTATAGTCATCGATAACCCGCTAGCTAAATACTATCTAACACTACTCCGTAAACCAGGTACAACACCCGGGCTCTTCAGGGAGTACATGAGGAAGCTTGGATTCATAATGGGCTACGAGGTCTCAAGGCTTCTCGAGTGGAGCAGGGTCTTCGTTGACTCTGGCCATGGGAGGGCCGAGGGCTTCTACCCGTCTAAACCGGTTTACATAATAGGGGTGTTAGGCGCCTCAATACCCTTTGCACACGGATTATGGGACGCCGTGCCCTGGGCTGGACTCGGGTTAGTTGCAGCGAGAAGAGTGATCAGTGAGAACAAGGTTGATGCAGAGATATATTATGAAAGGATACCTGGCAACCTCGCAGCATACACTGTTATAGTAGTGGATCCAACGCTCGCCACAGGGAGGACGATGGTAAAGGTGGTTGAAGAAGTACATGCTAGGGGAGGGGGGAGAATCATTGCAGCAACAGTACTCGCCTCCCGCTACGGGGTAGAATACTTCCACTCAAGGTTCAGCGAGATACCATTGCTAGCCATAGAGGTGGACCCAGTTCTCGATAAAAACTATTTCATTATGCCAGGGATAGGTGACGCGGGAGATAGAAGCCTCAGCGCTGACATGGCTTTCGAGCCAAGGCTGGGGCTAGGCTTCAATGAGCCTGGAGATGACCGAGTCAAGTAACCCAGGATCTATACATGCCTCCACAATCCTTGAGCGCAGGCAGGACTCGATGCCCGGTGTGTAAGGTATGTAGCCAAGGTACTCTACATTTCCGAGTACCTCATTACCTCTCAGAGACCCGTTCCCCATGTTCTCGATAAACCCAATCCATTTAAACCCAGCCTCCCTCAGCACGCTTACTAGTCTGGCAGCGCTTTTAACAGAGAGGATGCTCGGTGTTGAAACCACCACGGGTTTAACGATGTCTCTCAGCAGGTATACTAGGTCCAGGTGTTCATCACTCATGCCTGGCGGTGTATCAATGAATAGGAGCTTTAGCCTGCTCCATTTAATTATTGCCAGTAGCTCCCTGAGAGCACTCCTAGCCGCCTCACCCCGTAGAGGGAGGGGTTTATCCATTGTGTAGGCTACAATCGAGAAGTACTTCAATCCTTTTAAATCATATGGTAGAATCCCCTTTTCCTCCTCATACTTTAACTCGCCGGGGTTCAAGTTGAGCAGGATATGTGTCGAGGGGTTAGTGAAGTCTATGTCGAGCAGTCCTGTTTCGAATCTCCTTGAAGCATGGAGAGCTAGGAGTGTTGAAACAGTTGATTTACCCACACCCCCCTTGCTACTCACCACAGCATATACATTCCTTATGCTCGAGAGATTCCTGACTATGTTATGGATCCTCGGGTCCTCGATCACTCCGACACCACCTCTATTGAGGAGACCCCGCGTCCCTTGACTATGGTGAAATCCCTGCTACCACACCTAGGGCACTTCACCAGGGCGTAGACGGCTTCAGGCACGAAATGTATGGCTTCCCTCTCCTCCTCACTTAGTGCTGAGGGGCTGAGACTCCACTTGTAGTCACATGTTCTGCACTCTAATAGGGGTTCCTCGTCCTCGAGCACTATATCCTTGATCTCAATGTTATTCATCGATGCCAGCTCCCTTAGGCTGAACCCCAGTATTTCCTTGTCAATGCCTTGGAGTACTCCCAGCCTTATCTTCAGCGTCTTCACTTTCCTGTATCCCTGGCTCATAACATGGTATATTATTGACTCCGCGAGAGCCCACTCGTGAACCATGCCTCTACACCACACTATACTTATTTTTATCTATATAATAATATAGTTACCTATGGTGCGTAGGTATGGAGAAGACGAGCCGTATACAGGGCTTCTACAAGCTCCCTCTTGAAGAAAGACGGAGGATAGTCTGCGAGTGGGCTGGGCTATCAGAGGAGGAGTGCAGGACGCTGGGTGAATTCGGTAACCTACCAGTTAAGATAGGGGACAGCATGATCGAGAACGTTGTAGGCGCGATGAGCTATCCCTTCGCAGTAGCAACAAACTTCCTGATCAACGGGAGAGATTACCTTGTCCCAATGGTTATAGAGGAGACAAGCGTCGTAGCAGCTGCAAGCAATGCAGCTAGGATGCTTAGACATGGGAAAGGAATACTTGCAAATGCTGAGAGACAGGAAATGATCAGCCAAATACACCTGGTTAAAGTAAACTCCCCACGCTTCAAAGCCATGAAGATTATCGAGGCCAAGAAGGAGCTACTGGACTACGCGGCACAGCAGGATCCAACCCTGCTAAAATACGGCGGGGGCCCCAGGGACCTCGAGGTAAGGGTAATGGAGCACCCCGCTTTAGGCGGGGTCATAATAGTCCACCTAGTAGTAGACGTCAGAGACGCCATGGGCGCTAACACTGTTAACACGATGGCTGAAGCAATAGCCCCGCTTCTAGAGAAGATAACTGGTGGGGAAGCAAGGCTCAGAATAGTCTCAAACCACGCAGTATACAGGGTTGCACGGGCATGGGCCGCGACGCCTGTCGAGGAAGTAGGAGGTCTTGAAGTAGCCAGGAAGATAATGGAGGCATCTATGCTTGCCGAGATAGATCCCTACAGGGCGGTAACCCATAACAAGGGCATAATGAATGGAGTAATAGCGGTGGCCCTCGCGACGGGGCAGGATCACCGAGCCATAGAGGCTGGAGCCCATGCATATGCCTCTAGAACAGGGGTCTACAAGTCCCTCAGCTACTGGGAGGTGACAAGCGATAACTATCTTGCGGGAAGCCTTGAGATACCTCTTCAAATAGGCGTTGTTGGGGGAGCAGTCAAGGTGCACCCGGTGGCAAAGATAGCATTGAAGATCCTAGGGGTAAACACGGCTAGGGAGCTCGCCGAAGTAATGGCTGCAGTAGGGCTAGCCCAGAACCTAGCCGCTCTAAGAGCCCTCGTGACAGAGGGTATTCAGAAAGGCCATATGAGGCTTCACGCCAGAAACCTCGCGATAATGGCTGGTGCATCAGGGGATCTAATAGATAAGGTAGCCGAGAAAATGATCAGGGATGGCAGGATAAGATACGACTACGCTAAGCAACTAGTGGAGAAAGCACTACAGGGCGAGCCATTAGACTAGTTTTTCTCCTTTCACTTGCATACTTAATCGATGCAAGGTGCATCAGCTCTAGATATGGTTTCCCACGTTGTTTCCACAGATGCTTCTTAAGAAGCATATCAATATTCTCTAGAACAGGTTTGTCTCCTGCACAGTGTTTAATCTCATCTTAAAACAATCCCTAATCCTTGCCGCGCTATGGTCAATTAAGCACGTAACTTTGATCCCAAGCTCTTAAAGGTATTCAAATCAACAGCGCAAATCACAGCACCATTATTTACCTTCGCACTTGATGCCGGCATAGATGCAATGTCCCTCAGTAAGGTGACAGTAAGTGGAGTATTAATATACCTGGCTTCAATGCTTGCAACGGTTCATGGGATTCCCAGTATACATTCTTATTCTTTTAAAGATCTCACTCAGGTGTAGGCTTTGCTACTTACAAACAGATCCAGCGTTCTTTTCATTAGTTCCCACGGCAAGCATGGCCTACGTCGAGCTGTCTTAGTAACAGTGATGCATACAACCGAAAGCCCTGCCCCTTAGGGCGGGGAGAAGGCGGTATTGCTACCAGATTTTTGCCCAGCATCCTGGATAATATTCGGCCTCACTGGTTAAATAGGTTTTCATGGTGCATTATTCAAAAAGGGGATGCTATGTCATTGATCACGATTGGAATAGTGCAGGCAGGCTTCAATGATCTCCCAGTAGAGAACGCTGGTAAGGCTGTTGATATAGTGAGGAAGAACTATAAGGAGGCCGATATAGTAGTTCTCCCGGAGTACAGTATGTTGAACCCGTTGAAGATAGGGGATCCAAGACTAGTATACAGCTATTCGGAGACACCGCTTACAAGCAGGTACCTGACTGAGATGGCTAAACTGGCTGGAGAGCTAGGGGTGTTTATACTGGTACACTTCATAGAGAAAACAGATACTCCACCGCTAACCATGAGTACGAGCATAATAGTGACTGATAGAGGCGAGGCGATACCGGTCTACAGTAAGATGCACTTGTTCGACGCATACGGCTTCAGGGAGTCAAGCTTCTTCAAGCCGGGCGATGCACCAAGTAAGATAATATCGATTAAAGGAGTTAAGATAGGCTTCACGATATGCTACGATCTACGCTTCCCAGAGCTGTACAGGGTCACCGCTTTAATGGGCAGCGAGATAATAATCGTGCAGGCAGGCTGGGTGAAGGGACACCATAAAGAGGAGATACTCGATAAACTAGCAAGCATAAGGGCGCATGAAAACACTGTGTACATAGTTCTAGCGGATCAAACAGGCGATATGTTCGTGGGGAGAAGCGGCGTGTTCAATCCATGGGGTTACAGGGAGCTGGATCTAGGCTGGAGGGAAGCATACGCTGAGTACACGATAGATACATCCCTTATAAGCGAGGTAAGGGAGAAACTACCAGTTCTACAGCAATCAAAGAATAAATGGGAGATAAGGCGGTTGATGCAATAGCGGCAGCTAGTTAAAACAGGCCAACAGCTAGGAAGCATTAAGGGACTCCTTAATCTTCGAGGCAACGTCAACACCCATGTATTTACCATGAACCCTCTTAGTCAGCCTGCAGAAGCCGCATACCTCGCTGGAGGAAGGCATACCGCAGATGCTGCATCTTGTTAAACCCCTTGATCCCCGTGGTTCAATGTACTCATGGATCAACTTGCTTATACTGGATAACAGGGTTAGCTTGGCGCCTGGGTTGGATTCCTCGAGCTCACTTATGAAGACCCTGACTGCTTTCTCGGCATCGCCTTCATGTTTAAACGGGCACTTTGCCTCCACGTATGGTATCCCCGATAACTTGGCATAGGTCTCTATATCCCTCTCACCAACGCTTATTAAGGGCCTTGCTTTAACGGGTAACCCCTCCTCCACTGAAACAGGCTTTAAGCTGGTGAGGGACCTGTAGTCTCCCACGTATATATTCTTTAACGCGTACTTAACCACGTCGTCTAAGTGATGCCCCGTGACGAGTACAGATGCGTTTACAGTCATCGCTGAAACAGTGAAGACGTAGCGTTTAACAAGCCCGCAGACACTACAGGGGGGCCTCCGCGTCTTCGAGGCGAGCTCGGGGAGGGATAGCTCGAGGAGGTCTCTCAAGTGGATCACGTGACACTTGACTCCAAGTCTTTCACAGTACTCTCTCACTACTGATTCAACATGCTCGCTGAAGCCATCTATCCCGAGATTTAGGTGGAGTCCTATCACCTCTCTGATACCTAGTTCCCCGGCTTGCTTTACTAGTACTGTGAGGAGGCTCATGCTGTCCTTGCCGCCTGAGACAGCTACCACGACCCTGTCGCCGGGCTTTATCATCCTGTATTTCCTGATTGCTTCGACAACTCTCTCTTCGAAGTACTCTATGAAGTGCTCCCTGCAGAACCATGCCTTAGCATAGGAAACCCTGTACTCAGCTTCCCTACCACACCTCCTACACTTAGCCATGAATAGACACCCTTTTACTCCCGAGGATCCTCCTCATCACATAGGCGTCTTTAATACCATAGTAGTATCCTTTGATAAATCCAACTATCTTAAACCCGTGTTTCAGGTAGAAGCTTATGGCGTCAGCGTTGTCTGTAGCGACCTCTAGTAACATGATTCCGCAGCCTCGTTTAACACATTCATCGATGACACGGATAAGCAGCTTGGAGCCGATGCCGCGTCCCCGCATTATCCTCCTCACGGCTATCGAGTACAGATGGCAGACACTGCCCTCCACAATGCTTAGGGCGTATCCTGCCAACCCATTATTACATGCAGCAACATAGAAAATGACGTTGCCATCATGCTCGCTGAGTATGGTCTCGAAGACGCTTCTATCATAGCGGATGAGCTCCTCGAAGCACTCCTTATCTATCTCCACGACCTCATCTAGATCCTGCTCCCTGAAACCCCTTATCAACGGGTTATGGCACTGGTCAGCCGAGGCCTCTCTCATCAACACCGCGCTCAGGTTATCGGGCACTCATCACTCAGGGCAATCTACCTGCGTACTATTATCCTGGCATCAACCACTACAGCTTTATCAGGGTATGCTATCACCGGGTTTAAATCCATTGAGTCTATCCAGGGATTCTCTATTATCAGGCTGGATACCTTAACCAATATATCAGCCAACGCATGCTTATTAACCGGGGGCATGCCGCGGTACCCGTTGAATATACTGGACGTCCTTAACTCCTCGATCATTTCCAACGCCTCTCTGATATCTATTGGCGCGATCCTGAATGAGACATCCTTGAAGACCTCTGTGAAGATACCGCCGAGGCCGAACATTACGACGCCGCCGAAGGTCGCGTCATTAAGTGAACCGATGATTACCTCGATACCCTTAGGCATCATCTTCTGCACTAGGAAGCCCTCCAACCTAGCCCCCGGTGCCTTAACCTGGATAATCCTGCTCATCTCTTCGACAGCTGCGTAGACCTCACCACTACTTGTCAAACCCAGTCTAACACCCCCGATATCGCTCTTATGGCTTATATCGGGTGAAACCACCTTGACGACCACTGGGTAACCTATCTTCTCAGCTATCTCAACGGCTTCCCCCGGAGTTGATGCGAACCCGTATGGTGCTAGAGGTATATTGTATGATTCGAGGATACGGAAAACCTTTAAATCAGAGAGTTTACCTTCTCCCCCAACCTCGCTATGGAGTGAAACAGTTTGTTTTCCAGGCATTTAGCCCTGACTGTCTTATATACGTCGGAGCTTATAAATATATTCATATATAAAATATATATCTGAGAGACCCTGGGAGTGATGAACAGGGGATCTGAGCAGTAAATGAGGAGCGCATCCTAGGCTGACCCAGGAGTAAGCATGGAGATCCCCGGTGGATGCAGGAAGGGCTGTCTTCGAAGACGGCAACCACGGGATCATAGTGTTTTAAGTGGATCCAGGCTTTATTTCTATGAGGGGTAATTTTATGGGCAGCTTAAACCCTTTAAAGGCTCCCCCCGGTACCAGGCTAGCATTAATGGGTAATGAAGCCATCGCCAGGGGCGCCGTAGAGGCAGGCGTCTACGTTGTAACCGGTTACCCCGGTACACCCAGCAGCGAGGTTATAATGACTATACAGAGGCATGGGAGCGATCTAGGGATATATGTTGAATGGGCTGTGAACGAGAGAGTAGCCTTCGAGATAGCCCTCGGGGCAGCCATCAGCGGTGCCCGCGCACTCGTGACGATGAAGGCTCCTGGATTAAACGTTGCATCAGACCCTGTTATCTCAGCAGCTTACAGTGGTGTCGACGGTGGGTTAGTGATCCTGGTAGCCGATGATCCAGGCCCCCATACAACCCAGACTGAACAGGATGACAGGTGGTTCGCTAAGCTAGCTAAGCTCCCCGTTATCTCTCCATCAAGCCCTCAGGAAGCCAAGGATTACGTGAGGGCAGCGTTCGATATAAGCGAGGAATTAATGCTCCCCGTAATGCTTCTGACGACGACGCGGGTGAACCATGCTGTCGGAGAGGTGGTCTTAGACGGGTTCAAGGAGCCGAGGAGGTATAAGGGGTTTAAGAGGGATCCACCGAGATATGTGAGGGCTGGGATGAAGTGGAATCTTGAAAGACATAAATGGGTTAACCAGCAACTCTCCAGGGTCGAGGAGGTCGCTGGGAAGTATGGTTTAAACAGGGTTGAGGGAAGCGGGGACCTCTGCATTGTCACAGGGGGTGTAGCCTACAATTATGTTGTCGAAGCCGTTGAATCCCTCGGTTTATCTGGCATGGCTAGAATACTTAAACTAGGCTTGATACACCCTCTCCCAGCCAGGTTCATATTGGAGAACATAGAGGGCTGTGGGAAAATACTAGTGGTTGAGGAACTAGACCCCTTCATAGAGGAAGAGCTGGCCAAGATACTCTACAGGGCCGGGCTACATATAGAGATCCAGGGTAAGCATGCCGGCTGGCTTCCCCTTGAGGGCGAGTTAAACCCTGTAATAGTTAGGGAATTCATAGCCAGTGCTACTGGGGTTAGGGAGACCAGGGGCACTGAGCCGGTGAAACCAGGTGTAGAGATACCTGAGAGACCGCCCCCACTATGCCCTGGATGCCCCCATAGATTCACGTTTATAGCGTTGCGCTCGGCACTACTGAGAAACGGGTTCAAGCCCAGCGATATACCTGTATTCGGGGATATTGGTTGCTACGCGCTCTCAGTGAACCCCCCGCTTAACTCGATATGGACTGAGCACAGTATGGGCGCGAGCATATCGATGGCGATGGGGCTGAAGATAGCTGGCTTCGAGAAACCCGTGGTCGCCGTCATAGGTGATTCAACATTCTTCCACGCCGGCATCCCATCGTTAATAGAAGCTGTTCACAAGAGGATTAACATGCTCGTCTTGATACTGGACAATGACGTAGTCGCTATGACTGGTCATCAGTCAACCCCGGCATGGAGTAGGACTGAGACAGGTAGGGAGGCAAGGGGGATCAGTATACTGGAGCTGGTGAAGGCTATAGGCGTTGATAATGTCGCCGTGGTTGATCCATATAATCTGGAGGAGGCTGAGAGGATCATAGGCGAGTACCTCGTTAGGAAAGGCGTAAACGTGGTGATAGCTAAACACCCATGTGCCCTCGAGGAGAGGAGGACAAAGCACGTAGAGCCCTATGTGGTTGACGCGGAGAAGTGCACAGGATGCAGGGCATGCATTGCTTCAACTGGATGCCCGGCGATAATCATGGTTGAAGACAAGGCGTATATTATAGAGGAGGATTGCAATGGATGCGGGCTATGCGTTAGATACTGCCAATACAACGCAATAGTGAGAAGGGAGAGGTGAGTACTGGTGTCCAATAAGGTGTTCAATATATTGATAGCGGGTGTCGGCGGACAGGGGGGCTTAACGCTCTCAAGGATACTTGCTGAGGCAGCAGTTAAAACCGGCTTCTCCGTTAAGACAGGGGAGACTCTTGGAATGGCTCAGAGATACGGTAGCGTCGTGAGCTTCGTGAGGATAGGGGATAACACGTACTCACCGATATTCGGTAGTGGCGAGGCAGATGTATTACTCGGCTTAGAGTTAACGGAGACTGTTAGGAACACGAGGTATTTGAGGCATCATGGATTAATAATCGTAGCCGATGAATACAGGCCGCCCTCGATGGCCAGTATAACTGGTAGAGCGCCTCCGAGAGGCATCCTGCTAGCCGAGCTAGCCAGGTATAATGCTGTCGTGGTGCCAGCAAGGAAGATAGCCGTGGAGGCTGGTAACCCAAGGGCATTGAACATGGTGTTGCTGGGGGCGCTCAACGCAGCCACGAATATACTGCCCCACCACGTAGTCGAGGATACTATAAGAAGCATAATTCGTGGAGACGCAGGGGAGAAATCTGTGAGAGTCTATTACGAGGGCCACAAGTGGTTTAAGAACCATCGTTAAGCCAGTGCAATATAGCTGGCATGAGAGAGTAGCTAGTGAGATCACGAGCAAGGGGATGCATGCCGAGGCATTATGTATGCTGGGTGTCCTAGATGGGTGGTGACGTCATAGTTATCTACGTATCTGTTCACCACGGGAACACTGAGAAGATTGCCAAGGCTATATCCAGCATCTTGGGTGCTAGGCTGGTTAAGCCGTGGGAGATACAGCCAGACGAAGTAGTTGAGTACGAGCTAGCGGGCTTCGGATCAGGTATATACTACTGGAGACACCATGCTGCACTTATAAGGCTGGCTGAGAAGCTTTCGCCGGCACCAGGTAAAATGGCCTTTATATTTTCCACGGCTGGAATACCATTAAAGATGATTAATCACAGAGCCTTGAAGAAGATACTTGTCGAGAAAAGATACCGGATCATTGGAGACTTCACCTGCAGGGGTTGGGATACAAATGGCGTGCTAGCAAGGATCGGCGGCTTAAACAAGGGCCACCCTAATGAAAAAGACCTTGAGAAAGCCAAGGAGTTCGCGCTTAGATTAAAAAGAATCCTAGAAGAGAAAAATAATTAAGGAGCACCAGGCCTAAACCATAAGTAGACGCCCGCAGACTACCCCTTAACGGGGAGTGGATGAAAACGGGACTCTGACCCCGGGACATCGCAATGACTCCATGATTCATGCACATGGGTTGTTAAACAATATAGATAATATTATATAATGATTACTCCTGTTTATCAGCGAGAGGAAAACTCGTCACCATGGATCAGGGCGACCGAAAGCTCATCATCAATAATTAATAGAATAGATGGACCTTGTTAAATAATCTGAGTTAACGAATACCTGGGTGGAAAGTAGGCTAGGCGGCCTCGATGGATTATAGAACAAGTGTTAACGCCGGGATGGTTTAGTGTTTCTAGAATTATGGTGAGTCAGCTATAAATGTATAAGCTTGCTGTATTGTAATTGATGAATGCTGGTGACGGTTTTGCAGGGGGTCATGTGCTTTATTAACGGGAGGATATATGCTGGGTTTAAACCGTTGAGGGTAAGGGAGGCAGTTGTCGTTGCATATGGCAGGATCCTATATGCTGGGGAAAACGGGGACGCTTTATCTATTTGTAGGATGCTTAAGGGGGAAATAGTGGATCTCGGAGGAAGGATTATCCTACCCGGCTTCATAGACTCGCACATGCACTTGGACAGCCTGGGCCTGCAGCTAGCCACACTCGACCTCAGAGGGGTAAAGAGCATAGGTGAGTTGAAGAAGAGGATTAGGGAGTACAATGAGGAAAAGAACCCAGGAATCATCATAGGCCGGGGATGGGACCAGGAATTGTTCGATGAGAAGAGATGGCCTACACGCTGGGACATAGATGAGGTAATTGGTGATAAACCAGTTATATTGATCAGGGTGTGCGGGCATGCAGCAGTATTAAACACTAAGGCAATGGAGATAACTGGTTTACTTACCAAGCAGACACCCAATATAGTAAGGGATGAATCAGGTGTCGCAACCGGCGTAGTAGTCGAGGACGCGGTAGGCGAGGCGCTAGGCATTCTCAGCGGATCCATGAGCATGGATGAAAGGATCAGGCTCGTGGAGTCCGCGCTGAAATACGCATCGTCACTGGGTATTACAACAATAGGATTCATGAGCTGTGGCAGAAATTCACTTGAAGCCCTCTTCACACTATTCCAGAGCAATAGATGGAGGTATCCAAGGGTCAGGGTATACATGGAGCCAGGCTTGTTCAATAATGTAAGTATGCTGGGTGTTAAAGGGGGCTTCGGCAACGAGTACCTGAGGATAAAGGGGGTTAAATTATTCGCGGATGGGAGCCTAGGGGCTAGGACAGCCTGGCTCTCAAAGCCTTACAGTGATAAGCCATCAGTTAGTGGGAGGCAGTTGATTAGTAGGGAGGAGCTTCGCGGGGTCCTTGAGAAAGCCTCCAAGCAAGGCTTCCAAGTAGCGGTACACGGCATCGGTGATGCAGCAATAGATCTAATACTCAGCGTATACAGAGAATTCGGAGTAAGCGGAAGGATTAGACACAGGATTGAGCATGCCTCAGTCATAAGGCCGGATCAAATCGAGGAGGCGTCTAGGCTGGGAGTAGTCATCTCTGTCCAACCCCACTTCGTGATCTCGGATTGGTGGGCTAAGGAGAGACTAGGTAGTGAGAGGATTAAGTGGTTGTATCCGTTTAAAACCATGGCTAGTAAAGGAGTAATGCTGGGTTTTTCTACTGATTCACCGGTTGAACCGTTGAACCCGTGGGAGACAATATATGCGGCTGTTACAAGGGGGAGGAATGAGAATATATCTTTCTACGAGGATACAAGGAATGAAGCATTAACTCTTGAGGACGCCCTCTACTATTATACATATGGATCAGCATACGTGATAGGTGAGGAAGGAGAGCTGGGCTCGTTGGAGGAGGGAAAACTAGCAGACTTTATAGTAGTTGACAGGGATCCATTCGAAGTGGACATCGATGACGTTAGAGGCGTTAAGGTATTGGAGACATATATAGGAGGGGAGAGAGTATACTAGTGGTCACCCCACCCCTTCACCATCTTTACAACGTTATCGCTTACCCTCCCCTTCTCCACATCATTAATAGCCTTCTCAAGTATCCTCAACCCCTCATCAAGGATCTCCTCCTCGATGGTTAAAGGCGGCTGGATTCTAAGTATATTCCCACTGATAGAGAAGACTATGAGGCCTAGCTCGAATGCTCTCCACACAACTTTCTTAGCCTCCGTGACAGCCCTCTCCCTCGTCTCCCTATCCTTCACGAGATCCACCCCTATCATTAATCCTTTCCCTCTTACATCGCCTATTAGCTCATGCTCCTTCATTAATCCCTTTAACTCGTTTACCACATGCTCACCGAGGATCCTAGCTCTCTCAAGTAGATTGTTTTCCTCTATATACTCTATTACAGCTAATGCTGCAGCAGATGCAACAGGGTTTCCTGAGAGGGTGAAACTATAGGAGAAATCGGGAAGAGATTCCATTATATCGCTTCGCCCAATTATAGCTGATATAGGCAGTCCACCACCAAGCGCTTTACCTAGAGTGACGACATCAGGGTTGACCCCGTAATACTGTATCGCCAGCCATCTACCAGTCCTACCTACCCCGGTTTGGACCTCATCCACTATGAGTGGAATACTCCACTTATCCAGTATTCTCCGTAGTTCTCTAACGTATTCCTCGGGAGCCGGTATTATTCCCCCGTCCCCCTGTATAGGCTCGATGATTAAACCGTAGACATCCCCGTTCAACTCCTCTATTTTCTCTTTAACTATTTCAACGCATCTAAGCCTACAGCTACTCCATGTATAGCCAAGGGGGCACCTATAGCAATCCGGGTATGGTAGAAAAATTGTTTTCCCTTCCTCACCGAGGAGTCTGACCACCCTCCTCGATAAATCTATCCCCGATGCCTTTGCAGCCATCAGCGTGCATCCATGAAAGCTGTTTACATAACTTAGTAAATAGGTTCTCCTATTATAGGCTTTACTTAAGAATAGTGCTCCTTCATTAGCATCGCTACCACTCAGGCCCAGGATTACTTTTCCATCCACTACACCTGTTATAGAGATTAGCTTCCTAGCTAGTTTTAATGCTGGCTCGTTGAAGCCATATATATGAGTGTAATGAATCAGCCTCCTCAACTGCTTCTCAACGGCGCCCAGTATTTTTGGATTATTATAGCCGGTGTTCACTACTGATGCACTTGATGAGAAGTCTATGTACTTTCTTCCATATACATCGATAACTACAGAGTTATATGCCTCCTTAATGACCGCTGGGACGTATTCTGTTCTAGATGACCTTGAAAAAACCCTGTGGTATTCCTCTATAAAGGTATCGAGGCTCATCTATGTCTTCCTTACCTTATCTCACTACTTCCTCTACTTCCCTATACCACGGCTTGGAGGTCCCTATCTTAGACCTCTTTATCCAGTTCTTTGTCTTAGGTGTTTTATCAATCAACTCCATTAACCTCCCTGTCTTCCGCCTTACATCCTCTACATCACTATTATCCAGTAAGCCCTCCCTCTGCTTCTCCTCAAGGAATTTGATTAGTTTTCCCAGATTACTTGTAGCATCATACCAGAAGCCCCAGTCACCCGATAGTATTGTAGCTATATGGTTCCCATCAATGCATTCCTTATGGATGTCTTGGCCACATATATCATGAGCCCTAAACAACACAGCTAAGTCAACCAGGTCTTTCAGGTTAATCTTAGTTATCTGTAGTTTCTCGAGAACTAGGTCTGCAAGCGAGATAGTTGGATTATCCAGCTCCAGCCTCCCCTTACCCGGCTCCTTGCCGAAGTAGACATCGTGGTTGAATTCGAGAACGTCGAAGAAGACGTCGACGTGGTAGAGGTTCTGTGGATGAAAGTATATGAGCCTCTTCCCAGAGAATAATGCCTTTATGAGTGGATCGTACTTGAATTTCAACTCCTCCTCAAAGAACTTTATTACATCCTTCCTCTGCTTACTATAAGCCATCAAATCCAGGTCTGTGAATAACGCGCCGGATGACGTGAATCTCCCGAGCGACCTATATATATTGATGGCTCTCTGCTCATGCATCGAGTGAATATATATCGCGCACGCACCCAGGATCCTTAGTTTCACACCCCTGGATTCCGCTCTAGACACTATTTCAATGGCATCCTTTACAAATTCCTCGGTAGATAACTTCACGTGTTCACCTATACCACTCATGCTCAGCCCTCAATCCTCCAGTAGTTAACCAGTTTCTCCCTATCGACTTCTACGATGAACCCTCTTAAAACGCCTTCACTGTACTCGCTACCAGGATTTATAATTATAGTCCTCCCTATCTTATCCATGCCCCCGGATTCATGGATATGTCCATGCATGCCTATTAAGGGCTGGTATTTCTCAATGATCTTTCTCACAGCCTTACTCCCCACATGCTCGTATTGAACCTGGCCGGCGACAACCATTGGTCTTAAATCCCTTGTAAGCTTGGGAGCTAGGTCAATGTGAGTGTTGAAAGGTGGTGGGTGGAAGTTGAAGATGGAGCTTGATGTATTTCTCAGCTTTGAGACCAGGTTCTCCAGATGTTTCTCCAGGTTTTTCTCATCCATCTCCCTGGGGGTCTTCCATGGAGTTGGGTTGACATAGGGTGAGGAGATGACTTCATGCCCCTCTATCTCTAACACCTTATCCAGTGGATATATAATGCCCTTGTCCTCGTATCCCCTTATTATGTCATCGATGAATAACTCGTCATCATTACCAGGCATCACTATAGTGGTGACGCTCCTTGTATCTACACGGCTTGTAAGCAGGTCTAGCCATGTCCTCAGCCTCTCAGATATTTTTTCATTCATCACCTCCTCAACTAGTTTAGGGTTATTCTTCAGCTCCTCCAGCTCCTTTTCATCGACCCTGACATAATATACCCCTGCACCCTCTAGCCTATCCTCGAATTCCCTGACCTCGCCCTCGGTCTTGAACATCCATTTTTTACCGAAGTACCTAGTGGTCCACGAGCCATCACTGTGTTTAATTATGGGTACTAGCACCTTACCGGTTAGATCCCCTGCTAGAATCAATACGTTCACATTATACATCTCTACGGCACGGATCCATTTCCTCCACACTATGCTAGACCCGTGTACATCCACGGAGAAAAATATTTTAGATGTCATACCCTCATCATTCCCACATTTATTTAATCATACATATAAGGATAGTGCTACGCATGTTTATAAGTTTTAAAGGAGTGAAAGAAAACATGTCTGGAACGGGCTGAGCTAGGCTGGCGGTATTTCGCCATAGATTTTCTCCGGTTCAATGCCTCTCTTCCTGTTCCTGGCCGACATAGCCGTGAATATTATTAAACCTATTAGCCCAACTGTTATATTGACCAGGACTATTAATGGCTGGCTATAAGACGTGTATATCATGAAGTACCAGCCGAGGGCAAACACTATTGCCCCGACAACGGTAGCTGTGACAGGGGATGATATAGTCATCCTCTTAAACAACTCTGGCTTCCACCACGGGATAAGCATTAATGCCAGCCCCACCGGCCATACGAATATGAAGAGGCTGAAGTCGAGGAATGATATTAAGGCTGTTGCAAGCTCATAGCCGAGGTTCTCTAGGTAAGTCATTATGGCACCGAATAATGCAATTAAAGCTGTGACATGATTAGCCCATGTTGGTGCAGCCCATCTAGGCGAGACCTCAGCCATTTTCTCCGGTAGCACTCTGTCGAAAGCCATAGAGAAGAATCCTCTGACCCCGCCAACCCACACTGGTAGAGCCGTGTTAACATACCATAGGAAGTATGATACGCCTATCAATATGGCTATGGCAGCGTTGCCTACGGCAACAGATGCCACTAGAGGTACCGAGGGATCGGGGAGTGCGTAGGCGCCCATGATCTTACTCAACGTGTCAGGATACTCACTCTTCAGGTAGGCGTAGGCTGCTAGAAAATCGTAGTTGAATACCCATGGAATAATGAATGCGTTGAGCAGGTATAACACCATTACCAGTGTGAAGCCTGTGAGATACCCCTTAATATAGCTCTTAGATGGATCCTTGACCTCGCTACCAACAAAGGTTACTATCTCAAGACCGGTCCAAGCCCACAGTGTCCATAGTAGCATCTCATAGGTGCCGGACCACATGTCAACACGTGTTAATGGCTGTACCCCTAGCGATGGATCACCCTGATATGCCACCCTCATTATCTCCTCTGCAACACCTGCCCCAAATACCTGGTCCCACTTAGATAGACCAACATTACCTCCCAGGATAGCTATGTATGCCAGTACTAGGATTGTAACGGTCATGGGGACGATTGTTAATACCCTCAGCACCCACTTTATCACTTTCATTCCTAAATAGTTTATTATCCACAGTAAGGCGACAAGCATTAATGCCGCTATAAGCTGGACATTGGGGTCTGAAGCTGCTTCACCAATCCTTAACAGAGTTGGATCACCGGTTAATGCAGAGGCAACCACGAGTGGACCGCTTAACGCTTTAAGTCCCACAACCATCATGAAGCCGGCGGTCATCGCGCAGCCACCGCCAACGATGAAGTACCAGAATGGTAGGAACCCTAGCACCGGGTGAAGAGTCCTAGAGACGAAAACATATAAGCTGTTGCTTCGAGGGAAAGATGTAGTTATCATGGCAAAGGCTACGACGAGTGGTAGGAACATTATGCCAGCAATGAAGAACGCTAATGGGAGGCTCCCACCATAGGCTGCTGGGTCTCCGAGGATTTTAACAGCATAATACGTCATGCCTGAGCCAGCAGGTGTTGCTATAGCCCATATAGCTATATCCAGCCAACTTAACTCTCTCACCAGCCCGGAAGCTCTCCTAGTAAATACTACTTCTTCCCCCATTTAATTCCCCATTTTATACTTCTATATAATAATAAATATATAAGTTTTCCTCCCACATAAGTCTCACAACCAAAGTCTATTGATCCCTTGAAACCATCCTATTAATAATATTATACATTTCCATCTCCAGAGATATTTAGCTGACCCCTCGCTCTAAAGGACAGGGCTTTTGGTTGTGAGCCAGATCCCTCTTATAGGTATTTCAAACTTCTCGACTCTCAGAAGTCTCTCGTTATCTGTGAATACTGCTGGCATATCATTGTTGAAGTCTACGTCTATAGACATGTCTGCCTTGCTTTTCCTTGGTTCAACAATCTTCTTGAAGTATATCGACGCCCAGTAGTCTCTACCATCGAATCTAACAGCTATCTCGTAATTTCTTCACTCAAGGAATGTCTTAATCCTCTCCTTGAATGCCAACACTCTTGGCTCAGCCTCCTTCATAAAACGGGGGAGCTATAACTACTTCGTCGTCATCTTCTAAAACATGGTTTAAGTCTACATGCCTACCATTTACATAGGTGTTGATTAATGGTAGATTCCTAAGTATCTCCCGGAGGAAAGGGTGTTTCCCCGCTATTATATCAAGTAGCTCGTTTAACCTCGTGTTCTCCTGTATAGAGTATTCCTCGATATGTGTGCCAATAGCTTCGGCGATAACGCCGATGAAAACAACTCTTACCCTTATCAATGAGTATTACACCTGGTGGAAACCTACCTGGCTTTAAGGGCTTTCCTAACAGCCTTATATATATTGATGTAGCCGGTGCACCTGCATAGATTACCCTTCAAGTACTCCTTGATATTCTCGTCCACGGGCTCCACGTTTCTCCTCCTCATGTACTCAGCCATAACTATAAAGCCCGGTGTGCAGTAACCGCATTGAATAGCCCCCTCCTCCATGAATGCCTTCTGGACTTCACTAGGATTCCTCTCACTTGTTAAGCCCTCAACAGTTTCAACACGCTTACCGTTGACGTCGACTGTTAACAAGAGGCAGGAGAGCATGGGTTCCCCGTCAACGAGCACAGTGCAAGCTCCGCACTCACCTATTCCACACCCATACTTGGTACCAGTCAATCCAAGCCTGTTCCTGAGCGTGTTGATTAACAGTTCATTGGGCTCAACATCTAGCTCAATGGTTCTCCCATTAACCTCGAATACGACTTTCACCATCAAGTACCACCTTTACTCCTCTCAACCGCCTTATGGAAGACATCGTAGGCTAAGATTTTCACTAGGTGTCTACGGTATTCAGCCGTTGCCCTAACGTCGCTTATTGGTTTCACCTCATCTTCAATTACTCTGACCAACTCAACGCTTACCTCATTTATCCTACGCCCCTTTAACACAGCCTCGGTTCTCGGGCATCTAATCGGTGTAGGGGCTACCGCGCCAGCAGCTACCCTTACATCCTCAACGGCATCTCCCCTGGTCTTCAAGTAGATAGCTACGCTGGCGATAGCTAGATCCACCGCTATCCTCCCTATTTTACTAAAGGCTGAGGAACCGTTTTCCTTGTTAACAATAATCTCCACTAGTAACTCGGTCGGCTTCAACACTGTGAGCCCCGGTCCCTTGAAGAATTCTGTGATTGGTATTGTTCTCTCGCCTTCGATGCTGGCTGTCTTCACGAGGGCCTCGTGGACTAGTAGTGGTGGCGCTGTATCCGCTGCTGGAGAGGCATTACAGAGATTACCCCCAATAGTAGCCATATTCCTTATCTGTATACTGGCCATTTGTTTAACCGCGTCATGTAATGCGGGGAGATACCTTGCTATTAATGGTGATTCCTCGAGCTCTCTCAGGGTTGTTAACGCGCCAATCCTGATCCTATCTCCCTCGTCAACTATGCCCCTAAGCTCCTTGATCCTCTTAATGTTAACGAGTGCCTTCGGCTCCACCTGCCTAGTCTTCATTTTAACCAGTAGATCAGTGCCACCCGCCAGTATCTTGGCTGCATCGCCTAGTTTTTCAAGTATCTCGAATGCTTCTTTAAGGGATCTCGGCTCATAGTACTCGAATCTAAACGGTATTATATGCGTATTCCTATAGTTCATCAACGAAGGCTTAATACTCATGGGGTCTCACCCCTCTCCCTCAATGCTTTCACTATTTTATCAGGCGTTATGGGGAGCTCGTAGAATCTCACACCGATCGCGTTATAGATAGCGTTGGCTATTGCGCCGACAGCCGGGTTCATAGCCGCTTCACCAAGCCCCTTAGCACCGAAGGGCCCCGTGGACTCATAGGTATCCGCTGTTATAACAATGAAGTCCTCCGGTGAAGGCGTATCCGCTATGGTTGGTATCTTGTAATCTGTTATCAAGCCTCTCCCAGCCAACTCACCGTTCTCCTCATACACAGTGTTCTCCGTGAATGCCATACCCCATGCCATTGCGAAGCCACCGTGGAGCTGCCCCTCAACCATATCTGGGTTTACCGGTGTACCAACGTCTGCACCGGCTACAACCCTTACAGGCCTCACCTTACCTGTCCAGGTATCCACTTCAACCTCGACGAAGTAGACTGTGAAGCTTGGTGGAGCCGAGGTAGCCCTATAGGATACGAGGGCACCTATTGTTCCCCAGTTCCTCTGCCAAGCTATCCTAGCTATCTCGCTAAGAGGGATCTTTATGTCTGTGCCCTCAACATATACAATGGCTTGCTTCAACTCTTCATCATACTTTATCTTAAACGCCTCTGGGTTGACGACTCTTCCCACGATCCTGGTTGCGTACTCGAATATCTTGGATCTAACTATTTCAGCTGCTCTCCTAGCTGCCTCGCCACCGGCATAAGTTCCCCTTGATGCATGAGTGCATACGTCGTATGGTGTGTTCTCTGTTGAAGCAGTGGCAAGGTTTACTAGCTCCGGGGGCACCCCTAGGACCTCTGAGATAATCTTGACATGCGCGTCAAGGGTGCCGCCCCCATGGTCTTGTAGTGCTGTTATATAGTCCAGTGTCCCATCCTCATTGAGCTTAAGTATGCAGCCAGTATAATCTATTACCTCCCCGCTGATCGGCCCCCCAGCGCCAGATGTATGGAAACCCCTAGCCAGCCCAATGCCCCTCCTATACCTCCCTTTTTTCCCGCTTGGATGACCCCTCTTCTCCCAGCCTATTAACTTTCTTCCTTTTTCAAGTAACTCGGGGACTCCGTCTGATTTAATAATTGATTTAACCGTGGGTCCCTGTCCCCAGAATATCTCTCCTCTTCCCACGTAGTTCTTCAGCCTGAGCTCTATTGGATCAATCTTCAGTTCTTCAGCCAGCTCGTCCATTATTGTTTCAACAGCCCATTGCACCTCAGGCGCTCCATACCCTCTTAAAGCACAGGCTGGCACCTTATTCGTGTACACTGCTTTACCAATATACCTTATATTCCTCCACTTATACATTGAGACAAACCATCCAAGGCTTGTGCCCAGGAGAGGGTATGGCTGCACCTGGTGAGCACCCACATCGAGGATGTTTTCGAATTCGGCACCCATTAACACCCCGTCTCTCCTAGCCCCTATCTTCATCCTGAAGTGGAATACGAAGTTGGAGTGGTCTAGTATATCCTCCTCACGTGTATAAGATATCTTGACAGGTTTACCTGATTTAAGGCATAATGCCACAGCTATTGGAACCAAGTAGTTTACCTGGATGCTGGAGCCGAAGGATCCGCCTATAGGTATCTTAACCACGTTCACCTTGCTTAACGGTATATCGAAGATCTGGCTTATCAGTATCCTGGTGTTATGTATAGTCTGCGTCGTCGCGTATATTGTCAGCTTACCGCCTGGTTCAGGTATGCATAAAACCGATTTAGGCTCTAACTGCATATGGTATCTCTTACCGGTCTTAAACCTCCTCTCAATAACGATATCGGATTCCCTGAAAGCCTTATCCACATCCCCCTCAACATAATTCAATGTAGCAGCTATATTTCTCTCCACGTTAACCCATTCACTACCCTTCATAATCCTTTCATGTATCAATGGGGCACCTGGCTCCATTGCTTTAAAGGGATCCAGTATCGGCTCATATATCCTCTCGTATTCAACCCTAATCGATTCAATAGCCCTCTGTGCAAGCTCCTCGCTTGGAGCAGCTACAGCCGCGATAGCGTCACCTATGTACCTCGGCTTCTTGGTTAAGACGTATGTATCCTTATAGGTCACTTCATGGATGCTCACTAATCGTGGATTAAATGGCTTCTGCGGGACATCATCAGGCGTTAACACCACAACGCCGAGTCTCTCGGCCTCGCTTACATCTATCCTCCTTATATCGGCGAAGGCATAGGGGCTTCTAAATATCCTACCAATAAGCATCCCTGGGGCCTCTAAGTCGTTGACGAATTTAATGGTGCCACTGGTCTTAGGTAATGCATCCTTTCTAATACTCCTCTTGCCAATGAAGGAGTACACTTACTTCCTCACCCCGCTGGCCACGCTCCACACTGCTTTAGCAATCTTAATGTAGCCGGTGCATCTGCATAGATTCCCTATATAATCTGCTACGTCATCCATGCTCTTGAATCTGTTCTCCCTTATAGCCGCCCACGCTGTTAATAATATACCTGGTGTACAGAAGCCGCATTGCACGGCCCCATTGTCAATGAATGATTTAACCAGCTGGTTGAACAATGGATCCCTTTCTAATCCCTCCACAGTCACTACTTCTCTGCCGTTTACCTGGGGTGTAAGCAGCATGCAGGAGGTAACCGGCCTGCCATCCAGTAGTATCGTGCAGGATCCGCATTCACCTCTTTCACACCCTCTTTTAACGCTTTTCACCTTCAGCCTCAGCCTCAACGTGTCTATCAGGGTTTCATTGGATGGCACATCCAGCTCTACATCTCTACCATTGAGCCTGAATCTAACGAGCATTATTCACCACCCCCTTTAACAAGCTTGAGAAGCATATCCTTCAGTAATGCCTTAGACACGTGGAGCCTATACTCGGCTGACGCCCTTACATCGCTTATCGGCTTCACATCACTACTCAGTTTCTCAACGGCTTCCTCAATAACCGACTCACTGATCTCTCTCCCCCTTAGAAACACTTCAACACTTCTCGCCCTAACAGGTGTTGGAGCCATGGATCCCAGGGCTATTCTAACATCCTGGAAGACCCCGGCATTGATCGATGCAGCAATAGCTATCGATACCACCGAGATCTCATGCCCCCTCCTCCTACCTAGTTTATAGTAGGCATGTCTCCAAAGGGGTCGAGGCTTACTTGGGATTACCACTTCGACAAACATCTCACTGGGTTTAAGAGCCGTCTGCCTAGGCCCCTTGAAGAATTCTGTGATTGGTATTGTTCTCTCGCCTTCGATGCTGGCTGTCTTCACGAGGGCCTCGTGGACTAGTAGTGGTGGCGCTGTATCCGCTGCTGGAGAGGCATTACAGAGATTACCCCCAATAGTAGCCATATTCCTTATCTGCCAGTACGCGAACTCGTCGGCAGCTTTCTTCAGTAGTGGTGCTTTCTCAGCGATAACACTGGAGTCCGCTATCTCCTGTATACTTGTCAAGGCACCGATCCTGACCATGTCTCCCTCGTCGATAATATATCTTAACTCGTTTAACTGAGATATATCTATTAAATCACTCACGTTATACCTCTTAATCTTCAGGTCGAGCACTAGATCCGTGCCCCCAGCTAGTATCCTAGCCCTCCCAGTCAACTCGCCGAGTAGTTTGAGTGCTTCACTAAGTGTAGATGGCCTATGATACCTTATCTCAGGTATCCGGTAGAACACGTCCACCACCTCACAGTCTACCAATCAATCTAAGCACCTCCTCGGGGGTCAACGGTGTCCTAGTTACATTGACCCCTAGTGCATGGCTTACAGCATTAGCTATCGAGGCCGGCATAGGTATGAGGGCCATTTCACCAACGCCTTTAGCGCCGAATGGACCGTACTTGAATAAGTCTTCAACGTAAACCGGCTCAGCTATCTCTGGTACATCCTTGATAGTTGGGATAACGTAGTCCGTTAGGTTAGTGTTTAACACTTCTCCATTATCATTGAACACTAGTTTCTCCATTAACGCGTACCCCACGCCCTGGGCTACAGCGCCCTCTATCTGTCCCTCAACCTGCTGTGGATTAATTATCCTCCCAGCAGCTAGGCCTGGATATACCCGTGTAACCCTTACAACACCTGTTAATGTATCTACTTCAACCTCCGAGACTACCACTATATAGCTGTAGGCAGGGTACGCGAATCCCTGCCCCACAGTATCGTCGAATCTACCTTTCGGCAGGAAGAAATAGCCTGTCGCAGATAGTTCGATGCCCCTGGCTATCGCCTCCTTAACAAGGTCTCTCAGCGATATCTGCTTACCCGGATTACTCCTCGAGTAAACCTTGTTATCCGCGAACACTAGGTCCTCCGCAGACACCCCTAGGACCCTGGATGCCAGCTCGCTCAATCTCTCCCTTAGCTTCGAAGCCGCTACGTAGACCCCTATCCCCCCTATGCTACTACCCCTTGATGCATGGGTTGCACCGGCGTCGGGGGCATCCGTTGTACCATACACTACTCTGACCCTATCAGGTGTTACACCGAGTAGCTCGCATACTATTTGTACATGAGCTGAGCTCGGCGAGCCTTGTCCGATCTCCACGATGCCGGTGTACAGTGTGACCGAGCCATCCTGCTCTATCTTCACATAGGCATTCGACCAGTCTGGTACACCCCTAGATGTACTAATACCATGCCATGCCACAGCCACACCAATGCCCTTCTTAATTCTCTCACTATGCTTATTGAACTCCTCTATCTCACGCCTTCTCTCACGCCACCGGCATGCATTGGCAACCTTTACCAGGGCATCGGCTACTCCAACTGAGTGGTCTAATAGTTGCCCTGTGATAGTGTAAGAGCCTTCTCTTACAATGTTCCTCAGCCTGAATTCAACCGGGTCTAATCCGAGTCTCTCAGCTAATTGATCCATCTGCCTCTCAACAGCAAACTGTATTGATAAGTTGCCGAAGCCCCTGAACGAGCCCTGGTATACTTTATTAGTGTACACAGCGTAGCCATCGACCCTTGCATTGGGGACTACATAGGGCCCGGAGGCATGCATCGTTGCACGCCAAAGTATAAAGGGTCCTCTGTTAGCGTATGCACCAGTGTCATGTATTATTGTTACATCTATAGCCGTGAGCCTCCCATCGGCATCAGCCCCACTCTTATACCTTATGATTGCAGCCTCTCTCTTAGGATGCACCTTGATGGATTCCTCCCTACTATATATTAGTAGCGCTGGCTTACCGGTCAAGTAGGCTACAAGAGCAGCCTTAGCACACGTCAATGGACCCTCATCATCCTTACCTCCGAAGCCCCCACCTATGTAGGGGGCAACTATTTTCACCTTACTCAATGGTAAACCCAGGACCCTTGCAACTATTCTCTGCCCGAGGTGAGGATACTGGAGCCCGCCTATTATAGTCACGCCTCCCTCAATACCCGGGATTGCTAACGCCGCCTCAGTCTCCAGGTACGCATGCTCCTGGTGGTGTAACCTATACTCATTCTCAACTATAACATGGGCTCTCGAAAACCCCTCCTCGACATCACCCCTCCTAACCCTTGTCTTAAACGCTATATTCGAGCCCGCCTCCTCGTGGATAAGGATATCATTCCTATTCATAGCCTCCAATGGATCCAGTATATATGGTAGGGGCTCATACTCGACCCTTATCTCCTCAACAGCCCTGAGGGCTTCATCCATATCCATGGAGGCGACCAGTGCCACTACTTCCCCGTGATATCTCACCTTTCCTTCTGCAAGTAATGGTTGATCAGGTAACGCGTATCCCACCTGGTTTTCCCCGGGTATATCCCTAGCTGTGAATAATTTCACGTCCTTGCTCCTCAGGTGTTCCGGTAGGCTTATACTCTTTAGTCTTGCATGGGGATGAGTGCTTAACACCTGCTTAACGTATAATGCATTACCAAGGAAGTAGTCTATGTAGTAATCCTCAGTGAACAATGCTTTACCAAGAGCCTTCTCTAGGGAGTCAACTCTTGACACTTTCTTACCTATAACGAGGAATTCACTTGCTGAGAGCCATTTCTCCAGGAGGCTGGTTGCATCCCCCATAAGTGCACCTCGAGTCAACTTATTGCGTATGATAAATATATATTTTTATTTATATGAGAATTGAGATCATAATGTGATGGCTATGAGCCTACTCATTAGAAACGGGCTACTCATTACTCCTCGGAGAGTATTCAAGGCTGATGTGAAAATAGTGAACGGGGTTATCGCCGAGATAGGGGTTGAACTTAGCACTAGTGGCGTGGATGAGGTCATCGATGCATCAGGCATGCTTGTACTACCCGGTGTAATAGATGAGCACGTACACATGCGGGAGCCCGGCCTAGAGTACAAGGATGACTTCACTCATGGAACCAGGGCTGCTTTAAAAGGAGGCGTTACAACAGTTATAGAACACCCTAATACGCTTCCACCAGTAGAGGATCCAGGTAAATTAGCCAGTAAAGCGAGGCTGCTTGAGTCGAAGGCATATGTTGACTATGCGCTTCTCGGCGTCCTCCACGATGGGAATATACATTTATTCGAGGACATCATCGCGGCAGGAGCGGTAGGCTTCAAGATATTTATGGGCCCGACGACAGGTAATATCCCATCGCCCAGTGATAGCAGTTTATATGAGGCCCTCTCTAAATCAGGCAGGACAGGGGTTACGATAGCCTTCCATGCTGAAGACCATTCACTGGTAACCTATTTCACCGAGAAGGTGAAGTCGGGAGGCGGCATGGATCCATGGCTCCATATCGAGGCTAGGCCGCCAATAGCTGAGGAATACAGTATTATTAAAATAGCCACCATCGCGAAGCATACGCATGGGAGAGTATTGATAGTACATATATCATCTATAGAGGCGCTTGAAGCCGTTCGAAAAGCTAGGGGCGAGGGAGTTGAAATATATGGAGAGACATGCCCACACTACCTCGTGCTTGATAAGGTTGACTACCAGAAACACGGAAACTTAATCAAGGTTAACCCACCAATAAGGGGAGGCATTCACCGGGAGAGACTGCTCGAAGCCGTGGGAAACGGTCTAATAGACACTCTTGGCTCAGACCACGCTCCCCATGCCCCGGAGGAGAAGAAAAGGGATATATGGAGCGCTGCATCAGGGATGCCGGGGGTTCAAACACTGCTCCCCATAATGCTCGACCTAGCTTTAAGGAATGTGATCCCCTTAACCAGGGTGCCTGCACTACTATCTGAGAACCCAGCTAAGCTATGGGGGCTGTGGCCTAGGAAGGGCTCGATAGATATAGGGTTTGATGGAGACCTAGTCATCGTTGACCCGGGTGGTGAGACAGTTGTAACAGAGGAGTGGCTTGAATACAAGTATAAGCTCTCCCCGTTCATAGGGTGGAGGCTTAAGGGTAGGATAAGGTACACTATACTCAGAGGGATAGTGATATACCGTGATGGCATGATCACCGATAAACCCGTTGGAAAATGGATTAGACAAGTTAAGTTATAACGGGGGCTCACCATAAAGTAGTCGTGGTGTACCCCATGCATAAGGGAATGGATGTTATATCAGCTCTCCAGTTCTCCAGAAGCGATGTGGAGAAATTAATCACCATAGCAGAGGAGTTAAGGAGGCGTGTCGAAAACGGTGAAAAACTAGAACTGGCCAAGGAAAGAACACTCTTCACAGCGTTCTTCGAGCCCAGCACTAGAACCCGGCTGAGCTTCCAGTTCGCCATGACTAAGCTAGGGGGCAACGTAATTGATCTCGGACCCGAGGAGGTCACGAGTAGAGCCAAGGGAGAGAGCCCTGAGGACACTCTCAGGACGGTTGATAGTTACGACCCTGACATAATAGTCGTGAGACATAGGGAGCCCGGGTTCGCAGCTAAGGCTGCTGAAATATGTAGAGCTCCCGTGGTGAACGCTGGGGATGGATACAATGAACACCCAACCCAAGCCCTATTGGATGTATACACTATATGGAGGAGCTTGGGTAGAATAGATGGAGTGACAATAGGGGTAATGGGGGATTTAAAGTATGGTAGAACCATCTCTAGTCTATCATATATATTATCAAACTTCAGGGATGTAACAATATACTTTATCTCACCGCAGGCGCTAAGACCCCGTGAAGAAGTATTGAAGATACTTGACCAGAGGAGGACAAGGTACGAGCTCCTCGAGAAACCAGACGATGCAATGGAGAAACTAGATGTCCTGTATGTGACAAGACTACAGAAGGAGAGAATGAATCCAGAGGAGTATGAGAGGCTTAAGGGAAGCTATATTATTACATACGAGTACCTCTCACGCTTCAAGAAGATACCCTTGATAATGCATCCACTCCCAAGAGTATGGGAATTGACCGCCGATGTAGATGTGCTACCTCAAGCAATATACTTTGAACAAGCCAGGAACGGCCTCTACATGAGGATGGCATTGATAAAAACGATCCTCGGCGTCTAATTAACGGGAAGCTTTCCCATTTTAAACCATGGATTTAAAGATAAACAAGGTTTTTAAGCCTGCTTCAAGCCTTTTGGAGCTCTGTAATAACTAGCGTAACATATATCTTCTCCAAATCCCTGGAAATAACCCTGAACCATGAATCTCCAATACCTATTATAGAGAATAATCCAACCGGTTGAGCCCCAGCGGCCTTGATCAACTGGATCATGGCCCTCGAGGTTTTCCCGGTGTTTATCAAATCGTCCACTATTAAAACCCTATCCTTCTTAATCAATATATCGACTGGTGTGAAGAGCATTGTGTAGACGGGTGGATCCCTTGAGACATAGGATGTCTGATGATAACCCTTCGCACCTATCTCGGGGCGGTGTTTAGCCACGACAAGCTTGGCATTCATTACATCAGCTATTTTAGTGGCTAATGGTATACCATCCGACTCCACTGTTGCAACAGCGTTTATCCTGTACTCACGGAACTCTTTGAGCGCTATGTAGGAGAGTATCTTGATCAATGGAATATTATATGCGATCCTGTATAGGCTATAGATGCCATTCTCTAATTCTACAAGCTCCCTCTTAATCAACCTTTCGACGATTTCCCTGCTAGTCAGCTTATTGAATAGGCTAGCAGCCTTCTTTGAGTTAGGTTTAACCCCTTTCCTAATATACCTCCAAAGAGTCTGCGTGTCTAACCCAGTTATCTCCTCTAGTTCCTTGTAGTCTACAAGCTCCTTGTATGCTCTCAATAAATCCACGCTGATGAACCTATAGTCGAGCCTCACTTAAACTACCCCTACTTAACTAATTATACAGGGAGTGTAATTAAACACTATGTGACAATTTTTTCCAATAACCCATTCTCCAGGGCTAGCCTCACCTCGATAGCTATTCTCCTACCCATGCTTACTGGTTGATCCCAGTACAGGTATGAATACGGGCTTCCATCAATATACAGGTTTGTCCCAGCTACAATCCTCCCTGAGAACTCGAATACCTTTATATTCAACTCTCTATCTATAACGGATTCAAGGCAGAATGGGCCTATAACGCCTGGCGAAGCCATGCCACGTGAGGCATCCACGAATCTCTTCCCGTACTCGATTATCCTTGGAAGCAGGCTCTCCCTTAGCACCAGTGGTAGGTTTCCCACCACAGTGAACGTTGGATCGACGCCTAGTTTCCCGAGGATTCTAACAGGTAGTCTACGTAGCCCGTCTACATCGCTTTCATATCTTATGTCGGCTCCAAGCAACTCAAGTCTGTTTAATACTGGGCTATAAAAGTAGTGGAAGTATGCTGTGACCCCTACTAGGTACTCCTGTATGATCGCCTCCCCGGGGTTCCTTAGCACTCCATCCTCAATATATTTCCTCAGCTTGGCTTCTACTTCACTATTGCTTGAAGCGATGAAGTATCCTTTCCCACCCTTAGCACCCGGTAGCTTCACTATTACGGGTTCCCTTATATCATCGCTCAACCCGTAGACGCGTGGAGTGGGTATCCCGGCTTTCATGAGGAGCAGCATTTTTAGTTTTTGATCAGCTTCAACCCTCAGTAGGCTACGTGTACCGAATAATGGTACCTTTATAGATTCACCGCATTCAAGGCCAACGTACTCCACGAAGCTTCCATGTGGAACAAGGATAGTGTTATAGCTCCTGAGTTCCTCAACGATCTCCGGCTTACATACATCTCTCCACGAGTCAACCTCTATTATTAAATCTATTAGGTGATCGAACTCCCTGTAGAACCATGCTCTATCCCTAAGCGCCACAAGGATTGTGGTGAATCCTTCCTTCTTAGCTCCATGCATTATCTGTAGTGCCGAGTGACTTGCAAGCGTGCCTATTGTCAAGTTACCTGTATCGTAGCCTTTGAGTAATTCATCGGTGTTCAATTACGTACCCCCGCTTCAATTTGCTCCCTAACATATTTCAAGACTCTATCTATGAGCTCGGAGTAGTTGCCGAGGTATTTCGAGTAGTCGAAGCACTCACCTATTTCATCATCATATAACCCGTTCTCCACCAGTATCTCTCTTAAATGCTTGTTCTCCCATATACTTGTCCTGCTCAGCTTTCTAAGTAACTCATGTGCCTGGATTCTCGAGTAGCCTTTTCTAAGCACCAGTTTTACCATGATGCATTCACTCATTATCCTGCCCTGCGTCAACTCAAGGTTTCTACTAGCACTTACCTCATCTACACGTAGCCCTCTAAGAATGCTTATTGTGTCAAGCAACATTTGATCAATTATGAGGAAGACATGTGGCATGATCACTCTCTCAGAGCTACTATTAGTGAGATCCCTCTCATGCATTAAAGCTATGTTCTCCATGGATGAAACAAGTAGCCCCCTTATGACCCTTGATAAACCACATACTCTTTCAGGTACAGAGGGGTTTCTCTTATGGGGCATTGCGCTACTACCCACCTCACCGGTATCGATGTACACCTCAGAGATCTCATCCCTCATCAACTCCCTCACCTCTAGTGACAATCTCTCTAGCTGTGAAGCCAGTATAGCTAGATCGGCGATCACCTCGGCAAAGCCATCCCTTGGTGCAACCTGGGTCGTTATCAAGTGGGGCTCAAGGCCTAGGTGGCTTGAAGCAGTATTCTCAACTATTAACCCCTGCTTCAGCCAGCCAGCCATGGTTCCCACAGCACCCGATATCTTACTCCTAACGACACGTTCATCGAGTTCCCTAAGCCTTTGAAGCGATCTCGTTAACTCGTAGGCGTAGTTAGCCATCTTAAACCCGAATGTAATCGGCAATGCATGCCTGGCATGGGTTCTCCCCACTACAATGGTATCGCGGTATTTTTCAACAAGGCTAACCAGTAGTTTAATCACCTCTATAAGCCTGGCTCTAGTGAGCTCTAATGCCTCGCTAAGTATTAGGGCCCATGCTGTGTCAACTATATCATAGCTGGTGGCCCCTAGGTGCACGAATCTACCGCATGGCTCACCAATTCTGCTCGATATTATTTCAGCGAGAGCGGCTATATCGTGTCCTATCCTGGATTCAAGCCTATCAACCTCGGCGGGATCTAGTACTCCTTTCAACGACTCTACTTTACTCCAGCAACCACTAGGTGCTAATCCAGCCTCCTCGAGGCCCTTTAATATAGCGGCCTCCACGGCTATGTATTTATCCACTATATTCCTCCTGGAAAACACCTTCCTCATCTCGGTTGAACCATATCTCCATTCAAGTGGGCAAATGCTTCCAGACATGCAGACACCTCATGTGACTATCTCCTGTAAGCAACCAGACTCAATGCATTCATGTATCTCGATAGCGATCCTCTTCCCCATGCTGATTGGTTTCCCGAAGTAGAGCTTACTGTATTGGCTACCGATCCCCATATAGATATTTGTGCCTCCGCCTATACGTGGTGCTACATCATACACCACTATATCGAGATCCTTGGTTACAATTAATTGAAGCGTGAAAGGCCCTATGACACCTGGCTCCACGATTCTCTTGCATGCATCAACGAATCTATCGCCATAATCGAATAACTTCTCCAGTAGAGACTCCCTTATGGTTGCGGGCTCATGTCCCACTTCAATCATCTCTACATCCAAGTATTCTTCAAGCTCCAACTGTATACTAGCTGTTAGATGCAGAAAGCCGTCTAGATTACTCTGTATCCTGCGGTCTATGCTCAGCAACTCCACCCTCTTCCTGGCTATACTATGGAAGTAGTTGACGTTGAAGTGGGCGCCCACCACCAACTCCTCTATCGAGGCTGAAGCGATGTCTTCTCTTCTTATAACGCTATTATTAACCAGCCTCTCTATCTTCTTGTAGAAGTCATCCCTATCCACTGCTATAAAGAATCCCCGTTCAACCCTTTTCCTTGCATGCGGTATCTTAACTATTACAGGCTTATCTATCTCGCCTGGATCCCTGTATATCCTTGGATGTCTTATCCCCGCTCCCTGGAGAAGCATATAGTAGTTCCTAGGCCCAGTCCTCTCCTCGTATCTGAGGAGATACCTGTTGCCGAATACCGGGATCCTTAACTCATTCTCGATTGCATCATACCCTACATATACCGAGAAACTACGGTTAGGCACTATAATAGCGTTTCTGCTGACCAGGTAATCCATTACAGAGGGCTTCACAATATCTCTAAAGCTATCTAATAATATATGCTCATCGATCACCGTGTTCAACCTCATATATGTCTTCTCTCTTCCAACCTGGCAGACAGCTATGGTTCTGAAACCCTCGTCTTTAGCCCCGTCGAAAACATCCAGTGCCGAATGGCTTGCAACAGCTGCAATAGCTATTCTCCCCGGCTTATAATGTGCAACCAGGTCCCTGGGGTTAAACCTAGTACTCAACTACATCACCATACGGGGTTATCACATGAACCAACCCGGTTCCCTCAACAATCTCCCCGATTACATATGGGTGAAAGCCATGCTCCTCAATGAGCCGGTTTAACTCACCCAGGCTGTCTCTACTCGTTGTGAGAACTAATCCTATACCCATGTTGAAGACCCTGTACATCTCTGGGGGTGATACGTTACCGAGCTTCATGAGCACCTTGAATATCGGGGGTGGTTCAGGCGCCTTGATCACCATGTCGGCTCCCTCAGGGAGAATCCTTTTAGCCTTGTAGAACGAGCCCCCGGTTATATGGGCTGCAGCTGATGCATATCCTGATCCAAGAGCTTCAAGCACGAGCCTAGAGTATATCGGGGTGGGCTTTGATAACTCCTCCCCTATATTAACTCCATCGATAACTACGTCATAGCCTCCAAGCGTGGACTCCACTATTTTCCTCGCCAGCGTATATCCATTAGCATGGAGGCCCCAGCTATTCACACCAACGACTAAATCGCCGACCCTAGCCCTATACCTTCCACCACCTTTCTTATACCCTACAATTATGCAGACGACATCAATGCCATTGACTAGATCCGGCATTATAGCTGTCTCCCCACCGATCAGTTTTACACCAAGCTCGCCGGCTGCGTCTATGATTCCATCTATGACCTCCCTGAAAGAATCAGTGTCACTGGAGGGGAGAGCTATATAGTCGAGGAGTGCCACCGGTTCAACGTTATCGCATGCGACATCGTTTACATTTACCGCTACACAATCCCAGCCGGCAACCCTCAGCTTCCCCAGCTTCTTCAACACGATGGTCTTCGTGCCTACGCCGTCGACGTGCAAGGCTATAGTCTTACCATCCATAATCACTGATTGAGAGAAAGAGCCATATGGTTCGATGTCTTTATCCTCTAACCTCCTCATCTTCTCCAATACATATCTATGCATCTCCCTGTGGGCTGAGAGGTCTACACCGGATTTAGAATAACTCCATGAATCAACCATGTTATCCATCCCTGCACAGGTTTATTATTCTCAGAGCAAGGTATGCAGCATTCTCCGCGTTATCAATGCCAACCGTTGCAACCGGGATGCCCTTAGGCATTTGCACGATGCTTAATAACGCGTCAAGCCCTCCAAGCGCGACATTTAATGGTACCCCTATAACAGGCTTACTCGTCCTTGATGCGATGAACCCAGGTAGGTGTGCAGCTAGTCCAGCCATCGCTATGTATACGTCTACATCTGCTTTCTCAATATACTCCTCAAGCTGCTTCGGGGTTCTATGAGCACTTAGAACCCTGACATCGACGTCTACATTGTTCTCCCTAAGTATATTCAATGCTTTCTCTACATGAGGTAGATCCCGCTCGCTTCCAACTATTACAGCCACCTTACCCTTACACGGCATCCCTACCTCACCCCTCCACTACTTTAAGCTGTCTTCCGGCCTTCCTAACCTTATCCAGTGCTTCACTAACCGTGTCTCCCCTGGCTAGTAGGACTGCAACTCTTCTCCCAGTGTATACGTATGGCTTACCGAATATCCTTATATCAACGCCAGGTATGGAGAGAGCTTCCCTAATACCGTGAATTATAGGTGACCAAGTATCTATCCCCGAGTATACGGCTAGGCTGGCAGCTGGGTTGACAATCCTTGGCCTTGGCACTGGGAGACCTAGTCCAGCTCTTAAGTGTATAGCAAACTCGCTTAGCTCCTGGCTCGCGATGGTTACTAAGCCTGTGTCATGCGGCCTCGGGGCTACCTCACTGAATAACACCCTGTTATCTCTTGTAAGGAATACTTCGACACCATATATTCCAAGCCCCCCAAGGGAGTCGGCTATCTTAATCCCTATCTCAGCTATCTTACCAAGGATCTCGGCTGACCTGGTCGACGGCTGCCATGACTCTATGTAATGGAACTCGCCATACCTCCAATGCTCGATGGGGTCGCATGTAATTGTTTCAACTCTACCATCTATATTCATGTGTCTATAGGTTAACACTGTGAACTCTGCCTCTAATCCAACATATTCCTCAACTAATACTCTACGACTCTTCCCACGCGCATGTCTGATCGACTCCTCGAAGGCTCTCCTCACCTGATCGAAGGATCCATTAGTTATCTTCACATGTCCATGCCCACTACTGCTCATCTCAGGCTTAATTATGCATGGATAACCTATCTCATTACATGCTTCGAAGACTTCCCCGGGACTCTCCGCGATAGCGTACCTGGTGGTTGGTAAACCAACTTCTTTAGCAACGTATTCTCTTAGCTTTATCCTATTCATCGAGATCTCAACAGCCCTCGCATTGGGTGTGATCCTGTAGCCCTCGTCCTCAAGCTCCTTGAGAGCGGTGGTTGAGACAGCCTCGATCTCGGGGATTACCAGGTCGGGTTGCTCCCTTTTCACAACGGCTTTAACGGCTTGATCATTCATCATGTCGACAACGTATCTCCTATGTGCAACATGCATTGCCGGCGCGTTATCGTATCTATCCACAGCTATAACTTCCAACCCTAGTTTCTGCGCCTCTAACGCTATCTCTTTACCTAGTTCCCCGCTCCCGAGCAAGAGTATTTTCACTGCTCTACTTGAGAGAGGGGGACCGATTTCAATAAGGGGTTTGAATAGGTTGGATTGAGACATAGGTCTCACCCGTGAGCACGTTTAGACATGTAGGGGTTTACCAGAGGGTTCTCTATGAAGCCCATTCCTGGAACCCACACCGTATATACACCTAGTAGTCCACGCCTGGCCCTTGAGGTATAGACGCGTCTAATCCTCTCAGCTATATTATTCTTCTCTTGCATCGACTCTGGGGAGCCGATATCTCCTCTATGGAATAAGAAGGCCTCGCTTTCAACGTATCCCATGGCCTTCTCGGTTTTCCCATATGCTTCTTCATAGCTGTTGCCCCAGCAAACTATCTCGGCTAACCTGGATCCCTTAGTGTACAGGGATCCATCGCCCCCTACCTCGACGCTTCCATATAGAATAGTGCAACCTGTATCCCTTATTGAGGCCTCATCTACTTTAACCCTGAGCCCGGTAGCCAGCTTCCTATTAGTTGGATATCCGAGAGGAGCTACAGCCTTGTTTACAACGACAACATCCTCCCTAATTCTGAGCTTTCCCAACGGCTTACCTGAGGCAGCTTTCTCGAATACTTCAAGCACATCATCTTCCAGCATGTATAGGAGATTACCGGTCTCAGGGTCGCCAAACCTACTGTAGAATTCAATAACGGTTGGACCCCACAGCCACGTTAACATCATTTGACCAGCCAAAACACCCCTGTAATCACTGCATCCCTCACTCCTCAATGCCTCGATCACATTGCTGAGTATTCTAAGGCTCTCCTCGTATTCCCCTAGGGTTAGGAATGGAGGTGTTAAACCTGGACCCGAGATAGACCCCATTCCACCTGTTTCAGGCCCTACATCATACTCGAAAGCATGAGGGTGGTCCTGTATGATCGGTAATGGCGTGATGGAACCACCGCTCGAGATTACGTGTAGAGTGTACTCTACGCCTTCAACCCTTAGCTCTACAAGAACCTTTTCATCGATATCCTTGTATGCATTCATTTCACTGAATAAGTCCCTAACGTATTCACTGGTGATACGGCTTATTTCACTGGATAGATAAGACTTAGTATTATTGAATACCTTAACCCCCTTTCCCCCGACCTGTCTAGCCGGTTTCACAACTATATCGCCAGCATGCTCAGCAAAGCTCACAGCATCCTCTACATTACTGAATGATGCATAGAATAATCTTCCATTAATCCCATGCATCCACATAAGCCTCCTCGCGAAAACCTTGCTCCTCTCTATCTCAGCACACCTCGATGAAGCCCCGAAGACCGTGAACCCGTGTTCCCTTAGTGCATCAGAGACACCTGCGAATAATGGTTCCTCAGGACCTATCACGACCAGGTCTGGTGACACGGTCTCAGCGATCTCAAGTATTCTACCCGGCTCTGTAACCCTGGTAATAAATGTCACACCACTAGATGACTCGGCTAGTCTTTCAAGCCCTGGATTCCTGTACTCTGACGCAACATACACCCTTGGCTCTAACCCGCTCTTCAACATCATCAATCCAAGGGCGTGTTCCCTCGCACCGGATCCAATTAGCAGGATCTTCAAGCATGATCCCCTCTGCTACTAATGAAGCATGAGAAACACGGATTAACACCAAGGGATTCCATGGTTTCTTCGAATACATCTATTGGTATCCATGTTATGGAGTCCGCGTCAAGGTATTTCACCATGTCTTCGCTCTCCATGTTCGCTGAAATAAGGTCATTCATTGTGAAATCGAATAAGGAGTAGGGGCATTGTAGCCTGAGAGGCGGGCTCGCGATCACCACGTGAACCTCTTCAACACCGAGTCTCTGGCGGAGGCCTTGAATCACAGTCTTAAGCGTTGAACCAGATACCACACTGTCATCGACTAAAAGTACCCGCTTACCCTCGACGACTCCTTTAACAGGATTCATTTTTAAATGTATCGCTATAGCTCTCTCCATTAAGCTATTCTTCAACATTGAACGAGCCTTCACACCTGTTGAGACAAATAGGAGTTCAAGGGGTTTTCCGAGTCTCTGGGAGATCCCGAGAGCATAGGGGAGAGCTGTTTCAGGCACGCCTACAACTACATCAATGCTGTCTCCAATGCCTTTCTTAATTAGTTCCTCAGCAAGCTTCTCCCCTAGTTTCTTCCTAAACAGGTATATAGGTATGCCATCGATAACCGAGTCAGGTCTTGCAATATAAAGGAGTTCGAGGAGGCATACTCTACCAGTTGTCCTAGCACCGAACACCTTGACAATATACTTGTTGAGCAATACTAATTGACCTGGTGGTATACTGGTCCTCGGATTCCCGCCCATAACTTCTATAGGGGCTGTTTCAGTTGCAGCAATAGCCATGTCGAATCCGTAACCACCTAGTGCCAGAGGCGAGGGCGACCTAGGGCCCCTCCATGCTACTACCACGTCATTGCCAAGTAGCATTACACCGGTGTGATCCTTCATTAACTCTGGAGGATCAATCGCCGAATTGCTTAGGATCCTCACGATATCGTTGATCCCTGTATTGCTACCTATGTATTCTACTAGATCCCGTACTGGATTAGTATTTGGCTCTCTATCGAGCAGGACGGCTATTCCACTAGCTTCATCAATGTAATAGCTTGCCCTATCATTATACACGCCTGCAATAACCATGTTAAACGAGTGTTCAAGACCCTTACCCACGATTTCATCTATCGATGCCTCAGTACACTCAACACTCGATTTCAAGGGGTAACAGATAACAGTTATGTCTCCCCTATTCTTTAAAGCCAGTAACCCGTATCTCATGAAGCTACTTACATTCCAGTATTCATCGAACGCATATATGGATAAAAGCCCTGAAACCATGAGGAATCACCTCTTAACCATGTTCTCAAGATCCTCGAGGCTAAGCCCCTTGAAAGCATATTTACCTGTAAAACAAGCCATGCATAGACTGGGTAAACCCACTGCTCTCCTTAAGCCTTCAATCGTGTTATATGTTACAGAGTCGGCTCCAAGCCTCCTAGCTACCTCGTCCGGGGTCAAGTCCCCGGCTATCAGCTCGTTTTTCGCGGGGATATCTATGCCCATGAAACATGGGTATTTAAAGGATGGGCTAACGACCCCGGTATGAACCTTTGAGGCACCTGCATGCCTTAGCTTTAACACTAGGTAATTGAGCGTTGTACCTCTGACTATTGAGTCCTCGACAAGGAGTATTCTTTTACCGATAACCCTGTTTTTCACTACATTATATTTCAACCTGACGACCATGCTCCTGTGGGATGGAGGAGTGATGAAGCCTCTACCCATGTACTTGTTGACGATGACAGCCTCCTCAAGGTGAAGTCCAAGCGCCTCTGAAAGACCCAGTGCAGGTATCCTGCCAGTATCAGGTACCGGGACAACTATGTCTACTTCAATCCCATTGATTAAGCCAGCTAACTCCTTACCCATACGGTATCTGGCCTCGTAGACGCTTACCCCGTTGAAAACAGAGTCTGGTCTAGAAAAGTATATGTACTCGAAGACGCAGGGATACGGGGTGCCAGCTGATCCAGCCATATATCTCTCAAGGGAGAAGCCGTCGAATGAAACTATCTCTCCAGGCTTTACCTCGCTCCATTCTCCAGCATCGGTTGCTTCAAGGGCAGCTGTCTCAGAGGCAACGTAGAAATCTTCCCCGTGAAGCGAGTACGATAGTGGCCTATAGCCGATTGGATCCCTGGCGATAATTATGCGTGGCTCATTGGTCAGCACGATGAGACTGTAGCCACCTATAACATGCTCGCTTAAATGCCTCACAGCCTCTACAATATCGCCCCTATATTCCCGGATTAGCTCACTTATAAGGTATCCTAGGACCCTGGTGTCATTGGAGGCCTTAACCCTTATTTCATCAGCTATAAGCCTGTAGTTAGCTATCGTCCCGTTGAAAGCCAATGAGAAATTCAACCCTCCGGTGTTAACTATAATCGGTTGTATAACAGTGCCCCAGTACCCGCCAGTGGTGGCGTAGCGTACATGCCCTACTCCACCGTAGTATCTTCCCTGCGCAGACTCTATGGATATATTTCTCGCCGAGTCTTTAAGTAGCAGGTTGCCGACTACACCACTTCCAGCTAGTCTCACAAACCTCTTGGCCTCCTTATCGAATAGGACTATGCCGGCGGCCTCCTGTCCCCTATGCTGTAACTCCAATAATAGCTCAACCAGGATCCTGAAGTGATCCCCTCTCCCCATGTAGGCGGCTATCCCGCACATATATTACTAGCCTCTCTCAAGGTATTTCTCCAGGGAGTCAGAATAGATCTCCCCGAGTACGTTGGTATCTAACTCAAGTATCTTCTTTCCATTCACTAGAAGGTCGACCTGGCTCCTACTCGACACCCTCCCCACTACTCCATACACTACACTCATTTCATCGAGTATCCTCCTAGCCTTCTCAACCTTGTTTAACGGTACCTCTATAATGTATCTCGCCTGGGTCTCGGAGAATAATAGGTAATCTAGTCTATCAATACCCCTCGACGGCACAAGGGATAGCTCTACTTCGGCACCAAGCCCGCTTACCACCGCCATCTCAAGTATACTCGTTGCAAGCCCCCCTATTGAAACATCATGCACGGAGGACACGGCATCCTCGTTGATAAGCGTCCTCACAGCACTCCCGTGCATGTATTCTAAACGGGGTCTCGGAACAGGTATCTCCCCTGTCTCTAAGCCGTGTACCCTGTACAGGTATTCACTACCCCCTATTTCCGGGAGAGTTTCCCCGATCACAATTATATATGATCCTGGCTCCTTAAACTCCATTGTCTTAGCCTTCCTTACATTGTCTACTCTACCTATACCTACAATAGTCAGGGTTGGTTTCACCTGATTACCGACTGAATCCTCATTATAGAAGCTGACCTTACCCCCTACAACCGGTATGCCTAGTTCATTCGAGATCCATGCCAGCCCCTTCAACATCTTCTCAAAGAACCAGTAGTGCTCAGGTTTCTCAGGGTTACCAGCGTTTAATTCATCCACTATAGCGAGCGGTGTCGACCCCACTGAGACTAGGTTTCTATAGCACTCGGACACCACGTTTGCAGCTCCATTAAATGGGTCGAGCCACGTGTATCTTGGGTTACCATCGCCTTTCACGGCTATGCCCATACCTTCATCATTAATCTTTAAGACGGCTGCATCACCCATACCCGGTTTAACGACTGTTCTACCGCCTACCTCATGATCGTATTGTTCATATATCCATCTCCTAGACACGATATTAGGTGAGGAGAAAATCCTTATAATGGCATCCTCTAGGTCTGGCTCGGGAATGCCTTGGAGAGGAGTCAGCCCCTTCAACGCGTCTTCAGGTGGCTTGGATTTCCTTACCAGTGCACGTGGCCTAGCCATAGCTTTACTGGGGACTTCCGCAACTACTCTACCCTTATAATACACTCTTATGAAACCACTATTATTGAAGACCCCTATGATACTATATGGTACTTCATACTTCTCGAGGATCCTGATTAATTCATTAATGTTTTCACGTGGAACAGCCAGTAGCATCCTCTCCTGGCTTTCCGAAGCAAGGATCTCGCATGGCTCTAGATCCATGCGCAGGTGTAGCCTGTCTAAATATATTTCGACACCTAGATCATAATCCCCGGCAGCCTCCGATATAGCTGTTGTAAGCCCACCGCCACCGAGGTCTTTTATATAATCCACCAGCTTCTTCTCCACTATCTCATTAACGACATCTATGAGTATTTTCTCCATTAACGCGTCACCTATCTGCACAGCACCTATGTCTTCAACCATATTATCCTTCAGCGGCGCTGACGCGAAGCTACTTCCAAGCAATCCATCCCTACCGGTTGAATTACCGATTATAACCACTAGATCACCTGGCCTAGGCTTGGATAGCACAGCCTTATTCTTCTCCACTATGCCTAGGCATGCCACGTTGACTAATGGTTGTTTATTGAATGATTCATCAAACCATGTATCGCCGGCTACAACGGGTACTCCGACCCTGTTGCCGTAGTCACTTATTCCTTTAACAATATTTCTAATCAACCAGTTTGCATGCGGATTAAATGGGTTGCCCATGTATAGTAGATCCAGTAGTGCAATAGGCTTAGCACCTAGCGTGAGTATATCCCTTATAATGCCTCCTACACCGGTTGCCGCCCCATTATATGGGTCTACAGCGGATGGATGATTATGACTCTCTATCTTGAACACTGCTAAGATACCCGGGAAAACCTCAACAGCTGGTGCATCCCTGCCCGGCCCAAGCACTACATGACTACCCTTGTTAGGCAGTAGTCTAAGTAGTCTCCTACTGCTCTTATAGGAGCAGTGCTCGCTCCAATGTGCCTCGAACATGACTAATTCTTCACGAGTTGGCTCTCTCTTAAGTATATCCCTGATCTCATTTATCTCTTCAGTGCTCAGCGGCATTTTCACCAGCCATTCCTGATTGCGTAATATATACTCTCAAAAACAAGCTTACCACCAGGGTTAAAGCCCCTCGGGGTCAACTCGGGTTCGACCGCTCTCTCGGGATGAGGCATCAACCCTAGTATGACACCGTTTCCGCTGGCCACGCCGGCTATACTATACATGCTCCCATTAGGGTTCCAACCTTCCTCATATAGTATTAGTGGGTGATTTCCATTAACAAGTTTCATATATCCCTGTTCATCAATGATATAACGGCCCTCCGCATGCGCTACAGGCATATCTAGAGCCATTTTATCGCCTACTAGTAGAAGCCAGGGTCCCCTTGGATTCCTCACTCTTGTCCTAACCCATTTACACGTGAATCTCCCCTGCTCGTTTTGAATCAAGGCGCCGGGCAGTAACCCAGCCTCGACGAGCACCTGGAACCCATTGCATATGCCTAGAACTGGGACTTCGTTAAGGGCTGCTTCAACAACCTGCTCGACGGCCCTTGTCCTCGCCGCTATTGCACCGGCTCTTAAATGGTCTCCGTAGCTGAATCCCCCTGGTATTACTATTGCATCATATTCTCTCCACGTAAAGTCTTTGTGCCAAACTATTCTAGCGTTTAAACCATGTTTTCTAAGGGCTCTAAGAGTCTCTTCATCACAGTTTGTACCAGGAAATCTGAGCACGGCTACATTACCGGCCATGTAGGAATACCTCTATCTCATGTACTACTGGATTATATATCCGGAGGTCTAGGCAGGCTTGTTTAACCTGTTCAACCGCTTTCTCGGGGCTCTCCGCTTCAATGAGTAGCCTAAGGAATTTACCAGCCCTGACATTCTTCACCATGCTGTAGTTGTTCTTCAGTATTAATTGTCTATATATTGTCTCCCCCTCGGGATCCCTAATGGAGGGCTTGTATGATATCACCACGTTAACCGTGAACAACATCGCTGACGTCAACCCCGAGCCTGTTGCATAGCTCTATATAGGCTGTTCTCAAGGCTTCTATGTCACCGGTCCTCCTGAATACCTCTTTATCAAGGTGGTTCCCCTTATCGTCTAAAACCCTTATCGAGTCACCTGTGAGCTCGTCGCCTAATATTAGTTTCCCGTTTCCATCTCTCCCATACTCTACCTTGAAGTCTACTAGTTTAAGCCCTACTCTACTAAATAATTCGCTTAATACATTGTTTACCTTCATCGTTACCTCGATCAACCATCTTAATTCACCACTAGTTAGCAGGCCCGTGTAGATAATATCCTCTGATGTGATTAATGGATCGTGTAGTGAGTCATCCTTATAGTGGAACTCCACTAGCGGTGGGTTAAGCTCCTGCAACTTCTTGTAGAGAGGCATCCTCTTGAGGAGGGAGCCATATGCATGGTTCCTAACGATCACTTCTATAGGGAGCATTTCAAGCCTTCTAACTGTAAGGAAGCGGTCTCCATTATATTCTACGAGATGTGTCTCAACACCGTGTTTCTCAAGGTGTCTAAATAAATATGCGGAGAGCCTCGCGTTGATCACGCCTTTACCGGGCATGGTTTTCTTAACCACTCCATCCATCGCTGTAACATCGTCCTTGAACTCCAACACGAGTAACTCGGGTGTCTTAGAGTAGACCCTCTTGGTTTTTCCTTCATATAATAATTGAAGCTCCATGCCCACCACGTTGATACATGAGGACACCACGTTTTGATAACAATTGTTTTAATCGATTTAATGAAACCACCTTAAGCAATATTGACCCAAGTATTACCTGTATTAATGTTAACCAGTACCATTGACACACTAGGTAACCATTTATTTACATGGAATTCATTGAGTCTACGGGTGATAGATGTGCCATCTCTCATCATAGTAGGAGGATTTTTCGGGGATGAGGGGAAAGGCAAGATAGCCGCCTACCTAGCCCTCAGCGATAAGCCTGAAATAATTGTTAGAACGGGCTCAGTCAACGCTGGCCACACAGTTGTGTTTAATGGAAAAACATTCAAGCTTAGGGTGATCCCAAGCGGCTTTATCTCCAGGGGGTCACGCCTTTTAATAGCTCCCGGAGCCCTAGTGAGGTTGGATATCCTATTCAAGGAGATAACTGAGACAGGTACAAGGGGCAGGGTTTTACTGGATTATAACACAGGGATCATCGAGGAACGCCATGTTGAAGCAGAGCTGGCAGACCGGTACTTCTCACAGGTAATTGGTTCAACATTACAGGGAGTTGGTGCAGCGATGATCGATAGGGTTGCTAGAAGGCTTAAACTAGCGAGAGACTTCGAAGAGTTAAGGGGGATAACTATAGATGTCCCCGGAGCCGTCAACGAGGCTTTATCAATGGGTGGACTAGTGCATGTAGAGGGAACCCAGGGCTCATTCCTGAGCCTCTACCATGGCACATACCCATATGTAACCAGTAGGGATACCACGGCGTCAGCTATAGCATCAGAGGTTGGACTAGGCCCTAAGCATGTGGATGACGTAGTAGTCGTGTTTAAAGCCTACGTCACAAGGGTTGGAAACGGGCCATTACCAGGTGAGCTGGATTACAGTGAAGCCTTAAAGCTAGGATGGGTTGAGGAGGCAACGGTGACACGTAGAATCAGGAGGGCAGCACCCTTTAGTATCGAACTAGCCAGGAGAGCTGTAATGCTTAACTCAGCCACGCAAATAGCCTTAACGAAGCTCGATGTGCTCTACAAGGAGTCAAGAGGGTGTAGAGAGTGGTCGTGTCTACCGGTTGAAGCGAGGAAATGGGTGGAGTATGTGGAGGATTCACTGAAGACCCCGGTATCGCTTATAGGAACATGTGAAGAAGTGGACTGTGTGATCGATAGGAGAAGAGAGCTTGGATTACTGAGGTGAAGTCCTTGAGTAAATACGATGTTGTGATAGTTGGCGGTGGACCCGCCGGATTATTCGCCGCATACGAGCTATCATTTCATACAGGTAAATTGAGAGTGCTTCTAATAGATAAAGGTAGAAGAGTCGAGAACAGATTGTGCCCGATGTTCGATGTCGCAAGGAAATCCAGGATCCATAGGTGTAGGATGTGTAATCCATGCAATATTATGTACGGCATCGGCGGAGCTGGAGCACTGAGCAGCGGGATAGTAAATCTAAGACCCGATGTCGGAGGCGACCTTGATAAATTACTCGGAAGCTGGGAGGATGCCATGAGGATCGTTACATATGTAGATTCAATACTGAGGAGATTTGGTGCTCAAGGAGAGATCGTGAATGTTGAGAACTCCTCAGAGCTGGAGAGGCTGGTGGCTAAAGCTGGTGGAAAATTTATTCCCACACCGCAGAGACGCGTGGGTAGTGACAAGATGCCAAATGTTATCTACTCAATGGAGAAGTACCTTGAAAACTCAGGCGTTAAGATACTCGTAGAGACGAGCGTCGAGGATATAGATGTAGATGGAGGAAGCTATATCGTTAAAACCACGAGCGGCGTCTTCACCACACGGCACCTTATCCTAGCACCAGGCCGTGGAGGCGCAAGGTGGTTTTCAACTATATCGAGGAAGCTTGGCATAGAAACCGAGCCAGGCCCCCTCGATATAGGGGTAAGAATAGAAGTACCATCCTATATAGCGGAGCCATTGACGTCTATTGTTAAGGATCCAAAGATAATACTTTACACTAAATCCTATGATGACAAAGTGAGGACGTTCTGCACTAATCCAAACGGCTTCGTGGTTAGAGAGCTATACGATGATGGAACGATAGGAGTGAATGGTGAAAGCTATAATGAGGTGAAATCCAGGAACACGAACTTTGCATTACTCGTGACAATTAACCTGACTGATCCAATGGAGGATACAGTGGAATATGGTAAGCACATAGCCAGCCTCACGACAAAGCTTGGAGGTGGAAAACCATTAATACAGAGGTTCGGGGACCTGTTATCCGGGAGAAGGAGTACATGGAGCAGGATTGGAAGGAGCATCGTAGAGCCGACCCTGAGGGATACTACGCCAGGAGATATAAGCATGGCGTATCCTCATAGAGTAATAGAGAACATTATAGAAGCTATTGAAAGACTCGACACAGTGATACCGGGTTTAGCATCATATAATACATTGCTATATGCACCCGAGATAAAGTTCTACAGCGTGAAGACACGTGTGGACAGAAACTTTGAGACAAGCCTGGAAAACATTTATGTGGCTGGAGATGGCGCCGGCTTATCGAGAGGTATAAACATCGCGGCCGCTACAGGTGTGCTGGCTGCACGTAGTATTATTGAGAAAGAGGGACTGGGAGGGGTTCTGGTTTCATAGCGGTTCATGTTGGTTGATATCATCCCCTCATCTCTTTTCCCCTCATCCCACTCGGGTTTTCATCGGGCTTGGGGGCGTTCAGGGCGACCCCACATCTCAAGTATCTAATGAATAGATTCATGCATACTATCACATCACGACCACCTCATAATTCTTTGGTCGGATTCGATTAGTTTTGCACCACATCTCGGGCATCTCGATGAGGTTTTCCTCGGATTTACATAGGTTGCTTCTAGTCCTTTTTCAAGAGCCTTGTACTCTACTGTGAACTGTATTCTCCTGTAGAACCAGAGGGACAGCTTCTTATTGAACTCTCTGCCCTTCTTAGCATTCTCCCCAATCTCCTCTAGGTTCCCCAGCACAATTACTGAACCATATCTACAACTGAAAGCCTTGCCCTTTAGGGCTGGGAGGAGGTCAGATGAAATATACGCGGTAGTAGTCGTGGAAGATTAATATCATCAACCATAAACCGGTGTGAAAAACAAAGCAATAGTTAAAGACACTATAAGCTACAGAATTATGGCCATAGCTAGAGGAATAACTAGGAGTACTACACCTTTGTCTCGTTATACAGCATTACCAACTCGTTCGCTAGCCATAGTACTTTAACCCAGTCCTCAGCTTCTATTTTAGTGCCTAGGTCTTTCAATGTCTTCGATAATTTATCCAATATTAATTTGTAGATTTTCCCGTCTTTCTTGTTTATGGAGGCCTGTTTTTCAAGTAGCTTCTTCTCTACATCCTTAACAGCTTGACTAATGCATTCAAGTCCCTTCACTGCATGCTCCTTGTTAAAGAATAGTGAGGCCAGATATAGTTGATTAATGCATTTCAGCGGTGTATCCGTCACTGATGCTGGATAAATATCCTTAATTGAGGGATTCGGGGATAACATGTATATATCGGCCTCGATCACCTTAGAGTCGAATCCAGGCTGTGGTTTACTACACTGGATATTTAAATATGGCTCCCGGTAGACGATTACACACCAGGTCCCCTCCTCTACAAGTAGTTTGGAAGCGAGTATGGAATTATACTTGTTTCCTAGGTCATTGAGAAGCGATAATACATCACTCAATGATTTACCACGTATACTCGCCACCAACTCTAATTCAAAGTATTCGAGTACGTAATTTAGAATAGTGAACCCAGTTGAATACCAATCTTCCTTCATATGTTCCTGAACCTGGTGAAGCATGAACATGTAGTGAACACCAGCCTTACCAATACTGCTGACTCACTTAATCATCCAGGGGGCATCAGGTTTTAAGCCACCGGGCTACTTACTGGTTGCTCCTTAAATTCAGCGGTGTCTTAAACCATATTGAGAGCTGGGGGAACGGTATCTCTATACCAGCGTTTGATATGGCTTTCACTACTAGCCAGGGCAGTTCCTTCACCGCCTGATAATAATACTGCCCGGGCACCCAAGCCCTTATAGTCACTAGTAACCCGCTGTCGCCTGCTGATGAAACAAATATGTCTGGAGAGGGCTCAACTAGTGTATAGGGATATTTATCGATGACTTCCCTTATTACCGTGTATGCTTTCTCGGCATCTTCACCATACGCTATTGGCACCGTGATCTCAACACGCCTAGCCGTGGTCTTACTGTAATTCTTCAATACTGAGGAAAGCAGTAAGTTATTAGGAACAGTGACAATTACGCCATCCCAGGTCCTTATCCGTGTAAATATTATTGAAAGAGAGAGCACCTCCCCGCTTATACCGCTCACCTCCACAGCATTGCCTGGCTGAATAACTTTCTCAGCTATAATATATAACCCGGCGAACACGTTGGATAACACTGGTTGAAGGGCAACACCAACCACTAGACCAGCGAATCCCCCCGCCAGCATCAACCCTGATACATCTATGCCAAGCGAGGTGAGAAACACTACTATGAGTACAAATAGAAGTGAGTAATATATGATCCTCAGCACAATGATGGTTATCTGCCTCGGGTATAGCTTTAGGAGAATCCTTGATGTAATCCTTGTAATGATCTTGACCACTACGTAGCCAACTGCTAATATGATCAGTGCGATGAACACCCTTAAAGCCAGGTCTCTGCTCAATCCCAGAGAGGTGAAGGCATTGATTACTGTTTCCAGTATCCATGAGAAATTAATCATCTCAGAAACCCCATATCATCTCTGTTTTCCAAGCTATTATAGGGATAGGCGGGGGCCTTAGTTCAGCTGGAACATCCGCCTTCAAGTAACCCTGGGGCGGCTGGATCCTGGGATATATTATTTCCCCGATACCCTTACTCTTCACAACCATCCTTATCTTGCCAGCGTAGCAGTTGAAGGTATTTATTTCATAGTAGAGGGGCATATAAGACGCATCAACAAGTATCTTGGAGACTATGATTGAATCCCCTAACTCATTTACTACCTCAGCCTCAACTAGGCATTCCCCGGGTTCAACACTTGTTTTCCCACTGTAACTCCTGCTTCTCCAGTGCCTGCATAAGATCCCGCCTACCTCTTCGAGCGATGCAAGGGGACCGTATAGTGTATACTTATAGTAGCTGAGCAACGGGACAACATCTATTAGCTTATAGAAGTCTCTTCCAACCATAAATACGCCTAGATCCACCGGGGTCTTGATGAAGAAGCTCACCGAGGAATTCGGAGGGATAACTATTTTGTCAACCAGCTCCACGAGCATATACTTCGTGTTGAACCCCGGTATGTAGAGGGAGTGAACAGGTTCCGCGACGATACTATGCTCTCCCTGCAGATCCAGTGATACAGTTATGGATCCGTCCCTGCTCATCCTACGATACCTACTCCCAGTTACATCATACTCTATAATGTTATCCCCAACATTGATCCTACCACTTACTCCAATACCATACATCCCGAGAGCCCCGTAACCTCGGTGAATCCAGTGTACTGACATTAAACCTAGGCAAAGCTATAATATAAGCCTGATCTATAATATGGAACATTATCGAAATAGCGATATGGAAAGGGTTGAGAAGAGTTGCCGACATACCTTATCACGGTAGCTGGAGAAATACCTTTGAAATCCAAGAAAACCAGGTCGAGACTCTACTACAGGCTCATCGATAACATAGGGAGGAGGCTTGCCCGGAGAAACATCACTCTGCAAGCAGTCAGGGTAATCGATGCCAAGATACTTGTTGAGACACAAGCCGAGGCGTTGCAGGAGTTGAGCAGGGTATTCGGGGTTCACAGAGTATCAGAGGTCCAGGTGCTGGAATTCAGGGATCTTGGTGAGCTGGCCAAGGAGATAGCGTCTAGGACGATAGAGCGTGTAAGGGATAGAAAGTTTGCTGTGAGGGTGAAGAGGAGTGGAAAACACGGATTCACATCCCTCGACGTAGCCAGGGAGGTGGGAGCATTACTGAAGCCGTATTCAAAGGGCGTGGACCTGGAGAACCCAGATGTAGAGGTAGAGGTTGAGGTCAGGGGTAATAAGGCATACTTATACAGCAATGTCGCTATGGGTCCCGGGGGTCTTCCACTCGGATCAAGCGGGAGAGCACTAGTCTTGTTTTCAGGGGGCTTTGACTCTCCTGTAGCAGCGTGGATGATGGCTAAGAGGGGGGTGGAGGTCGACTTCCTACACTATGTAATGGGCTCCAGCGAGGTCTCTCGCCAGGCATTCACCGTGGCAAGGAAGTTATCCGAGGAGTGGTTCAGCAGCTATAACCCGAGATTTATAACAGTCGATTTTACGCCTCTTATAGCCGAGATAGAGGAGAGAATAGAGTGGAGCTATAGGCAGGTGGTTCTCAGGGCATTAATGTACATGGTTGCCGACAAAATAGCCACGGGGCTCGGATACAACACTCTTGTAACCGGTGAGGCTCTTGCACAGGCATCCAGCCAGACGCTAGCCAACCTGGTTGCGGTAGAGAGCACTGTTTCACCGAGGAGCATTATATTGAGGCCTCTAATAGGCTTCGATAAAGAGGAGATCATAGAGTACTCGAGAAGGATCGGGCTATACGACTACTCTTCCAGGGTTGCCGAGGCATGTGCAATAGCTCCAACACACGTAGCTACCAGGATCTCCAGTGAGAAGCTTAAATCACTAATTGAGAGGCTGGACGTGAGGCTTGTGGAGAGGGTGGCAGGAGAGTACAGGGTAGTAGATGTATTCTCTGCAAGCCCTGAGGAGGCTGTACCAGGCTATAGTGAGGAAATAGACTCGATACCAGGCGATTCAATAATCATAGATGCCAGGAGTTATGAGGAGTATAAGAGGGATGCGTTGCCGGGGGCAATTCACCTAAGCATGGTTGACTTCAACAATCTACCCAGAGATAAGCCGATAGTACTTTATTGTACAACAGGGGGGATTAGCTTGCTCTTAGCGAGGGAGCTCCGTAGTAAGGGATTTAAGGCGTATAGCCTACGTGGGGGCTTAGCAAGATATAGGGCTGGCTTGGAAAAGACGCGGTGATCCTATTTGCCAACCCTGCGCTTCTTAATATAGTTCAACACCTCCTTGGCTCGGGGACCAGCCAACCACTCCACAACTTCACTGGGTAGTCTATAGCTCTCGACAAGTTTAGCAGCATATCTTGGATTACTCCTGAAAATCACTCTTAGAAACGGTATTACATCACTCTTCACTACAGCTTTACTGGCAAGTATGTGGCTGGCTAATTGCTCGGCCAGGGCTTCCCGGATCTCCCTAGACTTCTTTGTCTCACTCATCAGCTTGATTCTCTCTGGCTGCTTGAAGGGCTTCCACCTATACCTGTACGTCTTCCTCGCGAATGCGACACCAGGTCCCATCATGTCTAATGCGTAGGTTAATAGATCCCAGTTATTGGTTTTAATTATCCTTCCCATGTATACGTCGGCCCTGCTTAATGCATCATAGGCTCTCGCGATCTCCTCTAGGTCCTCATAGTATGTTGGTATATGCTCGTTAATCCATACCATGAACTCGTCGGGGGTTAAATCAGTTGAGGTGGGGGCTTCCCTAGCCTGGAATATATACCTGGAGTTGAAGAGTTTCTGTAATGCCTCGTACGGTGCATAGGTTCTATCCCTGTATGTTGAGAATGATTTCACTAGTCCAAGGGTGATTCTTTCACTGGCTCCAGCCATAGCTTCTAAATCATTTATGGCGCTTCTTAAGTCGCCCTCACTCCTCTTAGCTATCTCGTCGAGGGCTTGATCCTCGCATACTAGTTTCTCAGCACTACATATCCTCTTCAACACTGTTACAACGTCTCTTGGAGTAAGTCTCTTGAAGGCTATCATCTCCGAGAGCTCTCTAAGGGGGCGTAGCGTCTGTGAATACGGGTTATTAGCCGTCATTATTATCGGGTTGGCAGTAACCTTGATTACCTCCACCAGGGCTTCTACGCCGCCAGCATCCGCCCTAACATCCATCCCATCGACTTCATCAAGCAGTATTATCTTCCTAGACCCGGTTAATGCTCCTGAGCGGCTTGCCAATTTAACTATTCTCTCGATATCCTCCTTCCGCCTTGCGTCGCTGGCATTCATCTCAAGTAACTGGTAGCCCTTACTCCTGGCTAGGGCCTCTACAAGACTTGTCTTGCCGCAGCCTGGAGGACCATGGAGTAATGCTGCCTTCTTGCTAGGCTTCCCCTTCTCCCATGAGCTAAGCCATTCCAGTAGCTTCGACTTGGCTTCATCCTGGTTTACTACCTCGTCAAGGGTCTTGGGCCTATATTTTATTATCCACGGTACTCTCTCCTGGCTCAAGGGCTACCCCGTCTTGAATTTCTTACCTATTAAAGCTAGCCTGGCTAGAAACGCGTTCAACTGTATCTCGTCATCGGCCCCCTCGACAAGCCTGAACTGTATCTCACCGGCTAGATCAGCTATTAACACCCTTATCTCATCCGGTATTTTAACATCCTGGCTGAATATCTCTCTATGTATCTGCTTCACGATGTCGAGGCCGCTGAGCCCGTATTCAATCATCAGGGTTCTTAACTTATTCCTGGCTTCCGTGAAGTTGCCTGCTAGTGCTGTATTTATCATCTCTCTGACCTCCCTGGGATGCGCCATCCCTAGCACCTTGTAGACGGCTTCCTCAACCACCTCGCCTAAGGCGGCTGCTGTCTGCAGGATGTTTATAGCCCGCCTCATATCACCCTCTGATAACTCATATATTGTTTCAAGCGCTTTCTCAGCGCATTCTATCTTCTCAGCGTTACATATATATTTCAGCCTCCCTACAACATCCTCTCTGCTTAGCGGTGAAAACCTGAAGATAGCTGTTCTACTCTGAATAGGCTCTATGATCTTGCTCGGGTAGTTTGCCGTCAGAATAAACCTCGTTGTAGCACTATACAGCTCCATGAGCCTCCTCAGGGCTTGCTGAGCATCAGCCGTCATATTATCAGCTTCGTCGAGAAGTACTATTTTAAACGGTACATCACCGACGACCCTGGCCCTTGCGAACTCCTTAACCTTACCTCTTATAACCTCTATCTTCCTCTCATCTGACGCGTTTAACTCCAGCATGTACTTCCTGTAGTCGTCGCCGTAGAGGTCGTGGGCTAGGCAATGAGCTATAGTGGTCTTACCTGTGCCAGGAGGCCCAGCGAAGAGCATGTGGGGTATATTCTTCTCCTCAACAAACTTCTTCAACCTGACGACTACTTCCTTCTGGTTCACTACCTCGTCGAGTGTTCTAGGACGATATTTCTCAGCCCACAATAATTCTACTTCCTCACTCAAACTAGACACCTAAAGGCTTCATTAATAGGTATAATGTGGCTAGGATATTAAAGGGATTTCAGGGTATTATAACTAAACGGTGGATGCTTTGAATGGTTTACTTGAATTAATAGGCATCCTTACAAGTGACTTTATCGCAAGGGAGTATGAGGAGGAACCAGTTAAAATACTTGTTACAGCACAAGATCTCAATGTTTTCATAGATGACGGATTTATAGAGCTTACAAAGGGCTCTGAGCAAGTTGTACCAAGATGGATTGCAAGAAAGCTCGCTGCGAAGAATCAGGCTAAAATAGTTGACGATGATATCAGCAGGGATATGTTATCGCAATTAGTCTTCAACGAGGATAGGTATAGGAATCAATTAAGGTTTGAGAAACTCAAGGGCTACTTCTACCACAGGATGAAGGATACACTTGTAAAGAACATTGAGGAGTATGGGAGGTCGCCAGATATAAAGCGCCTGCAAGAGGTAAGCGAGCTCGTGAGGATTATAAATGACTCAATGCTCTCTCTTACACGGTTTAGAACCAGGAAGATAGTCAACCTTACCATGACACCTGGCTATCCAGCCGATATCGTGGAGAACCTGAGCGAGGAGGAGAAGATACTCTTCAACGCATTGAAGACTATTCTAGATATATACTATAAGAGGTTTATAGGGGTTGAAACAATTGGATAGCGAGACAGATGTACAGGTAAGCCTGAAGGGAGCCGAGCTCACCGAGGCATTCAAGAAGTTCTTGGAAACATACCGCTCTAAGGAGGGTCTACGTAAATACATGGAGAGAATAGGCCAGATGATCGTGACAGGGCAGAAGAGCCTGATAGTGGACTTTATGGATCTAATAGAGTACGATAGAGCCCTGGCAAACATAGTGCTGGACAACCCTGGTGAAGCCATTGAAAGGTTCAGTGAGGCAGTGAAACTAGTTGTCGAGAGAGAGAACCCGGAGTACGCTAGAAAAATAGTGAAGTTCTATCCGAGGTTTAGGAACCCGCCGGAGACGCATAGGATAAGAGATATATCGAGTGATTACATCGGCAAGCTCATCGCGGTAGAGGGGATAGTTACACGGGTGACGAAAATAGATGCTAAAATAGTGAAGGCAACATATAGGCATAGAGACCCTGAGACAGGTACGCATGAATTCGTATACCCTGAAGAAGGCGAGATAGGCGAGAGGTTTGAGAAACCAGTATACTGCCTTCAATGCGGTAAGCCAGGTAGATTCGAGCTGCTCCCGGAGAAGAGCACCTTTATAGACTGGCAGAAAATAGTTGTCCAGGAGAAACCGGAGGAAGTCCCAGGGGGACAGATACCTCGGAGTATTGAGGTTATACTCACAGGCGACGTAGTCGATGTTGCCAGGCCTGGCGATAGAGTAATCGTTATCGGGATACTAAGGGTTGCACCCGTCTCCTCCCTAGAGAGACATAGTCCTAGAGCCTTATTCTCCTTCTACATAGATGCAAATAACATCGAGGTCCAGGAGAAGGTTCTTGAGGAAATAGAGATAACGGATGAAGACGAGAAAATGATAAGGGAGCTTGCTAAGGACCCGTGGATAAGGGAGAAAATTATCGCGAGCATCGCGCCAGGTATCTACGGATACTGGGATATCAAGGAGGCCATAGCCCTCTTACTCTTAGGTGGTGTGCCAAAGATACTCCAGGACGGTACAAGGATCAGAGGGGATATACACGTCTTACTTGTTGGGGATCCAGGTACTGCTAAATCACAGTTACTCCAATTCACCTCGAGACTAGCTCCGAGGGGATTATACACGAGTGGTAAGGGCTCGACAGCGGCAGGATTAACAGCCGCTGTCCTACGGGATAAGACAACGGGGGAATACTATTTAGAGGCTGGTGCACTAGTGATAGCGGATGGCGGTGTAGCCTGCATCGATGAGATAGATAAGATGAGGGAGGAGGATAGAAGCGCCATACATGAAGCCCTCGAGCAACAGACGGTTAGCATCGCGAAGGCTGGAATAGTTGCAAGGCTTAACGCTAGATCCTCTGTCCTGGCTGCTGGGAATCCTAAGGATGGAAGATACGATCCCACGAAGCCTGTAAGCAAGAACATAGATTTACCACCCACTATACTCTCAAGGTTTGACCTCATATTCACTATCAGGGATGTACCCAATACCGGGCAGGATAAAAGGCTTGCACGCCACATACTCGGGGTACATAGTGAAGCAGATAAGACACGGCCACTAATAGATCTCACATTGCTCAAGAAGTATATCAGTTATGCCAGGAGATATGTGCGTCCACAGCTCACGCCTGAGGCAGCCAGGTTAATAGAGGAGTTCTACGTTAACATGAGGCAGTCGTCTATTTCAAGTGATCCAAGCCAGCCGACCGCGATAGCCATAACGCCGAGGCAGCTTGAAGCAATAATAAGGCTTACAGAAGCACATGCACGTCTCTCGCTAAAGAATAGGGCTACAGTTGAAGATGCCGAAGAAGCTATAAGGCTTATGCTTGTTATGCTGAGCAAGATAGGTATAGATGTTGAAAGCGGACGTATAGATATAGATGTCATAGAATCAGGTGTATCAGCATCTAAAAGGGAGAAGAAGAGGAGGTTCAGAGAATTCGTCTTCAAGCTCCTCGATGATGTTGGAAAGATGGGTATAAGCGAGCTAGTCGCTAAAGCCAGCGAGAAAGGCTTCGAAAAAGAATTCGCGAAGGAGGAGATAAGGGAGATGCTTAGACGTGGCGAGCTATACGAGCCTGAAAGCGGCTATGTAGCTAAAGCATAGCATTGGTTCACTGGGCTTGTTGACCCTGTATTTTCCCCTGTATCCACTTCTTCCTATGTCGCCATAGTGATACAGGTGTCCAGAGTATCCAGGCTGGTACAGCCTTTATGAACTCGTATGCCTCCTCCCAGCTCTCTAGTCCCAGTTTCTCAGCCAACTCCTCGAGACCCATGGGAGTTTTCACGTATTCCTGTAGCACTTCAAGCGTTTTCTCATCTATGACTACCTCTTTATCGCCAACCTTAACCACATAAACCGGCTCACTGCTCACATTAATCACCTTTATCCCTTAAACACCAGTCCTCTAAGTATTAAGAGGTCGAGGAGGTTTTAAAACCTGCCTTAGACGCGTCTTCCATTTGCCCCTAGAGGATTTGGTTGTGGTTGTTTAAGATGGTTTACTCAATCCTCTAGGGGCTTCCACCTCGTCCATAGAGATGGGAAAATCACTGTATGTTCATGAGTGGCCCTCGGGTCCAACGCCGCGGGGCTCTCGTCTGTGGATAGATACCTCACCGTACTACGGTTCATTGCCAATAGAAAATTCAAAAGTGCTTAAATCCATGAGTTAAATTCGCGTCAGTCTCGGATTCCACCATGTATTTATTCCATAACATGTAATTACTGAAACAAGGTGGTATACATGTCGATAGAGGTTGTGCCCGGGTTATACTGTGAGGAAGAATACGTTGTCGAAGAAGCACATACAGCTAAACATGTTGGAAGCGGCGACGTCCAGGTTTTATCAACCCCTAGCATGATAGCCTTCATGGAGAAAACAGCGTTGAAATGCGTGGAGAAACACCTGCCCCAGGAATACACGACTGTGGGGACCATGGTTAATATCAAGCATTTAAACCCAGCGCCAAAGGGGGCTAGAGTAAAAGTATCCGTTAAACTCATTACTGCAGAGGGTAAACGTTTACTCTTCGAGGTTAAAGCCTACTGGGGAACAATAACACTAGGCGAGGGAACACATGAAAGATTCATCGTGAATAGGGAAAGATTCATCGAGAAAGTGAGATCACTGATCAATCAGCAACAATAATTTTTAGTTAATGGGGCCGCCGGGATTTGAACCCGGGACCACCGGCGCTCCGGGAGTCCTGGGCCACGGGGGTACTCCCCCCAGGCCGGCATCCTAGCCAGGCTAGACGACGGCCCCATTCACCGTATATCCATTAAATCATATGGGTTGCCTTATATAGTTAACCATCCAGCATATATGGCTCACTATTCAATACGGATATATTAGTGCCAGTGATCTTGAGAATGAATTCCATTGATATAGAGTTAATCCTTAGTGTTCCCGCCTGCCGTGACTAGAAGTATTCAAAAGCATGCAAAACCATGATGAATGGGAACGCTACTCGTGCCCACAAGCAGCCAAAGCAATGGACGGGGTAACCACCTTATTACGATGCATTCTCACCGTGTTTACACTGCTACCGATCGCTCCGCATTTAAACATCTAGACGCTCTATCCAGTTATTGCTAGTGTATTTCACTGTTGAAAGGGCTGGAGAGCTTAAGTAATATTTAAAACAGTCTTATAACTGAAAGCCTCGCCTTTTTGAGGCGGGGAGGAGGTCAGATCACAATTGCTGCATCTATCTTTATAATATATGGGATCCTATGCGAGATAAGAATATTAGTTATCGCTTGATCCTAATTAATATGAGGGACACCGGGTTGGATATTTCTAGAGAGGATGTCTCAACTATACTCAGTAAACTAGTGGATAAGACAGGGATCTCTGTAAACAGGGATATTACCGGCGAGGTTGAAGCCCTGCTCTCGGATCCCGGTTTCAATAATGTGGTTAAATACATTGATAAATACTCACGGATAGCCCTCGCAATATACATGGTTTTAAGGAGGCATGGTATATGTATTAGCGTGAGATGTATAATGGATTATGCACGAATACCTAGAACCAGTTTCACAGAGCTCCTTGGAAAACTAGGTGTTAAGCCATGCAGCATTGAGGAGTATGTATTATATGCAGCTGATAAGCTTGGATTAAGTAGACCAATAGCATCGAATACTTTATGGATAGCTAGAAGAATACGTGGTATGAGTGAGAAAACAGGGCCGAGCCCCTCAGTCATAGCTGCCTCCTCACTGTATCTAGCCAGCCAGTATGCCGGCTATAAGATACCTCAGAAAATAATTGCGTCGACACTATGTGTTTCAGAGGTTTCTCTGAGAAATACCTGTAGAAATATAGTTGGATTACTTGGTGAACGCATCACGTCATATATCGATGAAGTGGATAAGACTGTAGCCATGAAATACATTGGGGAGCCCCCCGAGGGCATCCCTCTAGCACTGCTTAGGGAAGGCGAGCCATTGAGTATACTGATTCTACAGGAATCCAGGATAAAGCCATGGAGCGAGATAGCATTGGCAAGTGGGCTACCTGTAGAAGGCTCCATAGTGATCCTAGATATAACGTATGCTGAGAACCCTGAATACGGTGAACTAGCCTTGGATAAAGCCCTAGTGTACTTAAAGCTTAAAGGATACAGGTATATATGGTCGGTAAACAACAGCATCAAGAACTCCCTGCTATCTAAAGGTTTTAGACCAGTATGGTATCTGCCCGGATTAAAAAAGATTGTTTATGCAAGAGAGATCTCTTAGCACTACGCCCTAGCATGCCTTTTAAAGTTTAAAAGGATTACTCCATGTTATTTTTCTCTGGTGTTTCATAGTGAGTGCTCATAGGAGCTGGCATAGTCTAGATATTAACAGTGTTGTGAAAGAGCTTGAAACAGATTTAACAAGTGGATTAAGCAGTTCAGAGGCATCGGAGAGGCTTGCTAGATACGGTGCCAACATGATACCGGTTAAGAAGAAATCTATGTTGAAGATGCTTCTCTCACAATTCACTAACTTCCTGATATTGATACTCATCGTGGGCGCAGTCATATCCATGGCTCTTGGAGAACTACTCGACTCAATAGCAATAATCGCCATAGTTATCTTGATGGGCTTCATGGGATTCATCCAGGAGTACAGGTCTGAAAAGACACTGGAAGCGCTAAAGAAGCTTGCAACACCCATAGCTAGAGTGCTTAGAGACGGTGAGGTCAAGGAGGTGAAGTCAACCGATATAGTCCCAGGCGATGTAATCCTGCTTCGCGAAGGAGACATCGTTCCAGCTGACGCTAGACTCGTTGAGGCCGAGATGCTGGAGATCGATGAATCCCCATTAACAGGAGAGTCAATACCTGTTGAGAAAGACCCTGATGAAATACTTCAGCCAGATACACCGGTAAGCGACAGAGTGAACATGGTCTTCATGGGTACCCATGTTGTTAAGGGGCGTGGTAAAGCAGTCGTAGTAGCAACCGGGGCTTCTACAGAGCTGGGCAAGATAGCTACCCAACTAACCAGTAGTGAAGAGGAGAAGACACCCCTAGAGGAAGAGCTGGATTACTTCGGTAAGAGAATAGGAGTAGTACTCCTACTGATATCAGCCATAGTCTTCGCGGTAATGGTGTTCAAGGGAGAGGCCTCCCTGCTCGGCGCATTCATGCTGGCTGTCTCACTAGCTGTTGCGGCAATACCTGAGGGACTTCCAGCAATAGCCACAGCTGTTTTAGCAATTGGTGCCAGGAGAATGGCTGAGAAGAAGGCGTTGGTTAGGAGGCTGGCTGCCGTGGAAACCCTTGGCTCCGTGAACGTGATATTATCGGATAAAACAGGGACTATAACAAAGGGCGAGATGACAGTTAAGAAGCTGATGGCTGCAGGCGTAGAGTATGAGGTTGAAGGCGTTGGATACGAGCCCCGTGGAGAAGTGAAGCCTCTGAACGGCGGTAGTAATAAACCCGTTTTCCTGGCCAAGCTACTAGCAGCCCATATCTCTCCCGATGCATCACTAACCATGGAAAATAATACATGGGTTATCAAAGGATCCCCAACCGAGGGTGCTGCACTGGTTTTAGCATATAAAATACTTGGTGAGAAAGGCGTTAGGGAAGCCGTTGAGGAGTTTCCGATTGTTAAAACAATTCCATTTGACAGATTCAGGAAGAGAAAGACAACGATACATAGGTTCAACAATAAATACATTGCCGTGTCCTCAGGGGCCCCGGACCTCCTTCTGGAGGTATCCAGGAGTATTGCTGTGGAAAACGGTGAGGAATTACTCACTGAGGAGCGTAGGAAAGAATTATTAAAGTATATTGAGGGCATGGCCTCAAACGGGTTTAGAACATATGGTGTAGCCATCAGGATACTGGATAACATAGATTTAGAGAATGCTGAGCCAGGCGATGTCGAGAGGGATATGGTGTTCTACTCTATTATGGGGATAATAGACCCACCGAGAGAAGGCGTTAGGGAAGCTGTTGAAACAGCTGGGAAAGCTGGTATAAAAGTTGTAATGGTCACAGGAGACCACAAGCTCACAGCCATGGCTGTTGGTAGAATGATAGGGCTTAACGCCTCAGATGATGAGGTCTTGGAGGGTAAGACATTGGATTCGATGAGTGATGAAGAGTTGTTAAAAGTAGTCGATAAGATCAAGATCTTCGCAAGGGTGACACCAGAGCATAAGGCTAGGATAGCGAGGCTTCTGAAGGCTAAAGGCTATAGAATAGCGATGACTGGGGACGGCGTCAATGATGCACCAGCCCTGAAGATAGCTGATATAGGTGTAGCCATGGGTATCAGGGGTACAGAGGTAGCTAAGGAGGCATCTCAAATGATACTACTCGATGATAGCTTTGTAACGATAATTGATGCTATAAAGGAGGGTAGAGTAATATATGAGAATATAAAGAAAACCATAAACTACCTTCTCTCATGCAACATGGGCGAGATAGCAGTCGTTTTCGGTGCCTCGTTAGCCGGGATGCCGCCGCCGTTAGAACCCATACACTTGCTCTGGATAAATGTTACAACGGATGCTTTTCCAGCTATAGCGCTGGGTATGGAACCCCCTGAACCAGGCGTACTTGAGAAACCACCTAGGAGTAGCAAGGATAGGCTTATAACTATGAGGAAAATGCTGTACTACGTGCTAATGGGTTCACTATTAGGTGGTCTCGCCCTGTTACTATACAGTATCTTCGAGCCAACCTCTAGAATTCTCGCTGAAACGGTAGTGTTTTCAACTATAGCAATATCAGAGTTTGGACGTGCACTAGTATCAAGAAGCGAGAATCTGAATATATGGAAACTTAGACCTAATAAATGGTTGGTGCCAGCACTGCTAACCTCGCTAGTGTTACAGTTAATCGTAGTATATACGCCTCTCAACAAGTTCTTCGACACTGTCCCGCTAACCCTTGAAGCATGGATGTATATAGCAATTGTTCCATTGGTAATATTCATTACTGATGAAGTAAGAAAACTGTTGGGAATAAAGCTGTCGCCAACGTAGCCATAGGCTTAATCCCGTGTTTTTATGATTGACTTCCTCGTCTTCTATCGAGGACTATAATGCATCAGTCTCAAACCACTGGTTTATCAACCAATAGTTTTAATCAAAATAATTTATACTGGTTTAATCTCGATGAAACATGTTAAAATATGATTGAAACTCTCATGTTTTAAAGCATTGAGGAACTGTTTATTGTCAGTAGCTATATCTCTAGGTTGAAATATCTTTTAACAATCAATCCCATGAAGAACGTCATAAATGTAGCAATCAACGTCAACCCCGTGTACTCCATAAACATCCTTGTAAAACGCCCACCCGAGGTAAGTGTTATAAAGAGTGTTAGAAGGAATAATAGCAGCAGAGTTAAAGTTATTGATAACGGTATAGCGTAGTATATGGGCAGGTTTAAGAGGAACGGGAGCACTGGTCCTAGAGCTCCAAGAATATAGAATACTCCAGCACTTTTAGCTGCACCAATGGGGGAGGTATCACTGCCGTCTTGCTCTATGACTAGGTTAGCTAGGACAGGATTTTCCCTCACCAACTTACTGATTAATGTAACATCACCCTTGCTTAAGCCTTTTCCGATAAGCCTCTCCTCTACTTTCTTAATAAATACATCCATATCGACTGAGGACATCACTTGGTCCACTAGTCTACTGCTCTCAGATGCATTGTTCTCGGATTTCGTTGACAGATATGCGCCTACACTCATGCTTAGTGATCCAGCTATAGACGAGATCAAGCCCGCTATACCGGCTACAAGTGGTTCGGTTGCCATCGCTATACCTATAACACCCGCCTCGATCTCTATGAGAGCATCTATCATACCATAGACAGCATCCTTCATGTTCTCCACTCTAATCTTGTAGCCGTGGATAGCCTCGTATAGCTCTACCTCATGAATCACCTCGTCTCTGAGTAGCTCAGCTATATCATCCCTATGATTCTGCATTAATGGATCATTTAAGAGGCCCCAGTAACCTACTACAGCATCTACCTCGGAGCGCTCCATTAAAAGCATTAGGAATCTATAGCCGAAGAGCCTTGACAATAGCTTAAGCCACCTAGCCCTCAACCTGGCGCTAAGCGATATAGATGGTGTTCCAAGACCTTTTTCACGCATGATTCTGCTGAGGATACCGGCATGCTTCTCCTCAATCAACGCCAGGTTCTCGAAAACCTTGTTGCCCGTGGTTTTAGCCATAAACCTATATAATTCAGCACTGAGAACCTCATCAATAAAGCTATTAATCAATACATCGGGGCACTTCATCAAGGAACCCATCCCAAAGCATCTATAATGCATCTATAATATCAAACATCTACCATGAGATTTAAAGCTTCAAGCCTTGGAAATCATTTAAGAGGGCTACCCACGCTACTTAGAAGTACCTTTGTTATAGTTATGATCATAATTACAACTGAAAGCCTCGCCCTTCTGTGGCGGGGATGAGAGGAGAGTTTATTAAGTTTTGGCGGTAGCGTTATGATTAGATGATGATGTGGCGGTGAGTGTGAATACTCAAGCCCTCGGATGATGAT